>NZ_JBMPPL010000006.1:0-360360 GCF_049339485.1 Undibacterium sp. TJN19
TCTACAACAAAAACCTGCGCTACTTCACCTACGGGCATGGTGGCTACTTCAGCCCCAAATCCTATGTTGCCATGGGCATCCCGCTTGACTTTGCCGGACGCAAAGGCAAACTGTCGTACCAGATCGGCACCTCACTCGGTGTCCAGCACTTCAGAGAACTCGATGCCCCGTACTACCCGAACTCACCGGCAGACCAGGCTGAACTTGAACAGTTTGCGGCGGCCAACCCCACCATCAACATCCCGACCAGCTACCCGGGGCAGACCCGTACCGCATTTGCATTCAAGCTGACGGGCGCGGCAGAATACCAGCTGACCCCCCACCTGTTCCTGGGTGGACGGTTGAGTGCGGATAACTCAGGGGACTTCAATGATGCGGCGGCGGCGGTGTATCTGCGCTATAGTTTCGAAACCCGCAAAGGTCCCGTGGCTTTCCCGCCCCTCGCTCCTAAACCTTATTACCTCGGAAATTAAATCGTGAAAGCGGCAATCAAATTACTTGGCACCATGCTCTTGCTACCTGTGAGCGTGTTTGCCCAAGACCCGAATGCAGAAGGACGCAACTTTCTGGCAGAAGGCAATAACAGTGCCGCCAGCAAGAAATTTGCCGAAGCAGCCAAGGTCAATCCTTTCGATGCATCAGCGCTGAATAACCAGGCGGTCGCCCTGGCAGCGCAGGGAGATACAGAAAAAGCCCTGAACCTGCTGGAAAGAGCGAATCGCCTTGCGCCCAACCGCGCAGATATCGCCGCGAATCTGACAGAGTTGCGTAACTGGATGAACCGTAATAATCCGCAAATTCAGGCGCCACAACGAAAATTGCCGATAGGAGCCGCTTATCAGGGCCAGGGAGATATTCCACCAGAGCCGCCACCTTTGTGGAAGAAATGAGCAAAATGCATAAGCAAATTACGGCAACGTCCTTGCAAATCGCCTGATTTTGATGCACTATTGACTTGGATAGCCCTTACCAAAGGGCACAACATGGCAAAAACAAATATTTAATCAATAATTGATATGAAACACGTTGTTTTCTTTTTCTTCTTTTACTTTAGCTATTCCAAGCCAAGGGCGGTGGGAAGACGGTAAGCACACGAAGAAAAAGCGCTAAACCAAAATTCTAAAAAACCGCCAGACCAGGCGGTTTTTTTTTGCCTGAATTTTTTTACCGGATTTTTCCGATAAACGTAACGTACAAAAAACAAGACCTCTCAACACAGGGACATGGAGACACAGGGAAAGACAAGAGAATCTTGAAAAGCATGACGCGCACTGAAGCCCTGGCTTCCTGAATTATTCTGTGCGCCTGTTTGTTCCTTTGTGTCTTGGCGTCTCTGTAGTGAGATTTTAGGTTTTAAATCGATTTTCTTATTCTAATTTTTAGTATCTGACAGGAGTTAACATGCAGCGCACCGACGATTTACGCATACGCGAGATGAAGGAACTGGTTCCACCCTCACATTTGATACGTGAATTTGCCTGTTCCGAAAAAGCGTCTGAAACCGCTGCCAATGCGCGTACCGCTTTGCACCGCATTCTGCACGGTCAGGACGACAGATTGATGGTGGTGATCGGACCTTGTTCCATTCACGACACGAAGGCCGCGATGGAATATGCGCACAGGCTGGCAGCAGAGCGCCCGCGTTTTGCCGGTGAGCTGGAAATCATCATGCGCGTGTATTTTGAAAAACCACGCACCACGGTTGGCTGGAAAGGGCTTATCAATGACCCTTACCTGGATAACAGTTTCCGCATCAATGATGGTTTGCGCATTGCACGTGAACTGCTGCTCAATATCAATGAACTCGGCCTGCCCGCAGGGACAGAATATCTGGACGTGATCAGCCCGCAATACATTGCCGATCTCATCAGCTGGGGCGCGATTGGTGCCCGTACCACTGAGTCGCAAGTGCACAGGGAATTGGCATCTGGCTTGTCGTGCCCGGTAGGTTTTAAAAATGGCACCGATGGCAATGTCAAAATCGCCGTTGACGCGATCAAGGCTTCGTCGCAGCCACATCATTTTTTATCTGTGACCAAGGGTGGTCATTCAGCAATTGTTTCCACCAATGGCAATGAAGACTGCCACATCATCCTGCGTGGTGGTAAAACACCCAATTATGACGCTGTCAGCGTTGAGGCCGCCTGCAAGGACATCGCCAACAGCGGCCTGGCTTCCCGCCTGATGATTGATGCTTCGCATGCCAACAGTTCTAAAAATCCGGCTAACCAGATACCCGTGTGCGCCGATATCGGCAGCCAGATCGCCGCAGGCGACACCCGCATCGTCGGCGTCATGATCGAATCCCATCTCGTTGCTGGCCGCCAGGACCTGGTACCAGGCAAAGAACTGGTCTACGGCCAGTCAGTGACTGATGGTTGCATAGACTGGGATTCCAGTATCAAGGTACTGGAAGGCTTGGCTGAGGCGGTCAGGCAGAGGAGATTGAAGCAGGCTTATTGACGCCCTTATTTTTGCTTTCAACAGGTATGTTATGAAGATGTCATTCTTATCTTATATGATATGAATTGCGCCGCTATTGATTTATTTCATTGCATTTCATTGTGCATTGCATTGATATGCGACACAATGGCGCCCGATTTATCTTTCGGATATTAATTGAGTTACATCTAAATAGGATTTTGAAATGTTGAAAATAAAAAAACGATCGTCGCTTCATCTTTGCTTGCATTCAGCGTTGCCCTGGTTGGTTGTGCAGGTGTTGAAACAAGTAAGTATGCATACACGCCTGCTTTGAAAGCCAATCAAATTACAAAGAGCGATGATTGTTACGACGCTTCTGTTTTGCTGGAAAAAGATCTGAATACGTCGAAAACTATCGCTAAGAAGGTACTGACAGGCGTCAACGCAACCGTTTCTTCTGAGACTGACACTGTGATCAAGGCCCAAAGAAACAGAAATATTGGATTGGTTGTTGGTAGCGGTGGTGAAGAGTTATTCGTCAATCTGAAGAGTGTTTCCGCCGCAAATACCTTCATTACCGTAACAACAAAAACGGGTTTTGTTGGTGGCGCAGGTCAAAAAGCATGGTCATGCCAAATAGCGGCTGAATTGATTAAAATGGCAAATAATTAATACTGTAAAACCTCATTCCGTCGTGATTTCAGGATTGCGACGGATAAAATAAGAATCCATGAAACATCACCATTTTGCAAATCCATTGCGCACCTTCTTTGTTTTTTTTCTGATTTTTCAGCTCAGTGGATGTGCAACCGTCAGTAAAGTCGAAACGGTAGGCGATATTCAACCAGTTTTGGCAGACAAATGCCAGATTGAGATAATCGATAAATCTGCATTGCCAATTGGTTCCAAAATCATCGGTAACATTGAAACGCATATCAAAGGCAACATCTTCTTTGGTGGCGTAGTCAGGACAAATGATGAAGGGTACAAAGAGCTTAGAATAAAATCGTGTGCGCTTGGCGGTAATGCTGTTGTGATTGATGATGTGATTGAATCATCGGCCGCAGAAATGCGTCATATACATATTTGGGCGAGAGTACTCATTATCCCGAAAACCTGAAGTTACATATACATGCAGTCAATTCGGCAACCAAGCCAGTATCAATATCGCTTCGTTAGCGTCATCTGATCACCTTCACGCTTCATTTCCATACGGTTTAAAAATGACATGCCCAGCAAGGGGACGGACAGGCCTTTTTCAATGACAGAAGCGTCGACCTGATGCAATTCGACATCGCCAATTTTGACAGTATCGAGCTTGAGCATATACATATCGACCAGGCCATTTGCAGTGTTGGCGCGACCAGGGGCGCCTTGTTTGTAATTCAGACCCATCCTGATGGCGTCGCTGGCTGGTAGTACGACGACGCTGGCGCCGGTATCAACCAGCATATTCACACTGACGCCGTTGATCACCGCGGGGGCCATGAAATGGCCACGGTCACCTGCTTTTAAAACAATGCTATTGCCAGTCCCCCCGGCAGAGTGATGCACGGTTTGTCCCATGATCAGCACCTGGCGCTTGCCCTTGATCATGACAGTCGCTGTTTCGCGATCGGCCTCAATCAGTTTTGCATCGCTGCCGATATTGCTGCCGACAGAATAGGTTTTGGGCGGTGCGCCGTCCACGACCAGTATCGCCTTTCCCGGAAACAAGCCGACCACGCCAATTTCAGTGCCGTGGGCCGTGCTGGCGCAGGCCAGCAATGTCAATAGGGAAAGATGTTTCAGGTAGTGGCGCATTGTTACTCAATCGCGAAAATTATTAAATTCCAACGGCAGGTCTTTGATATCCTTGCGCAGCATCGTCATGGCTGCTTGCAAATCGTCACGTTTGGCACCGGTGACGCGTACCGAGTCACCTTGTATGCTGGCCTGTACTTTCAGTTTACTATCCTTGATGGCCTTGACGATTTTCTTTGCATCTTCAGTTTCAATGCCATTTTTGACCTTGATACCCTGTTTAACCTTGTCGCCACCAATTTTTTCGATCTTGCCCAGATCAAGAAAGCGTACGTCGACATTGCGTTTTGCCAGGGTCATTGTCAATTCGGTACGAACCTGGTCAAGATGAAACTCTGAATCGCCATAAATCGTCAGTTCACGTTCTTTTTGTTCAACCTTGGCACTGCTGCCTTTCAAGTCAAAGCGATTGGTAACGACTTTATTGGTTTGGTCTATCGCATTTTTGACATCAACCATGTTTGCTTCTGAAACGGTATCGAATGAGGGCATGTCACTTCCTTGCTGAAAATAATTAAGTAAGCCACATTTTAGCAAATGCAGGCAGGCATAAGAGTGCTAAGGCTATAATTTGAGGCTTATGACGAATTTACTTCCATTATTAGCAGATTATCCTCTGCAAAACCTGAATACTTTTGGCATCGCTGCCCGCGCCCGCCAATTTTTGCGCATTGGGCATCTTGAGCAATTGCAAGCCATCTATCATGACAGTCAGTTAAAAAAACTGCCGCGCCTGATACTGGGCGGTGGCAGCAACTTGGTCTTGTCGGATCAGGTTGATGCACTGGTCGTGCAGATGTGTCTTAAGGGCCGACAAATTATTGATGAAGATGATTATTTTGTGCATGTCGAGGCCGCCGCTGGCGAAAACTGGCATGAATTTGTTTTGTGGACTTTGTCACAAGGTGTCGGTGGTCTGGAAAATCTGTCACTGATACCGGGCACCGTGGGCGCTGCGCCGATACAAAATATTGGTGCCTATGGGCTGGAGATACAGGAAGTGTTTGATAGTCTGACAGCATTTGATTTCGCTACTGGCAATATCGTGCGCATCGACAAGGCGGCCTGCCGTTTCGCCTATCGCGACAGCATTTTCAAACAGGCTTATAAAGATCGCATGGTCATACTGAGTGTGCGCTTTGCCTTGCCTAAACAATGGCAAGCCAGGTTGAATTATGCTGATGTCGCACAGTATTTGAACCAGCAGCAAATTGCTACTCCAACAGCTAAAGAAATCAGCAATGCCGTGATCGCCATACGTCAGGCCAAGTTACCTGATCCCGTACAGATCGGCAATGCAGGCAGTTTTTTCAAGAACCCGATTGTGTCTGCTGCGCAGCGTCATAGCTTGCTTGACGCACATCCAAGGCTGGTCAGCTATCTTCAGGAAAGTGGAGACTATAAGCTGGCCGCCGGCTGGCTGATTGACCAGTGTGGCTGGAAAGGGCGGCAACTGGGACAGGCAGGCGTATATGAAAAACAGGCACTGGTTCTGGTCAACCATGGTGGCGCTACAGGCGCTGAGGTACGCGCATTGGCCGTAGCCGTACAGACTGACGTGCAAGCGAAGTTTGGTGTTCTGCTCGAAGCAGAACCCGTATTTGTATGACCAGACTTTTTGTCATTGAATAACAGGATAGTAAATGTCAGAGTTTTCGCCAGAAAATACCAGTGATGATGAACAATTGGTCGGTCACGATAGCGTACCAGACGCTGATTGCTTGACACCGCCAGAAGGCAATGCGTTCACTATTAAGCGCTTGATGACCGAGGCTTTACGAGTCAGTGTCTGCCTAAAGCCACACTGGCAGGGCGTGCCTGCTTCACCTGTGATCATCGCGGTGCTGATGGCACTGTATCTGCTGACACATATTGCCATACAGCGCACGATGATTGTCGGTCCCGCGCAATTTTTCTGGCAGGTGTTTTCGTCTGGCTGGTTTTATTTTGCTGCGCTGGCATGGGCTTGTTACCACTTGCGCCCCGTAGGTCTGCACCAAGCCTTGCATGTGAACACAAAGATAGCACCAGATACCAGCCGCTTGCTGACGCTGGCACTTGCCCAGATACTGGTGCTCAATATCGTCGTTTGCTCAATCGGGTCAATATGCATACGGCTGGGGTGGTACGATTTGTCGAACCTGGGGTTGCGCATGCAATGGCTGGTTTATCTTGCACCCCCTTTTCTGGTGTTGTTGATACAACTGTTGTTCTTGTGGCGCTCCAGTGATCGCCGCGTTGGGGCAATGCTGTTTGTCTGCGTTGTCATGCTGACCGCTTTTGGACTGGAGATCAGTACGCGGTCCACGCAATTCTGGTATCCACGCCAGGAAGTCAAAACCCCAGCGAATGCTGAAGCGGATGAAGCAAATGAAGCAAATGACAAGGCGCCTGAAATCACGCAAGAGATATTTGAAACCCAGGCTGCCTTGCTGAAACAAAAACTGGACGACATCAAACCGCAGAGGCCTGGCGTAATTGATTTATATAGCCTGACCTTTGCCCCTTATGGTGAAGAGAATGTTTTCCTGAATGAAACCACCATGGTATCAACGATGATGGAGAAACGCTTTGATACCGCAGGACGTAGCCTGCAACTGGCAAATAATCCAAAAACCATGGACAGCTTGCCTTGGGCAACGCCACTGAATTTGCAAAGAGCGATAACGCATATTGCCAGCCGCATGGACCGCGATGAAGATGTATTGTTCATGCATTTTTCTTCACACGGCGCCAGTGATGGTGAACTGGCGGCCAGCTTCTGGCCGTTGACGGTGAACCCTGTCACACCCGCTGACCTGAAGCGCTGGCTTGATGATGCTGGTATTAAAAACCGCGTCATCTCCATATCGGCGTGTTATGCCGGTAACTGGATTGCACCACTGTCAGACGCCAATACGCTGGTCATGACGGCGTCTGATGCAGATCACACTTCGTACGGTTGTGGCAGCAAATCTGATCTGACCTTTTTTGGCCGTGCCATGTACGATGAGCAATTGCGGGACAAGACGCTTTCCTTCGAAGCAGCCCATGCTGCCGTGCGCCCGATTATCAAACAGCGTGAAGAAGAGGCCGGTAAGACCGATGGTTATTCAAACCCCCAAATCGCGGTCGGCATGCATATCCGTGAAAAATTGCAGCAACTGGAGCAAAGACTGAAGCAGCAGGCATCATCCCGGCAGGAAAAATAGCAGGCTTGGTGTCGGACTGTTTCATTACGAGAGGTTGGCCATGAAATTGCCGCAGTTATTATTGTTCGACCTGGGCGGGGTGCTGATAGAAAACAATACCTTCAGTCGTCTGCAAGCGCTCTTGCCGCAAACTATAGAGGGTACAGAACTGTCGATACTGAAAGAGAAATGGCTTTCTTCACCTGTGGTTCGCTGCTTTGAACTGGGGCAGATAGCGCCTTCAGAATTTGCCCGTCAATTTATTGAAGAATGGTCACTGACGCTGTCTGAGCAGGATTTCATCTCAGAATTCCTGTCCTGGCTCAAGGGTTACTATCCTGGTGCGCATTGGTTGATACAGCGCTTGCGTCAAAAATACCGTGTTGCCTGCCTCAGCAATTCCAACGTCTTGCATTGGGAAAAATTTGGTCAGCTTGATACGGACTTTGATCTTGCCATGTCTTCACATTTGCTGGGTGCAATCAAGCCTGATGCTGCCGCCTTTGCCATGGCACTGGCACATTGCCAGGTCACGCCGGATGAAGTCTGGTTCTTTGATGATGTCCAGCCCAACGTGCTGGCCGCGGCAGAACTGGGCATCAAAGCCTTTCATACAGATGGGTTTGCCGATGTGCAAACCACCTTGCTTGCTAACGGCATAAGGCTAACTTAGCGGATCTTTTTCCAGGTGGAAATCGTCGTAGTTCCATTGCCGCTGGCACTGGCTGGTACGCGGTAGCTAAGCACGTCCGTCTTGAATTCAAATTGCCTTGCCTGCTCGCTTCCATCCCAGTTGGGAAAGGATGCATGCTCTATCCTGAAGATCAATACATTCCGTTCTACATCGATAAAGCAGCGCCCGTAATGTGAACTGGTATCCAGCACAGCGGCGCGGAATTCTGCCTCAGTGCCCTTGCGTTTGTCACCGGCAGCAAATTTGCTGCGTTCTGATTTATAGATTTGCAGGGAATATCTGCCAGTATCATCAATGATCAGCAGACCATGCGGGTTGGCGCCAAAAGTTTCACCACGACTACCGTCGGCACGAATCTCTGGTGCGTCAATCAGGGTCCAGGTACCCGTCAGGCGCTTTTGTGCCTGTTCATTTGGGTCTATATCCTGCTGCATCATTGCATAGGAAGGCAGGTTGAAACCGATGATGCCAATCAGGCTGATGGCGCGTACTATTTGGAGAAAAGTTTTCATGATATCGCGTGATAAGGGTGAAGGGAAATGACGTTCAGATATCTGCGGCGACCGACAGCAGCAACTTGCCGCTGGTGTTCCGGGATTCGAGATCAGCATGTGCTTTTGCGGCATCGCCAAGCGCGTATATACCGCCTATGCGCAACTGCAATACCTGTTGTTGCAGCCAACCAAGGACACGCTGACTGCGTTGCGTCAGACTGGCTGCATCGGCTACATGGTGGGCAAGAGTAGGGCGAGTGAAAAACAAGGAGCCGTGACGACAAAGACTCATCGGGTCTATTGCAGGGACAGTGCCACTTGATTGCCCAAACAGCACCAGTGTGCCTAATGGACGTAATACGGCCATGCTGCCAAGATAAGTTGTCAGGCCAACAGAATCATAGACCGCGTGAACGCCTTGTTGCCCCATCAATTCCTTGACTGCCTCAACAAAATTAGTCTCTGTATAGCGAATCACATTGTCGGCCCCTGCATTTTTTACCAATGTTTCTTTTTCTGCGCTTGATACCGTGGTCAAGACTGTTGCACCCTTATGCTTTAGCAGTTGTATCAATAGCAGGCCAACGCCACCAGCGCCTGCATGCACTAGCACTCTATCGCCTGCCTGTACGTGATAACTGGTCTCTGTCAGATATTGCACGGTGACAGCTTGCAGCAAGGCGGCAGCTGCCTGCTGGTTGCTGATGTCACTTGGCAGTCTGATTAGTTTCCAAGCCGGGATCGCCAGATATTCGGCATATGAACCAGGTTGAGACAACCATGCCACCCGTGTGCCGGCGGCAAACGTGGCGTTTCCATCGACGACGACCCCGGCACCTTCGGCTCCGGGCAATGAGGGCAGGGTGACTGGGTTTTGTCCATTGCGCTGATAAATGTCAGCGAAGTTGACGCCGGCAAAATCGACTTTCACCAGCACTTCTCCTTCTTTTGGCCTTGGTACGGGCAAGTCAACAAGTTGCAATACTTCCGGACCGCCCTGTTTTAAAAACTGTATGGCTTTCATGATTTTTCTTTCGTATAAAGCGTGGCAGCAATCAAGTAACGACTGCCTGACTGGATGCAAAGAGCTTAGTCAAATCCGTATCAAAAGAAAATTCCTGAAAGATTCGCCTGGAGTGTGCATAATTGCACAATGATGAATTGGGATGACTTACGTTTTTTTCTGGCACTGGTCGATAGTGGTACATTGACCGGTGCTGCGCGTCGTTTGCAGGTAGAGCACACTACTGTGGCGCGTCGCATAGATGCTTTAGAGGCAGCACTTGGCTTGCGTTTATTCGACCGCCTCGTGCGTGGCTGGCAACCGACCATCGAGGGACAGGATCTGGTTGCTCATGCGCGCGAGGTAGAAGATCGCTGGTTTTCTTTTGAAAGAAAAGCCCTGGGTGCGGAGAAAATGGAAGGTATAGTGCGCATTTCTGCACCGCCAAACCTGACGGCGTTTTTGCTGGCACCACATTTGAAAAACCTGCCTGTCGCTTTGGCAGGCGTAGATCTGGAGCTATTGGCCGAACGTCAGCAAGTGAGTCTGGGGCGGCGCGAAGCAGATATCGCCTTGCGCATGGCACGTCCGCAAACGGCAGGTCTGGTCATCAAGCCACTGGCAAGCATTGCCTATGGCTTATACGCCAGCAAGGCTTACCTGAAAGGTCGCATCGCGCAGGATTGGGAATTTGCCGCCTACGAAAAAGATTCCAGCACACCCCATCATCAATGGCTGGAGCAACATGCCGTTGGGCGACGAAAAATTTTGCGCAGCAATGATCAAATGGTCTTGCGTCAGTTTGCAGCAGCAGGTCTGGGCGTTACGGTATTGCCACGTTATCTGGTAAATGGCAGCCGGGAGTTGGTACTCATCGAAGAAGAAACCTGCCCGGTGCAAAGAAAACTCTGGCTGGTTATGCACAATGACGTACGGCGTTCGCCGCGGGTGAGGGCGGTGGCAGATTATCTGATTGCCTTATTTGGCAGCGATGCGGTAATGACCGCCTTGAAATGAAGCACAACATCGTTCTTGTGCAGCGCACACTAGCGAAATGAACGCGGTATGATGTGGTTTTCGGCACGGAGGTAAGCCAAATGAATACCTTGATTATTATCGACATGCAAAACGCCTGGGTGCATGGCACGACCCCGCGTTTTGACAAGGATGCAGTGATTGCCCGTATTCAATATGCGGCAGATTACACACGTAAACATGGCGGTCAAGTGATCTTCGTGCGCCATGCCAATGATGACGCCATGGCCGGCTCCGCTGGCTGGGAAGTCATTTCCGAACTGCCTTTTAGCCACGGTGATGTTTTCGTCGATAAAACTGCCTGCGATTCATTTGCCGATACGGGTTTATTGGCTCACCTGAAGATCACTGGCGCGCACACTTTGATTGTCTGCGGGTTGGCTACCGAATTTTGTGTGGATACCACACTGCGCGCTGCGGCATCCAATGGTTTCGATGTGGTTGCCTTGTCTGATGCCCATACCACAGGTGACCGACCGCACATGAAGGCCGATAAAATAGTCGAGCACCATAATTGGGTATGGGAAAATATTTCTACCCCCGCCAGCAGTCGTTTGATGGTGCGCACCACTGCCGAAGTGTTCGGAAATTAATTTCACCCACTGCTGCTGACCTCAGTGCAAACTCGATTAGTTTGCACGGCAGTATTGTTGTTAATTTAAAACTTTTTTCTTATCCCTGGTTTTTCATTCTTCTGCTTAAAGCAGAATCTCAGCTTATTCAAATAAAAAAGCTAAACTTTTAAGTTACTTTACCGTTAATGGGTTAACGCAGTAATCCGTTCTGCTTTTTATCCTTAAAGTTGGGGAATGATATGAGTATCAGTCAAATAACAGGTGGGGGCAGTAGCGTCTCTGCTGTTGAGCCTCGGCAGGATGTTAAAAGTACACCGAAACTGTCAACATCAACAGGAAATGCCAGCGCAGGTTCAATCGCGGCGACAGAGGAATCAAAGCAGACAGCAGCTGTCAGCAGCACTGCGTTGAAACAATCTGTCGATGAGATCAATCGATTCATTAATTCAAGCAATAGTGTGAATTTAAATCTCGACAGTGGTTCAGGCAAGGTTGTGGTGCAAATCGTTGACCGGGAAACAAATGCAGTTATCCGGCAGATTCCATCTGCTGAAGTCTTGTCGATTGCCAAGGACTTAAGTGGTAAAAAAGGCTTGTTACTGAACGATCAGGCGTGAACAGGGCAGATGCGTGATCCTTACGTCTGATGCAGGATACTGGCGCGCTCAGTTGCAACGCCCGCTCATAGAACGCCTGGCGGTGGCTCCGGTGGAACTGCTTGCCTATGTCGCCAATGTCAATGCCAGCCAAAACCTGGACAAGAATTTCCCTGAGGCAGTGCTGCCAGAGGCAGATTTTCTGGACGATGTGCGTTCAGCCATTACTGAAATGCCTGTGGCGGTTTTAAAAATGCTGGAGCGACCCTTGCTCGGTGTTTATTTTGCCCGCGGTTTGGGCTCATCTGCTCTGACGGATGTGGTGATGGCTGCGGATGGCAGTTCTCTGGGTATGGTCTGCCTGATGGATGCAGATGCATTCTTGCAACGTTCAGCCAATGCCTGGGCCAGCTGGAAGGAAAACACACCATTTTTACCACAGGATAACTACAGCATCGAAGTGGTGATAGAAACTGCAGAAAACGATAATCGCAAAAACGCCATACAGTTTTTGTTGCTGCATGAATTCGGCCACGTATTAACCGCAAATAGCGAATTTCTGCCGGACTGGTGGATAGGCGCGCAAAAATTCAGGTCTACCGAAGAATACAGTTACCTTTCCCTGTCCTGGCAAATTGCCATGAGTGGGGATTTGATACCCCTGCTCAGGGAAGATTTCCAATACCGTAAAAGGCTGAGCTTTTATACCGGAGAGCAATTGCCAGGTGATTTGATCCCTGAAATCTACCGGGCATTGCAAAAAACTACTTTCCCCACCTTGTATGCTGCGACGAATGCCTACGACGATTTTGCTGATGGCTTTGCCAGTTATGTACACCAGCTTGTGATGCAAAGGCCGCTGACAGTCAGCATCAAGTCCGCAAATGAAACGATAGTGCAGATTGCTGATTACTGGTCCAGCCCCAGAGCACGGCTTAAAGCCGGTATTTTTGCCGAAATGCTTGCCAGCGCCTGAGTCACACGTGTCAATACACGCTAAGACTTGTTGTCAGGTAACGACGACATTGAAGCCATCATCGTTGCAAAAAAGCATAAATTCACCCTTGTATCAATAAAGCTGTAAAAACGCCTGTATTCCTTGTTTCAATCGTCCTACTCTCATAGATAATTGGCGGACGATCTTAGAACAAACGGGTATATGCATGGCAGCACCAGTATCTGAAACCCTGGACCCCGACGACTGGCAAGCACTGCGGGCGCAAGGGCATCGCATGCTCGACGACATACTTGATTATGCCGAGCACATACGGGAGCGTCCTGTATGGCAAAGTATCCCGGATGAGATCAGGGCGCAGTTCAGGCAAACCTTGCCGGTTGGTCCGAGCGACCTGGCGACCGTGCATCAGCAATTCATGGACAATATCCTGCCCTATTCGGTAGGTAACAGCCATCCCGGTTTCATGGGCTGGGTGCATGGCGGCGGGAATCCAGTCGGTACACTGGCAGAAATGCTGGCCGCCGGCCTGAATGCCAACCTCGGCGGGCGCGACCATATGCCGATAGAAGTAGAAAAACAGCTGACTCGCTGGGTAGCCAGCCTGTTTGATTTCCCAGATAGTGCCAGTGGTTTGTTTGTTACTGGTACATCGATGGCAAATTTTATCGCTGTTCTTGTCGCCAGGGCGCAGGCACTGGGCAATAGCGTGCGCCTGCAAGGCGTGGCAGCATCTGGATCCAGGCTGGTGGCCTATACTTCTGCGGGTGCGCATGCCTGTATCGCGCAAGCGATGGACATGGCTGGCCTGGGCACGGATGCCTTGCGCATCATTCCCATGAACAGTAATTTTGAAATGGATACTGCACTATTGCAGGCGGCCATACAGGCAGACCGTGCGGCTGGCATGAAACCCTTCTTTATAGCCGGGACAGCCGGTTCAGTTGATGTTGGCGCCATCGATAATCTGACTGCGCTGGCTGACATTGCGAAGCAAGAGCAGTTGTGGTTTCATATCGATGGTGCGTTTGGCGCACTGGCCATACTCGCACCTGATATTGCGCCGCGACTGCAAGGCATACAGCGTGCCGATTCCATCGCTTTTGATTTCCACAAATGGCTGCAAGTGCCTTACGACGCTGGTTTCATCCTGGTGCGCGACAGCGCTGCGCATTACGCTACTTTTGCCACGCCTGCCAGTTATCTGCGCCGCGAAGCGAAGGGCCTTGCTGCTGGCTCGCCATGGCCCTGTGATTTTGGCCCTGATTTGTCGCGCGGTTTTCGTGCACTGAAAACCTGGTTCACCATACAGGTGTATGGGGCGGAGCGGCTCGGCCGCATGATCGCCCACACCTGCGCGCTGGGGCAATACATGAAAGCAGCCATCCTCGCCCATCCCCAGCTGGAACTGCTGGCACCAGTCGCCTTGAACATCGTCTGTTTTCGCTATCGTTGTGAAAACCCGGATGATATCAACGCCAGGATTGTCGTTGCCCTGCAAGAGTCTGGCATTTCAGCACCATCGACCAATATCGTGAACCAGCAACTGGCAATACGTGCAGCCATCGTTAACCATCGTACGTGTGCAGAAGATATCGACACATTGATTTCCGCCACTGTCGCCATTGGTGATAAATTAAGCAAACAGGATGACACTCATCATGACAAATGACATGCCCAATAACATCCCAAATAACATGCCAAATAAGGTGGACGGTACAGACAAGTCCGGCCATCCTCAAAGCAAGCTGATTGGTCTGGCACCGTTGATGCGGCAGGCTTTTTCCGGTGTAGACATGAAACCTCAGGGCATGGCCCTGATAACCCATGCTGAGCAGCACCCATATGATGCCAATGCCATGATGGATCTGGCCACTACCCTGTTATTACTGGGGCATCGCGACACGGCGCTGGCAACCCAGATGGAGGCCCTGAAACTTCAGCCCCTGTATTCGATACCCACCACACGCGAGACCAAAATAAAATTACTGGCGCTGATGACCGATGGCGACCTGATGGCCAATACGCCGCTGGAATTTCTGGTGGAAGACTCCGACATCGCCCTTGATTTGCTGTATGTAGGCGCAGGCATACCGGCAGTAGACCAGGTGCCCGAACACGATGTCATGTTTGTCGCCGTTGGTGAAGCGGATGACAAACACGAACTGCTGCTTGATCTGCAAGCGCTGGTAGATACCTGGCCCCGGCCTGTCATTAACTCGCCAGAGCGCATCACGCATCTCGGACGTGACAAGGCCTGTGCACTTCTGCAATCAGGTCATGGCATAGAAATGCCAACTTCAATACGCATAGATCGCCAGACACTGGAAAAATTGGGTAATGCTGAAATTGAATTGTCTTCGCTTTTGCCAGGTGATGAGTTCCCCATTATCGTGCGGCCTTTGGGCTCACATGCAGGGCAGGGTTTGCGCAAGGTGGTGGCGGCAGATGCCATTCCTGATTATCTGCAAGCCGTACCCAGTGAAGAATTTTACATCGCCCGCTTTGTTGACTATCGCAGTGAAGATGGGCAGTTCAGAAAATATCGCATCATACTGATTGATGGGCAGCCCTTCATTTCACATATGGGGATTTCCAAACACTGGATGATTCATTACCTGAATGCAGGCATGACAGAAAGTGCAGAAAAACGCGATGAAGAAAAACGCTTCATGGAGAATTTTGATACTGATTTCGTCCCGCGTCACCTGACCGCATTTGCAGAAATCACCAAGCGCCTGCAACTTGATTACGTCGGCATAGACTGTGGTGAAACAAGAGATGGGAAATTGCTGATTTTTGAAGTCGACAGTGACATGATCGTGCATGCGATGGATCCAGTGGATATGTTCCCCTACAAACAGGCACCGATGAAAAAATTGTTCGCTGCGTTTCGGGAAATGCTGATCAAGGCTGCCGCGCTGGCATCCCCGTCGGTAACGATCTGAGTTCGCGGAAACTCTTCATTCATGCAAATGCGCACCCGTCAGGATTTTCCCAGTCTTGATCAACTGCTGATCGATGGTGGTGATGGCAGAATCGCCTTGCATGCCGACGGCCTGAATAAATACGGCTGCGCCGCCTTGCCACAAGGAGCGCAATCTGCGTTATTTGCGTTTGGTTCCGCCACGGCTTCGTGCATTTCCGCGCCTGCCTATGCTGCCGCTGCCAGGACATATCCTCAACTGTTGCTCGCCCATCAGCAGCAAACCGAATATGCGGTGTATGCAAGGGAAATTGATGGCGTGCGCCATGAATTGAAACAGCTTTGCGGGCTGGGCCAGCGCAATGATATCGACATTGTATTTGCTGCATCAGGTACAGATTTGCACCTGATTGCCGCCCAGCTTTATGCCAGTTTTTCTACAGAACCGACCCTCGTTATCATGAGTGATGCCAATGAGACGGGCAGTTTAGTGCCCTTAGCTCTTGCTCTGCGTCATTTTAGTGAGCGAACTGCATTGGGTGATCAGGTAAAGACCTGTGAGCATATCAAACATGCAAAAGAACTTGAAGTTGTCAATGCTGCTGCTCGCTGGGCTGATGGCTCGGTCCGTGATGTCCACGATATTGAAACCGAAGCACTCATCAACAAGGCTTTTCTAAGCGGGCAGGCAGTTATATTGATTTTGGTCGATGTCACCAAGACTGGCATAATGGCACCTTCGATAGGAACAGCTATCAGGTTGCGAAAAAATATCCGCAATTACAAGTTGTTGTAGAAGCCTGTCAGTTCCGACTGTCAAATGCCAGCTTACTAGCCTATATTGAATAAGGTTTTATGGTAGCGATGACAGGTTCAAAATTTCTGTGTGGCTCCAGCTTTTCTGACGCATTATCTATGCGTATTTTTCGAAATATTCATCACTAAGTTTGTTACCAGTGAGTGCGCTGGATCGTAGCGCTATTTTCTCGCAACAGAACTGGGATTGTTGTGCAACGATTTTTTCATTTGTACTAATGTTGCTTGTTGCGCCCCTATCTGCCGCAGACAGACATCCATACAATCACGAAAATACTGTCGCTTTATATCATCGCTTGCAAAAAGAAAAGGGCATGCGACTCGGGCAACTTGTTACCTGCGGTATATTCGATTACAAACCAGTCAGCGCTTTAATATTGCAGCGGCGACAGATGGAAGAATAAGGCCAGCTTTTTTCCAATAAAAACCACAATGAAATATATAAATTCTAGCTGCTGTGTTTAATAAGCTTAAAACGTCCTATTGATATAGATCATTGAGATTTGCTTATTGATTTTAAAAGCAGTAGTTCAAATATTCTAGTTCGTTGAATGCCGATCAGATGCTTAGTTTAAAAAAACCAATTGAGAATACGATGATTTTTGTAATTGGCTTACTTGAGATTGTGTTGTTGATGAGATATTTTCTAGGTATAATACTTACCAAATTTTTATGATCCTACTTCGCTTCATGACGCAAGCAACTGCATGACTTTCCGCATTGCAGGCTTGGGGCAAATTTATCCCTATGCCTGCTTCTCAATCACATTTGTTGCATCCTGGATATCGGCCTGATATTGATGGACTAAGAGCGCTAGCAGTTCTCTCGGTGCTTATTTTTCATGCTTTTCCGCATTGGCTGCAGGGTGGCTTCATCGGTGTTGATGTCTTCTTCGTTATTTCTGGATATTTGATTTCGGCGATCATTTTTAAGAGTTTGGAAAGCGGCACTTTCAGTTTTTCTGAGTTTTACGTCCGCCGTATTAAACGTATTTTTCCTGCACTCCTTTTAGTATTAGTCGTGAGTTACACTTTTGGCTGGTTTGCATTAACCGCTTACGAGTACAAACAACTAGGTAAGCACATTGCTGCTGGTGCTGGTTTCGTATCCAATATCGTGCTTTGGAGTGAGTCCGGATATTTTGATAATTCTGAGACTAAACCACTACTGCATTTGTGGAGTTTAGGAATTGAAGAGCAGTTCTACATTGTCTGGCCGTTGTTAACGGTTTTTTTCTGGAAGCGCAATCTCAATATTTTGGCTATCACAATATTAGCCGCCATTGCATCTTTCTGTTTCAACATTATATGGATAACAAAGGATGAAGTAGCAACTTTTTATTTTCCGCAAACACGCTTTTGGGAACTACTCTGTGGCAGTTTATTGGCTTGGATGAGTTTACACAAAAGCCGTTCATTTACCAATGCAGGAGTGCAAGCTAGCGGCTGGCTGACATCTGTAGGAGGCTATGGAAAGTATAAGTTCGATGAAAGGATGCAAGCCAATGTGCTTTCTTTTATTGGATTATCCTTACTTGTATGCGGGTTTTTGTGGATAAGCAAGGATCTTAGTTTTCCTGGAATGTGGGCAATCGTTCCTGTAGCAGGAGCGATGTTTATTATTCTTGCCGGTCCAGAGGCATGGATTAATCGCAAAATATTGTCCAACAAAATTGCGGTCTGGTTTGGTTTGATAAGCTTCCCTCTTTATTTATGGCACTGGCCTTTGCTGTCTTTTGCCAGGATTGTGGGAGGTACAACGCCTGATTACAACATCCGTATATTGTCTCTGCTGACTTCTGTTGTGCTAGCTTGGCTTACTTATCGACTACTTGAGCGCCGTGTCAGGCTAACGGAACATAGCAAAACCATGACTTTCACTCTCGTCATATTAATAACTATTATTGGTTGCATCGGTTATTTTACATATAGCAATGCTGGTTTTAAATTCAGATTGAAAACGAATATTGTTGCAGTAGAAGATATTGTTGCCAACCCATTGCCTGAGGTTCATGGTATCGATTGCGCAAGGCATATTGCCGAGTTTAAAGGCTTGGAGTTCAATGGCGGTTGTTGGTTGAATAAAGATTCTCTGCCATCAATTGCGTTTGTGGGGGATTCTCATATGTTGCATTATAAGAATGCCATTTGGAATAATCTTAGTAAGGAATCTGTCTTGATGATTGTCCAGTGGGCTTGTTTTCCATTTTCTGAAGCGCAATCTTCAAGTTATTTTTGCAGAAAAAAGCATGAGGCTCTAAGTCACTATTTAGAAAATAGTTCATCTATCAAAACTGTTGTACTGTCTGGAAATTGGTCGTATCTGATGTCTGGCAGTTTTGAAAAAACAGGTGAGAACTGGCGACTTGCAAAACTGTTTACTGAAGAGGGTATGCAGAAATTTAAGGAAAATGGAGCTACTTTTATTTCTAAGATTGTGAAAAGTGGTAAGCACGTTATTTTCTTAAAAGATATTCCTGATTTAGATTTTAATGTTAGGAATTGTTTTGATATCCGTCCTCTAAGTATATCTCTGGCTCCTACCTTTATTCCAGAGTGCTCCATGAGTGAGGCAAGATTTCTACAACGAATAGGCCCTTCTGATGCAGTAATCGATAGTCTTTTAAAACCATTTCGAACGGTAAAAATCTATAATCCCCGTCCACTTTTTTGCTCAAAAGGTAAGTGTGTCGCTAAAGATAATTTTTTGCCGTATTACCGGGACGGTGATCATGTCAACCATTACGGGGCGAGTATGGTGATTGATGATCTGATGAATAAGATTGATTTGAGCGGTCAATAATTTCGATATGGCATAGATTTTCCACTTTAATTGAAGGTAAATTATGCATTCTGTAGCTGCTGATACCATCCAATTTTTTCATTTGTAACGACTTATAGTCTAGTCGACAATTACTGCATGGTTGTTTTTGGCGCGGCATCGCAACCCATATCCTTTAAGCGACTTTCTATTTCCCGTTTGTTGCGGGTAAGTTCATCCATATCACGTGCCTGAGCGCCTGTGCGCTGTGAACTTTGCACGCCCGCCAGTTGTTTGCGTACTTCGTCGCACATGGCTTTTTTACTTGCAGCATCATTCGCAGCGCGTTTGGCTGCTTCGCTCTGCGCATCGTTGCCCCCGGGTTTTTGCGGCACACTGGCTTGCGAGCGGCCAGGCTCCTCACTCTGGCGTATCGCAGATTTGCGTTCATTTTCTTTTTCAATCATGCATTCACTTTCTATGCGCGCACGTATGTCCAGCGCATTGCCACGTTGGGCGTAAATATCGCCGATCAGCTTGCGGCGTTCTGCGCTACTTGCCTCGCTCAGTAATTTGTCCTGCAAGGCACCGCCTTCTCGCATCCAGATAATTTTCTTGGCCTCTTCACCGCGTCGCATGCAACTGGGGTCCAGCGCTGGTTTATCGGACGGTGTTTGCATTTTTCCTATGACCTGACCCTTTTGGCCGTTGTCACAGGGCTTGTCCTGATAACTGCTGCCGCAGCGGTACAAATTCTGCGCCTGACTGTCCGCAGGAACAGAGCCGACAAGCGCACCCAAAGAAATCGGCAGTGAAAGAGCCAGAAAAGTCGATAAAAAACGAGATATGCGCATACGAATTGACTCGCGAATAATTGGAAGTGTTCGTAACTTTATCATTTTTACAGGTAAATGCACTGAAAAAATGATGAATGAAGAGAAATTACCAGTGCGCAAAAAATCCAGAAATTACCATCAATAAGTTCAGCTTGACTTGTCGTTTTATTTTAGATGATAATCAACATCTAATTAGATTATTGTTGTAATCTAATAGTGAGTTTCGTGAGGAGCGATAAATATGGAAACTGCTTATAAACAAGGTGAAAATAAATTTCATCCTGATAGCAATGAATTGCTATCCCTGTTTGAAGCGATGGTAGAGCATCACTACGTACATAACGGAGAGGTGCGCATTCATTATGCTGTTGCAGGTGAGGGGCCCTTGCTGGTGTTATTGCATGGTTTTCCAGATTACTGGCTGGGCTGGTGGCAGGTAATGGCGGATCTTTGTATTGATCACCGGGTTCTGGCGATGGATTTGCGTGGCTATAACCTCAGTGACCAGCCAGCAGATGTGCAAGCCTATTCGCCTTCTGACCTGGTAGGAGATGTGTGTACTGTTATCGCGCATCAGGGGGCAAAGAATGCGACGGTCATTGGGCATGACTGGGGCGGTTTTCTGGCATGGCATACCGCCATGGATGCGCCTGATTTCGTCAACAGGTTGGTGGTATTGAACATGCCTCATCCCTGGGCTATCGCGCGTGAACTGGCTACTAATGATCAACAGCGTGTCGCCAGCGAATATGTCGGTTTGTTCAGGAAGCCACTTTCGCACACGCAGATTTCCTTGTCGCGTCTGGGCGCTTGGGTGACAGACCCTGTTTATAAAATCCGCCATGATCAGGCCATGACCGCCTCTTCCCTGGAGGCTATGCTCCACTATTACCGGCTTAACTGGCCAATAGAACCTTATCAGCCAAGAACCGACACGCCACCAGCGGTGCAGGTTCCTACTTTACTGATACACGGCCTGGCCGATTCCTATGCCTTGCCAGCTGGCCTGAATGATGTCTGGCAATGGGTAGACAATAAAGTCACCATCCAGACCCTGCCACGTGCAGGGCACTTTATGCAGCATTAACATCCGCAACAAGTGTCGCGCATGATACGTCACTGGTTGTAGGGCAATGCATAGAACGCATCTAATCCGCATTGATGAAATGCGTTCTGGATAAAGCAAAATCCTTCACACACCTATACACACTTATACAAACATACACACACAAAGGAAAAATGATGGAACTGAAAAATACTGTAGCCCTGGTGACCGGCGCTAATCGTGGTCTGGGTCTGGCTTTTGCCACGGCTTTGCTGGAAGCAGGCGTCAAGAAAGTGTATGCCGCCTCCAGAAACCCCAGGGAGATAGCTATGCCTGGCTTACACGCCATTCAACTCGATGTCACCAATGAAGAAGAGATCTTGGCGGCTGCGCGTGAATGTGGCGACGTAAACCTGCTCATCAATAATGCGGGTATCGCCCAGCCATCTTTGTTTGCCGCTGCCGATGCGCTGACGGCAATCAGGGCGCAATTTGAAACCAATTTTTTTGGCATGCTGGCGATGAGCCGCGCATTTGCGCCTGTGCTGAAAGCCAATGATGGTGGTACGCTGGTCAATATGCTGTCTGTATTGAGCTGGATTAATATCTCTGCCATGAATGGCTATTCAGCATCCAAGGCGGCTGCCTGGTCATTAACCAATGGCTTACGTAACGAGTTACGTGAACAGGGTACCAAGGTAATAGGTGTGCATGCGGCATTTATCGATACGGATATGACGAAGGGAATCGCCATGCCGAAAACCAGTCCTCAGGAAGTGGCAAGGCAGGTGCTGGAAGCCATCGCATCAGGGCGTGAAGAAGTATTTGCAGACGAAATCACGCGTGCGGTTAAAAGCGGGCTTTCTTTGGAACATGCACCCTATTTGAGTGAAGCCGGCAGATAGTTCAAACGCCCGGACGCGATAAAGATATATCATTCTGCACACCAAGGTTTAATTTTAAGGAATCTCTGATGAGGTGTGGCGAGCGCGCTTAGTTTGGTGAATTGAAAACCCTTGACTCGCCGTCGTAAGATTGTACGGCGAGCGTCGCACGCCACATTAGCCTCGCGCTTAGCTTCATCAATTGTTCCTTAATCAGCTGTTCCTTAAATAAGGCGTTGCATAGTGTCAGGCTTATTCAGAAATATTTTTACGCTTATTATTGCCCTGTTGAGCCGTCGTGAGACTGATATCCGTAAGGGTATCGTTTCTCATTACTGGATAACGCCTTTTGACACCGGCATACGGTCGCTTAAAAGTGATCAGTATTTTCAGTTGGCTGAAGCGGCGCAACTGGATTTTCTGGTGAAAACAAGTTTGTTAGCACGTTTGTTACGTGAAGGAACCGGTTTCGTCAATGTTTCGCAGTTGGCGAAATTCATGAAGCCAGTCGGCATGTTTCAGCGCGTAAGAGTCGGGACTCGCATTATCTATGCCAATGAAAAATGTGCTTATTTTGCCCATGCTGTGTTTGTCCACAGTACGCCTTGCGCGGAAATTCTGGTCAAGATGAAATTCAAGCGCGGTGCGGTAACAGTTACTCCCGGTGATTTGATCAAGACGAGCTTCAGTGACAAGCCTGCACAGATTCTTGCCTGGGAGCAGGCGCTGGAAATGATGTCTGTCGCACCGGCGAATCAGTAGGTGGCAGATCCGCGGTGATTGCTGCAAATTACATCTCAGCGTCCGCCAGACACATCAACAAAACTGCCCGTAATGAAAGAGGCTGCATCGCTCAATAAAAACGTGATCGCAGAGGCGACTTCATCAGGCGTGCCACCGCGTTGCATGGGAACGCCGGTTTTCAATCGTTCTACTCGGTTTGCTTCACCGCCATCGGCATGCATGGTGGTATAAATCAAGCCAGGCCGTACGCAATTCACGCGTATGCCTTCACCTGCCACTTCCACCGACAAGCCCTTGGTCAGGGTATCTACTGCTCCCTTGGTGGCGGCGTAATCAACATATTCATTGGCTGAACCCAGGCGTGATGCTGCTGAAGATACATTGACTATGCTTCCCCCAATACCGCCATGTTTGGTGGACATGCGCCTGACAGCTTCGCGACAGCACAGAAAATAACCGGTGACATTGGTGGTCAACAAACGATTGATGCGATCGGCCGTAAAATCTTCAACACGGCATTGTGGCAACAGAATGCCAGCATTGTTGACCAGTGCATCAATCCTGCCCAATTGTCTGTCGATGTCGGCAAACAGGCGCACGACTTCGTCTTCTTTCGACACATCTGCCTGCACTGCTATGGCATGACCGCCGTCTTTTAAAATCTCATCCACCAATTGCAAGGCTGCTGCCTGATTGGTGACATAGTTAATGCAGACAGCATAACCAGCCGCGGCAAGTTGCTTCACGGTGGCGGCCCCTATGCCTCTGCTACCACCGGTTACCAATGCTACTTTATTCATGTCAGCTCCAGAAAGTATCCCAGCAAAGCTGGTATTGATGCCAGCATGCGTAAAAAAAAAGGCGTCAGCAAGCGACACACTCAAGGTGGTGCTGACTTCAGATAGTGATTGTAATGCAGGAAGAATTTGTATGCCTGATGCATGTCTGGCCGATGATTTTATCGGTCAGACATGATGACGGTGAAGTGGAAGATCACTTCACGATAGTGGAGTAAGCGCAGGGTATCAGGCTTTGCCTTTTCCTTCTATGACTTCCCATTTTTCTAGCGCTTCCAGTAATTGCTCATCAATTTCAGCAAAACGGGCATTCAGAGTATTGGCCTGTTCTGGTCCATTCTTGTACAGATTGGCATCGGCCAGTTTTTCTGTAATGGATTTTTGTTCTGCTTCCAGGGAGGCAATCAGCTTTGGCAATTCTTCCAGTTCACGCTGTTCTTTATAACTGAGTTTCTTGGGTTTGCTTGCCGTCGCTGCCATGGAAGAAACTGGCGATGCGCTGGTCTTTTGCTCGGCCTTTGGCGTGCTTTTGACAACGGGTACCGTGCTGCGATAACGTTCCCAGTCCGTGTAGCCACCGATAAATTCGCGCCACTGGCCTTCGCCTTCAGCGACGATGACTTGCGTTACCACGTTGTCGAGGAAGGTGCGGTCATGGCTGACGAGGAAGACAGTACCGGTATATTCTTCCAGCAATTCTTCCAGCAATTCCAGCGTATCAATATCAAGGTCATTGGTGGGTTCATCCAGCACCAGAACGTTGGCTGGCTTGGCAAACAGACGCGCCAGCAACAGGCGGTTGCGCTCGCCACCTGACAGTGATTTGACTGGTGAACGCGCACGTTCAGGTGCAAACAAAAAGTCACCCAGGTAAGACATTACATGCTTGCGCTGGCCATTGACTTCTACCCAGTCACTACCAGGGGCGATCGTGTCGGCCAGGCTGGCTTCTTCGTTCAATTGGGCGCGCATCTGATCGAAATAAGCGATCTGTAATTTACTGCCTTGCTTGATCGTGCCGCTGTCAGGTTCATCCTGCCCCAGGATCAGTTTCAGCAGCGTGGTTTTACCGGCGCCATTCTGACCGATCAGGCCTACCTTGTCGCCACGCAAAATGATGCTGGAGAAATCGCTGATGATAACTTTTTCGCCAAAATTTTTGTAGACGTTTTCCAGTTCTGCCACGATCTTGCCTGAACGCTCGCTTGAACCCACATCGAGCTTGACCTGGCCTTGCTGGTCACGACGGGCAGTGCGTTGCAGACGTAATTGTTCCAGACGTTTGACGCGACCCTCATCGCGTACGCGGCGGGCCTTGACGCCTTTGCGTATCCAGATTTCTTCCTGCGCCAGAAATTTATCGAACTTGGCGTTTTCTACTTCTTCATTTTCCAGCAGGTCAGCTTTACGTGTCTGGTAAGTGGAGAAATTGCCAGGGA
This sequence comes from Undibacterium sp. TJN19, assembly GCF_049339485.1. Lineage (NCBI taxonomy): Bacteria > Pseudomonadati > Pseudomonadota > Betaproteobacteria > Burkholderiales > Oxalobacteraceae > Undibacterium > Undibacterium sp. TJN19. The sequence goes on from NZ_JBMPPL010000006.1 coordinate 24,997, forward strand.
AAGAAGTCAGCTTGCCCCGATCCAGTTCGATGATGCGAGTCGCTACATTATCCAGAAAGCTACGGTCATGCGTGATGAACAAGACACTACCTTTAAAATCTTTCAACAAAGCTTCCAGCCATTGTATCGATGAAAAATCCAGGTGATTGGTTGGCTCATCCAGCAACAGCACATCTGGCGCGCTGACCAGTGCGCAGGCAAGTGCCACACGCTTTTTCATACCGCCTGACAAGGTGCCCATGATGGCGTCTTTTGCCAGGTTCAGCTTGTCCAGTGTGGTTTCTACCTTGTTGCCCAGGCTCCAGGCATCGGCTGCATCCAGTTGTACCTGTATGTCATGCATGCGTTCCATCAGGACATCATCATTATCGCCGCCAAACTGGCCTGTCAGCGCTTCGTATTCTTGCAAGAGCGCAGGCAATTCACCGAGACCGGATGCGACGGCATCAAACACGCTGATGTTTTGGTCAAATTGCGGTTCTTGCTCGACATAGGCAATCTTGATACCTTGCTGCATGACCAGCAGACCATCATCGATTTTCGAGGTACGGGCAATGATTTTGAGCAAAGAAGATTTGCCCGTACCATTGCGTCCGATCAAGCCAACCCGCTCGCCTGCTTCTATGGAAAACTCTGCATGATCGAGCAGAGCAACGTGACCGAATGCCAATTGGGCATCGCTTAATGAGATAACTGCCATAAAACCCTGTGAAGTCGGCACCTGAAACGGTGCAAAGACATAATTGGAGAAAAGCAGTATTGTACGACAGACTGCTACCTCAATTCACCTGACAATTTGATTGTTAGGCTTGTGTCATGTAAGATAGTAGGCTGACCGAAAGACGTGAACAGCGTTTTTCCCGAGTCTCTCCGTAGCACAATGGATAGTGCACATGCCTCCTAAGCGTGGGATACAGGTTCGATTCCTGTCGGAGGGACCAGTCAGTCTTTTCAAATCCTCTTTAAAATCAGGTAAAAACTGTCTTCGTACTTCTTTTATTGATTTTCGCCTCAGCATTCCTCAGTTTTCTCATTTTTTCAATTACTTGTTTCGGGCCCAAATAAATTTGGACGAGCTAAGCATGCCCAGCGCCATTACTTCATTTTTAATTTGTTTCAATAAAAAGGTTGTCAGTTTGAGAATGCATCGTGTTAAATATCGTCGTATCGAAAAAACAATCATTTTTTCTGAGTTGAAATTAAATAGCGCGATTGGGGCTAATTCCCTCAAATTGACGACGAAAAACAGGATAAAAATCTTATGAAATGCAAGCTGCAATTTTTTTCTCGCTTCTGGTCTTAAGCGCCAGTTTTTTGACTGCACCAGCTTCTGCGATGAGCATGGTCAGGTCGAATGAAACACTGATCTTGTTTGGCGGTGTGGAGCCTTCTGATGCAGAACTCTTTCGCAAGAATCTTGAAAAGGGGCCGGTCAAGCATGTTTTGTTGAGTGAAAGTCCGGGCGGTGACATGGGCGCCGCCTTTGCAATAGCGGGGCTGATTAAAGAAAACAAGATCAACACGATTGTTCGTGGCAATTGCTATTCTTCGTGTGCCATTATCTTCATGGCCGGCGTAGAAAGACAGATGCTGGCTGGCAAAGCGTTACCACAAACACGCCTCGGTTTTCACGGGCCGCATCAAAAGCAGACAAAGGAAGTTCTTAAGGCCGCAATCCCGCAATTACGCGAATGGTTATTGAAAGTGACAAACGGGAAATTCCCCCAGGAGATTCTTGATCGCGCCATGTATATCAACAGGGCAGGCGATATGCTGCTTTTCTATTATCCTAACCAAAGCCGCTTTGGTGATATCCGATTTTGTACGGAAGGGTCCTTGCGTTGTGACAATATCGAGGGCTATGACATTGTCAGCATTGGCATCTTGACGACAGCAGATCTGGTGGATGTCAATAGTCTCAGCCAGCCAGCAGCACCAGTCAGCAAAGCACAGGAATGAGTATCGACTAAGAAAAAATGCTGGTTTTATTACGAAGGGTAAAAATGTCTCTTTTAGAACAGAAAACGGTAATAACAGATGACGGTATTTATCCGCCACGATTCATCCAGCTCAAAACAATTTTTGCTTTGTTACTGCTGATAGCTACCATGGGCGTGGTTTTCCTTGGCAAATTAAATATGACTGCGATGCTCGTGCAGGTTGGCGTGGTATTGCTTATGCTGGCCCTGCATGTGAATGAGCGCCGGAAATTTGGTGTATTGGGCCAGCCCTACGTGTCCATCATTGAAGGCCAATTGCTGATCGCTCACATCGGGGATACGCGAGGCGGCATTCTTATGCCGGTGTCTGAGTTAAAGCAACTTGTTATCTATGGTGCGTTAAATCACCGTATTTATCGCTGCGTGAATATGAATGGCAAGTCGACAGAATTGATACCGGTGTGGCCACAAGCTGTTCATGTTTTGGCTGAACAATTTCTTTTTCGACGTTTACCGGAAAAAGTCATCGTAGAGGAAGCGCAGACAACGTTTGCTGCCATCCGTGGTGATGGGCCTGTTACGGAAAGTTGAGTTTTAAAATTTGTACTTCACGAGCTACCCGATTCATATACATCGCGAATCAGGTAGCTCGTTTCATTTCAGTTGCAGCTTAGTTGCTGCTTAGCTCCTATTAACCACTACTTCATGGCTGCGCTTAGTCATAAGTCGACGTCAGCGTGACACCCGTGAAGCCTTGCTTGGCTTTCAGCATGACGTAGTACCAGCGGTTCGCTGTTGGTGTCGCTATACTGACGCTTTCCTGGTTGCCAACCTTGACGGATGCCTGATCATACGCAGTCGTGCTTGGATAGTGATCCAGGGCCACATACAAATCGACATCGCCTGTGCCGCCACTGGTGCTCAACTTCAGGTTTTTCGCGCCGGCAGGCAGCATGATGAAGGCATAGGTTTGCGTGTCCGAAGCAAAATTACGCTTGGAGCAGTTTTTGCCCATGTACTGCGACGTGCATTCTGGCAAAGCAGGGTCTACCGGCAAAGGTGGTTCACCCGCGGTGGTGGCAGCATTGACCCAGGTGACAAATTCAGCGTCGTAGCGACTACCGATATAGTTCATATAGGTTTGATAGCCATCATAGTCACCAACACGGAAACGGGCGATGACGGCATCGACATCACTGCGATGTTTTTCCATCATGAAGCGGGTTGCCATGTAGCCCCAGCGGTAAGCCCTGGTCACATAGTCTTGCATGGAATAGGTATTCCCAAAGATCTGGCTGAGTGTGTAAGTGCCTGTCTTCGCAATATCGATGGATTCCTGGTTATCGTTTTTCCTCGACATATACTCAGCGATACCTTCTATCCACCATACCGTAGGCTTGGCGGTGCCCGCAGTGAAATCACCCTTCATATCAAAACGGCCATCAAGGTAGTGGATATATTCATGCTGCAAATTCCAGACCTGGAAAGTAGGGCGCAACCACGATGCTTCATGGGCGACGAAACGCGCCTGATTGCCAACAACAGATGGATCACCTTCCAGATACATGCCGCCGTTATCCGTGCTCATGTCATAGATGACCGAGGCATATTTGCTGTAGTTGGCATAATCGTCAAACACCACCACTTCCAGTGAAGTATTGTTGTCACCTGCGACTGGTTGACGTTTGGTTTGCATCATCGTATGGAAGTAGCTTTCTTCCGTACTCAACATCGCACAGGAATCCTGGAACTGTGCAACCGTCATGTCCTGCGCGCGCATCTTGATGGTAGGACTACAGGTGTAGCTATATTTCAAGACGGCATCGGCGACTTTGTTTTCAAAATTGCAGGTGCCGTATTCCGAACAATTGCTGCTGTCATAATATTTAACGGCAGATGCTGCGTTGAGCCAGAGACTGCTGTCCACTCCGGTAATGCTGGAATTGGCCAACTGGTATTTCACCATGGGTTTGACGTTGGCTTTCAGGGCGGCATATTGCATGAAACGGAAGGCTTCGTTTTCAGTATCACTTAACTGATATGCCAGTGCAGTATTGAGCAGCGCTGCTTTATTATTGACCACGAAATTATTCAAGGCATTGGCATACGATGGATCGGCTTGAAGCAGGGGAATGCCATCCGGACGTGAATGTGCGTAGAACATAATCGACAATGCCGAAGTGAAAGCATACTCGATACTGGGATTCTTCAACCCATCTGCGGCATTGGGTGTGCCTGGCGTGTTGGTATAACGCTGCACCAGGGTTCTCACGCTTGGCAGGTAATACGCTTCATCATGCAGATTGGTCACCAGCTTCAGGGTTTCACTGGCCGTACTTGATGCGACCGTATTGTTTTTGTATAACTGCGTGCCGTCAATCAGTTGTTTGATCGGGGTACGCATCGTTGTCAGAAACGATGCCGCAGGCGTAGGCATGGTGCCGCCACCGGCCAGATAGTAACCGGCACGCAGGTAAATCACCAAATTGACCAATGCCATATTAGTGCCGTCATAACGCGCTGCTTCCTGCACAAAGCGATTCACGATAGCGGTGAAATTGCTGGTCGAATAAATATTCGCAGCTTGTGTCGCAGTCAGGGAAAACAGGCCGTAATGGCATTCATAGCTGGGCAGGTTGACAATGTAATCTGCCAGCGCGCTACCACTATAGCTACCCAGCACATTCATATCAGTACAACCGGCTGGTGGCACTGGCTGCATTTTTACATTATTTAGCGTATTGGTACTGGTCTTTTTGGGGTTGATGCCAAGATCCGTACGCGGTGCCTTGGTCGGTGGCAGATTGTATTTCAACTGATCTGCGGACGGTGGCAAGGCTTGTGGCAAGTGTGGTTTTGGTGCTTGTTTGAGCTTGTTGTCAGCGGCGGTTTGTTGCGGATGGTCTTCGCCAGCATAGGCTAGTGGATGCAAAGAAATCCCTAGCAATAATGTGGCCAGAACAGTCTTTTTTGAATAATGCATGATGTGTACTCCCCCGTTATATCGGCGTTTGGGATAGTCAGCTACTGGCTGCCCCCGATGCCATTTGATTATTTGCCGCCACATAAAAATAGGGTGGTGGCTCGCTTCAAATCCTGCGGTATTGCATTCAGCAAACATTTTTTGCCTAAGCTTATTCGCAAAACCTGAATTGAAATATACTACAAATATATTAAATAAAAGGCGACAGAAGTCTGCAATTACCTACAATTGTCGCAACAACACGTATTAATCTTAATAATATTTATAGATTTTTAACATTTATAAAATATTATTCTTAATAGTGTTGTAATGTTGCCAGTGCGTTACTTTTATTGCGGTTTTTGCATTGCAATTGTGTCGATAGGCAATAACGAACGATTCGCTGAGTTTGTGTTGGCGGGGGAGGGCATCTGCATGCAGATCGCTTGCAGGCAGGACGAAATTAGCTAATTGATATGGCCGGAAGCGTATATAAAATGCATACGCTTCCGGTTTGTGTAAAGCTTTGATCATTGCAGCAGCGTCAGTTTATTGCAGCGCTACGCGTGGTACCGGGCGGCATTTCAATTCGCGCTGTTCTGTTTCCAGCATTGCTTGCTGAAACTGATTTTTCCAACTGTTGGTAAGCAAATGGGTTCTGCAAAACAACTCACCTGTTGCTCTGGCCGGGGCGGCGGGATTAGCGCGTGTTTTGCTCACGTTGTTACTTAGTTTCTCGACGAGATTGTCGGCGGCTTCCTGCTCACCAAGAGCGCGATAACTATGGATCAACATCAGGTCTGCTTGAAAATTACCGGCTGGCTGTGTGCGCTTGATGAATACATCAAGCAGCCAGTTGCCTGATGATGGTGTGCGTGCATTCTTAATGGCCAGCGCTTCCTGTTTGGCAGTCTTGAAATCTTTTTGCAGCGTTGCGATAGTCCATCTGATGCGATGCGCCTCGTCTCTTTCAATGCCGATGCCAGTATGCTCATTTGATGCCATGGTTAAAAACGGACCTATCATTTTTGCCGCATCATCCAATTTTTTTCTACTTACCAGTAACCATGCCTGGTCCGTTTTTAAAGAATTACACAAGTAGTTCTCATCCAATTTTTGGGCGCACTCATAATCTGATTCGGCGGTTTTTAATTCGTGTTCTGCTTCATCATTTTTGCCTGAGCGATAAAAACTGTGGGCCAGCATTTGATGCGCCTGCAGCAATTGCGCGTCATCTTTGGTTTTGTCGGCGGCAAATAAGCTGACTATCTCTTGTTTCAAGCCTAGTTGTGCGGGGCTGTCTGCATCTATATCTCTTGCTTGCAATACTTGTGCAAGCAAACGCGCATCTTTCCTGTCACTGTTAGCATGTAAGCGTGCCCTCAAAATCGCTTTTGCTTCCTGCAAATAATTGCCAGCTTCGACATCATTTTTCCTGGCGCCTTCCTGATCTTCCTGATCTGACCAGTTACGCAAGGCACTCGCCAGTTCGTATGCTGCATCAGCATGCGCGTAGGTGGATTGCACAGAATTATTGTTCTCTGCATAGTAAATTCTGGCCAGACGCAACGCATCTTCCGGGTCTGATTCTGCGCTTTCATCAATCGCCGCTTTAATGATCTCGGCCCGATCAAGTCCCTGTGCGGCAGCGACTTTTTCTGCACGTGCCTGTCTTTGTATTTTTAATTCTTCTTCCCATTGACGGGTACTGTCATTGCCATAATCCTTACCAGTTTTTGGTAGTTTGTCCTGGTCATTCACCGCCATGAATGTTGAAAAGCCCTGTCCCGCAACACTTAGCATCGCGTTGGGGGAAGTCCATAGCAAACCGCCCAGTATCATCAAGGGCAAAAGGATGCAGGCCAGATAGATCGTGATGCCGGCGGCGCTTTCTTTCCATCCTGGCAGACGTCCGAGGTAACGGGGTAGCAGGGTCTGACCTATGCTGAGCTTGGTCGTGTATGCCCATTTGTTAAAATGGGGCTGCCTCAGAAAATCATACAGATCACTGGCCGCCGCGGAGAAGCCCAGGCTTTCCGATGGCATGGCGTGTTTTTGTTTGATCAACAGCGCAGATGCCCTGGCAACACGGAAATGATGCATAGACCCGATCAGCATGAGGATGCCAATACCGCGCAAAATGGTGTCGCCATTATTGATGCCTGAAGCCAGCAATAAAGCACCACTGGCGATAGAAAAAATAAAGCGCAGCCATGGCAACCGGCCGACAATCATCAATTCAATGACACGTCCGCCATCAAGCGGCAAAACTGGCAAGAGATTAAAGCCGTTGATCAAAAACGAAGCCAGCACTGCCGTCATCAGATAAGGCGACCATTCGGCCTGCAAAATGCCGGGCGCAAAAGCGATCGCCCCCAATGCTGCCAGTGACAGCAACAAGCCTGGCATGGGCCCGGCAAGATACACCATCATATGTGTCATGGGGCTGGCTTCATGTTTTTCGCCGCTGGTGATACCGCCCATGCCTGGCACAAAAAATACCTGCACATCTCGAAAGCCGGCCAGTTTCATCGCCAGCCAGTGGCCGCCTTCATGCAGGGCGATCACTGCGCCGACTGTCAATGCACCGGTTACGCCCCACCACCACGCGCCCAGTCCCAGAAACACCAGGGCGGACAAGGCAAAACTGGTATATTGATACCAGCGCGGCGCCAGCAAGGAACGCAGGGCACACAGCGTCCTGACAAAGGCATGCCGGTCACGCGCCAGGCTAGCTTTGTCCAGTTCAGGATTCAGCGTGATGCTGGCAGGTGCCGTCTTTTTCTTCAGACGCCAGCTTGCCATGCGCATACGCCAGCTCATTCTCAACGCTGGTAAAAAACGAAAGCCGTAGACAGGCTCTTCATCACGTTGTCCGCGTTGATAAACTTGTCCTTCCCGCTCAAGTCTGACCAGCCAGCGGTCAACAATGTTTTGCGCAATTTCTGGCGCTTCGGCAGGGTCTGTACGTTGTACGGTAATTGCTTCACGCACTTGTAAATGGGTAGCCAGTTGTCCGGCAAGGTCAGAGCAATTGCTGTCGACGACCCTGATGCGTCCAGGATAAGGCACCAGCGCATGCATCAGCCGATTGACCGTCAGCAGCGCAGTACCATCGATATAGGTATTCCACAAATAAACCGTATATACCTGGGCTGAAGTTGACAGTTCGGCCGGAAACACCTCGGCGTGGATATCTTGCCCGATGTGGTAATACACGTCGTATAGATTGGCAGGCATGTCATCGCTGACAATCATCGATCTTTCCCGCCAGCTATGCATGTAGCGAAATCCGGCTTGTTCAAGCTCGGCCCGGGCTACATCCAGCACAGGCAGCAGTTCACTCATGCTGGTACGTTTGCAGGCAGTCTTGTGCGGTGCCCATAACTGCAATTTTAGCAAGCGATTTGTGCCTATTGCCAGCATCAGCACTTGCAATAGCAAAAGTATGACAATAAGCGTCGCGCCCACGCTCAAAACAAGATCCATCTAAAGCCCCAGCTTCAATTTCGTAAAACGCATTGTCAGCGATGTCGGCTGAAAATGCGAGTGTATTGCAGGCGAGAAAGCATACTAATGACGGCAAATGCGTATCAGCGCAATTTAAGTTGGCATTCTATTATTTTTCCAACAAGAATTAATGGATAAATGGTTGACTTAAATTATTGAAAATACAATTTCTTATGCAGGCAAGTATGGCATTGCGTTCAATCTCGCATGCTGTTTTATGCAAATGAATTATCGACATGTTTCGACGTGTTGTGGATAAATAGCACCTGTTAATCATTCTTCAGTGCGTAAAGCTTGCCGACAGCTTCGTATGTCATCTCAAGTCACCCCAAATAATTGCTGTCACTGCAAGGTCATAAAACCTCACTACACTTCGGCGGTTTTCTTAAGCAATCGCATCGCTTATTTCAATCAGGCTTCCTGTTCGACATCCCCGCAATGGTGCATTGCCTGGGGCATGGATGGTCACGCTGATTGCAGCAGGTGATGCTGACTCCCGTCTTTTTATTTAGAGAATTTCATGAAATCTGCCAACTCGAAAAAGCACGCCGCTTTACAAAAATCTTTTCCCTTGCTCGCCATTTCTGCCGCTTGCTTGATGGCGTTTTCTCACGCTGCACATGCACAGACTGTGACCGCGAAAGAAGACAATAATAAAAATGAAAAAAGCGAGGCTGGCATCGCAACGGTAGAAATTTCTTCCCAGACTACGCGTTCAGCTGTCTCTTTGCGCGGTGCCGAACTGCAAAAGATTTTACCTGGCACGAATCCGGTCAAGGGTTTGCAAACCCTACCCGGCGTGACATTTGCAACCGCAGACCCATGGGGTAATAATGAGCAGAACCTGAGCTTGTTCGTACACGGTTTCAATGGTCAGCAACTGGGTTACACCATGGATGGTGTTCCCCTGGGTGATCAGAATTATGGTAACTATAATGGCTTGTCGCCGCAGCGCGCAGTCATCAGTGAAAACGTCAGGAACGTTATTTTGTCTTCAGGCGCAGGTAACCTGGCCACTGCGTCAACCAGCAATCTCGGCGGCACCATAGAAGTATTTTCCAGCGACCCGCTGGCCATCCAGAGAACCAGCCTGGAGCAAACTTTTGGCAGCTATCGCACGTCACGTACTTTTGCCCGCTTTGATACGGGCAATTTTGGTGATGGCAATGCTGCCTATGTTTCAATCATGCGACAAGATGCGCGTGCCTGGGATTTTGACGGCAAGCAGGGCGGCAAGCAATTGAACGCCAAATTCATCAATACCCAGCCAGCAGGCAAGCTCACGCTGTTTTTCAATTACAACGACAAGACCGAGCCGAATGAAGACAGTACAGTGCATGTGACTGGTGAAACCAGTGCGCCATATACCCGCCCATTCTTTTACCCAGATTTTCCTGCTGCCTTAAATTATTTGTCGTCGACTGGTGCTACCCCCGTTGCTGATGGTTCCAATTACAGGAATTTCTACAGCGATGCACAGCGCAAGGATATCCTGACCTATGCCAAATATGAATGGAACCTGAATGCTGATACGACCTGGTCTAACCAGCTTTATTTTCATCGTGATGATGGTGTGGGCGTGGTGGCTGGCCCTATCAGCGCAGCAGGCTTGCCAGCGCTGTTCAGTGTGTATTTCCCCAACCAGAATCTGCGTCAGATATTTGGCAATTCTGGCTATGCGACCCGTACGACTGAATATGATATCCATCGTTCAGGCTGGTTGTCGAATTTGCGTACCAGCTATGGCAATCACCAGATAGAACTTGGTGGCTGGTGGGAGCATAACGAGTCATCGGCCTATCGCCGCTGGTATGCGCTGGATGTCAACAACCCAAGTTCGCCGTATGACCGGCCTTCGAAGCCGCTGATTACGCAATACGGTAGCGAGATTCGCAATAATGTCGTTCAGTTGTATTTGCAGGATGAATGGCGTGTACGTCCAGACATCGCGGTGCTGGCCGGTTTCAAATCCAGCCTGCAATACGCCAAAGGTGATTTCCCTGTACAGCCTTTGCCGGGCGCAATTTCTGGCGGCTCGCTGGCGCTGCCAATAGGTGAGATTGACACCAAAAAATGGTTCCTGCCGCAACTGGGTTTGTTATGGGATGTCAGCCCGCGTGACCAGGTGTTTGTCAATGCGCAGAAAAACCTGCGCCAGTTTGTTACCTATGGCGGTGGCGGCGCATCGCCATGGAGCCTGGCCAGTCAGTCAGCTTTTGATTTGTTCAAGAATACGGCGCAGCCTGAAACCTCTGTGACGTATGAGGCGGGCTGGCGTGGCAAGCGCAATCTTGATATCGGCTTGATGAACAAGATTGATGGTCAAGTCAATATCTACCATGTCGACTTCAGCAACCGACTGTTGCAGATCAGCCCGACACCTGTGATCTCATCCATCGTCGGCGGTAATCCCGTGCTGGCCAACGTTGGCAGTGTCAGCACCGATGGTATTGATATCGCCGGCACCGTGTATTTTGGTAAAAATTTCAGCTTCTATAATGCCTTGTCCTACAATCGTTCAGTGTATGCTGACGACTACAGCAATGGCAAAGCCCTGGTTGCCACATCGGGCAAGCGCGTGCCAGGCAGCCCAGAGTGGATGAATAAATTCGTGGCAACGGCGACATTTGGTGATTTCGAAGCGCAATTGACAGGCGATTATGTCGGCAAGCGCTATGCGACTTATACCAATGATTTGTCGGTGGACAGCTATTTCATGCTGAACCTGGGCCTATCAGCAAAAATCCCGCTGGAACCAAAAGGCTTTTTGAAAAATGCCAAAGTGCGTATGAACATCACCAACCTGAATCAGGTCTCTGGCGCATCAGTCGTCGTGGTAGGGGCGGCAAGCGGGACATACAACACTTTTCCGATTGCGCCACGTCAGGTATTTGTGACTTTTGGCGCCAGTTTCTAAGGAATGAACATGAGCAAAGACAGGCGTGAATTTTTAAAAAATGCTGTTGCAGGTGCGGCACTGTTGTACGGTGCGCAAATGGCCAGTACCGCTTTTGCCGCAGACAAGCGCAAGGTAGAGTTGTTTGCCCATCGTGGGGCATCTGCCTTGCGCCCCGAACATACTCTGGCGTCCTATGCCAAGGCGATTGCTGATGGCGCAGATTATATCGAGCCCGATCTGGTCATTACCAAAGATGGCGTACTGGTGGCAAGGCATGAGGCATTTTTAAGTGAAACCACGGATGTTGCCAGTCGCCCTGAATTCGCGGCCAAGCATACCAAGAAAACGATTGATGGCAGAGCGCAAGATGGCTGGTTTGTGGAAGATTTCACACTGGCTGAATTGAAAACCCTGCGGGCCATAGAGCGCTTGCCTAAAGTGCGTCCACAAAATACGCAATTCGATGGACAGTTCCAGGTGCTGACCTGGGATGAAATCATCGACTTTGCAGCAGCCCATGCGGCAACGACCGGGCAGGTGATAGGCCTGGTGCCTGAATTAAAGCATTCAACTTATTTCAAGAGCATAGGTCTGCCTCTGGAAGACCGCTTTCTTAAAAGCATTGCTGATCATGAATATACGCGCCGCTGCCCATTGGAGATACAGTCTTTTGAAGTGGCTAACCTGAAATATGTCCGCAGTGTGCTGGGCAAGCAAAAGAATATCCGCCTCATGCAATTGGTTGAACGCGGCGATATCCGCCCGGCTGATGTCGTTGCTGCGGGCGGTGACCTGACATTTGGCAAGATGTGCAGCAAACAGGGTTTGCGTGATATGGCCACTTATGCCGATGTTGTCGCACCACCGACGAGAGCCTTGATCCCCTTGTTAGCGGATGGCAAGCTGGGGCAGACAACCACGCTCATCGCTGATGCACATGAGGCTGGTTTGCTGGTGCATACCTGGACGTTCAGGCCAGAAAACCGGTTTTTGGCCGCTGATTTTCGTGACGGGAAAGGGGATGATGCCAGAAATGAAAAAGGCTCCATTGCAGAAATACAGCACTATATCGCCGCTGGTATCGATGGTTTTTTCTCTGATGACTCCGCTCTGGGCCGTAAGGCTATCGCAGGATAATTTTCATTGACGACGTAAAAAAGCCAGCATGAATTTCTATCATGCTGGCTTTTTAGTCTTTGCGGAGACGTGTCAGTTGACGTTGACCAGTTTCCAGTCCCACAGACCGTAGCGCTTGAACGTTAAAACACCGGGTTCTTCAGTAGAATTTTTGTCAGATATTTTCACTGTGAATTTGTTGAAGCCGACATAGGAGATGTCGGTATTCACGCCAGATGTTGATGGGATATGCTGGACCACACCATTGTCGGTCTTGACCTTGCCACCTTTTAAAATCACGTCCATGCCTTTTGGCGATGTAATCACGTCAGCCATGGCGCTAATCAGGGTTTGATAGACAGCCTTCATTTGGGCGGATGCAAAATCCACCGCCTGGTCTTTCGATTTCTTGATTTCTTTATCCAGCAAGCTGTCTGCCAGATTAAATGTGCTTTCAACCGTGTTTAAAGATGGCGTGAGCGACAGCTCCAGGTTTTTCTTTAGTTCAGTCTTGTCTATATACTGCGCGACATCTTCGACATCATTGCGCTCTGCTGCTGCCCGCAAATTGTGTATGGTTAAATAGGGTAGGCCGTAGAATGCGGCTGCTAAACCCACTGGCAAGGCGATGGCCAGTATTTTGATAGAGGTTTTCATTGAATCCGGTCTGATAAAAGAATTATCAAAGATTCTATCAAAAATTTTAATTGTCGGGGTTTTCTGAAGTAACCAGCAATTTTTGACCGCATGGCTACCTGCTGACAATCAGTGCAGGAAGGACTGTGTAAATATAAAGCAAAGGTATAACTTTGTAAATTGCGGTCAATTGGATTGCAGACTTTATCCAATTGCCGAATGAATCGGTTATGCTCAAGTTGTCACCATTTCTGAGGCGATAGCGATGAGAATTCTCAAAACGCGAAGTGCGTTGATGATGCTTGCGATTCTCTGCGCAGCGCCTGTTTTTGCCCAGATTGAGGAAATAAATCTGGCGCGCGTTGGAAAACGGGTTGAGCAATATGTCGCCGGCAAACTGATTACAGAAATCTATAAACGCAACAATATTGTCGCACAGATAGAGGGATTTCCATCGATACGGGCAAGCCGTAAATCCAGTGATAGTGAGGTTGATGGAGAAGTGGGTCGCATAGAAGAATATGCTGAAACCAATTCCCATTTGAAAATGGTGACCCCTGCCTACTATTCGGTAGCTGTTGCCGCCTACTCGCTACGGCCCATAGTCCTTCATACGATGGATGACTTGAAACAATACCGCCTGGGCGTTGTCCGTGGTATCAAGTCAACAGAGAAACTGGCCAGAGGGGCGTCATCCATAGAATACGCGAATGATTCAGATTCTTTATTTTCCATGCTGCGGGCAGGGCGCTTTGACATCGCCATAGACACCAAATTGAACGCAACAAATGTACTTAACCGGGCCAGCGAAAAAAATGTTTTGTTGCTGAAAGAGCTGGCGCGTTCGCCGCTCTATCACTATCTGAATGTGAAAAGAGCCAGCCTTGCCCAGCCATTATCAAAAACCATCAGCGACATGATCAAATCTGGTGAACTGGATGCGCTGACCAGGAAGTTCGAGCAGGAAGCCATGCAGATGAAATTTGAACGATGAATCTGTTTTTCTCGCGCCTGCCCAGCCATATCAGCAAAGAGGTTTGTCTAATTCATCCGGAAAAACAATTTATCGCATTCTTTGATTGTATTGCGTAAATGGCAGAATATAAATAAATTTGCATTTCGGCAATGATCAGGTATATTAATAGATTGCAAATATACTTGTGATAAGGTCAATATGCTGATTTTTAAATCCCGTTTCATCAAAACTGTTACTGCTCTCACCTTCACTATGGCGATGGCCTTGCCAGCGATTGCCGGTGCTGCTGAGCAACGGGCTGCCGACTTGCGGTGCAGCCCTGTCACTGAAGAAGGACGTTGTACGCTTTATACCGTATCTATCATTGACCTGATTGCCAATCCTGAGCGCTATGACGGCAAGTCAGTGCTGGTCAGTGGTTTTCTGAATGTGGAGTTTGAAGGCAATGGTCTTTATCTGCATGAAGACGATTTCCGTCATAACATTTCGCACAATGGCATCTGGGTCAGCGTCCCTCGCAACTGGCTCGAGACAAGCAAATGCAAAAATCAAAGCTATGTCTCGTTACGCGGTGTTTTCAATGCGGGTAATAGAGGCAACATGAACGCATGGAGTGGCTCGATAGAAGCAATTGCCAGTTGCAGCAACAAGTAAACAGGGGCAAGCCTGTTGCTTGCCCAAGTTCCAAGATCAGCTTTTAGCGGCAATGATTTCTATCTCAATCAGAAATTCCGGCCTGACCAAGGCTGGAATCACCATCAGCATGGATGCTGGCCGTGCATCGCCAATCAGACGGCTGCGTACTTTGACATAGTCAGGGACATCAGATTCCCTGGTGAGGTAGTGGGTAATTTTAACCACGTCTTTGATGCCCATGTCAGCAGCTTCCAGTATGCGGAAGATATTCGCCCAGGCCAGTTCTGCCTGCCCTGTAATATCCGTAGGCAAAGTGCCGTCAGCCATCAGGCCAGGTGTGCCTGCGCTGATCAGCCATCGGGTATTTGGCGGCACTTCAATTGCATCGCTGTATTTGCCGATCTGGCTGGCAATACCAATATTGTGGGGGATATGCATGTTCATCTTTCGTGGTGGACGGAAGTTTGATTATGAGCAAAAATATGGCATGACATTTCATGCTGGGATGAACTATGGATGCACTACTGGATATACCACGCATTGCCAACTTATTGGCCGACCCGGCCAGAGCGGCGATGCTGTGGACCCTGATTGACGGCACTACGCGTCCGGCTGGTGAGCTGGCTTTTGCCGCCAATGTATCAGCACAATCTGCCAGTGCTCATTTGGGCAAACTGGTAGATGGCGGCTTGTTGCTGTCTGAGTCCCACGGACGCCATCGTTATTTCCGCATCGCCAGTGCAGAGGCGGCCAGCCTGATAGAAAGCCTGGCATCGTTTGCTGCGACTACACGTCCCAGAACACCGCGCCAGCCAGCACTCGTACAAACCATGCCCAGTCAATTTCTTCAGGCCAGAACCTGTTATGACCATCTGGCAGGGGAAATGGCCGTCAAGGTTTTGGAAGCGATGTTGCAGGCAAACTGGCTGGAAGCAGAAGGAAAAGATTTCAAGCTAAATACGCTGGGAGAGAAGAAACTGCGCGGTTTGGGCATTGATATCAGCCAGCACAGCAACAGCCGCCGTGTATTTGCACGTTGCTGCGTGGATTTGACGCAGCGCCGCCCACACCTGGCAGGTGTGTTGGGCGCTGCCTTGCTGGATTTGTATGTCAGTGATGGCTGGATCCTGCGCACGGCACGTTCACGCATCGTCACTATTACGCCTAAGGGGCATCAGGCTTTTCGCAAGAAGATAGGCGTGACTATTTGAAACTGATGACCTTGTTGAGTTTAGCCATGGTTTCTTCGCCGACGTTTTTACTGCAGATGATGTAGCGTTCGCCACCGTCTGGCATATCTGTCGGTTTGAATTGAAGGAATTTATCCTTGCCCATCGCTGATTGCTCGATCAGATAACTGGCTTCTTCTGGTGCAGCAAACATCAGGTCAGCCGATTTGGCTGCAAGTAATTGCAACATCTGGGTGTTAGTGCCATTCGACACCACAGTGTGTGGCTTGATCTTGGCCAGGGCGTTATCAATGAAATGGCCATAAGAAAATTTTTCCTTGACCAATACCTTGATGCCAGCCATACCTAATATTTCTTCCAGCCTGGTGTTGTCCTTAATTTTGAAACTGCTGTTAAGCAGCAATACAGGCGGCTTGTCGCGATAGATGGCTTTGCTGAATCTGGCAAAGGCTTCACGTTCCTCGGTTTTATACCAGCCTACGGCGCAATTTTTTTGTGTATTTTCCTGCACCATTGCCAATTGACGGTTGGGCGCAATCTTGGCCCAGGTAAATGCAATGCCGGCAGCTTTAAATGCATTTGCTGCCGGTGTCGCTGTCAGGCCAGAAGCAGAGCCGTCAGTTTCTTCGACAATATATGGCGGGCGTACGTTGTAATTCAAAATGACTTTGTCATCGGCCTGGCTGGCATGTGTAAAACCCAGGCAGGCAAGTGCAAAAAAGGAATAAGCAGCTTTGTTTGTCATGATCACCTTTCTAAAGAGTGTAAAGAACTGAATCCCTAGTCAAGCTGTAGTACGCTGCCTGGCAACGCTGCCTTGAACCAGCGCTGCGCATTAATATTAAGCACGCCATTTTTCTTCACCGTACTGAGCATCATGTTAATACGCGTCATGAGTGCGTTGTCATTTTTATTGACACCAATATAGCAAGGTGAATCTTTTAATACCAATTTCAGGTGACTGGCTGCCGCTTGTTCATCGGTAAAGCTCGCAACGATGGCATTACCAGCGACCAGCAGACTGGCCTTGCCTTGCAAATAAAATTTCACGGTTTCGTCACTGGTGGCAAATCGCTGGATATTGGCCGATGGTGGCGCGATCTTGCTCAGTTCTTCATCTTCTATTGAACCTTTGGTAACAGCAATGGTTTTTCCGCCCAGACTGGCAGGGGTTTTTACGTCCAGTGTATGTGCGCCAAAAACACCAAGATAGAAAGGTGCATAGGCTTGCGAAAAATTGATTTGCTTTTGACGTTCACTGGTTTTGCCCAGATTGGATATGATCAGATCTACCTTGTGCTCAAGCAGGGCAGGGATGCGTTCTGCACTGCTCATTGGTACGAGTTCAACGGCAACGCCCAAATCCAGCGCCACCATCTTGGCGACGGATATGTCGTAGCCTTCCATGGTTTTGTAAGTGTTTCCTATTGAAAAAGGCGGCGTATTTTTTGGAACAGCGATACGTATGCTATGGCGTTTCTGAATATCATCCAGCGTATCTGCCCGGCTTATGGCCGGTGAAAAAGAAAGTCCCGCGAATGTCGCTTGTAACAGCAATGCGGTAACGGTGAAGGTAGGTAGTTTCACAAAGAGGCTTTCGGAATTAAGCAAACTTTGAATTAGCAAACTTTGAATTAAGCAAACTTTGTATGTCAGCGTCGCGGCTAAACAACTGACGCTGACTCAAGCAGGTCAGGTATTTATGTTGATTGCAGCAGGTCTTTCAAACTGCGAGCAATCACCTTGGTGGCGCGCCGCAAGTCTTCGAGATTCAGTCTTTCATCGGCACGCTTGGCATGCGATTCCAATACTGTGCGTGGCCCCGCACCATAAATGACACCGGGTATGCCTGCTTCGCAAAACAGACGCACATCGGTGTACAAGGGCGTGCCCAAGGCGGGGATTTCTTCATCAAAAACGATGCCTCCATGCTTTTGCAATGCATCTACCAAAGGCTTATTGCCCGGCAATACCTGCATGGCCTTGCATAGCAGCAGGCGTTTGATGTCGACATGAATATCCGGCATGCTGGCGGCAGCATCAGCAATGACCTGACGCAGCGTGGTTTCTACTTCAGCTGGATTTTCTTCGGGGATCATGCGTCTGTCCAGTTTCAGTATGACCTTGCCGGGAATGACATTGGTATTCGTTCCCCCCTGAATGACGCCGACATTCAGATAGGGATGGGTGATACCGGCGACTTCTGAATGTATCTTTTTATAAAGTGTGTTTTGTGCATACAGTGCGTTAAGTACATGCACTGCACCCTGCAAGGCGTCTACGCCTGAATCGGGGATGGCCGCATGCGCCATCTTGCCGTTGATGGTTACCTCCATTTGCAGGCAGCCATTATGTGCGGTGATGACCTGGTAGGAAAAACCGGCTGCGATCATCAGGTTCGGTTTGATGATCTTGCGTGCCAGCATCCAGGCTGGCCCGACTTCTCCGCCAAATTCTTCGTCATAGGTGAACAACAGTTCTACGCTGCCAGCCAGCGGTTTGGCAACTGCCTCAAGAGCGCGCACGGCGAAGGTGTAAGTCGCGAAATCAGATTTGCTGACCGCGGCAGCGCGACCAAACATCAGGCCATTTTCGATTTCGCCACCATAAGGGTTTTTGGTCCAGCCTTCGCCTGGTGGCACGACGTCGCCATGGGCATTCAGCAAGATGGTTTTGCCTGCGCCATATTGGCGGCGCACCAGTAAATTGGTAATGCTTTGCAGACCTGCTGCCTGTACTTCAGCGTCTGGCACAGCATGTTTTTCAACCGACAGGCCCATGCTTTCCAACAGTGTCGCCGTGTGTTCGGCGTGAGGCGTGTTATTACCGGGCGGGGTATCGGTAGGAACCCGTATCAGCGCTTGCAGGAATTGGACTTGCTCATCAAAGTGAGCGTCTATCCAGGTGTCGAGATCTTGGTAGCTATTCATGATGTCAGTTCTTTACAGTAGTGGGGTGGTCTTGTTGGCTGTTTGAAGCTTATTTCTGAAAATTTTCTACAAAACAGGCAAAGGCTTGTGCTGCCAGGGCAGCGTCCTCCGTGCTCATGATTTCGTCAGGGTGGTGGCTGATGCCGCCATTGCCACAACGCACAAACAGCATCGCCACCTCAGTGATGGCAGCCATCGCCATGGCGTCATGTCCGGCACCGGAAGGCAAGTGGCGCACTGGCAAATGGCAATGCCGGATTGCGGCTGCCAATTGCTGCTGCAAGCGCGGCGCACAAGGGACGCTGTTGGCCTCGTGGGTTTTGCGTGTCTGGAAAAGTACTTGGCGACGCGCTGCAATCATGTCTATTTCTGCCAGCACATCTGCCACTGCCTGCAGACGTACTGCATCTTCTTCAGCCCGGATATCAATAGAAAAAACTGCTTTGCCAGGCACGACATTGGCAGCACCATTAGGCACGTTGAAAATGCCCACTGTGCCGACCAAGCTGGGTACGCCCTGGCAACGCTGTTCTATATACAGCCCCAGTTCTGCCGCAGCCATGGCAGCATCGTGCCGCATGGACATGGGAGAGGTGCCTGCATGTCCGGCCAGACCTTCTACTTCCACCATATAACGTGATGCGCCTGAGATAGCGGTGACGACACCGAGCGCCAGGTTTTCATTCAACAGAACCGGGCCTTGTTCTATATGTACCTCAACAAAAGCGAGGACGCTGGCTGCGTCATAGGCCGCTTTTGCCAGCCCGGCCGGGTGAAAGCCGCAGGCACTCATGACCTCGCGCATGCTCAGGCCATGTTCATCCTGATTATCCAGAACACTCATATCAAAATTGCCGGCCGCAGCACGGCTGCCAAGCAGTGTTGCCTTGAAACGTACGCCTTCTTCTTCGGCAAAGGCGATGACTTCAATCGCAAACGGGAAGCGTTTCCCCTCTGCATGCCATTGGTGTATGCAAGCCAGTGGCAGCAAGATGCCCAGATTGCCGTCATATTTGCCGCCATTGCGTACGGTGTCGAAGTGTGACCCTGTCAGCAAAGCCGCAGCATTGGCGTTTGCACCTTCATAGCGGCCAATCACATTGCCTGCCATATCACGCCGTACATGCATGCCAGCAGCGCACATCCACTCGGCCAGTTGTGCAGCGGCGGCATGGTGCGCCGGGGTCAGGTAAGTGCGGGTCAGCATACCCGGTACTTCAGTGTGTTGTGCCAAAACATCAGCTCTGGCCATGATTTGCGCACCACAGTCCGCATAGGAATACATCTTGCTCAGCATGTCTGTCTCCTTGTCATTTTTTTGAATTCTACTATTGAATTCATTTATTGCATACAAAAATTGGATGCAGTATATTGGGGCAAAGCTCGCTACCTTTTATGCTTCTATGGCGGTGAGATTTCACTGGAAGTAATCACATCAATCTGGAGGTAATCGTGCAGCGCGTATTCAAATCACTGTTTGGCCAGGTACTTATTGCACTGGCAGTTGGCATTTTGGTAGGGGTGCTGTATCCAACGTTTGGTGTCAGTCTGAAACCGATAGGGGACGGCTTTATCAAACTGATTAAAATGATCATTCCGATGATCGTTTTTTGCGTCGTCGTGCATGGCATTTACGGTGCGGGTGAATTGAAAAAAGTCGGGCGCGTGGGCTTGAAGGCGCTGATCTATTTTGAAGTAGTGACGACACTCGCCCTGGTACTGGGCCTGGCCCTGGCATTTATTTTTCATCCTGGTGAAGGCATGAATATCAATGCAGGCGCGCTGGATGCGTCCAGCCTGACGACCTATGTAGATAATGCGAATAAGGTAAAAAGTGCAGGCTTTGCCGAATTCGTCATGAAAATCATCCCGACGACGGTGGTCAGTGCTTTTACATCCGGTGATGTATTGCAAGTGTTGTTGTTTTCGCTGATCTTTGGCTGCGCCCTTTCTTTGGTCGGCGAAAAGGCCGCACCGATTGCCAACCTGATCAGCAGCTTGTCAGAAGTGTTTTTTAAGTGCATGTCCTTCATCATCAAGCTCGCTCCTTTGGGCGTGTTTGGTGCAATCGCATTTACAGTGGGCAAATATGGTGTGGGCTCGCTTAAACAACTGGGTTTGCTGGTTATCCTGTTTTATGCGGCGGTTATCATTTTTGTATTCGGCATTTTGGGCGGAATTTTGAAACTGGCTGGCTTCAATATTTTTAAATTCATACGCTATTTACGTGAAGAGTTGCTGGTGGTGCTGGCAACAGCATCTTCTGACAGTGTGTTGCCGCAGGTGATGAAAAAACTGGAATACATGGGCATCAAGGATTCCACCGTGGGCCTGGTGATACCTACAGGTTATTCGTTTAATCTGGATGCATTTTCGATTTACCTGACGCTGGCTGCGGTTTTCATTGCGCAGGCTACCAATACACCACTGGCGTTTTCCGACTTGCTGGCGATACTGGCGGTAGCACTGGTGACATCAAAAGGGGCACATGGTGTGCCTGGATCGGCGATAGTGATACTGGCGGCGACGCTGTCTGCAATTCCTGCCATACCGGTGGTCGGTCTGGTGCTGGTATTGTCGATAGACTGGTTTATCGGCATTGCACGTGCATTGGGCAACCTGATTGGTAACTGTGTGGCGACGGTAGTTGTGGCGTCCTGGGAAAAAGATATCGATAAACAGCGTGCCCATGCGGTATTGAATGCAGATGTTGCAGCGATTAATGCCTATGATCAGAAAAAAGAGAGAAGCGGGGCAGTACTGGCGGTTTAGTCGCCATTTGTGTCAATATCCATAGCGACGACCTGATCAGGACAAGGCTCAAAGACAAGCTGTCTTTGGGCCTTTTGCTTATGAGAGTACAATTTCGCGTTTGAGGCTGCGTTCCCGCTCGCCCCGGCCAGACAGGTAAATGACATTATGGTTAACACGACAAGTTCAGAAAGTGCAGATAGCTCTGAAGCCATCGCCAGTGATATTACAATGGCGATTGCAGAACAAAGACTGCCGCCAGGTACCAAATTAAGGGAAGAAGCACTGGCACGCATGTATTCTGTCAGCCGTACCAAGATACGGGCAGCGCTGGTCATGCTGGCAAAGGATAAGCTGATTGATCTGGTGCCTGAAAAAGGGGCCTTTGTCAGCCGCCCCACGGAAGAAGAAGCGCACGAAATATTTTTTGTACGCCGGATACTGGAAGCCGCACTGGTGCGCGAATTTATCGCCAAGGCAGGGGCAGAAGATTATGCAAGAATCGACCAGCATCTGGTGCAGGAACGCAAAGCCGTGCTGGAAAATAATGTGCAGGAACGCTCGACCTTATTAAGTGATTTTCATATTCTGCTGGCAAAAACAGTCGGTAACCAGGTATTGACTGACATCCTGATGAAGCTGGCTGGCCGTAGTTCTCTGATCACCATGCTGTATCAGTCCAGTCGTGATGCGACGTGCTCATCAGATGAACACGTAGAGTTTATCAAGGCGGCCAAGGCAGGCGATGTGGAAAAGGCGGTGGAGCTGATGGCACATCATCTGCACCACGTGGAATCTGCCTTGCAGTTCAAGGAGCCTGCCAAAAGCGACAAGAAAGATTTCATCTCAGCTTTGCTGGCTTAGCTTTTATTCCATCGCGCCCATGCAAAGAGCTTTTTTCAATCTGTTGTTCGTCAGCCTGGTCGTCAGCTTGCAGGCATGCGTTGCTGTCAACAGCGCAGTTGTTGCGGATACGCCCGGCCTGAAGACACTGGCAGCTTTCCCCATAGGCGTTGCTGTCAATGTCGCCAGTGCAGGGGCGGGCATACAGGTGTCAAAAGAGCGTGCTGATTTGATTGGGCGGCATTTCAATAGCCTGGTTGCAGAAAACAGCATGAAGATGAGCTATCTGCATCCGGCGGAAAACAATTTCACCTTTGCCGGGGCTGATGCACTGGCCAGCTATGCACACCAACACGGCATGGTTTTGCACGGGCACGCCCTGGTCTGGCATTCTGACTACCAGATACCTGTTTGGATGAAAAACTATCAGGGTGACTGGGAGAAAATGCTGGCTAGTCATGTGAGTCAGATTTGTGCGCATTTTGCCGGCACTGTGCGTAGCTGGGATGTTGTCAATGAGGCGATTGATGACTTGCATCCCGCCGGATACAGAGCATCCATTTTCTATGAAAAGATCGGTAAATCTTATATAGAAAAAGCCTTTATCGCAGCGCATGCAGCCGATGCGAATGCTGAACTTTACTATAATGATTACAACATCGAAGGATCGCAGGGCAAACTGGATTTCATGTTGCGCATGATCGATGATTTCAAATCCCGTCAAATCCCCCTGCACGGTATCGGGTTTCAAATGCATGTCAGCAGCGACGGCCCTGGCATCGCCCAAATCAGGAAATCATTCAAGGCCGTTGCTGACCGTGGCTTGAAGGTCAGAATCTCAGAGCTTGATGTCGCCATGAACCAGCAGCGGCAGTTCAGCACTTTTACGCCTGCAGTGGCTGCGCAACAAAAGGCGCGCTATAAAGCCATTATCACTGCCTATCTGGAAGCAGTACCGCCCGCACAGCGTGGCGGTATCACTTTCTGGGGTTTGCTTGATGGAGATTCCTGGATAGGCAAGCGCTATCAGCGACCAGACTGGCCTTTGCTGTTCGCTGATGACTATAGCGCCAAGCCTGCACTGTCAGGTGTTGCCGAGGCACTTACAGGTAAATGAAGGCCGATGGGCAACAGTCCCTGCTCTCTTAACCAGCAGGTGGCGTGACGGCAGGTGAGCTTGCCAGGCTACGCTGTAAATTTTCCAGATACGCTGAAGCTTCGCTGGATAATGCAGATTCAGGGTAACGTTTCAACAAAACTTGCAGGATGGATATTGCCTGCGCCTGCTTGCGGAAATGTTCATTGGCAAGGCGTGCGGCCAACAGGTACACCCCCGGTATATCGCCATGCTGAGGATTTTTCTTATCGAAACCCTGTATCATCGTCATAGCCCGACCGTATTTATGGGCAGCAAAAGCAGTTTTCGCAAGTAGCAAGACGTGGTCTGCCGACACTTCAAAATCAGGGGCGCGTTTTTTTAATTCATCCAGCATGTGCATGGCTTTTTCATTTTTCTCTGCCTTGCATAAAGCGATCAGATAACGATTTCCCTGTTCGATGATTTTTGCCTCTACACCTTTGCGTTGCATGAGTTGATATAGCCGTTCATTAAGGTCGACATTAAAACGGTCATAACGCATCTCATCTTCTATAAGGCGGATTGCTACATCAATTTCACCCTTGGCCAGCAAATCTTCAACTCGTCGTATGAAAGGGTCTGTTGATTCAGGTGCCGCACTTGCCTGGGCACGGTGGGAATCAAAGTCGACTAATACATCCAGCCCTAGCTGTTGATGATATTGATACAGCACATACCCCATCATGGAATAAGTTGCCAGTATCAGATAAAAATTCAGAAACATCTGCAGGGGGACGCTGACAAGCTGTGGCAAGGTAGCAGGCATCAAATGGCGCACGCCCAGGCCAGCCAGCAAAACCAGACCAAACAATAACCACACCACAAAATACGATGCGCCCATGCCCCGGATAAAAAACAGGCTAGTTGCCGGATTAAGGGCGCGGAATAAATTATCTTCGATGGCCAATACCATCACAGCGGCTGGCAAAGGAATGGCGAACAGCAACACCAAGAGATAAAACCATTTTGAAAAATGCACATTGGGATCTAAAACCCGTGCGAACAGGCCAGGCTTTTCCGAAACGTTATCGTCTTCCGTCACGTTTTCTGTTGCGCCATATCTGGCACGGTCGCGGCTACTGCCGCTGCTACGCTCGCTATCAACGCCGGTCGCATTGGCTGCATCAGTCATCATCTTGTCAGATGGGCCGGGCGCCGCCATGTCATACTGGCTTAAGGTTTTTGGTTCGTCCGTATCTGCTGTGTCAGCGTCATTATCATCTGACATATCGTGCTGACTGGAACTTGCGGTCATGCTTGAGGGTACTGGTAGCGCCGCGTTTGCTGGTTTTAACAGAGGTGCTTTGGTTTTTGTTGCCAACGCTGGATCTGGTTTGATTGCCAGATTGGCTGCGACCAGCACCAGTATGAAGTACAGGAAAAACACCAGATTCTGCTTGTAAGGTCTTTTGTCTTTATTGCCCCAAATCGAAATATCATCCCATTTCGGTATTAGTTTTCCCATGGATGCCAATTCCATGACTGCATAGGCATAGCGCAAGAAAAACAGTCCGATCAAGCCCCGGAACAAGCCAAAGGAAAAGACGGTGATGATGCTGGCGAGAGATAGTCCAGCGATGACTATCAACGGCGCAGGCTGAAAGGGGAAAAGTAAAAAGGCAGGTAAGCGCTGCAAAAAAGGCGTGATATCGTCTTGATAGACTTTGATCTGGTGTTCTGCGGACATAATTTCTCTGGGGTAATTGCCATAAGCGCTGGCGGCCTGATGACGATATTGGCACTTCGGCACTATAAACATCCACATGATCGCCCGCAAGCTTATTGATTCAGGAACGTAGGGAGCGAGCAAAATTACAGTGGTTGCCCCTTTCAGTCGTAGACATTAATCGCAAAGCGGGTGTAGCTTAATCGCCACAATCTGATGGCAGGTTGGCGTTTCTTGTTGTGGTCAAGAAACTTGCCGCAAAATACGACTTCAACAAGTCGCTGATTTTAAGTGTTTAGCACACGATCCCAATAGACAGGCTCGCCAAATTCTTTGCGCAGGTGCGCGATGAATAACTGTGCTTTTGCCGCGTGTGAGCGGCCAGGCATACGCACAGCATGTATGGCCGGGCGGATTTTTGCAGTTGGTGAAGCTTGTGCACCGGCATATGGAAAGATGGAAATCAATTCACCTGACGCGATCAGGTCATACACCAGCCAGGTCGCCAGATGCACGATGCCGACGCCGGTAAGGGCTGCATGCAGCAATGATTCTTTATCATCAGACCGCAAAGTTCCCTTGACTGGTAATGACACTTCCCTATTGATGTCTGGGTAATACCAGGACCAAAGCGGTACCGGGCTGGTCGCCTCCGTCAGGCAGTTATGATTCACCAGTTCGTGTGGTGAAATTGGTCGGCCATGACGTGCAAGATAGTGTGGGCTGGCGCACGTCAATCTGTGTAAAGGCGCTAGTGTCGTGGCCACCAGGTCACTGTCAGGCAAGATGCCGATACGGATAGCGACATCCACTCTTTTTGCTGACAAATCGATGATGTCATCGCTGACGTGCAAGTCAATTTCGATTAAAGGATATCGATTAAGAAAACTGGCAACGGCTGGTACGACGTGGTGCCTGCCAAAAGCGCCTGGTGCCGTCACTGTCAAGAGCCCGCGCGGATCCGCATTCAGTTCAGACATGGCCTGCTTTGCATCATCCATTTCTGCAATGATGGTTTTTGCCCTGGGTAAAAACTGTTCCCCAGAATCTGTCAGGATAAGCCGTCGTGAACTGCGGTGAAATAAGCGAAAGCCCAATTCAGCCTCAAGCGCATCAATCTTCCTCGATATGGACGAGACCGCCACATTGCGTTTTTTTGCGACACCGGAGAGGTTTCCTGCCTCATTGACTTCCAAAAAAATTTGTATCGCGTCGAACATAAAGCGCCTCGATGTGGATTGCGTAAAACGCAAAGATGGTTTGCATTGATGGCCATTGTATCGAATTTCGCAAAGAAATAAAATCTCTTCCATCAAAACACATGGCGATCGCCGCCAAAGGAAGAATCATGATCAAGAATACAGTTCATCAATTAGCAGGTGCTGCCATCTATCTGTCAGTAGCAAGTGCTTTCAGTCTGGGTAGTACGACAGTTTTTGCCGCTGCGCCCATGGTAAAGACTTCTGCCCCCGCTTATTTTCGCATCATGCTGGGCGAGTTTGAATTGACAGCTATCAGCGACGGCACAGTCAAATTGCCGGTCGATAAAATTTTGTTGGAACCGGCAGAGAAGACCATGGTGGCATTGTCAAAATCATTTTTGAAAGCGCCATTGGAAACCTCGGTCAACGCCTACCTGATCAATACCGGTGACAAACTGATTTTGATCGATGCCGGTGCCGGTAGCCTGTTCGGCCCGACTTTGGGGAAACTGATTATCAACCTGAAGGCGGCTGGTTATGAGACTTCACAAATCGACGATATTTACCTGACCCACTTACACCCCGATCATGTAGGGGGACTGACAGCCAACGGTGAGCGTGTTTTTTCTGCTGCAACCATACACGTTGATGAGGCGGAAGCTGCTTACTGGTTAAGCCAGAAAAATATGGATCAGGCACCTGCAGATGCCAAAGGTTTTTTTCAGGGGGCGATGACGTCAGTGGGCCCGTACCAGGTCGCCGGAAAATTGCAGACCTTTACGGCAAACACCGAATTGATGCCAGGCCTGAGTTCACGGTCAACGCAAGGCCACACCGCTGGGCATACCTCTTATCTTGTTGAGAGCAAAGGTGAAAAGCTCTTGATAGTGGGAGACCTGATTCATGTCGCGGCAGTCCAGCTCGACAAGCCTGAGGTGACAGTAAGCTTTGATTCCCATGCGAAAGAAGCTGCTGCCACTCGCCAGAAAATATTTGCGCAGGCAGCCAGCGAAGGGGCGCTTGTTGCGGCATCACACATACAGTTTCCAGGTCTGGGGCATGTGAAAAAATCTGCTGGCAACTATGCCGGTTATCAATGGGTACCCGTCAATTTTACGCAACTGCCCTGATTGAATTGCCAGAATCGCTTGCACGATTCTGGCAATGGATAATGCAAGTGTCCCTGTTTTGACTTTTCAGAAAAGAAAAAAATGATCAAATTCTATTATCACCCTTCACCAAATCCAGCAAAAATTGCCTTGTTTCTTGAAGAATCTGGCATGCCCTATGAGCTGGTTCCGATCGACACGCAAAAAGGCGAACAGCATGCACCAGAATTTTTAGCGATTAATCCAAATGGAAAAACACCTGCCATCATTGATGATGAAACTGGTGCGGTCGTTTTCGACAGCAATGCTATCCTGCTCTATCTGGCTGAAAAGTCGGCACGATTTTTACCAGCTTCTGATCCGGCCAGCCGGGGTGAGATGCTGTCCTGGCTGATGTTTATTGCCAGTGGCATTGGGCCATTTTCTGGGCAGGCGGTACATTTCTGGCATTTTGCTCCACAGCCCAAAGTGTATGCCTTGAATCGCTATGATTTTGAAGCCTGGCGGCACTGGCGCATACTCGATGCCCGGCTGGCGCAGCGTCAGTATCTGGTCGGTCTGGATTACAGCATTGTCGATATGGCTTTCTGGGGATGGGCGCGTGCAATAAGCTTCATTATAGGCGACGATGCCTGGCATCAGTTACCCAACGTGAAAAGACTGTTTGATGAAATCAATGCCCGGCCTGCTGCATTGCGTGCCGAAAATCTGAAAGACGCGCATGCATTCAAGACCACAATTGATGGGGAAAGCATGGCTGCCATGTATCCACAAAATGCCCGCTTGAATAGCCTGTGAGAAAAAGGTTGATCTGGCCATTCAGGTAATGGTCAGAGATTGCTTTAATTTTTCCATTCTGTTAATTTGATTTGCACTGTAAATGCGTCAAAAACAAAAGAAGGGAATGCAATTGATTTACGTTTTTCTGAGTTTCATGTTTTTGCTAGCTGATTTTCTCCCTATAGGTACTTACCTGATGCGGCTCATTCCAGGTTTTCATAGCATGCCGCCTGGTGTCTATGCTGTATTGACCTTGTTGTTCAGATATGCACCGGCAGCACTGATAACTGCCTGGTTTTTTAAAACTGAAAAACTACAGCAACGTGTGCCTGCACCGATACCTGGCGTAAAATTTTTATTTGCTGGCGTCATGATCACGCTGGCCGTTATTGCCATCAGCATGCTTGCATCGACCATAGAAGGTGGCGGCGGTTCTTATGTCGTCAGCACTTTCGCTTTTTATATTTTGTTACCTGCACGCTTGTTGATGTTGGTTGGTGCAGTCAAGTTTTTAATGGGGATACCCAATGGTGTTGCGCCAGATACGAGGGATTGAATCACCGTCACATGCGTCACCTGTGTCAGATCCACGAGTATTGTGGAAGGCGATATCAGCGCGCTGGATTGCAGCAGGAGCCATTGCCGGTTTTTGCATGTTTGATGCCTGCGCACAGGACACCTGCGACACCGCCACGCAACCTCAGGAATTGATGAGTTGTTATCAAATAAATTTTGAAAAACAGCAGGCAGAATTAAAACGTTTGCTACGCAAACTGCAGGCAGTTGTTGCTGCTGCCGATGATAGTGCAGGGATAGACAAGAAGGCCGTGAATGGCAATCTTGCCCGTGCACAAACGAACTGGCAGCGATTTATTGAACAGGATTGCCACGCGCAGTTTCAATTTGTGGGCAACGGTACTGCACGTGACGGGGTGGAGCTTGCTTGCCTGGTCAGGCATTATGAACAGCGGATACGGGAACTGCATCAGTGGGCGAGATAATCATTGGTGATTGCACGGCAGACGGAATTCGCCAGGACTATATGCCCTGATTAATTGTTCAGGGCAGCATCCAGTTGCGCAAGCAAAGTTTTTTCCTGCCTGGCCTTCAGTAGCGGCAGCGCAGCAGCGGCATGCGGATTGGCTTCTACCTGGCGGTTGCAGGCGCACAGCGCCAATGCCAGGTGAGCGCGAATTTCTGCGACAAAAATTTGCATCAGGGGGGTACCACCATGTGCGCTGATTAGTTCATGGGCTTCCTGGAGCACGTCGTGTGCTTTGGCTGCTTGTGCCGTTTTTAAGGCGATCACTCCCTGGCAATACAGATAAACGATGCGCTGCAACTGCGCCAGTTTGGCGCCTTCGATTTCTGCCAGCAGGCGTTCGGCCCCACGGGGATTATCCAGTCTGCGCGCCAGTGTCGTGGCCAGATCTATCGTCGAAGGTACACCAGGATTGAGTTTTCGGGCGGCATGCTGTGACACAGCTGCGCGCTGGAAATCACCCGCTGCGAAATAAACAGAAGCCAGTCTCGCCTCATAAAACCCGGGAGCCAGTGAGCTGTCGTTTTGCAAAACGGCCGCGCGTTCAAGTCCAGCAGCGAGGCGGCCTTGGCCCGCTTCAGCTGTGGCCAGGCGAAAGATGATTTCATGACCAGGTAGCGGCGTTTTAAAGCATGTTTTCCAGCGTGAAAAAAAACGCATGATGCGTTCAGCTTCTGCCCAGCGACACCAGGTGCTTGCTTCCAATGCCAGGTTATATAAAACCATGGGTACGATGGCCCAGAAAAACCAGACAACAAAGATCAAGAAGAATACTGCCGGAATCAATGCTGCCGTGCTTCGCCAGCCGTAAAGTGCAGTGGCAATTGCCCACCATACCAGCAAAGGCCCCCAGTTTTTTGTATTGTGGGCAAACAGCATGGCGATTTTAATGGACAGCCTGGTCTGGCTTTGTAACTGCCGGGCATCTGCCGCATTCATGAGCAGACGGCGTCGAGAATCGGCATCATTTAATTTGATGGCAGTTTCTTTGCTGTCGAGCACATCAATTTCGCTATAACCTGCTTTTTCCAATTGGGCATAAGCGTCTTCGATGGAGGTGGCTACCACACGATCAGTCACCTTGGCGTGCTGCTTGTCTTTAGCTGTGAAAGTAAAAGCAAACACCGGCCATCTCCTGATTTTCCAAGGTGAATTACCATCGTATATCAAAGTGCCCTTGTTTCGTCTTATCTTTTAAATATATCAATCTGTATGCCTTCATTACGTTGCTCTCCCGCAGCAGCAAAGAATCAGGCAATATCAGGCTCGCTATGTACTTAATGCTAAGATAATGCCTGTGGCGATTATATTTGCCAGTGCGCTGGTTTTTCAGCCAAATTCAGATTCGTTCAGTTTACTTCAGGAGATGTACCCATGAAAACCAAGTTACTTTTTTGTATTGCCAGTGCTTTCCCATTGGTCGCAGCAGCCGATGTCAGCATCACGATGAACCAGGTTAGCGAGGCTGGTATAGGCAGCAAACTGGGGCAGGTTGTTGTCACGGAATCCAAATATGGTCTGGTATTTACCCCTGCATTGACGGGTCTGGTGCCAGGGCTGCACGGTTTTCACGTGCATCAGAATCCTGATTGCAGCACGAAAGAAAAAGACGGCAAGATGGTGCCTGCCATTGCTGCAGGTGGCCATTATGACCCCGAAAACACCAATCATCACGGCACACCATGGGGTGATGGTCATATGGGCGATCTGCCACCTTTGTACGTGGATGCGAATGGTAATGCCAATCAGCCAGTACTGGCACCACGCCTGAAAATAGCCGACCTCAAAGGGCGTGCTCTGATGATACACGTAGGTGGTGATAATCATTCCGACCATCCGGCAGTCTTGGGCGGTGGCGGTGCGCGCATGGTTTGTGGTGTTTCTTAAAATAAAAACTACCTGACAGACTTTATAGCAGGTGATTGCTTGAAATCTTCTCAAGGCTTTTAAGCAATTCTCTGCATCAGACTGTTGGGAAAAGGAAGTAAATCTTTTTAATTTTATCCCTATCATTTTGCCCCTGTATTTTTGGAGTCAGCAGTATGTCCACATCGTTTTGCAGACTTTCTATTTTCAGTTTGTTGAGCTCACTGGCCTTGTCTGAAGCTGCTGCTGCGCCAGTGCAGCAGTGGGTTAGCGGCTCCTATGTGAACGTCAGGGCATCGGCGGCAAAGAATGCAGCGGTGCTGGATAAGCTGGTTATCAATACCGCAGTCATGGTGCAAAACCAAAGTGACGGATTTTGTGAAATTAGCTGGGGTGCGCAGCAACATGGGTTTATTGCCTGCAATTTGCTGTCTGCCAGGCCGACTACCTTAAACGACGTCGGCGCTGAGAAACTGGCTGATGGCAAGCCCAATCCCAATTATTCGCCAACGCGGGCGTTCTGGTTGCAGCCGACCAATGACAGATTGATGGCAGTGGCACGTTCTTTTGATAAAACCATGATCCCGGCGAAAGAGCGCGAACTGGAGACCCGTGGCCTGACCGGCGAAATCCCGCGTGATGCTTTGCAACCCATCAAACGCTTTGCCATTCCTGAACTCGATGCCATGCGTGCCTTGCTAAGCAAGGGGGTGCTGGCGCCGAAAGAACTGGGTACTGCACCTTATCTGTGGGATGGCAGCAAGGCGGCATTCCTGCCCGAGGGGACGACTTATTCTGCCAGTGCCTATCAGTGGGCATATCAGCAAATCAAGCTGCCACAGGTCAAACCTTCTTATTTTAAAAATGTCACCGATGTCATCAGCCCAAAGATCACACCAGAAAACATCAGCGCACAATTGGGCATACCCTGGAAACTGCAAGTCGACAGCCCCGCTTTCTGGGGTGGCGATGAAGTAGTGGGTGTCTTGCTGGCTGGTGTCTGGGATATGGGTAAGGTTACGCAAAAACTGGATAAGCCGGTTTATAGTTTTGCGATTGATGAGAAAGGCAATATCGCAACGGCGAAGAATTTTGCGGACGCTACCGATATAGCCGGTGGTGACCCGCATCCCTGTGCGCCATCGCGGCATATTGTCTGGCCAGAAAAAGACCAGATTTCGAAAAATACCCAGGGTGATTTGCTGGTCCTGTACCGCGCCTTGCAAGCGCTGCCTTTTGGCAAGGCAAAATTAAGCCTTTCCAGACAGACTCTGGTGCAACCAAAAAATCTTGGTAACAAGGTCAGGTTCGTCAGCGCGACGATGAGTGCGGTTGACCTCGACAGTGATGGTATCGCCGACATCGTCGTCTGGGAAGGCATCAACAAGCAGCCCAATATAGATCAGCAGGGTTTTGCTGAATATAAGGTCAAACTGGTTTTTGCCAACATTCAGGGCCGCTGGTACTACCTGGAACATGATATCGACGACGCCTATTGCGCTGACTAGACCCTGCTTAATTTTCAGTTTCTGTCTTGCCAGGCTTGGCTTTCTTGAACGGGTTGCGTTCCGGCGCGTCGTCATGCTCTATACCCAATAGCAAACGTTTCATCAGTTTGTTCAGCACAGGCTGTCGGTGTCGTACAAATACGCCGAAGGTTTGCGGTTTGGCACCCAGTGACGCTTTGGGTTCCAGCGCTGTGCGGCCATAAGAAATCTGCTTGCAGCCCAGTGCGATGGCATCTGCAATACCGGCATGCAGCAAGCGCAGGTAAATAGGCAGATCACCGGCGGCAGCGCGGTCAAAACCGATGTGATACGCGATTGCCGTATCGCCATCAGCAATGGAGATCAAAAAACCCAGCAGGCGGCCATTTTGCCTGACGACACTGCAACGAAAGCGTTCTGCTGCCGCTGCCTGCAAGGCGACAAAATATTCCGGCAAGAGTTCAAACGGGCGAAAGTCTGCGTTGATCTGCACAGCTTTGTAGAGGGCAAAAATCTGGTCTTGCACCGGTGCCAGGTCAGCCAGGTTTTCTATGACGCAGCCTGCTTCGTCCATAGGCTTGAAAATGGCATTGCGGATATTGCCGCGATATTTGGAAGCGAGGCTGGCGAGGTAATCGTCATAATTTTTCCATTCAGGTGCCAGGGTCAGCACCATATTGGGCTCGGTTTCCACATAGCGGTAGCTGAGGTTATCGAGGTGCGCGGCTTGTTCAATATAAGGATCATGCAGATCCTTGATCATGACAAAATGGGTTTTACCCGCCAGTTTTTCAGCCTGGCGTACGCGGTATAACACTTCTACTACGCCATGCCATGCCAGTTTGGTATCGACATCTTTGGCGAAAGCGATGCCGTGCTGGCCAAAACTCAGCAAGTTGCCGCAAACGAGTATCCTTTGCTTTGCATGCTGGGCGAGCTGCTCAAGCGGCAATGTCCATTTCTTTTCTGGCTCAGCCGGTTTTTCCGGTCTCGCCTGCGCCAGACTGATATCGGCAAGCTGCATGTAGACGGCGGCCACCAGTTGCCTGTCTGCACCGAGCCCGTCAAAGATCAATGCGTAACGTGCTGACAGGTTTAATGGCAATACCTGCTCCAGCGCTGCCAGGTATTCGATGGACATGAAAAAACCGCACTGCTGCGCCAGTGTTTGCCATGCGCCAGCATCGAGCATGGTGACGGAATCTGCAATGGCATACTGCAAGTCGGCAGGGCCACGCAAGCGCTTGCGTTCTTTATTGCGTTCGATCACGGATTTTTTTATTGACTGTAGTGCGGCAGGAATATTCATGATGTAAGTGTTATCAATGCTTGTGGTTAGCGTTACCAGTGTTACCCGTGTACTGAATTAGCGGCTTGATCTTTGGCCGCAACAATGCCATTTCAAATGCCTGTCTTTACATGGTTTATTTATTCAAGCGCGTAGTTTAGCAGCCTCGCCATATGACATCCTTATTTCACCTGGTGTGGGCAAACTGCACGAGAGAGATGAATGATAATAAAATGACGCATGGATTTCTGTAAGCCAATACGGACAATGACAAGGATAGTGTGGATATTTTATTTCTGGGTACTTCAGCCGGCGCGCCAACACGACAGCGCAATGTAACTGGGCTGGCTTTATTGCCAGAGCAGGGCAGCGAGTGGTATCTGATTGATTGTGGTGAAGCGACCCAGCACCAATTATTGCGAACGCCCTTGTCTGTGCATGGTTTGCAGGCGATTTTTATTACCCACATTCACGGCGATCATTGCTATGGCCTGCCAGGTTTGCTGGCCAGTGCGGCAATGGCGGGGCGCACAACACCATTGACGATAGTTGCACCAAATGGCATCGCGGCCTGGCTGGAAGCAACAAGGCAATTGACGGAATTATTTTTACCCTATGAGCTCAACTTTGTCGCCGTCGAACAGATGGAGATCTGGTCAGATCATGCGATGCAGGTGCAGGCAAGCAGCTTGTCGCACCGTGTCCCGTCGTTTGCCTATCGCTTTACAGAAACCAGGACAGAATCCGTTTTGGACACGCATAAATTGCTGGCAGATGGCATACCGCAAGGGCCTTTATGGGGACGTCTGAAAAATGGAGAAGACATCAACTTTGAAGGCAAGACGGTGCGCGGTGCCGACTATGTGATCTACCCGCATGCAGCACGGTGCATCATCGTTGGCGGTGACAATGACCAGCCAGAATTATTGCGGGCGCAAAGCGCGCAGGCACAGGTGCTGGTGCACGAGGCGACCTATACCAGCGAGGTTGCTGAAAAAGTAGGGACGCACGTGCAACACAGTTCTGCCGCCGCAGTGGCAGCTTTTGCCCAGGCTGCGGGATTGCCGAATCTGGTATTGACGCATTTCAGCGCGCGTTATCAGTCTGATGCTGATAAATCACCTTCGATCAGCGATATCGAAAAAGAAGCTGCTGCGTACTATCATGGGCAGTTGTTTCTGGCAGAAGACTTTGCACGCTTCCGTCTTAATAAGACCGGGCAGTTGAGCCGCATAGCGTGATTTCCGCAGGCCGTGCTGGTATTCAAAAAAACATGCACAAAAACCAAGTTACGTATGATAATCAATTGCCATAGCACGACTATTGGTAATTATATTGAATGGAGACAAGCATGAAAGTTGAATTGCTTTACCTGACCTATGTCACTGTTTTGACAGGTGTTTTGTGGATGCCCTATGTTATCGACCGTATCCTTGTTGGCGGATTGCTGGCAGCCGTGGGTTATCCTGATCATTCCAAGCCCTTGTCACCCTGGGCCCAACGCCTGCTGAGAGCGCATAGCAATGCGGTAGAAAACCTGGTGATATTCGCGACACTCATCTTGCTGGCAAATGCCATGGGTGTGTCTAACGCCATGATTGCAACTGCCAGCATGCTGTATTTTTGGGCCAGACTGGTTCATGCCGTGACTTTCGCATTTGGTATACCCTGGATACGCACAGTGGCGTTTTTAACTGGCGTGGCTGCACAGGGAATGGTAGCGGTGCAATTGCTGATGCATTAAAGCAAGACCGGAATAAAGATAAGGCAAATCGGACACATGGGCGTATGTGTTACTCCCATGCTGTCGGTTATTGCGCTGGGGACTGGTCGTGACTGAGCGTGACCGATCTTGACGGGTCGTGATGTCGCTGCGTTACACAGCGCATTACAAACCCATTACACGACCAAAGGCTGCAAGTTTCGCAAACGCAGCGTAATCATCAATGCGACGCTCAAGATGGCGCCGAGCGCCAGCACCACACCTGACCAGCCGTGGCTGGCCCACATCAAACCCGTGAACGAACCTATCAGGCTGGACCCCAGATAATAAAAACAGAGGTAGATCGCCGATGCCAATGCTTTCGGTGCAGTGGCACGCCTTGCTACCCAGCTGCTGGCAACAGAATGTGATGCAAAAAAACCGAAGGTGAACAAAGCCATGCCCGGTATGATCATGTACAGGGACGACGACAATGTAAGCAGCAGGCCGCTTAACATCGTCAATAACACGATCCATAAAACGCCACGGCGTCCTACCCGGTCAACCAGCCTGCCCACCCAGACCGAACTGCCTATACCCAGCAAATACAACAAAGCGATGGCACCGGCACTGCTCTGGCTCAGGTTGAAAGGCGCGGCCAGCAGGCGATAGCCTATGTAGTTGTACAGGCTGACAAAACAACCCATAAGCAGAAAGGCCAGAAAAAACAATTGCATCAGCCCAGCATCTGAAAAATGCGTGCGTAATCCCCTGCTGACGGTTTCCCAGATTTGACCAGCAGGTTTGAAATTGCGTGCCTGTGGCAGGCTGCGCCAGAATTCCCAGGCAGCGTACAAGCCCGCCGTACCCATGATACCCAGGGCCATGCGCCATGAGTAGTGATCGCTGATCACGGCTGTCAGCAGACGCCCCAGCATGCCACCAAAGGCGCTGCCCGCAATATACAGGCCTATCGCCAGCCCGATCGACGCGGCCTCTATCTCTTCATCCAGATACGCAATTGCCACCGCTGGCATACCACCCAGAGCGATGCCCAATAAGGCTCGCAGTAGCAATAACTGCGAAAAATTATGCGCAAAGGCACATAACACTGTGGTCGCTGCGGCTGTCGCCAGTGCAAATACCATTAGCGGTTTGCGGCCCAGACGTTCGCTGATGGCGCTGCTGATCAGCAAGGACAGGGCCAACGTCAAGGTAGAGATCGATAAGGTCAAGCTGCTTTGCGCTGGTGTCAGTGTGAATTGCTGCGCCAGTAGCGGCATTAAGGGCTGTATGCAATACAGCAGCGAAAAAGTAGAGAAGCCGCCAAAGACCATGGCGCGGTTGATGCGCTTGAATTCCGGTGTTCCGGCTGCGATCCGCATTGTCGTGCCGGTAATGGTAGGGTTCATGGACAGGTTGTTCTGCAGTGAGGACAGCCCATCTTATAATTGCGCTTTTATACTGTCCAATATATATTTAAGTCGTTTGTCATTCATTTAAACGATAATTAAAATGGAACTGCGGCATTTACGTTATTTCATTGCGGTCGCTGAAGAATTGCATTTCAGCCGTGCGGCTGAACGCCTGCATATAGGCCAGCCGCCTCTGAGCCATGCCATACAGGTGCTGGAGGCCGATGTTGGCGCACTATTATTTGAGCGTACCAAGCGCTGGGTAAGACTGACCGAAGCGGGAAAGCTATTTTTGCAGGATGCGCGCCATATCCTGGCTCTCTCTGAGCAGGCCAGTGAAACGGCACGCCGTGCACAGCGCGGTGAAACCGGAGAGCTGCGCATAGGCTTTACGTTTTCCACACCATTCACGCCTTTGTTTGCTGCGGTCATTAACCGTTATCGCCAGCAATTCCCTGAGGTGACGCTCACCTTGCGTGAAATGGTGACTAACCGGCAACTGGAAGAAATCAGTCAGCGCACGCTTGATCTTGGCTTTATCCGCCCACCTGAAGGTATTACCGGAAATAGCAGTGCGTCTGTCCCCTTGGCCTTTACCACATTGCGCAAAGACCCCCTGGTGCTGGTGTTGCCGGCCTCGCACGCGCTTGCGCAAAAAAACAGAATAGGCATGAAAGAGTTGGCCGATGCCCCTTTTGTCATGTATCCGCACAATGCGGGCACAGGTATCTACCCGCAAATTTTACGCTTGTGCCGGGCCGCAGGCTTTACCCCGCGGGTCGCCCAGGAGGCGGGCGAGGCATCAACCATCATTGGCCTTGTTGCAGCCGGTTGCGGCGTTTCGGTATTGCCGGCGTCCTTTGAGCGGGTACAAATGGATGGCGTATGTTACAGGGCAATTTCAGATGTGGCTGCAACCACGTCTTTGCTGCTGGCGCAGCGCAAGACTGAACGCACACCGCTGGTGGAAGCTTTTGTCGCACTGGCATCAAAAATTGTCAGGGAAGATGTGGTTTGAAGTGCAGGGAAGTTAACTTCCTCCTGCGCGACAGGGCGAAATCCGGCGCCTGACACATACTAAAGCTTACCGGCCGGAAATCTGCATTTCCGCTGACCGCTGTTCGCGGTATTATTGGCATCATCGTCAGCTTGACGGTATTCGTCGGAGAAGCATGAATGATTAACTTTAAGTCATGGCTGCGACTTGGCTTGGATGTTTTATTAGGTAGCGAAAAAGCAATGCGTATACGTACCAGCCAATTCGTGCTGGCTGCGTTGCTGATGCTGGCGAGCATCAGTGTATTGTTTTTCATGAAAGTGACCGGTATTGAAGGTGTTGGCAATGTCCGGGACTGGGCCATCATTTGCATCACCGGTCTGATCATCGTATTTGGCCTGATACGCAGCGGCTATTCCCTGCGCTGGTCTGATCCGTCGATGGCATTTGTACAAATGCTGAGTGCCATTGCCTGTAATGCCGCTGCATTCGCGTTGGCGGGCAATGGCCGCGGTGTTACCTTGCCATTGCTGGCGGTTATCCTGATGTTTGGCATGTTTGGCCTTTCCATGCGCCAGGTCATCAGTGTTGCCATCTATGCCTTAGTACTGTTTGGCGTAACCATCCTGTTTGTCGTCAAGTATGCATCCACAGGTGAACCGCTGGCCTTGTATGGTGCGTATTTCCTGATGGTAGTGGTCGTGCTTTCCAGTTCTACCTTCCTGACCTGGCGCCTGCGACAAATGCGCGAACACATGCGCAGCCAGAAAAACCAGTTAAGCGTTGCGCTGGAAAAAATCCAGTTAACAGCCAATCATGATGAGTTGACCGGCGCCATCAACCGTCGACATATGCTGGAATTGCTCAGTCGCGAGACGCAAAGATCGAGTCGCAGTGAATCTCCCTTGCTGATCGCCATGCTCGACATCGACTATTTCAAGCGCGTGAATGATACGTATGGGCACCAGGCAGGTGACCTCGCTCTGCAAAAATTTGTCCAGACTGTGCAGGCCAGCATACGGACGAGCGACATCCTCGCACGCTGGGGTGGTGAAGAATTTTTGATCATCATGCCAGATGCGGAGCTGGACATCGGCATGAGTGGGCTTGAACGGGTAAGAGTGCAAGTCGCTGAACAAGTCGTGACATTTGCCGGTTCGAGTTTTTCCTTTACCGTTTCCATAGGTGTGGCGCAGTATCACAAGGGAGAATCCTTTGAGAAAACTGTCATACGGGCTGATCAGGCCTTATATGCCGCCAAGGCGCAAGGTCGTAACCAGATTGTCTGTGTGAAAGATGCCTAGTTTTTCCAGTTTCATGCCTCAGGTTTCCCGTTCTTCGTGACGGCGGACAAAGTGCAGGCTGCTGTCATAAAGTGATTTTTAAAATTTATTTAAAAATATTTTCCAAAAAGTGTAAGTAATCGGAATGCAGCACCGACTGATGTCCAAGTTCTGCTTCTTGATGCTGATTTGGTAAAAGAGAGCAGGACTTGAATCCAAGCCTACACTTAATTTAACGGAGAAAAAAATGAAGAAGTCTATTCAAACTGGTGCCCTGATTGCTGCTGCCGCTGCTGCGATGGCTGTTTCCGGCTTTTCCATTGCTGCTACCAGCACGGTAAGCGCTGGTGATAAAGTACATTGCTCTGGCATCAATAGCTGCAAAGGTACCAGCGAATGCAAAACAGCTGAAAACGCATGCAAAGGCCAAAATTCTTGCAAAGGCCATGGTTTCGTCGCTGCTGCTGCTGGTCAATGCCTGGCCAAAGGCGGCAAGATTGTTGATCTGGATAAATAAATCTGATTTATCCCGGAAATGCGCTGGTCTTGTGCCAGCGCTTTCTTTTATCCCTGCAATGAACGTTTAAAGAATGATGCATGACATGACACTTCCCATCGCTTCTGCCGGATTTGGATTGGGTTTGCGAACGCAGCACTATCACGAGATACTTGACCAAAAACCGGCGATTGACTGGTTTGAGATATTGTCTGAAAACTATATGGTGCCGGGTGGCAAGCCTATGGCAATGCTTGATGCAATACGGGCTGATTATCCCGTCGTCATGCACGGCGTATCAATGTCGATTGGTACAACAGATGGCCCTGATATGGATTACCTGCGCGCCTTGAAAACCTTGGTGGACAGGGTGTCACCGATGTGGGTATCAGACCATATCTGCTGGACCGGTGTACACGGCAAGAATATGCATGACCTGTTTCCTCTTCCTTATAACGAAGAGACTATCGCGCTGGTGGTGAAGAACATCCGCCGCGTGCAGGATGTTCTGGAACGTCCCCTGGTATTGGAAAATGTGTCCAGTTACCTGTCTTACAGCAGCGACAGCATGAAGGAATGGGAATTTGTTGCCGCCATCGCCGAAGAGGCAGATAGTCAAATTTTGCTTGACGTGAACAATATTTACGTCAGCAGCGTCAATCATGGTTTTGACCCGGCCGATTATTTACGCGGCATTCCACAAAACCGCGTACAGCAAATTCATCTGGCAGGCCATCACGATCACGGTAGCTATATTGTTGATACCCACGATCATCCAGTCGCCGATACTGTCTGGGAGTTATATGCACAAGCACTGCAAAGATTTGGCCCGGTTGCCAGCATGATAGAGCGTGATGATAATATCCCGCCGCTGTCTGAACTGCTTGCCGAGCTGGATCAGGCACGCGTGATTTCTGCACGTGTGTGTGGCAACAAAACTCACCGTGTTGAATTCATGGCGGAGCACACGGCATGACATCCTTAAATTTGCTGCAAAGTGATTTCCAGGATTTTATTACCGGCAAACGTGCAGCCACCGGCATGCTGAACCATATTGCTGACAGCGCTGGTATCAGCCGCGACGAAAGGCTGGATATTTATTTCCAGGCATATCGCTTACGCCTTCGCGATGCATTGTCTGAGGCATTCACCAAAACCCATATCTATCTTGGCGACGCGCTGTTTTATGAGGCTTGTGCTGCCTATATAGCGGCACATCCTTCTTTTTATCGTAACCTGCGCTGGTACGGTGATCAGTTTCCTGCATTTCTTTGCGAGCATTTTTCCCAGCATCCACAAGTCGCAGAATTGGCCCGATTTGAATGGGCTTTAGGGCGTGCTTTCGACGCGCCTGATCATGCTATGCTGGCCTTGCAAGATATTGCCAGCATCAGCGATTGGGAAACCGTAGGGTTTGCTTTAAGCAGTAGTCTGCAATTTCTGGAACTGCAATGGAATAGCGTTGCCATCTGGCTGGCGTTGAGTGAAGAAGCCAGTCCACCTGAACCTGAATTTACAATTGAACCTGTACCGTGGATTGTCTGGCGTAAACAGTTGCAGTCGCATTTCCGTTCTCTGACGACGATGGAAGCCAGGGTTTTGCTGCAACTGCAATCAGGAGACAGGTTCGCGGATGTCTGCGAATTGGCAGCCGAAGAAAATCCCGGATTAGAAACAGATATTGGCGGATGGTTGCAAACCTGGGTGCGCGACGAGCTATTGTCTGGCATCGTGAATATCTGAGCGAATATGCAGGCGCTTTAAAGCACAGCGCCTTGCACTATATCGCTTTACAACAAAAACCAAGCTTTACCACATCCACGATATCCGGAATTAATCGCGGGAGCCGGTAACTATCCTGAGCATGGACGTGAACATATTCAGAATATCCAGATACAGGCTGATGGTCGCCATGATGTAGTTGGTCTCGCGACCAGAAATGATATTACTGGTGTCAAACAAAATATAACCACCAAAAACCAGTACACTGAAATAAGACATCGCCAGACTCAATCCTGGCATTGGCACAAACAAACCCACCAATCCGACCACGATCAAGCCAACCAGACCTACCATCAGGAAGCCACCAAGGAAGGCGAAATCTTTTTTTGTCACCTGCACGTACGCAGAAAGACCTAAAAATGCGGCGCCGGTTGCCAGCAGGGCGGTGCCTACAATTTCTGATCCATTCGGCAAACTCAGATAATGGTTCATGGCTGGCCCCAGGCTAAATCCCATGAGCCCCGTAAAACCGAAAACCATCAATACACCAACGCCGCTATTGCTGAAAGCGCGGGTTGCAAACAATAAGCCGATCGATGCGACCATAATCACCAGCATCCCCAGACCACCAACAGGGAACTGCATGCCGAGGTAAGCCGTGAAAGCGCTCCAGATCAATGTCATTGACAACAGACGGTAAGTGTTTTGCAATACCGTTGTTCTTGTGCTAACGGTATTGGAGCCAAAAGTAGTATCAATCATCATCATTCCTCGCTAGAAACCAGATTTTAAAAACAAACGTCAAAAGCCGTATTGCCGGGAAAAGTGCAGAAACCGGCAATATCCCCTGTTCAGTTTATTACAGGTGTTTGCATTCGACGGATTTACACATATCTTGATAGCATATATTGGGGTAAGCAGGCTTGTTTCAAGTCAGGGTTTGCATCAATATGTTGACTGAGCTGGCATTATTCCTGGTATTTTTCGAATAATTTCTTTAATTCTCCATTGCTTTCCAGCTTTGCGAGTGCGGCACTGATCTTCTTCACATCATGGAATGAAAGGGTTTTTGAAACACCCATATAGAATTTTTGCGACAGTTGTAATTTACTTAGCAATTTCACTTTAGTTTCCAGCCCGGCCTTCCTTATTTCAGCCTTGATTCCAGGTGAACGATGACAATAAAAACGTCCGCTTCCTGCGAGCAATTTTTTTAAATTTGATGCCGACAAAGTCGCACCCGAATCTATTTTCAGACCACCCAATTTTTCCAGGATATCAACAATGCCAAAACCATGCAGGGTGAGGATGATGCCATTGCTGCCCAGCTTGCGTATATCGTCCCAACTGAAAACTTCGATATCATCATCTGCGCGCACTGCCAGTAAATAGTTCACTGAAAAAAGTGGGGTTTCAATAAAATTGTATCTGGATTCGTGACGCTCTATGCGTTGTATGCCGCAAATTGCGTCCAGGTTTCCCGAATGCATATTCGCATCGATACGTGCGCGTGGTTGCCATTGCTGATCATCGACAAATTGCATGCTGTTATCCACCTTTTCTATTGGACGCATGATGTCGATACAAATGCCACTGACTGCGGGTTTGCCTTGCAGCGTGGTGGCGATGAATTTTGGCTCGGAAGATTCTTGCGCCGCCGTGCGTATCTGGCTAAGCGCTATTGCCGGAGATTGGTGTAGCAAGCAAATGATGGTCAATACATAAAAGCGCAGTGTCATTAATTTTTATATTTGCCATGCTGAGGCAAACCATCATTTCTTCTGTGCAGTCATGGCTTTGACGCCGCATCAACACTTAAGAGGCGGGTCGTAAATTTTTTGCCGACGCCTGATATTGTCCAGCCGATCTTGCCAATTTAAACACGCTGACCAGTTTGGACAAATTGCCGGCCTGATCCTGCATGCTTTTTGCAGCTGCTGCAGCTTCTTCCACCAGGGCAGCGTTCTTCTGCGTGACATCATCCATCTGGATAATGGCCTGGTGGATTTGATCAATGCCAGATGATTGCTGGTTACTGGCATTATTGATTTCACCCATGATATCTGTCACGTGTTTTACCCGTTCGACAATTTCATCCATGGTAGCACCAGCCTGATCCACCAGTCTTGAACCTTCCTCCACTTTGTCGACCGAATCGGCAATCAGTGCTTTGATTTCTTTGGCTGCACTGGCTGAGCGCTGGGCCAGATTGCGTACCTCGGAGGCGACCACGGCAAAGCCGCGGCCTTGTTCACCAGCACGTGCTGCTTCCACTGCGGCATTTAATGCGAGAATATTGGTTTAAAAAGCGATGCCGTCAATCACGGCAATAATGTCGACGATTTTTTTCGATGAGGCATTGATTGATCCCATCGTATCGACGACTTGCGACACGACCGCGCCTCCTTTGATGGCAACTTCAGAAGCCGCATGCGCCAGTTGGTTGGCTTGCCGGGCATTGTCAGAATTTTGTTTCATCGTGCCGGTCAATTGCTCCATGGATGACGCCGTTTCTTCCAGTGAACCGGCTTGCAATTCAGTGCGCGATGACAGATCCATATTGCCGGTAGCGATTTCGGATGATACGGTGACGATGGTGTCAGTACCTGAGCGTACTTCGTGGACAATTTTCTGCAGGCTGTCGTTCATGTCCTTTAACGCCTGCATGAGCTGTCCGGTTTCATCCGT
Source organism: Undibacterium sp. TJN19 (assembly GCF_049339485.1). Classification (NCBI taxonomy): domain Bacteria; kingdom Pseudomonadati; phylum Pseudomonadota; class Betaproteobacteria; order Burkholderiales; family Oxalobacteraceae; genus Undibacterium; species Undibacterium sp. TJN19. Next base: position 69,267 of record NZ_JBMPPL010000006.1, read on the forward strand.
AGAGTTGATTTCTATCTTCATGGTCAGGTCGCCATCGGCAACGCTTCTCGCCAATGCAACTGCGCCGTTCATGGGCCCGATGATGCTGCGTGTCAGATACCAGGCAGACAAACTGCCAAATGTGACAAACAAAAGTATGAGTGAGGTGACCATAATTTTGCTGCTGGCTGCGATCTCGTCGACTTTCTTGCTCAACCTGTCAACAGACTCTTTCTGGAATTCCAGATAGTCTAGTTCGCTTTTTTGATAGGCATCTGAAAGGGGTTTGAATTGCTCAAACAGTGTGTTGACTTCATCAGCCTTATCTTCTTTTTTTGCTTTGCTGATCAGATCGCGCGTTGCGACATATTGTTTTCGAACCACGATGATTTTTTGAAGCAGGTCTTTTTCTGCTGGCGACGCAATATGCTCCTCAAGATATTTTTGAATCTCGCTATTGCGCGTAGTGGAAGCCTTGATATCTGCATCAAAAAATTCCGCCAGAGACAGGTCGCTGCTCTTAACGATAGCCAGGGTACGCTTCAACCCGGCAACGGTGATGCGATACCATTCTTCAGTCAGGCGCTCTTTCTTGAGCGGGTCCTGCATCATGACCTGGGTGTTCGCTGCTACGTCATTCAGTCGCAACAGCCCTATACAGGAAGAAAGCGTTGCAAGTAACAAGACTAGTCCAAAACCAGCGCTGAGCCGGATACCGATGGGCAGATTTTGAATTTTCATAGATAACTCTTTTGACCAAGTAAGAGCAGAGGCTTTTATGACTGAAATAAAACCAAGTGCCCGCTACAGGTTTTACATCGACAACACGATCAACTGACAGGTTTATCCAGGCTTGAGACAGCCATATTTCTTCAAGAAATAATTTATTTTTTGACTACACATCTACTATCGGTGAGTTCTTATTATTTTGCAAGTTTTTGATTTTGGATTTTTCTTTGCCTATTATTAAGTTTTCGTGCACCATCCGCTTAGCATCTTGTATAGATGATGAATTCAGTGTGGTGTCGCGTATAAGTCGCAGAGCTTCTCAGGCTGCGCTGCTACGCTGCTGCTTGGAACCTGTCACCAGCCTGATTCAAGTATTGTTTGAGTATTATTCATCGCGAGTTGCAAACAAACAATAAGAACTGTAACGTAAAGTAGCAAACGAAGCGAGAAAACCCAAGTCGCTTTATCATTCACGCTATTCTTTGCTTTATTTTCAGTCGCATTCAGGAGACGCCAGGTGAGTACAACTGCCAGCCCGCAGCAATCGAAATTCTTTACCGTGATACGTGTCACCAGCGGGAATTTCATCGAGATGTATGATTTTTTCTTGTTCGGCTTTTATGCCACTTACATCGCCAAGGCGTTTTTCCCTGCCAGCAGTGAATATGCCGCTCTGATGATGACCTTTGCCACTTTTGGCGCGGGGTTTTTCATGCGACCTCTTGGTGCCATCATTCTGGGTGGATATATAGATCGCATAGGCCGCCGCAAGGGGTTAGTGCTGACCTTGGGCATTATGGCTTCAGGCACTGCCCTGATCGCCTTCGTACCGGGCTACGCCACAATAGGTTTGCTGGCACCATTTCTTGTATTGGTTGGGCGTCTGTTGCAAGGCTTTTCTGCCGGTGTTGAATTGGGTGGTGTTTCAGTCTATTTGTCAGAAATGGCGACACCGGGAAACAAAGGCTTTTATGTAAGCTGGCAATCGGCAAGCCAGCAAGTGGCCATTATTTTTTCCGCCAGCCTGGGTTATTTTTTAAATGAAAACCTGAGCAAGGAATTTATCGCGGACTGGGGATGGCGCATTCCCTTCTTCATCGGGTGTTCCATTATTCCCGTGGTGTTTTATATCCGGAAATCATTGCAGGAAACCGAAGCCTATCTGGCACAGAAGACACATCCTACTTTCAAGGAAATGCTGAGAACGGTCTCGCTGAACTGGCCGCTGGTGTTAACCGGCATGATGCTGATCGTCATGACCACCGTGTCTTTCTATCTGATTACCGTCTACACGCCGACTTTCGGCAAGAGTGTATTGAAATTGACGACGGTGGAAAGTTTGCTGGTAACGCTGTTTGTGGGGGTGTCCAACTTCATCTGGTTGCCTGTCATGGGCGCGCTGTCAGACCGCATAGGCCGCTGGCCACTCATGGCCTTGTTTTCTGGTTTGACGCTGGTCACTGCCTATCCTTTGTTATCCTGGCTGATCGCTAATCCCAGCTACGAACATATGCTGATGGTGGAGTTATGGTTATCTTTCCTTTACGGCAGTTATAACGGTGCCACCGTTGTCGCCCTGACAGAGATTATCCCTTTGCGTATTCGCACGGCAGGTTTCTCATTGGCTTACAGTCTGGCCACGGCGCTTTTTGGTGGGCTGACCCCTCTGGTTTCTACCTGGCTAATCGAAAGCACGGGCGATAAAGCCGCACCGGGATATTGGCTGGCCATGGCAGGCGGGATTGGTTTGGTGGCGACTTTCCTGATTTATCGCGGCATCGTCAAGGAACGTGTCGAATAATTTAACGCAGATACTGGAGCGGCCTTCATATTGTCAAATGGCAATGGATGGCCGCTCTTGCGTTGATGCTTTTTGCTGATGGTGTTTTATGTCGATAATTATGCCGACAACAAACATTATGTCGACAACAAACGCAGGGATGGCTGCACCGCTACCTTGTGCTTTGCTTTTGTTGGATGTATTTCCCTGCTGGTGAGTTTGAAAGCGCTCACTACTTGCGCCAGGTGGCTTGCCTGATCCTGCATGGATGCCGCAGCGGCCGCAGCCTGTTCAACCAGTGCCGCATTTTGTTGGGTGACGGTGTCCATTTCGCTGATAGCGGTATTGATCTGTTCTATGCCGGCTTCCTGCTCGCTGCTGGCTGAGTTAATCTCACCCATGATATCCGTGACGCGTTTGACACTGGCAACAATCTCGTCCATTGTGGTACCGGCCTGGTTGACCAGTTGATTACCCACATCCACTTTCTCGACTGAGTCATCGATCAATGTCTTGATTTCCTTGGCAGCGGCAGCAGAGCGTTGCGCCAGGGTTCTTACTTCCGACGCTACCACCGCAAAGCCACGTCCCTGTTCACCGGCGCGCGCCGCTTCTACTGCGGCGTTCAGTGCCAAAATATTGGTCTGAAATGCAATGCCGTCAATCACGCCAATAATATCGACAATCTTCCTCGCTGAAGCATTGATGGAGCCCATGGTGTCAACAACTTGAGCCACTACCTCACCACCCTTGATTGCCACATCTGATGCAGTTTTTGCCAGCGTATTGGCCTGACGGGCATTTTCACCATTTTGTTTGACAGTGGAAGTCAATTCTTCCATGGACGAAGCCGTTTCTTCGAGTGCGCTTGCCTGTTGTTCGGTACGTGAAGACAAATCCAGATTGCCACTAGCGATTTCACTGGAAGCAGTAGCGATGGTATCGGTACCCGCACGAACCTGGCCCACGACATCTTGCAAGCTGGCATTCATGGATTGCAATGCCTGTAGCAGTTGTCCTGTTTCATTGGTCGTGTTGACTTCTATATGTGCAGAGAGATCACCAGACGCCACTGTTTGTGCAATTTTGACAGCAGCAATAATCGGGTCAATGATTGCCCGGCTTACCCGCCAGGCAAAGATGGCACCCAGCACCAGCGCCGCAGCGGCGATGCCTGACATCAGTAGCTTTGCACTCTCATACGCTTGGTTGGCTGTGGCGACGTCTTGCTCATTATTTTGTTTTTGCAGGGCGATATCTTCATGCAAGACATCTTGCCATTTTTGGGTAGCGGGGCCGGCTTCTTTGATCAGTAATTCAGCGGCTTCAGCAGTTTTGCTGGCCCTGGCATATTCAATTACCTGATTGTTGAGACTGCGTGCCACCAGAGACAGTTCACGTATCCTCACACGGAAAGCTTTACCTTCTTCGGTAGCAGGCGTTTTTTCCAGTGCTTCAATGGCGATATCATATTTTTTTCTTGCTTCAACGATCTTGGGATATTCATGCTCCCTGGCAGCGTCGTCCGTCAATAAATTCATTGTGCGGATGACTCTGGCAACGACATGAACGGAGTCGGACATTTCCTGCAACAGACCCATTTTGTAGGCGTTGCCATGCACCACGTGATCCAGGTTGGCTTGAATCCTGCTCATGCTGTAAATGCCGATGGCAGTCAGTGCCAGCATCAGCGAAAGAATGAAGGAAAACGCGATACCAAGACGCGTGCTGATTTTCATATTACTCATAGGGAATCTCCTTACCATAAGACGGGCAAGCAAAGATAAAGGAGAGCTTTAGCACTTGCCGCAAATAGTTGAGAAACGAGATTATCACGTGTTGATCTATGGCAATTAGGTACTCGACTCTGATTTAACCATTGCTTACTTTCCCGCGTGAACAGGTATTGTCATTGAAATATGACAAAGATTACTGGACGTCTTTATGCCGGGATATGCATAAATTTTTAATATGAGCAAGCTTATAAGACTGTCAAAAATCCAAATCCATTTACTATTTTGATGTGCAAATTACATGACGCAGACTGGCCATGCAAACGACCATCAGTAAAATTTTTTGACCCAAACATCACTGAAAGCTATATCTGGCGCTGACACCCAGCATCCGGTTGCGCCCCAATGCAGCTTCGTAGTAGCGCTTGTTGGCGTCCCCTACGATCACCGAGCCGACATAACTTTTATCGAACAGGTTATTGAGCCGGAAAAATTCACTGATCTGCCAGCCATGCCAGTTTTGTTTACTGGCAAGACGGATATTGGCGATGGCATAGCCAGGTGCTGGCAATTCCTTGTTACTGTCTTCGACATAGAGTTTGCTGCTGGCGATCAGCTCCATTCCAGTACTATAAGTGTCTGTCTTATCGTGCCAGCCCAGGTCCGCATACAGTGTTGCAGCAGGTACGCCCGGCAACCGGTTACCGCTTGTGGCATTGGCAAAAGCCTGTTGATAGATAGCACGCAGGCCCGTTGCTGCAATACGAGTACTCAAACCTGAGTCCCAATTGGCATCAAGCGCCAGCTCCAAACCCTGGCGCAGGGTTTGACTGGCATTGCGATAGCTGCTGCGGCCCCCTGCAGAAACATCCACCACAAGTTCATCTTTGGTACGTGTTTCAAAGATAGCTATGTTCAGGCGCGCTGTTTTGTTGAGCAAGAATTTCGCCCCGGCTTCAACCTGGGTATTTTGTGTCGCCAGCAATTTGAAATTGAAGCCATTGCCGTTACCTGAATAAAATAATTCATTCAGGGTAGGGCTTTCATAACCGCGGGCGGCGCTGGCATACAGGTTGACGTTGGGTCGTAATGCATACAATACGCCGGCAAATTGCGCATTATTGCTATAGTTGCGACTACCGCTGTCATCACCATTGCTGAGAAAATGATCGCGTACCCTGATGTCAAGATTACCGTGACGCAGTCCTGCACTGATGAGCCAGGAATCCAGAGACCACTCAGCTTGCAGGTAAGGGTCAAGATTGCTGACCAGGTCTTGCTCGTCCCGTCGCAAATTACCCTTCACGCCGTATTGTGTGCCGATGAAGTTTTCATAGCCCTGACGCTGGTCCGTGGAGCTTGCATAGTCCAGGCCAAGATGGGTACTGAGGCGGCCACCAGCCAGTGGAGTGATGTGCTGCCAGTCCAGGCCCAGGCCGTAAAATTGGCGGTCAAAATCAACTACGCCGCCAGAGTGACTGACTGGCAATTGCAGTGTTTTGGAAAATGCCTGGTACTGACTGACCTGGCGCGTGCCCCCATACATGTTCAGGCGCAGGTGATCGTCTTCAAGTCGTTGTTCAAACGCGATACTGAATTGCTGCTGCGCGATGCTTTTATGCGTGTTATAGCGCTCAGCAAAGCTGCGTTTGACTGGCTGGGTATCTGTGGGATCGATTTCTGCCGCCCTGGGATCATTGCGGAATGTTTGCCATTGCACGCCCAGCGGGTCCTGGCTGTCGGCCTGGTGCAGGTCGCTAAATATGAATGTCAGCTTGCTTTTTTCCCACGGTGCGAAAGTCAATTTGGCAAAGTTGGTGTTTCTTTTGGCGGCACTGTGTTCCCGATAACCGTCAGTCTGGAAACCTGAGCTGTCCAGTATATAGCCGAATCCCCCTGCTTGCCCCTGCGCCTGGATGTCCAGTTTGGTAACGCCGTCGCTGCCCTTGATAGCAGTGGCTTCAACGCTTGGACTGCCGTGACCATTTTTGGTGATCAGTTGGAGAACTCCGCCAGAATGATTGCCATACATGGCAGTCAGCGGCCCGCGTAATACTTCTATGCGTTCGGCGATGTCCAGATTAAAGCTTGCTGCCTGACCCTGACCATCCGGCATGGTTGCGGGAATGCCATCGCTAAGCAGACGCACGCCACGTACGCCAAAGGCAGAACGCGCGCCAAAGCCACGTGAAGAAATTTGCAAATCCTGAGCATAATTTTGCCGGTTCAATAAAACCAGTCCGGGCACGGCTGCCAATGCCTCGGAAAGATTGACACGCATTTGCGCTTCTGAAATACGCTGGCTATTGATGGCGTCAATGGCTGCCGGCATGTCAAAACTGCTGCTTTCTGCACGATTGCCACTGATAACTACTTGCTTCATGTCGTCTGCCAGAGCCTGGCTGGCATCGCTGCTCACAATAATAGCGGCAAGGCACCATTTGCGCCATTGGTATGCTCTGGTATCTTGATCGGCATTCGTATCAGTGACGGGGCAGTTAGTGACCATTATCTGGATAAACCTGGATTGCTGAGCAGCGTAGGGCAGACACGCGCAAGTATGCTTGTCACCTGTTCGATCTGTCGTTTTGTATGAAGTGCCATGTCAGGTTCGCTTTGCTTAAAACATTGATTGTCAGAAATGATAGCATTTTACTATGCTGTGTATCGGTTTGAAATCTGGATGCATTTTTATACCCAATGGTTCAAGGGCGAGATTGATGCGTCTGGCATTAAAAGTATGCATATACAAGCGGCATCAGCAGACCAGACAATGAGGTTTGCGGACAATGGTCGTAATGAAAATCGGTTATCGTGTCGCATAGTTAAACTTGTTCGATAGTTGTTTGATAGTTAGGCCGTCAACGGCACTGCCCTGGTCGGTGGCTTCATGCTGATATCAGTCGCTTACTGTTGGCGTTGATTGCATGTCAGTTATATGGGCGAAAGCAAGAAAGAATGACGAGCGACTTTTTGCTGCACGCAATAAGTTGGTATGAAATGGCGGCGGATTTTTAAATCGCGCCGTCAAAGCCTGGCATGTGCAAGGGGCTTGATGAATAAATTGGGAAAAATGTATATGGCATTTCAGCGGGTAACGACGAGCTTCAGTTCGGACAAAATCTCTCGCAACGGACGGCGTGGTCAAGGGCACAGGCAAATGCTGCTGAGCTTGATGCTACTGTTTTTCTTGCTATGGATTATTCTTCATTTGCTGTTTCCCAACCTGGCCTATCCGATCTACTGGCTGACCGCTCCGTTGCGCTATCTGGGGGTGTTTGTACACGAGATGGGACATGGCCTGGCCGCATTGATTAGTGGCGGTTCTTTTTACTGGTTCCAGATGAATATGGATGGTGGTGTTGCCGTTACTGGTGGTGGCGTGCAGGGGCTGGTCTTGCTCGGTGGCTTGTTGGGCCCTGCGTTGATGGGCTGCATATTGCTGATTGCATCTACCAGGGCAGAAAAATTATTGATCCCTTATCTGGCGTTATTGCTGTTGTTTTTCAGCGGGGCTTATTACATGCTGAAGCCCCTGCTGTTAAGCGGCAGGGAATATTCTTTGCTCCAGCAATGGCAGTTCAGCTATTTGCTGGCGCTGATCGTCCCTGTGAGCGCAGGTGCTTTGATTATTGCAATTCTGCGCCAGACAGACGCCTGGCAGCGCATGGTCTTGCAGGTTCTTGGCATCGTCATGTGCTATTCAGCATTTAGCGATAGCAGTTATATTTTCCAATATGCACCACTGCGCAATGGCATGTTTTCTGACGCACGTGTCTTTACTTCTTTATTTTTGCCAGGTGGTCCTGCAGATGTACCATGGCTCGCGTTTATCATCGTTGCAGCGCTGATTTGCGTGATGAACTTTGCCTTGCTGGGACTTGGTGCCGCCAGGGCGCTCAGCAAGCCAGGCTGACATGGTTTTCAGATCTTGCAAGTCTTAAACTTTGTCTGGTATCCAGTCAAAATAGCCTATCATCATTTCTTCAAAGGTTTGTTCACCGAAACGCACGGTGGCTTTGGGGTCAGGATTGGCCGGGTTGTTACTCGAATTGTCATACCATGCTGTCGCTGCGATACGCATGCCGGGTTCAACGTGAATGGCTTCTTTCAATTGGTAGGCAGATTGCCAGTTGAAATCGTATTTGGGTATGTCCAACAGTAATGTACGTTTACCTGTCAGATCCACCAGCTCCATTTTCCATGCCTTGCCGCGCAAGTGAGAATGCGGGATCAGTGCTGTCAGACTGCCAGCCTGCCGAAACAGATAACTGCTTTCCACCTGATGATTGGCAGCACCAGGCGGTATCACAAACATGCTGTTGAATGCAGATTCGCTTTTCACTTCATGCAGTTTGCCGCTGGCATTGCTAGCGTCTTCGGCAAATTGAAAGCCTATTTTTGTCTGGTCGATTTGTTCCGTACCGTTAGGTTGATAATGAATCTGGAATTTCAGCCAGGCACCCTTGGGGATTTTCTTCGCTGCACCTTCAGGGAAACTCATCAGTGGCGTGCCAGGCACGAGGGCGGCAAAGAATCCATCTATGCCACCGGCAGGACGCTTGACGCCAGGCCCTTCCAGAAATACCAGCACGTGGTGCACCACTTTTGGTGCAGATGGCCGTATTTCCATTGCAGTCACCCATTTGTCGCTGTCGAAATTGGTTTTTATATAGGTATATTTATAGGCGATAACGCCTTCTGCCGGTACTTTATAGGGTTCTGGCACTTGCAGGACGGCATCTGGTTTTGCCATGTCCCAGCCTGGCATATAGGTACGTGCAAGCGGGGCTTCGGCTGGATTACCTGCTGGCATGCCAGCTTTCAACCAGCCAGTCAGATCGGCCAGTTCCTGTTTTGACAGACTACGGTCATTGGCCCAGTGCCCGACTTTACTATCTGCTCCCCAAGGTGGCATCAGTCGGTTGCTGGTCATGTATTCGATAATGGTTTTACGCGCAGTGACTTGTTCGTAGCTTTGCAAGGGCATGGGAGCAACACCGCCATCGCGATGACACATTTCGCATTTTTGGGCAATCAGGCGGCTGATGCGGTTGTGGTAGGTCACTGGTCTGGCCAGGCCTGCTGCCTCATCATTGCTCGCCAGCAGACAACCGGTAGCGGGTGTGTTGTCGGTCACGATTTGTTGTCCCGCTGTCAGTTGTTGCAGGGCTTTGCGCAACCAGGGATGCGTGAGCGTGTCTTTGTGTACGCCAATAGCGTATTGATCATCGATAGCACCGCGATAACGCAAAGTGCCTTGGCTGTCTATCAAAAACACTTCAGATGTTGATGCAGCACGGAGTGCGCTGACCAAGCGTTTGTCTGTATCAAGAACCACACGTCCTTGCAAACCATAAGTGGCGATATTTTTACGTGCCTCGGCGGTGGAGTAGGGCGTTACGTCCACATAGATGAAGTTATATCCTTGCGCCGTGTATTCTTTTTCAAATTCTGCCAGCCGCGGCGCGTATCGTTGTGAAACCGGGCACTCTGCGTCGCGTATGACGACAATTGCGCCACGCGTGCCCGTCATTTGCCACAGGCTAGCTGTATGCCCGTCGATATCTTTGAAGGCAATGTCGGCAACGCGTTCACCGACACGGTGGCCAAATGAAAGCAGGCCTGTCGACTCAACTGCGCTGTTCTTTGTGGCGACGGGCTTTTCATTTGTTGTCGCGGAATGGGCGTTCAAGGCGATATTACAAAATACAGCCAGCATTAACAGGCGTGCTCTCAACTTCATTAGATTTCTTTCATCCAGGGGTTTTGCGATAGGGTAGTTGGTGCATGATCTTGCATATCAGTCATGCTTTTTGTCAAGCAATTTGAGAACTGGCTTCTGGCCATGTATGTGCATATGCCCGAAGCCGTCATTCACACAACCTGTCAATGATGAGCAATCATGTTTTTGGCAAAACAGGGGTCAGCAGCGTATTTACAAAAGCATCCACTTTGGCCATGATGCTTTCGTCGAAGCAATTGCAAGTGACCGCTGCTGCCAGGTTCTTGTCCGGTACGACTGCGGTGCTGGCGTAATAGGTCCGTTCAGTGCCATTGTGCAGGCTGACAGTGCCGAAATCGGGCAGATTGACGATATCCCAACCCATGCCATAATCATCAACAGGGGTATGCATCAATTGAAAAGTCGCCTTGCTCAGATAGGTGCTTTTTCCCTGAAGGCCGCGTAATTGCTCACGTAAAAACAGACCGTAATCGGCCATGGATAAATTCAGACCACCTGCGGCATTGATTAAATAAGCGTAACGCAGATCAGTGACCGGTGGTGTAACAATCCATTTGCCTGCTGCCAGAGTATGACCTGCATTATTGTTCACACCCTTATCATCGGGAAAACCGAAATAAGCTTTCATATTCAACGGCCCAAATACTTCTTTTTGCATCAGGTTTTCATAGCTGTCGCCACCTGCGGTTTCTGCCATCAGGCCAGCCAGTGCATAACCTATATTGGAATACACCATTTTACTGTTGGGTGTATATTCGGGCGCTTGCTTTAGCATCAGCATCGCCACTGTGCGGCGATCTGCCAGTATGTCACCTGTCAGTATAGGCAGGGCGTTTTCTATCGTCTCGTCAGCGATGTCACGTGACAAACCTGAACGGTGGCGTAACAGCTGTTCTACCGTCACATTCAGGTATTCAGGGCGTATCTGTGCACGCCACGTGGGAAACACTTCGGCTACGCTACTGTCCCAGCGTATTTTGTTTTGTTCAACCAGCCTCGCTATCAGGGTTGCCGTGACAGCTTTGGTCAATGAGCCCAGCTGAAAAAAATCCGTATTCAGTACCGTTTTATTGGTATTGATTTCCCTGTTCCCGGTGACGACCGCTTCTACTTTGTCCTGGTTAACGATGGTAACCGAAATCGCAGGAAAACCGTTGCTGCTGCGAAAACGCTCCACTTCAGCACGCAAGGTGTCACCCGTCAGGATGCTGGCTACAGGTTGAGTAACGACGGCAGGTGTTGTTGCTATGGGTGAATCAGATTTGCCGCCACAAGCTGCCAGCAGGGCACACAGGCTGACACTTAGCATCAAAAATTTTAATTGCATATTCATCTCACTCTTTTGCATTTGCACATATGCCGTCAGCATCTTCAGTGGTGAAGAAATACGGCCCGATTTGGCATGTGACCCAACAGAATCTCCATGGCGGGCGCAGTATCACAATTTCTATTTAAACAGACCATGATTTCGTGCAGAGTACAGATTTCCAAATCTTCTGGTACTGCCTGACTAGACTTGATTTTTGATTTCTTTTGTATGTCATCGCGGTGTCATGCGCCTGTATCGTTTAAGTAGAAAAGCAGCGTGCAACTGACCGCTGGATGATCTCGGTGCGCTAAGGCATCAAAACTGGGGTAATGCATTTCTACAAGAATTATGCACAAAGAAGTGTTAGTTCCACTCGGCAGTTTTGCAAGCTATGGAGGAAGCTGCCACAACATTTTGGAGAAAACTTGTGCTGTGTTCCGCATGCAGCAGTACAGGCAACAGTATTTAGATGCTTGCAAAATACACCACTATCATTGACACTGTAAAAAATTGAACTGGATTGTTTTCAAGAACCTAGTTTTTCTTAATGAAAAATCAGATATTTAAAACAGTATGTTTTGTTCACGCATACAGGTGCACTATGACAAAAAAATGGATCATCAGTTTTTGGCTAATTGCCTGCTTTATCAGTCTAAGCAGTGTGGGCAATGGTCTGCACGCCGCAGAGTTTCCAGCGCAGGCGATACCTGATCCTTTAAAAAGTTGGGTGCCCTGGGTGCTGGATGAAGTGCCGGACGCTGTTTGCCCGCAAGTACAAGACAAAAATAATGCGAATCAGTGTGTGTGGCCAGGCGTACTTGATCTGAAGGTCAATACCAAGGGAGCGGTATTTACGCAAGAGTTCACTACCTATCGTGATACCTGGATAGGCTTGCCTGGCAATAGTCAGCAGTGGCCACAGGACGTGATACTGGATGGCAAACCTGTAGCCGTGATCGGGCGGGAAGAAGTACCTGTACTGAAAATGCCCAAGGGCTCACATAAAATAAGTGGCCGCTTTGCCTGGAACGGGGTGCCAGAATCTTTACAATTGCCACAAAACGCCGCTTTAATCAAACTGGAACTGAATGGTCAAAACCTCGGTCTGCCTGTTCGTGACGAAAGCAACCAGCTCTGGTTGCAGCGTAAGGCAGATGCAGATAGTGCCGAGCAGGCGCAACAGGTGCATGTCTTCCGAAAAGTGAATGATGGTGTACCTATTACTGTAGAAACCCGTATCCGGCTCGAAGTATCAGGCAAGGGGCGGGAGATTGTTATCGGTAATGTCTTGTTGCCAGAAATGATCGCGCTGGAATTGCAGTCTCCTTTGCCGGCCGTGCTTAAGCAGGATGGTAGTCTGGCAGTGCAGGCGCGTGCTGGTAGTTGGGATCTGCGTTTTGTCGCGCGCCATCCCGGGTCAGTAAAAAGCCTGACTTTAGGTAAGGCCGCAGGCTTGACGACAGATGAAGAGGTCTGGGTATTTCAGGCGCAAGCTTTGATACGAACAGCAGCCATAGAAGGACCATCGCCAGTTGATCCACAGCAGACTTCATTGCCTGCTGAATGGCGCAACCTGCCTGCGTATCTCATGCATGCAGACAGCAGTTTCTCTTTCAAGGAAATTCGTCGTGGCGACAGTGATCCCTCACCAGATAAATTATCTTTAAAGCGCCGCTTGTGGCTGGGATTTGACGGCAATACCTTGACCATGAATGATCAGATACAGGGTGATATCAGCCGCGCGACACGTCTTGCCATGGATGGTCTGGCGCAACTGGGGCGTGTAGGTATCGATGGCCAGGATCAATTGATTACCCGTGGCAATGACAAGCTCGCCGGTGTTGAGGTCAAGCGTGGATCGCTTAATCTGAATGCAGACAGTTTGATAGACAAGCCGGTAAGGCAGATTTCCGCAGTTGGCTGGAAGCTGGATTTTGACAAGGTATCCATGGAACTGATCTTGCCCGCAGGCTGGCGTTTGCTCTATGCCAGCGGCGTCGACCGTGCGGACGGTGCCTGGTTGTCGCGCTGGAATCTGCTCGATTTCTTCATCGTGCTGGTGATTGCACTGGCAACTGGCCAGCTATGGGGCGTCAAATGGGGCGTGCTGGCGTTGTTTGCGCTGACACTGTCCTATCAGGAACCTGGTGCACCGCGGTATGCCTGGCTGCTTTTGCTGGCCTTGCTTGCCATCGTCAGAGTCTTGCCGCAAGGCCGATTTTTAATATGGGTGAAACGCTTGCAGCAAGTGAGTTTGCTGGCGCTGATCTTGATGAGCCTGGCCTTCGCTACGGCCCAGGTACGTTCGGCTTTATACCCTGTTCTGGAACAGGATGCATATTGGAGTTTTAATGAAAATCTGCCCCTTGCACCTGCCATAAATAGAGCACCGGAAGAGCCTGTGGCAGCAGACGCAGAATCTGTACCACCTCCACCGCCCCCGCCACCGCTTTTATCTCCAGTGCCTGTCACCAGGGCCGTGGAGTCACCAATTTTGGAAGAGGCAAAACCGCTAGCAAAAATCGCTGGTGGCTCGAGCATATTAAGTAATGCCCGATACAAATCTGCAGCAGGAAGTCGTGCCACCAATTTCCAAAGCCTTGATCCTGATGCCAAAGTGCAGACCGGCCCTGGTCTGCCTGGCTGGCAATGGCGTACTTATCCCCTGATATTCGACGGCCCGGTAAGGCAGGATCAACAACTTGATTTATGGTTATTGCCACCATGGGCAAACAAACTCCTCGTGTTGTTGCGCTTGCTGTCACTTGGCTTGTTGCTGGCCTGTGTTGCCGGATATGCAGCAAAAAAAACCATTCACAACGATACTGAAAACCCTGGTGATCAGGATGGTGGTCGCAAGACCAGACGCTGGCGCATCTTTGCCAGAAACCTGACAGCAATGGTTTTGCTGGCGCTGACATCGTATGCCAGCATGCATAGTAACGACGCTTACGCCCAGCTGCCTACAAATGAGCAATTGGAAGAGCTGAAGCAAAAACTGACACGCCCCGCAGATTGCTTGCCTGTCTGCGCAGAAGTTTCACGACTGATGCTGCAAATCAGTGGGAACACCGTGCGGCTGGGAGTGGACATTGACGCCGCAATTGACACTGCTTTGCCGCTGCCGGGTGGAGTCAAATACTGGCTGCCGCATGAAGCCCGTATGGATGGCAAGATCGCCTATGTGCATCGTGATGACAGCGGTGTTTTATGGTTGCTCGCGCCCGCCGGACGTCACCGTCTGGAGTTGACCGGTGACTTGATGCAAAACGATACGCTGCAATTGCCACTGCCGCGTAAACCCAGGTATGTAGATATTCATGCAGATGCCTGGGATGTGGCTGGGCTTTCAGAAGAGTCGGGTGCTGCCGATACCTTGCAACTGACCCGAAAAATCAAGGCAGGCAGCAAAACGGATGCGCCATTGTTACCCGCATTTTTGCAAGTGGAACGGCGGCTGATACTGGACAGGGAATGGCGCGTGACCACGACGGTCTCACGGCTTTCTCCTATGGGTACGCCTGCCCTGGCAGAAATTCCCTTGCTGCCAGGCGAGGCAGTCACTACCGCCGGCATGATCGTCAAGGATGGCAAGCTATTGGTGAATCTGGGGCCGCAGGTGCAGCAAGTGGAGTGGGTTTCCAATCTGCCGCAAAGCCCGCAAATCAGCCTGGTGGCCAGTCAGCAAAATAACTGGATTGAAAGCTGGATTATCGTTGCTTCAGGCATCTGGCATGTCAGCGCGACAGGTTTGCCACCCATTTTCAGCAATGAAGGTGCAGATCTGGCTTTCGCACCCTGGCCTGGCGAGACCCTGAAACTCAGCATAGAGCGTCCGCAAGCCATACCCGGACAGACGCTGACAATAGATCTGTCACGCCTGACCGTCAGCCCTGGTACCCGCGCAAGTGATTATCATCTGAAGCTGCGCTTGCGCAGTAGCCGTGGGGGTGATCATGCACTGATTTTGCCTGAAGGTGCAGTATTGCAAAGCGTCAGTATCAATCAGCAAGTCAGACCCATACGTGCCAACGGCAGGCGGCTGGTCTTGCCGGTCGTACCTGGCACGCAAGAGGTCGATGTCAATTGGCGCCTTGATCAGGGCATGACTTCCAGCTATACGACTGCCGCCGTCAATTTGCAAGTGCCCAGCGTGAACAATTGGCTGGATTTAAAAATGCCGCATGACAGATGGTTGCTAATGGCCAGTGGCCCGGGCTTGGGGCCGGCAATTTTATTCTGGGGCAAACTGATCGTCTTGCTGGCAGTAGCGTTATTGCTCGGGCGCTATAGTGGTTTAGCGGTGCATACCAGTCAGTGGTTATTGCTGGCGCTGGGTTTAACCCAGGTGGAGTGGTGGGGCGCAGCCCTGGTGGTCGCCTGGTTTTATGCATTTGCCAGACGCGCCCGTTCAGAAAATAGTTCACCCAGATGGCTGTTCAATTTGCGTCAACTGGGCCTGTTTGCATTGACACTGGCTTTGCTGGGCGTGTTGTTGAGCGCGGTGGAAGGCGGCTTGCTGGGGCGGCCAGATATGCAGGTGACGGGCAATAATTCCAGCTATGAAAACCTGCTTTGGTACGTGGACAGGGCTGGTGCCGAGCTGCACAATGCATGGGTGTTTTCTTTGCCCATACTGGTTTACCGTGGCCTGATGCTGCTATGGGCTTTATGGCTGGCCTGGTCATTATTGGCATGGCTGAAGTGGGGATGGCAGGCTTTTGCCAGCGATGGTCTGTGGCGACAAAAGCAAAGTGCGCCGAAAGTTGAAGCGTCGGCACCAGAAGTCGGGGTTAGTGCAGGAAATGTAAAAACCTAAACTCGCTGCACTTCATCAGAAGTTTCTTGAATTTAAAAAACATATGGTGCAATCAAATATGCGACATCCAGTGAATGCTTGCCATGCCAGAAAACCTGATTTTGCAACTGGCAGCATTTTGCGATGCTTTTGTTTAAATTTGTCAGTCCTCGTCAGTCTGGGTGCTAACGTCAGTGAGGTGATAGCGGGCAATCTTGCCCTGCCAGCCCGGCATATGGTGACAGGTTCCTTGAACATGGAACACGTGACTGCTCTGGATGCCGCATTGAAAGCAAATCCCAATTTAAAAGAAATAGAATTGGTAGATGTGCCTGGTGCCAGCAAAATCGCACCAGATGTTGCCTATCAATTTCAATTACGCATCAATCAACACCAGATGAATACTTTTGCGCGAGGGTTTTGTGCTTCTACCTGCGCCTACATTTTTTTAATGGGACATGAGCGTACCATGTTGCCTGCCAAAAATGGAGAAGAAACCCTGTTGCTGCTGCATTCCATACACTCCGGTATTGATGGATCGTTTCAACGAATCTATAACGACGACCTGATCTCGATAGTGCATCAGCGTAGTCAAGGCAAGCTGCCCTTGGATTTGCTGAATAAAATGTATGAAACTTCTGACAGAACCGGTGGCATTTTTATCTACCGTAAGCCCATCAGTACAGGGGAGCATGTTTTTTTCCAGGCGCAATATGGTGCCAGGCGCATCAAGATCAGCGATGCGACACCAGCAGATTTAGGAATCAATGTTGATGAATGAATACACTCAAATAAAAAAGTACGTGACAGATACCATGTTTCGATGTCTGGCAGGTATCAGTCTGGCTGTTATTGTTGGAAATTTAAACGGTTTGGCGATGGCGCAAACTCCAATGCAAACGGATGGTGGCCACATTACTGCATCTGACGCAACTGCCATCCAGCTTTTTCGGGTGGCAGGGAAAATCGACAAAGCCATGTTGGAAAGATTCGATAATGCGATCAAAACCAATCGCGCAATTTCAGGACTCGAATTCGATAATGTGATGGATTCGCGAGAGATCGATCTGGATGCTGTCATGGGTTTGCATGACAGGATCAAGCAATATCATCTTTCAACCGCAGCGCGTGGTTTGTGTATAGGTTCATGTGCTTTATTGTTCATGACTGGTTATACACGCACTATCTTACCTTCTGCACGGACCGGAACGACCAGAGTGGGCTTGCGCCCGCTTGTCAATCAATATAATGAATTTATGACCGAGCAGACTAACGAGTTGATAACCGAGATAATCAAACGCAGCGATGGAAAAATCACCCTGGAATTTATGGAAAAAATATATCGTGTGCGTGACGAGATTGCCAGCCTGATGATACAGTATCACACAGGAAAAAATGATATTCAAGTCATCTTTCTTGAGCGTGGTGGAGAGAAATTGCAGCCGGTAGAGCCATCAACTGCCGAAGGCTTGGGTTTGAAGATAGGAACATAATTTCCCTGTACAGATGGTGATGTCAGGCTTTTCATTTTCACGTTTATATTCTGATGTTTATAATTTGAACCTTACACTACACTATCCTTTACTGTAGGCTGGGCTACAGCATGACAGCGCCAGCCATTTATTTGAAACCAGATTTTCTCTCCAGACCGGATTGCTTGTTTGATCAGCTGAAAAATGAAGTAAGCTGGGACGAGAGAATACGTTCTAGAAAAACGGCTAGTTTCGGCGTTGCCTATGATTATTCCCAAATATCATACGCACCGACAGTGATGCCAGATTTTTTGCAGATTATCTGTACAGCGGTGGAATGTGAATTGGAGTTCCTGCCCAATAACTGCCTGCTTAATTTTTATCCTGACGGTAATTCTTCGATGGGGTTTCATTCCGATTCGCTTGAAAAACTGGCGAGCGGGACTGGCGTGGCAATTATTTCGCTGGGTAGCGTGCGCCATATCGCTTATCAGAAAAAGACAGACAGAAATGTGGAATTTCTTTATCCACTTCCGGCAGGTAGTTTGCTATATATGTCTGACGCTATCCAGGAATCCTGGTTGCATGCGATTCCGAAAGGGGACGATGGTGAACGTATCAGTTTGACGTTCAGGAAAATTGATACTTAGAGGCTGCTGCGAAATTACCTGATGTTGTTGCGTCGCATTGCACTTTAATTTCGCAATAGCTTATTGTCATCATATTCAAGCCGCTCGGGTATTGCCGCCTCTGGATTTTTAGCCGTGTAACCGGCATTTTTGAGGTTGCAGCAAAACCCGTTCTGTAACCTGATTGGGTACACCCCTGGTTTTCATGAATTCCAGTGCGCAAAGCGTGCCCACCGTGCTTTGTAAATGCAGGCCGGTATTGACATGCTCGGCAGTATGGAAATCTGTGCGCTGATGAATATGGGAATGGTCTCGATTAGCGTGAGTACTGATCATGCCGGACTCCTTTTTCGAACAATATGACTGCAGCTGGTATGAACGAGCATTGACTATATGGCATTGTTGTGGATGCAGATTGCTGGCTTCTGATCACATCAATCATCGTATTCTAGCCTGCATTCCGGCTTACTGTCTTGACCGTATTTGTAACGACTTGCATTGGAAAGGTATTCTGGCGCTCATAAAGAGAAAGGAAAATTTCCTTTCTCTTTATGTATGATTCCCTATGTTGAGACGCATATTGAGCAGTAATACAAGATGTGGCTTACAACGCAGTCCTCAAAGCAAATAATTCCGGGAACAAAACTACATCCAGCATTTTGCGCAGGTAGCTGACACCCGCTGTGCCGCCTGTGCCGGTTTTGAAGCCGATGATGCGTTCCACCGTTGTCACGTGGCGGAAACGCCAGATACGGAAGGCAGTTTCCATGTCTACCAATTTCTCTGCGAGTTCATATAGAGACCAGTGTTGTTCCGGTGTCTGGTAGACTTTGAGCCAGGCCGCCTTGACGGATTCGTTGGCAACAATACCTTGTGACCAGTCAGCCTGCAGGCGAGTTGCATCAATTGCAAAACCCTGGCGGGCCATCAGCATGATGGCTTCATCATAAATGGATGGAGTGCGCAGTGCCGCATCCAGTGTCGCGTGATTTTCTGGCTTGCTTTCATGCACTGCCATCAGCGAGGCATTTTTATTGCCGAGCAGGTATTCCAGTTCGCGGTATTGATGTGATTGAAAACCGGAGGAGGCGCCAAGATAGGGGCGTATCGCTGTGTATTCGCTGGGCGTCATGGTGGATAATACGTCCCATGCGTGCACCAGTTGATCCATGATGCGCGCCACGCGTGACAACATCTTGAAAGCGGGTGGCAAGTTATTCTCGCGGATATTCTGGCGTACGGCATGCAGTTCATGCAACATTAGTTTGATCCACAATTCACTGGTCTGATGCTGGATGATGAACAACATTTCATTATGGTTGGGGGAACGTGGATGCTGGGCCGTCAGAATCTGATCCAAACCCAGGTAGTCGCCATAGCTCATGGACTCACTAAAATCCATCTGCGCGCCATGCCAGGACATGGGGCATTTGCCAGCTTGTTCGTTGTCGCTCATGATGTTTCCTTAAAATTTAAAAATGAGGACCTTCGCCCACAGAATAGGGAGAGCAGATTTTCTTTTTGAATTTTCTCTGTGTTCTGCCATGTCTCCACGCCTCTGTGTCAAGAAGTCTTCAGATTGATCAAGTCACCGCGTTACGCTGTGCATTGGTGTCATAGTCTTTGCTGTCGAGTATATCGCGCAGACCTTCTGCTGCATCCCAGACATCGACATAACGTGTATAGAGCGGTGTGAAACCGAAGCGCATGATGGCAGGTTCGCGGTAGTCGCCGATGATGCCGCGCTGTATCAATGCCTGTATCACCGCATACGCATGTGGATGCTTGAAGCTGGCCTGGCTGCCACGTTGCTGATGCTGGCGTGGAGTGACCAGTTCCAGCGGATGCGTGGCGCAGCGGCTTTCCACCAGTTGTATGAACAGGTCAGTCAGTGCCAGTGATTTTTTGCGTATGGCTTGCATATCGGTCTTGCCAAAAGTGTCAAGGCCGCAGGCGACCATCGCCAGCGAGGCAATAGGTTGTGTGCCGCACAAGGCGCGGCGTATGCCGGGCGTGGGTGTAAAGCCCGGGCTCATGGCAAATGGGCTGGCGTGTCCCCACCAGCCTGACAGGGGGTGGTGAAATGCCTGCTGATGGCGTACTGGCACCCAGATAAAGGCAGGTGATCCGGGGCCGCCGTTCAGATATTTATAGGTGCAACCCACGGCGAAGTCAGCATTTGCTGCATTCAGGTCCATGGGCAGGGCACCGGCTGAATGGGCAAGATCCCATAACATCAGCGCGCCGTGCTGATGGGCGAGGGCGGTGACTGTTGTCATATCATGCAGGTAACCAGTACGGTAGTTAACATGCGTGAGCATGACCAGTGCCGTGCCGTCATTGATGACTTGCGGCAGTTCTTCAGGTGTGTCGATCAGCACGATCTGATAACCGCGGTCCAGCCAGCGCGTAATGCCCTCCGCCATGTAGATATCAGTGGGGAAGTTGCTGCGTTCAGTAATGATGGTTTTGCGCTTGCTGTCGACTGATTGCATCTGTAATGCAGCCGCGATTGCCTTGAACAGATTGACTGAGGTGGTGTCTGTCACCACGACCTCATTGGTATCAGCGCCTATCAGTGGGGCAAGCTGGTTGCCCAGGGTGGATGGCAAGTCAAACCAGCCGGCGGTGTTCCAACTCTTGATGAGGTCAGTACCCCATTCTTGGGTGATGACTTCCTGCGCCCTTTGCAGGGCGGCTTTTGGTCGCGCGCCAAGTGAGTTACCGTCAAGGTAAATCACGCCCGCAGGCAAATCAAAGTCTTCGCGCAGCGGGGCAAGTGTATCTTGTTGGTCGAGTTTTTCGCAGTCGTTGCGGGTCATCGTGTTTATTTGTGTCATTACGGCAGGCTCCTCAATATGGCGCGCACCGGGCTGGCATCCAGTCCGGCAAGTTTCAGTGGCAGGCAAATCAATTCATAATCTCCGGCGGCAACATCGTCCAGCACAATGCCTTCCAAAATCGCCATCTGGTGTGCCTTGACACACAGATGCGCATCCAGGGTTTTTGATTCTTGCGGGTCCAGTGACGGGCTGTCTATGCCGATCAGGCGCACGCCATGTTTTGCCAGCAGTGCTATGGTTGTTGCAGCAACGCTGGGGAAATCGCTATCCCATTGCGCTTGCGGTGCGCTCAGGTAAGTCCGAAACAGGACACGGGGCGGCAATTGGTGCAAGTAAGCCGATACGTGTTCCGGCATGACCTGGGCTACGCCCAGACAGTGAATGACGCGGCAACTGCCTATATAAGTGTCGATTGCCACTTCATCTATGCTCTTGCCGTCAACGTCATAATGTGAAGGCGCATCGCAGTGTGCCCCGGTGTGGGTGGACATGCTGATCTTGCTGACCTTGACCGGGCAACCATCGGCAATTTGCCAGGTGGTTTCGGCAGTGTAGGCACTATCACCTGGCCAGACTGGAATGCCAGGCTGTATGGGCGGGGTGATATCCCAGATTGTTGGTGCGTCGGCAGACATGATAACTCCTGTAAAAACATGCAGAGATTTTATGCCGGATTGCCTGAATAATTCTTGCAAAGTGCAGCGTAAAAAATAGCTTTTATAGAATATACTGCGAATTATTTGTTAAATATTGATGGATTTGGTCAATATGGCTTTGTGCAACGAAAAAATGCATCAGAAAAGGGACTTTGCATGCAATTAGATGCCACTGATTTAAAAATTCTTACGCAATTACAGTCCGATGGCCGTATCAGCAACCAGGAACTGGCCGACAAGGTTTTCTTGTCGCCTTCGTCCTGTCTGCGCCGGGTGCGCATGCTCGAAGATGCGGGCATCATTCATCATTATTGTGCGGTGATTGATGCCGCTGCGGTGGGGTTGGAAGTGGATGCTTTTGTGCAGGTCACCATGCGTCGCGATGTAGAGCAATGGCATGAAAACTTCTCTCAGGCGCTGCAACAATGGCCGGAAGTTGTCGGGTCTTACATCATTACGGGTGATGCCAATTACCTGTTACGTGTACGTGCGCGTAACCTCAAGCATTATTCTGCCTTTGTGCTGGAACGCCTTTATAAAACGACAGGTGTACTCGATATACGCTCAAACATCGTCTTGCAGACTTTAAAAGACACGCAGCAAATCGCCAGCGAATTGATGGTGACGGGTGTTTGATAACGCATTGGATAACGTTAATATTTTGACTGTTCAATAACAGGGCTTAACAACAACGCTCAACAATAAAACTTAACATCAAGACCATGATTTCTTTCGACATAGCCAATTACCGTTATAACCTGCGTGCGGCGGCAATCATTTTAAATGGTGACGATGTCTTGCTGCATAAAATAGAAGGTGACCCGTTCTGGTGCGTACCCGGTGGGCGGGTTGACGCCGGCGAGGCTGCTGCCATGACGATCGTCCGTGAAATGCAAGAAGAACTGGCTGAGACAGTGACTTGCGGGCGTTTGCTGTGGACGGTAGAAAATTTCTTCACTTATCGCGAAACGCGACACCATGAATTGGGCCTGTATTTTCTCACGCACTTGTCAGAAGGATCGCGATTGCTGACACAGGCTGGGCCGTATGTGGGAATCGAAGGTGATTTGAAATTGACCTTTGCCTGGTTTAAACGGTCAGAGTTACAACAGCTTGATATTCGCCCCTCGTTTCTGGCAAAAGCGCTGGCATCGTCAGAATTGACGATGCAGCATGTAGTACACCATGAAAAATAAGAGCACCCAGATAACTGGTATTCACTCCCTGTGTGTACTGAATGAATACCTTTACGTCGAGTTATTGTAGTCAGAAAATACAGGAGGAATGATGTTCATCGTCTGGGGTAAGAAACACGTGTATAGAAAACTTGGCTATGTCGCTGATTTTTGCCCGATTTGCCGCAAGCCACGTGCCTTTGAATTGAAGCGCATAGGCCTGGCCGGTCATGTGTATTACATCACTGCCGGTGAGGGCGAACTGGTTGGGCATGAGCGCACGTGCTAGAAATGCGCAACTATCCTCAATGCCAATCCTGCCAATTATGTCTCGGTGTCAAAAAAAGCGCTGCCCGTCACTGAACTCATCAAAGCAACATTCCCGGATATTCGCGATGTTCATAGCGACCGTCTGGAACTGGAAGAAAAAGTGCTAAAGACCCCGGCATTGCTGACAGCCGAAGAGCGAGATGCCCTGATCAAAAGCCCTTTCTATATCTTGTCACCATTGGTGGAAAGGCGTTTTGCATCTACTCATCTCGATATGGAGATCGGTATTGCCATCGTTGCGGCGGTTTTGCTCATGATCATGGGGCCAGCCATCGTTGGCAAATTTGCCCCCGACGAAATGTCACTGGCAGTCCTGGTTTGCATGGGTATCGGCGCCTTGCTGGTGATCTGGCAGCTTATTACCGCAGGCCGACGTTATATACAGCGCCAGGTTGCGCCTATATTGGGGATAACCCTGAAACCTTTGCAACCGAACGAGAAAGAATTGGCTGCGGTTTTGGCTGAACTGAAGCAACTCAAGCATAAAATGGCGACAAAGTTGAAGGTTGCTGACGTTAAAAAATATTTATAAAAACTTTAACCTGGCCAAAGGCGAAAAAACAGCAATAATGGCTAAGGTTTTGAAAAGTAGCGAAAGAGCCGGGCAATCTTTGCCGCAATCCATGGATCCTATTTCTGATTTATTCGCATGACAGCCCACTCCACAATTTGTCGTTCTCTGAAATTCGCACTGTTGTTCAGTCTGCTGTGCGGCAGTTCATCGCTTTGGGCTGCTGCCAGCTGTCAACCCGGCAAAATCATCGTGCAGGTACTGGGTTCCGGTGGGCCAGAACTGAATGACCAGCGTGCGTCGACCAGTTATCTGGTCTGGGTCGATAAAAAAGCACGTCTGCTGATTGATTTTGGCAGCGGGGCGGCATTGAATTATGAAAAATCCGGCGCTGACCCGGTTGATCTGGATGCTGTCTTGTTTTCGCATTTTCATGTTGATCACACGGCAGATTTTCCCGCGCTGATCAAGGGTTTGCCATTTGCCGGTTACGATAAAGAACTGCGTGTGTTTGGCCCAGCCAGACGTGGCGTATTTCCGGGGGTGAAAGAATTTGTCCACGCCTTGTTCAATCGCGAAACCGGTGCCTATGCTTATCTGGCTGATTATGCCGATCCAGATGTCGGTAGCCAGTTCAAGATGGAAACTGAAGAAGTCGCGCCTAAAGACAAGGAAATCAAGCGCTATGCAATAGATGATAGCCTGGCAGTAAGCGCGATTTCAGTCTTGCATGGCCCTGTGCCGGCGCTGGCCTGGCGTGTGGAAAGTCAGGGATGTGCCATTACATTCAGCGGCGATACCAGCAATAGCGACCAGTCGCTGGATTTGCTGGCACAGGGCAGTGATGTATTGATTGCCCACAATGCGGCCCGTGAAAATGACCCCGACAATGTGGCTCGCCTGTTGCACATGATGCCGACCGAAATAGGCCGCATTGCCAGCGCTGCAAAAGTCGGCAAACTGGTGTTGTCACACCGTATGAAGCGTACCCTGGGTCACGAAATGGAAAGCACCGCCGCCATACGCAAGAATTATGCGGGCATCATCCTGTTCGCCAATGATTTGCAGAAAGTTTTGGCGGGCGGGAAATGAAAATTTTCCATCCTCAGCAGATAATTCGCCATGTCGAGCTGTGCAGATGTGTTTGAGGATCTGGAAATTTACAAATCCTCGGGCACATGCGGATTAAACGCGCCGCTTTTCAAAATACCATAGGCAATCACCGCAGCAATCATCCCGTAGGCTATTCTTGGTATCCATTCGGCGACCTGTTTTTGTTGCAATGCCAGGCTGGCGTTTTCACCTTTGGCATAGTGATCCAGCATTTCTGGCAGGCTGCCACTGGCTTCACCGGTTTGCACCATTCCCAGCAGCGCGCTATTGTTAATCTTTGGCAAGGCACGCAAAGCATCAGCCAGGGTTGCGCCTTTTTGCATGCGTGGCAAAATTTGCGCCAGATCCCGTCTCAGCAAGACATTGTTCACGCCATGAAGGGCGAGCGGTACGGCTTCAAACATGGGCAGTCCTGCTTCCAGCAACAAGGCGATGCTTTGCCAGAAGTCGCAAAAATTACGCTGTTTATGCATTTTGCCAAAGACCGGCAGTGCCAGCAAAATACTGTCAATCGCAGACACCCTGGCATTAATGGGACGCATCTGCAAACGGCGCATCGCATAAACGCCGCCAGTGAACAATATTGCGCATAGCAAAACCGGACGCAGAACACTCCATAGATAAGCTGCCATGGTCAGTGTGCCGCCTATCAGTTGTGGCAAAGGCGTCACAAATAAAGAGAGCAGGCCAGTAAAGATAGGCAAGGCCATACGCGACTTGATACTTGCCAGTTGCTGGGCCTTGACCTGATAGTGCTCTGCCAGTCGGCGGTAGGTGGAGGTAGGATCACCTGCTGCCAGAGCGGCCTGCAATAATCCGGCTTCCAATGGTGTCCACAGGCCGCTTTCCTGGCCCGCCTGGGCCAGATTTTGTCCACGTGTGACACCACGCAGAGTCGCAAGCATGCGGGTTTGATATCCCCCGGGCAATTTGATCAGTGCCAGTGCCCTTAGCGGGGCTATCCCTGCCTTGCTGAGCGCGGCCAGTTGATGCAGCAAGTCTGCACGGACACCAAAAGGCAGCGGGAGATGGGGCGTATTTTTCATGCCTGCATTGTGCCATGAAAGAAATTTTCAGTCATAAAGAGGACTTATTTGTTAACTTGTTTTTATCATAAAATGGATGTGAAAATCTGTCTTACGTGTTAGGGTAAGTTCTTGAGAATAAGCACCCCAGAAAAGACAAAAAGAATTGCGCATGCCATCGTCGCAGGCCAGTAAAGTGCCACTTTTGACGCTGGCGATAACCGGAATGTGGTGACGCTTACAAGGGATTTTCCATGTCAGAATTCATATTTCATCCTGAAACCTCACAAGGGGACAATCATGTCAGCGCATACGGCCTTGTACCCTTGTACCGCCTTTTACGAAAATTCTGTTATGGGCTCGGCTTTAGCATCATGGCAGGTTCTGTGATGGCAGCGCCCTGTGACATTCCAGCCATGCGCGAATTTGATTTTTGGTTGGGTGAATGGCAGGTACATACGCCGGATGGCAAACTGGCCGGCACGAACAGTATCAGCCGCGAATACAGCGGCTGCGTCATTCACGAGCGTTATATGACTGGTCGTGGTTATAGTGGCGAGAGCCTGAATATTTACGACGCACCACGTAAAATCTGGCATCAGACCTGGGTCGATGATACCGGCACATTATTATTGCTTGAAGGCGGGCTGCAAGGGGCGAACATGGTACTGGAAGGCCAGAATCTGGCCGCTGAAGGACATACTGTCCGGCACCGTATCAGCTGGATGCCAAATGCGAATGGCAGCGTGCGGCAGTTATGGGAGTCAACGGATGCTCGCGGCGTATGGACGGTTGCTTTCGATGGGCTTTATACTAAGAATATTAAAAAGTAAAATTTCGCGCATCTGTTGTTTGCGTGGCAGGGGCAAAGCATATTGGTTATCGCCCGGTTTTGAGTGAGGTAAAAAGGAGTTGACGATGCAAACATTGAGATTATCAGCCATCTTGCTCGGCCTGTTATTTTGCGCCAATGCAGCGGCATCTGAAATACTTGAGCTGCAAGACTATCATGCATCAGAGGCAAAAGCCGACAGAAAAGGTCCGTGGCTGGGTTTGCAGCAGGTGAATAATGGCTGGCGACTGGTCGCTGCCAAGCCGACATTCAAAAAAATACCAGACCCGATTACTGAACAGGGCCTGCGCGTATCTGCCAATGTAGCCAACATCAGGTTGCTATTGTCAGACTCCAGTTTGAAAGCCGGTGCTGTTACTTTGTCGGATGAAGCGAAAGTGGTAGGTGGTTCGATTGATGAAGAATTTGAACTATCCACCTTGCCGCCGCTTGGTCATGACAGGCTGATGCATTTGAATGGTCTGGAATATAGATTGCAAAACCGCGATGGAAAAATTTTTCTCATGTATCAGGGAACTGAGCAATATTTATTCGATTACACAGAAAACCAGGAAGACAATAACGCCAAGCTCATATGGGTAGGTGACCTTGATCATGACGGTAAGCTCGATTTCATCTTCGATACATCCAGTCAATATAACGTAACTGAACTCAGGCTTTACCTGTCCGGCAAGGCAGACAAGGGGGATTTGCTGAAACTGGTTGCCAAGCGCAAATCTACGGGTTGTTAGTAGAAATTTGTCTGAGATATCCCTTTCAAAAGCCCTAGCTTACAAATATTTACTTTTTAAATCCTTACACCTGTCTCCCATTCAGATGTTTGATGCGTTATCAAAGCATGAGTCTTTTTTCTGTCATCAGGAGATCAAAAATGGAACAAGCACAAACTGCTAATCGTATTCATACCCGCATCCACCCTTTAGTAGCTGGCGCTGCAGCATCGGTTATTCTGGTCAGCCTGTTAGGTGCTGCTGCAATTTGTGGCTTTCTGCCAAATTCACATGGCAGCGCGCAACAGGCATCAGCCAGCCTGAGTGCTAATGATATGCCCCCTGTTGCGGCAGCCACTGTTCAGTCAGTGATGAATTATGCGCCGCCTGCTAACCTTGACTATGTTGCCCGCCCAAAGCCGGTACAAGTGAGTTCTGGCAATATGAACAATACCGGCGTGATTCATCACACCCCGGTCAGACACTATCAGACCGTAGAGACGCAAGAGCCAGTGGCGCGCAATAGCCCTTTGGGCATAGGCCTGGGTGCGGTTGTAGGTGGCCTGCTGGGTAACCAGGTTGGCGGCGGCAATGGCCGTACCCTGGCGACGATTGCCGGTGCTGTTGGCGGTGGCTATATCGGCAATGAAGTCGCAAAAAGAAACCCCTGAATCTGATTTATTGTGCGTCACTGGTGCTGATCAGGGCGCGCAATAATTCGGCAGCGGGCCCCTGGTTAGCCCAGGTCTGAGACAAATCCTGGTCTCCATTGGTACTGACCATGATCAGGATATTGTGGCTTTGCAAGTCGACCAGGTTCAATATGCGCAGGCCGGCAATCCAGCCCTGGCGCTCAACAATCACGACTGGATTTTTTTCATCCACACCCTTGAAGGGATAAGCCCAGACGCCGATGGCACCGCCGACATGATTTGGCTTGATCATTTCATCCCGGCTCTTTGGCGACAGCAATTTGCCCTGTATGAATGCCAGGTCAAAAGCATGCAAATCCTTGAGCGTGCCAAAGCTGGCACCAGCCGGGCCATAGCTGGCAAAATTCACTTCAGGTTCTGGTTTGCCACCCAAGATACCGTGCAAATGTTTTTTTGAATCCGGCAGGCTGGCAGTGTAATAGCCCACGCCTTGCATGCCAGCGGGGGTGAAAATGCGTTGTTGCAGCAAGCTCAAAAAACTTTGCTTGTTGATTTTTTCCAGCAGGGCTCCCAGCACAATGTAATCACAATTGTTGTAGTCGAATTTACTTCCAGGTGCAGATGTATTTTTGCCGGCGCAAAGTCCGGTTGCAAATTTTTGGATGTCGTCACCACTATTCGCATTTATCATATGAATAGCCGGTGACACCATTTCGTTATACAGGCCAGAATAGTGGGTCAGCAATTGACGCAGTGTCGCCGTACGCGCCTGTGCATTCGGGTAATCTGGCCAATAACTGCCCAGGGTCTGGTCCAGTTGTAATTTACCGGCTTCCACCTCTTGCATGACCAGTATGGCGGTCATTTGCTTGGTGATGGAAGCGAACCGAAAAGTTTGCCTGGTGTCTGTCACCTTGCCAAAGCTTTTTTCCAGCAAGACCTTGTCATCGCGGGCAGCAAAGACCATGCCCTGAAAGCCGCTGGCTTTCAAGTTTTTTGCGGCCTCTTCCAGGCTAGGGGATTTGGCCGATGCTGCAAAACATGGCGTCATTGTCAGACTGCTTGCCAGCAAGACGGCAGTAAGGAATGCTTGACGAAACGGGGTCATACTTTTCTCCGGGCATGGATGAGGCGGAAAGCACGTAATTTGCACTGATGTTAGCCCACATATTAACAAAAGCGCGGCGAGTATGAAACCTAGGCTAAGGGCAAGTTATAATCAAACGCTGATATGGCCAGATTTCACTTACCTTCATTTGCTCGCATGCAGCATGACACCGCAAACTGACACAGCTGAAACTTTATTTTATAAAGCCAACGAACTGATGGGAAAAGGTGAGTTTGCCGCTGCTGAACAAGCCTTTCGTTTGGCACTGGTTTTGGAACCGGATCTGGCGGAAATCCATGCGAATCTGGCCTGGTTGCTGGAACAGCAAAAGCGTTATGCCGAGGCAGAACAGTGCTATCGGCAGGCATTGCTGCTGGCACCCTGGCAGTTGCAGATATTATCCAATTTTGCTGTCATGCTGGCTGCATTAAAACGCTTTGACGAAGCAGAAGCCCTCTATCGTCAGGCATTGTTAATCGATGACGATGCCGTTTCTGTCTGGTCCAACCTGGGTGTCCTGCTGGCTTGCACCTGGCGCGAAGATGAAGCAGAAAAGTGCTATCGCAGGTCACTGGAGCTTGCACCGGGCTACCGCAAGGCGGCCTTCAACCTTGCGTACCTCTTGTTGCGCCAGGGGCGCTATGAAGAAGGCTGGCAACGCCTGGAATCGCGCGATGGGGTAGAACCGCTGGAAAAAGAGTTGCGTGAAACCCCCGAGATCGATTGCTGGCAAGGCCAGGACCTGACAGGCAAATCCATTTTGATCTGTTTTGAAGCCGGACATGGCGATATGCTGCAATTTTGCCGCTATGCCAGCCTGCTCAAGAAGCGTGGCGCATCCCGCGTATCCATACACTGTCACCCGGGTCTGAAAACATTGATGACAGGTCTTGACGGTGTCGATGATGCCATTGCGCTGGGTGAAGCCATAACGCTTGGCAACTGGCACTACTGGGTGGCTTTATATAGTTTGCCAAGGCTATTCATGACCCGCATTGATACCATCCCTGGTGATCTGCCTTACCTGAGTGTTGCCTCCGGGAAGATATTGCATTGGGCGGGGGAAACGGCGATAGCTGGAAATGCTTTGCGGGTAGGCCTGGTCTGGAAGGGCAATCCGAATTTTGAGAATGATGCCGACCGGTCCATGCTCTCGCTGAGGGAACTGGCAATGCTTGGTGAGGTGCCAGGTGTACAGTTTTTCAGCCTGCAAAAAGGGGCAGGTGAGGCAGAAGCGCGAAATCCGCCGGCACCTTTATCCTTGGCAGATCTCGCGCCTGGCATCACTGATTTTTCAGATACAGCGGCAATCATCCTGAATCTGGATCTGGTCATTGCAGTTGACACTGCCGTTGTTCACCTTGCTGGCGCCCTGGGGAAGCCTTGCTGGGTCATGCTGCCAGCTTACCGGCAAGACTGGCGCTGGCTAAAGGATCGCCAGGACAGTCCCTGGTATCCCGGTGTCATGCGGATCTTCAGGCAAACATCGGCTGGGGACTGGTCGACTGTAGTCGCCGAAATCAAGATGGCACTTGTACAATTGAAAACATAGTCAATCGGTCAACGCCATTGCCTTCACATCTGACGAAGTGGTGTGACAAAGTATAATGTCGCACCATGAATCTATTAAGAACCCTTGCTGCCATCAGTGGCATGACCATGTTGTCTCGTCTCACCGGGCTGGCGCGTGATGTGCTGATCGCCACGCGCTTTGGTGCCGATGCCTACACGGACGTTTTCAACATCGCCTTTCGCATTCCCAATTTATTGCGGCGCATGTTTGCCGAAGGGGCATTCTCACAGGCATTCGTCCCCATCCTGGCAGAATATAAAAACAAACAGGGCGACGCTGCGACCAAAAACCTGATAGACCATGTCGCTACCCTGATGACCTGGACGCTACTACTGACCTGTGTACTGGGTATCATCGGTGCACCTGTCCTGCTGTATTTCATGGCCAATGGCTATGTAGGCAAGGCTACCGAATTCAATGCCGCCATCGTCATGACGCGCATCATGTTCCCCTATATCGGGTTCATGTCCATGGTTGCCCTGGCGGGCGGCATATTGAATACCTGGCGTGAATTCAAGGTGGCCGCGTTTACCCCGGTTTTATACAATCTGTCTTCGATCGCTGGTTCATTGTTTCTGGCACCGTTTCTGGCGCAACCGATTTATGCCCTGGCAATCGCTGTCTTTGTCGGCGGGGTATTGCAACTGGCAATACAAGTCCCTTCACTGGTCAAGATCGGCATGTTGCCGCGCATTAGTTTTCGTGTCGACACTGCCTGGCAGGACGAAGGCGTGCGCCGTATTGTGCGTAATATGGTGCCGGCGATACTGGCTGTGTCAGCCACCCAGATCAGTATTGCCATCAATACCAGCATTGCATCGAACTTGGCGACAGGCAGTACTACCTGGCTTGCCAATGCCGACAGGCTGATGGAATTTCCCACGGCTCTGCTGGGCGTGGCGCTGGGCACCATCCTGTTACCCGGCCTTGCCAAAGCCCATTCTGATGGTGATGCGACAGAATATTCAGCCTTGCTGGACTGGGGTTTGCGTCTGACCTTTTTACTTGCCCTGCCAGCTGCGGTGGGTTTGGCGACCATACCCGAAGCGCTGACAGCGACCTTGTATCATCATAATAAATACAGCACGCATGCCGTGCAGATGACTTCCAACGCACTGGTCGCCTATGGCATAGGCTTGCTTGGCCTTATCGTCGTCAAGATACTGGCCCCAGGTTTTTATGGCAAACAGGATATACGCACGCCAGTGAAAATTGCGGTTGCCGTCATGCTGGCAACCCAGGCCATGAATTATGTATTTGTGCCTTACTTTGCTCATGCGGGCCTGGCCTTGTCGGTTGGCTTAGGCGCCTGCGTCAATGCGATTTTCTTATATACGGGCTTGCGCAAGCGTGGCATTTACCAGCCCAAAAAGGGTTGGCCAATGTTTCTGTTCAAGTTGTTCGCGGCCTTGATATTGATGGCCGGGGTGGCGTTATGGACATCACAGCAATTCCACTGGCTGGAAATGCGTGGCACACCGATACGCCGTGTGGGTGCTTTGTTCCTCGTACTGATTGCCTGTGCCATTACTTATTTTGCAGCACTGATAGCCATGGGTTTCAGACCACGGGATTTCAGGAAGGTGACCAGGGTTTGATTTTTGAATAAACCCTGAACTATCCGCACAAGAGCACTGCCGCAAAAGCAGTGCTCTTGTTTTTTAAAAGGGAAATCGGTAAGGATGCATTGATTCCCACACCGCTATCAGCGATTTCCTATAGCGCACCCACCTTATCCGAAGCAAGCTGGCGATATGTAAAAAACCTCTCATAGGAGCCAGTATGCCCGAGGGCCCGTCTATCCGTATATTGCAGGAAACCGCCAGCAGCTTTTCAGGCAAGACGGTGAAAAGCGCACATGGCAATGCGAAACTGGATATGTCGCGCCTGGCAAATCAGAAGATCAAGGCCTTACGTACCTGGGGTAAGCATTTTCTGATTGTTTTCGAGCATTTTACGATACGCATTCATCTGCTGATGTTTGGCAGTTATCGTATGAATGAACGCAAGGATGCTATTCCTCGTCTGTGCCTGTCATTTGAGGATGGAGAGGAATTGAATTTTTATACCTGTTCCATCAAATATCTTGAAGGCGATATCAATGATCAATATGACTGGAGCGCTGATGTCATGTCAGACAACTGGGATGCTGCCGCCGCACGAAAAAAATTACGGGCAAACCCGTCCATGTTCGTTTGCGACGCCTTGCTTGAACAGGATATTTTTTCTGGTGTAGGCAATATCATCAAGAATGAAGTCTTGTTCAGAATCCGCCTGCATCCGCTTTCCACTGTGGGCAACTTGTCCGCAGCAAAATTGTCAGAACTGGTTGTGCAGGCAAGGCAATACAGCTTTGAGTTTCTTGAATGGAAAAAAGCCTTTGTCCTGAAACAGCACTGGCTGGCGCATACCAGGAAGATCTGTCCACGTTGTCATATCCCGTTCATGAAAGCGCATCTCGGTCAGAAAAAGCGCAGGGCTTTTTATTGCGAACGCTGCCAAAAGAAATATGGCTGAGGCATTTTAATTTTTGTGGTGAAAATCTTTGAATTTCTGCGGGCTTTTTAAAAGCCAGACCCTGCCTGATACCAAAGCAGGGCGGTTTTTAAAACATGAATGACTTCACCAGATTCAAATCGCCGATCTTGCGCAAAGGAACAACAAAACTCTCGCGTTTTTCTCTCGGCGTGTTTTCATAAAACACCAGCGTCACACGGGTAGTGATGATCGGTTTTTTTCTTTGTTTTTCATCGAAGTTATAGCCAGCTTCGCTGTAATTACCCCAGTAATTGACAAACACATGATAGGCGCCATGCGCAGGATCTATGGTTGTGAACATTTCCGGGCCAGGGCCATCAACGCTGTCTACATCAAGTCCACCACCGCCTTTTAATATGGGGGCAGCGTAAAATGCATGCTGCCCGTCGGGTGTGATGATGTGGAGATCCACTTCAGCCTCCGGTGCATCC
This sequence comes from Undibacterium sp. TJN19, assembly GCF_049339485.1. Taxonomy (NCBI): domain Bacteria; kingdom Pseudomonadati; phylum Pseudomonadota; class Betaproteobacteria; order Burkholderiales; family Oxalobacteraceae; genus Undibacterium; species Undibacterium sp. TJN19. The sequence goes on from NZ_JBMPPL010000006.1 coordinate 102,961, forward strand.
CATGAGCAAATGATACGCAATTGCGGTGACAACTGCTGGGAATTGGCTTCGTAATATTGCACGCGCTGGGCGCTTTTGCCATCCGGGGTCTTGATTTCTATATTGTTTGATCCGCTGCCGAAAGCATAGTGACGTTCAAAGCGGCCATCTTCGCCATAGTTCAAGACCATGGGGTTACCGTTCACCACCAGTGTATGAGCACGCTGTTTACCAGCGGTTCGTATATGACCTTCAATAAGCGTACGGTTGCGTTGCATACCCCGGTCTATGGGAGGCGCGGGGTAAGACGAGCGTGCTTCACCTGAGCGGTCTATCAGACCGGCATAATTCCAGCCACCTCGTGGGCCATTCAGGGTCACGCCTTCTTGTGGCTGATCTGCAGCAAAACTGTTGCCAGTGCTGAGAGCCATAGCCAGCGGGAACAGGGAAATAATTAAAAACGGTTTCATGATATGTCTTACATCAAGGGTAACTGAATGATTTGATCAGGGTAAGTTCACCAGCCTTACGCATCGGTACCTGAAAGCTTTGCTGCTTTTCAGATAGCTTGCCTTCTTCGCTGATGATGGCGACCTTGGCGATAGTCACGGCTTTGTCATCGCCACCATTGCCGTAGTAATTGACATAGACGTGATATACCCCTTTTTGCGGGGATGTATTGGCATAAATTTCAGGGCCGTAACCAGTCGTCACATCAACATCCAGTGCGCCGCCATTTGGCACGACACGGTTACCGTAAAACACATGCTGGCCATCGGGTGAAATGACATGCAGGTCAAGGTCGGTGCCATCGCTGTCCCATGACAGCACCACGCGCAGGCGTGCCTGGGGTTTGCCTGCATTGGCATCATAAAACTGTACACGTCTGGTGTCGCCACCACCCGGTGCGCGAACTTCTACACTGTTGGAACCTGCGCCAAATGAATAAGGACGGGAATAATCACCCGTTTCCGAGATCGACAAAGGCATATTCACACCATTGACGATCAGTTTGCCTGGTCCTTTTTTAGGTGCGCCAGTGATACGCCCCTTGATCAGTGCGCTCTCAGGCTGGCCCAGGGTGTTGACTGAAGATGCAGGATAGTTGACTACCTGGCTAAATCCTGCTTCCTCGCTGCTGGTATGGCGCCAGCCACCACGCGGTGTTTCTACCGTGTTATCTGCCAGTACCGCAGGCACCCAGGCGATATTGCCTGAGACCAGGCAAAGGTAAATCAAGTGTTTGTAATACTTCATGTCGTGCCCTCTATCAGTCGGCGTGCCAGTTTTTCAACATAGACTTCGTTAGCGCCATTCGGATGAAATCGCAAAGCCAGATGCAAATATTCATGTGCCAGAGTGATACGTTCATCAAGGCTGCGCCAGCCACGAACGTAAATGCGCATGCGTTTTTGATCGGAATAGGGGTTGCCGTGATTGAGCTCACATACTGCGGGCATAGTTTCCGGGTTTTCAAATCCAGGTTCACGACCTAAAATGGCTTGCCATTTGCCTGCCGCATTGCTGAGCCATGCCTGGGCGCTTCCTAATGGAGCGCAATCTGATTTGCCATTCATGCTGCTGATTGTCGCTTGCGGGAAACTGCTGGCGAGTATGCGTTCGAAATTCCAGCCCTGGCTGGCTTTGCTGATGGCGTCTTTCAGTGACATGCGGTTCGTGGCAGCAATGTCATTGTGATAGCGCACATTGACGCCCTGAAGTATCAAGTCATTGCTAAACCAGGCCACACCCAGTGCCGCTTCGGTTGGTGGGTTGGGGCTGACACGCTGGCGGCTGGTTGCGTCGGCAATATGCCAGCAGCCGCGTTCAAAATTTGCGTTCTGGACCAGATAACTGCGTACGACGATGGCCAGGCTGCGGGCCGCTTCGACGATGGTGGCATCACCTTCGCGGTCAACTACGCGGGCGACATAATCATTGATGCTGAAGCGACCACTGATTTGTGGCACGGCACCAGCAGGCCGGCTTAAATTGAGGTTGCCATTGCTGACGATATCAAGGGCATTGCCATTGCCAAATTGCAGACGGTATTTGCCGCTCAGTGTACCGGCTTTGGCTGGCGCAATGGCGTTGGCCGATAAGATGGAAACTTCGCGCAAAGGATAGCGCGCAAAAAAATCCACATCGACGCAACTGACATCGTCGCCCGTATTTTCGATGCTGCCTATGTTGGCCCAGCGCGGTAATGGCAAAGTGCTTGCCAATATTGGCGCCCAGTTGCTGAGAGCTGACCGGCTTGAGCCGCGGGTACCAAACCAGAACGGCGTACCGTCTGCCAGCCAGCCAGCAGCGCCACCAAATGCAGTTTTATCGGCCAGATGCCAGGAATAGGTCTTGTAGCGTATGCCAGTACCCAATTGGGCCCAGGCTTCACGGCCATAGCCTTCCAGACTGGTTTCCAGCAAGGCGGTTCTGGCGGCGGCGCGCGCATTTGGTGAAAAACTGGCCAGGGCTTCCAGCAATTCCCTGACACTGACCTGGGTATCAGGCTGCAGGTTTTGATAGTGCTGCAACCATTTTATCTTGCTGCGACTTTGCCAATAAGCAACCCAGGGTTTTTCTGTCAAGCCCAGTCTCGCGGGTGAAAAGTAGGGAGCACAAGAGCGTGCCAGTGCGGCGTCACGTTCGACTTTTTCGCCGGGTTCGCAACAATAACGCTCTTCGCTCTGTTCTGCCTTGGTCTGGGTATTTTTTGCACTACAGGTAAAAGCAGTTTCCTGTGCATGACTGTCTGTCAGATAGGCGTAGGTAAACAATTTCCACAGGCTGCCCAGTGGGACTTTTTTATCTGACACATTGCTGTCCCTGATATCTTTCGCCTCTTTTGTCTCCGGGAAGTCTTTCGCTGGCAGCGGACGGGTTTCCACTTTGCCGTCGCGCAGCCATGCCACGCTACCCTCGTCTGCTGAATAGGCAGACAAGGGAGCAATCGCTGCCATGCTGACTGCGCAGGCAGTCACGGCATGTCGTCGAAAACGTTTAGCGAATTTCCAGCAAGGCACGTGGTTTGTCCTCAAAGGCTTTTTGATCTGGTTGGTACATGCGGTAATAGCGCGCCGCTGGCAAGGCAAATTTACCGGTTTGCGCCGCCCTGACGAGATGGCGTATGACTACCGGGCCATCCAGTGTATCTACAGGCACGGAATAACCACGCAAGGTTTGCTCGTAACGTGCACGTTCCAGCGCTTCCATGGTTTGCCCGCCAGGTGCGCGTATATTGATGCCCCAGGTAGAGCGGTCAGCCGTCGTACCCGGTGGCAGTGCTACTTCGACGATACCAAAGTTCAGGGCTGGGCCAGAAGTGCGTGTGAGTGTGATTTCATCCAGATAGACTTCATCGGTTTTTAATACCGCGCCATCGCCCAGCAATTCCATACGGAAGCCTGCCTTGCCTGGCACGGTAGTGACCTTGCCTGTGGCATCTTTCGTGCTGGTGTTGCTGGCTGCTTCAGCGACCAGTTTATAGAGACGGCGTTCCAGTCTGACTGGCAGGCTGGTTTTTTCCGGTTCGCGGCTATCGAACTGGGCAATTGCCACCATGCCTGTCGTTGGTGAAGATGCCAGCCTGATTGCGGTCGGCACGGGTGTTGTGGCTGTACCGGTCCACCGGTAGACGTTTTGACCGGTAGCAGTTTCTCTCGCCTGCCAGCCGGCTTCGAGTTCCACTTTGGCCATGTTATTACGCAGAATTGGGTCACTGGCGCCAGACTTGCCAGCACTGCCACCGCCCATGGCACGGTAAGTCCACAGCAGGCTCAAGGCACGGTCTATGGTAGGGGACTCTGCGCGAACACGTTCCAATACGGCTGCCGCATCGCTGGCAGGGCGTTTGCCCGTCAGTATCAGCAAAGATTCACCCAAAGGCAGGTCAGCCTGATGGACACGTTGCGCCGCATCTGGCAAAGCCGCAGTGGTCGCGGCTGTCAGATTGCCCTTGCTTTGCTGTACCACATAAGCAGCCAGCAAAGTACTCATGGCGCTTTGCACGTCATCACCCTGGTTACCAAATACCAGGCTGGACATGACAGAGCGGTTGCCTGCATTTGCCGGTTTGGCAGCTGCGCCGGCCTTGTTGCCCAATTCTTCGCTCAAGGCTTCGGCCAGCGAGCGTACTGGCAAACCCATATCCTGCATCCAGTACAGCATGAGGGCACGATGCCACAGCGGTTGATTGACACCGTCTTTGCGATAAATTTCAGTCAGCTTGTCAAAGTGGCCGTCAGGCAGGCTCAGTTTCAAGGCACGGCTGGCATGCCAGTCTGCATAATACGCATAGGTGGTCAGCAGGGCATCACCATTTTTCTCAGGCACGCTCCACCAGCCAAAGGTGGCATTCGGGCCTGCCATTTGTGCCAGACGGAAGCGGTAGCTGTACAGACGCTGCGTCAATTGTGCTGTCAGCCTTTCTTCACTTGGCAGTGTCGATTGCAGAGCCAGGCTATAGGGGATGAGGCGGCTGGATGTCTGTTCGACACAGCCATATGGGTAATCAATCAGGTCATCCATCAAACGGCGGAACTGGGCATTGGCACTATCGGCAAACTGCAATTGCACATTGCTGGCATCAGCCGGCAACTTCAACAGCGTTTCTTTGCCTGCCAAGGGCAGGCTGACAGAACGCTGACTTAACCAGTGCACGGGAATGATATTGACAGGCACATTCAGTGCATCGACAGGCTTGCCTGCCACTGACAGTGTCAAATCAACCTTGTTGTCGAGACCGTTCGGCTTCAGAGGTACCGAGACAAAGTTGGCACCGGGTTTCAGTTTGATGCTTTCCTGTTTGTTGGCACCGGCACCAGTCACGCTCAGGTTGGCAGTTGCTTCCTGATTGCCCTGGTTGAAGATGGCGACGCTGGCGTTGGGTGTATCTTGCACACGCATCCAGTTTGGACTTGTCCATTTCACATAGAAGGATTTGTCTGAGCGCACATAGGCGATATTTTGACCGACATTACCTGAGGCTTCCGTGGCGCGCACGGTGATGCGCCAGCGTGTCAGCGAATCGGGCATGACGAAGCTCAGTTTTGCGTGACCAGTGGCATCTGTCACTACATTGGGTTGCCACAAGGCGGTGTCCTTGTCTTCGCGGCGTGGTCGTTCCAATACCTTGATGGCCCTTTCCTGGGTTTGCCCGTTGGCAGGCAAGGCCAGTTTTGATGGCGGCACTGCCAGATCATAGGCAATGAAGCTTAAGCTGGCAGAAGTCCTGACATTATTGCGGCGCGGATGATAGAAAAACTCGGAAATGTCAGGCGCAATTTCTGGTTGCAGGACATAGATCATTTCATCGACCACGCCGACAGTCAACTGGCTGCCTGCCAGGGGTTTGCCATCGACCATCGCAGCCAGATCGAGTGTGACTTTCTCACCCGGCGCATACACAGCCTTGTCGGCCTTTACTGCTACGTTGATGCGTGGCTGCTGTACTTTCAGGCCGAGGTTCTGGAATACATAATCTGCACCTTTGACATAGACGACAGAGAAGGTGATATTCGGGCCAAAGTCTTCCTGCACAGGGATGTCAACGCGCCACTGCAAAGGGGACAGGCGCTTGGCTGTGACCCAGCCATTGGCGCCAGCCATCAGCGAGGTCTTCTCGACTTTGTCACGTTCCAGGGTAAACAATGCCTGATCGACTTGTTGCGGGAAGGTGACCAGAGCGCTGGCGGTTTCGCCAGGCTTGTAGCTGCTCTTGTCGAATACCATTTCTATGGAACCCTGCGGCGCGCTGACACCAGCACCGCTGACATAATGCGACGTTGCCCCGAGGATATTGCCCGCGCCATCGCGCAGGGATACGGTATAAGTACCCGGTTCAGCAAAGGCGATTGCCAGTTTGCCCTGGCTGCTTAATTTGCCGCTGCTTTTCTTGCGGTCTTCCAGTTTGACCCAATCCCAGCTTGCTGGTGCAGTAAGGGTGCTGGCAACATTGCCGGGTACAGGCAGGGCCTGCAGGTTGAAGTTGACGTTTTCACCCGCAGCAGAAAAGGCACGTTCGGCTTTGAAGCTATAGGTGCCGGCACCGCGCTCTACCAAAATTTCTTTGGTGGCACGTACACGGTATGCCGCGCCATCGGTTGCCAGGACAGATAAAACATAACGGCTGGGTTCAGTTGCAGCAGGCAGTTTGAAATCGACATAACCTTTGCTGTCGGTAGTGTAGGTCGCGGTAGTCAGCTGCACCGGAAATTGGCCCGCATAGGCAAGATCACCCTCAACGATAGTCAGGCGCTGTGCCCTGACTGTCAGGTCTGCCTTGGCATTGACAACAGGTTTGCCGTCAGGGTAAACCAGTTGCAGTTTGCCTTTGATTTCTTCATTGGTTTTATAGTCGGGCTTGTCTGCCAGCACATTGATTTCAAAATGGGGTTTCTGATATTCGGCCACTCGGAAAGCCGCACCATAGGTATTGCCCTTGTAGGCAAAGCGCAATTCATAACCACCGGCGACCGCATTGTCAGGTAACTGGAAAACGGTATCGCCACCAGATTGCGGCGTCATTTGCAGGGTTTGCGCGGCAACGGGGAAACCGTTTGCATCAAATACCTGCAACTTCAATTCACCTGCGGTGATGGGGGCAGATTCCCGGGCAGAACTGAATGTGCGGCCTAAAAATTTCACGTAGACAGTTTCACCAGGGCGGTACAGCGGCCTGTCGGTAACTGCATAAAGCTTGGTGTTATAGATTTCGCTGTCGTAATAGAAATTTTCTGCAACAAACACGCCGCCTTTATTGTCTTCGCCATACAGATAGGTTTTTTCCGGCGCATCGCGTTCGAAACTGACTACGCCTGTGCTGTCTGTCTTGCCTGTGCTTAACACACCAGCGCCATCAGTCCATACCGCTTTGGCGCCTTCTACCGGCAAGCTGGTACGGCGATCTGCCACCCATGTCAGCATCTGTTTGCTTGATACTTTGGTGACGGCGATAGAGTCAGACACAAAGACCAGTGTGACAGCGCGATAGCTGCCAACCATGGCTTCGACCAGGTACAGGCCGGGTTCTTTTTTGCCTAAAGGTATCAGCACATTTCCCTTTGGGGAGATGATGAATTCGCTGCTGCTACCCGCCAGTTTGACACCTTTGGGCGGCTGTATTTCTTGGGCGATATGTACAGGGTAACGGAAACTGTCGACCAGGTTGTGCGCTTTTAATGGCTGGTACAGTGGGTTTAAAGTCACAGGTGTTGCTGCTTTTTGCAAGGGATGCAGACGTACTTCGGGCATTTTCGAAGTGACTGCCTGTCTGGCTTCTTTAGAAAACAGGCCGCGCCACATTTTGCGTGAAGCGACCCACCAGTTATCCCAGGTGCGCGCCAATGCATCCGACACACCCGCGCCTTTGTAATTGCCCTGGGTATCGATGCGGTGCAGGTTTTTCTGCGCCTTTAAAAATTCCAGCGGATCTTTGACGCGATATACGTAGACGTCAACACCACCATATTCGGCGATGGGGCCAAGATCCTGTGCTTCCAGCCTGACCATGGCAGTGTCATTGCTGCCATACGCTGCGTCGCTAAGCAGGAAAAAAGAAGTGCCCCGTGTGGCATCCTGCGCCATGGCGGGCAAGAAAATCAGCAATGCGCACAACGCAGTAAAGAAGGCATAATAAGAAGATTGACGGGATTTATTGATATGGGCTCTCATTGGGCGCTTTCAGGCGGACAAGAAATTGAGGCGATAAACGCCGGCAAAATTGGGATTATCCTGGCTAGGATGCCAACGTGTATCGCGCCAGGCTTGCAGGTCGCGTAGCTTGACAGCCCGCAGGCCATTGTCGGTCGGCGTTACTGTGCCGGTGTGGTAGGCGATGTAAGAATTCATCCAGACCATCAAGTGCTGGGCATCACCCTGGTCAAAAAACAGCAGGTCACCTGGGGCGGCCAGATTGCAGTCCTTGTTTTGAAAACGGGCATTTTCCTGCACCATTTCTATGGCGCTGACATAGGCCGAAGTGGTACCGTCAGCCAGCTTCCATTGATGACGCAGGGACTGCGCGGCATTTTCCAGCACGATTTCTGGTGGCACAGCTGTACCGGACATACCGTTTGCGCGCTTCCATTTCTCATCATGATCGCGCAGTGATTCTGCCACGGCAAAACGCACCAGGCCAACGCAATCCCTTTGTTGCCAGCGTGGGGTGGGGCCTGTTCTGAACTGCGCTGCGATGATGCTGGTCATCCAGGCGCGAAAGGTACGTGACTGCAAGGGGGTCAAGGTTTTCGACGCCGTGACATCGCTGTCGGTCTTTTTTGCAATGGTGCTTGTCAATGCCGCCCAGCCTGAACCAGCCGGCAATAGCGCGGCACTGGTAAGCATACGGCTTAATACATCACGGCGTTTCAATTTGCCTTCTCCCGCACGACCCAATCCACACCTTGCCAGGCTTTGCCGCTACTTTGTTTCCCGCTCAATTCCAGACGGATGGGCGGGTAGGTCGCCAGCGCCTTCATGCGTGCAGGCAAATGGGTTTGGGCGGCAGCCAGGAAGTTGGCATCTTCCGGGCCACCCAGGGCATTCAATACTTCGCGCTGTGCCATTTCTGACAGAGGGCGAGGGGTAATCAGACCCAGCGTGGCCTGTGTGCCACTAATTTGGTCTGCAACGCTGGGGTTACTGCGGGCTATCGTATCGACGACCTTTTCTACCAGGCTGCCATCAGGCGAAAACACCACGAAGTCGCCACTGGCAGCCAGTGTTGCCTTGCTATCTGCGTTATGCCAGAACTGCTGATCTGGTTTCGCCTTGGTTTTGCCCTTGCCTGGTATGTCTTGCTTGCCTTTGGCAATTGCCCAGGTCGCCAGCGCCTGTAACGTAGCGTCACGGTTCGGTGTGTTGAGTGGTAATTTCGCAATGAATACGGGGGAATACAAATTCGATTCGCGATACCAGCAAGCGAGGCCAGAACCAGTCAGCGCTGCCAATGATGTTTTTGCTGGCAATGCCGGCTTGGCATCTGCATCGTTGATGACTTTTTCTACGGTTGCCCAGTCCACTGGTACTACTACACAGGCACTGGGATTGGCCGGTGCTGCCGTCCACAATGTGGGGTCTGGCAGTTGTGCTGGCTTGACTTTCTTTTCATCAAGCCAGATAGCGGTCGACCAGTTGCCACCAAAATCAAAGCGTAAGCCTTTGAAGCCTGACATAAAACCACCATAACCTATCGCCAGGGTAGGTGCGCCTATCGCCATGGTATGGGTGGCCGTGCCAGCAGGTGCTGCCGACGTGCCTGCGATGGAATTCAAGTCAAATTGCTGTGACAGACTGCCTTCATTTTCCAGCCAGCTGACAACTGCTGCCCGTGCTTCTGACACCATATTATTGCCATCATTGAATAACAGGCCCGGATCAGACAACACCACCATGCGTTCTCCCTGGCTGATCAGCAGCAGGGTACGGCGCGGATTGATTTCCAGCGCCAGGACTGTGGCGTCACCATTGCGCGTACTGATGTCACCAGCTTTTTTGAGCTGACCGTCCTTTAATGCAGCCTTGGCGGCTTCCTGCAAGACTTTGCTGAACATGCCACGGCGCATGACTACGGCATAGTGCCTTAAGGCACCCTTGCCATCGCGCCAGAAGGCGACTTCAGCCGGTTCGTTGAAAATACTGGCGTACAGTTTATCTGTCCAGTCCAGTTCATGTTCATAGGCAATGCGTTTGATGGCACCATTCAGACCCAGGCGGTCTTCATTTTGTTCATAGTAAAAGGCCAGGTCTTCAGTCAGTACATCTTTGGCAATCGGTACTTGCAGCAGATCACGTGGCAGTTTCGACAGGCTGCTGGTGCGGATCATCGCATCAGGATGCGCCATATCCACCTTCAGGCGTGTGCCAACATATTGATAATCCTTCCATTGCTTGCTCAACTGATAGGCGACCGCGCCCGCCGCGACCGTTGCGGTGACAATAGTGACAATCCAGATACGACGCATGTGCTTTCCCTTTCGTGCAAAACGCCTTTAGTTGCCCGAATACTATCTAATGCAGTGTCATATGACAATCAATTCCAAAATTATTTTGTAAGTTTTCTTACAGGTGTGGTCTTGCTATCAAAAGACGGGTATTTTGGGTGGAGAAACAGGCTTGTTTGCCAGAAAGAATGACAGATTGACACCGGTGGAAATGGCCGGCTTGTTAGCGCTTGATACCTAAGCTCAGCTTGGGCTAAGGAGTTTAAGCGGCTTTCAGGTTGATGCTGGTCGCCAGGTGATCATGAAAGTCTGGTGGTACAGGTTTTGTCAGTCAAACTACTTTTAAGTTGGTGAAGAAGATGAGCCTGTCATGTGGTTTATTGATATGCCAGTTCTTCAAACAAACTTTCATTGCATAGGCGCTCATGCTCCGCCGCCCAGGCTGCATCCATCGCCGCCACTTTCACAAAGCTTGGGCGGCTGGTGATGCGTTTGACATATTCCGTGATGACTGCCATTTCCGGCACGATCCTGCATTGGGTTCCCCATTGCAAGGCACTTGCCCAAAGAATGTCTGCGACACTTAACCTGTCACCCAGCAGATAGGGGTCAGCGCCCAGTTGTTTGATGATGATATCAAGCATGGTATCGAAATCGCCGCAAGGCGGTTTCGAAAACACAGCTGCTTTGCATTGCAAGGCTTTGTCAACCAGTAAGGGTTCGTAGCAGGTAGCGTAATACACCATCCAGCGCAGATAGGGACCGCGCAAATAACTTTCTATGGGAGGAGTCAGGCTTGCCTCGGGATAAAGATCGGCCAGATATAAAAAAATGGCAGACTGCTCTGTCACCACCTCATCAAAATGTTGAAGCGCGGGTACCTTGCCCATGGGGTTGATCGCCAGATAAGTTGCTTGCCTTTGCTCACCCGCTTTCATGTTGACCATCCTTAGCTTATACGGCACTTCGAGTTCTTCAAGCAAGACCAGGGTAGCCGAAGAGTGCGATTGTGGAGCGTGGAACAGGGTGACAATGTTATTTTTGTTCATGGATCACTTTCTGAAGAAGGATTGCGGCCAGGGTAGCAATTGCCGGTTTGTCTATGCGCGTAGATTAATCCTTCATACCTGTCATCTTTTGTCAGGATGGATTATTATTTTGCTATGCGAGCAAGTAGATTGATTTCCATACTGAATATTTTGCAGGCGCGTGGCCGTGCCACTGCGCCTGAGCTGGCTGCCGAGTGTGGCGTGACCTTGCGTACTGTCTATCGTGATATTGATGCCATGAGCGAGGCGGGCATACCGGTGTATAGCGAACGTGGCTCTGCTGGTGGTTACCGTTTGCTGGATGGTTACCGTATCCAGTTAAATGGTTTGTCTGCCAGAGAAGCCGAAGCGCTCTTCATGACCGGTTTAACCGGTGCTGCAACGGATCTTGGACTGGGGGCAGTGATGGTAGGGGCGCAAAACAAGCTGCTGTCTGCCATGCCAGCTGAACTGCGCAAAGGGGCCGTGCAGATGCGACGGCGCTTTCACCTTGATGCGCCTGCCTGGTTTGCACAGGCTGACCAGCCGGTGTACTTGCCACAAGTGGCTGATGCAGTCTGGACACAGCAGGCAATTTATATACGCTATGAAAGCTGGAACGGTTTGAAGGAAAGGATCGTTGAGCCGCTGGGGGTTGTCATGAAAAGCGGTGCCTGGTATATGGTGGCGCAGGGCGAAAACACGCCCCGTACGTACAAGATTTCGCGCATTCATGCATTGAGCTCGCTCGACCAACATTTCACGCGGCCAGCCGATTTTGATCTGGCTGCCTATTGGGACGCTTCGACGCTACGCCTGCAACATGATTTACATGAGAATATCGCGACGATACGACTCTCACCCACCGGTATAAGAATGCGTGAGATATTTCTCTCTGCATATATATTTTCTGAAATGAAACTGTCGCCCGAACCCGATGAAGATGGCTGGTATCTTGCGACCATCCCAGTGGGAAAAAGCTGGCATGCCTGCATAGATTTACTGCGTTTTGGTGAGGATGTCGAGGTGCTGGAGCCTCCCGAGTTGCGTGAGAAAATGAGGGAAATGATCACGAAAATGAGCAGGATCTATAACGCCTGATGTCAATCAATCCGGGTAGATCAGAATGACTGTAACTTGCCAAAGGCGTCACCCCCGCCAGCGGACAAGGGGGTGTTCACGGGTCAGTAAATAGTGGGCTTGATCATTACTGGTTTTCGGCCTATCCCGCCCACCCTATATATTCAATACCATTTTGTATGGCAGCAATGACCATCGCCTGATTTTCAGCACTTTCACAGAAACTGGCAAGGGCACCAGCCGCTGAAATTTTCCCGGTATCGATGGAACTCACCCAATAATCAAAGCCAGCCTTGTCTGGCGTGCGGTGCAATACGTTTTGATAAAAATTTGTGATCAAGGTGTTGGTGTTCGGGTTTTTCCCATACAGCCTTTGAAATTCGGCTGACGAAAAGAAGCCTGAGGCAACGGTCGTCAGGCTGGAGCCGTTTTCCATATCATTGATCCAGTAACCCAGACCTGCCAGATCGGGTTTGCGATCAAATGCCGCCTGATGCAGGCGATAGGCCTGGCCGGCGATGCCGGCTGTATCAAAAGAAAGGTAGTTGTCATCGAACTTGATCAGTTCTATATTGATCAGCGTATCGGACCCTTCTGCGCCTGTCATGTCTTTTACAATATAGCTGGTACCATTTTTTGTTACCTGGTAATTGGCGATTTTCCCGGCGCACAGGACGAGGTCATTTCCTGCCGCGCCGTCGATGGTGTCATTGCCATTCGAGCCTGACATCACGTTGCCGTAAGAGCTGCCGGTAATGCTGATACCAACCGAGCCATAAGCACGTATGTTTTCCACAAACTGATAGTTGGTCAGCGTCGTACTAAAATCTACCCATACGGTATCTACACCTTCACCCCCATTTTCGATGACTTTGTCCAGACTGGTATCTAGAACATATACATCATTCCCAAGTCCACCGATAAAAAGGTCGTTACCTGCACGTTCATTCGCATCCCAGTCGAAGGTGTCATTGCCGTCACCACCGAATATCGTATCGTTACCATCGCCACCAGTCATGCTATCATTGCCAGCACCGCCGTCTATGCTGTCGTTGCCTGCGTTGCCGTCTATCGAGTCATTGCCTGCGCCACCCAGAATGGTATCGTTGCCGCCCTGGGCTGCAACGAAATCGTCCCCATCACCTGCTGAAATAAAATTGCCCAGATCATTTCCCACTATCAGATCTTTTTGTGCTGAACCTATGGCATTTTCAAACTCGCCATAAAACCAGCGCAGGCTGACCGGGTCGCCGCCATTGAGGATGGTATTTTTCCCATCGAAATAGCTCATCGCCACACCAACCAGATGCGCCGCACTGGTAATGGTCGTCCCCATATTGAAATAGGCACCCTGGCTATACAAAGACAGGTCTACCGTGTCAATGCCGCCTTTGTCGAAATAGGTGCGGTAGCCATCGGTGCCGGCAACGGTGGTGTCATTGCCGCTGCTGCTGGTACCTGTGCCCTCTCCATACGCCTGTTGTAGCGCAATGACGTCCAGTATCATTGGCGTGAATGCATGCAGGACCGATGAATGGTTTTGATCGTCATACGACATGATAGAGAAATACTCTTTGTACATATCGGCTGCGCTATTGGTCTTAAAGCCTAATTTGTTGAAGCCCATGTACTGCGTTGCCGCATAATCTGCCGCAATGACCGGTGTACCGTTGACGATATCTGTGTGCGGATGTGACAAACCCAGAGAGTGTCCCAGTTCATGCATTAAAGTTTTGGTGGCAGGGCTAAAAGGATCAAAGGAATAATCGCCCTGATACTTGCTGGCGGCCTGGTTGATATAAATATCTCCCGCTCCACCGGTATAACCAAAGTTCTTATCTGAACTGCCGCCAGATATGCCGCTGAAATCGACATCTGTTCTGTATATCCAGTTGATGTTGATGTCCGATACGTTGGACCTGCCTACGTCTTCCGGGTTGGCAATCGAACTTGTATTTGTGCTGTCATAGTCAATGACCTTGGTGAACGACAGATTGGCAAACTGGGAATAGATATCGAGGATGCCATTGATATTGTTTAACTGCGTGCCTGTCCAATTATATTCATTCGGCCCAGAAGTGTAGATGCCGCTGGTGAACAAGGAATAATTTTTATCCGAATAATAATTCGCATAGCTGAAATCATCTGATACCGTCACCCGTATAAGCCCGGTCAAAATATAATTCGGGATACCGGAGGCATCGAAATTGAACATCGCCTTGGCGATCGCAGTCGTAGGGGTGTACGGGATATAAGTTGCCATGGCAGATATATGAATTTAAATTAAATATGGAAGACTTCACCTGATCATCAATGCCTGCGTATGCATGTAAGACAGGGAATTAGATTATGGCCGCCGAAATGTAATTTTCCACAACGCAGCTTAAATTTGAAACTTATCGTTTTAAATTGTACATCTGACACTTGGCTCAAACGCGGGCAAATGCATTTAGGTTGACAAGAAATGTCAGGACAGCTTTTTTTATCTTGGGCTGCAGAATTTCTTCGCATTTGCATAAAAATACGTCTTGCCACTGGCGTGCAGATTCCCGGAAATAATTCGTAGCGTACAGATATATAAGTGTGGCATCTTTTGGTAAGATGCAGCTACAAATTCAAGGCTTCTAAAACCTTGAATGTGAATTTTTAATGTAAACCAGGCATGTTCATGCTGTATGCCAAATACATTTTTTTGCTTGCGCTCAAACGCAGTGCATTCAACTCATCATATCGTGCAACTGATAATCAATTTTAAACTATGGAATACGAATTCATGAATATACATTTATCCCTTATGCCTATCCTGGCACTCATCGCTGGCATATGTATTCTGATCAAACCAAAATTAGTCAGCTTTATCGTCGCCTTATACCTGATCGCGGTAGGCTTAATTGGGATATTGGGCTTGGGGCGCTTTGGTTTTCATTAAACCAAATGAAGTGTGAAGTGAAATATAAAGAAATGTTTTGCTGCGAGCAGGGCGAAGGATCTGGTATTGAAAAATATCGCTCTTTTTTCTTGATACCGCTACTCCATCCATAGATAGCGGTATCATTTAATTTTCTGGCGATGCTTTATATTGCAGATAAAAGATCAAACAAAATTGCAGACATAATCCAGTGTTTCCAGAGTCTCAATTTCAAATGTTGAATTGGCCGGTACGCTGAATTGCTGGCCACCTTCATAAGTATTCCATTCAGTTTCGCCTTTCAGGCGAATCCGGCATTTGCCTGCATTCAGTTCCATGATCTCGGCTGCGCCTGTATTGAAAACCAGGCTGGACGGGAAAATCACACCTATGGTTTTTTTGCTGCCATCGGCAAACAGGATTGTGTGGGATACACATTTGCCGTCGAAATACAGATTGGCTTTTTTAACGACGCTGACTTGATCAAATTGGGTAGACATACGATAAAACTCCAAAAAAAGACCCGCGCATGTCAATGGGCGGGTCAGGGATAACTTAAGTATTCAAGCGATTACTGACCGCGTTTTGCGCGGGCATTGGCAGCGATACGCATGCGCAATGCATTCAGTTTGATGAAACCGCCAGCATCTGCCTGGTTGTAGGCGCCGCCATCTTCGTCAAAGGTGGCGATGTTCATGTCGAACAGCGAATCGGTTTTGGAGTCGCGCGATACCGTGATGACATTCCCCTTGTACAGCTTCAGGCGTACCCAGCCATTGACTGTGTGTTGAGTATGATCAATCAGGGTTTGCAGCGCGACGCGCTCTGGTGCCCACCAGTAGCCGTTATAAATCAGGCTGGCGTAACGTGGCATCAGATCATCTTTCAGATGGGCGACTTCGCGGTCCAGGGTGATGGATTCTATCGCGCGGTGGGCGCGCAGCATGATGGTGCCACCTGGCGTTTCGTAACAGCCGCGTGATTTCATACCGACATAACGGTTTTCTACCAGGTCCAGACGACCGATGCCGTGCTTGCCACCGAGGCGATTGAGTTCAGTCAGCACCGTCGCTGGCGACATGCGCACGCCATTCAGAGCGACGATGTCGCCGCGCTCAAATTCTACATCCAAGTATTCAGGCTGGTCTGGTGCGGCTTCAGGGCTGACCGTCCAGCGCCACATGGATTCTTCGGCTTCAGCACTTGGGTTTTCCAGGTGACGGCCTTCAAAGCTGATGTGCAGCAGGTTGGCATCCATGGAGTAGGGCGCGCCACCATTTTTATGCTTCTGGTCAATTTCTATGCCCGCATCTTCAGCGTATTTCATCAATTTTTCGCGGGACAGCAAATCCCATTCACGCCATGGAGCAATGATCTTGATGCCAGGCATCAGCGCATAGGCACCCAGCTCGAAACGTACCTGGTCATTACCCTTGCCAGTCGCACCGTGGGAAATGGTATCAGCACCAGTCTCTTTGGCGATTTCGATGAGTCGTTTGGCGATCAATGGACGGGCGATGGACGTACCCAGCAGGTATTCACCTTCATACACGGTATTGGCGCGGAACATCGGGAAGACGAAGTCGCGCACGAATTCTTCACGCACATCATCGATATAAATATTTTCAGGTTTGATACCAAACTTGATGGCCTTGGCACGCGCTGGCTCCAGTTCTTCACCCTGACCCAGATCGGCAGTGAAAGTGACGATTTCGCACTGATAATTATCTTGCAGCCATTTCAAAATGACAGAGGTATCCAGACCGCCAGAATAGGCGAGGACGACTTTTTTAGTATCGCTCATGATGTGCTTTCGAAAAATTAAAACTTAAGGCTTAAGACCGAAAAGATCACCACAGAGGCACAGAGACACAGAGAAAAGCATGAGAAAAAACATTACTTATTTATCTGCGACTTAGCGACGATGACTACTCTTAATTTGATCTTGTCCCTTCCAATACAAAACGATTACAGAGATATTGAGCCAAGACAGTCTTTATTGACGTAGATTAAATCTCAAGCCACAAGATTTTCTCTTGTTTTACTCTGTGGTGCAGCAGGGAATTCGTGCGACCCGCGTAGGGTGGCATGCCACTCGCCTGCGTAACGAAGACTTCTTGCAAGAAGTCTTTCCTTCCTCTGTGCCTCTGTGTTGAGAGGTCTTTACCCAAAAATTACCGTATCAGCGGATTTCCCCAACTACCAAATACTCAAGCAAGGCTTTTTGCACGTGCAGGCGGTTTTCGGCTTCGTCCCATACGACGGATTGCGGGCCATCAATTACGCCAGCAGATACTTCTTCGCCGCGGTGCGCGGGCAGGCAGTGCATGAACAGGGCGTCTGGGTTGGCGCGCGCCATTTTGGCTTCATCGACTATCCAGCCATCGAAAGCTTTCAAACGTGCCTGGTTTTCGTCTTCATAGCCCATGCTGGTCCAGACATCGGTGTTGACTAGGTCAACGCCTTCGCAAGCATCAGACGGGTTGTCGAATACCGTGTATTGCGAAGCATCTGCCGTCACTTGCGACATATCCATGTCATAGCCTTTTGGCGTAGAGATGTGCAGGTGGAAGTTAAATACCTGCGCTGCCTGCAACCATGAATACAGCATATTGTTGGCATCACCTATCCAGGCCACTTTTTTGCCTGTCAGTGAGCCGCGATGTTCAATATAGGTAAACACATCCGCCAGAACCTGGCAGGGATGATGTTGATTGGTTAATCCATTAATGACAGGTACACGTGAATTAGCGGCAAAGCGCTCTATCATTTCCTGTTCGAAGGTACGGATCATGATGATGTCGCACATGCGTGACATGACCTGACCAGCATCTTCTACCGGTTCGCCACGCCCCAGTTGACTGTCGCGGGTGTTCAGATAAATCGCCGCTCCACCCAGCTGGTGCATGCCAGCCTCGAACGACAGGCGAGTGCGTGTGGAGTTCTTTTCGAACACCATCACCAGCGTTCTATCCAGTAAAGGATGATAAGTCTGGTAAGCCTTGAAACGCTGCTTGATGATGCGGGCACGCTGCATCACATAGTCGAACTCAGTGAGCGTGAAATCGGAGAACTGCAGGAAATGTTTGATAGCCATAAATAAAACGGGCAGCAAGGTTAGCTTGCCGCCGCTTGTCATAACTGCTTAATTATAAGGGATTATTTCGGCTTACCCATATTAAATTCTGAGAACAGCGAAATCAAAACCCTTTTGCTTAGTTTTTGACCTGCCAACGCTGCATTTGCCATTTGTTGTTCGCTTATGCAAAAACAATAAATTTTGTCAAGCCCTGTAACTTCAACGGTACGCGAATTTATTGTACGCGAGTTAATAATGTTTAACGATTTTCATATTCAGGACTTCAAGTATTCGCCGTAAAGTTCATAGACAATTTGTAACAGTGCGGTTTAAAAATTATTGCATTTGTGAACTTTCGTCAATTCTGTGGTTTTCTCAAAAGGTTTGATTACACTTACTTAACTTGTTGTTATCACCGGAAAAATTCATGCTTTAAAGCAGTGGTGTCGTAACGCGGGCAATAACAGAAAATGTAACAAGTGTAAAAATGTAACAAAGAAGTTTGCCTTCCTCTTTGACTATTTTGGCATCAGGAAGTTGCTAAACACTTTCATAACGAATTCTTAATATTAATTTAAAACCATGAGCGCACTTTTAGCCGGACTGACCGTCCTCATCATTGGCGATAGCCATATGTCCACCCCTGACTATCTGATCACTACCTTGCATGATGATCTGATGAGCAAGGGTGCTGTCGTGTATTCGTTTGGTGCCTGCGGTGTCGCGGCCGGTGACTGGATGGTGAAGAGTCAGTCACCATGCGGTGGTGCGGTACGTCTGAAAGATGGCCCGGTTGAGGTTAAAACTGGCCAGGACGCGATGACACGTCCGTTTAATGAACTGGTAAAAACTTATAAGCCAAATCTGGTCGTCGTCGTCAATGGCGACACCATGGCTTCCTATGCAGCGCCAGAATTGCCAAAAACCTGGATCTGGCAGCAAGTGTCGCGCCTGACCAAAGGTATCAAAAACAATGGCGTAAATTGCGTCTGGGTTGGGCCGGCCTGGGGAACTGAAGGCGGTAAATTCAACAAGACCTTTGCACGTGCTAAAGAAATGTCTGGTTACCTGTCAGAAATCGTCGCGCCTTGTACTTATGTTGATTCTCTGACTTTGTCCAAACCAGGTGAGTGGGCATCTTCTGATGGCCAGCATTTCGATGTGGCTGGTTATAAGGCATGGGGTTCTGCCATTGGCAATGCCATTTCTTCGCCAGCGGTTTTGCAAAACATTAAAAAATAAACATTGCGCCTGACTCCTATGAAAAAAATTATCCTTGCTGGTCTTGGTTTGGCGTGTACCCTGGCGGCTGCTGCCGATAACCCTCTATACGAAACCGGGCCTAGCCAGGATTCTTCTTTTGTGCGCTTTCTTAATGCCAGTGATGACAAGGCTAGCGTCATCAATGGCACTGCAAAAGTGGCGTTGGGCGTGCAGGGTGATGCGCGTGTATCACGTTTTTACCCTGTCAAGGCGGGCGCCAAACTGGCTGCTAACGTGCAGGTTGGTGCTGCCAAGCTGATGGTGGAAGTGGTCGCCAAACCAGGTGAATTTGTCACTGTTGCCATCGTCAGTAAAGGCGCCGGTATAGAAGCCGTGGTCGTTAAGGATACCCCAACGGATTTTAATGCCAGCCGGTCTTCAGTCGCCTTCATGAGCCTGGATGCCTCATGCGATGCTGCCAGTTTAAGTGGTGGCGCAAAAAATACCATGATCTTTGAGGCAGTAAAACCTGCCACTTTACAGCGTCGCCTGGTCAACCCGGTCAGCCTGGAAGTACAGGCCAATTGCGATGGTAAAGATGCAGGCAAGGGCGTCAACCTCGGGCAGTTACAGGCCGGTGAGCGTTACAGCGTCATCGTCATGCCTGGCAAAAAGGGACGTCAGACTTTCTTTGTACGCGATAGCACATCCTGACCTGAGTACGGGCCAACGCCATGGTATTTGCTTCTTTAGAGTTTCTGACACTCTTCCTGCCCCTGTTTTTTGCCGTCTATCTCGTCACCCCGCAACGTTTTCGCAACCATACTTTACTGGTTGGCAGTTGGCTGTTTTATGCATGGTGGACGCCAAAATTCTTGTTGCTGATCATCGCCCTGACGATATTGGCCTGGGGGGCGGCAATACTGATAGACAAGAGCAGCGACGAGCGCGTTAAAACGCAATTGATGGTCGCTGCCATCGTACTTAACCTGGCTTCCCTGGTCTGGTACAAATACACCAACATGCTGGTGTATTCACTCAACACCATCCTGACCGGCCGCGACATGCCCACCATACCGTGGGAAAACCTGATGTTGCCCATCGGTTTGTCATTCACGATCCTGCATGCTATTTCTTATATTGTCGACGTGCGCCGCAAGACTGTGCCGGCGCAATACAGCATCATTTCATTCAGTGCCTATATGGCGATGTTCCCGCATCTGATCGCCGGACCTATCGTCCGTTATAAAGTCATTGATACCGAACTGCGTGAGCGGGTCTTTTCCATCGATAAATTTGCCGCTGGCGTACGCCGCTTCATGGTGGGGTTTTCCATGAAGGTATTGATTGCAGATACGCTGTCACCTGTAGTGACACTGGCATTTGGCCTGAAAAATCCTACTTTCATTGATGCCTGGACTGGTTGCGCCGCCTATACCCTGCAACTGTATTTTGACTTTGCCGGTTACAGCGCCATGGCGATTGGCCTGGGCTTGATGCTGGGTTTTCATTTCCAGGAAAATTTCAATAATCCCTACCTCTCAGTATCCATACAGGATTTCTGGCGGCGCTGGCACATGACACTGTCATCATGGCTACGCGATTATTTGTACATCAGTTTGGGTGGTAACCGTGGCGGTGCCGCACGTACCTATGTCAATCTTTTGCTGACGATGGCAATAGGTGGTTTGTGGCATGGTGGCGAAAACTGGAATTACCTGATCTGGGGCATTATCCAGGGCACGGCATTGTGCTGCGATCGCGCTTTCACCCAGCGTGGCCTGTCGATGCCAAATTATTTGTCGCGCACATTGACTCTCCTGGTCGTCATGCTCGCCTGGACGGTGTTTCGTGCGGATAGCTTCGCTACCGCAACAGACATCTGGGCAGGTCAATTTGGTTTTCACGGAATCACCATGGGCGATGCAATCAGTCTGGCTTTGCGCCCCAGTATTATTCTGACCTTTGCACTTGGCCTGATTTGCGTGGTGTATCCGGCAACCCCTGTCGGCAAAAGACATGGCCTTGGCTTTGCAGGTTGGAGCATGACCTGGCCGGCGCTGACTTTTGCTTATGCAGTTGTCGTACTGGCGGGGCAAAAAGCGATTCCCTTCCTGTATTTCCAGTTTTAGGAAGCAAGTATGAGCGAGTGTTTTACATATGATCCTGGAAAAGCTGGCTGGAAGCGCTTTATACCAGTTGCTGCCTTTGCCATCATCATGCTCGGTGGGTTTGCGGTAACGCTGACTTCCCTGTATGAAGTGCCAGAAGAAAAATGGGATGGCATCGGCAAGCCTAAACGTCTGCTCGATGGTGAGGCAACACGGCAGTTTTCTGGTCAGCTTAATGATCACTTTCTACTCAGCAAACCGTTCGCAAAAATTGAACGCGCAGTAACATGGACCATTGCAGGCGATACTGGCGCATCGGTGCGCACAGGTTGTCCTGACTGGTTATTTTTGTCAGATGAACTGACGCCCTATTCACATGCTGCTGACAATGCAACGGCGAGAGCCGATATCGTTGCCAAAGTGGCCGACAATTTGCAAAAACAGGGCATCAAGCTGCTTGTGGCTGTGGTACCTGACAAAACCCGTATTGAGCAAAGTCATTTATGCAGCCTGCACAGGCCGACCGCATTTACTGGACGGCTGAATTCATGGGTAAATAGCCTGCGCGATAAAAAAGTCGAAGTCGTTGACCTGAGTGCGCCGCTGATGAGTCTGACTGAAGAGCGTTATTACCGCAGCGATTCACACTGGAATGAGCGCGGCGCAAATGCCGCAGCGAAGACGCTGGCCGATCAATTAGTGGCTCTCAATCTGGTAGATGCACCAAAAAAAGCACCTGACCCCGGCGCGATCGTCTCAACAACAAGCCCACGTTCCGGTGATTTGATGCGCGTTTCCAATCTCGAAGGTTTACCTGCCTGGATGCGTCCTGCAACAGAAATCACACAAGTTAGCAAGGTAGCACCAGTCGTCGTTGCCAGCGATGACCTGTTCGGCGATGCCGGTTTGCCGACCGTCGCCATTGTCGGCACCTCATTTAGCCGCGCAGCGAATTTTGTGCCTTTCTTCAGCCAGCACCTCGGTAAGCCCGTCGCCAACCTGGCCAAGGATGGCGGTGATTTTGATGGCGCCGCCTATGGCTACATCAACAGCGCCGAATTCAAGAAAGAAGCACCAAAAGTGCTGGTGTGGGAAATACCAGAGCGCATGCTGGAAAAAACGCTGACCGCTTCTGAAAAGAAGTGGTTGAGTGAACTGGGTTTGAAGAGTAGGTAACGGGAATTAAAGTGAGGCTATGCTGGAGTCAGCCTCACTGGTGATTGGCGCTATTGGCCAGGTACGTCGTTTATTTGCGTACACACTTCCTGGTTTTTGATCTCGGCGTGGTCACCAGCAAAAACGTTGCAGCCAAACCCGGCAAAATTATCATGGTTAAAATAGAAGGCGCACCGTTGGCTGCCGAGGCAATGATGGCTGCTGCCCAAAGTATGGAACTGACAATAGCATTTTTGCGGTTCATGTTGATCCCCTTCAGAAATTGGCACAAATTTCGCTAAAAACAGATAGCACTGTTACTGGCATTGTATTCCTTGTCTCAGAGACTACCAGTTTTTTTGCAAAATTAAACATTTTGATGAATCTGGTCTGATATGGTTGTGCAATGTGCGGTGACAGTTGCACAGGCGAAGTAGAGAGTTGAAGAGAACTGAAAAGTATGCTTCGCTGAGTTAATCAGAACCTAAAATCCATTCGTCCAACGCCGCTTGGATATCTTGCATTACCGTTTTCCAGTCACCGATTTTTTGTTGGCGGAATAGTCGGGCTGTGGGATACCAAGGGCTGTCGTTTCGGTTCAGTAACCATCGGAAATCGGAAGCAAACGGGAGCATGATCCAGACTGGTTTTCCCATTGCGCCAGCAAGGTGTGCGATGGCGGTGTCCACTGAAATTATCAAGTCAAGATTTGCTATGGTCGCAGCAGTTTCTGACATATCGGTGAAGTCGTTGGTCAAATCGATGATGCCTGGCTGTCTTGTTAGCACTATCGCGTCGTTTTCACGAAGGTCTTTTTGTAATGAATAGAAGTTGACGTCAGTTCGCTGAAGCAAAATGTTGAAATTGGATAGCGGTAGAGAACGGTTGAAATCGTTTTTGAAAAATCTGTTACCTGACCATACTACGCCCACACGCTTCTTGCCGACACTATGTTGAGGTGAAGCAGATTCATAAAGGTGCAATTTTTCTTTCCATAATGTCACACGTTCAGGTGTTGCTTGAATATATGGTACGGTATTTGGGATAGTATCAATGCGAGTTCCTAGTAAATGTGGCAAACGTGAAAGGGAACACTGAAAATCGCAGCTTTCTAAGTTTGCTCCCTTAACTAACACTCTGTCGATTGCAGGTATAGTTTCCATCAATAATTTCAATTGCGGCTGAACATCCAGATAAACGGCAACTGCTCCTACTGCCCTAATACATTCAGCATAGCGCACGAATTGCATGGTGTCGCCCAGTCCCTGATCGGCGTAGAGAACAATTGATTTGCCAATTATGTCATCCCGAGTTTTCCATTGAGATAAACTTGGCTTTTGGAGTGCGTTATCAGCTGTCGTGGTCTTTTCTTCTTGTTTGTTGTAGTTGTATTCAGCCCAACCTTCTTCAAAGTTGCCCATTGCTAAATTCGCCAGGCTGCGCCCCAGGCGAGCTTCGGGAAAATGAGGTGTGATTCGCAGCGCATGATCGAAACTGGTTTTGGCTTCAGCACAACGGTTTTGTGTCAGCAAGACTGAACCCAAATTAAAATGTCCGGTGGCATCGTTAGAGGACAATAAAAGCTGTTCCTTATATCCGTCTATCGCTTGCGTAAAATAGGGATATGCCTGCTCGGCCTGTCCCAGTTTTATGAGTACAGTAGCTAAACTTGCACTAGCTTCGGGGTAGGAAGGCTTGATCTTTAGCGCGTTTAAATAACAGGTATGTGCTAAGGCGAAACGTTGCAGTTCCTGGTAGCGTTCCCCCATCATAAATTGCATGTTTGCATCATCAGCGTTTTGGTTGACTGCGTTTGCCATGACTTGTAATGCATCCTCATTCCTGTCTTGCTGTAATAGCAGACGAACCAAATCATGATACGCGAACGCAAAATCGGAAGCGATTGCAAGTGCCTGTCTAAAATGGGTTTCCGCCTCAGTCAGATGGCCCATCGTTAAGGCCAAAGTGCCAGATATATACTGTGTGTCTGCGTCGGACGAGTCTAGCTCCCTCGCTTGTCGCAGGCTTTTAGCTGCATCAGGCAATCGCCCCATTTCACGTAAGACAAACCCCAAATTACTGTGGGCTTTGGCAAAAAGCGGGTTGAGTAGAATTGCTTGACGGTAAGCTGTTTCTGCTGCAATCAGATTTCCCTGATGGAGAAAGGTATCGCCTTCGCGTTTTAAGCGTATATCTTCGTTAACTGGAACTGCAATTGCAGGCTTGGATAATGAAGCTTGCTTGTCACTTATCGAAAGTTTGGAATTTAAGAATTTGAGTACTTTGTTGAGCATATTTTTATTATGTCTTCAGTAATATTTCTTTGTTGAGTAAACTACGCGAATCACGCAAAGCTAGGCTCAATTTGTATGCTTTTGGTATTTTTATTTGGTTGCTTGCGCAAAGTGTGAGTCTGAATGAGCCAATGAAGCAAGCCAATGCATAAAAAGTATCCTAATGATGCATTCGGATTATTGTGCCATTTCTTGAGTTTCTGACGATTTTAACATTCCATCTCTATGAAAAAACCTGCGCTAATCACTTGTTCATTAGAGTAAAACGAGTTTTGCTAACTAGAACTTATTTCATAGACTCCTGTAGCTTAAGGAAAACCTGAAAAGCTTATTGGCAGCCCGTTTATGTCGACGTCAGATTTAGTAGATTGGGCAATCGATAAATTAGCTAGTATGCAGAGCATTAAAAACAGTCGTATTGCACGCAGCAAATTCATGAATTTTAATACCCCACCGTCTGCTTCGATTCATGCACCAGTTGTTCAAACATATCGTGCCGCATGCTTGAAATTTCGCCATCCTTCACTGCTGCCAGTATCGCACAGCCCGGTTCGCTGTGGTGGTGGCAGTTGTAAAACTTGCATTTTCCCAGGTGCGGCAAAAATTCGGGGAAAGCGCGTTCCAGCATGCCTTCGCTGAGGTGATGCAGACCAAATTCCTGGAAACCGGGTGAATCAATGACGTAGGAATCAGCATCCATATGGTACAGCCGGGTGAAGGTCGTCGTGTGCTTACCGGTATCGAGCGCGGCAGAAATTTCACGGGTGGCGATTTCTGCATCCGGTATCAGCAGGTTGATCAGTGATGACTTGCCCATGCCTGACTGGCCTATCAGTATCGTACTTTGCCTCTGCATCAGATCGTGCATGAGTTGACGTGTGCCGTCTGGGTCAGTCCTGACCGATACTTCATGTACGGGGTAACCGAGTTTTGCATACAGGCCCACACGTTCACGTGCTTTTGGCAAGGATGCGGTGACATCAACCTTGTTCAAAATCAGATGTGGCTTGATGCCAGATGATTCTGCTGCCACCAGTGCGCGTGAAACCAGGTCGTCGGTAAAGCTGGGTTCAGTCGCCACCACGATCAGCAATTGTGTCAGATTGGCGGCCAGCATCTTGGATTTATATTGGTCCGACCTGTACAGCAAGGTCTTGCGCGTAGTGATGGCTTCGATCACGCCCTGGTTTTTTGATGTCAGCGCATATTCGACAATGTCGCCGACCGACACATCGCTTTTCTTGCCACGAGTGACGCAATGCAGTTTGGTGGGCACGCCATCAATGTCTGCCTGTACCAGATA
The DNA here is from genome assembly GCF_049339485.1 of Undibacterium sp. TJN19. NCBI lineage: Bacteria > Pseudomonadati > Pseudomonadota > Betaproteobacteria > Burkholderiales > Oxalobacteraceae > Undibacterium > Undibacterium sp. TJN19. Next base: position 129,042 of record NZ_JBMPPL010000006.1, read on the forward strand.
ATGACGGCCATGCGCAGCAATGACCAGTGCTTGTGAACGCGCCATCAGGAAAAACTTTGCTGGAAAATTGCATCAATTTTAGCGGCGCAGATAAAGTCGTTCTCAGAAATGCCACCTTTGCCATCGTTCACCGTATGCGTGTCAAACTTGATGATGCAGCGGTTATAGGTCACCACCAGTTCAGGGTGATGATCTTCTGCGTGAATGACATAGGCAATCGCATTGATGAAAGCCAGGGTTTCATAGTAATTCTTGAACTGGAAAGTCTTGACGATGCGTGGGCCATCCTGCGCCCAGCCTGGGGTAGCCGCAAAGTAAGCTGGCAGGCTGGCGTCATCCAGGCCGGTTTCTGTGTGATGGGATTTTTTTTCCAGCAATTCTGAAGTCTTGATCATGGTGTTTCCTTTATTGGGTGGCCATCAGGTGATTAATGCGCACAGAGGCAGAAGGGTGGGAGTCATAAAATGCTGAATGCAATGGGTCTGGTGTCAGCGTCGATGAATTATCGTCGTACATTTTGACCAGTGCGGTAACCAGGTCCTGCGCATTGGTATGTTTGGCGGCAAAGGCATCGGCTTCAAATTCATGTTTGCGTGATGTGATCGCACTCAAGGGTGACAGCACAAAGGTAAATACCGGCAGCACCAGCATGAATAGTATGATCGCCATCGCATCATTTTTTGCCAGCAGCATAGGGTCTACACCCAGGCCGGTATAAAACCATACCTGTTCCTTGAAGTAGCCAAGCATGGCCATAAAGGCCAGCGAGAGGGCAAACATCACGGCCATACGTTTGATGATGTGTTTAAGCTTGAAGTGACCCAGTTCATGGGCGAGGACAGCTTCAATTTCATGTGGTGCGAGCCGTTCGAGCAGGGTGTCATAGAAAACGATACGCTTGGCGCTGCCAAAGCCGGAGAAATAGGCATTTCCATGGCCAGATCGCTTCGATCCATCCATGACAAAAATACCTTTCAGGGCGAAACTGACGCGTTTGCTCAGGCCTTCTATGCGGTCACGTACTTCTGCATTATCGAGTGGCCAGAATTTATTGAATAGCGGCGCAATCACGACCGGGAAAATTAACAGAAGCAACAGCTGGAAGCCAACAAAAGCTGCCCAGGCATACAGCCACCAAAGGCTTCCTGCTTTTTCCATCAGGCTTAAAATCACCCAGACCAGTGGCAAGCCAAGTACTGCGCTAATCCCTGCCCATTTCGCCATGTCGATAAAAAACAGACTGCGTGTCATCTTGTTGAAACCAAATTTCTCTTCGAGTACGAATTGCGAGTAATAACTGAACGGAAATTCAAGCACGCTGCTGATAACGGTAAAGGCCACAAGCAGGCTGATTTGATACCACATGCCCGGGCCGGTCAGTTTTACAAGGTAGGCAGACAGCCATTGCAAGCCACCAAACAGGGTAAAGCCGACAAGGATGGCCGCATTCACCAGCAGCATAACCATACCTAGTTTGGTCTTGGCAATCGTGTAATCAGCTGCCTTCTGGTGCGAGGTCAGGCTGATCTTTTCAGCGAACTGATCAGGTACTGCCGCTCTGTGGCGAAGTATATGCCGGATATGCCGGGAGCCCAGCCAGAACTGAAAAACCAGTGTCAACAGCAGGAAGGAAATGAATAAAACCGAAAAAACGACTGAAATCATGGGAAAATGTGACATTCGATAAGTAATAGCTAAGGAAGAATTATGTCACAAGCGACCGACATCCAAACAAACACCTCCATTCCTGCCCGTCCAAATGAGTTAAACCTGATCTGGCTGGACATGGAAATGACCGGTCTTGACCCGGATACAGATCGTATCATTGAGGTAGCCGTTGTGGTAACTGATTCTCAGTTGAATGTATTGGCTGAAGGCCCCGTGTTTGCCATTCACCAATCGGATGAAACCCTGGACAAGATGGATAATTGGAACAAGGGCACACACGGCCGCTCTGGCCTGATTGACAAGGTTAAAGCGTCTACCGTGACCGAAGCAGACGCCGAAACTGCGCTGATCGCCTTCCTGAAACCTTATGTGCCTGCAGGCAAATCACCAATGTGCGGTAACACCATTTGCCAGGATCGCCGCTTCATGGCACGTGGCATGCCCAAGCTGGAAGCGTTTTTCCATTATCGTAATCTGGACGTGTCTACCCTGAAAGAATTATGTCGCCGCTGGAAGCCGGAACTGGCTTCAGGCTTTAAAAAGCATCAAAAACATACGGCACTGGCAGATATTCTTGAATCGATTGAAGAGTTGAAGTACTACCGCGAGCATTTTATTAAAGAATAAACTTGTTGAAGATTGTCTTTGATAAAGTTTGCCAGGCTTCAATAGAAAACGCTCCCGAGTTGCCATGCATACGGGGCGTTTTTATTGTCAATTTAGCGAACCGCGCCAAGTTTGATTACACTTTCTTGCCGCGCAGGTGTTCTACAGTTAATTCAGCAAATTTTTCATATAACCAGCTCAGGCGCATTCCGTCCTGACCACCTGCAAGGCCACCCAGCGCATAAGAAGCGCTGATTTCGAAGCGATTGATTTCCTTGCCTGTCGCGTCTTTCAAAATAACATCACCGACGATATGGTCATTGCCAGCCATAAAACCGAACATGATGGCCGTAAAAGCGGAACGCACACGAAAATCTTTTACCAAAATTTCAACAGTGTTCGTTGCCTCAGGATTATTTTCACTCAACAGGTTTTGTGAGGACATTGCTCGTTTTACGTTATCGACCAGAGCGTTCTGATCAAATTTCAAATTGTCGCTGACTTGCTTCTTCGCATCATCAGACAAGGAAATAGAAATCGATTTTGCCGGGCGGTTTGACAGATATTGCTTGTTGCTTATATCTGCGTGCTTGACGCCAGATGCGCAGCCTACCAGGGAAAATGCAATCAGACTTGTAACTATGAGGCGAGCGAACATGAACTTCCTTTAATAATTGTTGACCGTGAAATTACGGCCCGCCATTAGACTCGAAAGCACTTGTCTTTACAACATATTTAAAAAATAATTAATCCTTGGTATGGATTAAGTTTTAAGCTGTTCATCCGTGTTTGCAAATCACCGACATGCAATTCCAGCTTGTGTCCATCCGGGTCAAGCAGATACAGCGAATCGCCTTCGCTTTTATTGATTTTCCACAGTTTGATTTCACCAAAGACAGCTTTTTGTACAAAACCGGCAAAAGCTTCAGGTGTGACAGAAAACGCGCTATGCGTATATTCGGCAGGGGTAGTGGTGCGGCAATTCTTATCTAATGACAGGCAAATCCAGTCATTGCCGGCTTGCAAGTAGGCGCCATTTTGCCATTCGGCAACAGGTTTCAGACCCAGAACGTTCACATAAAAGCGAAAAGAACGTTCCAGATCCGATACTGACAGCGTCAGGTGGTTGACACCTGTGACGCTGTATGATGGATGGGCATCCAAGTCAGACAATTATACGCCCAGCAATTCCACTTCAAATATCAGTGTTGCATTGCCTGGAATGACACCGCCTGCACCACGCGGGCCATAACCCAGGCTGGATGGAATAGTCAAAATACGGGTACCGCCGATTTTCATGCCTTGCACGCCTTCATCCCAGCCTTTGATCACATGACCAGCGCCCAATGGGAAAGAAAACGGATCGTTACGGTCTTTGCTGGAATCAAATTTCTTGCCAGCGCTGCCATCGGGGTTTTGCAACCAACCAGTGTAATGCACGACAACGTGGTTGCCTGCTTGCGCTTCTGCGCCTTCACCAACGACTTTATCTTCGTATTGCAAGCCACTGACGGTAGTAGTTGTGCTCATCATTTTTCCTTTATCTGGCATTTAGCGGGCGGTTTTCACACCCTTCGTTCATTTTGCGCTTTTCGTTGTCAAGCCAGGGCTTGCGAAGGCGTTTTCAGGCGATTTCGGTCTGGGCAGGCGATCCTTGTTCACAATCGCTATATAGTTGAAATATGGCAATAAATTCCCATATGAAAACACAATTGACTGCGGGAAGTGCCACCCTTCTTCGAAAAAGTTGGCGCAATTGTAGAACAAAAAAAACCGCCATGCTCAGTCGCTGTACAATTGTTGGCTGTTGAGCCAGCTTTCCATGCTTGATTTTGCGCAAATTCTGCTAAAAAGCGTAAAAACAATGCAAGGAAAGTCCTTTGCTTATTGTCATGCGCTGTAAAATGCGTGCTTGATTCATTTTTTTGCGGTCTTCTTTCATGCGTAGTCGTTTTTTGCTGTCGTCTCTGGCGTTTTATTTACTTTCAAGTTTTTCAGCCGTTTCTGCCCAGACCAATGTCGTGGTGGTATTAAACTCGCGCGATGCGACGGTAAGCTTGCTTGATCAGACCAGTTATAAAGAACTCAGCACCTTTCCGGTTGGCAAAGAGCCCCATCACCTGATGGCAACGCCGGACAACAAATCCTTGATCGTGGCGAATGCAGTTGGCAATGAGCTGGTGTTTCTTGACCCTAAAACGGGTGAAATACAGCGCCGCATGAAAGATATTGCCGATCCTTACCAGATAGGTTTTTCACCTGATCAGAAGTGGTTTGTCTCGAATTCCCTGCGCCTGGATCGTGTCGATTTTTATAAATACGATGGCAAAGAAATGACCCTGGCCCAGCGCGTACCCCTGGCCAAGTTGCCAAGTCACATGGCTTTTGATGCAGCCAGTACCACGGTTTTCATTACCCAACAGGGCAGCGACCAGATTTCAGCGATTGACCTGGCAACCCAGAAGATCAAATGGACTATTCCTGTTGGTAAATTGCCAGCAGGCATTACCATGACACCTGACGACAAATACCTGCTCGTCGGTATCATGGGTAGCAACTATGTCGAGGTCATTGACTGGCGCACCCAAAAGACCGTCAAAAAGATCAAGGCGGGCGAGGGCACCCATAATTTCCGCGCCTTGGGCGATAAGCGCCATTTGTTTGTATCCAATCGCACATCCAATGAAATCAATATCCTGGATCAGCAAACCCTGGAAATGGTAGGGACAATTCCCGTTCCCGGTGGCCCGGACTGCATGGAAGTCAGTGCTGATGGCAAAACCCTGTGGACAACACTGCGTTGGATCAAAAAAGTGGCTGTCATTGATATCCCTACGCGCAAAGTCATCAAAATGATACCGGTTGGACGTTCCCCTCATGGTGTCTACTTTGCCAATCGTGCGCCCAATATGTAAATTGGCTGCGCCTCTGCGACCCCGCCTGGCGCGCATCGTGCCTGTGCTGCTGGCAATGCAGTTTGCGCAGCCGGTTCTTGCTGCCCCGGTTGCAGGGGGCGTTTGCAAAGGCAGCATTTACCTGACGTTTGATACCGGCAGCCAGTCGCAGGCAGAGTTGATTGCCGCGACTTTGCGTCGCCACCAGATCAAGGCCACATTCTTTCTGGCCAATGAAAAAACCGTCAATGGCGATTATTCGCTGGATATGAGCTGGTCTGCTTACTGGAAAAGCCTGGCAAATGAAGGCCATGCCTTTGGCACGCATACTTTCGATCATGTCTATGTAGTTGGTGATTTGCCCGACGGGCGCATTGCCGTCAAACCGCAGTTTGGCGCACAGGCGGGCAAGACACTGAACTGGACAGCCCAGCAATATTGCCAGGAACTGCGCCGCGTTGATCAACGGTTTTTTGAGCTGACAGGTAAAAAGCTTGATCCTTACTGGCGTGCGCCTGGTGGCAAGCTGACGCCGGCCTTATTAAAAGCTGGTGAAGCTTGTGGTTACCAGCACGTGGGGTGGTCACCTGCGGGTTTTTCGGGGGATGAATTGCCTAGCGAAAAATTCAGCAACCTCATGCTATTGCAACGTGCGCTGACTCAGCTCAAGGATGGTGATATCTTTGTTGCCCATATGGGCATCTGGTCACGCAAACAGGCCTGGGCACCAGCAAACCTGGAAGCATTGATTCAGGGGCTTGAGCAGAAATCCTTTTGTTTTGCTACGCTACGTGAGCATCCTGCTTATCAAACATCAACTCAACTGAAAAAATAATGACTATTTCTGATCTGTTCACAAATCTGCAAGCATGGATTTTTGAAACGATAGTGCAGCCTGCCATGTTTTATCTGGGGCTGGGTGAGTTTGTGGAAGACGCATTTGAAGGCGTCGAATGGTTCATGCTCGGTGTCCTGCAATTGACGATCTTATTTATCATCCTGCGCCCGCTGGAAGCCTGGGTACCTGTGCACCCGCTGAAAAACCGTTATGCCAGGTGGAATGATTTTATCTACACAGCCTTGCACAGACTGGGTGCGTTTTCGATATTGATATTCTTTGTGCTTGATCCCTTGCTGGATCAACTGACCGCCATTTTGCATTTGCAGGGGGTCAACCCATTCAATCTGGAAAACATCTGGCCGGGTTTTCTGGAAAATCCGGTGCTGCTGTTTTTGACTTACCTGGTTGTACTTGATTTCTTTGATTACTGGTATCACCGTGCCGAACATCAGTTCAACTGGTGGTGGGCCCTGCACAGCCTGCACCATAGCCAGCGCGACATGAATTTATGGAGCGATAACAGGAATCACCTGCTCGACGATTTCCTGCGCGATATCTATATGGGGCTGATTGCCCTGGCGATAGGTGTCGAGCCTGGGCAATATGTGATGCTGGTGATGGCATCGCAAATGCTGCAAAGCCTCCAGCACGCAAATGCACGCATTCATTTTGGCCGCATAGGTGAATACATACTGGTGTCGCCGCGTTATCATCGCACCCATCACGCCATCGGTATAGGCCATGAAACCCATGGCAAGGGCACGCTGGGCGGCCACAATTTTGCCGTGCTGTTCACCATCTGGGATATCTTGTTTGGCACAGCCCTGTTCAGCAAGGAATTTGCACTGACTGGCATACGTGACCAGTTACCCGCACCGGAAGGGAATGGACGCAACTATGGCGAGGGTTTCTGGTCACAGCAATGGCTGGGCTTGAAACGCCTGTTTGGTCTGGACAAGAGAGGGCAGCAATGAATATGGGTGCAGTCATGCGGGCATGGGGCAGGGCGGTAGCAGGGCAATTGCATTACCGCATGCTGTTGCTGACTTTCTTGCCATTCCTGGCGGCATTCGTACTCTGGGGTGTGGCGATGTGGTGGGGCTTGCAAAGCCTGATCGATTTCATCCAGACCTGGTTCAATGAGCATGATGGCTACCAGGCTGTCAGTGGGGTCTTGAGCTTTGTTGGCCTGATCGCATTCAAAGCCGTTATCGTGCCGTTTCTGGCAATGTGGGTGCTATTGCCCCTGATGGTGTTCACCTCGCTGGTATGTATAGGCTTGTTTGCCATGCCTGCTATCAGCAAGCATGTGGGCGCGCGCCATTATCCGCAGCTGGAACAGAAAAATGGCGGTTCCCTTTTTGGCAGTCTCTGGCATTCATTGTCTTCTTTCGGTATTTTTGCCCTGGTATGGTTGATTACCTTGCCTCTGGCCTTGTTGCCGCCCCTGAGCCTGTTCCTGCAACCCTTTTTATGGGGCTGGCTGACTTATCGCGTGATGGTCTATGATGCGCTGGCACAGCATGCCGATGAAGAAGAGCGCCTTCAGCTTGTCAGCCAACATCGCTTATCATTGCTATTGATAGGGATCATCGCTGGTCTGTTCGGCGCTGCGCCTGGTCTTTTGTGGCTGGGTGGTGTTTTGTCGGTATTGTTTTTACCAGTGCTGGCCAGTGTGGCGATCTGGGTATATGTGCTGGTGTTTGTGTTTACAGGTTTATGGTTCCAGCATTATTGCCTTGAGGCTTTGCAGAGGCAGCGTGAGGCAGCCGCCAACTCATATCAAGCATCAGCAATCCATGGTAATCAGTAAGCAATCCATAACGAGGAGTGAATTGTGGCAATAGGCTTGATCATTGTTGGTGATGAAATTTTGTCCGGCAAACGTGAAGACAAACACATGCCCAAGGTTATCGCCATGCTTAAAGCACGTGGCATGCAACTGGACTGGGTAGAATACATAGGCGATAACCGCGACCGTATTACTGCCACCTTGCAGCGTAGTTTTGCCAGTGGCGATATCGTGTTTTCTACAGGTGGCATTGGTGCCACGCCGGATGATCATACCCGCCAGTGCGCCGCTGCTGCGCTCGGTTTGCCTATTGTCTTGCATCCTGGTGCCAAGCTATTGATACAGGAGCGCATCATCGATATCGCCAAAGAGAAAGGCGAAGTGGCTGACCTGGATACACCTGATCATCAGCACCGCCTGAAAATGGGCGAATTCCCGCAAGGTGCAGATTTGATCCCCAACCCGTTCAACAAGATTGCCGGTTTTTCTATCCGCAACCATTTTTTTGTACCGGGTTTTCCTGTCATGGCCTGGCCCATGCTGGAATGGGTGCTTGATACTTATTTTTCGCATTTATTTCATCAAGCCGAGCAGTTTGAGAAATCAGTCCTGGTGTATGAAACTGCTGAATCTGTCGTCACCCCATTGATGGAAGAGCTGGAAGCGGCTTACCCCCTGATCAAGGTGTTCAGTTTGCCCAGCGTGGGCAGTGCTACCGAGCGCCGCCATATAGAACTGGGTGTCAAGGGCGATGCGCAGCAAGTGGATATAGCCTATGAAAAAATGCTGGAAGGCTTGCAGCAGTTACAGGCTGAATATGTCCCCATTCCTGGTGCCGGCATCGTAGCCTGAGCGCTATGCAGAAATTTAAATTCACCTTGTTCTCCTTACGCGACCTGCTGGTCGCGTTTGGCCCGGTGACCCTGATGATCATTATTGTCTGTGGGCTTGGTTACTGGCTGGTTGACCCGGCTCCATCACGTACTGTGGATATGTCGACCGGGCAAGACAATAGTTCCTATGCCCGTTTTGCAAAACTGTATGCGAAAGAACTGGCAAAGAACCAGATTGAATTGCGGGCGCAAAGCTCGCAGGGCTCAGAAGAAAATCTGGCCCGCATCAGTGATCCTGATTCCGAAATTGAAGTCGGCTTTGTGCGTAGCGGTTCTGCTGAAGAGACTGAGGCACAGGAAAAAGGTCTGATCTCGCTGGGCAGCCTGTTTTATGAGCCGATCTGGGTGTTTTACCGCAGCCCCAAAGAAGTCAGCACCATCAGCCAGTTTAAGGGCAAGACGGTCAATGTAGGGCCAGATGGTACTGGTGTGGCGCGCCTGTTCCGCCAGATATTGAGTGTTAACAGCATGTCAGAAAGCGATGTGAAGCTGGAAAAACTGGCTGACACGCCAGGCACGATGGCTTTGCTGGATGGCAAGGTCGACGTACTCATCTTTAGTTCTGCCAGCGATTCGCCACTGGTACAGATGCTGCTGCAAACGCCAGATATTCGCTTGTTTGATTTTGTTCAGGCAGAAGCCTATACCAGGCGTTTCCCGTTTTTATCGCATGTGGTTTTACCACGTGGCATTGTTGATATAGGGCGTGATATCCCTTCCCGCGATTATCACCTGATCGCTCCAACCGCCACCCTGGTGGCGCACGAAAGCCTGCATCCGGCCCTGATAGGCCTGTTATTGCAGGCAGCACATAAAATACATAGCGGGGCGGACTGGTTCAGTCGCCAGGGCGAGTTCCCCTCGGACAAATATACTGAAATACCGGTCGCACGCGAGGCAGAAAAATTCTATAAAAATGGCCCACCCATGTTGCAACGCTACCTGACATTCTGGATAGCTAATTTCTTTGAACGCATGTGGGTGGTGCTGGTGGCTTTAGGGGCATTGCTGCTGCCCCTGTCCAAGATTATTCCGCCATTGTACGTATGGCGCATCCGTTCAAGGATTTATCGCTGGTATGGACAGCTGCGTCTGGTTGAACAGGCGATAGAGAATATTTCGGCTGACGAACGTGCCAGCGTCGCAGAAAAACAGTTGCGCCATCTCGATGAGATCGAAGAAAAAGTCAATCGCATCACCATCCCGCTTTCTTATGCCGAAGAGTTGTATGGCTTGCGCAGCCATATTAATTTTGTCCGCGCAAGGGTGGAAGCCATGAGCCAGAGCGCAAAGCCTTAAGTCTGATTGCCAGATGACGCAAGCAGGTGCTCATCAACCAGTTTGCGCAGGCCAGCGTCGGCAATCTTAAATATATCCAATACACCGATGGCTTGCAATGCAGGCAAGGCTTCAAACATATCAGTTTGGGCAAATTGCCGTTCTTCCATTGTGCTGGAGGGGGCGAGGTGGATTCGCGCATTGGCGATAAATGCAGCCACTGTCCCTTTTCTGATTTGCATGCCTGCAAAATTGGCGATGTTGATATTGTCCGGGAGGATGTCTTCTGCTTTCATTTTGATTCTTTCGTAGTGAGTAGAGTCATCATGATGCGGTTTTTGCGCTCAGGTGGCTTGCTATATAATGCCAACATGTATCGCACTGAGGCCACACCCCCATCCTTGATCGATCCTGTTCGTGCAGACCAGGCCGGGGGATCGATTCTCTTTGCCGTTACTGCGATGTCGCAAGCCCGTGCTACACCCGCTCATTCTCATCAGCGTGGGCAATTGCTGGCAGCCACCGCTGGCGTAATGACATTGACGACAGAACAACAGCATCTGGTGGTGCCACCGGGTTATGCTATCTGGCTGCCTCCGATGAACCTGCATGCGATGCTTTCACGCGGCCAGTTCAGCGGCTGGAGTATCTATGTCGCACCGGACAGTTGTACCAGCTTGCCAGCAGAACCACAAATCATGCCAGTCTCAGGCTTGTTGCGCGAAGCGGTTTTACGGGCGGCGACCTGGGCGGTTTCAACGACGCTCAATGAGACACAAGAGCGTGTGCTGGCGGTTATTCTTGATGAAGTCCAGACCTTGCCGCGACAGGCATTTGTGCTGGCGCTGCCTTCGGACAAGCGAATATTAAAAATTACTACCCAGATTTTGAATGACCCTGGTGACCAGCGTTCTTTGCAAGAATGGGCTGACTGGGCAGGCATTGCACAACGCACGCTGATACGACGTTTTGCACAAGAGACAGGGCTCAGTTTTTCTGAGTGGCGACAGCGCGCCAGACTGATGCGCGCGATAGAAATGCTGACAACCGGCACCCCGGTAACTACCATCGCCATCGAGCTGGGCTATGACAGCCTGAGCGCCTTTATTGCGATGTTCAAGCGCCAATTGGGTGTGCCGCCGAGTTTGTTTGTTGCGCCGGGGGATGTCAGCCAGGCAGATACTTTGTCAAAGAAATGAAATCAAAAATAAAATCATTGAATTAAATTAGAGGCCAACATGCTCATACATCATGAATTCGAAGTGCGTGCCGATGCCAGGTATCTGTTTGATCTGACGCAGGACTATACACAAAGGGCGAAGTGGGACACCTTCACCAAAGAATCCTTTCTGATGAATGCCAAAGTTGCCGGTGTTGGTGAAACCGCGCGCTGCATAGACGGCATTGGCTTTTCCATGGACATCGTCTACGTGTCTTATCAACCCAATGAAGTTGCTGCGGTAAAGATGGTGAAGGGCCCCTATATTTTTGATAAATTTGCAGGTGGCTGGCAGTTCAAGGAATTGTCTGCCGGTCTGACACGCGTACGTTTTTCATACAACATTACTGCCAGGCCAAGATGGCTTTCATGGTTGCTGACGCCGATACTTTGCTTTCAGTTCAAGCGCGTAACCGATAAGCGCATCGTGGCCCTGACGGCCTATGCTGAACACCATAGTCAAGTGGTGTTAACCGCAGCAACACAATAATATCCCTGGCGTTATGGCGCTTTGAAAATCTATTGCGTGGTGTTTTGGCTATTGCTGATCTCTGCCGCCAACAAATCCAGTGCCTGACGCACGGCATCGTCATCCAGCGATAACATCTGGTCACCGACATACCATTCAAACATGCATTGACCTGGCAAGGCAGTATGAACGGCATTGCCGAACAGCCAGATACCATGATTTTTTGCAATACGGTTACGGATGGCGATCGCGCTGTCTTTATCTGTGGGTAAATGAAGATGCAGCATATTCGATTGTGGTGCCGCCGGGTTTGTCTTGAATTGTGGATAACTGGCCAGCAATCTGTACAGTTCTTGTGTGCGTGTAAAACAGGCTGGCATGCTTGCCAGGCGTTCATCAAATTGCATGGCGGTGGCCACTACATACGGACTGCGGCGAAATACACTGCCACCTTGCCTGTGCATCCATACTTTAGCTTTTGCAATAAACTCGGCGCTGCCCAGTAACATCGCGCCACCCAGGCCGCCTATGCCTTTGTAAAAGGAAACATAAGCAGTATCAAAACCCTTTGCGACATCTGCCAGGTTGCGGCCATAGCCTGTGGCAGCTTCCCACAGGCGGGCGCCATCCATATGCAGATGGATGTCTTGCTGCTGGCAATACGTCTTTATGGCTTCCAGTTCTTCCCAAGGGGGTAATTGCCCGCCAATTTCGCGCATCGGCAGTTCATATTGGGCGGCTGCCAGTTTTTCCGGAACGGCCTGCAAATCTTTTACCGACCATGGGCGATGCGGATTGCCAATTTGCAGGGCTGTGAAATGCCCAAGTAATTGAAAGTTATTTTTTTCATGAAGCAAAATATGGGAAGTCGGGTGCAGGCCAACCAACTGGCTTCCCCTTTCTTCGCATGCCAGTCTTAACGCAGTGACCTGTGCCATGGTGCCTGTCACGCAAAACAAGGCGGATTCCATATCTAGCAGGGCAGCAATTTTTTGCTCAAACGCCTGTACCAGTTCACCTTCGCCATAGGTATCGTGCTGCACCTGATGACGCTCGCACCAACTGGCCATGCGACTAAAGGTTTCTGCGGGGCTCACTGCTTTATGGCCGGGCAGGGTGGTATGACAACTCAGGCGCAAGGTCAATATTTCAGGATCAGTCACAAGATACTCCGGCAAATAAAGGGTCTGTATCAGGGTTTATACAAATTTGTTTCGATCAGGCATCAGTATGCCATGCCGCATACCTTGCTTGTGCGCTAAAATCAGTGTCATCGTTTACTCCATCCTGTGCATCATATGTCTGCAAAATTCGCCAGCACTGCCAGTTATGTCACGCCTTACGAGGCGGGCAATCAAAACCAGACCACAAGCTGGGAAGCCTGCATCTCGTTTTATCAGCAACTGGTGGCAGATTTCCCAGGTATTTTGCAGTTCAGGCAAATTGGCGTCTCTGATAGCGGTCGCCCCATTCACGCAGGTATCGTCACTGCGGATGGCGTATTTGAGCAGGCACAACTCAAGCGCGAGCAACGTCCGGTTTTTTTTAATAATAACGGCATTCACCCTGGCGAGCCTGAAGGTATTGATGCCTGCATGGCGCTGGTACGCGATTTTTGTATCCAGCCAGAACGTCTGCAGGCCCTGGGCAAGACAGTTTTCCTGTTCATTCCCGTCTATAACGCTGATGGCTGCCTGAATCGTCAGAATACGTCGCGCGTCAATCAGGATGGGCCGGAACAATTCGGCTTTCGCGGCAATAGCCTGCATCTTGACCTGAACCGTGATTTCATCAAATGCGACAGCGAAAATGCCCAGGTATTCAACCGCTTTTTCAGCGAATGGAGCCCGGACGTCATGGTCGATACCCATACTTCCAATGGTGCCGACTACCATTACACCATGACCCTGATACAAACCCAGGCAGACAAACTGGGTTATGGCCTGGGTCCATTCTTGCGCAATGACATGCTGCCTGCCATCTATCAGGACATGCAGGAACGCGGTTGGCCAACCTGCCCGTATGTGAATCCCGTTAAAGACAGCCCCGATCATGGCATAGAAGATTTTCTGGAAACCCCGCGTTTCTCTACCGGCTATGCAGCGCTGCACCACACCATCGGCTTCATGCCTGAAACGCATATGCTCAAGCCTTTTGCAGATCGTTATGCATCCATGCGTGCTTTGGTCGAAAGTGTCCTGGCATTTACCGTCAAACATGCAGCACAGATACAAAGCCTGCGTGCTGAAGCAAGACAGGCTGCAACCAGCAATCAGCAAGTGGCCGTGCACTGGTCGGTTGATCATAGTGAGCCTTCCAGTTTCCTGTTCAAGGGCTATCAGGCCGTGTACAAGCCCAGTATATTGGGAAATTACACGCGCCTGTCTTATGATCGCAGCCAGCCATGGGAAAAGCCGATTGCCTATTTTGACCGGTTTGTACCCGATACCCTCGTGCAGCAACCCAAGGCTTATCTGTTACCGCAAGCCTGGCGGACGGTGATTGAACGCCTGCAATGGAATGGCGTGCAAATGCACAGGCTGGAACAGGATACCCAGTTGCAAGCCGAGGTTTACCGGATCAAATCAGTAGAATCACGCCCGCATGCATACGAAGGGCATATGTTTCACGATGATGTGCAACTGCAAGGCTACAACGAAACCCTGGAAGTCAGGGCAGGCGATTACCTGATTCCGCTGGATCAGCCCCAGGCGCGCTATATCGTGGAAACCCTGGAGCCACAGGCACACGACAGTTTCTTCCGCTGGGGATTTTTTAACAGCGTACTGGAAAAGAAAGAAGCTTATTCAGATTATGTATTTGAAGACACCGCCAGTGAGATATTGGCAGCAGAGCCTGAAGTAAAAAAGGCCTTTGAAGCATGGAAGCATACACACCCGGATTTACTTGGCAATCAGCAAGCGGTACTGGATTTTATATTCAGCGCCTGCCAGCGCTTTAAAGAACCGGAATGGCGTCGTTATCCCGTGTTGCGACTTATCTCTTAATCTTTTAAATTTGTTACAACTTATTACAGAATCATAATAGAATCTTTTCTTGTATTACGTAGGTTTTTCAATCCTCTGAAGTTAACTGAAAGGTGAATAATTATGTCTAAATTGCTTGATTACTTGAATGCCCTTGATACTGATGCCACGGCACTTGCCGCACACAAGAGCGGTGCAAAAGCTGCAATGGGCGGGTTTGGCCTTTCTGACGATGAACAAGCTGCTGTTTTGTCGGGAGACAAAGAAGCTGTAGCTGGTTTGTTGGGAATTTCTGCTGAAGAGGTTCCTGCGTTGGATACAACAGAATCAGTCTACTAATAAACTAGTCTGGTATAAGTGATGACGTCAGCTTTCAAGCAAAAGATTTTCTCAACCCTTTTGCTTGTTTGTGGACTATGCTTATTTGATGCAGCCTATGCAAGTGACTCTCAAATAGATGACTTGCTATCTCAAATGGCACAGACAATCCGAAGTGCTCCAGAAGGTCAGCCTGAGACCTTGTCAAAGTTAAGTCAGTTAGAACCCACATTTACCGAAGCACAGCGGAATCGTTATTATTTATTCTTGGCTTCCTCTTATGGCTTTAAGGGCAGACATAAGGAAAGGGTAGAGTTAGTTGAGTCTCGCTTGAATCTGGTGAGAGATCCTGATTATCGGGTTCGTTATCTTTATCAGTTGTCTTCTGGTTACACCGCACTTGGTGAATATGAAAAGGCACTTGCAGCGATAAATGAGAGTGTCATACTTTTACCAAAACTCACAAACCAGAATGCGAAAGTAGACACTTTGCAAGCTGCCATAACTTTGCTCAATTCCTTACGTGCGTATGACGAAGCATTAGTTTATTCAGAGCGAATGCTGGCGTTAGAAGGCGAAGTAGAAAAAAGCGGTTCAAAATGCATAGGCACTGGTAACCTAGTTGAAATCAATTTTTTAAAAGGTGAGCGCCAGCGAGCGAGATCACTTTTGCCTGAAGCAATTAATATTTGTGAGGCACATGGTAGAAAATTTTTCTCATTATTGCTTCAAGTTTTGGCTTGTATTGATCTCATTGATTCAGGAAATTACCACCAAGGCAAGGGAGCAGGCTTAGCTCTTTTAGTTGAATTTTCAAAATTGAATCAAAGCTCGGATTATTTGACGATGTTGGAAGAAGCGATTGCGCGAGCGTTTCTCCAAACGGGTAATTTGGAACAAGCAGAGCGCTATGGTCTTCAGGCTTATCATCATGCAAAGTCGGGCAATGCAGTTCAGTTAATGGAAAAAACCGCCGAGTCGATGGCTGGTATAAAACGCGCGCAAGGCCAATTTCCCATCGCGCTGGAATATTTTGATGCGGCACTTGCGTTAAAGAATCGAGTTTTGGACGATCAACTTCATAGAAATCTCGCTTATCAGCGGGTGAAATTTGACACCCAAGACAAAGCAAATCAACTCAGTCTGCTAGAACAGAAAAACAAGATCTTGGCAGTTGAGCGTGAGCTGGAAAAAAAGAATAATCAGAATTTATGGCTTGCCATTGCCTTGGTCGCCATCATCCTTGTTCTATTAACGCTCTGGTTGATCAAGACCCTGCAACAGAAAAATCAGTTCCGTCAATATTCCCAGACAGATGGTTTAACCCAGGCTGCCAATCGCATGCATTTCATGACGTGTGCCAATGAGGCGTTCAAAATGCGTACCGGCAGCATGAGTATCATCCTTTTTGATATGGATTTGTTTAAGAATATTAATGATTCTTTTGGGCATGCAACGGGCGATTGGGTGCTCAAGAATGTTTGTGAGACAGTAAAAACTCATTTGCGTAAAGTTGATTTATTTGGTCGCCTGGGCGGCGAAGAGTTTGGCATTTGCATGCCAGACTCTAATCAGGCCACGGCATTGCAACTCGCAGAACGCTGCCGCATGGCAATTGCCATGATAGATACCGAACCCAGTGGCTATCGCTTCCCACTATCTGCAAGTTTTGGTGTTGCCACCGTCGATAGCAGTGGCCTGACAACCTTTGATGCCACCTTGGAAGCTGCTGACAAGGCTTTATACAGTTCCAAGGCAGAGGGTAGAAATTGTGTTAATGTTTTCCGCTAAGGCGAGCAGTTCTCCTACAAAATAGTTAATAAAAAAATATTTACCAGTGTTGTAAAAATGGCATAAAATTAAGTTCGGTATTATTCCGAGCGTTTTGCCAATTTAGGAGAAAAGTATGTCCAAGCTATTAGATTATCTGAATGCACTAGACACAAATGCTGTTCTTATCCAAGCGCACAAAAGTGATCCATACAAAGCTGCAAAAGAATTTGGTTTGACTATTGAAGAACAAGCCGTCTTGTTAAAACAAAGTCGGCAACAAATTGCTGCTTTTCTCGATATCCCGTTCGCAGATTTTGACTCACTTGATACGACTGAAATCGGCTTTAGGTCTTGGGAAATAGATCATGAAAATGCTGACACAAGAGAAGAAGCTTTTGCCGCATAAATCTTTTGCATAGTGTTTGAATTGCTTATTAATGATAGGCGTGTGTGCCAAGTAATAAATGTTTGCTTGGCCCCTTTCTTTATTTTGCGATGTAACCCAGCTTAATAATTGTTATTAAGTTACATTTATTGGTTGAATTAGTTGCGAAAGAAATATTTGTTTCGATGTAAAAAATGACATAAAATTATCTTCGGTTATACCCGAAAGTTGTGCTAGCCAAGGAGAAAAGTATGTCCAAGCTATTAGATTATCTGAATGCACTAGACACGAATGCTGCTCTTATTCACGCGCATAAAAGTGATCCCGTCAGAGCTGCGAAAGAATACGGGCTTTTAGTCGAAGAGCAGTTGGCAGTCGCTGGTTGCGATAAGCAGAAAATTTCTGCTTTCCTGGATTTGCCGTTTAGAGACTTTGATGCAATTGATTCTGTTGAGACTCTATTCAGTCAATCAGAAAAAGATGCCGTAACTGCTTAAAATTTCGTTGGAAAATAAGTAATTAATCATGTGTGAAAATTGAACTAAACAAGCGATCTTGCTTAGTAAAATTAAAGCTGTGTTTGGAATAATTCTAATTTTTTTTCGGTTTTTTGTTGTAACTCCTTCCTTACCTTAATTCCTGTTACTCATGACAAATTTAAACAAAGGTTCGCTTGTATGTGTTGGCACTGGCATGCGTATGGGAGGGCAATTGACCCCTATAGCAAGAAGTTATATTGAGTCTTTTGATGTTGTTGTCGCTGCAATTCCGCATATCTTTACGCGCAAATGGGTCATGGATGTGTCCAAGGAATACATTTGTCTCAATAGTTATTATGAGGATATGAAAATTGACGGCAAAAACCGGCGCGATACCTACAGGCGCATGGCCGATACGATATTGTCTGAAATGCGTTCGGGGAAACGGGTTTGTGCTGCTTTTTATGGACATCCCGGTATTTTCGCTTGTATTTCACATATGGCGATTGCCGATGCCAGGGCGGAAGGTTATGACGCTCATATGGAGCCGGGCATCTCTGCGCTGGATTGCCTGGTAGCGGATCTGGGCATAGACCCCGGTAGTTACGGCATGCAGTCTATGGAATCGACCCAATTCATGATTTATCAAAGAATGATAGATCCAACCACCTTACTGGTCTTATGGCAGCCTGGTATTGCTGGTGAACTGGCACTGAAGGTTTTGGAGACCAATGAAGAATATTTGCAGGTGCTGGTCAACAAGCTCGCTTTAACCTATCCGCTTGATCACGAAGTCATTCTCTATGAAGCTGCCACTGATCCGCTGGAAAAAACACGCATAGATAAAATTCGTCTTGGCGACTTGCCTCAGGCAAAATTAAGACAAATTACCACACTGGTAATACCACCTGCAAAGACCCTGGAACGAGATCAGGCAATTATTGATCAGATCAATGCTATTACTGCATCACTGACGAAATTGCGTGCGGCTGCCTGAAGATCATGCATATTAAATGCTTGTATGCTAATTGGATAAAACTTCAACTAGCAGGATATTTTCATATGGTAATTTCAGGGTTGAGGCTGTCATAGCAGTTTTTGTTCTGTGTTATCTAAAATAGACAACATAGATGGTGTTAAATTGTTAATGTTAAATTGCGTCCTTGATTTAGAAGCTGTGGAAAAAATACTTATTCCTGTTTGAGAAATGACATAAAATCATCTTTGGGATGATCCCGATAGTTTTGTCAACCAAGGAGAAAAGTATGTCCAAGCTCTTAGATTATCTGAATGCACTAGACACAAATGCTGTTCTTATCCAAGCGCATAAAAGCGATCCGCTCAAAGCCGCAACAGAATTTGGTTTATCTGAAAAAGAACAAACTGCTTTATTTGGTGAGGGTAGGCAAGGGGTCGCTGCATTCTTAGATATTCCCTTTAGAGATTTTGATGCAATCGATACAATTGAAACTCCTTTTAGTCTTGATTCTGAAACCGCATGCTTGAAGCATAAAGACGAAGAAGCGCTTGCCGTTTAATTTCATAAATTGATTTAAGTTGTTGAATTTTAGACTTAATTTAATAGTTATTTAAGCTGAGCAACGACTTGTTGCTCAGCTTAAAATGGTGCCTTAATAACATTTTCAGGGGGAATATTATTGTTTTTCCTGATTCGTTCGCAATCATCTCAATTTTAAATGTCCATGACAAATCAAAAACAGGGTTCGCTGGTCTGTATTGGCACTGGTATGCGCATGGGGGGGCAGTTGACGCCAATCGCGCTGAGCTATATTGAAACTTTTGATATTGTTATTGCTGCTATACCAAATATCTTTACCCGCAAGTGGTTACAAGATGTCGCGAAAGAATATGTTTGTTTGAATGGTCATTACGAAGATACCAAAATTGATGGCAAGTCTCGCCGTGATACTTATCGTCGTATGGCCGATACCATATTGGAAGAAGTCAGAGCTGGGAAAAAAGTCTGTGCGGCTTTTTACGGGCATCCTGGAATTTTTGCCTGCATTTCGCATATGGCAATAGCTGATGCCCGTGCAGAAGGTTATGAAGCGCATATGGAGCCTGGCATTTCTGCGCTGGATTGTCTGGTTGCCGATTTAGGAATTGATCCTGGTAGTCATGGCATGCAATCCATGGAGTCAACCCAGTTCATGATTTACCAAAGGCAAATAGATCCGAGTGCGCTGTTGATTTTGTGGCAAATTGGCATAGCTGGCGATTTGAGTTTGAAGCGTTTTGATACTGAACCAGCGCATTTGCAGATTATCGTAGACAAGTTAACGAGGACATATCCACCGGAACATGAAGTTATTTTGTATGAAGCCGCCACCGATCCCTTGGAAAAGACCCGCAAGGAAAAGCTCCATTTATGCGATTTGCCACAGGCTGCATTCAGACAAATTACGACACTGGTAATACCACCTGCACAATCGTTGGAAAAAGACCAGGCCATTATCGATCAGTTGAATGCGCTGGCTGCGCAAAGGGTCTTGGCGGAGCAGGTAGCTTGAAATGCTTGTAAGCAGTCCAGTTTTAAAAGCTTGCATTCTTGCTCATTTGCCTAAATTGCAAGTAGTTTGAAAGCCGTTTCCAGGTTACAAATAACTGCTTTCAATTTGATTTACACTTATTTAGAATTGCTTGCAGAAGACAAAATGGTTTGTCGGACCTGTTGGGGGATATCTATGAAAAAAATGCTTAAAAATACACTCGTTGGGCTGGCTTTGGCTGGTGGCTTGTCGGTAGCCTTTGCTGAAGGTGCTGATACTTCTGTTGACGGCATTTTCAATGCCCTGACATCCAGCTCCAATCTGCAAGCTACGGTTGATAGCCTGGTGGCCAGTGGTGCTAATCCACAATCCATCGTTTCTGTCGCTGCTGCTGCTGGCATCCCTCTGGATACAGTCAAGGATTTGCAGGTGTGCGTGAATTCTGCTGCGCCTGATTCTACTGTCCTGAGCGCTTCCTGCATGCGTCAGCGTAGCCTGGTAACAGCTTATGCTGCCGGCGCGAATGATCCGATGAAATACCTGCCAGCAACGGCTGCGGGCAAGCGTCAAAGCAAAGAAAACAAATAATCTGATTTTTGCGCCAGATGTCAGTCTGGTGTTTAGATTGCTTATTGATTGTTGATAAAAACGGCAAACGCCATGTTTGCCGTTTTTTTTTATGGTTTTTTCCTCAATGGTGCCAGCAATTCACCGAGGTTATTGTGATCAATTTCGTACATCAATTCCAGCAAGCGACCAATTTCGCCTTTGGGAAAACCTTCCCGGGCAAACCAGCCAAGATAGTTGCCGGGCAAATCGGCGATCACGGTATCTTTATATTTGCCGTAAGGCATCTTGAAACTTAACAGGCGTTGCAGATCATCGGCTTGCATGCTTGGACTCAATCTTCTTCCGATTCTTTGATTTCTTTGGTCTCAGTGGCTGGTGTCGCTACTGGCTTGGCAGGCGTTGGTGCGCTGGCAATTGCTTTCTTCTCTTCTTCTGTTTCTTCAACATAGGGGACGCTATCCAGATAGCGCTCCAATAATTCGAAGAACTGTTCATAAAACTGCCCGGTGGGGATGGTTTCACTGGCTACCTTGACCAGGGCATCATCGGTAGAGCCAAACGGCAGGGAAACGGAACCTATGGCGCTGACGCCTATGCTGGCCGAAGTATTGCTTTTCTTTAAAGAATAGCGGTCACGCACGGCGTTAACAAAAACCGTGGTGCTATTGCTGCCTTTGCTATCGGCCACGCATACGACATTGAATTCTATTTCTGCATGGACATCGGCTTCTGGCTGGTATTTTCTGCGGCCCTTGATGACCACAGGTTTCCAGTCACTGATGACATAACCCTGGCTCAGCAAAGCGCGGCGCGCGGCTTCGCAAGAAGTTTTTTCTGTGCCTGGGAAGTTGCGAGTGAAGACGCCCGTGGCACCAAATTCTTCATGTTGCAAGCCTGCATGTTTGGTGGTGGTGCATGCGGTCAGACTGGTCAGAGCCACTACTAGCGGCAGTAATAAAAATCGGTGAATCATGTTAATTTCGGTTACCTTGCATAATTGATTACGCATAAGGATTAATGGCATCTCGCCATCCTGCGCCTATGCGAGCGCTTCTTTTGCTGCCTCTTCTGGCGATAATCCATCAAAAAATAAGTCGGTGAACCATTCAATCTGTTCTTCTATGTGATCCTGCGCCTGATCACGGCTGGCACCCCCGGCGATGAGAAAGCCTTCGACTTCTGTACACCAGGCTATAAGAGCTTCAGTTTCGGGATCTAGTTCATTTTTTTTAGCCATGATATTTCTTTCCTGTGGCAGTAAGTCACTGCGTAGCCCGCATTTTAACTTGCTGGCCTGTTTGAGGTGTTACCAGTTGCTAACTGTATGTATCAGATTATTAAGTCATAACGCAGCTGGAGATGATTTGGGTGACATGGAGGCGAAATTTTAAGACCCGGAAGATTTATGAAGGCCGTTCCGGCCGTTCCCTCCTCTGTGTCGAGGGGCTTTAGCTTAAAAACTACCCGCAAACTGATAGCGATTGCCTGGGTGCCACATGGTGACACTGGTCGCGATCATGTCTTGTGAGCGGGTTTTCCTGTGCAGCACCAGGCAGGCTTCTTTGGCTGATATGTGCAGCATGTCAGCAATCTGTTTTGGTGGCAGCACGGCTTCTATGCGGTAATCAACACCTTGCAAGGGGGCGACGGCGACCAGGTATTCATTAGGTGTCATGACGCTGAAGTCTTGTTGCAGATACTCGGGCGTGACGCTGGAATTGACCCAGCGGTCTTCAACCTGTATCGCTATATCGTTTTCAAAATGCACGATGACGGAATGAAACAGCGGGTGTCCTGCCTTGACCTGAAATTCAGTTGCCAATGCTTCTGTTGCTGCTTCCGCCTTCAGTACGTGCAACTCACTGCGATGCACATGGCCACGTGAGCGGATTTCTTCAGCAATGCTTTTGATGGCTACCAGTGTGGCCTGGTATTTTTGCTGAGCTACATAGGTGCCAGAGCCTTGTATGCGTGTCAGTATCTGTTCGCTGGTCAATTCGCGTACTGCACGGTTGACGGTCATGCGCGAGACGCCAAACTGTTCAGCCAGCGCCGTTTCGGCAGGAATGGCATCACCTTCTTTCCATTTGCCCGACTGGATTTCGCTGAGCAGGGTGTCTTTAATAACTTGAAAGGCGGGCATGTCTGGCTTGCTGGGTTTCACAGGATAAGGTGCGGTAGGCAAAATAAGTGTGTCTGCATTTTCTCATAGCTGAGTGCGATATTTTTAACTTTTGCGAGGCAGGGCAGAAAACTTGCCAGCAATGTCGAGTTCCCGAAAACGGCCAAGGATGAAGTCGACGAACAGCCTGGTCTTGGCGGGCATCAGACGGCCACTCGCATAGTAAAGCGCCAACGGGCCGATATCAGCATGCCATTTCGGTAGCAGCCGCAACAGTTTGCCACTTTCCAGATAGGGCAGGGCATGCAGCTTGGGCACCATAGCCACGCCCAAGCCCAGCAGGGCAGCATGGCACATGGCTTCAGGATCATCCATGATAATGCGCGCATTTAATTCCACAGGTGCTTCTGCACCAGCAGCATTGCGCAATGTCCATGAGCGCAATCTGCCGCTTTGCGGTGAGCGCCGCAAGATACCATCATAGGCAGCCAGTTCGGCTGGCTTGTCAGGCATTTTGTGTGGCGCCGCGTTGGCCATGTAAGCAGGCGATGCGACAGGAATGATATGGGCGCGGCCAATTTCACGCGCAATCACGCCAGGCACCAGTTCTATGCCGCCGCCTATGGCAACATCAAAGCCCTCGGCAATGATATCGACACTACGATTATCAAAATGCAAGTCGGGAATGACATCAGGGTAGGCCTGTACGAAATCATGCACGACAGGCAGCACATAATCGCGCCCGAACGACAGCGCCAGGCTGATCTTCAGTGTGCCCGCGGGTTTGCCAGCCACGTTTTCCACATTCGCCAGTGCGGCCTGTATGCTGCCCAGCCCACTGCTGACCTGGGCCAGAAACAATTCTCCCGCCTCGGTCAATACCAGGCTGCGTGTGCTGCGCTGGAACAGGCGTATGCCCAGCCTTGCCTCGAGTTTGGCGACATTCTTGCTGACAGCGGCTGGCGTCAGTCCCAGGTTGCGCGCCGCCTGAGAGAAACTCCCAGCTTCGGCACTGCGCACAAAGGATTCTATGCTGCTGAGAGTTTCCATGAGACGTCCTTGTATTTGGTCATTACTTTCAACTATCGGTTGAAAGTAATGTAATCAATTATGGACTATTTGTAATGATATTTGAAGCGCAAAATAGCTTCATCCAATCACGGATTAAAGACAAAACAATGTCCAGTCAACGATGAAACTATTAAGGGGAATAACATGACACAAGCATTCAATACCAAAGCAGCCAGCCAATCCACAGCAAATCTTGCTGGCAAAACAGCCCTGGTCACGGGCGGTTCACGTGGCATAGGCGCAGCCATCGCCCGCAAGCTGGCGGCTGATGGTGCAGCAGTTGCCATCACTTATTCAAGCAGTGCGCAACAGGCAGAAGAACTGGTGGCACATATACGTGCAGACGGTGGCAAGGCACTGGCTATTCGCGCTGATGCGCAAGATGCAGACGCTG
Source organism: Undibacterium sp. TJN19 (assembly GCF_049339485.1). NCBI lineage: Bacteria > Pseudomonadati > Pseudomonadota > Betaproteobacteria > Burkholderiales > Oxalobacteraceae > Undibacterium > Undibacterium sp. TJN19. Next base: position 153,311 of record NZ_JBMPPL010000006.1, read on the forward strand.
TCAGGCTGGCAGTTGCGACTACGGTAGCAGAATTTGGCGGCCTTGATATTCTGGTCAACAATGCTGGTGCACTGGTCGCCGGTGGCATAGCCGATATCAGCATGGCCGATTACCAACGCCTGATCGCTGTCAATGTCACAGGTGTCTTTGTTGCTTCACAAGAAGCGCAACGTCACATGAAAGAGGGTGGCCGCATCATTAACATAGGTAGTGTCAACAGCGATTCTGTGCCTGTGCCCGGGCTGTCGCTGTATGCCCTGACCAAAGGGGCTGTAGCCGCATTCACGCGTGGCCTTGCACGTGACCTGGGCGCACGCGGCATCACCGTCAATAATGTACAACCCGGCCCGGTAGATACTGAAATGAATCCCGCCAACGGTGCTTTTGCCGACACCATGCGCAGCTACATGGCGACTGGTAAATACGGCACAGGCGCGCAGATCGCCAGCCTGGTTGCTTATCTGGCGAGCGAAGACGCCGCATTCATTACCGGTGCCAACCTGAAGGCGGATGGCGGCTTTGATGCCTGATATGGTAAGTAAAGATGTATGAAACAAAGAGTCGGGTTGCCTGCAAACTTGTGCAGCGCAGCCCGTTTTTTTTGTGTGACAATGATGTCCGAATCTGGCGGGATATACACTATCGCATTGCGTAAGATGGTGATGTTTTTTACTTGACTCATATCCGGAGTTTTTCATGACAAGCACAAGTTTCAGTACATTCAAAGAATTACATGAGGGTAATGCACCCTTGCTCTTGCCCAATGCCTGGGATGCTGCCAGCGCTATTTTGTTTGAGCGTGACGGCGCCACGGCGATTGCCACTTCCAGTGCATCGCTGGCCTGGGCGCTGGGCTATGCTGACGGTGGCACCGTACCACGTGAAGAATTGCTGGCAGCTGTGCGACGCATTTTGCGCGTCATCAAAGTGCCTTTGTCTGTGGATATTGAAGAGGGCTATAGCGACGATGCTGACGCTGTTGCTGCGTTGGTAGCGGACCTGCAGCAATGCGGCGTGGCCGGCATCAATCTGGAAGATGGTAGTGGTACACCTGAATTGCTGGTTGCAAAAATCAAGGCTATCCGTAGCAAGCTTGGCGATGCTGGGTTCTTCATCAACGCCAGGACAGATGTTTATCTGCGTGGATTGGCGAGTGGCGATGCTGCCCTGCAAATGGCAATCAGCCGTACGCAAGCCTATCAGGCTGCCGGAGCCAGCGCTGCGTTTTTGCCCGGGCTTTGCGACGCCGCGATAATTTCTGCAATTGCACAGGCACTCGACATCCCTGTCAACATCATGGCTGTGCCTGGCATGCCGGACATCATGTTGTTATTTACTGCCGGTTGTCGCCGTTTTTCCCTGGGACCTGTGCCTTTCCAGCTCGCTTATCACCACGGCAGGGAAGGCGTACGCCAGTTTTTGCATCAGGGACAGACAGCTTCATTATTCAATCACGAACTAAGTTATCCCTATATGAATGCAGCCTTGAATGCTGATGGCTGAGATTAGCAGGTGACAACGGGCTGAAAATCCGATCATCCACGCAGGATGATCGGATGAAAATATTCTATGTTGCTTCACCCACACGCATTATTTGGGCTGCGGTCGTCATGCTGATTTTGTTTGATGAACTCAGGGCGTAAACTGCAATACCCATGCTTCCCAATCTTTTACCGGTTCACCACCTAGCTGTCTGTAAAACCGCTTTGCGTTGCTATTGCCTGGCAGTACATCCCATTTCAATCTGCCACAACCATATTGCCTGGCATCGGCTATCACGGTTTGCATCAATGTCCGGCCCACGCCAAGCTGGCGTGCCGGTCCGGTGACATATAACTCTTTGAGTCGCCAGTCCGGGCGCAAGTCATAGGTGAAAGCAACTTCGTTCAGAACTGCGTAAGCCAACAAGTTTCCGGTTGGTGTCGCTGCCACATAAGCCCTGAATTGCGGGCTAACTGCATCCAGACCACGTGCCAGCAAATCCTCGACGTTGACGCGAAATTCAGCCAGATAGCCTTCAAAAGCGGCCAGTTCACGCATCATTTGCAACAAACCTGCCGCGTCAGCGGCGACGGCAGGGCGTATGCAGAATGTCGATGCTTCTGTGATGGCACTCATGCCAGTTCAGCGATTTCTGTCGTCAGCTTAAAACCTTCATCCAGCCAGCCGGTGATGCCGCCCACCATGATCTTCACGGGCCGACCCAGTTGCGCAAGTTTGATCGCTGCCCGCGCAGCACCATTGCAGTGTGGTCCGGCGCAATAAGTCACAAACAGTGTATCGGCAGGATAGCTGGCCAGTTTCGAGGCGATTATTTTGCCCCTGAGCAGGTTGATGGCACCTGGTACATGACCCTTGGCATAAGACTCAGGGCTTCGTACGTCAAGCAGTACAAAATCTGCTTTGCCCTCTGACAAGGCGTTATTGGTATCCCAGCAGTCTGTTTCGAAGCGCAGGGTTTCGGAGAAATGGGCAAGTGCTTCTGCGCTGCTGGCAGCGGCGACTTCAGTGACGATGGACATGGGGTGTTGCCTTTCATGTTGTGGTGGAAGATGTGGCTATTGTCGGCCTGTCGGCTGTTTGTTGGTAGTGGCGTTAACGGCAGGTTTCGGTAATATCGCGCCAAACTGATCAAGGCAAAAAATATTCTTTATTTACAAAAAATGCGCTTGCAAAAGTTGTATATACAACTTAAACTTTCTCTTACTGATTTTGATTTGCCAGGTTTTATTGCAAGACCGGATTGGTATTCAGGCGGCGCACCACCTATGATTGCTTTGCCGCCATGCTGCATTTACTTAATGGAGAGAGACGATGAACAACGACCCACGCTGGGATGCCAGCCGCGAAATTCATGCACCACATGGCGCAGAGAAAACCTGCAAGACCTGGGTAGCCGAAGCGGCCTACCGCATGATCCAGAATAATCTTGACCCCGCGGTGGCAGAAAACCCCAAGCATCTAGTCGTCTATGGCGGCATAGGCCGTGCAGCCCGCAACTGGGAATGCTATGACCAGATCCTGGCATCACTCAAAGAACTCAATGAAGATGAAACCCTGCTGATACAGTCCGGCAAGCCGGTAGGCGTATTCAAGACGCACGAAGACGCACCTCGTGTGTTGATCGCCAATTCCAATCTGGTGCCGAAATGGGCCAACTGGGAACATTTCAATGAACTCGACCGCAAGGGCCTGTTCATGTATGGCCAGATGACTGCAGGCAGCTGGATTTATATCGGGACCCAGGGCATCGTCCAGGGTACATATGAAACCTTTGCCGAAGCAGGCCGCCAGCATTTCAATGGTGACTGGGGTGGCCGCTGGATATTGACCGCCGGTCTCGGTGGTATGGGGGGGGCGCAACCCCTGGCTGCCAGCTTTGCCGGTGCGGTATCGCTCAACATCGAATGCCAGCAATCCAGCATAGACTTCCGCCTGCGCACCCGTTATGTCGACAAGCAAGCCAAAGACCTGGATGATGCCTTGGCGCTCATCAAGTATCATTGCGACCGCAAAGAAGCGGTATCCATCGCCTTGCTCGGCAATGCCGCAGAAGTATTGCCCGAGCTGGTCAAGCGTGCCAAAGCGGGCGGCATGAAACCTGATCTGGTGACAGATCAAACCTCTGCCCATGACCTCATCAACGGTTATCTGCCGATAGGCTGGACAGTCGCTGAGTGGAAGGCCGCGCAACAAGATACTGCGCAACATGCAAAGCTGACTGCCGATGCATCACAAGCCTGCGCTGTGCATGTGCAAGCCATGCTGGATTTTCATGCCATGGGCATACCGACAGTTGATTACGGTAATAATATCCGCCAGGTGGCATTTGATACTGGTGTCAAGAATGCCTTTGATTTCCCCGGTTTTGTACCAGCTTATATCCGCCCGCTGTTCTGTGATGGCAAAGGCCCGTTCCGCTGGGTAGCCTTGTCCGGTGATCCGGAAGATATCCGCAAGACCGATGCCAAGATCAAGGAACTGTTCCCTGAAAATAAAGGCGTACACAAATGGCTGGAAATGGCCGGTGAGCGCATTGCCTTCCAGGGTTTGCCAGCGCGTATTTGCTGGCTGGGCCTTGGTGAGCGTCATATCGCTGGTCTGGCCTTCAATGAAATGGTCAAGAATGGCGAATTGAAAGCACCGATCGTTATTGGCCGTGACCATCTGGACACAGGTTCAGTCGCCAGCCCCAACCGCGAAACCGAAGGCATGCGCGATGGTACAGATGCAGTGTCCGACTGGCCTTTGCTGAATGCCTTGTTGAATACCGCAGGCGGGGCAAGCTGGGTATCGCTGCATCATGGCGGCGGCGTGGGCATGGGTTATTCCCAGCATTCTGGCATGGTCATCGTTGCTGATGGCACTGAAGCTGCTGCGAAACGCCTGGCACGTGTACTGGTCAATGACTGTGGTTCTGGCGTTATGCGTCATGCGGATGCGGGCTATGAGCAGGCTATTGCCTGTGCAGAGCGTGAGGGTTTGAAATTGCCTATGATTAAGGGTACTGCCAAGTAAGCTGATTTTATTTATCGCGAGAATAGTAATTTGCTTTTATATTCCCTGCCCTTCAAGGGGAGGGCAAGGGGTGGGGATGGGTTTCGGTTGATCGATTACGAATCCAAATTGCTGAAGAAACCCATCCCCATTCCAACCTTCCCCTTTAAGGGGAAGGAGTAGATTACCCTCCGAATTTGACCATGCAAATTATTAAAAGTATTCAGGAAAACACATGAGTAATCATTTTGAAATTCAACCCGGCCAATTCAGCCTGACTGACCTGCGCGCCATATGGACCAAGTCGCAACCTTTGAAGCTGGCCGAGTCTGCCTATGCCGCCATCAATGCTTCATCCGCGACGATAGATAAAATCGTCGCAAAAGGCGACGCTGCCTACGGTATCAACACCGGTTTCGGCAAACTGGCCAAGACCCGCATCCCGGATGAACAGCTGGAACTATTGCAGCGCAATCTTATCCTCTCGCATTCTGTTGGTTCTGGCGAATTGATTTCTGATGAAGTGGTGCGTTTGATACTGGCGATGAAAATCGCTAGCCTGGCGCGTGGGTATTCAGGCATACGTGCTTCCGTCATTGACAGCATGATTGCCATGTATAACGCGGGCATCATGCCAACCATACCGGTCAAGGGATCAGTGGGTGCATCTGGTGACCTTGCCCCCTTGTCGCATATGACCCTGGCTTTGCTGGGGGAGGGTGATGCGCGTGTAAATGGCAAGCTCGTGCCTGCCAAAGAAGCGCTGGCCGCAGCTGGTATTACACCTGTCGTGCTGGCAGCCAAGGAAGGTCTGGCCCTGATCAACGGTACGCAAGTTTCTACCGCTCTGGCGCTGAATGGCCTGTTCCTGGCAGAGCGCCTGCTGGAAGCTGCCACCATTACAGGCGCCTTGTCAGTGGACGCTGCCAAAGGCAGTGATGCGCCGTTTGATCCACGCATCCATGCCAGCCGTGGTCAGCCGGGCCAGATCGCGACCGCACAGATTTATCGCAGCCTGCTGGCGGGTAGTGAAATTCGTTTATCCCATCTGGTCAATGACGAACGTGTACAAGACCCTTATTGCCTGCGCTGCCAGCCACAAGTCATGGGAGCTTGCCTTGACATCATCAATAACGCCGCCCGTACCTTGCTGATCGAGGCCAATGCTGTGACCGATAACCCACTGGTGTTTGTCGAAACTGGCGAAGTCATATCAGGTGGCAACTTCCATGCAGAACCTGTCGCATTTGCCGCAGATACGCTGGCGCTGGCGATCGCAGAAATCGGTTCAATTTCCGAGCGCCGTATCGCGTTGCTGATTGATGCATCCATTTCCGGCTTGCCGCCTTTCCTGGTGCCTTCGTCCGGCCTCAATTCCGGTTTCATGATTGCTCATGTGACGGCTGCTGCCCTGGCTTCTGAAAACAAATCGCATGCGCATCCGTCCAGCGTCGATACCATACCGACATCTGCCAACCAGGAAGATCATGTCAGCATGGCGACCTTTGGTGCGCGCCGCCTGCATGAGATGGCCCATAATACAGCAACCATCGTAGGTATAGAATTGCTGGCAGCTGCACAGGGGGTGGACTTTCACGCGCCTTTGCAGACTTCTGCCAGGCTCACACAAGTGCACCAGCTCTTGCGTGACAAGGTCGCCTTCTATGATAAAGACCGTTTCTTTGCACCAGACATTGAAGCCGCAAAAAACCTGGTTGTCGAAGGGCAATTGAGCGCACAATGTCAGGATCTGTACCAGAATCTGTATTTGTTCTGACCGTCTGTCCCTGGCTGTATTAAGATAATGGCTCTCTCAATGGGGAGCCATTCTGTATTTTGCTGAAAGCTTTTGATTACTATGCGTAAGTGGGCACGACAAGACTATCAAACCATGCCGTGGAAAAATGGCGGTGGCAGCACGACTGAGCTGGCGGTTTTCCCGACAGGAGCCAGCCTTGATCACTTTGTCTGGCGTTTAAGTACGGCAGAAGTCAGCACCAATGGCCCTTTTTCGCATTTCAGCCAGATCGACAGAACCCTGGCAATTTTGTCAGGAGATGGCCTCATCCTGCATAGCGACAGCGAGCAAAGTCATGCGCAGAGCGTCTTGCTCAGGCAAGACAACCTGCCGCACCAGTTCAGCGGTGAAACGCCGATCAATGCCGAACTCTTGCATGGTACCGTGATTGATCTGAACATGATGACGCGCCGTGACGTGTGCACGCATCACATGCAAAAGCTGGAAGCTGGCAGTCATTTTATCGAAGCCAATGATGCCCAGCAGCTGTTACTGTTTTGCGCCAGAGGGAATGCCAGCCTGTCCACCGGTGAGATTCTGCAGGACTATGATTGCTGCCTGTTTGATGAAGAACATGAACACGCAGGCATACGCTTGAACCTGCATGCGGCTGAAGATGCCGTGTTGTACCTGATACGCATACGATTCTTGACTACGGGTGATAGCTGATGTCGGCCAATATCTTATGGGACAGCCTGTGGCTGAATGTCCACCTTGCCTGCATGACAGAAGGCTATGGTGAAATCAGGGACGCGGCGATCGCAGTCAAAGATGGCAAGATAGTCTGGCTGGGGCAACAGGGCAATCTGCCCGCAGGGTATAGCGCAAGCAAAACACATGATGGCAAAGGCTGCTGGCTGACGCCAGGCCTGATTGATTGTCATACCCATCTTGTGTATGCAGGTAACCGCAGCAATGAATTTGAAGCACGCCTCAACGGTGTCGCCTATGAGGAAATCGCCAGGCAAGGCGGAGGCATCATCTCCACCGTGCGGGCAACGCGAGCAGCCACGGAAGACGAGTTGCTGGCCCAGACTTTGCCACGCCTGCATGCCATGTTGGCAGAGGGTGTGACCACGATAGAAATCAAATCGGGGTATGGGTTGGACCTGGAAACCGAAGCGCGTATCTTGCGTGTGGCGCGGCGTATCGGTAATGAATTTCCTGTGCGTGTCAAAACCACCTTCCTCGGTGCACATGCCTTGCCGCCTGAATATGCCGGACGTGCAGATGACTATATCAGCCTGGTTTGTGAACTAATGCTGCCCGCTTTGATGACAGAAAATCTTGTCGATGCGGTTGATGTGTTTTGTGAAAAAATCGGTTTTAGTCCGGCTCAGACAGAACGGGTGTTCCAGGCAGCACAGGCACGGGGTTTGCCGGTAAAACTGCATGCCGAACAGTTGTCCGACCAGGGTGGGGCGGCTTTGACGGCCAGATACCAGGGTTTGTCTGCTGACCACCTCGAATATTTATCTGGCGCTGGGATTAGCGCGATGGCCGCCAGTGGTACAGTGGCCGTGCTATTGCCAGGTGCCTTTTATTTTTTGCGCGAAACCAAATATCCACCGCTGGCAGAATTGCGTGCGGCTGGCATTGCCATCGCATTGGCGACGGATTGCAACCCTGGTACATCGCCCATGACTTCGCTGTTGCTGACCATGAATATGGCGTGTACCTTATTTTGCATGACTCCACTCGAAGCCTTGCAAGGCGTCACCTGCCATGCAGCGCGTGCCCTGGGTATCGAATCCGAAACAGGTAGCCTGGAAGTGGGCAAGGCAGCGGATTTCGCTTTGTGGGCGATTACCCGACCGGCTGACCTGGCTTATCATATCGCTGCCAATCCATCGCAGGCCAGGGTATTTGCAGGCAAGTTGCTGGCCTAGCGATCATTAGCGATCATTCAACGTCGGCCACGCCGCACATTTCTCACATTGTTTAACCCTGCCACGGTAGGGTATGGCTTTTGCTCGCCAGGTCTTGAGACGTATAATGTTGTCAAGCCTATTTCAACACATTCTGTTTCTCCCCTATCATGACAAAACTCAAACAAACCCTGATGACTGCTTATCACCGTTGGCATCTTGGACGTTGGGCAGCAGGGGTTTTGGGGCTGATATTAGTACTGGCAGCGTTGAGCTGGGCATTCTTGCCGTCAGTAGTAAAGCGCATCGCTACCGAGCAGGTGCAACAGCAGATCGGGCGCAAGCTGGAAATCTCCGAAGTAAGGTTTTCTCCATTCACACTGACATTGACTGTCAATGGCCTGAATTTATATGAGGCAGATCAGCACGCTTCTGCTGTCAGGATCAAGGAGCTGGTATTGAACTTGTCGCTGAGCTCGGTTTTTCGCCAGGCCCTGATAGTCGATGAAGTCAAGCTCATTGAACCTTATGTCCGTGTTGTACGCACCTCAGGCGAGGGCTATGGCCGCTACAATTTCAGCGATATACTCGAAAAAATCGCCGCCATGCCCAAGAGTGAATCCCCGGCACGCTTCTCGCTGGCGAACCTGCAACTGGAAGGCGGGAAAATAGATTTTGATGACAGTGTCATCAACAAGCAATTCAAGATAGATGCATTGCAAATTGGCGTGCCATTTCTGTCTAATTTCCCGAACCAGGTCAACAGCTTTGTCGAACCCATGCTGTCGGCACGTGTCAATGGATCTCATTTTTCATTGAAGGGTCGTGCCAGGCCTTTTACCAATACGCTCGATACCTCGCTGGCGATAGACCTTGATCAACTTGACCTGACTCAATATGTGTCTTATGTACCGATGGCATTGCCGGTGCAAATCCAGAGCGCAAAGCTATCAAGCAAACTGGACCTGATTTTCAGTCGCAAAAATGCCCAGCCAGAATTATTGCTGGCAGGTGATATCCACCTGAATGATCTGGCACTTAACGACAAGTCAGGCACAGCCTTGCTCAAGCTGGGTAGTTTGCACAGCCAGATCAAACAGATCAATGTCATGACTGCTGCCGCCAGTATCAGCAAACTGGAATTATCTGCGCCAGAAATCTGGCTCGATATAAATCAACAGGGGCAATTGAACTGGGCTGGCCTGAGTGCAGGCGACAACAAATCTGAAAAGACGCAGACAAAACCGGCAAGCACGACACCATCAGCAAAAAAAGCATTACCTGTATTACACCTGGCTGAACTACAAATTGCTAAAGGACAAGTGCATTTTCGCGATGCGGCGCATGCAGCACCGGCTCAAGTGATCAACCTGCAAGATATCGCCCTGGCTGCGCATCAATTATCGAACGTTGCCGATGCCAAAGCCGCGACCTTTAATCTGGCATTGAATGGCGAAAAAAATGAGTCCCTGAAATTTGAGGGCGAAATGCAGGCAATGACTGCTGCGCTGAAGGGGCAGTTGACGCTGACAGGGTGGTCTGTCGCGAATTACCAGCCATTTTTGAACAAGTATCTGTCCGCCAGTGTAGCCGGACAGCTGGATATGGATGCAAAAGTTCAATTGCAGCAGGGGGTGTTATCGCTTGATGATATGAATTTGAAACTTGCCCAGTTCAATATCAAAACCCGGTCGGCTGAGGATGGCAATATCAGCCTGAAGATGCTGAGTGTCGATAAATTGAGTTTGAACACAGAGACGCGGCAAGTCAATATTGGCAGCATACAGCTGGATAGTTTGGATACTGATATACGGCGTGATGAGCGAGCCGTATTGAATGTGAGTAAATGGTTGCGCACCGCCAAAACCAATGCGAGCACCATAGTCGCTGCTGATACGAGCGCCAGCAAGGTTGATACTGGCACCGGCAATAGCGATAAAGCAGGTTCACCAACTGCCACGGCGTGGAAAATCAATCTGGCAAATCTGGATTTCAAGGCGGGCGTGCTGGCTTTCAGCGATAAATCTGTTTCACCTGAAGTCGCACTGAAGCTCGATGCCTTTACGCTGCATGCAGAAAAGCTCAGCAGCGATATGTCGCAGCCGCTCAAGCTGAATGTGCAAACAAATGTGGGACGCAAGGCCAAATTCAGCATGACAGGTACGGCATCTGCCCAGCTAAAAAATATTGTTCTTAATGTGGACGGACAGGCTTTGCCAGTTTCAGTTCTGTTTCCCTATGTTTCACCCTATGTGAATGCTTCGTTGACACGTGGCCGCGCTGATTTGAAAGGGAAACTGAATTTGAATAATGTCCTGTCAAATGACAGGCAGATCAATTACGAAGGCATGCTGGCCCTGACGGATTTTCACCTGCTTGAAAATGGTGCTGATGAAGATTTTCTTGAATGGAAAAATATTTCGCTGGAAGGTATCAGCGCACAAATAGCTAGTGACAAGCAAGTCGTCAGTATGAAAAAAATGGCGCTGAATGATTTTTATGCACGCGCTATTTTGTCTGAAAAGGGCAAGCTCAATATTCAGACGATACTCAGTACCAAAAAGGCTGATGCAGAAGAGGTGGCGGCTGCCGGTGCTGACGCAGCAAAACCGGAACCTGCCGCAAGTGCCTTTACCACAGGCACCAGCGCGGCCATCAAACTCGATGCCAGCCCGGCCAGGGCGAAAAACCCGTTGACAGTGCGTATTGCCCAGACCACGCTAAGTGGTGGCAATATCAATTTTACCGATAACTTTGTCAAACCCAACTACACAGCGAATTTGACGGGGGTGGCAGGCAATATCGGTGCGATCGCATCGGATGCCCCGCAAGCCGCGACGATAGAGTTGAACGGCAAGGTCGATGATGATGCTCCCTTGCTTATTTCTGGTTCGGTCAATCCTTTGTCCACCCCCATCTTTCTCGATATCAAAGCCAGTGCCAATGGCCTGGAATTGACCAGGTTGACGCCATATGCGGCCAAATATGCGGGTTATGTCATCGAAAAGGGCAAGTTATCCATGCAGGTTGCCTACAAAGTAGAAAACCAGCAGTTGCTGGCACAAAATGATGTCAGGCTGGATCAACTGACCTTTGGTGAGCGGGTTGATAGCCCATCGGCGACAAAATTACCGGTGATGCTGGCGGTGGCCTTGCTGCGTGATAATGAAGGGCGTATTGCGATCAACCTGCCTGTGTCTGGCTCGCTGTCAGATCCGCAGTTTTCAGTTGGAGGGATTATTTTCAAGGTTTTCGTGAATGTGATTACGAAGGCAGTTACCTCGCCATTTGCCCTGCTGGGCTCCATGTTTGGTGGCGGTGAAGAATTGGCTTACACCGAATTCCTGCCCGGACAGAGCAGTTTGACCCCGGCTTCGACGGCCAAACTGGATAATCTTGCTAAGGCGCTCAAGAACCGCTCAGGTTTGAAACTGGACATTATTGGCCGTGTCGATACTGCAACTGACAGTGACGGAATCCGCGAGATGATTTTGTTGCAAAAGATGCGGGAATTGAAATGGAAAGACGCGCATCAAAAAGACCGCACCGTCATAAAAGAAGATATTGTCATCAGTGATGCTGAAAAAGCCAAATATATAGAAGAGCTGTATCAGGCAGAGAAGTTCGCCAAACCACGCAATGCAATAGGCATGAGCAAGACCTTGCCAACAGCAGAAGCGGAGAAAATGATCTTGACCAATACGACGGTCACGCCAGATGCCTTGCGGGTACTGGCGCAAAAACGTGCGGATACCGTTCGTGATTATCTCGAAGATGTGGCAGGCATAGAACGAGAGCGCTTGTTCCTGATCGCACCGAAATTGAACGCCGACGGCATCAAGGATAAAGGAAGTCCAAATCGTGTGGATTTTTCCCTGAAATGAGTTTTACAAAGGTGGGCAATACATTTGACATGCCCGGATTTTGGCAAGCTACTTCAGAGATATTGGTTTTTGTCCAGGATGACAGGCCTGGCAGGGGAATTGATTTTCCGTCTTTTTTTGTCGCATTGCAGATAAAAATCTGCGCTTATGTGGCAGTTCCTGGCGAAACTCTGCATATTGCATGGGATTTATTGTTGTTTTATGGGTAATCTTGATTTATCCTGATTCTATCCGTTTTACCTATCGCAATAAGGAGTAGTAATGACTTCTGCAACGCTCGCCAACATTCTGTATGTCGAAGATGATGCTGATATACAAACCGTGGCTCAGATTGCTCTGGAAGTTGTCGGCGGTTTCAGCCTGAAAACCTGTAGCTCCGGTGCGCAGGCGATCATTGAAGTCAGCAATGGGTTTGTGCCAGACCTGTTGCTTTTGGATGTCATGATGCCCAACATGGATGGCCCCACCACCCTCGCAGAACTCAGAAAGTTATCAGTTACGCAAGCAACGCCTGTTATTTTCATGACTGCTAAAGTTCAGTCTTCAGAAATGGAATTCTATAAATCGCTGGGCGCAATCGGTGTCATAGCAAAACCGTTTGACCCTATGGAATTGTCAACGCAGGTAAGGAGTTTATGGCAGGAGAAGCCGTAAATGGTTGAAAAAAATGATAGCCTGCAAGAGAAATTGCGTGCTCTCGAAGCAATTTTTCTGCAAAAGCTGCCGTCAAAAATCGGGGAAATTACCTCCACCCTGCAACAGGTGCTTGAACGCCCTGATGATAAAGAAGCCCTGATTGTTCTGCACCGGCATTTACATACCATGGCTGGCTCTGCTGGCACGTTTGGTTTTGCTGAAATCGGCGCGCTTGCAAGAGGTTTTGAATTCAGATTAAAGCCTTTACTGGAAGGTAAACGCTGGTCGACAGAAGAACTACAAGCCTATGCGGCAGAAATGAGGGCCAATTTTGACGAAGCCTTAAAACGTGATGACAAGCCAGTCAACGGCGTGGCCGGGAGTGTACAGGAAGAAGAACGGGATTTAAGTGATCCCCACCTGATTTACCTGGTCGATGAAGATGAAGAGCAAAATCACGAGATTACGGTACAACTCGAACATTTCGGCTACGAAGTAGTACGCATGAATCATCTTGGTGCTCTGGCAGTGGCTGTTGCCACCAGAAGACCGCATGTGATCGTCATAGAGCTGAGTTTCCCTGAAGGCAAAGTCGCAGGCGCTGAAGAAATTGCACGAATCAAGCAGATTGAGCGCTTCCGTATTCCCACCATATTTGTGTCGCGTTCCAGCAGCTTTGAGTCACGTTTGCTGGCTGTGCGCGCAAGTGGAGATGGTTACTTCACCAAACCTGTCGATGTGGTCGCGCTGACAGAACGTATAGAAGCCATCATACAGGCAGATGAAAACAAGGGATACCGAGTACTGATCATTGATGATGATGCCGTAACCTCGAAATTTTACGGGGCCATCTTGCGTGACGCAGGCATGGTCGTGCATTTGCTCAATGACCCTACACAAATCCTGACGGTCATGACTGATTTTCGTCCTGAATTGCTGTTGATGGATATCTACATGCCAGTCTGTAGTGGCGTAGAACTCTCGCGTCTGATACGCCAGGATAATTCTTATGTCGATGTGCCCATCGTTTTTCTGTCCAGTGAAGCCGATCTCAGCAAGCAACTTGACGCTGTGCGTGCCGGTGCGGATGATTTCATCACCAAGCCGGTCGCGCCCGAGTATTTAAAATCTTCCCTGTCGACCAGGGCTGAACGTTATCGCTCATTGCGCGCACTGATCATGCGTGACGGCTTGACAGGCTTGTATAACCATACTGCCATCAAGGAGCAGTTGTCTTCTGAAATCTCGCAAGCTGGCCGAAATGGTGCGCCACTGGCGCTGGCGATGATAGATCTGGATAATTTTAAAACCATCAATGACACCTATGGTCATCCTGCAGGTGACCAGGTTTTGCGTACGCTTGCCCGTTTGTTGCGGCAACGTTTACGCCGCAGCGATATTGTTGGCCGCTACGGCGGTGAAGAATTTGCTGTCATTTTCCCCGATACGACGGCCACGATTGCGCGTCGTGTACTGGATCAGGTCAGGCTGGCATTTGAAAAAATTCAGCAACATTGCGAAGGCGGGCACTTCTCGGTGACTTTTTCTGGTGGCGTGGCAGATCTGGAATCAACGCTGGATGCGGATGAATTGTTTGATTTTGCCGATGCCGCCATGTATGTATCGAAGCAGACAGGGCGCAATCGCATTAATCTGGCCTGATAAATATGGTTTTACTTTGCCAGGCAAGAAAAAAGCCCGTCATGATGTGATGACGGGCTTTTTGTTTTTAATGACTCGGGCCCTATTCTTTAGGCTCAATTTTCTGCAAACTGGCCGCCTTGATTTTTGCTTCCAGCGTTTTCCCCTTACGTGCGCGCTTGCCTATGTGTATGCCAAGACCGCTTGCACTGAGACTCACTTCCTGTGCCTTGCCACCACGGCCTATGCCCAGCACACGTACGCCACGCTGGCTGATAGCCTGGGCGGCCAGCAGGTTTTCTTTGTCTTCCAGTTCCATCAAAATCACACCACGGCCACCGCTGGACAATTGCTTGATTTCTGTCAGACCAAAGACCAGCAGGCGACCTTTTTCTGACAGGCAGGCAATCGCGCTGGCGTCGCCAGTCACCACGGCTGGTGGCAATGGCTGGTCAGCTTCTTCCAGTGTCATGAAAGCCTTACCCGCTTTCATGCGGCCTACCATGTCGCCGACTTTGGCCGTAAAGCCATAACCAGCAGTGGATGACAGCAACAGACTGATGTCAGCACTACCTGCGAAGTAATGCAAAATCTTGCTGCCGGCGGCCAGATCGATCAGGGTGGTGATAGGCACACCATCGCCACGGGCACCGGGCAGGGCAGATACGGCGACGGAATACACGCGGCCATTCGAACCGAATACCAGCAGTTGGTCTACCGTGCGGCATTCAAACGTGCCATACAGGCTATCGCCTGCCTTGAAGGTGAACTGGCCATTGTCATGACCATGGCCGGTACGTGCACGTACCCAGCCTTTTTCCGATATGACGACAGTGACTGGTTCATCAATCACTTTTTGTTCTATCGAAGCTTTGGCGGCTTCTTCAATGACAGTGCGGCGGGCATCGCCAAATTGTTTGGCATCGGCTTCGATTTCCTTGATAAGCATGCGCTTCATCGAGGATGGATTTTCCAGCAAGTCATGCAGGCCCGCTTTTTCTTTACGCAATTCGTCAAGTTGCTGCTGTATCTTGATAGATTCCAGACGTGCCAACTGACGCAAGCGGATTTCGAGGATGTCTTCGGCCTGGATATCTGACAGCTTGAACGCGGTGATCAGCGCAGGCTTGGGATCATCAGATTCGCGGATGATGCGTATGACCTCATCGATATTCAACAGTACCGCTTCACGACCTTCCAGGATATGGATGCGGTCATCTACCTTCTTTAGGCGGAACTGGGTACGGCGTGTGACGGTGGTAAAGCGGAAAGCTATCCATTCACTGAGAATATCGAGCAAACCTTTCTGGCGCGGGCGGCCATCGCCGCCTATCATCACCAGGTTGATGGATGCCGAGGTTTCCAAAGAGGTATGGGCGAGCAGCATTTGCATGAACTCGGCCTGGTCCTGGTTCTTGGATTTTGGTTCCAGTACCAGACGTACAGGTGCATCCTTACCAGATTCATCACGCACGGTGTCAAGCACCGACAGTATGACCTGTTTCAACGCCACCTGTTCTGGCGACAGGGTCTTCTTGCCCAGCTTGATTTTAGGGTTGGTCAGCTCATCGATCTCTTCCAGCACTTTTTGCGAGGAGGTACCTGGTGGTAATTCAGTGACTACCGCTTGCCATTGGCCACGTGCCATTTCTTCTATCTTCCAGCGTGCACGCACTTTCATGCTGCCACGGCCAGTCGCATACATATCGGCGATGGTGGATGCTGGCGTAATGATTTGTCCGCCACCCGGAAAATCCGGGCCGGGGATGTATTCCATCAGCTCGGCATGCTTCATGGCCGGGTTGCGTATCAAGGCCACTGCGGCTTTGGCGACTTCAGTCAAGTTATGTGAAGGGATTTCTGTCGCCAGGCCGACTGCAATACCGGATGCACCATTCAATAAGACGAACGGTAGGCGGCTGGGCAGCAACTTTGGTTCTTCGGTAGTACCGTCATAGTTAGGCTGAAAATCAACCGTACCCTGGTCGATTTCATCCATCAGCAATCTGGCGATCGGTGTCAGGCGCGCTTCTGTATATCGCATCGCCGCTGCACCGTCACCATCGCGAGAGCCGAAGTTACCCTGGCCATCAATCAGTGGGTAGCGCAGCGAAAAATCCTGCGCCATACGCACCAAGGCGTCATAGACAGACTGGTCACCATGCGGATGCAGCTTACCCAGTACATCACCAACCACAGCGGCAGATTTGCGCGGCTTGGCGGCAGAGTTCAGGCCCAGCTCATTCATCGCATACAAAATGCGGCGTTGTACTGGTTTTTGACCGTCGCACACATCGGGCAGGGCGCGGCCTTTGACGACCGAGATGGCGTAGTCAAGGTAGGCGCGTTCAGCAAAGGTCGCCAGGGTCAGGGTTTCACCATCGCCCGGTGGCGGTGGAGTTTGATCAAATAAATTCGCTTGTTCGCTCATGGTTCTATTCGTATTTTTTGTATTCTTTTGTGGTCTGTAAGGTCAGATATTTTATATATCAGCTTCAACAGCATTCCCATGCTCTTCTATCCAGGCACGGCGGGCGGCGGCTTCGCCTTTACCCATCAGCATATTGAAACGACCTTCAGAAAAGACCTGATCAAACTCACCCAGAGAAACTGGCAGCAGGCGGCGCGTATCAGGGTTCATGGTGGTTTCCCATAACTGGCTGGCATTCATTTCACCCAGGCCCTTGAAGCGGGAAATTGCCCAGGCGCCATCCTTGACGCCGTCCTTGCGCAATTTGTCTTCGATGGCGATAAGTTCGCCTTGATCCAGTGCGTAGATTTTCTGTGCCGGTTTCTTACCACGTGCAGGTGCATCGACGCGGAACAGCGGCGGACGCGCCACGCAGATATGGCCACGTGCAATCAGTTGCGGGAAATGGCGGAAGAATAGCGTCAACAGTAATACCTGAATGTGCGAACCATCGACGTCAGCATCAGAGAGTATGCAAATCTTGCCGTAGCGCAGATTGGTAAAATCAACGATCTCATTCACGCCATGTGGATCGACGCCGATGGCAACGGCGATATCATGGATCTCGTTATTGGCAAACAGGCGGTCTCGCTCAGATTCCCATGAGTTCAGCACCTTGCCGCGCAGTGGCAAAATCGCCTGGAATTCCTTGTCGCGGCCCATCTTGGCAGAGCCGCCGGCAGAATCACCCTCGACCAGGAAAATTTCATTGCGGGCAATGTCATTCGATTCGCAATCGGTCAGCTTGCCCGGCAAGACAGCTACGCCCGACGATTTTTTCTTTTCAACTTTTTGTGCCGAACGCAGGCGTGATTGCGCCTGCTTGATGACCAGTTCAGCCAGTTTCTTGCCATATTCAACGTGGGAATTCAGCCACAGTTCCAGCGGTGGTTTGGTGAACGACGACACCAGGCGTACGGCATCGCGTGAATTCAGCCTTTCCTTGATCTGGCCTTGGAATTGCGGGTCGAGTACCTTGGCTGACAAGACGAAGGATACGCGGGCGAAAACGTCTTCTGGCAGCAGCTTGACACCTTTAGGTAATAAGGAGTGCATTTCTGCAAAACTCTTCACTGCACCAAACAGGCCTTCACGCAAGCCGGATTCATGCGTACCACCGGCTGGGGTGGGGATGAGGTTGACATAGGATTCACGGACGACATTGCCTTCTTCCGTCCATGCCACTACCCAGGAGGCACCTTCGCCTTCAGCAAAGCCGTCACTGTCTGAATTGGCAAATTGCTCGCCTTCAAACAGGGGGATCAACGGTTCGCCGTGGGAGGATTGTGCCAGCGCTTCGGTCAGATAACCACGCAAGCCCTGATCATATTGCCAGGTCTGGCTTTCACCGGTTTTGGCGTTAGTCAGCGTGACTTTGACGCCGGGCAGTAACACTGCTTTGGAGCGCAACAGACGCTGTAATTCGCTCTGCGGGATATTGGCGCTGTCAAAATATTTGGCGTCTGGCCAGATGGTGACACGTGTACCACTCTTTTTATCACCGCGTGCCAGCGGCTGGCTGCGCAAGGGTTCGATGACATCGCCGTGGGCAAAGGTCAGTTGATGCAGGCCCGCTTCGCGCCAGACGGTAATCTCCAGTCGTTTCGACAGGGCATTGGTGACGGATACGCCCACACCATGCAAACCGCCAGAGAAGGCATAAGCCCCACCCGACCCTTTGTCGAACTTGCCACCCGCATGCAGACGCGTGAAGACGATTTCGACAGTAGGCACGCCTTCTTCAGGGTGCAAGCCGACTGGAATGCCGCGGCCATCATCTTCTACGGTAATACTGGTATCAGCATTGATGGTGACCAGAATGTTTTTGCAATGTCCACCCAGCGCTTCATCCGAGGCATTGTCGATAACTTCCTGAATAATATGCAGCGGGTTTTCAGTACGGGTATACATGCCCGGTCTTTGTTTAACCGGTTCAAGACCCTTTAGTACTCGGATGGATGATTCGCTATAGTCGGACGGAGATGTGTTTTTTTTAGTGGCCATGCGAATGAAAATCTGTTGTTTTGGTTAAATTTGTAGTGATGTTTTGCAATTTTTTTGTCAGGCTGGCAGAATTAGGCTGTATTCTTGCAACGTTTTTGCAGCTATTGTAGCTGCAATGATCGTAGCTGCAATGTGTAGATGGAAAAACGATGCCAACAAAGACTCCAACGATCGCGATCCGACTGCTTGGATTTTCCCCAAAAGAGGAAGAAACTTTTTCAACAGTTCTCGCCGTGCTGCGCGAGAAGGGGTATCGCTATCTTGTTTTAAAAACCGGTAGTTTACAAGATCCTGACATTCATATCGTCAATGCCGAAGATTTAAAGGCCCTGGCGACTTTGTCCGACCTGAACCTGGGCGATGCCCAGCCCGTGCTATTGATTGGTAAAACAACAATCAGCCTGCCTTATCAATTCATGCCACGACCCATACGCTGGCGCAAATTGTTTGAGATACTGGACGAATTGATAGATCGTCGTCAACTTCTTTTGACGACTTTAAGCGCGTATACAGCGGTTGCCGTGCCTGAGCGTCGTCGTCGTGAGCGCCTGGATCTTGATCTGACCGACCCTAGCGAATATCAAAAGATGCGTCGCCCTACCGTCAGCAAGAGCGGCATCATGATTGTTGATAAAGACATGCGTTTCCGTGAATATGTAGCCATGATAATGGATCGTTATGGCATTACGGTGACACTGGCCTGCGATGAGCGCAGTGCCTTGATGCTGGATAAAAACAATCGCCATGCCATGACGATGATCAATACTTCTACGCCGGATATTGAGCCTTATCGCCTGTGTGGAGAGTTAAAGAAACAAAATACCGACCGCAGGACAACCGTTGTTTTTTTGGTGGATAAGAGTTTCAATTACAAGCTGTCTACCGCCGAACAGGTGGATTGTGATGGGTTTTTGACTAAACCATTGTCGCGAAAGCAAGTTTTGTCAACAATACAAAAGTTTTTGCAATTGCGATAAATTGGTCCAGATGTGTTTCCCCTTTCCCTTCAAGGGATAGGGCTATCTGGGCGATACGCGATCATGATTACTAACGTCGCTCCAGCGATGGCCCTAGCTTGGTGGTGTTCATTGCAAGCCTGAGTTGATATTAAAGTGACTGCCTTTCACAGACGCAGGCCGGGTTTGGGATCGACGTTCAAATTCCTTTCTTTATTTCTTCAAAGAAAGGAATTTCGTATAAGGTGCCCGAGACCTGCTCTCACTTACTCAACAGTCTCATCCCCCGTTCCAGTCCTTCTATCGTCACCGGAAACATGCGATTACTCATGATCTGTTTGATCACCGATATCGACTGGCGGTATTGCCACAAGCCTTCTGGCTCAGGGTTCAGCCAGATGTATTTGGGGAAAGCGGAGGTGAAACGTTGCAGCCAGGTGGCGCCGGCTTCCTCGTTGTTATATTCGACCGAGCCACCGGCTTGCAGGATTTCATACGGGCTCATGGTGGCGTCGCCGACGAAGATCACCTTGGTGTCCGGCGTGTATTTGCGCAAAATGTCCCAGGTCGGGAATTTTTCTGCATGGCGGCGACGGTTGTTTTTCCACAGATAGTCATAGACGCAGTTATGGAAATAAAAGAATTCCATATTCTTGAATTCAGTCTTGGCAGCAGAAAATAATTCTTCGGTCTGAGCGATATGGTCGTCCATGGTGCCGCCTACGTCGAGCAACATCAATACCTTGATGTTGTTCTTGCGCTCAGGCTGCATTTTGATATCGAGGTAACCGGCATTATTGGCCGTTGCCTTGATGGTGGCATCCAGTGCCAGTTCGTCTTCTGCGCCCTGGCGTGCGAATTTGCGCAGGCGGCGCAGGGCGACCTTGATGTTACGGGTGCCAAGTTCGCGCTCAGCGTCGTAGTCGCGAAAGGCACGTGCTTCCCATACCTTGACCGCACTGCGGCCGCCACCTTTGCCGCCTATGCGTATGCCTTCAGGATTAGCGCCGCCGTTGCCAAATGGGGATGTGCCACCTGTGCCTATCCATTTGCTGCCGCCTTCATGGCGTTCTTTTTGTTCTTTCAGCAGATCTTGCAGCCTGTCCATCAGCTTGTCATAGCCAAATTTTTCTATGGCAGCTTTTTGCTCATCGCTCAGTTCACGCTCCATGCGTTTGCTCAGCCAGTCGAGCGGGATATCGGGGTGCTTCTCGAAAATGGTATCAATCCCTTTGAAGTACAGACCAAAGGCTTTGTCGAATTTGTCATAATGCGCTTCATCCTTGACCATGATGGTGCGCGACAGAAAATAAAAATCATCCACTGACATGCTGATCAGGCCTTTTTCCATGGCTTGCAACAGCATGAGAAACTCTTTTATCGACACCGGTATCTTGGCATCTTTCAGGGTAAAGAAAAAATCAATCAGCACTTTTAGGCTCCATACTTGTCATTCTTCATACTTGCTTTGCATATACTGCAAATTCTTTTTGATGCCAGGCCATTCTGAATTCAATATGCTATAGACCACCGTATCACGGATGCGGCCGTCAGGCAAAATCATATGATTACGCAATACCGCATCACGTTTTGCCCCCAGTCGCTCTATGGCAGCCTGCGAGCGGCGGTTAAACCAGTCGGTGCGAAATTCTACCGCGATGCAGCCAAATACTTCAAAGGCATGGCCCAGCAAGAGCAATTTGCATTCTGTATTTACCGGGCTACGTTGCACACGCTGTGCATACCAGGTGTAGCCTATTTCCAACCGCTTGTTATTCAGATCCATATTACAGTATCTGGTTGCACCCACGATGTTGCCTGTGGCGTTCTCGCGGACGACAAAGGGAATGGCTTTTTGTTGTTGCTGCATTTCCAGGGCGATATTAAGCCAGTTCTGGGTATTGTCGGGGGAGGGCACGGAGGTGAAAAACAACTTCCATAGCTCGCCGTCTGCAGCTGCTGCCTGTATGTCTGCCAAGTGTACCTGGGACAGAGGTTCCAGCGTGACGTGTTTTCCGTTAAGTGTAAGAGGTGTGGTGTTCATGAATATCCTTTCATAATCAGATACTGAATAGAGTAAACAAAGGGAAGGGCTCAAATCCGTATCTGCCATCTTTGCATTGATTGATCCCCTGCGCATAGATACAGTCGCGTATAAAATCAGCATGACAGTTGAGCAAATAAGGTGGTTTTCGCAGCTTGATTTGGTCTTGTTGCAAGAAATGCCGGGAATGCTTGCTAACAAATATAAATCCAGTTATACTGCAAAGCTGTATAGAATTTTTGCGGCGTGGCATTTAATCAAATGTTTTGACCTCGTCGCTTTGACCACGTTTAGGAAATCTCATGGCAAATACCGCACAAGCACGCAAACGTGCTCGTCAAGCAGTTAAACTGAATGCACACAACTCCAGCCAGCGCTCCACGCTGCGCACAGCGATCAAAGCTGTTCGTAAAGCGATCGAAGCTGGTGACAAAGCTGCTGCAGCAACAATTTTCCAAAGCTCCGTATCGGTTATCGACCGTATCGCTGACAAGAAAATCATTCACAAAAACAAGGCAGCTCGCCATAAGAGCCGTCTGGCATCTGCTTTGAAAGCACTGGCTTAATCTAAAGCCTGTTTTTAAAGCTAGCATGTTGACAGCTCACGCTGTCAGCTTTGCCTGAAGTGAAAAAAACCGCAATTTATTGCGGTTTTTTGTTTTTCTGTGCCGCATAGGCGCATGAAAGCGCAAAATCTTGGTGAGGGTAGTGAGATCTGGCGCGACGAGGTTTTGCGACAAAGAATTGGGTGTGCTTCTTTAAATCATGCAATGAGTCATTAGCATCACGCCGCAGGCATTGAGTGGGCAAAGACTGTTTCCCTTGAGGGGGAAATACTGCTGCAAAAAACAAAAAAGGCAGGGAGACCCTGCCTTGCTCTTACGCAGTAAAGCGAAAGAATTACATCGATGCAGAAGCTGAAGAAGATGCTGCTTTTGCTTTTTTCGATTTTTTAGCTTTTTTGGCTGGCTTGGAAGCATCAGTAGAAGCAGCGGCAGCAGCAGATGCTGAAGCGGCAGGTGCAGAAGCTTTTGCAGAAGGAGCAGATGCTTGCGCGAAAGCAGCAGAAGCAAACAGACCTACGACCAGAGCGGCGATCAATTTTTTCATTTTAATGTCCTTCAGTTAAAAGTTGGTTAAATGTGATTCAATCGAATCAAGGCAAATAACGCGACTGGTGACGTGGGCGTTGACAGGAATTTCAATAAATTTCAGGAATTTTAAGATTTTCCTCATATTTTTATAAATTATTTACTTAAAGTTGTATATTTTGCCATTCCCCCGGTAGCAAGGGGTGGGTTTCCAGTGAATAACCGCCTATGCTGATGCGTATCAGTCTTAAAGTTGGCAGGCCGACAGCGGCAGTCATGCGCCTTACCTGACGGTTTTTCCCTTCTGATAAAGTCAGACTTAACCAGCTTGTCGGGATAGAAGCTCTTTGACGTACCGGCGGGTTACGTGGCCAGAGCCACTCCGGCTCATGGATGTGCTTGACGGTGCACGGCATGGTTATGAAATCACCCAGGTCCAAAGGCTGGCGCAATTGTTCAAGTGCTGCACGGTCAGGCGTGCCTTCCACTTGCACCAGATAGGTCTTGGCCTGTTTGTGGTCGGGGTGGCTGATGCGGTTTTGCAGCTGGCCGTCATCAGTCAGTAATATCAGTCCTTCACTATCTGCATCAAGCCGTCCGGCCGGATAAATGTGGGGAATCTTGACATAGTCAGCCAGAGTAGTGCGGGTGGGATGCGCAGAAAACTGGCACATCACATTAAATGGTTTGTTGAGCAAAATCAGTTTCATGGCAATATGGTAACCGCAAATTTGCGCTCGATCATAAGCGAAATTCTATCTGGCGAAATGCTGCGGTACAGCAAACAATGTTTCCTTAACAGTATTACACCGATGGCATTGCTTCGACCCGTTCCAAGTCCATAAACTGATGGCATACGGTAAAATACTAGTGCATAATACGAAATGATGGTCTTGTGTCTTATAGAAGAGTTAGTGCAAAGCGTCAATACAGGCAATGTAAGCAATATAAGTTAGCAGCTGCTTGACCGCTGAGAGGCTAGCAAGACAAACGAAGAGAAAAGCGCCACCCGCTTGATCGCCCAACTACGGAGAAAACGATGTATCAACATATTCAAGTTCCTGCTGAAGGTAAACAAATTACCGTCAACGCTGATTTTTCATTGAATGTTCCTGACAATCCTATCATTCCCTTTATCGAAGGTGATGGTACTGGCGTTGATATCAGCCCGGTCATGATCAAGGTCGTTGATGCGGCCGTAGCAAAAGCCTATGGCGGCAAACGCAAAATCAGCTGGATGGAAATCTATGCTGGTGAAAAATCCACTAAAGTCTATGGCCCTGATGTCTGGCTGCCAGAAGAAACACTGAAAGTCCTGAAAGACTACGTTGTTTCCATCAAAGGCCCATTGACTACGCCAGTTGGCGGCGGCATCCGTTCCCTGAACGTGGCCCTGCGTCAAGAACTGGATCTGTATGTCTGCCTGCGCCCAGTGCGTTACTTTAAAGGCGTGCCATCCCCAGTGCGTGAGCCAGAAAAAACTGACATGGTCATCTTCCGTGAAAATTCTGAAGATATCTATGCCGGTATTGAATTCGCTGAAGGCTCTGATCAAGTTAAAAAACTGATCAAGTTCCTGACAGAAGAAATGGGCGTCAAGAAAATCCGTTTCCCAGAAACTTCCGGTATCGGCGTCAAGCCAGTATCCCGCGAAGGTACAGAACGTCTGGTACGCAAAGCGATTCAGTACGCGATCGACAATGACAAGCCATCTGTGACTATCGTCCACAAAGGCAACATCATGAAGTACACCGAAGGTGGCTTCCGTGACTGGGCATATGCTTTGGCACAAAAAGAATTCGGCGCTGAACTGATCGATGGCGGCCCATGGTGCAAATTCAAGAATCCAAAAACAGGTAAAGAAATCACTGTCAAAGATTCCATCGCTGATGCCTTCCTGCAGCAAATCCTGTTGCGTCCGGCAGAATATAGCGTTATCGCTACATTGAACCTGAACGGCGACTATATCTCTGACGCGCTGGCAGCCCAGGTCGGTGGTATCGGTATTGCTCCAGGTGCCAACCTGTCTGACTCTATCGCCATGTTTGAAGCAACTCACGGTACGGCACCCAAGTATGCTGGTAAAGATTATGTGAACCCAGGTTCCCTGATCTTGTCCGCAGAAATGATGCTGCGTCACATGGGCTGGCTGGAAGCGGCTGATCTGCTGATCAGTGCGACTGAAAAAGCCATCACTGCCAAGAAAGTGACTTATGATTTTGCCCGCCTGATGGAAGGCGCAACACAAGTGTCTTGCTCCGGTTTTGGCGATGTCATGATCGAAAATATGTAATTGCACAGCAGCTTGCCTGACATGCAAAAAGCCGACCTTTGGTCGGCTTTTTCATTATCAGATCCCGATGAAACAGACTTAAGCAATCATATTATTCAGCGCATACCGTATCAAATCCGCCTGGCCCTCAATATTAAGCTTGCGCTTGATATTGAGCCTGTGGGTTTCCACTGTACGAACGCTTAAACCCAGTTCATTGGCGATATGCTTGTTTGATTTGCCGGTGGCGATGCTTTTCAGTATGGCTTTTTCTCTGGAGGTCAGTACCTGGCGGTTATCGCTGGCATCAGCAGGGCGGGTCAGGCCCGAACTGAAATATGTGCCACCGGCAGTGACGACATCGATCGCTTCAATGATTTCCACAGCAGGGGCGTCTTTCAATACATAGGCGCGTGCGCCTGCCTGCATGGATTGCGTCACGTATTCCGCTTTTTCATGCATGGATAGCATGATGACGGCAATATCCGGGTATTCAGTCTTGAAGCGTGCCGTGAGGCTGATGCCATTGCCTGAACCCAGGTTGATGTCCATTAAGATTAAATTGACTCGGGTGTTGGCCGCTATGGCCAGCGCTTCTTCAGCGGTACCTGCTTCACCAGCGATGTGGACACTTGGTATCGTCTCCAGGCGGGCGCGCAGGCCATCCCTGACCAGGGGGTGGTCATCTACCAGCAGCAGGTGTACTGACTGGCCTTCTGGTGTTGCCTGGACCGGTATGTGCTCGGTCATGTCTGATCTCCGTTGGGGATACGTGCAGTGACTGTGGTGCCTGCCGCATTTGATTGTAATTCCAAACTGCCGCCGATTGCCGCCAGGCGTTCTTGCATATTGCTTAAGCCTATGCCACGACGCGGGTGGTTTGCCACGCCAGGGATGTCAAAGCCGGTGCCATCATCTGAAATAATCAGGCAGATATTGTTGCCTTCACAAATCAGTTGCATGTGGACATGGCTGACGCGCTCAGCGTGTTTATGGATATTGGTCAGCGCTTCCTGCGCTACCCTGAACAAGACCGTATTGCTGATTTCGTTGAGTGCATGGAACTCTCCCTCCGCATGAAAGCTCACAGGCAGCTCTGAGGCGCTCTCAAACTCACCGGCCAGATGTTTGAATGCCGCTACCACACCCAGGTCATCAAGCAGCGCAGGGCGCAGATTATGCGATATACGGCGCACTTCACTCAAAGCCTCGTTCAACTGATCGGTGGCGCGGGCGAAAGAATTTTTTGCCGATTCAGGTTGGCCGGGGTGCTGCCCCAGCTTCACCAGGCCGGATTCGATTTGCAGTTTGATCGATACCAGCAACTGACTAAGCCCATCATGCAAGTCACGCGACAGGCGTGCCCGCTCATCTTCCTGCGAACTGACCACGCTTTGCGCCAGCACTTTCAGCTTGGCTTCTGCCAGACGTGATTCACTGATATTCAATGCGAGGCCAGACAGTGCGATCAGCAGGGCACTGACAATGGCAATGCCAGCTATCCATGACAGGGTGCTTTGTATGTTTTTCGCCACTTGGATATCGATCTTGTTGAGGGCGCTATCGACGTCATCAAGATAAATCCCTGTGCCCATCATCCAGCCCCATTGCTCCAGCATGACTACATAGCCCAGTTTGGGCATGACTTTATGGATGGATGGTTTTTCCCACATATAGCGGATTGCGCCGCCACCGGATTTTGCCTTGTTGATCAAATCCTGTATGGTCAGGTTGCCTTCGGGGTCTTTCATTTCCCACAGATTTTTGCCTACCAGATCAGGCTGGCGTGGGTGCATGAGATTGTTGCCATGTAAATCGTAAATGTAAAAATAGCCATCATCACCAAAATCCAGGGCGGCCAGAATTTTCTTCGCTTCTTCCTGCGTTGCCGGACTTTGCGATTTTGATTTATACAGGTGTGAAATGGCGGCGGTGCCGAGGGTGACGTAGTGCTTCAGTTCGGCTTCCTTACTGGCGACATAGGCATGTTCGACCGTACTTCTTTGCTGTTTCGCCAAAAACGTGGCCTGATAAAACACCGCTACAGCGATGCCTGCAAAGGCGAGCAGCAAGGGTACAACAGCCAGCAAGATAATTTTATAACGTAGTTTCATTCAGTCATTCGGGCTTGCGCATGTCTCAAGCATCTACTTTAGCGCCGAAGTGACACTGGAGTAGCCTTACTTCAGCAGAAAATAAAAAAAACCCCGCAATTGCGGGGTTTTTCATAAAAACCAGAATCAGAGATTAAGGATTTTGAATGTTGGAAGCTTGCTTGCCTTTAGGGCCTTGCGTGACTTCGAACGAAACTTTTTGACCTTCTTTCAGGGTCTTGAAGCCGTTCATCTGGATTGCGGAAAAGTGGGCGAACAAATCCTCACCGCCGTCATCCGGAGTGATAAAGCCGAAACCTTTGGAGTCATTGAACCACTTGACGGTACCTGTTGCCATAATGCATCTTTCAAATAGAAACTATCACACGAGCCGTAAAAGCAAGAAACCTAGCACTATGCTACCTCCCCCTTGACCTGCTCACTTCATATTGACTAATTATTACTAATCTTGTCAATAAATATCATTCTTGGCGGAAAAAAAGCTAAAGTCAAGAAACTTTTGGTTACATCTGCTGTACATTTGCAGTACTGTTGTATTTTTATTTAATGACAAGAAATTTCCCTTTGTTTAAGGGATTGATAAATAGATTTTCAATTAAAACTTGATCTGAGGGAATTAATCACCATCTGCGAGAAAAGCAGAAAGCGCGTAACATTTGCCAAGAGCGGAAATTAAGCCGTTTTTATTCGCTTATTATTTGTCTCTGAAATGAATCAACGTACTAGAATATACGTATGGGAAACAAGCAAGAAAACGGTACGATACTGGAAAAGCAGGCACAGAAGCTAAAGCCGCCTTCCATGTACCAGGTAATTTTACTCAACGACGACTACACTCCTATGGAGTTTGTGGTGGCGATCGTACAGGAATATTTTAATAAAGATCGTGAGACTGCCATGCAGATCATGCTCAAGGTACACAGGGATGGCAAAGGGATATGTGGTGTCTATTCCAAAGATATTGCGCTGACCAAAGTGGAACTCGTTTTGACGCACGCCCGTAAGGCAGGACACCCCCTGCAATGTGTGATGGAGGAAGTATGATTGCGCAAGAACTGGAAGTTAGTCTGCATATGGCCTTTGTGGAGGCCAGGCAGGCTCGTTATGAATTCATCACGGTTGAGCATTTATTGCTGGCCTTGCTGGATAACCCTTCCGCGGCGGAGGTCCTGAGGGCTTGCGCTGTCAACATTGAAGACCTGCGCAAAACACTGGGTAATTTTATTACCGACAACACACCTACCGTGCCTGGTACGAGTGAAGTCGATACCCAGCCCACGCTGGGTTTCCAGCGCGTGATACAACGCGCCATCATGCATGTGCAGTCGGCTTCAAACGGCAAGAAAGAAGTCACAGGTGCCAATGTGCTGGTGGCTATCTTTGGCGAAAAAGACTCACACGCTGTGTATTATTTACATCAGCAGGGTGTAACACGCCTGGATGTGGTCAACTTTATTTCGCATGGCGTACGTAAAGACAGCCATAACGAACCACAGAAAGCGCCTGAAGGCAGTGAAGAAAATCAGGCAGAAGCACAGGCCAAGGAAAATCCGCTTGACCAGTTCACGCAAAACCTGAACAAGGCTGCTGCTGAGGGCAAGATTGATCCGCTGATCGGTCGCGACAATGAAGTTGAGCGCGTGATCCAGATTCTATGTCGTCGCCGCAAGAATAATCCCTTGCTGGTGGGCGAGGCTGGTGTTGGCAAAACGGCCATCGCCGAAGGTCTGGCATGGCGCATCACGCAAAACGATGTACCAGATATTCTGCAAAATGCGGTGGTCTATTCTCTGGACATGGGTTCTCTGCTGGCTGGTACCAAATACCGCGGTGATTTTGAATTGCGCCTCAAAGGTGTGCTCAAACAGTTGAAAGACACACCCAATGGCATTCTGTTCATCGATGAAATTCATACCATCATCGGTGCTGGTTCAGCATCGGGTGGCACGCTGGATGCGTCCAATCTCTTGAAACCAGCCTTGTCCAGTGGGCAACTGAAATGCATAGGTGCGACCACTTACACTGAATACCGTGGTGTCTTTGAAAAAGACCATGCGCTGGCGCGTCGTTTCCAGAAGATCGATGTCAACGAACCAACAGTGGAACAAACCGTGCAAATTCTGCGTGGCTTGAAATCCAAGTTTGAAGAACATCATAACGTCAAGTATTCAGCATCTGCGCTGACGACTGCGGCAGAGTTGTCTGCACGTTTCATCAATGACCGTCATTTGCCTGACAAGGCCATAGACGTGATTGATGAGGCGGGTGCTGCGCAACGTATTTTGCCCAAGTCCAAGCAAAAGAAAACCATAGGCAAGGCAGATATCGAAGACATCATTTCGAAAATTGCCCGTATTCCGCCGCAGACTGTTAATCAGGATGACCGCAGCAAGCTGCAAACCATAGAGCGCGACCTGAAAAATGTCGTGTTCGGTCAGGAACCTGCGATTGAAGCACTGGCATCATCGATCAAGATGGCGCGTGCTGGCCTGGGCAAGACAGACAAGCCTATCGGTTCCTTCCTGTTTTCAGGTCCTACCGGTGTGGGTAAAACTGAAGTTGCCAAGCAACTGGCGTTCACGCTGGGCATAGAGCTGATACGTTTCGATATGTCTGAATACATGGAAAGACATGCCGTCAGCCGTCTGATTGGTGCGCCTCCAGGTTATGTCGGTTTTGACCAGGGTGGTTTGCTGACTGAAGCCATCACCAAAAAACCACATGCCGTGCTGTTGCTGGATGAAATTGAAAAAGCACATCCCGATGTCTTCAACATCTTGTTGCAGGTCATGGATCATGGCACGCTGACGGACAATAACGGCCGCAAGGCTGATTTCCGCAACGTCATCATCATCATGACCACCAATGCTGGTGCTGAAAGCCTGCAGAAACATTCTATCGGTTTCAATAACAGCAAAGAGGCTGGCGATGAGATGGCCGACATCAAGCGCATGTTCACGCCTGAGTTCCGCAATCGTCTGGATGCCATTATCAGCTTCCGTGCACTGGATGAAGAAATCATCCTGCGTGTGGTTGACAAGTTCCTCATGCAGCTCGAAGAACAATTGCATGAGAAAAAAGTGGAAGCGACTTTCACGGAAAACCTGCGCAAGTTCCTTGGCAAAAAAGGCTTTGATCCTTTGATGGGCGCACGACCTATGGCGCGTTTGATACAAGATATGATACGTAAAGCCTTGGCGGATGAGCTGTTATTCGGTAAGCTGGTAACCGGTGGTCGGGTGATTGTCGATCTGGATGATAAAGACCAGATCAAGCTTGAATACTCGGAAGGTGATACCGCACCACCAGAAGCTTCGCAGGAGATCGTCGAAGTCGAATAGTCGCCTGGTAGGATTGCTCTTTAAGCCTGTGACAGTCTGATGTCCAGTTTTTAGCTTGTATATTTTGTACGACGGAGAAAAGTATGGCTGGCCTGAAACTTCCTACATATGTACTCGAATATACAACCAAGACCATTGATTCAGTCTTGTCACCGGCGGCGCTTGAGGGGCAGTCGGTAGAAGTTGATGTGTACGAACGCAACGATGTCAGCAAAAAACACGTCGCTTCCGGCCAGAGAATTAAAGGTGAAGGCGATATGTTCAGGGTGTCAGTAACGACAGATGCTGGCCCGCACGCAGATGAATGGAGTTATACCATCTTGCGTGAGTCAGCAGGACGCAGCCGCAAGTTAAAGAAATAACTGTATGCAGAAAGCCCGGATAGAAATCTTTCTTCCGGGCTTTTATGTTTTTAACCCGCCCGTGTTTCTATGATGGGCGTGCCTTCCAGGGTTTTGTGTACCGGGCATTTGCCAGCAATGGCAATCAGCCTGGTGCGCTGTTCCTCTGTCAGGTCTGCACCGTGCAAGATTACTTCCTTGGTGAAAAAATCCTGCGGTCCTTCCTTGTGGTGGGTGAGATTGACTTCCACCTTGTCCAGCGGCCATTGATGCTGGCGTGCATACCAGCGCACGGTCATGGCCGTGCATTCCCCTAACGCTGCCGTCAGCACGTCATATGGGGAGGGACCGAGGTCACCACCGCCAGCGTCCACAGGTTCATCGCCTTTGATGCTGTGGCCAGAGACGGCAATATCCACCGCAAAAGCACTTTCGCCAGTTTCAATAACGTGGGCAGAGATTATTTTTTCGCTCATAGCATCATTCCGGTAAGGGTATAAATTCTTGTTCGTCGCCGATGACAATACCAAACCGTCCGGCTTTCCAGTCGGCCTTGGCTTGCTCTATGCGTGCTTGCGAGGTAGATACAAAATTCCAGAAAATAAAGCGCTCTTCCGGCAAGGTATCGCCACCCAGCAAGACCAGGTGGGCATCGCTGCTGGTTTCTATCGTCACGCTGACATCAGGCAGAAACACGGGCATGGTACGTGCGGCTATCACTTCGTCGCCTATCTTCAGGCTGCCTGAAACCAGATAGATTGCGCGCTCCTGATAATCGTCCGGCATGCGCAGTTGCGTACCAGCAGGCATCCTGGCTTCGACATAAAACAGTGGGCTGAAAATCTTGACAGGTGCTGTGTGCCCATATGCCGACCCTGCAATGACTTTGAATGCGACATGATCGATACTGAATGTGGGCAAACTGTCAGCACTGTGATGGTGAAATTCAGGCGCAATCTCTTCAAATTCCACTGGCAAGGCAACCCAGCTTTGCAGACCATGCATGGTCCTGTCACTTTGCCGCTGCACGTCGCTGCTGCGCTCAGAATGGGTAATGCCCCGTCCGGCTGTCATCCAGTTGACGGCCCCTGGCAAAATCTCCTGTTCAGAACCGAGGCTGTCACGGTGGAACATATTCCCTTCGAAAAGATAAGTCACCGTTGCCAGGCCAATATGTGGGTGAGAGCGTACATCCATGCCCTGGCCGGCAGAGAAATGTGCTGGCCCCATATGATCAAGAAAAATAAATGGGCCCACCATATGCCGTTTGGCAAACGGCAAGATACGGCCAACGCTGAAACCACCAAGGTCTTTATCGCGTGGCGAGATGGTTAAACTGATGACGCTCATATGCATAGTCCTTTCCTGACTGCTTGTTTGAGAGGCCGATGCGCATATTGTTGGAAACAATAATGATCAGCAAAAAGCTGTTTTGTATTTGCCATGAATTTTAAATCTAAAGCACCTGTCCTGCTGCATCAGGGTACAAATAAACGGATGTAAAAAATTATATTTGATATAATTTTTGCAAATTAACCCAGCCTTGGCATTATTTGTCGCAAATCAGAAAACAGGGAATCATGCAGGCATCATCATTTATTCTTTTTGCACAGGTTCCCGCATGAATCGTGTTTTCGCGATGATGCGATACCTGTTATCACCTAGTTTTCTGGGGCTGGCCTTATGCTTCGTGCTGAGCGCCTGTTCATTTGTCAAACTTAATGACGAAGCGAAGGCAATTTATTCATCCACTGTATTTGTTGGCACCGTATCTACTGATCTACCCTGGGATAAGCCCATCGTCGTTGCGGCCTATACAATGCGTAATGGACGAATGGACATCGCGCATTACACCGTGTTGCACGAACCTGGTGCCTATGAATTGATCGTGCCCAAGGGCGAATATGCCATATTTGCATTTGGCGATGCCAATGCTAATCTCATGGTGGATGCTGGTGAACCGATTGGCCAATATGCCTCTTCATCTGTTGTTGCGTCAGGCGAGGGTGTGGTTGCAGAACTCAATCTTGTCATTTCCGCTACAGCATTATCCGGCATTCCGCTTGGCACCAAGGTAGGTGAACCCCCGGCAGGCGGTAAGTTGCACAGTACACAAGTCGGGGCGATTGCAGAGCTTGGTGCGCCTATTTTTTCAGCTGAATCCGGGAAGAGTGCTTACTGGACTGCAGTAGAGTTTTTCAAAAAAGCTGGTGGCAACATCTACTTCCTCGAAAAATATGATCCCGCAAAAATACCTGTATTGTTTGTGCACGGCGTGGCAGGCTCGCCGCAAGACTGGAAGTATTTTTTTGAGCATATAGACCGCAATAAATACCAGCCCTGGTTTTTTTATTATCCATCAGGCGCCCCCCTGGATTCGATGTCCTATTTGTTGTACTGGAAACTGGCGAACCTGCAAAGGCGCTACCACTTCGACAAAATCTACTTTACTGCTCACAGCATGGGCGGCATGGTCGTCCGTTCTTTCTTGAGTAATTACGGCGCACAGTTCTCCTCCGCTAAACTCTTCATTTCACTGTCCACTCCCTGGGGTGGTGACACGATGGCCGACAACGGCGTGCGCTATTCGCCTGTGGTCGTGCCGTCATGGAATGACATGCAATCGCAAGGTCGTTTCGTACAAACCCTGTTCCAGAAACCGCTGCCGCCAGACCTCGATTATTATCTGTTCTTCGGGCATGGCGGTACTTACAGCCTGCTGCATTCAGCCAATACGGATGGCAGCATTACCCTTGCCAGCGAACTGCGCGCCGAGGCGCAGGCGGAGGCCAGGTTGGTGAAGGGCTTTAATGAAAGTCATATCGGTATACTCTCTTCACCTGAGGTATTTCGCCAGTACGCTGCCGTGCTTGCCGCTACGGACAAGAAACATGCTGCCCACAATACAGACAATAGTGGCAATCTGCGTATTGCTTTCTCGTATGATGCGCGAAGCAATATACCAAGATCCGACCCCTCGTTACTGTTGGCACCTTTAGATGGCAGTGGCGAAGCTATCATCCTGCCTATCCATGCCGGTGACAGCGGTAAAGTGCTAGGACCTTTCCCCAATGGCAGGTACGAGGCCAGCATTATTGCGTATGGCTTTAAAACGATGCAGGTAAAAATCCCCATCGTCATTGCAACAGGTAAAATACCTGATCTCAAATTTACACTCGCACCGATAGGCGTACTTTCAGGATATGTCGGTGCCGATATTAAAGCGGGTGACAATCCTGCTGGCAGTTATCGTGCGCCGAATCAGGATATTCAAATCGAATCGATCACACTCACTGGCGAAACAGAAACCAGAACCCTGATCCCTCAAAATGACATCAAAGATCAGGGTATAAATGCCTATGTGGCAGGCCGTGATTATGCATATCAATCGTCATTTTCTTTTATGGGACTCAAAGCTGGCCAATATGAACTGATCATCAAGGCGAAAGGCTACCTGCCTTACAGGCAGACCTACCATATCATTCCCGGGCAATATGATTATCTGAAACCTATAGACCTGACGCCACTGAAAAATTGAATGTATCCTAATCAGGGGAACAGATTTTTTGAACATATTTTTAATACGGAAGCCATGATGAAATTACTCGCATTCGCTGCAAGCAGCAGCAAAAAATCGATCAACAAGCAATTGGTAAGCTATGCGGCGTCTTTGGTTAAGGACGCAGAAGTCGAATTGCTGGACTTGAATGACTATGAATTACCTCTGTTCAGCGCTGATCGCGAGGCCGAACTGGGAAAACCAGCGTTGGCGCAAGCCTTCCTCGATAAAATTGCCGCCAGTGATGCCATCATCATTTCATTTGCTGAGCATAATGGTTCTTACAGTGCGGCTTACAAAAACCTGTTTGACTGGTGTTCAAGGGCGAACCAGAAAGTCTTCCAGGGCAAACCCGTGGTGATGTTATCAACATCGCCTGGTGCGCGTGGTGGTGCCAGTGTACTGGCCGCAGCGACAGGCTCTGCACCCTTCTTCGGGGCGCAGGTAAAGGCGAGTTTATCGATACCTGTTTTCTATGACAATTTTGATGTGGAGAAGCAGGTATTGAAGAACGAAGAGTTGCAAGGGAAATTGATGGAGACCCTGGCTGCACTTTCTTAAGCAGACACGAGTGATACGCTATTTTTCCTGAAGTGCGTTTCAAGGGGATTGCGGCACTGCAATTGCCGGACTTGGCTTCCCAGTCCGGCAAAAGTTCTTAATGCTTGCCAGTGCTCCCAAATCCACCTTCACCACGTTCACTCTGGCCAAATTCATCAACGAGATTAAAGCCCACTTGCAACACGGGCACGATGATGAGTTGTGCCAGTCTTTCCATGGGTTGCAATGTGAATTCTGCCTGGCCACGGTTCCAGGTCGATACCATGAGCTGGCCCTGGTAGTCTGAATCAATCAAACCAACCAGGTTACCCAGGACGATGCCATTTTTGTGCCCCATGCCGCTGCGTGGCAAGATCATGGCTGCATACGCCGGATCAGCGATATGAATAGCCAGGCCGGTAGGGATCAGCACGGTCTGTCCAGGCTGTATGGTGATAGCTTCATCAATGCAGGCGCGCAAGTCCAGACCGGCACTACCCGGTGTGCCATAAGATGGCAGGAAGTCTTTCATGCGGCTGTCGATAATTTTCAGGTCTATGTTTTTCATGGTATTGAGGAGAAAATAATGCTCAAAAAGCGCTGGCTTTTCGAGCATGAATGGAAATTAATGAGGTAGCGCAAGGCGCAAGCTGATTTCAGCCACCAGTTGCAAGGCCAGGGTCTGCTTGTCGGCGCGGGGCAGTGCAGTGTGGCCGCTTGCATCAAACAGCACCAGTTCATTTTCATCTCTGCCAAAGGTGTGGTGGCCGATATTGCCAACCAGCAGAGGCACGTTTTTCTTCAAACGCTTGGCTGCACCATATTGCAAGAGATTTTCTGACTCTGCCGCAAAACCTACACAGTACGGCGCGTCAGGCATGGCCGCAACGGCCGCCAGAATGTCCGGATTTTGTGCAAATTGCAGTTGAGGGGTATCGGTATCACTCGTCTTCTTGAGTTTTTGTTCGCTCGCGTTGGCAACCCGCCAGTCGGCAACAGCGGCGACTGCCACGAAGACATCCTGCTTGTGAAGCTGTAATTGTGCCATCACGGCATCGTGCATTTGCTGCGCGGTTTGTACCTGTATGCGGCGTACGTCGTAGGGCGTGTCCAGTGCTGTCGGTCCCGACACTAACGTGACAATCGCGCCGGCTTCCCAGGCAGCCCGGGCGATTGCATAACCCATCTTGCCGGACGATAAATTGGTGATGCCGCGTACCGGGTCTATCGGTTCAAAGGTCGGGCCGGCGGTGAGCAGTACGTGTTTGCCGGACAGCGATTTGGCTTGAAACGAAGCAATAATCTCTGTCAGCAACTGATCTGGTTCCAGCATGCGGCCCATACCCGTTTCACCACAAGCCTGATCGCCAGCGGCTGGCCCCAGCACCTGTATGCCATCTGCTCTGATCTGCGCCACATTGCGCTGGGTTGCCGGGTTTTGCCACATTTCCACATTCATTGCGGGGGCAACCAGCAGCGGCAAATGAGCGGGACGTGCAACACACAAGGTGGATAGCAAGTCGTTGCAGGCACCATGCGCCAGTTTGTAAATAAAATCGGTACTGCAAGGGGCAATGACAATGGCATCGGCATCACGCGTCAGGTCTATATGCGGCATATTATTATGTATGCGTGCATCCCACTGATCGGTATAGACAGTGTTGCCAGACAGAGCCTGCATGGTGACTGGTGTAATGAAGTGGGTGGCTGCGTCGGTCATTACAACCTGCACAGTAGCACCCACCTTGCCCAGAGCGCGCGTCAGTTCGGCAATCTTGTAGCAGGCGACGCCACCAGTCAGCCCGAGCACAATTTTTTTACCTGCAAGTCGCAAAGCCATGATGCCTACTCCTTATTTTTTCACGCGGCGCAATTCATCCAGTATGAATAATGCCGCACCTATGCAAATCGCGCTGTCGGCGATATTGAAGGCAGGGAAGTGGTAAATTTCCTGATAATGAAAATCGAGAAAATCAATGACATGACCATACATCAGCCTGTCAATGACATTGCCCAAAGCACCGCCGAGGATAAGCGACAATGCCCAACAAAACATTTTCTGGCTTGAATGACGCAGCAGCAGATAAGTGATAAATGCAGCAGCGACCAGGCCTATCGCCGTGAACAAATATCTTTGCCAGCCAGATTCTGCCGCAAGAAAACTAAAGGCCGCACCCTTGTTGAAGAGCAGCGTCAGGTTGAAAAATGAGGTCAGGCTGAATGACTGGCCATAAGCAAACGCTTTGCTGATAGTGATCTTGCTGACCTGATCAAGCAAAATAACGATTGCTGCCAGGCCCAGCCAGGGTATCAGCTTGCTGCCTGATGAACTTGATGAACTTGAAGAACTGGACCCAGCTTTGAAATTGGAATGTTTTTTGGTTGCCATAGGCTGAGAAATTTTCTTGAGCAGATATTCAGTCAATTTGCCGGGCCAACAAGGGATCTGGATCTGGAGGCTAACCCGGCAAAGCTTTCAGTTATTCACGCTTTACATCTATGCAAAGCGACGGTTTTCGCCGGCACCAAACAGATTGCTGACACACCGGCCACACAGGCCAACGTGCTCAGCATTGCTACCTACGTCCGCACGATAATGCCAGCAACGCTCGCATTTTTCGTATTTGGATGGGGTAACGACAACAGCTTCTTCCGCTTCACTGGCAACCTGTTCCACGCCTGCTGCTGAAGTGATCAGGGCGAATTTCAGGTTGTCGGCAAAGCTGTTCAATACATCAAACTTGCTGCCGCTGGCCTTGATTGTCACTTCTGCCTGCAGGGATGAGCCTATGCCACCGGCCACACGTACTTCTTCGAGTTGCTTGGTCACATCTGTACGTACCGCGCGCAGGGCGGCGTATTTGGCCAGCAGGGCCTCTGCATCAGCGATCTCTGGCAAGCTGTAATAAGTTTGCGTGAAGATGGTTTCATCGCTGTCTTGGTAAGCATCGGCAGCGGCAAAGAATTGCCAGGCTTCTTCAGCAGTGAAAGACAACATTGGTGCCATCAGGCGCAGCAGCGATTGCGTGATATGCCAGATAGCCGTCTGGGCAGAACGGCGTGCATGCGAAGTTGCACCGCTGGTGTACAGGCGGTCTTTCAGGATATCAAGGTAGAAACCACCGAGGTCTTCTGAGCAGAAAGACTGCAATTTGCTGACCACAGGATGGAATTCAAATGCCTCAAAATGTGCCAGGATATCTTTCTGCAATGCTGCCATATTGGCGATGGCATAGCGGTCTATCTCCAGCAATTCATTGATCGCAACAGCATGTTTTGCCACATCAAAATCAGAGGTGTTGGCCAGCAGGAAGCGCAGGGTATTGCGGATGCGACGATAGGCTTCCGTCACACGTTTCAGGATTTCGTCAGAGATGGACAGCTCACCCGAATAATCAGATGAGGCTACCCACAGGCGCAGGATATCTGCACCCAGTGTGTCGGATATTTTTTGCGGTGCCAATGTATTGCCCAAAGACTTGGACATTTTTTTGCCATCGCCATCAACGGTAAAGCCATGGGTCAGCAAGGCTTTGTAAGGCGCACGGCCATCCAGCATGGACGCTGTCAGCAACGAAGAATGGAACCAGCCGCGATGCTGGTCTGAGCCTTCCAGATACAAATCTGCTGGGAACTGCAGTTGTTGCTTGTGCGAGCCGCGCAAGACAGTCTGATGCGTCACACCAGAGTCAAACCACACGTCCAGCGTATCGCGGTTCTTTACATACATGGCAGCTTCATCGCCGAGCAAATCAGCGACTTCGATTTTCTGCCAGGCTTCTATGCCTTCTTGCTCTATACGTTTGGCGATCTGTTCCAGCAGTTCTGGTGTGCGTGGATGGAGTTGGCCAGTTTCCTTATGCAGGAAGAAGGCCATAGGCACGCCCCATTGACGCTGACGTGACAAGGTCCAGTCGGGGCGGTTGGCGATCATGCCATGCAAACGTGCCTTGCCCCATGCCGGGAAGAACGCAGTGTCATCGATGGCTTTCAATGCTGTCTGGCGCAAGCTGTCACCACCCGCTTTGGGCGTATTGTCCATACTGGCAAACCACTGTGAAGTGGCGCGGTAGATGATCGGTGTTTTATGACGCCAGCAATGCATGTAGCTATGCTCAAACATCTTGAACGCAAACAGGGTACCCGCTTCACGCAGCTTGTCGCAGATAGGCTTGGATGCTTCCCAGATCGTCATGCCGGCAAAGAAAGGCAGGCTGGACGCAAACTTGCCGTCACCCATGACTGGGGCGATGATGTCATCATCCTTCATACCATGCGCCTTGCATGACTGGAAATCTTCTATGCCGTAAGCTGGCGCAGAGTGGACCACGCCAGTACCAGTTTCTGTACTCACGTATTCACCCAGATAAACTGGAGAAAAACGGTCATAGCCAGCATCGAGTGCAGCCAGCGGATGCTTGAATTTGATTTCAGATAAATCCGCACCCAGGCAAGTGGCGATGATTTCACCAGTCAGACCATAGTTGGTCAGGCTGGCTTCGACCAGGTCTTTTGCCAGGATCAGCAAGATGTCTTCACCTTCACGCTGGGTCTTGACCAGAGCGTAAGTGATTTCCGGGTGCATGTTCAACGCCTGGTTGGAAGGGATGGTCCAGGGCGTCGTGGTCCAGATGACGCAATAACCTTTGTCCAGCGGCAGTTTGTCCAGCTTGAAGGCGGCTGCCAGTTTTTCTGGTTCAGCAAACGGGAAGCCGACATCGATCGATGGGTCGCGCTTGTTTTCATATTCGACTTCAGCTTCTGCCAGGGCAGAGCCGCAGTCAAAACACCAGTTGACTGGTTTCAGGCCGCGATAGACATAACCTTTTTCCAGCAATTTGCCAAGTGCACGCAATTCATCTGCTTCATTGCCAAAGGCCATGGTTTTATAGGGATTATCCCATTCACCCAAAACACCCAAACGGATAAAGCCGGCTTTTTGTTTTTCTATCTGTTCATTTGCGTACACGCGTGCCTTGGCATGGACTTCTGCCACTGGCAGGTTTTTGCCAAACAGTTTTTCTACCTGGATTTCGATAGGCATGCCGTGGCAGTCCCAGCCCGGCACATACGGGGCATCAAAACCAGCCAAGGTGCGGGCTTTGACAATCATGTCTTTCAAGATCTTGTTGACGGCGTGGCCAAGATGGATATCGCCATTGGCATACGGTGGGCCGTCATGCAGGATGAATTTAGGACGGCCGGCAGATGCCTTGCGCACGCGCTCATAGATTTTTTTGTCTTGCCATTCCTTGACCCACTTGGGTTCGCGCTTGGCCAGGTCGCCGCGCATGGGGAAAGCTGTTTCGGTCATGTTGACCGGGTATTTACTGGCAGTTTTTGCCGCTTTGTTTTCAGACATAATGAGTTTTCTATTTTTTTAAAATCAGGGTGAAGTCACAGGCAATCACAGCGAACAATGTGTGAGCTTCAAATTCGGTCAGTGGCAGAGCGGGCTGGGCGGTGACTATCAGCAAAATAGGCACGTGCCTGTTCAGCGTCCTTGTTGATGGCCGCGGTCAGGGTTGGCAGGTCTAGGTATTTTTCTTCGTCACGCAGTTTTTTCAGAAATTCGATGTGCACGACCTTGCCATAGGCGTGACCAGCGTAATCAAATACATGGGTTTCCAGCAGTACGCGGCCACTGTCATCGACAGTAGGGCGTACACCCAGACTGGCGACCGCTGGCAAAGGCTGATCTGCCAGACCATGCACCTGCACGATAAAAATGCCATTCAGAGCCGGACGATGATGCGCGATACGCAGGTTCAGCGTAGGAAAACCGATGGTGCGCCCCAGCTTTTGGCCGTGCACCACATGGCCGGATATACGGTAAGGGTGACCGAGCAAGGCTTCAGCTTCGTCAAAGTCGGCATTGGCCAAAGCCAGTCTTACAGCGGAAGACGAAATACGCACGCCCTTGTTTTGTACCGAAGGCAGGGTTTCCACCGTAAAGCCAAAGCGCAGGCCAGCTTCTGTCAGCGTTGCGATATCGCCGGCACGTTTGGCACCAAAGCGAAAATCTTCGCCCACCATCAGCCATTTCACGTGCAGACCTTCGACCAGCACTTTTTCAATGAAATCTTGCGGTGACAGGGCCGCAAAATGGGCATTGAAATGTTCAACAATGACGCGGTCTACCCCGGCAACCTGCAAAGAGGCCATGTTGTCACGCAGATTGGCGATACGGGTTGGTGCTTTTGACAAGTCGCCCATCATCTGCGCAAAGAAAGCGCGCGGATGTGGCTCAAATGTCATGACGGCGGCTTCTATGCCCAGATTGGTGGCTGCATCCCGCAAACGGGCAAGCAAAGCCTGATGGCCCAGGTGCACGCCATCAAAATTGCCTATCGCCAGCGCACAAGCGGCGCGGGAGGCTGCATTGGGAAGTCCGCGAAATACCTTCATTGTTTCCAGAAAACTGCTGCAAAGCCCATGATTATAAATGCTTTCAGCTATGGTTTAGGCGTAGATGCGGGTTTAATGCAAATTCTACAAGTGGATAAACCTGATAATTTGGTACCTGGCCAGATTTTAATGATGATGTGACCACAAAACATCATTGGAGTTGATGAAAGAGGCGACAGCGTCCTTGTTGCCGGTCGCATGTTTCATGACTTCGCCACAGGTGCAGATGCCCTGGTAAGGCTGGATATGGGAGCAGGCAGAGACTTTTTGCAGGAATACCTGGACAGATTTGCTGCAATTTTTACATTTGAAGGTAAGGATGCGTGGTGGTTTGTTCATGGCTTGCTAGATAAAAGAGGTGGCGAATAGACGGTAATCAATGATTTAGCCCGTATTTTAACCGAGCCGGGTAGGGGGCTGATGTGTTGAGGATGCTCATTGTTGGCATTAACCAGTATTAACCAGTCTTTTTCACTCAGTTAACCAGTTTTTTCCAGTCAGCATAGCTTTGTGGGACATTGTCATCTGCCACCATGATGGTACTGAGGCTGGTTTTTAAGGCCGGGATGTCGTCTACGTCTTCCGACTCAGCACTGGTATTCAGAAGGGCAAGCAAGCGGCTTTGTAATTGTGATAATTCTAAAGCGGGGTGCTGCGCAGCCAGCTCGTCATCAAGCTTTGCCTCTACTGCCTGTGAGTCTGTACGCGTTTTAATTGAATATACGATCAGATTGTAGCTGTCGGCTGAGCGCAGCCAGTAGACCTGACGCGCAAATACGCTGCGCAGGCGGCTCAGCATATCTGCCAGTGCGCTGGGCTTGCCCCATACATTGGCCACGAGTACGCCACCCGGTAAAAGATGGCGGTGGCAAAGTGTGTAAAAGCTGCTGGTATTCAATTCTGCCACCAGGCCATTTTCGTCATAGGCGTCAAGCAGGACCACATCTGCCTGATAAGTGTGTTGTTGCAAGTGTTCAAGCGCGTCGCAATGAATGATTTGCAGACGTTCATCATCAGCCGGGATCATGAAGGCATCACGCATGGCGATGACATCGGCATTGATTTCCAGGACCGTGATACGGCAGCCAGGCAGGTGGCGATAACAGTATTTGACCAGTGAACCACCACCAAGCCCAATCAACAGGATATACGCAGGTTGCGGAACAAACATCAGAAACCCCATGACCGCACGCGAATAGGCGCATAACAGTTCATCTGGCGCGTCACGCTTCATGGCGCTTTGCATGCATTGCGGGTTCAGGTACATCATGCGCAAATTGTCGTCATCAAGCATGAATGCCCGCCCACCGCCGGCTTGATGCAAAGCTTGCAGGTGACGCATATGATCGCGCTCTGGGCCGCTGGCCTGATTCAAAAACAGACGGGACAGGCTTTGCCTTGGCTTTTTCATGGCTGAATGATGTTTAAACAGAACCCAACTGGGCTTTCAGCGCAGCGATCTGACGCTGCAAGTCTTCATTTTCGGTTTGCAGATGAGCGACACGTTGGCGCAAAGTGCTCATTTCATCATTTGCGGTATGGCTGGAGGCGCGTGCACTGTCATCCACATGGCTTTCAGCGGTTTCGTGGCTGGCTGCGTTTTTGGCCGGGGCTTTTTGTTCCCTTGCCTTGTCCCTGACTTGCCGGGCGGCTTGCTGTAGCTCTTTGCGCCCACCTGCCACGGCAGTAAGCTGATCCTGGTCTGGCAGTGAAGCAATTGCCGCTGCAGCGCTGATAGAAATCGTGCCGTCGCGCACGGCCTGCACCAGTTCTGGTGTAGCGGCTT
The DNA here is from genome assembly GCF_049339485.1 of Undibacterium sp. TJN19. Lineage (NCBI taxonomy): Bacteria > Pseudomonadati > Pseudomonadota > Betaproteobacteria > Burkholderiales > Oxalobacteraceae > Undibacterium > Undibacterium sp. TJN19. Next base: position 196,561 of record NZ_JBMPPL010000006.1, read on the forward strand.
TCTGGATTTTTTCTATCTGTACCACGGCATTGCTGCTGATGCCTGCTGCACGGGCGATATCCTGGCGGCTTTGCGTGGCCTTGATGACGGGCACGGCGACATCGCTTTCGGTATTTTCTGGCAGAGCCTGCTCTTCCTGGGCTTTGGCACGGTTGGCGACTATTTCTTTTTTGCGCAAGGCCAGCATGCCGCGCTGGAAATCCGACACACTGCGGCGGGCCAGATGATTATCGATCATCCATAGCTGCACATCTTCAATATTGGCGAAATTGTCATTCTGCACCGTTTTGTAAGGCAAATGATGGCGCTGACAGATCGCATAGCGGTTATGGCCATCGATCAGCACTTCACCCCAGCAGACCAGGGCGTCACGGCAACCTTCTGTCAATATGCTGCGCTCCAGTGCGGCAAATTCATGCTCGGTCAGCGGGTCGATGTAGGCGCGCAGGGCTTCATGGATGACGATACTCATGCTAATTACTCTTTGACGTGGATATTCAGGATATTTCCGGGAAGGCGGCATTGTAGCCGAGAATGCACACGATACCGTTGCACGCAGGTAGCACGTGTACAATACTTCACCTTTGTGCAGCACATTGCCTGTGCCTGCTGCGTTCCTGTTGCTACATTGCCAATGTACGTTATTGATGGGGCGCTAACATATATAGACACAAAAACACAACATACTTCATGACAGACAGGGAGAACCAACATGATGACCTATGAAGAATACCTGGATGAAGTCACTACCTTGATGACGGAAAGATACGAACTCAGCGATGACGAAGCCATCAAGCACGTAATGCGTGCCCAGGCCGCTGATTTCTTCACCCATCACGATGACATACCTGCCATGCGCACGCAGGAAAGGGCAGAGCAGGATGCCAAGACGATATACGACATGCGCAATAAATCGCGCGGTCATGCACCGGTCAAGCTGGTGAAAACCGGCGGTAAGCCGCGAAAAGAATAAGCAGCACGAATGAAAACACCAAAAAGACTGCAACCGCTGGTTGAAGAAGGTTTGCTTGATGAAGTAATGCGTCAACTGATGAGTGGTAAAGAAGCAACCGTATATGTCGTACGCTGCGGCGAAGAAATACGCTGCGCCAAAGTATATAAAGAAGCCAGTCAGCGTAGTTTTCGCCATGCCGCTTCTTATCAGGAAGGCCGCAAAGTCAAGAACAGCCGCCAGGCACGCGCCATGGAAAAAGGCACGCGCTATGGCCGTAAGATGCAGGAAGAAGTCTGGCAAAATGCCGAGGTTGATGCGCTTTATCGCCTCGCAGCAGCGGGTGTCAAGGTGCCCAGACCTTACATCTGTTTTGAAGGCGTCTTGCTGATGGATCTGGTCACGGATGCTGACGGCAATGCTGCACCACGCCTCAATGATGTAGAGTTGTCGCCTGAACTGGCGCTGGTATATCACGCCCAGCTTTTGCATCAGGTGGTATTGATGCTGTGTGCCGGTGTGATACACGGTGATTTGTCTGAATTTAATATTCTGGTCGACGCAGAAGGCCCCGTCATTATTGACTTGCCACAGGCTATTGACGCTTCCAGCAATACGGAAGCTGCTGTCTTGCTTGAACGCGATGTCAATAATCTAGCCACCTATTTCGGGCAGTTTGCGCCGCAACTGACGCACACTCAATATGGCAAGGAAATCTGGAAACTCTATGTAGCAGGTACGCTCACACCAGAAACCGTGTTGACAGGTAAAGTTGAAATTGACAAACGACCAGTCGATGTCGGTGCAGTCATGGAAGAAATAGAATCGGCCATCCTGGAAGAAAAAGAAAGGCAAAGGCGCTTGCTGGAAATGTAGGTGATCCTTTTCTGGTATCCGTCTTGTTCCTGATAACCATCATGCCAAATCAGGAGGAACTCTTGCTGCGCTGATCTGTCCATCCACATCCAATTCAGCATATCATGTTGAAAACAGACCAGGAGAACAAAGCATGATCAAAGGCAGCAGCTTCCACCTTCGCCACGTCAAAAAAGAAGATGTCCCGACCCTGATCGATTTAATGAATCACCCGGAATCGAAAGGCGATTATTTGTCTATCGAGTTGATGTTGCCGGGCGTGGCGGAAAAGAAATTTGACGATGAATCAAGGTCAAAAGATGTCTGCGAAACCTTCCTCATCATTGATGATAATGAAAGCGGGAAAATACTCGGCCGTGTTTTCCATTTCAAAACCGTGCCATATTTTAATTCGCGGGAGATCGGTTACGGCCTGTTTGGCAAAAGCCTGCATGGCAAGGGTCTGATGACAGAGGCGGTGCAACTGCTGACAGATTACCTGTTCAAGACCCTGCTCATCAACCGGCTGGAAATTCATATGAATGTCGGCAATATCGCTTCAGAAAAAGTGGCGATCAATTGCGGGTTTCAAAAGGAAGGCATCGCCCGTGGTGCGATTTTTTCGCGTGGCAAACATGAAGACATTGCCATGTATGCGCTGTTGCGGGCAGAGTGGGAGCAGCGATAGGCAGGACAATTCCGGTTGATCGCCAGGATAAGTTGATTGATGTTTTAAGCGTTAATTTTTTACGCAATGACTACGCCTGATTGTCTGATGCCATGCTTTTCATGCTGGGAATGAGATTGCGACTGATTTTTTGATTGTTATTTTCTTGCCACGAAAACTTTTACCAGTGCTGCATTGATTTTCTGCATTTGCTCTGCCGTTACATCTTTACTGCAAACGATGTAACGGTTTAAGCCTTGTGGCATACCACCCAGATCCATTTGTGTGGTCAGGCGCAGGCTGTCTTCCTTATCCTTCAAATACTCCCAGTCTTCGCGATCAATAAACATATACGAGGCACGGTTGGCGCCTACCATACGCGCCATGATCATCGGCAAGGTAGTGCTGCGTTCGATTTTATTTTTACTCGACTTTATCAGCGCATCCAGCTCTGGCCCATATGATACGGCGTCAACCACGCCCAGAGTCAGCGAAGGATCTGCCAGCAATGAATTCAGGTTGTGATGTGCCGTTACCGTCGTCAAGGCAGCGGGGCTGACCAGTAAAGTATGGGGTGGGTCCGCATGGAACACGCCAGAAAACTGCACCAGCGCCTCGCGTTCAGGAATTTTATACCAGCCAAACGAACAGTAATTTTTGGTGCCTGCAGAAAAATTACTCCAGATACGCTTGGCTGGTTCTTCAACAAAACGATGGGGTAATTGTGCGGTAGCAAATACCTGTTTGGCGCGATCCAGCAAAATACCTTTCTCCACACCGTTTTCTCTATATTGATGAGGTGGTTTAATGCGCCACGCAACGGTGATGACATCTTCAGCGCCTGCCATACCTGCGAGTAGTAAAAGTGCTGCGGTACTCGCTAACAAGAGAATTTTCATTTTATTGCCATGAAGTGTTTAAGACCATTCTAAGCGATCAGGCAGCGGTATGTGCATATTCAAATGATAAAGGCAGCAAAAATGAAGATGCAGTCACCATCATGGTGGTAAAACAAGGAGGATTTTCAGTAGAGGGCGCTGGTGCAGACTTAAATTGAACAAGCCGCACAAACGATCTGGTCAGCGATCATTTGTGCGGCCTGCATTTGTTGACGGCATAAAAGCTGCTCAGCTTTTATGCAGAATCTGCCATTATTTATTGACGGACACGTTTCTTTGCACCAGTGGCGGCGCTGGATTTTGCTTTATAGCCAGGCTGCGCATTGGTATTGGGAAAGGCTGGGGCACCGCTTTTTGCCTTGGCGATGGCTGCTGATGGGAATTTCACGGCAGATTTTTTTTCTGCAACTACGGGTGCCTTGGCTGATACGCTTTCGACCGTTTCTGTTGTAGCCACTTTTGCGACAGGTTTTGCCGCTGGTTTTTTCGCCGCTGCTGTAGCGACGGGAGTTGTTGCAGCTGCTGTCGCAGCTGTTGTTGCTGCAATAGGCGCTGCCGCTTTCTTGTCTGTCGTTATGGCCGCTGCTGGTACCGTTATTCCGGGTGCAGCTACTGCTGTCACAGGACTGGCAATCGTAATTGGTGTTTCGGTTTTTGTCACTGCTACGACAGTTTTTTTTGTTTTTGATGTCACTGGTTTGATCTCAGGCTTGGGAGTTGCGACAGCTTTCGTCGGCACTTTTTGTTTGTTTACTGCTTTGCCAGGTTTGGTCTCTGGTTCTGCCAGTAGTGTCAATTGTTTGCCTGGACTGCTCAGGGGTTTTGCAGCTACTGTTTTTTTAACGGCTGGTTTTACTGTTGCTGCTGCTGGTGCAGCTTTAACCGCAAGCACTGCAACTTGTGTCAGGGTGGGCTTTGTTGCTTCAATCCTGGCGATTGCCTTGACTGGCGCTGTTGGTGCGCTGAGGGTGTTGGCGCTAATTGCCTGCCACAGTTCACTGCGGGTATCACTGCCAATGCTTGCCAGTTCGCGGCCATAGGACAGGATTTTTTCGATTTGTGGTTGACTTTGTGCCGCGGTCAATTTCAACAATTGCTGCGGTTCTTTGATGGTAAGAAGTTCATGCGTGACGGTATTGACGTTTTCAAATGACTGTTTCGCTACATTGAAATTCAAAGCAAGCAGTTTTTCCAGGCCGCCAAAAGCGGACTGCCCAAAGGCGCGAAAGACAGCAATTTGAGTCGCGATCTGAGTCTGGGCAGCAGATGATAATTGTTCGGGAAGCAAAGACATGAAACTCTCCAGAGTGGATAAGATAATGGCAACTGAGGCGGCTGAATATTGATGCGTCGCAGCATTATTGCCTGATCAGGCATTTTATCTCTTGATTGCTCAATTTGTAAGCATTATTTTTGCATTGCAATATATTTTCGTCGAAATTCTTTTAGCCGTGACTATGCTTCATGAGTTGAATCGCATTTGCAAATGCTACAGGCTGGCATAAACGAGAACTTTGGCGGCGCTTACAATATTACAATAGCGCATCAACTTTGTTTACATTGGGGCATCATGACTGAACCAGCAGATTCATATAGAGAAACAAGAAATGCGCTAAGACATTTTGTCGCTGAGCGCGACTGGGCGCAGTTTCATACGCCAAAAAACCTGGCAATGGCGCTTAGTGTGGAAGCCGCTGAGTTACTGGAGGTTTTTCAGTGGCTGCCAACTGGTAGCCCAGCCGAGTTGAACGACGAGGCACGCATCGCAGTGCGCCATGAAATGGCGGATGTCATGAATTATCTGATCATGCTTGCTGATCAACTCGAAGTTGATCTGGTCGCGGCCTGTAAAGAAAAGATCGCCATCAATGCGCTTAAGTATCCAGTCAGCCAGGTACGGGGCGACGCCAGAAAATACTCTGATTACGACAAACAGAAAAACTGAGCTAAAGCACACAACACGCATTGATTTTCGCTATTAACGTGGCAGCATAAAACATCAGTTTATTTTGCAGCGGTCTCATCAGGTTTACGGCCACTGCCTTCAAGCTTAAAGAACAGCAGCATCAATGCCGGGACAAACACCAGCCATAAAAACACGCTGAGCATTTGCGATTGTTTTTCGCCTGAGGTTGGCAGCGCCAGATAGGCCTTGTTGTCATCAGTCTTTGACACGTAAACTTTCAAAGGCGTCCCTTGTGTCAGTTCTGCCGGTTTCAGGCCGGTCATTCGTAATACATGATGGGCTTCGCAACGGCTGCAAATCGGCGAAATACTGTTTGCTGTGTGTTCGATGCCATTGACCATATAGGCAAAGTTAATCTGTATCAGTTGTTTGTTGAAACCGCCAGTCACTGCATAGCCCGGGTTGTCGTCGACATCATGCACCATGGTGACGATGGCGCCGTCAAACTGCTCAAAATCGCTATCGGAAACGCGCATGGTATTGAGTTTTTGCAGATTTTCTATCCCGAGATAAATGGAAAAAATGGCAAAAAGCGTGACGAGGGTTCTGACTATCATGTGATGCTTCTGTGGGTAGTGGTTGAACTTGGTTTTGAATGCTTAAGAAATTTTACTCTTTTGGCTTGGCTGACAGCGATTAAATATTTTAAAACACGGCTATTGGGCCGTAATACTATCCGGCTTCTTTTCAGCAGCGGGCGCCTTGGCCGGCGGTAATGCCGGGGTGAGTGCAGGACGGGCAGCAGGTGATAATTGTTCGGCAGGTTTATTTTTTTGCCCTGTTTGAGCGTTCATGCCAATTTGATGGAAGCCGTTTGCAAGGCTCAATTTCTTTTGCATGACCTTTTCCCAGGCTGGTAAATCGCTGCAATTCTTGAATGTCGTTTTGTCAGTCAATGCAAAGCTGAGGCTTTTTTCCTTGCCCGGCATGACCAGGCGGCAATAGCTATTGTCTTTGGCAGTTTCCAGTAAATATGCTTGCTGGTTATTGTCATAAAATGCGACATTGCTGGCTGTTGCCAGATCTTCCCATTGATTGGCGTCCATGCTGACAGTTTGTATCAGCTTGCCATTCAAATCCATGCGTTTGATGATGCGCTTCTTGTCGGCGCTGGCATCCATGCAATCGACGAAGCTGGCCTGGGGTGGGGCGCTGATGGCTGTGGATGCAGTGCAGATGTTGACTTCGCCTACGCCATCTTGCGTCAACAGTTTGACGTAGGTGTCCGATTGTTTAAGGCTGTCTCCAAACAAAGCGCTGGCCAATTTTGTGGTTCTGGCGACGAGTATGGTTTTATCATTGAGCACGCTGACCAGGTCGTAATCCAGGTCTTCCCACGTTTCCATGGAAAACAGCCACCACTTCTTTTGACGCTGTACCTGATAGTGGAATTCCACATCGTTCCCGGGTTTGTTTGTCTTGGGGCCTGATGTCGATTCTAGGCGATACGCTTTAAGCCATTTGGTGAGCAGTATAGTTTTGTTTTCAGCCGTGTCATTGCAGGCGGCCAGCATCAACGGCAGCATTGCCATGATGGCGCGGGTCAGGATTTTGCCTGCAAGTGTCGGGTAAGCAGATAACTGGTTGAATGCTCGCAAGCTGGTCTTTCATTTGAAGAGATAAGACACGGGGCGCTAATTATGCCAGACCATAGGCGATCAATAGTCTCTTGTCAATTGCCTATATGTCGGCATTGTAGCGCCTGGCGAGCAAAATTTACTCCATATTCAAGCCGAGTTGTACTGGAATCTTGGAACCGGTAGCATTCACAAGCGCGATTTCATCTAGTCCGCCATGTGCCAGCCCCATCGCGGCGGCAATGATCTGCATGTCGTGTGTACTGACTTCGAAAATACCAAAGCGGAATTGATAACCCCAGTTCTTTACTCCTTTGGAAAACTCTAGTTTCTCCAGCATGGGCAGGATAGCCGCATGCTGAGAAGCCAGCCAAAGCACATCGCGGCGAAACGGATGAAAATCTTCGCCCATTTGAGCCTGATAGGTTTCCCGCGGTTTGACCAGGCCAAATGCAGTAAATACCTGCAATCTGGTTTTACTGCCGAAAACCTGGCTGGGGGAATAGTAGGCAACCCTGTCCCCGACGTGCAGGCGGCGTAAAGGCGCCGCCTTGCCGTGGCAGACTTGCATGAAACCTTCAGCCTGACCACGTTGTACGTGGTCGGCAGAGGCAACGGCTATCCAGTTGCGCGACATGATCAGGCTGGCGCAAAAACGCGCAGGCGGTGACCGTCGGGGTCCTGCGCCACAAAAGTATAGCCAAAATCCAGGCTGCATGGCATTTGTGCAATCTGCATGCCACGCGCCGACCAACTGGCAAAGGTACTGTCGACAATGGCATTGTCGCTGACAGCAAAGGCCAGTTCGCTGCCGCCTACCGGGGTAGCAGCAGGTTCTACGGTATGCTTCGACCACAGACCCAGTTTGGTACCGGATTGCAGCACGAAGAGGCAAAAAGTGGGCGAAGTTTCAACTGGTGTCAGCCCCAGTAGCTGGCTGTAAAAAGCACCACTGGCTTCTGGGCTGTTGACGTACAAAAGTGTGTAGCTTGGTGTGATCATGATGAGTGCTCCTCAATACTGGTTGATTGGATATTTGCTTCGTCGTTTCGTTGACAGCGATGACATCTTAGGCCGGAGCAGTGTCAGTTTTTGTCAGCAGTGATTAGAGTGATCATTGGGGAAAAGGAGAGACCAGTACGAGATATCAAGCTATGGAATTAAAAAAGCCAGGCATCGTGACGATGCCTGGCTTTTTTATAAGGTGCGATAATTACGTGGCAGAGCAGATAAATGGATATTCGGTATTGTCAATGAGGGGTATGACATCAAAGAAATCATTGAGGACGGATTCTGCCGTGCAATATGCACCCTCTACCCAGGCCTGGTCGTTCGAATAGGCTTCACCGACGATGAAGATATTGGTATCTGCACCAGGTATCAGCTGTGAGGGTTTGCGGATATTCTGTTGCACATCACCGATATCATAATGCGCTGCCCAGGCATGGTAGCCGGCATTGAATGGTGGCAAAGACCAGTCTATATAGGCAGCATCCAGTGGTTCTGGCACATAGCTATAATCAGCACCCGGGCCAAAATGGATATTGGCCAATTGTTTGCGCAACATTTTCAGCATACGCTCCGGTACTTTGCGCGGGCCTTTCAAGGGTTCAGTATTTTCTGAAAGCGGTACGTGTCTTTGTTGTTCTGGCCCCAGTTCGAGTTCTTGCCAGAATGTGGTGAAGGTCTCATCATCATAGGCTGCCAGTAAGCCATATACCGGCTCCGTGGTTTTATCGAGCGCATTGTTGCCGAAATAGACGACCATGCGTACCGGATTATCGGTGATGCTGGGGCCTATGGTATTGCGGCTTGATGTCGCCAGCAACTGTTCTTCCTGTACAACGGTCAGGCGCTCTTGCAAGCGTTGTTCAACGGCCTTCAGAAAACTTTCGGTGTTGGAAAAGGGGGTGTTCATGATTTCTGGCTGGCTGCCGCTTGCAGGTTTGCTGATTTTCAGCAGGTATCTTTCCGGGAAACCCTGAGTTTCCAGCGCCAGTATCACATCTCTGGTGACTTCAAAACTGGTCAGTTGTGGCGCATAACTAGCCTGGGTTTGCCACCAGGGTTCCTTAAAGAACATGCCTATCTTGTACGAAGGCTGCATGATGGACGCTTCCATGTACAACTGTACTTTCTGGTGGTTTAGCACATCAAGTCCGGCATGCGTCTCATAGCGGCTTGCCTGTGCTACCAGTTCAAGCGCATAACGCGGCATGGCCAGCCACGCTGCATCTGTCGTGGCACTGCTGGCTTTTTTGTTTGGGTGGTCACGATGGGCAATGCTGTAGTGAATGACGTGGTCAATATCCAGTATCGAATGCAGGCGACGGTTGGGCTGATAATTGAAATTGACGCCTTTGTCCCTGGCAAGTTGGGTGATAGTGGCAAACAGGGCCTTGAACATGCCTGAATAACCGGTTGTCAGTGTCATGTATTGATTGCCAGGCGTGAACTCATTATTGGCCTGGAAGGCGACAGCGGCATTCCAGTTGATCACATTTGATGAATAGCCATTACCATCGGCGGAATAATTAAAGCCTTCAGAACCCAGTTGATCAAACATCAGATTCCAGTAGCCAATGTCTTTTAATTTATCCCCTTTCTGGAAAATCGAAGTTGATGGCAGTTCAGCGCTGATCTTGCCGTGCTGGTAAAAATGATCCCATTCACGGCGGGTTTGCGGCCCGGTAGTGGCAGTGACGGCCAGGTCTTCAACAATAGTGAAGCCCTGATTGGGGGAGGCACTGGCACCGTAGTTATTGACACGGTAGGGCGCAGGATTGGTGGAAGAAATATCATTGAGGTAGAAATTTCTGGCACGCAGGTAATATAAAGGGTTGTCCGATTCATTGAAGGGCACGGCATATTTATCCAGGCCCAATTGAGCGATGACGGTAGTCACCAGTCTGTGACCAGGGGCCTTGCCGTTATTGCAGTCGCTGGCCTTGGTATTCCATTCTGAATAACGCATGCCACCTAATTCCACATAGGACTTGCCGGGGTCATTCTGGTAATGCCAGGTACAGACGCGGGCACCCGCGGCACGCGTACCAGGATCATCTTTGCTGAAATCATACTGGCCCCAGTCATACAGTTCCAGGGTATCGCCCTTGACCAGCAATTTTGTGTCGTGATGGTCTTTCTTGCTCTGGCCGCTGAGCAGGCGCCATGCGGTATACAAACCGGCAGCACCGGCGCCGAAGATGGAATAGGTTTTGGTTTTCATGATAGCTTGGTTTTCTGCTTGGTTCGCATGAGTTGAAAGGAGAACTTCAAAGACCAGTTACTTCCATTGCGTGAAGTATTTGTAGCCTGTGGCAAAGTGCGAAATGTCAAACGGGGTGTGCCCGTCCAGCGTCAGGTCGGCCAGGATTTTTCCAAGCAATGGCACAAACTTGCCAGCCCAGCCAGTGGCATAAATGGCGATGTCTTTGTGGGCCGGGACATAGGCGGGAGCAAAATCGATGAGCAATTCCTTGTTCGGTATTTTGCTCAGCGCAACCATGCAAGTGGACGTGTATTGCGGTATCGGGTCCAGGCCTGTCATGTGATTTTTGACCCACTCGGCGGTGTACGCCAATTCTTGTGGATTGGGCACCAATGTGCGCTGGCTGGGTGAATTCAGCGGTGCCATCACAAAGTCGGAGGCGACCCGGATATAGCCGGGATAATTCCAGCTGACTTCCGGGAAACCATAGAACTGATTGCCGTTATCGCCAACCGGATTTTGGAACACAAACCAGGTGGGATATTGAATTGCGGGATCGGTTTTTTTGTAGAAAGCTGATGCCATATTCCAATAAGTGGCGGCTACCTGAAAATTAAGTAATTTAAAAACGGCGTCCGCATACGGGCCAGGTACCAGCACCAGTTTTTTTGCCGTGAAAGTGCCAAGTGGGGTCGTGACTTCAAATTGCTGGTGCCGGTGCTCTATTTTTGTAACCGGAGCCTCTTCCTTGAGTGTGACCAGACTGGATTCTTTATTCCAGTGATACAGGGTTTGCTGGGTTGCCTTCAAATCTATGCTGGCACCCTGGGCCTGGAACAGACCGGTATAAGTCGAGGGCAAATTCTTGAAGTGATACTGGCTTTCCAGTTCGGACGCATTGACGCTTGTGTAAGCTACGTCCTGTGCTTTCAGGGCCAGTTCAGCTTGTCTGATATTGCCCTCGGTGGAATGCACATCCGGGTCACCAAACCATAGCGTACCTACCTCATCCATCAATGGTACGGGTGTCAGGCTTTGCAGTTCATCCCAGAACGGTATCGATTGCTTAACCAGCTTGACCATGTATTCATCAGGATAGGGAATACGGAACTGTCGCGATACACCGGCAGAGCTGCCCAGTTGATTGATAAACGTAAATTGTTCCAGTACCAGGGTTTTGGTCCTGCGCTTGCTCAGGTGATAGGCTGTCGACAAGCCCATGGGTCCGCCACCGATGACGATGACATCAAACTGCTTTCCGTCTTCCATTTGATTCCCTCTGACGTGTAGGCTTACCGTCCCGGTCTGTTGCACCGGCTTGCTGGCGATGGGCATCGCATTGGCCAAAAAAATTATCTAAAGCCGACGCGATGCACACATGACTTTTCTTTGTGCCGCCTGAGTAAAGCTCAGGTCCTGATCAATGTCGCCACCGAGATATGGGGCCAGTCAATATCAAGAAAACGCAGGATGACCGTCTGGGTATATTGCAATTGCATGAACTGACTGCCATCTGGCCGTTGCACGGTTTCTATCCAGAAGATGGCTTCCAGTTTGGTGGCATTCGCATTGACTGTGACAAATGGGATGTTGACGATGCCGCCTACCGGGATGGATGCCACAGTCAAGACAGTCGTATTGATGATGTGTTGGCCCTGTATGGAATCGAGCAAGGCTTGATTCATATCTCCAACATAGGCCTGTTTCATGCCAGGTGGTAATTGTGTCAGGGTGTAGGGGGCCAGATAGCCCAGATGTTTCGAGGCAAGTCCTGGGCCTGTCGGTTTTGAACTGACGGGGGAAATTTGTGGCCCGCCCTGTACTGAAAAGCCTTTTCCCTGGGCCAGCAAGGAGTCGCCATGCGGGATTGTCGATTGCCTCACTATGCTTGCCGGGGCGGCCGGTGCCGTGGTTGCAGGCACATTCAACCAGATGCCAGGTTCGACATGGATGCCTTCCATGGTCTGAATGTCATTGACGTGCTGCAAGTAAGTCAGACCAAAAATGCCTATGTCATTCTGTGCAGAACCGCGATTTGGCACGACACCACCAATAGCGCTGAATTGTATTCTTTCCGTCGTTGAATTCAGGATCAGTCTGAAATCGGCGTTGTGCTGCTTGTTTGGTACTGCGATCAGATTGAATCCGCGCCCGGCCCAGGTGCCCTCCAGTTCTGCAAGAGGGCCTAAAGGTGAAGAGCTGAGATTGCCCGGTGGGGCCGCACGCAATGGCATATTGGCGATCATGGGTTACATCCTTCCGGTTTTTGTTGCACAAGAAAAATCTGGGTTTGCCTTTTAAAGGCATACGCAGACGCAGGAAATCAGTGAGGTAAGGCAAGAAATGTAAAATTGCTTAAAAGATAATTTAAGTTATTGAATAGTATAGTAAAAAAACTAACTTGAAAAGGGGGTTTTTTCTAAAATAAAAAGGGAGATTTTGTTCGCAGGCAAGCGAATGCAAGAGATAAAAGGAAGAGACGGAATACAGGAGGGGCGCTATTGCGGCCACTTACCGCAGGTGCAGGCATAGGTGTGCCTGGACAATATATGAGAACTCAATCAGTCAATTAGGATGAAATGAGTTCGAAAACCTGCTTGTCTACTTATCCGTTTCAAAGTGAAAAAGCAGACTGCCGTTGCGGTCAGTAGCAAGCGGATTGAATTTCAACGTTACGATGCAGCGGTCTAATGAATCCCGGGTGTTTGCTGGCTGGCATTGTGATACAGCATGGGGATTTTGGTCTTGCTCATGACCATCATGGCAAGGCTGGCTGCTGCCAGCAGAAACCAGTTCAAGCCTGGCAAGTGCAGATTTTGTGCCAGATCGAACAACAGACCACCCGCCATGCTGCCCACCATCGTGCCCATACTTTGATAAAACATTTGTTGCGACATCAGGCTACCGGTATCTGCCGCCGATTTATTGGCAAACCGTGCGATCAGCACATCGAGTGAAGGGCCGTAAAATACCTGGCCAAAAGACAGCAGGATCGCAGAAACGATCACTGCTGCTGCGCTGTGGGTAAATACCACCATCAGCGCAAAACTCAGGAACAGGCATGAATAACCTATCTTCAAAAATCTGAAATGATCACGGGTACGGACTGCGCGTTTGGAGATCGGAATCTGGAAAAAAATGATGACCAGTGCAGCCAGCCAGAACGGTGTAGAAACCGGGATTTCAGGCGTAAATTTAGGAATATGTAAACTGAAGCCTATCATGGGTTGAACTGCAAAACACCAGAACACTGAATTGGATAAGTGAAACATCAGTGGCAATCTCAGATGCTCTGGCGCTGACGGCAGTTTTTCATCGGAATCAGATGAAGCGAGCATCGCATCACTGGGGACTTGTTTTTCAAGCGCCATCGCCAGACCCTGGGTTTCATTGGTGCTGATCGCTTTCATGGCGATCAGCATGAACAGGCCGTACACGATGAAAGTAATCAGGACGATTAAAAACACGATTTTCAGTTGTTCGTGCGGCACCCAACTCGCGGTCAGATACCCGCCGACCAGTCCCATGCGTATGGCAAACGCTAGACGGCTGAACAGCGATGCCTGATCCAAGTCTTTTAGTTTTAGCAGATAATTTTTCAAACCCGGAAATGACAGACCGCTACCCAGGCCCGCCAGCAAGGCAAATAGTGCCAATGCCCAGGCTTGCTGCAAATATGCCATGCAATACAGGGCAATGCCTTCGAGCAGGATATTGCCTGATATTGCAAACGGATGATTGGCCAGTCGCGGGAAACGGCTACCCAGATAAGAGCCAAGCACACGCCCCAGATTAAGTCCAAATAAAATCGATGCCGCCCAAAAACCCGAAAAAGCCTTACCGGTTTCTGACACGATGATGGGTGTGTATAAGGCTACACCACCTGAGGCAATGGCCACTCCAACATAGATCAGATAGGAATTAAATACGGGATTGAAAGTCTTGTTTTGCATAGATAAAATTGTCGTTCACCGGGGTGTTGGTGCCAACAGAAAACGACACATTTGTCTGTGATGAAGCTTGGGGTGAGATAGCCGGCAACAAAGTAAGTTCACGGCAAATTACACGGCCACCAGTTCAGGCATATGTCGGTACTTCAAGGATTTAATAATTGTACGCTCAATTGTCAAATCCTGTTGCCGGGTCGCAATAAGGACACGTTTGATAAATAGCTTGTCGCCAGTACCTAGCTTATCGGCCCATACTGGTGCGATGGCATCGCATTCAAAGCTTGCCCAGATATAGCCAGGCCCAGCCTGCCAACAGTAGCAGACTCAATAAAAACAAACCCGCTGCACCGTTGGGGCGCAGTACACCCAGGTAGCTAATTGCTACAGTAGCCACGCCTTTCTTGACGCGTTTCATGCTGCGCCAGCGCTGTATCACTTTCAAGACTGACAGCACAAAGGCAAAGGTGGCACAAGACAAGAGGGAAACACGAAATACGTTCAAAAGATTGACTTCGCCAAGCGATATTTTTTTATACACCAGACCAATCAATGCCATCACCATGGCTGCACCAATAGAGATGGCGACGTTGGCATACATGGTCTTGCGGCTATTGACGGCGGCATCTTCGAGCTCACATTTGAGCAGATCGACTTTCTCATTAATCAGTGTGGACGTCTCATGCTTGATCGCCACGATGCGCTGATCTATGGCTGCACCGATCTGTGCGGTGGAGTAGTCGATCAGGGCTTTGATGTCATCCTTGGTCATGCTGCGCTGATTGTGAATTTCATCAGACAACAACGCGATATTCCGATCCACCTGTTCACCGGCCTGGCGAATGACTTCGGATACTTCATTACTCAGTTGATGAATCGAACGGTCAACCAGAGGGGCGACGCGCTCATCAATGACGCGATTCAGACTGTCTTCAAAATGGCTGGACGCCTTCTTCAGATTTAATGGATCAAATGCCATTCATTCTCCAGGATGCAGGCAGAGTGATTTCGTTTTAAAAAACGAAATCACTCTCACCTTGAATGCAGGGTTTGGTCGCCAAGGTCTATTCAGGCGATACCAATAAGCTACTAAAACAGTACTTGCGCAATTTGGTTTTATTTTTACATTGCTTTCTATACAATGCAAATTGCTCCCAGAGCAACAATGAGCCAATAAAATTGGCAAATGCCAAATGCTTATTCTTGTTCCGGGCAAGATTTTCTGATTCAGTTCAGAAACGTATTTAAATGAATAAGGATTTTTATGTTGATTAAAAAAATTTCCCTCATCGCGTGTGCTGCCGCGGGCATATTGCTCAGCTCTTTTGCTTCTGCCCAGGTTTATGTCGGCGGCTCTGTCGGCAAGAGCGACACCAATGATCGTTGCAACTATGCAGCTTCATGTGATGCCAAAGCCACCAGTTTCAAGGTCTTTGGCGGCTACGATATAGACAAAAATTTTGCAGTCGAAGCCGGCTATTTTGCTTCGGGTACAACATCAAGAAGCCTCAACCTGGTGCCTGGCAATAGCGACCAAAAGAAAACCGGCCTGAGTCTGGCTGGTTTATACAAATATGAATTTAGCGAGGCTTTTACCGGTTTTGCCAAACTAGGTATCGCACATTTGAAAACCGATTCGACATATGCGACTTCAGGCTTGCCGCCGGATAGTGGTTCCTATTCAGAAAATCAGGCTTTGTATGGTGTGGGCTTAAGCTACAAGTTCAACAACAACCTGGCAGTTCGTACAGAATTTGAAAAATACAATCCCAAGACTTTTTCCAACAAGGGCAGCGCCGTCAGTAACTTCTCTGTAGGTGTGCAATACAATTTCTAAGTAAGATGGCGGCATTTACTGGCCAGTTCTCATTACCAGTGACACCGCCGCACTATTTGTTTTGCTTTTCAGGTACCGGCTTTTTTCGCCGATTTCCCTGGTTTCTTAACTGGTAAGGGTAAAGCTGCGGCTGTGGTGCGTGCAAGCGTGCTCAAAGCATCACGGTCGTCCAGTAAGTCACTGTCGATCAGATACCAGGGTTTGGCCTGCGGGTAGGGTGGTGCTTCGTTCACCATGTTTAACAGGCCGCGGCCAGCCGTCGTTGGCTTGATGAATAACTGGTCATCACAAATCAGGGCAAACATTTTTCCCGACATATACAACGCATATTCACCAAACATTTTTTTCGCCTGCACGTCTTCGCAGCTACTGAGCTGGTCAAGGATAAATTCTACAAAGCTTGCTTGTGAGGCCATGATTTATTCGGGATGAAACCACCTTATTCCGGACGGCGAAATTCGTCAGCGATCCAGGCATTGGCATTTTGCAGGTTCAGCTTGAAGTTAGGTGCAACCCTGACTTTGGCCAGGTCAGTGCCATTGGCATCTTGTGCGCTTAACCATGCATACGGGTCATCTTCATCAGGTACGATGTCTAGCATGATTTTGTAATCAGCTTCAGCGGTTGCTACCATCATGCTTTTGTGCAGTGTGGCATGCAATTGCTGTTCATGGCGGCGTATGACTTCTGAAGCGGTTTTCACCAGCGTACTGAAGGCATTATTGTCCAGTGGCTTGGGATTTTTCTTGTCGCGTCCCATGGTCCAGGGGCCTACCAGAGCCGGTTCGGGTTCGCCATCCTTGATCATGGCAACGGCCCAGCCTTCGTCATCATCATTTTTGATGACACGTGCTGTCCAGCCCTTGTCACGCCATAAGCGTGCTTCCTGGATTTTATCTTCGTCGTTGGGGATGGTGTCGCTGCTGTTTTGGATATCGTGTGGCAAGGGAATTTCTCTTGAATGTGTTCGTAGCCTGCATCCTACACCTTAATGCAGATATTGACAGATTCAGGTTTCGGCAAGGGCGGGTATCGCCGGTGGCAACAGGGCTGGCAAGCCATGGCGTGCTCTCGCCTGCAGGCATTTCTCATCACCAGCCTGCACTTCATGACACGGGGAGGGGCGTTGCGCATAAATTTCGCATTTCACTGACTGCCCAACCTTGCCAGTCAGTGCCTGGCAGCGCGGTTGTCTGCTATTGGTGCCAGCCATGCAGGTATAGACAGGTGTGAGGGTTTCAATCAGGGAATCAGGTATCTTTGATATTTCCGCTTCTGCCCAGTAAAACGAAACCCGGAAACTGGCGCAACAGGCACCACAATCAAGACAGGGTTCTTTTTTGTCAGTCGAAGCTTTTTCCATCAATGGCAAAATTGACTGATATCATTTTCAGCGATGGTTCTGTCATTTGCATCTGCCTGCGTGCCTGGTGAAATGGTGCGATGATAAGCGCGACCTTCTTTGATGGCGGGTAACAAGCGGCGTGCATCTTCACAGCGGCTGGCATCGGTCACAATTTGGTCGCCGCGGCTGGTTTTTGTCTTGGGTGCTGCATTGGAACCGGGCGCTTCTTTCTTGCGTGCAGCCTGGCGCTGTTTGAAAGCCAGTTCCAGTTCTTGCCAGCTTTGTGTGCTTGATTTTCCACTGCCACCAGCGTCGCTGACCTTGACTTCCTGAGCCTTGGCATTGCCAGCATCCTGCTTGTTTTCAGAATAGTGGGTGTGACCACTGGCATCCACCCACTTATATATTTCTGCCTGGACTGCACCTGACATCAACAATGCGAGGATGCTGCAGGCGAAAGCACCTTGCCTGAATTTGAAAAGAAATTTGTTTTGGTACAGCATATTCATCAAAATGATACAGAAAAAAATTACATTGGCAATGTGATGTACCAGATCGTATCTGGTATCGATCTGGTTTGGCGCAGTGTACCAGTTCCTTTAAAATTGCACGAGAGTAGTGATAATAGTCCTATAACAGCACTATGCTCTCGTGCCACGTTATTTTTTATCTGCGAAGTTTATTCTTGCACCCGCTGTAAAACCAGTATCCGCCCACCCTGATGCAAATTGACACTTTGCGCCTGTTTGCCCTGGGTTTCAAACTCTAGTGTCGCTTCAACCGCAGTCAGCTTGAATTTGTTTGCGGTGATAGGAACGATTTCCAGGCTGGGTTGCCCTTTGGCCTGTACTTCCAGCCCGCCCTTGCCATTGCGTCTTACTTCCGTGCTGAAACCTGGACTTGTATAAGAACCGATGACGCGGGCAATCTGTTCTTCGCTCAAAGCGGCCACAGCCGCTTCGGCTGGTAAATCGCCTTTGCGTACCCACACTTCTGCCTTGCTATTGCCTTGCGGGTAGAAATGCAGGGCAGTCACCTTTCCCTGCGCATCCCTCTCCAATTGTATTGAACTCAAGGCGTCGTCATCAAAGCCAAGACGCTGTTGACTGGCGGTACTTAAAGCCAGGGCCCGGCCACCCTGGCGTTGCGAATACAGCCTGCCTTCGCGCAAGCGCAAGGTGCGGCTGACGCCATCCTTCACATACTCACCTTGCGCAGAGCTTAACTGATCGTTTGTCCATTTCTCTGCTGCCAGCGCCAGAATAGGGTCACCGATGGCCATTGCTGCCAGCTTCAAGGCGTAGGCTTGCACCCTTGCTTCCAGATTATTTAACTGCACGACGGTGGTCCCGCTTTCAGGTAAATAGTAGAGGTCTGAAACAAAGCCATTGATGCCACCGTTGTGCCATATGGCCGTTTGCGTGCGAACAGGGCGTGCGCCGATGCCAAAGCCATAGTTGTCCTTGATTGCTGCACCTTGCGCTGTGATCATTTGCTTGTACGAAGCCGGTGACAAGACACGCCCGCCATGCAGGGCTTCATTCCACTGCCACAAATCTTTTGCTGTTGATATGAGTGCACCTGCACCTTGTGGCACGGTCATGCTGATAGGGGCCGCTGGGCTGATGCGACCCTGGTTGTCTTTCCGATAGCCACGCACCAGGCCCGGCCAGATTTGTGCGGGGTCTTCATACGTGGTTTCTTTTAGGTGCAGTGGCTTGAACAGTAACTCGTCCAGTGCCTGATGCCAACTTTTGCCAGTGATTTTTTCTATGACCGCACTCAGCACAATATAGCCAGAATTGCTGTAACGCCAGGCGCTGCCTGGTGCAAAATCAGTCGGCAGATCAGTAATCAGTTTCATTAATTCTTTGCTGGTTTTATCCATGCGCTGGGTATTTTCGTCAAAACCCGGCACACTGGTAATGCTGGCGATACCTGAAGTGTGATTCAATAATTGCAGTAAAGTGATGTTGCCGCCATTCGGAAAATCTGGAATGTATGTCGACAAAGGATCTTCGATTCTGGCTTTACCCTGATCCACCAGTTTCAGCAAGGCCGCAGCGGTAAACTGTTTGCTGATGGAGCCTATGCGCAAACGATGCTCTGGTTTTAATGCCTGCTGCAATTCCACATCTGCCATGCCACGTGCCGCAGTGCAAATCAATTCGCCACGTCTTGCCAGCAGCACCACGGTGCCGGGGCCATCAGCAGGCGTGTCTTTTAAAACAGCATCACATTCACCCGCCAGGCTTTTTACTGATGGCAGGGGAATGCTGGCGGCAAAGGTCGCTAAGGGGCTGAGCGTCGCCGCCAGAAAGCAGGCCAGGATGTTTGTCTTATTGAGTAATGCAGAGCGGGATTTTTTCTGTACAGGTGTTTCAAGTGTCAAAGTTTCCGGCGCTAAATGATGGCTGGACATGGTTTCCTCTGGTGATGGTCAGGATAATCGCAGCCTAATGTAAAAGTTTTCAGCTTGGTGCAGCATGACTTTGCGACAGAATACAAAAATCGGAGGATGAAACGCAGAACAGAGATCTTGAAGCCGTGTCGTGCATGGGCTTATTTGTCGCCAGTCTTTAATGAAAAGAACAGGCCCGTAGAAATCAGCACGGCGCCAGCCAGCAAGGACAAGCTCATCGCTTCGCCCAATACGAGGATGGCGAGCGATACGCCTACCAGCGGCATCAATGCGGTAAACATCGACGCTTTAGCGCCTATCTGGCGCACAGCCAGGTTAAAGAGGAGTGTTGATACGACGCTCACCAATACGCCCTGATAGACGGTCTGTATGGCGATAGCACCAAAATCGCGCTGGAACAATACCGTGCCGGCAAATACAAAATAAACCGGCACATACAACAAACCACCTACCTGTACCACGCTGACGACAGATAAGGGGTCCGTATTCCAGCGCCGCATCAATACCGTATACAGCGACCACATCAACGCTGCCAGCATGAACAGCAAATCACCGCGCCATGCCTCTGTGTAGGCGGCATTGCTGGCATGGCCAGCCTCAATTCCAGTCCCAGACGCTAAAACGCTGCCAATTTTAACCACCAGTACGCCAGTCACCAACAAACCCAGACCAAGCAAGGGTATCCTGTCACGCCTGTCCAGCATCAACTTCGCCAGCAGGGATGTAAACAAGGGCGTAAAGGCCGGATAGATCAGTGAACTATGTGAAGCAGGTGCCCAATGCAGTCCACCCACCAGCACCATGTTATACAAGGGGCCGGCAAGCAGCAGCAAGACCAGCGCTTTTGGCCAGCCTATTCCGGCGGCATCCCACACACCGCGCCTGATGAGCAAGGGCAGCATCAGCAAGCCACTGGCAGTAAAGCGCAACAGCGTCAAATCGAAAATATCCAGAGACGCACGGTAACCAAAAGTTGCGACTACTGGTTGCGCACCCCATATCAGTGCCACGACCAAACCATATACCAGGCCCATTAAATGCTCACTCCCTCAATCGCAGTGACGGTAGTGATCAAAGTATGGAAAAATCATTGTTGCGCAAATCTGTCATCAGCATATGGCCCGGGGCATGGGTAATACACAAAGCCGGTCTGGCCTGGCTAAGCGCCGCTTGCGGCGTCACGCCGCAAGCCCAGAATACGGGTAGTTCATCATCATGGATGTCGACTGCATCGCCATAATCTGGCCTCGACAGATCAAAAATGCCGATCAGCGCAGGGTCACCGATATGTACAGGCGCACCGTGCACACCAGGGAAGCGTGAAGTAATCTGTATCGCCCGTATCGCATCTGCTGCCTTCATCGGGCGCATTGTTACTACCAGCGGCCCGTGAAAAGGACCTGACTGTGCAGTCTGAACGGAAGTGCGGTACATCGGCACATTGCGGTTTTGTTCTATGTGACGAATGGCAATACCATTTTCTATTAGCGAATGCTCGAAAGTGAAAGAGCAGCCTATCGCAAACGTCACCAGATCATCACGCCAGAGATCTGTAATGTCATCCGGTTCTGCAAGTACCTCACCATCACGAAATACCTTGTAACGCGGCACATCGCTGCGTATATCCAGATCTGCCCCCAGTGCAGGTATAAAGGGATTGCCAACTTCAGACACCGCAATCAAGGGGCAGGGCTTGGGGTTCTTTTGGCAAAACCGGTGAAACTCGCTTGCATCCTGCTCGGGCAAAATGACCAGGTTGACCTGGACGAAACCGGCTGCCAGCCCAGATGTTTCCTTGCGCCATACGCCGTGTCGTATGGCCTGACGCAATTGCGCGGGTGATTGAGAGGCAAATAAAGGTACTGACATGGCTGCTCCATAGCTGTGATACGTGTCGTAGAGGGGCGGGTTCAGCCAGTATAAAATGCACTGTTGATAGAAGATAATTGAAGTTATTGCCAATAGTTGATAAGATTTATCTATCATGCGCCCCTCACTACAACAACTTGAAACCTTTTACTGGATAGCCCGCCTGGGCGGTTTTCATGCCGCAGCCAAGCACCTGCACCTGACACAACCCACCATCAGTGCCAGAATCCAGGAGCTGGAAGACATACTCGGCCTCAAGCTGTTTGAACGTGGTGGCCACCGTGCCGTTATCACCCCGGTGGGACGTGATGTGCTGGTACAGGCAGAAAAAATGCTGCGCCTGTCTGACGACCTCGAGCAAATCAGCAAACGGCGCAACCCCATGCGCGGTCTGCTACGCCTGGGCGCCAATGAATCCACTGCCATGTCGGGCCTGATTGAGTTGCTGGGGCGGCTAAAAGCCCAGTACCCCGATGTGCGTATAGAACTGACTATCGATGTGGGGGCCAACCTCAGCCGCAAACTCAATGCCCGTGAACTCGACATCGCCATCCTCAGCGACCCCGTCTCGGCACCGCATGTCGTTGATATTGCGATAGGCCATGTTGACCTGGCCTGGGTGGCATCTACCCAAACCGTATTGAATGAACAAGCGCTTCACCCTGCAGGCATGGCCACGCTACCCGTTGTCGCCATGCCCTCGCCAACGACGATCTGCAATGTCGTCATGGAATGGTTCAGGCTGGCAGGCCATGAGCCTGAGAACCTCAGTATCTGCAACTCCATGGCAATGATGATCAAGCTGGTCGCAGCAGGCCACGCCATCGCTGTGCTGCCGCGCGCCGTGGTGGATGCAGAAATCAAGAGCGGAATTATCCGCACGCTGACAGTAAAACCGCCGCTGAATCCCCTGATGTATTACGTTTCCTATTTGCGGCAAGAGCAAGGGCTGGCTGATGGCAAGCTCGTCACCATGGCGCGTGAAGTATTGCAACTAAGCGGGCTTGTGCTGCCACTAGCCCGCTGACATCGCCAGTTCGTTTTCAGGACTAATTGAGCGGCCATGTGCACGCTGCCTATGCCCGGCTCAGTTATTTCGTCCCGCAAAATTCAACGTTCAATCCCATAAATTGTGCTTCTGTCTCAATCTGCCAACTTGCGCGGAAGGTATTGCCTATATTGCGCCATGTGCACGCAATCAGGCGTCACCGGCGAAGGAAAAATTGTCTTCGCAAAGTTTTACTGGAACTTATCTCATCTCTGTGGATGAAATGAATTCTGGTTTGCAGATCTCTCCAAGAACAGATCTGGTTTTCTTAATCCTGAATCAGAAAGCATATTGAACATGAAAAATACATACCGCCTTCTCCCTTTCAAATTGTTGATGGCAACGCTGGCATTTGGCGCATTCCAGGCGCATGCAGCGACATCCGTGTCTGATGCAGACATCATGAACATCATCAAACAGCGCATCGATACAGACAAAAAAGGTGTCGGCATGGTGGTTGGCATTGTTGACGAAAAAGGCAGCAGAGTGATTAGCTACGGCTATGCCAACCTGGCCGAGCGTCGCCCGGTTGATGCCGATACCCTGTTTGAAATTGGTTCCATCACCAGCGCGTTTACTGGCGTAGCCATGATGGACATGGCAGAAAAAGGTGAAATCAGATTCAAGGAACCAATCACTACTTACCTGCCTGATGGTATCAGGGTGCCCTATTATGACGACAGAAAAATCACACTCGCAGACCTGTCATCGCACCGCTCTGGTCTGCCCGCTGCACCCGGCAACTCTGGCAGCGATAATCCCTATACAGGTTTTACAGCTGCCAAGGCCTATGAATTTCTGTCCGGCTACCAATTGAAATACGATGTCGGCAGCCGTTATGTCTATTCAAGTTTTGGTAATGGGCTGCTGGGCCTGGCACTCAGCCAGCGTGCCGGTACAGACTATGACACACTGATCAAAAATCGTGTCAGTACCCCTCTGGGCATGACAGTCACCGGCGTTAATCTGGATGCAGGTTTGCAAAAACGTCTGGCAACGGGTTATAGCAGCAAGGCACAATTTGCCACCGTACCTGCCTGGAACTTTACTTCATTCGAAGGTGCGGGCGGCTTGCATTCATCTGCCAATGACATGCTCAAATTCCTCGCTGCCAATATGGATCAGACCAAGACGCCCTTGAACGGCACCATGCGCAAACTGCAAATGCCGTTTGAGCCAGGCAACCGCCTCTTGCTTGTCTGGGGTGGCTATAATAATAAATTCGATAGTTCCATCCTCGGTCTGGAAGGCAAGACAGGTGGCTACAGCAGTTATATCGCCTTTGATAAAAAAGCGGGTAGAGGTGTCGTAATCTTGTCGAATGCAGATGTCAGCGTCAGCGATATCGGCAACAAGATCATCAATGCTGATTTTCCGCTGACCCAGTAAGTGGAGAATGGCTACCTGCGCATATGTGCAGGCAGCCATCAGTGAAATAAAAAGCTGGCGCGGCAACACAAGAGCCTTCATCGTGAGCGATGGAAGGCATGCAAGACAGTGGATAAGTGAATGACATTAACGCAGCAAGCATTGCATGAAACTACCTATATCAGGATACGGCCTTTGTTCGTCATCCTGATGATGCACGTCCTGTTCTTCCTGGCTTTATCCCGCAGCACTGCTCCCCAGACAGACAAGAATGCATCCAGAAGCACAGTGACTTTTCTGGCACCTGTTATGCCACAAACAGATCCATCGCTATCAAAAAAAGAGCATGAAAAAGCAGAGTATCAAGCAGCAAAGCATCAAGAAGAAAAGCATCAAACGCCGCCCCCTTCGGTTCAAAAAGAATCTGTGCAGCCGCCCAGAACGACATTGACCCCGGCATCAGCCGAGAAATTGCCTGCACCTCCAGCAGCAAAATCGTTTGCAGAGATAACAGCGAATGTCGAAACAGACTCGCCTGGCAAAACCGGAATCAATCTTAACCAGCTTCGCTCACAGGCAACACTGCTCGCCAAAGAATCTGCACAAAACGAGGCCAGTGAAGCTGGCTATACGGGTATTCTTGGTGATTACTACGGCAGCTATAACGGTGCCGATACAGGTACGTTTTATATCCACGTTGATCACACCGGCAATATCTTTGGTTCTGCCGATTCAGGCACCGCCCATAGCAGTTTCACGATTACCGGTAAAGTATCGACAAATGGTGTCGTGCAAATGACAGGGAAGGGGCTGGCAGGCTCAGCCAGTTTCGACGGCAACATCAATCTCAAGACAGGTGGTGTGGCCGGACACTGGAATTTGACAGGTTTTGGACGAGGGCAGTTCGCCGGTCAACGCGCCAAGTCTGCCAGTAACAGAGCTTATTGATTCAATAATCGAAACTGACTACGCTGCTTAAGCAGTTCGGGGCGTCGCGCATCGCGCGTCCTTCCACAAGAAGCGTATTGGTCTTAAGACTCTTTTGTCGCAGCAGATGGTGGAGGCGGGAGAAACCCCATATGCTGCGCTTTATCAACGGCGTCCTTGACAGCACGTTGCATAATTTTTTCCATTGTTGCGGTATCACGCAATTTTTCTGCGATAGGGTCGCTCAGGTCTTGCTGATGCTGTTCCATATGCTGTTCTCATAGATAGCAAGTAAGATGCGTCATTCGCACCAAGTACTACTCGCCAAAATCATTTGTTACAGGTAATTTGCTATCGGTCCCCCAATCTGGGGATAGTATTTCCTGTTTAACGTAAACATGAAATGTTGAATGCGGCCAATCGACCGCACTAGCTACCAAGCCATGCTTGACAGGGTTCCAATGTATATACTCCAAGTGCTTTGTAAATTCCTCATCATCGCGGATTCAATGCCCCCAAAAAAGACTTCGCTAGATGCCGAATTCTCCTCTTGAATTACGTGAAGCGGAAATGCCTTGTGCTCTTAATTCAGCGGTGCAGTCTTGAGATGCCGGGTATTTTATTATAGCCCGACGCAAGGAAAAATCAGCTTCTCCTGATGGTAGCAATCATAGGTAATCCCCATGCATCAATATCAAATGGATGAAAGTGACGGGCTATCTGAATTGCTGTTCGCATCGCTTATCGTAATAATGGGTTTGTTAATATTGTACGTTTTTGAAAGCCGATGACAGTTAAGAAATAGATGGCACTCTGAATGCGAGATCGTCGATAATTCTGCATCGGAATTTTTCTAAAGATATAGGGCGCGCATAGCGCACCCTACGTACTGGATTTACACGAGACAGAAGAATTTTATGCGGTTATTTAGCCACGCAATCTTGGGATATCCGATGACGATTTACATTGCATGTAAGAAAAGAGAAGTTAATTCAGCATCCCTTATACTTCTTTCTTTCGTATTATTTACACCTTCTTTTGCTGCCAATGCGTAATCGGGAGAAACATCTCTTTCGAATTCAATAAGTGATTCTTTAATTATTAAAAGCTTGGATTCGTCCAAACTATCTAAGTGTTTAGCAATTACAATAATTAAGCTAAAAGCATTTGACTTGTTCAACCAATATGATTTTTTGGGGAAGCGAAATCTATTAAATATTTGGGCTGAATCCTCAAGTTTTTTTACTATTTCATCTTTGCGTACGAATGATTCTGAAAAATCTGATAAGTAACGTTCAGATAGATCATTTCGGTTGAAAAAGCCTCCCATTACCGTGGCCATCAGGTTTAACACAAATTGTAAATGCACTTTTCTGGAAAGTTCATAATTTGAAAATATATCTCCGTCAATTAACCATTTATGAAAATAGGATATCTTTTTTGATTTCGCCCAATCATAGAAAGACGGTGGTACATTTGGATCAATTGTGAGTGCATTTTCTTCTTCTAGTACTAATTGTTTTGACAGAAATTTTGCAACAAACATAAATTCTGACGGCGCATATTCGGTGGCTAGTTTTTCTATTTTAGACAAAGAATAAAACGTTCTATTTAGTCGTTGGAAGATTTGAATGATTTGTGGATCGTCTTCCGCTAGATCAAGATCGATAATTGGAATTTCATATTTGAGAAATTTTTCTTTTTCTGTAGGGGTAAATTCACTATATTTTTTCCCCGCGATAGAGAATTCATCCTTGAGAAAACCCATTATTGCGTTCATGCGTTGCTGGCCATCGACTACACAAGAAGTCGACGTCATCGTATCAACATCAATTTTTCCCCTTGAGATAAATATTTGAGGAAAAGGAAACCCAAGTAAGATGGTATTTATGAAATCAATTTTATGCAGTTCACGCCATACTAAATCTCTTTGAAAGTATGGAGAGATAATAAGTCTACCTGTCTTAATTTCATTTGCGACATCCAGCAGTTCTCTAGAACGAATTTGATATTTAATCATTTTTTTCCAATTAACTGTTTTGCATTATTAATATTTTCAATTTGCTTGTATTCAAAAGTCTGTAAAGTCGAATAAATGCCAGCGTTTATACTTTTAAATTTTGCTAAATGTTTTTGAGAGATTTTTTGAAAAAAATCAAACCATGAAGTTCTTGCTTGACATAGTGGCATGAGGTCTGGGCGAAAAAAGCCCCTCGCCAAATTGTTTACGAAACCGTCGTAGACACTCTTGCCATCTCTGCGCTCAAATTTTGACAAATCCTTATATCCATTCGTTGCTTTGCAGGCGTAGTCTAAGTATTCCAAAAAAAGACGTTCGCTTATGATGGCAACATCTAAATCAGATTCACCACTTGTAAATTGATTTGCTTTGTGAAAACTTTCACCTGTATGCGCCGATCCGGTGATTAAAATTTGATTTATTGGAATATTCCATCTGTTTGCAATTTCGTTAAAAATTTCAAACTTAAGTTCAAAGTTCTTTTCAAATACAAAGGAAGGGTAGGTAACATAAATTTTTCTTGCAATTTGATCTAATGGATTTTCGTTTTTGAATCCCAACTGAATTGCGTCACGATGTAACATTTACACTTCCCTTATAGAATCACTTTCCCCACGAATCCTTCAACGTCGTCACCCTGTTAAACACAGGCTTGCCAACAACAGAATCCACGCGATCTGCCACAAAATAGCCGTGGCGTTCAAACTGCAAACGTGTATCTGGTGTGATCGTTGCTAGACCAGGTTCTACATAGGCGCGTACTACTTCCAGCGCATTCGGGTTTAGCAAGGCCATGAAGTCTTTGCCGCCGGCATCGGGGTTGGCATCTGTGAACAGGCGGTCGTACAGGCGTACTTCGGCTTCCAGTGCGTCGGCAGCGTTGACCCAGTGCAAATTGCCTTTGACTTTGTAATTGGCGCTGCCTTCGGTGCCAGATTTGCTGTCGGCGAAGTAGTTGCAATGCACGGCGATGACATTGCCGTTTTCATCCTTGTCGCAGCCTGTGCATTCAACGACATAGCCATAACGCAGACGCACCTTGTTGCCTGGGAAGAGGCGGAAGTAGCCTTTGACGGGCTCTTCCATGAAGTCTTCCTGTTCTATCCACAGTTCTTTGCCTATCGTGAATTCGCGGTTACCCAGTTCAGGGTGGTGCGGATGGATAGGTGCGGTGCAGGCGATGTTTTCGCCTTCCGGGAAGTTGTCGATAATGAGCTTCAGCGGGCGTAGCACGGCGGTGGCGCGTGGTGCTTTGGGGTCAAGATCTTCGCGCAGGCAGCCTTCCAGCGTGCTGTAGTCTATCCATCCATCTGAGCGGGTGACACCGATACGTTCGCAGAACAATTGCAAGGATTCTGGCGTGTAGCCACGGCGGCGTATGCCGACGATGGTAGGCATGCGCGGGTCGTCCCAGCCGGTGACGATGTTTTGCTCTACCAGTTGGCGCAGCTTGCGTTTGCTGGTGACGACATAGGTCAGGTTCAGACGGGCGAATTCATATTGTTGCGGTACTGGTTTTTTGAAGAAACCACCTTCAGCAGCGCGTTCTATGATCCAGTCATAGAAAGGGCGGTGGTCCTGAAATTCCAGCGTGCAAATTGAATGGGTGATGTTTTCTATCGCATCTGAGAGTGGATGCGTGTAGTCATACATGGGGTAGATGCACCAGTTGTCGCCAGTACGATGATGGTGGGCATGGCGTATGCGGTAGATGGCAGGGTCGCGCAAATTCATGTTGGGCGACGCCATGTCTATCTTGGCGCGCAGGATGTGTTCACCATCCTTGAATTCACCTGCCTTCATGCGGCGCAGCAAATCCAGTGACTCTGCTGGTGCGCGATCACGGAAAGGCGAGTTCACACCTGGTCTGGAAAAATCACCACGGTTGGTCGCCATGTCGGTGGCACTTTGGCTGTCGACATAGGCCAGGCCTGCGCCGATCAGGTATTCGGCGATTTCATACAGACGGTCAAAATAGTCACTCGCATAGTGCAGGTGTTCTTCACCTTTGTTATTCCAGTCAAAGCCCAGCCATTTGACGCTGTCCATGATGGTGTCGACATATTCCTGGTCTTCTTTCTCAGGATTGGTGTCATCAAAGCGCAGGTGGCAACGGCCAGCGTAATCGCGTGCGAGGCCAAAGTTCAGGCAAATCGATTTGGCATGGCCTATGTGCAAATAGCCATTTGGTTCAGGCGGAAAGCGGGTGATGACCGTGGGCAAACCATCACGCGCATATTTGCCCGCAGCCTGGTCGTTGTCGATAATGGCGCGCAGAAAATTCGAAATGGGTGCTGGTACAGCAGTGTTGGCGTTATTTTTGATATCGTTGCTCATAGGTGTTGATCAATTAATATGATCTTTTAAATATGGAGATGACAAGCATTTTACCGTAGCGCAGCATGGAAGGCGCGACTGTTTGGTGTCACTGGCAGATAGCGCTGATTTCAGTCTGCTTTGATTTGTCTGAATGACCACGTTTGTAGGTGTTAGGGCAATATTGCCCTGCTTGATCAGTCTGCCTTGTATTCGACCCGGTTGCGGCCGCTTTTCTTGGCATAGTAAAGAGCATTGTCGGCACGTATCATCATTTCATTGATGCCGTCAGGGTGCTGGTAAGTGGTGACGCCAAAGCTTGCTGTTTTGACGCCCACCTGTTCAAACTCATGGTTGGCAATAGCGCAACGCAATTTTTCTGCGATGGCGACAGCGGCGTGGATATTGGTTTCACGGAAAATAATCAAAAATTCTTCACCACCCCAGCGT
Source organism: Undibacterium sp. TJN19 (assembly GCF_049339485.1). Lineage (NCBI taxonomy): Bacteria > Pseudomonadati > Pseudomonadota > Betaproteobacteria > Burkholderiales > Oxalobacteraceae > Undibacterium > Undibacterium sp. TJN19. Next base: position 226,237 of record NZ_JBMPPL010000006.1, read on the forward strand.
CCGACGGCATCCATGCTGCGTACGTGGTTTTGTAAGATACTGGCGATACCGACCAGCACCTTGTCGCCCGTTTGATGGCCAAAAGTATCGTTGACCTGCTTGAATTTGTCGATATCGACAATGGCGATGGAAAAGAAGGTGCCATAGCGCAGGCTGCGTTGGTGTTCTTCTTCCAGTATTTTTTCCAGTTTCAGGCGATTGTGCAGGTTGGTCAAGCGATCGGTGCTCGATAATAATTCCAGGTCATGATTGCGCATTTCCAGTTCATGGGTGCGGGCGATGACCAGGCTTTCGAGATTGGCATTGACTTCCATCATGGATTTGTGACTGGCTTCCAGCTTTTCTGCCATCTGGTTAAAACCGGCTTCCAGCTCCTGCAATTCACCGCCGGAAGAGGCTTCTATGCGCGTGCCCAATTCCCCTTTTTCCATCAGGTGTACGCCGACCAGCAGACGTGACAGGGGCAGCGTCAGGTCGCGGCTCATGCGCATCGCCAGTACCGATGCACAGGCGGTGCCTACCAGGCCTATCAGTATGCTGATGGTGACAAAGACATTCTTGCTCTGGCGACTAGCCTCAGCGCTCAATTCCAGATAAACATGACCCAGCAATTTTAATTTGCTGCTGTCTTCATTGGGGACACGGTCAAACAAGTCAAAGGCTTCATTGGTGGATTTGCCCTGGTAAATTGGCGCACCAAAAATCAGTGAGCCATGTTCCCCCTTGATGACCTTGCCGTTATCGGCAGCGTTGGCAAGTTCAGGGCTGATCTTGCTGGGTTTGCCACTGACGGCAAGTATTTTATTATTGGCATCGGTAATGATGACGGCTTTGGCATCATCTTCTTTCATGACCGATTGTGTCAGCGCCTGCAAGACTTCGCGGTTGCCTGAAAAAGCACCATATTCACTGGCGGGTGCGAGTTGCCTGGTGATGACGACCCCACGTGCTTTCAATGCCCCATCAATTTCAGTAATGCCGACAATGACGACCAGCAGCACCAGCAGGACAGAAATAATCCAGACCGGTGCCAGCGCCAGTAATAATATGCGGTGCGCGAGTGGCCAGTTCTTCATGGGGCACGCTCCGTAGCGGACTTCAACTTGCGCATGAGGTTGCTTTCATCTTCCACATCCAGACTCAGGGAACGGTTAACTTGCGCATTGACGTTCACTGTGAAGTAACGCGGATATTGCGGTAAAGGTAAATAGCCATGCGTGGGTAGGCTGGCAATAATCTCTGTGGTCTGCTGGCTGATCTGGCTGGCGGTGCTGAACACCGCCGCCAGCGCACCGGCCTTGACATAGGATGCTGAAAACCCGAACAAAGGCACCTTCTGGCGGTAACTGTTGAGCAAAATGCTGGGAATGTTGTAGCGGTTGTAGATAGCCGCATCGGGAACTGCCAGCAAGACATCGCTGTTGTTCAAAAGCTTGCGCAAGGAAGGTAGCAGGTCGGCATCTTCATTGACGGTTTCCATATTGATTTGCAGTTCGGCTTCTTTGGCCGCGGTGGTTAAGCCAGGTAGCAGGTCGGCAGTTTCCTTGCTTGATAACAGGCCTATGCGGTTGCGATTGGGCAGTGCTGCCTTGATGAGCGCTAGTTGACGGTTCCATGGCTGATCAAAATAGATCGCCGAGAAGTGATGCGGGTCTTGATTACGGCCATATTGCCTGGCGATTTTCTGGAAAGCGTTATGGGTAACGAGGACATTTAATACAGACATCGCAGGCGGTTTTTGCGCCATGGTGGTCATGGCTGGTGTACCGACCGCGATCAGTAACTGGTTATTGGCATTGCGTGACAAGTCTTCATACTTGAAGTTGGGAAGGCTGATGATCTTGACCGAGGTTTTTGCTGTATTGCCTTGCGCCAGCAGGTTGCTGAGGCTGGTCGCAAATTCTGTATAGGCTGCCCCATCTTCACTTAGCAATATGGTGAGATTATCTATCGCCAGGCATTTTCCGGGCAGGAGCAAAAGAAAAAATGCCATGCCCAGGCTGGCAAGCACCGTAAATTTTTGCGTAAGTTGCCTGGCATGCCGGAACAGCATATCTCAAAGATCCAGCCTGAAGTTAAGTCTGACGACGCGCCCCGGCACTTCATTGTCATGACGGTATTCAAAATACCGTGCGTCACCCAGGTTTTGCATAATCAATGAGCATTCGGCCTGACTGCCAGCCAGCTTGAACTGATAGTTGAGCCTGGCATCAAGTCGCTTATTGCCATTAATGAAGTAACCACGGTTTTCTGAGGGATTATAGTCAGTGGCATTAAATTTGGTTTGCGCGACCTGATAGCCAGCCAGACTGCCACTCCACTGGTCATTGAACTTGTGACTGAGCAGCAGGCTCTGGCTGTATTTGGGCAGCGAATCGCTATACACGACACCATTGACATTGTCGCTTTTCACACCACCGCCAGATAAGCCATAGATGAGACGGGTTTTGTCAGTCAGCGGAGCCTTCAGCTGCATTTCGTAACCGCGCATGATGGCTTTGCCTGCATTCAGGTTGCCACCGGCAGCAGAGCGTTTGTTTCTGACATCGATAAGCTGACTGTAATCATCATAAAACAGGCGGAAATCGACATCGACCTTGCCTAGCTTGCCCATATAGCCAACTTCGGTTGATTTCACGCGTTCAGTCTGCATTTCTGGCAGGCCGGGGTAAAAATTGGGGCCACGCCAATAGGCGTCATAGACTTTTTCATATACGGAAGGCGAACGCGTTGCCCGCGAATGGCTGAAGCGAAACGTATGTCCGGGCTGGAAATGCCAGTTGGCAGCAAAGCGCGGCGTGGTGTCTGTGCCGGTGTAGCTGTTATTTTCCATCATGCCGCCGACATTAAAAATCAGGTCCGGGCGGGCGCGCCATTCGAGGTTGCCGAAAAAGCGGCGCAAATGGTAGGGGAAGTCACCGAATAAATATTGATTGTCACCGACGCCGAGGTAATACGGTGCATAGGTCTGGTCATAACGCACGCTACCACCCCAGACCAGTCGTGCATCCTGAAATGCCGAGAAGGTATGCTGCACTTCGATATCATAACGACGCAGTATGGCATCTCCATTGCTGACGCCATCAGAATCCTTGAGGCTGGCATAAACGCGTTCAACGGTATGAAAAGCTTGTACCGACAATTCACCCCCACCTTCGAGCGCGCGACGCCAGTGCAGCATCTCAAAATGGTTTTCAGCCTTGCGACTGATGGCAGAGACGTTATTGAACTCACCTACCTCACGCGGGCCGCCGTTATAGCCCATCTGCAATTCAAAGGTGTCCGCAGAATTGAGCTGGTAATCTGCACGCAAATTCAGGTTTTGTATGGTTTTGTTGTCGTATTTGTTCAGCGTCCAGAAAGTAAAGGCTGAGGTGGCATTCTTGATATTGGCGTCTTCCCCGGCATCTTCGCGAACGCTGGCGGTGAGCCGGTAGCTTAAGGCGCCATTTTTGGTACCAAAGCGGACAATCGCTTCTTTGCGGCCATTGCCGGCCGCCACGGACACCATCTTGCCCTGGGTCTCTGTCGGATGCCGGGTAATGATATTGATCACCCCAGAATAAGAATTGGCCCCATAACTGGCAGAATCAGGCCCGCGTATGACTTCTATGCGTTCAATATCGTCGAGAACGATGGGCAGATCACTCCAGTTGACGCCGCCAAACAAGGTGGAATACACCGATCTGCCATCAATCAATACCTGCATGCGGTCTGATGTAGTGGTCGTGACCATGCCGTGGTAGGCAACGGTACTGTCTGCGGAGAAATACGGGTCAGCATGATAGGCCACATACATGCCCGGTACCAGCCGGAAAATTTCAGATAAATCCCAGGCGCCGGAATCTTTGATCATTTGCCGGTCGATGATGGTGACGGCAACCGGAGCTTCATTGACTGGTTGCGACAGGCGCGACGCAGACAGAACCACCGGAATATCATCTAGCAAAACCGCTTCTTCACCACCGGTAGCAGCGTGTGCCTGCGTGGCAGCGAGCAAGAGCAGGGCATACGCACCATATCTGGCGTGCAAGAGTATGCCTCGGTAAAGATAAATGGGGCTGATTTTTTCAGCTGACAAGATAGGCTCCGGCATCAGAAAGTTTGTTGATTTAGAGTAACACAACAAGCCCAATCCAGAGTTTAAGTGCAAAGCTGAAAACTTTATTAAGTTTTTCATCTCTTTTACAGTTTGTTGAGAATTGTTGTTTTTAGGTTATTTTTTTGCTTGCAGCCCTGCGATTTGGTTTAGATTATTAAGATACATGCATTTTTCTGGCAATTTTGTTATCTGTATGCAACAAGTTTGAATGATGCAAAGCTTCTGGAGAGCGGGGGCAAGGCTGTAGAATAGCGGGATGACTACAGAATTAACTATTTCCCCTGAAGCTGGCCAGGAAGTTGCCGTCGCCAAGCCCTATGAACCAGCATTCGTGCATTTACGTATCCATTCCGAATATTCGATCGTGGATGGCCTGGTACGCATTGATGATGTCATCAAAGCGGGTGCAAAAGACAAACAGCCAGCCATGGCGATTACTGACCTGGCAAATCTGTTTGCCATGGTGAAGTTTTACAAGGCCGCACGTGGCAAGGGTATTAAGCCAATTACCGGTTGTGATATCTGGGTAACGAATGATACTGACCGCGATAAACCATCGCGCCTGCTATTGCTGGTAAAAAATCGCCAGGGTTATCTGCAATTATGCGAATTGCTGGCTGAAGCCTGGCTGACGAACCAGCATCGTGGCCGCGCAGAAATCCGTTATGAATGGTTGCAGAAATTGCATGAAGAAGGCAAGGGTGGTGGCCTGATTGCCTTGTCAGGCGCGCATTTTGGTGATGTTGGCATCGCGATTGAAAATGGTAACCTGGATCTTGCAGAATCAAATGCCCAACGCTGGTCTGCTATCTTCCCTGGTCATTTTTATATAGAAATTCAAAGGGCAGGCCAGGCGAACATGGAAAATCATGTGCGTGCTGCCGTAGGCCTGGCCAGCAAGTTGAAATTGCCTGTCGTGGCGACCCACCCGGTGCAATTTATCAATAAAGATGATTACACTGCCCATGAAGCGCGGGTCTGTATTGCTGATGGCGATATGCTGGCGAACGGTCGCCGCGTGCGCCGCTTCAACGACCAGCAGTGCTTTAAAACCCAGGCAGAAATGGCAGAATTGTTTGCCGACATGCCGGGTGCCTTGCGCAATTCAGTAGAAATTGCCAAACGTTGCAACCTGACACTGGAACTGGGCAAGCCCAAGCTGCCAGATTTTCCTACCCCTGATGGCATGACCATCAATGATTTTCTGGTGCACGAATCCCAGCGCGGGCTGGAGTTCCGGCTCCAGCATTTGTTCCCGAATGAAGAAAAGCGTGAGAAAGAACGTGCCCGTTATGAGGCGCGCCTGAAGTTTGAAACCGACACCATCATCAAGATGGGTTTCCCCGGTTACTTTCTCATCGTGGCCGATTTTATCCAGTGGGCGAAAAACAATGGTGTGCCGGTAGGCCCGGGCCGTGGTTCAGGTGCAGGTTCTCTCGTCGCTTATTCATTGCTGATTACCGATCTTGACCCGCTTCAATACAACCTGCTGTTCGAGCGTTTTCTTAATCCAGAGCGGGTATCCATGCCCGACTTTGATATTGATTTTTGCCAGGAAGGTCGTGACCGCGTTATTCAATACGTGAAAGACCGTTACGGTAAAGAAGCAGTGTCGCAGATCGCCACCTTCGGTACCATGGCCGCCAAGGGCGCGATACGCGACGTGGGCCGGGTGCTGGATTTTGGCTATATGTTTTGCGATGGCGTCTCCAAACTGATCCCGTTCAAACCAGGCAAACAGGTGACGATTGCCGAGGCCATTGTTGAAGAACCCTTGCTGGCCGAACGTCAGGAAAATGAAGAAGAAGTCAAAACCCTGCTCGACCTGGCGCAGCAGGTAGAAGGTATCACGCGTAATATCGGTATGCATGCCGGTGGTGTGTTAATCGCGCCAGGCAAGCTGACCGATTTTTGCCCTTTATATACGCAGGGTGGCGATTCCGGCGTGGTCTCCCAATATGATAAAGACGATGTGGAGGCCGTTGGCCTGGTCAAGTTCGACTTTTTGGGTTTGACGACGTTGACCATTCTAGACCGGGCAGTTCGTTATATCAAGATGCTGGACCCCGCCATGGCAGATTTCGATCTGGCCAAATTGCCGCTGGATGACAGGCCATCGTATGAATTGCTGACCAAGGCCAAAACCGTGGCTGTGTTCCAGCTGGAAAGCCGCGGCATGCAAGGCATGCTGAAAGATGCACGGCCTGATCGCTTTGAAGACATTATCGCGCTGGTGGCCTTGTACCGCCCGGGCCCTATGGACCTGATTCCAGATTTCTGCAAACGCAAGCACGGCGAACGCTTTGATTATCCTGATCCGCGTACCGAAGGCATTTTGTCTGAAACCTACGGCATCATGGTGTATCAGGAACAAGTTATGCAGATGGCGCAGGTGGTCGGTGGCTACTCACTCGGTGGCGCCGATTTGCTGCGTCGTGCCATGGGTAAAAAGAAGGTTGAAGAGATGGCCGAGCATCGTCAGATTTTCCGTGACGGAGCTGCCAAGGATGGCTTACCGCAAGAAAAAGCCGATGAAATTTTCGATTTGATGGAAAAATTCGCGGGCTATGGTTTTAATAAATCCCATGCCGCCGCCTATGCATTGCTGTCTTATCACACGGCTTACCTGAAGGCCCATCATGCTGCTGCCTTCATGGCCGCCAATATGTCGCTGGCGATGGATGATACCGACAAGGTCAAGATTCTGGTAGAAGATGCGATCGATATCTGCAAACTGAAACTGCTGCCGCCAGACATTAACCAGTCTGAATACCGCTTCGTACCGGTGGCTGAGCCTGGTAAAAAATCTTCGCAAATCCGTTATGGTCTGGGCGCGGTCAAAGGCTCGGGGCAAAATGCGATTGAGAGCATTGTTACAGCACGCAAGAATGGCGGCCCGTTTACTGATCTGTTTGACTTTTGCAAGCGCGTCGATAAACGCCAGGTCAACCGCCGTACTGTGGAATCGCTGATACGTGCCGGTGGCATGGATTGTCTGGGCAAGGACCGTGCTGTCTTGCTGGCAACCGTGGATTTTGCGCTGGAAGCCGCCGAGCAGGCAGAGGCCGCTGCAAACCAGGTCAGCCTGTTTGGTGATGACGATGATTTGATCCCGCCGCCAGACTATCTGCAAGTGGCACCTTGGACCGACAAGAAGCGCCTGACCGAAGAAAAGCTGGCATTGGGTTTTTACCTGTCCGGCCATTTGTTTGACTCTTACGCGCCAGAGGTGCGTCAATTCATCAAGACTACCCTGGCAAAGGTGGAACCTTCACGCGATTTGCGCCTGATCTGCGGCATCATTACTGGCGTGCGTACGCAAATGACGCAGCGTGGCAAGTTGTTGATCGTCACGCTTGATGATGGCACAGCCGTGGTGGAAGTGACTGTGTACAGCGAGATCATGGAAGAATTCAAATCCCTGTTCAAGGAAGATGAATTCCTGGCGGTGCTGGGCAAAGTGTCGGAAGATCGTTTCTCTGGTGGTTTGCGCATCTCTGCTGAAAAAGTGATGGACATAGGCCGCGCCCGCGTCCAGTTTTCCCAGGGCTTGCGCCTGACCTTGACGGCTGGTGCCGATACCAAAAAATTGCAGGAATTGTTAAAGCCCCACCTGAATGCCGACGGTTGCCCTGTATTGATACGCTACCAGAACGCCAATGCCAGTGCAGAGATGTATCTGTCTGATCAATGGCGCGTCAACCCGGACGACAATTTGCGCCAGAGCCTGGGCGAATGGCTGTCGATGAAAAACGTCAAAATTGAGTACGCCTGATTCCATGGCTTTATCACTTGAGCCTTTGGCAAACGAGACAGTGGTTTCTGGCGAGACGACAGGCTGGCGCCAGACTTTGCCTCAGCAGATATTAGCCGTCTTGCCGCTGACCCTGTTTTTCCCGGTCGGCATCATGTATGGCGGCGTACTGCTGTTTTATATAGGCTTGCTGGTATCTGGCGATTTTCAGCCCAAGTTGATGCGGGTCAGGCAAAGCCCCATGTTACTGCCGGTTGTGTCCCTGAGTGTGATTAGTATGGTCATTGCCATCAGCCAGGGCAGGCCAGATGAAGCCGGTAAGGAATTCTGGCCTGGTTTCTGGCATTACCAGACCTATGTATTCCTGCTCCCCTTTTTGATGGTGGCACCTGGAGGTTGGCAGCGTCGTGCCATGCATTTCTTTTTTGCAGGTGCAGTATTGGCGGCGAGCTTGTTCGTGGCAAATTTCTTTCATTTGTTGCCGGTGAATACTTTGTTTCGCAGCTATGTGATTTATGAAGGCAATAAATCGATACTGCTGGGTATCTTGCTGGCGATTGCCAGTGGCTGGATGCTGCATGAATTGCGCCTGCACCGCGATCATCTGGTACTGCGGATACTGGTTCTGATTTACGTCGTGGCTGCCTTGGTATTGCTGGCGAAAACCCGGACTGCCAGCTTATTGTTTATCGTGCTGTGTGTTGTGCTGGTCTTGCGGCATATAAGCTGGTCATGGCGCACGGCGGTATTGCCGCTGATCGTATTGGCAGCCCTTGCCGGCGGATGGAAATATGCCCTGAGCCTGCCACCTCCTGCGACCTGTGAAATACGGCTGGTACAAGCCAGCCCATGGGAGATTTTCAAGTTGCGCAGCATTTGTACGGTACAGCAGTTGCGGGATTTTTCAGAGGGCCGCAAGGTCAATGAAGATGGCATGCGTCTGGAAATTTATAAACTCACCGGCAATATCATCGCTGAAAAACTATGGTCCGGGCACGGCATTGCCAGCTGGATGCCGCTATACCAGCAGCGTGCAAAAGGCCTGAGCAGCGCCACCATGACCACGCCGCACAATGACTATCTGTTGTATCTGACAGAGCTGGGTATTTTTGGCTTGCTTGCTTTACTGGCAATCTGGGGTATGCAATTCTGGACGGCGCACCGTATGGCTTTGCATGGGGATATGGTGGTCAGAAATCACGCCATGCCATTGGTCATGCTGACCATCGCAATGATGCTGGGCGGGATGTTCAATGCCATCTTGCGTGATGCCGTGTTTGGCATGGCGTTCATGATCTTGCTGGCGATACCCCTGACGGGCGTAAGCAAAAAGAATTAAAACCAAGTAGTCCGAATAGGGATGTGCGGGCGCGGCTGGACATGCTTGCACGAATAAAAAATATGAATTTCACACTATGAGTTTGATTAATAAAGAAACTATCGATGTTTTCCGGCGCCTGTGGGCGTCAATTACGCCTTACCGGTCGCGGGTATGGTGGGCACTGCTGACGATGCTGGGTACAGCGTCGACAGAAGTCATGTTTCCCAAAGTGCTACGCTATATCCTTGATCATGGCTTTCATGGCAATGCAAAAAATCTGGCCTTGTGGATGGTGCCAACCGCCATCATCGGGATTTTTTTGTTGCGCGGTATCTGTACATTTACGACCAGTTACCTCATGACCTGGATATCTACCAGGCTGCTCAATCAACTGCGTGCCGGGGTATTTGACCGCATCCTGAATGTGCCTATCAGTTTTTATCACAGCGAATCCAGTGGCCGCATCATCAATACCATCATGTTTGAGGCGCAGCAAATCGTAGAGATGCTCAAGGTGTCGATGACGACATTGTTCCGCGATTCATTGACCGTGGTGGTTTTGCTGGCCGCTTTATTATGGAGTAACTGGAAGTTGACCATCATTGCCTTGGTCATGATGCCTGTCATGGCTTATCTGGTGCGTGGAGTCAGCAAGCGTTTGCGCAAGCTTAATCAAAGTCAGCTGGATGTCAGCAATGAGCTGACCCAGGTCATAGAAGAAGCAACCCGTGCCAGCCAGGTGATACGCATTTTCGGTGGCCAGAAATACGAGCAGGAACGCTTCGAGGCGAAGAATGAAAAATTGCGTGGCTATGCCATGCGCACGACCATTGCAGTGGCATCGACCACACCGCTGACACAACTGGCGGCAGCCATTGCGGTGGCTGTGGTCATCATGTTTGCGGTTTCGCAGGCTGCACAAGATTCAACCACAGCAGGCAGTTTTATAGAATTTGTCGCCCTTATGATGCTATTACTGACGCCATTAAAACGCCTGGCAGACTTGAATGGCCCCATGCAGCGCGGTATGGCAGCGGCAGAATCCGTGTTTTCCATGATTGATACCGCGCCAGAAGCCGATAGCGGCAAGCCTCTGCCCGCCCGCGCACAAGGCAGGCTGGAATTTGTTCACACCAGCTTTTCTTATCCAGGCCAGGAGCAGGAGGCATTACGAGACATTAACCTCAGCATCGCACCGGGTGAAACCATTGCCCTGGTGGGCATGTCTGGCGGCGGCAAGACTTCGCTGGTGAACCTGGTGCCACGTTTTTACACACCGGATTCTGGCGATATCCTGCTCGATGGCCTTTCCTTGCAAGACATCTCTCTGTCCAGCCTGCGCGAACAAATCGCCATGGTCAGCCAGAATGTGGTGTTGTTTGACGACACCTTGGTGTCAAATATTGCCTATGGTGATTCTAACCCTGACCCCGCACGCGTGGCAGCCGCCGTCCAGGCCGCCCACCTGACGGATGTCGTGCGAGATTTGCCAGATGGCCTCCATACCCTGATAGGCGATAATGGCATGCGCCTGTCCGGTGGACAAAGACAGCGCCTGGCGATTGCCCGTGCCATTTATAAAAATGCGCCGATACTAATACTGGACGAAGCAACCTCTGCGCTCGACAGTGAGTCTGAACGTGCGGTGCAGGCAGCCCTGGACGAGTTGATGCTGGGCCGTACCACGCTGGTGATTGCGCACCGTTTGTCAACGATAGAACGTGCCAGCCGCATCGCGGTACTGGTTGACGGCAAGATAGTGGAAATCGGCACGCATGCCGAACTGCTGAGCAATAACGCCGTGTATGCCAATTTGCATCGCCTGCAATTTGCCGCCTGATCGCGGGTCTTTGTAGTTTGTATTGTGAATGAAAAGGAAGAATAATGACGATGGCCATTTCACGTTTCCCTGTTCCTGAAATAAAGGATTTGCCCGACGATATACGCGAAAAAATACTGGCCGTGCAGGAAAAAGCCGGTTTCGTGCCGAACGTGTTTTTGACGCTGGCCCACAGGCCAGGCGAGTTTCGCGCCTTTTTCGCCTATCATGATGCACTGATGTTGAAAACCACAGGCAAGCTGAGCAAGGCTGAGCGTGAAATGATCGTCACCGCCACCAGCGCGAAAAACAATTGCCTGTATTGTGTTGTCGCCCATGGTGCAATCTTGCGCATCTATGCCAAGAATGCGCTGGTAGCTGACCAGGTTGCCGTCAATCACCTGAAGGCTGATATCACGCCACGCCAGAGTGCGATGCTGGATTTTGCCATCAAGGTCTGTCTTGATTCGCAAACTGTCAGTGATGCAGACTATGCGGTATTGCACAACCATGGTTTTGATGATGAAGATATCTGGGATATTGCCGCCATCACGGCGTTTTTTGGTTTATCCAACCGCATGGCGAATGTGATATCCATGCGCCCGAATGATGAATTTTTTTTGATGGGGCGCACGCCAAGATGAGCGTCGTGGGACAGTTTTCCAAGCAGGGTATCCTGGTCATCGCGCCAAACTGGATAGGTGATGCCGTCATGGCGCAACCCCTGTTGCTGCTATTGAAGCAGCAAAATCCTGATCAGCCCATTGATGTGCTGGCACCAGCCTGGGTTGCGCCGGTCTTGCGCGCAATGCCTGAGGTGGATACTGTCCTCGAAGCCCCGTTCAAACATGGTGCCTTGCAGTTGGGTGAGCGCTGGCGCTATGCCAGATTGCTGCGTCAACGTGGTTATGCTGCGGCCTATGTGTTGCCCAATACCCTGAAGTTCGCGCTGTTGCCATGGCTGGCCGGCATAAGAAAACGTGTGGGCTACAAGGGCGAAAGCCGTTATGGTCTGATCAATGTCATGCATCATGACGACAAACAGGCCAAACGTGCCATGGTGCCTTTTTATGCCGCACTGGCCTTTGCACCCAGCCCTGAAGCGCCACTTAACTTGCCACGGCCGCGCCTGCATCTTGATCGTGACAGGCTTGCCAGCGTCATGCAAACCCTTGGGCTGTCAACTCAAAGACCATTGATCTGTTTTGCACCGGGGGCAGAATTTGGCAATGCCAAGCGCTGGCCGACCAAACATTTTGCCGCACTGGCCCTGACTATCATGCAGACTTTGCCAGATGCCCAGATCGTCTTATTGGGGTCGTCCAAAGATGAAGCGGTATGTGCTGAGATCAAGGCGATTTGCCCCACAGTGCATCAACTGGCAGGCAAGACCACGCTGGACCAGGCGCTGGCACTAATCGCCCAGGCAGCCGCCATTGTCTCCAATGATTCTGGCCTTTTGCATATTGCTTCTGCGCTGAATCGACCTGTGATTGCGATATACGGCCCGACCGATCCTGATCATGCTCCGCCGTTTTCTGATATCGCCCATTCCTTGTCCTTGCGACTCGCCTGTGCACCATGCCGGCAAAGAGAGTGTCCGTTAGGCCACCATGACTGCATGCAAAAGCTGGAACCCGGTCTGGTCTGGCAGCCTTTACAGCAGATATTGCATGATCAGGCGGTATCCGTTCTTTAATCATTGTAAATTAATTATGTGTTCAGCTATTCCCATGCGGATGGCTGAACAGCCAGTCGCACCCATTTGCAAGCGACTGTAAATCATTGTGTAAAGGCTTAATCTTGAAGTTAAGCTGTTGTAAGATGAAAAAATAGCGACAAAGACATAAAGAAAAGCTTGCACATCTGCTTACACGGGACGAAGATTGGCCTGGCAATGTGCACAAATTAGCCATTTTTATGTGGTTTCAGGCAATCCTGTTTGATCTTTGCATGGTTCTTCTAGCACTGGTATTTCATAAGGCCTGACGCGTTAGCGTGTCGGTTTTAATAGCCATTTCATACCTTGCAGCCTTGAAAATGAAACTTCACCGACAGTTGTTGCTGAGCTTGCTGTGCCTTGGCTTGCCATTGCTTCCTGTTAGCATTGCGCATGCAAAGGCGGTGGAGAAGGTGCGTCTGCAATTAAAGTGGACACATGCTTTCCAGTTTGCAGGCTATTACGCCGCCAAGGAGCTCGGTTATTATCGCGAAGCTGGCCTGGATGTCGATATCAAGGAAGCTTTGCCCGGTCTGGACGTCGTAGACGAAGTTGTTGCCGGCAATGCCGAATATGGTGTTGGTACCAGTAGCCTGCTGCTGTCGCGCAAGGCTGGTAAACCAGTGGTCGCGCTGGCGGTGATTTTCCAGCATTCCCCCATGATATTGATTGCCAGGCGCGATAGTGACGCACAAACCGTGCACGATATTATCGGCAAGCGCATCATGCTTGAGCACCAGTCTCAAGAACTGCTGGCCTACATGAAGCGGGAAGGGATTCCCTTTGAACAATTCAAAAATATTGAACACAGTTTCAAGCTGGAAGACCTGATCGATAAAAAAGTCGATGTCATTTCTGCCTATCTGACCAATGAGCCGTTTCGCCTGGGCCTGGCCGGGGTTGCCTACAATATCTATACACCACGTTCAGTCGGCATCGATTTTTATGGCGATAACCTGTTCACGTCAGAAAAAGAAATCAAGACGCACTCTGAACGGGTAAAAGCCTTTCGGGCAGCCAGCTTGCGCGGTTGGGAATATGCAATGAATCATCAGGAAGAAATCATTGACCTGATATTGCAACGGTATACCAGGCCCGGCAATACTGAAAACACCAAGGAATTTTTCCATTATGAAGCTGCCCAGACATCCTATTTGTTAAGCCGTGACATGATCGCAGTTGGCTATATGAATATAGGCCGTTGGCGGCATATTGCCGATACTTATGCTGAGCTTGGCATGTTGCCAGCACATTTTCCGCTGGAAGAATTTGTGTATGACCCCAACCCGGACGTGAACCTGGTCTGGTTTTATTTCTGGAGTGCTGGTGCCATTGTCTTTGCTGGCATTGTGGGTGGTGCGGCGGTGTATATTTTCCGTGTCAATCGCCGGCTGGCACTGAGTCTGGACAAGATCAGAAAAAACGAACTCAGGCTCAGCTTGTTGTCTTCAGCGATTGAACACAGCCCGGCATCTGTCATGATTACCGATGCTGATAGCGTCATTGAATATGTTAATCCACACTTTACCCGCGAAACTGGCTATCCCTCTGACGAGGCGATAGGCAAAAAGCCCAATATGCTGCAATCCGGGCAAACTGATGCCACTACCTATCAGGAGATGTGGACGCAGTTATTGCGTGGTGAAGTATGGGCCGGTGAATTGATCAACAGACGCAAAAATGGCGAGGTCTATTGGGAAGAGGCGCGTATCGCACCGGTAAAGGATGACTCAGGCAAAACCACGCACTATGTTGCCGTGAAGGTGGATGTCAGTGAACGCAAGCTGGCCAATGACAGGCTAGCCTACATGGCACATCATGACAGCCTGACCAATCTACCCAATCGCACTTTGTTTTTTGAACGGCTTGCGCAGGGCCTGGCCCTGGCAAAAAGAAACATGACACGACTTGCGCTTATGTATATTGATCTGGACCGTTTTAAACCTATCAATGACAGCTTCGGTCATTCCGTTGGCGATCTTTTGTTGCAACAGGCAGCAGAGCGTATGAAGAGTTGCCTGCGTGATTCTGATACCGTCGGGCGTATAGGTGGCGATGAATTTGTTGCATTGACACTCAATGTCAGTGATGGGCAAAGTGCCTGTTTGCTGGCAGAAAAAATACGCGCCGCCCTGGGGCAACCGTTCCACATTGCGGACAATGCGCATATCGTCTCGTGCAGTATAGGAATTGCCATTTATCCAGATCACGGCACAACTGAGATCGAATTGTCCAAAAGAGCCGATTTCGCCATGTATGCTGCCAAAGCAGGGGGGCGTGATCAAGTCAGGCTTTATCAGGCAAACATGGGGGACGCGCTGTAAATCGGTACAGGGCAGACCATCATTTCTTTGGCGTTACAACTGCAGGCAGAGAACCATCTTGCTGCCCCCGTTTTATGATTTTGTCGATTTGTTCTATGATGCCATTGTCTTTGGATGCCAGTATTGCAAAATGGATGTAATCAACAGACAGAAAATGATCGAGTACCTTGAACGAAACACCTGGAGGCATAGGTGTGTCAGGAGCTATTTCAGACATGGACTTGTTCAGCATGGCTTCCACTTTGCGTGGATCGGGGTCGTAGTGACTAAACAGCATGACATCGGTGCGCTTGTTAAGTAATTTTTTCAGGCGCGAGGGCAGGGAATAGATATCCTCTTCCATGATCAGCAAGCTCGATTTGGCTTTTTCAAATTCATCGCCATAGGTTGAGCCGCGTACCATGCCTATGGTTTTGCCTTGCAAGTCGGTCAGACGGGAAAAAGGGAAGGCCTGGTCGCTACGCACTACCAGCCATATGTGGGTGGCAAAAGCCGGCAGGGAAAAATGCAGGGTTTGCGCCCGTTCCCGGGTTTTTGACAAGCCAAAGGCCAGGCCTTCACCTTCGTTCAAATTTTGTAATAATCGATTCCAGGGATAACGCCTGGTTTCGAACGACACATGCATTTCTTTTTCCACATAACCGACCACTTGCTGGAAAATCGGGTTGAATGGAACTTGCGGATTATTGCTGGCATTAGACTCGGCGATCAGCAAGACTTGCCTGGGCAATTCTGCGGCCCAGCTTGCTGCATTAAACAATAAGAGGAGGGCACAGATGAGAAACCGTCTTTGTTGATGTAGTTTTCTCAATATCATTGCTGTGATCTTCTTCACAAATTGACCGATTAGGCTTGCGCCATCAAGAAATCATTTTACTCCTGAAGATTCTGGCAAAATCCAAAAATAATGTGAATTAATTATTTTTGAAATACCTGGCTACCCGAGGCGACACCCTGCTCCTTTCAATGACAGCTATTGCCTTGATTTGCGCATTGCTGCCATGGAATCGTATATGGAAGACTAGCTTGTCAGTGGCCGTCTGGCCCATGCGGGCGCTTCACAAGGAGCGGGTTTGTCGTCGTTGAAGTCAGTTAATACCTGCACAGTCTGTTCATCACGCTGCCAATGTACTTTTCCATTGGCAGTAAATATCAGGCGTTTGCTCTGGTCACGGCCTGACCACGTCGCTCCAGCGACCTCTTTACTCGATGATCTTCGTTCTCTGCTGCCGTAGTTGACTTCCAGTCCATAGGGAATATGTTCTGGATGTGGCTGTTGAAGCGAGCCCGCAGCAAGAGAGATTCTGCGGTTTGTTTCAAAATGACCGCCGCCACCCCAGGTATCACCTTGGGGCCAGAGCCCCAGAGCATGTAACCACGGCAGGCGGCTGATACCTGTCCAGGCAGAGGTGTAGCTGGTACGGCTGCGTCGCCCCTGATGCACAAAATAAAGCAAGAGTTCCCCATCCTGCGACAGGTCGCAACGTTCGGGGTACAGGCGGCCACATATCCACGCGCCGGATTCAAACGTGTCATTGCGTGTATCCCAGCGAATCACATGAAACCAGTTTGTCGGTCCTCGGGCGAAGATTGCCGCCACATGCGCGTTTTTGGCAAAAATGATAAATAGTCTGGGGCCTGGTGGCGCTGTACTCATTAATTTTACTTGGCTATACCCATTGAGATATTCAGGCAAAAATAACTTCAACCTTGCTCTGCATACGACATATGACGCCAATCATGCAAAGGCAGAGCCTGAAGCAGCACTAGAAAATTTATAGTTTTCGTGCCTGAAAATTTCTTAGCGACGTGCTACATCACATCAAAATAATATCGTACTGCTCCTGATGAAACACGTTTTCCACTTGCAGTGATATCGGCTTGCCGATGAAATCGCCGAGCATGGCCAGATGCTGTGACTCTTCTTCCAGAAACATATCCACCACGACTTGCGAAGCCATGATGCGAAATTCACGCGGGTTGAATTGCTTGGCTTCGCGTAGCAATTCACGCAGGATTTCGTAGCAGATCGTGCGGGCCGTCTTGACCTGGCCTTTGCCATTGCAGGCAGGGCAGGGCTCGCACAGCACGTGGGCCAGCGATTCACGTGTGCGCTTGCGTGTAACCTCTACTAATCCCAGCGCAGAAAAGCCGGATACGGAAAGCTTGGTACGGTCGCGTGACAGGGCCTTGTTCAGCTCAGTCAATACCGCAGATTTATGTTCTTCATTCTCCATGTCGATAATGTCGAGAATGATGATGCCACCCAGGTTGCGCAGACGCAGTTGACGGGCGATGGCGTGGGCTGCTTCGAGATTGGTTTTGAAGATGGTGTCATCGAAATTGCGTCCCGCAACAAAGCTGCCGGTATTGACGTCGATGGTGGTCATGGCTTCCGTCTGGTCAACGATAAGGTAACCACCTGATTTGAGGTCTACGCGACGGCCCAGGGCTCTTTCTATCTCTTCTTCCACGCCGTGCAGGTCGAACAGCGGGCGCTCACCGATATAGTGCTGCAATTTGGCAAGCACAGATGGCATGTAACGCGTTGCAAATTCTTGCAGCATCAGATAATTTTCACGCGAATCGACCTGTATGCTGCTGGTTTCTTCATTGACGAAGTCACGCAGGACGCGTTGTGCCAGGTTCAGATCCTGATACAGCAAGGTCGTTGGTGGCTGTGTCTTGGCCAGTTGCAGTATGGTAGACCAGGTGCGGCGCAGGTAGTCAACGTCAGCCTTGAGGTCTTCATCGGAGGCATCTTCTGCCATGGTGCGGACGATGAAGCCGCCTTTTTCATCCGTTTGCTGAAGGCTTTGCACTTTGGCGCGCAAGGCCTCGCGTTCGGCTTCGTTTTCTATTTTTTGCGAAATGCCGATGTGTGAATCCTGCGGCAAATACACGAGCATGCGGCCGGCGATGGAAATTTGGGTGGAAAGACGCGCACCCTTGGTGCCTATCGGGTCCTTGACCACTTGTACCGTCACGGACTGGCCATCAAACAGCAGTTTTTCTATCGGTGTCAGCGGGGTATTGGTATTGCCATTGGCATCTTGGGTACGGGCATCCCAGATATCGGCAACGTGCAGGAAGGCAGCGCGCTCAAGTCCGATGTCGATAAAGGCAGATTGCATGCCCGGTAAAACGCGGACGACCTTGCCAAGATAAATATTGCCGACCAGGCCGCGGGACAAAGTTCTTTCTATATGAAGTTCTTGTACTGCACCCTGGAACATCAGGGCGACGCGTGTTTCCTGCGGAGTGATATTGATGAGGAGGTTTTCGCTCATGGACTTCAACTATTCAACAATTAAGGGATAAAAATACCAGCCTGACGCAATAACTGGCAGGTTTCATATAAGGGCAATCCCATGATGCCAGAATAACTGCCCTTGATGTGTGAAATAAAGCGGGCAGCCGCACCCTGTATGCCATAGCCACCTGCTTTGTCATACGGTTCATTGCTATTGCAATAGGCGAGGATCTGCTCCGGGTCGAGTGCCGCGAAGCTGACTTCGGATGATTGTGTGATCGCCGTACTGCCCTGGGCTGAATGGACGGCGATACTGGTCAATACCTGGTGTGTATGGCCAGACAGCATTTGCAGCATTTGTACTGCTTCTTGCAAATTGGCTGGCTTGCCCAGTATTTGCTGACCTATTACGACTGTCGTATCCGCCGCGAGCACAGGGCGAGCCGGTAGCCTGCGCAGGTGCATGGCTTCCCAGGCTTTGTCAGCTTTTTCGCGAGTGACGCGGCTGACATAGGCATCTGGCGCTTCGCCTGGCAAGACGATTTCAGTCACATCCGGCCCTCGCGGGGCGGCGTCGCGCAATAACAGCAGATCGAATTCTATGCCAGCCTGGTGCAGCAGTTCGCGACGTCTTGGGCTTTTGGATGCCAGGTAGATTTTATTTTCGCGGAGCATGAGCTTGTCCTCTCTGTTCAAACCCGGTGATAGGGGTGATTTTGCGTGATTGACCAGGCGCGGTATAGCTGTTCTGCCAGCAATACCCTGACCATGCCATGCGGCAGCGTCAGGCTGGATATGCGTATCAAGGTATCGGCACTGGCCTTGAATTCTGCATCCAGGCCATCAGCACCGCCAATAACAAAGACGACATCACGGCCATCCTGCTGCCATTGCGTGAGGTTTTGTGACAGAGCAACGCTGGTCCAGTCCTTGCCACGTTCGTCCAGCGCGATGATGCGGGCATTCTTGGGGATCACGGCTTCTATCTTTGTACGTTCGAGCGCCATCACGGTTTCGGCCGTTTTGCTGCCAGAACGTTCAATCGGTTTGATTTCTTTTAGCAGTACGCGACATTCAGGCGGCATGCGCTTGGCGTATTCCTGAAAGCCGGTTTCTATCCAGGCGGGCATTTTGTGGCCGACAGCGGCGATAATCAATTGCATGTGAAAAATTTTTGCCAGGGTCGATCAATATTGTTTGCTTAAGTGTGCCAGGTTGCTGGCAGGCTTGCTTTTAAACAAATGGCTGCACCAGGCAGCCATTGTAGAAAAAGTTGTTACCAATCTTATTCTTCAGTTTTTGTTGCCCGTGTTGCCGGACGTGTCGCAGCGCGGGAGGTACGTTTGCCAGCAGCTTCCTTGGCGGATGCAACAGCGGTCTTGGTTGCAGCAACCTTGACACGTCCACCAGTTGGTATTTTCGGTGCTTTTGCAGTCGTGCCGTCAGCAGCCTTGCGGGCTGCCGGTTTGCGCGCTGGTTTGGCATCTGTATCACCACCAACTGTTTTGCTGACGCGGGGCTTGCGTGCCGGTTTTTTGTCGTCATCCAGCGTTGTTTGTATCGCCATCATGTCATGGGTCACTTCCAGCGGTGCAGCCTTGCCAGCAACTTTACGTACACGTTTTGGCTTCTCTTCGCTTTCTTCTGCTTCCACTTTTTTCGATGTCCGTTTCGCAGCACCCAGTTTGATAGGCTTGTCGCCCCACAGTTCTTCGAGGCGGTAATAAGCGCGGATCGCCGGTTGCATGATATGCACGACGACATCGCCCAGATCGACCAGCACCCATTCGCCTGTCGCTTCACCTTCCATGCTGATGACGTTGCCACCGTTTTCCTTGACTTTGTCACGTACCGAGGCCGCCAGCGCCTTGGTCTGGCGGTTGGAAGTGCCTGAAGCGATGACGACGCGGTCAAACAGGCTGGTCAGGTGAGAAGTTTCATACAGCTGTATATCTTGCCCTTTGACGTCTTCCAGTGCGTCAACGACCAGGGTTTGCAGTTTTTTGATGTCCATATTTATTGATATATTGAATGTTGTTGTAAGTAGTCTAGCACCTTGTGCGGGACTAGCAATCTTGTTGTCGGGTTATGCTGTTTTAATTCTGTACGTAGTTGGGTGGCAGATACATCTTGTGCCAGATTTCGCTCCAGGTAGGTACCACCCGCTGGCCGGGAGCGCATTTCTTGTGCGGTTAAGGCACGTTTATTCCATTCTCCGGCGATATCCGGGGTCGTCATGTCCAGACTAAAGCCCGGGCGGGAGGCAGCGCACAGATGGGCATAGTCAAATAAGCCTTGCCATTCCCGCCAGGTATGTAAATTTTGCAACTGATCTGCACCCATGGCAAAAATAATGGCTGCCTGCGCGCCGTATTCAATGCGTAACTGACGCAGGGTGTCTATGGTATAGCTTGCCTGATGCTGTTCTGCCCGGCGAATCTCTTGCTCATCAATGCTAAAAGGACAAACATCCCATTCTGCAAAAGCTAGCCTGAGCATGTCTGTGCGTTGCCTCGCATTGGCTTGCAAGGCATTCTTTTGCCATGGTTGTCCAGCTGGAATAAGACGTAGTTCATCAGGCTTCAAGACTTCTGCCAGACAACGTGCCAGTGCAAGATGGCCCAGATGTACGGGATCAAAGCTGCCACCCAATACCAGAAGGCACGGGCCAGGCAAGGAGTTTACACCCATTCCCTGTGCGCCAGAAAATCTGTCGTTAACTGCGCTTCCGGGCTGCCTGCTTCCGGTTTCCAGTCATAACGCCATTTGACGATGGGGGGCATGGACATCAGTATGGATTCTGTCCGCCCGCCCGATTGCAGGCCAAAATGGGTGCCACGGTCAAATACCAGGTTGAATTCGACGTAACGACCACGCCGGTAAGCCTGGAAATCGCGTTCACGCTCGCCATATGGCAGATCTTTACGCAACTCCAGAATCGGGCGATAAGCAGGTATGAAGGCATCACCAACGCTACGTGTCATCGCAAAACTGCTGGCGAAGTCTAACTCATTAAAGTCATCAAAGAAAATCCCGCCCACGCCGCGTGCTTCTTTACGGTGTTTCAGATAGAAATACTCATCACACCATTTCTTGAAACGGCCATGCAAATCAGCACCAAACCCCTGCACGGCATCTTTGCAGGTCTGGTGGAAATGACGTGCATCTTCGACAAAGCCGTAATAGGGCGTCAAATCCATGCCGCCGCCAAACCACCAGACCGCTTCCTTGCCTTCGGCATGAGTGGTAAAGAAGCGTACATTCATATGCACTGTCGGTGCATACGGATTGCGTGGATGCAGCACCAGTGAAACGCCCATGGCTTCCCATTGCCTGCCAGCCAGTTCAGGGCGGCTGGCTGCGGCAGACGGGGGCAGGTTACTGCCCATGACATGCGAGAAATTCACGCCGCCACGCTCAAATACATGACCTTCTTCGATGACACGAGAAATGCCTCCGCCGCCTTCAGGACGTTGCCAGCTATCAGTCAGGAAAGGTTTGCCGTCAACTTCTTCCAGTGCCGCCACGATACTGGCCTGCAAGGACAAGAAGTAATTTTTAACAGCGAGCGTATCGGTCATTCTGGTTCTACTCAAAAAAGCATGGCAGATTGGACAAAGTCCAAGCTGCCAGGATCATCAGGCGCACTGTCTGATGCGCCGAATCAGGGTTTAATGTTTGCGGTTCAGTGCGCGCCAGCCTATGTCGCGGCGATATTGCATGCCATCGAAATGGATTTTTTCGACGACATCATAAGCATGTTTTTGCGCCAGTTTGACAGTGTCACCCAGGCCAACCACACATAAAACGCGGCCACCAGTCACCGACAGGGTTTTATCGTTCAAGGTCGTACCAGCATGGAAAGTGACGGTTTCAGCAGTTTCGGCTGGTATGCCTGTGATTTTGTCGCCTTTGCGCGGCGTGTCGGGGTAACCAGCTGCGGCCATCACGACACCCATCGCTGTACGCCTGTCCCATTCCAGTTCCACGGTATCGAGTGTCCCGCTGACGGCATGTTCCATGACTTGCAGCAAATCAGTTTTCAGGCGCGCCATGATGGGCTGGGTTTCCGGGTCACCCATGCGGCAATTGAATTCCAGTGTCTTAGGATTGCCATGATCATCTATCATCAGGCCGGCGTACAGAAAGCCGGTAAAGACGATACCGTCTTTTGCCATGCCCTGTACCGTAGGCACAATGATTTCGCGCATCACGCGTGCATGCAGTTGCGGTGTGACGATAGGGGCAGGGGAGTACGCACCCATGCCGCCCGTGTTGGGGCCTTCGTCATTGTCCAGCAAACGCTTGTGATCCTGGCTGGTGGCGAGTGGCAGAATATTTTTGCCATCCACCATGACGATGAAGCTGGCTTCTTCACCAGCCAAAAATTCTTCAATCACCACGCGTGCACCCGCATCGCCCAGCTTATTGTCAGACAACATCATGTCAACAGCAGCATGCGCTTCTTCGAGCGTCATGGCCACCACGACACCCTTGCCGGCGGCCAGGCCGTCTGCTTTGATGACGATAGGGGCACCTTTGGCGTTGATATAGTCATGCGCTGGTGCCAGATCGGAAAAGGTCTGGTATTCAGCCGTAGGAATTGCATGCCTGTGCATGAAAGCCTTGGCAAAATCCTTGGAGCTCTCGAGTTGCGCTGCTTCTTTGGTCGGGCCAAAAATTTTCAGGCCACGGTCACGGAAAATATTGACGATGCCAGCAGCCAGCGGAACTTCAGGGCCGACGACAGTGATGCCGATATTTTCTTGCTCAGCAAAATCTGCCAGCGCGACAGGGTCAGTAATATTGATATTTTTAAGGCGTACATCAGTCGCCGTACCGCCATTGCCTGGCGCGACGAAAATGGTCTGTACGCGTTCAGACTGGGCGAGTTTCCAGGCAAGTGCATGTTCACGGCCACCAGAGCCGACAACGAGAATTTTCATCTTAATCTTCTATGATGGCGTTAGTGGATACTTCTTGTACATCGTCGAGGTTTTCCAGTGCGTCCAGCAATTTTTGCATTTTTATACCGTCTTCTCCGGAAAATACGGTTTCTGTATTTGGTTTCATGACGACTTCTGCCACTTCCGGTTTAAAACCGGCTTTTTCGAGGCTGGCGCGTATGTCCGACAGGCTGAACGGGGCGCAAATGACTTCGATGCCGCCTTCTTCGTCCGTAGTGACATCATCTGCACCGGCTTCCAGAGCGGCTTCCATCAAGGCATCTTCATTGGTGCCCGGGGCAAAGAACATCTGGCCGCAGTGCGTGAACAAAAATGCGACTGAACCCTCAGTGCCCATATTGCCACCATATTTATTGAACGCATGGCGCACTTCTGCGACGGTACGAACACGATTGTCCGTCATGCAGTCAACTACCAGGGCAGCGCCGCCTATGCCATAACCTTCATAGCGTACTTCTTCGTAATTTGCACCTTCGAGTGTGCCCGCGCCGCGTTGTATCGCGCGCGTGACATTTTCCTTTGGCATGTTGGCGTCAGCTGCCTTGTCCACTGCCAGACGCAGCCGTGGATTGGAATCGACATCCTCACCGCCCATGCGTGCGGCAACCGTGATCTCCTTGATCAGACGCGTCCAGATTTTGCCGCGTTTGGCATCAGTTGCTGCTTTTTTGTGCTTGATATTGGCCCATTTACTATGTCCTGCCATGATCGCTCTTTCCTGAATTGACAATAGCTCACCCTTGGGGCGGCAAATTTGCCTAGCTTGGTTTTATAATGAAGACCACTATTTTACCATAGTGGCACTGCCCTAATTCCTCAAATCACCGTTCAAAACTATGTCAAAACCTTTGTTGATCGCTAAAAATTCTGAATTCGACCTGAATTTACTTTCCGATTGGTCTAACCGGCACGGCTGCATTACCGGTGCTACCGGTACGGGGAAAACGGTTACCCTGCAAACCATGGCTCAGGCTTTTTCCGATATTGGTGTGCCTGTTTTCATGGCTGACGTGAAAGGAGATTTGTCTGGAATGGCAAAAGCCGGCAGCGCCACTACCAAGATGCAGCAACGTTTGCAGGCCATGCAATTGCCAGCGCCTGCATGGGCAGCTTGCCCGGTGACATTCTGGGATGTGTTCGGCAAACAAGGGCACCCTGTTCGTGCCACGGTGTCAGACCTGGGGCCCTTGCTGCTGGGCCGCATGCTCAATTTGAATGAGACACAGGCCGGTGTATTGCAACTGGCCTTCAAGATTGCCGATGATAATGGCCTGCTTTTGCTCGATACCAAAGATTTGCGCGCCATGCTGCAATATCTGGGTGAAAATGCGTCAGAATTCCAGACGGAATACGGCAATATTTCTGCCGCCAGCATAGGGGCGATACAGCGATCGCTGCTGACCATTTCAGAGCAGGGAGGCGAGCAGTTCTTTGGCGAACCCATGCTGAACCTGGATGACATGATGCAGACTGACGGTAATGGCAAAGGCTATGTCAATATTCTGGCAGCCGATCAGTTATTGCAATCGCCGCGCCTGTATTCCACCTTCCTGTTATGGATGCTGTCCGAGTTATATGAGCATTTGCCTGAAGTGGGCGATGTTGATCAGCCAAAGATGGTATTTTTCTTTGATGAAGCGCATTTACTGTTTGATGAAGCGCCAAAGGTGCTGTTGCAAAAAATCGAGCAGGTCGTGCGTCTGATACGTTCCAAAGGCGTGGGCGTGTATTTTGTCACGCAAAATCCACTGGATATACCAGACACGGTGTTGGGGCAACTGGGTAACCGCGTCCAGCATGCCTTGCGTGCCTATACCCCACGTGACCAGAAAGCTGTTCAGGCAGCGGCAGAAACTTTCCGCCCCAATCCTGCCCTGGACACAGCCCAGGTGATTGCCGAACTGGGCGTGGGTGAAGCCCTGATTTCATTTCTGGATGAAAAAGGCAGACCAGAAATCGTGCAACGGGCACTGATTGTGCCACCTGCCTCGCAAATTGGTGCCATCTCGCTGGAAGAGCGTCAGCAAATCATCAGCAATTCGATTGTCGCAGGTGTCTATGAAAAAACCATCGATCGTGAATCTGCCTATGAAAAAATCAAGGGACGGGTAAATGGGCGTGGTGCCAGTGCGCCAACTGCGCAGCCAGCAGGTAACAGTGAGTCTGCCAAGCCAGACGCCAATGGCTGGGGTCATATGCCACAGGCACCAGCGTCATCTGCGCCGCCTGCTACTACATCACAACAGGCTCAGCCAAATGCCAGTGCCGGTAATGCCGGGAGTGGTGGTGTGACAGACACGCTGAAAAGCATGTTTGGTAATTTGCTTGGTGGCAGCAGCGGTGGTTTGCGCCGACGTGACAATGTTGTCGAAACCATGGTGAAATCGGCAGTCAGGACGATGGGTTCGCAAGTTGGCCGTGAAATCATGCGCGGCGTGTTGGGATCTATCCTGAAGAAGTGAATCGAGTTTTGTGTCGACTGGCAGAGTCTGGTACTCTGCCATGTCAATTTATGGCCAGCGATTCATTGTGAATGCAGCTTGTTTAAGTGATTTCGCCTTGATCAATCGTGATTGCTGCTATTGAGCAGGCGTTTGAAAATGCTGTTCAGATCAGATCCATTGTGTTTCAGTTCAACAGGTTTTTTCTGCACAGGCTGCGCGTCGTTCTGTATGCGTTTTGGGCGAAGTACAGGTTGATCTGCATATTGTAATCTTGGTGTGTACATTTTGTTTCTCCATGCCGGTTATCCATGAAACCAGTGTAATGAAAAAAACTTGAATAAATGGTTACACAAAGTCAAATTCAGTGGGTAAAAAGCTTGCTTCTTGTAAAACATTGTGAGTTCTTTGCCTGACAGAAATGAAACTATCCAGTCTTCTGCTTTTAAATGTAAAAATAGTCCCTGTAAGCTTGCGCCAGGCATGTGCAGCTTCAGCGTAAAACTCTTTAAAATCAATTCATGCAATCCAATAGCTCAGATCTCCATGCAAGGCAGCAATACCTCACCGGCCTCGCCATTGCCCTGGTTGGTGCGATACTTTTCTCAACCAAGGCCATCGTTGCCAAGCTGATTTATCGCTATAACGTAGACGCTGTCACGCTGATTTGCTTTCGCATGGCATTCTCGCTGCCTATTTTTGCGGCGATTGCCATCTGGCAGATGCACAAAGCCGGCAGCCTGACCACGGCAGACCGCTGGCGTATGGTGGCGCTGGGTTTGGTTGGGTATTATTTATCTTCCTTCCTCGATTTTCTCGGCCTGCAATATATTACGGCTGGCCTGGAAAGGCTGATCCTGTTTTTGACGCCATCCTTTGTTTTGCTGATTTCAGCTTTCTTTTTGAAGCGCAAGGTCAGCCTGCTGGAGTGGATGGCGCTTGCTGTCTCTTATCTGGGCATCGTGCTGGTATTTTTTCACGACCTCAAGTTCGGCGGCAATAATGTGCTGTTGGGGTCGGCATTGGTACTGGGAGCCGCCATCTCTTATGCGCTGTATTTGATACAGTCTGGTCAACTGGTGCAAAGACTGGGTTCTTTGCGGCTGGTTTCGTATGCAATGTGTGTATCGAGTGCAGCTTGCATCAGCCAGTTCTTTATTTTGCGTCCGGCAAGCATGTTGGTCCAACCGCTTGCTGTATATTCACTGTCAGTAGTGAATGCCATATTTTGTACTGTACTGCCGGTGTTTATGACCATGATCGCGGTGAAGAAGATAGGCGCAGCCACTGCATCGCAGGCAGGTATGATAGGACCGGTATCTACCCTGTTTCTGGGGGCGTATTTTTTAGGCGAACCGATTACCAGTTGGCAAATGGCAGGCACCGTGCTGGTGATGGGTGGAATGTATTTGCTGTCCACCAAGAAGGCCTGATGCTGGATATGGGTAAAAATTTCTGGAGATGAGAATGGTTAAAGCGATCCGAATGCGTGAGGCTGGTGGCCCCGAGGTCATGGAATATATTGATGTCGACCTTGGCGAACCGGGGGCTGGTGAAGTGCTGGTGCGTCACAAGGCTTGTGGCCTGAATTTTATTGACGTGTATTTTCGCACCGGGCTTTACCCTCAGCCCTTGCCCGGCGGTCTGGGTATGGAAGCTGCGGGTATTGTTGAAGCTGTTGGGCCAGGAGTCACGCATGTGCAGGCCGGAGACAGGGTTGCTTATGCAGGACGTCCGACCGGCGCCTATGCCGAGGCACGCATCATGCCTGCGGATAACCTGGTGCGTTTGCCGGAAGGCATAGACTTTGAGACCGCGGCAGCGATGATGCTGCAAGGTTTGACTGTGGAATATTTGTTCAATCGCACCTTTGCCTTGCAGGGAGGTGAAACTATTCTGCTTCATGCCGCAGCGGGTGGTGTAGGCCTGATTGCCTGTCAGTGGGCGAGGGCGATTGGTGTCACCGTGATCGGTACCGTTGGATCGGATGAGAAGGGTGAGTTGGCAAAAGCACACGGTTGCACTCATGTGATCAATTACAATACAGAAAATTTTGTTCAGCGTGTCCGTGAAATTACGGATGGAAAAGGTGTACCTGTAGTTTATGATTCCATAGGCAAGGACACCTTTATTGGCTCCCTTGATTGTTTGTCTCCCCTTGGCATGATGGTCAGTTTTGGCAATGCATCTGGTCCCGTACCCCCGTTTAGCCTGGGCGAACTGGCTTCCCGCGGGTCACTATTCATTACCCGCCCTAGCCTGATGAGCTATACGGCAAAACGTGACGACCTGGAACAGATGGCAGCACACCTGTTTTCCATGGTGCAGGGTGGCAAAGTTAAAATAGACATACACCAACGCTACGCCTTAAGCGATGTTGCACAAGCACATCGTGATCTGGAAGCGCGAAAAACAACAGGCTCTAGTATATTGATTCCTTGATGCAAGATAATATGACGAAAATAATACCACCTACGGAAACACCTGCAAAAAACCAGAATGAGGGACCCAAGTTTGGTCGCTTGTTGATTGTCCTGTTTTTTGCCGTGTTCCTGATTGTTATCATTACTATTGCCTCCGAGGCTTACTATACCAATTGAAGAAGCAGGCGGATCAGAGACTGATGCTTTTAAATGTCTGTAAGGAAGCCTTGCCCAGGTACGACAAATGCAAGTGAAGTCACTGGTACTCCATGGTATTCAGGGATAGCGTGGCCAAGCGTCAAGAAAACGGTTTTGTAGTGAAATTGAGCTGAGTTTTATCAATCATTTGAAAAAATAAAAAAAAGCAATGGATACCATCCCACTGAATACCGCTAAAACCAGCGAATTTTCGAGCTCAAGTCGTTTGCTGATTTTGCAAAGCCTGGTACCTATCGCGACAAACTTGGTGTCCTCTCAGCTGGAGGCGTTTGCTGTCCGTCTGACCGAAGCCTTGTTCAAATTATCTGACCAGACTGTCCGGCCTGAAGAAGTGGCCATCAGTTTCCAGGCCTATCAGCAGTTGAAACGCAATGGCACAACTTTTTATCGCCTGGTTGCCGGGCAAATTAACGCGGCATTGGCGAAGGAAGTCAGTGTCGTGAATACTCGCAAACGTGCCAGGGTAGATGAGGGCAAGCAGGATTTTTCACTGGTCAGCTTCGAAGAGATGGAAAGCAAGGTACTCAGCCGTAATCTGAGTCAATCGCTGGAAGTCAACAATGCAGAACAACTGGTTGCCCTGAATGTGCGCATCGGCCATGTCTTGCGCCGCACGCCTATCAGCGTTTCGCAAAATCCGTTCAGGCCAGAATTGTTTGTCAAAGCCGTGCATCAGGCCTGGATGGAGCTGGAGCCAAATCCAGAAACACACCATCTTATCTTGCGTTTATTGCAACCTGAACTATTTTTACAGTTAGGTGCCATTTATCGTGAGTTGAATCAGGCTCTCGTTGAACGTGGAATTCTCCCCGATCTTAATGATGGTTATCGCAATAAACCTAAAAAAAATATGCTTTCCCGTTCTGAAGACATCAGCGATCGCGACCCTTATTTAGAAAATAAGCTCAGGAATATTTTTTCCGGCAATTCTGCACCTGCATCGTTCAGTAACACGGTTGGTGGTGGGATGGGCGGTGGCGGTTCTGGCACCGGGGGCACTGGCGGTGGCGGAGCCTCTATGGGCAATATGCCATTTAATGGCGGAAACTCTTCCGGGGGGGACGGCGCTGCGGCATTTGGTAACGGCGGTGGCGGCTCAGGTATGGGGGGCGGTAGTGGCGGGGGTGGTTATGGCGGGGAAAATAATGCGCCAGATATGGTCACTATAGACCGTCAGTTTTTTGATTACCTGACCAGTGTCCAAAGAAATGTCAGCAGTCATCCCATGCCTATGGATACTGCCCATCTGCGGCAATTGTCCCAGCAGCCAACTGCCGAAGGCCTGACTCATATAGACCAAAGCACGATAGAGTTGCTGGCGCGGATTTTTGATTATGTCTTCAACGATGCCAGCATCCCTTCCGATATCAAGAATCTCATCGGGCAATTGCAGATCCCAACGCTGAAAGTGGCTCTGCTGGATAAAGACTTTTTCTTCAAGGAAAATCATCCGGCGCGTGTCTTGATCGACACTTTGGCCAAATCCAGCGTTTTACTCAATAGCGACACCTCTGCTGACGACCCTTTGTATCAGATGATAGAGGGCATCGTTGAGCGGGTGCAGCAAGACTTCGACCAGCAAATTGAGCTTTTCTCAGATGTGGTGGCTGATCTCGAAGCTTTCCTGAAAGAAGAAGAGCAGCAGACTGAGGTGGCCATCAGCGAGCCTGTCGCTGTTGCCCTTAAACAGGAAAAAATGCGCCTGGCGCGTGAATTTGCTGAAAATGATGTGGCGATCCGGGTCGAAACCGGTGAAGTAGCAGGTTTTCTGGAAGTTTTCCTGAAAGAGCAGTGGATACGGATTTTGACGATTTCCCATAACGTCAAGGAAGAAAAGCCGAATGCGCTAGAAAATGCCCTGCGCACCATGGATGATCTGATCTGGAGCCTGAAGCCCAAGAACAGCGCGGAAGAGCGTAAAGAACTGGTCAGCAAACTGCCAGCCATGCTGTCTTTGTTGAATGCATGGCTGAATGCGATTAAATGGGATGAACCTGACCGCGTCCTGTTTTTCTCCAAACTCGCTGAACGGCATGCTGCGATTGCCAGGGCCCCGTTGGAATTTTCACCACGCCGCCAACTGGAAATTGCCGTCAATATCGCCCAGCGCGCCAGTGAAAGACGCCTGAACCGGCATGTGCAAGACCAGATTGATCAACCTGTGGATGAATGGGCGCGCGTCATAGAAACCATGGAGCGTGGCATCTGGGTTGACTTTACCCGTCCCAATGGGGTGACTACGCGCTTTAAATTAGCCTGGGTCAGCCCCAAGCGTACACGCTATATCTTCACCAATCGTCAGGGGCATGACGCTTTCTCGGTTTCCAGCGAAGAACTGATTACCCAGTTCCGTACCGGTAATGCGATACAGATCGTTGCAGAATCAGTGGTAGACAGGGCATTGGTTGAAGCGTTGCGTGACCCGCCGACACAGACCTGAATCACTGTTGCTGAGTTTTAAAGCCAGCCATTTAAAAATCCATCATCCGCCGTGCATGGCAAGACATTTGCTGGCAGATGATGGATTTTATTGCTTCCTATGATGACTATTTACCGATTTTCAGCTCTACTTTCGTCGTCGTCCCATTGTTGCCTGGAAATTCTTTTAAGGCACTATCCATCAGATAAGGCATGTAATCGACCAGTTCTGATCCCGGTTGATCTGAACTGACCTTGATATCGGCCAGCTTTTTGCCAGAGTTGATGTCAGCAATGCTGATGGACAATTGATGCAGGTAATTGCTTTGTATGCTGACATCCAGCATGCCCCTTGGATAGTAGCCCCAACCAGGATAATAAGGATAAATCACGCGGCTACGATAAACGCCGCGACTGAAATGCAGATTCCAGAACGGATCGTAGATAGCAGGGCGCCAGAGCGGTGAATATTGAATCTCCCGCAAGGTGGTGGCATATTGCATGCCAATTTTCAAAGAAGGCGTTGCGCCAGCAGTAATTTCATGAAAACCCAGATTGAGCAGGCGAGGGCGTAATAACTCCTCATAATGCTTGTGCTCCAGATTATTCTCCTGACCTGGTGTCCGTTCAAAAATATAGGATTTATCCTGATTGCCGCCTGGCCATTCATGAAAAACACTGACCTGGCTGCTAAATGTCGTCGCGCATCCGCTTAGCAAGAGGCTGCAGGCGACCGCAAACAGCGTAATAATTTTTCTCATTTTTTTGCTCCTGAAAATATCCCAGCTACATTATTAATCATAAGCATGATCTCGCAAATTTCTTGTGGTTTATGTAACGGGTTGTAACGATATTGTTAGTGCTGGTAAGTGTGTAAGTCGGTAAGTGTGGGTGTCTTTCTATTTTGATGCTGGATTTAAAAATTCTCATGCGTAGGGACGAGGGGTTTGAGAACCTATCGACCCCTGATTCAGCCAAGCGCGAAGCTTAATCAGTACTGATCAGCACTCATCAGCATTGATCAATATTAATCAGCAGTTTCTTATCGATGACGGCATCGATTTTTTACTTATTTTGGGCGATAAAGGAAAAAAATCACCATCCATGCCAAATTTTCTCTGTTAAAGCATGGGAATTGTGAGCGGTTTTACACCAGTACAGTGACAGCTTGGTAAAATGGCGGTCTTCGCAGGGTCCAAAAGACTTTGTCATTCCCATTTTTTTCGCGAGATATTCCATCCATGCGTAACGATACTGCAAGCAAAGCTCAGGCACCCCAGGCTATTTTCCGTAAAGATTATGTTGCCCCTGGTTTTTGGGTTGATACCGTAGAGATGGGTTTCGACCTTGATCTGCAAGCCACCCATGTTGCCACCCGTATGACCATGCGCCGCAACCACGACAGCAGCGAGAAAGACCTGGTGCTGTTTGGCGCATCGCTGAAACTGCTGCAATTGCGCATGAATGGCGTGAACCTGAAGAAATCAGCCTACAAGATAGAAGGCGAAACCCTGCGTATCGCCAATGCGCCAGATGAAGTGACGCTGGAGATCGAGACGCTGGTCAATCCTGTAAAGAATACTTCGTTGTCAGGCCTGTATGCGTCCAACGGTAATTTCATTACCCAGTGTGAAGCAGAAGGCTTCCGTAAAATTACCTGGTTCCCTGATCGCCCTGATGTCATGGCGAAATACACCGTCATGCTGCGTGGTGACAAGAAAAAATTTCCTGTCCTGCTGAGCAACGGTAACCTGATTGCCGAAGGTGATCTGGGGGATGGCCGCCATTTCGCCAAATGGGAAGACCCGTTCAAAAAACCTTCTTACCTGTTCGCTCTGGTAGCTGGCAAGCTGGTTTGCCAGGAAGAAAAATACAAGTTGAAATCCGGCCGTAAAGCCCTGTTGCAGGTATGGGTCGAAGACGGCAACCTCGACAAAACCCAGCATGCGATGGATTCCCTGAAGAACAGCATACGCTGGGACGAAGAGCGTTTTGGCCTGGAACTCGACCTTGACCGCTTCATGATTGTCGCTACGGGTGACTTCAATATGGGGGCGATGGAAAACAAGGGCTTGAATATTTTTAATACCAAGTTCGTGCTGGCCAACCCAAGCATTGCCACTGACGTAGATTATGCAGGTATAGAATCCGTCGTTGGTCACGAATACTTCCATAACTGGACAGGTAACCGCGTTACTTGCCGTGACTGGTTCCAGTTGTCGCTGAAAGAAGGCCTGACTGTTTTCCGTGACCAGGAATTTTCTGCTGACCTGGTTGGCACCGCTACGGGCCGTGCCGTTAAACGCATAGAAGATGTGCGCCTGTTGCGCCAGGTGCAGTTCTCTGAAGATGCCGGCCCGATGGCTCATCCTGTGCGTCCCGATTCTTTCGTCGAAATCAATAATTTCTACACAGTCACGATTTACGAAAAAGGTTCGGAAGTCGTGCGCATGTATTACACCCTGCTGGGGCATGATGGCTTCCGTAAGGGCATGGATTTGTATTTCGAGCGCCATGATGGCCAGGCAGTTGAATGTGATGACTTCCGTGCTGCGATGGCAGATTCCAGCGGCCGTGACCTGACACAGTTCGAACGCTGGTATAGCCAGGCTGGTACTCCCCGCGTCAAAGTCGAAACCACCTATGATGAACAGGCACAGACCTATGACATCACACTGAGTCAATCTTGCCCCGTGACGCCAGGTCAGGCAAAAAAACTGCCTTTCCATATCCCGGTTGCGATGGGTTTGCTGGGCGCTGATGGCAAAGATATCGGCCTCAATTGTGCTGGTTATGAAGCGCAGGCAGGTGCTACAAATCTCGTGCTGGAATTGACTGAAGAAAGCCAGACTTTCCGCTTTACCGGCGTGACAAGCAAGCCGGTTCCATCCCTGCTGCGCAATTTTTCTGCTCCTGTTGTGCTGGAAATTGATTACAGCGATGAAGAACTGGGCTTGTTATTGGCAAATGACGCAGATCCTTTCAACCGCTGGGAAGCCGGTCAACGCCTGGCAACACGTCGCCTGGTCAAACTGACGATAGCTGTGCAGCAAGGTGAAGCCCTGACGCTCGACAGCGTGTTTATCGAAGCCTTGCGCAGCATATTAAACAATGCAACGCTTGACCCTTCCTTCCGTGAGCTGGTGCTGACCTTGCCGTCTGAAGCAATGATTGCCGAAGAATTCAAGGTAGTTGATCCGCAAGCCATCCATACCGCACGTCAGTTTGTACGTGCGACATTGACGGAACATTTGCGCGCTGATTTGCTGAGTGCCTATGAAGCCAACCTGACGCCAGGCAAATACAGCCCTGATGCGGAATCGATGGCAAAACGTGGACTGAAAAATCTGGCCCTGTCCTACTTGCTGGAATGGTCAGATGATTCCACCTTCGAACTGGCGAAAACCCAGTTTGAAGCGGCTGAAAACATGACTGACCGTTTAGCCGCCCTGAATGCATTGAGCAATTTCAGCGGATCTGAAAAGAACAGGAAAGCAGCTGCCAAGGCACTTAACCAGTTCTATAAAGACTTCAAGAAAGAAGCGCTGGTCATCGATAAATGGTTCATGTTGCAGGCAACGGCACGCACTACCGATGTCGCCAAAGTGCGCGAATTGATGAAACACCCGGCATTTACGCTGACTAACCCCAACCGTGCACGCAGCCTGACTTTTGCTTTCTGCAATGCCAATCCATCACGCTTCCATGCGGCTGACGGCAGCGGTTATGCCTTGTGGGCAGAACTGGTGATTGCCTTGAACAAGATCAACCCGCAAGTGGCAGCCCGCCTGGCGCGCAGCATGGATCGCTGGAAGAAATATCCAAAGAATCTGCAGACACATATGAAAGCGGCTTTGCAAAAAGTGGCTGACACCAAAAAGCTGTCAAAAGATGTGCTGGAAGTAGTCAGCAAGGCACTGGCTTCCTGATCCTCAAGTAAAGAAAGATAAACATGAAACGCGTAAGCCTCACCCAATACCTGGTCGAAGAACAACGGCTGAATAATTCCATACCTGCAGAATTGCGCCTGCTGATAGAAGTCGTTGCCCGCGCCTGTAAAACCATCAGCCATGCTGTTGGTAAAGGCGCTTTGGGTGAAGTGCTGGGTACTGCCGGCAGCGAAAACATCCAGGGCGAGGTGCAAAAGAAACTCGACATCCTGTCGAATGAAATTTTGCTCGAAGCGAATGAATGGGGCGGCCACCTGGCAGCGATGGCATCGGAAGAGATGGAAAGCATACACCCGATACCGAACCGCTATCCGCAGGGTGAATACATGCTCTTGTTTGATCCACTCGATGGTTCCAGCAATATCGACGTCAATGTGTCCATCGGTACCATCTTCTCGGTATTGAAGGCGCCGGATGGCATGGGCAAGCCGACTGAGCAAGACTTTTTGCAGCCTGGGAGCAAGCAAGTCGCCGCTGGCTATGCCGTGTATGGCCCACAAACAGTGCTGGTGCTGACCACAGGCAATGGCGTCAATTGCTTCACCCTTGACCGTGAAATGGGTTCATGGGTACTGACCCAGCGCAATATGCAAATCCCGGTCGATACCAAAGAGTTTGCCATTAACGCTTCCAATACCCGTCACTGGTATCCTCCGGTCACACGCTATGTGGATGAAATGCTGGCAGGCGGCACCGGCCCACGCGGCAAAGAATTCAATATGCGCTGGATCGCCTCCATGGTTGCTGACGTTCACCGTATCCTGAACCGCGGCGGTATCTTCATGTACCCGGCCGACAAGCGTGAGCCAGACAAGGCAGGCAAGCTGCGCCTGATGTACGAAGCCAACCCCATGTCCTTCATCGTTGAGCAGGCCGGCGGCGCATCGACAGACGGCAAGCAACGCATGCTCGACATCCAGCCAGAAAAACTGCATCAGCGTGTCGCGGTGTTCCTGGGGTCAAAAAACGAAGTGGAAAGAGTGACGCAATACCATCAGGAATGATGGAGTCATGATCCTTGAAAACGCGAAGTGTGAGCTTCGCGTTTTTTTATGGTTACTCGTTATTTGACTAAAGACCTCTCAACACAGAGACACGGAGACACAGAGGGGCACAGAGAAAACCAAACTCGTTTTTATAAAGTATTAGGTTTTCTCCTGCCTTTCTCTGTGTCTCGGTGCCTCTGTGGTGAGTTTTTTGGTCTGATATATAAAACGACCTAATTTTCAATAAATTCCATATTTGACATATCGTAGCCTCAAGCGCATGCTGATATAACTTTTTCATTTATCGCCAGCCCGGAGTCAGATATGCCAGTTTACCGTTCCCGTACCACCACCCATGGCCGCAATATGGCCGGTGCCCGCGCGCTGTGGCGCGCGACTGGCATGAAAGATGGCGATTTCGATAAGCCTATCGTTGCTGTCGTCAATTCATTCACCCAGTTTGTGCCTGGCCATGTGCATCTGAAAGACCTGGGCCAGATGGTGGCGCGTGAGATTGAAGCGGCTGGCGGTGTTGCCAAAGAATTTAATACGATAGCCGTGGATGACGGCATCGCCATGGGCCATGGCGGCATGCTGTACTCGTTGCCTTCACGCGAACTGATTGCTGACTCTGTTGAATATATGGTCAATGCCCACTGTGCTGATGCCATGGTGTGTATCTCCAATTGCGACAAAATCACACCTGGCATGCTGATGGCTGCCATGCGTTTGAATATCCCGGTCGTGTTTGTTTCCGGTGGCCCTATGGAGGCAGGCAAGGTGCTGGAGACTTTGCATCCCAAGCAGACTGGCGAACAAAGAATAATGAAGATTGATCTGGTTGATGCCATGATCAAGGCCGGTGACAGTAGTGTGTCAGATGAAGAGATAGGTCGTATAGAACGTTCTGCCTGTCCTACCTGTGGTTCCTGTTCTGGCATGTTTACGGCAAATTCGATGAATTGCCTGACCGAAGCACTGGGTCTGTCCTTGCCAGGCAATGGCACGATACTGGCGACGCATGCTGATCGCAAGGAATTATTTTTACGCGCTGGTCGCCTGGTGGTTGAACTGGCCAAACGTCATTATGAGCAGGATGATTATTCCGTCCTGCCACGCTCTATCGCCAACAAGGCGACCTTTGAAAACGCCATGGCACTCGACGTTTCCATGGGTGGTTCTACCAATACAGTTTTGCATCTGCTGGCTGCCGCGCATGAAGCCGGCGTCGATTTCAAGATGGCAGATATTGACCGCATCTCACGCAAAGTACCTTGTCTGTGCAAAGTCGCGCCGATGACCGATAAATACCATATCGAAGATGTACATCGCGCTGGCGGCATTATCTCTATCCTGGGTGAACTGGCGCGTGCTGGTTTGCTCGATACGACACGTCCGACTGTACATAGTCCGACCATGGCAGATGCGATTGCGCAAAACGATATTGCCGTGACTGACAATGCTGCAATACGTAAACTGTTCAGCGCTGCACCGGGTGGCGTGCCTACCCAGACTGCGTTCTCACAAGACAAACGCTTTGACAGCCTTGATACTGACCGCGAAGCGGGCTGCATACGCAATAAGGCGCACGCCTATTCGCAGGATGGTGGCCTCGCCGTGTTGTATGGCAACCTGGCAGAAAAAGGTTGTATCGTCAAAACCGCGGGTGTCGATGAAAGTATCCTGAAATTCACTGGCAAGGCCCGTGTGTTTGAAAGCCAGGATGCAGCGGTCGAAGCCATTCTTGGCGATACCGTGCATGAAGGCGATGTCGTCATCATTCGTTATGAAGGCCCCAAAGGCGGCCCCGGCATGCAGGAAATGCTGTATCCGACTTCGTATATCAAATCCAAGGGCCTGGGCAAAGCCTGTGCCCTGTTTACGGATGGTCGTTTCTCTGGCGGTTCTTCCGGACTTGTCATCGGTCATGCTTCGCCAGAAGCGGCCGAGGGCGGGGCTATTGGTCTGGTGGAAGAGGGCGACATCATAGAAATCGATATCCCGGCCCGCACGATTAACCTGAAAGTCAGCGATACCGAACTGGCACAGCGCAGGGCGGCGATGGAAGCACGTGGACCGCAAGCCTGGCAGCCAGTAGACCGTGACCGTTATGTCTCGCAAGCCTTGCAGGCTTATGCGGCTCTGGCAACATCGGCTGACCGTGGTGCGGTAAGAGATATTTCGCAATTGAAGCGTTAATGTAACTGATACACGAAATTGCTAACCGATGAAGCGCCCTGTCCAACAGGGCGTTTTTATTTAATTGGCAATTTTACATTTGCATATCTGTGTAATTTTTCTTTGGACAAGCACGTACTTGCTTTCTGGCATCCAGCCCATACATATCCAAGCATAGAGGAAATAATACGATCGTTCACTATAAAGTGTGAAATGCGCAGGTCGTTTATACTTGAGCTTGAGCCAAAATCATTCATGCTTACCGTATTTGTAAAAATGATAATCAGGCATTAATTCAGAATAAGAATCCGCGAGAACTGTATGTTAAGCAATGACCAGCCTGTTGATATCAAGGAACAGGCGCTGGAATATATTACCTCCTGCAATTTACCCACCACCTGGGCGACATTTCGCATGCATGCCTTTGTCGAAGCAGCAACCGGCAAAGAGCATGTTGCATTGACTCTTGGCGATGTCGCGGATGGCCAGCCTGTGCTGGCGCGCATACATTCCGAATGTCTGACTGGCGATGCCCTGTTCAGCCAGCGTTGTGATTGCGGGCCGCAACTTGAACTGGCCATGCAAAAGATTGCCCATGAAGGACGTGGTGCGATTTTATACCTGCGCCAGGAAGGGCGTGGCATAGGGCTGGTCAACAAGGTACGGGCGTATCATTTGCAGGACGAGGGTGCTGATACGGTTGAGGCCAATCAAAAACTGGGCTTTGCTGCCGACCTGCGCAATTACAGCCTGTGTGACCCCATGCTCAGGCACCTTGGCATTACGTCTGTCAAACTGATGACGAATAACCCGCGCAAGATCGCCGCAATGGAAGGCATGAAGATCACTGTGAAAGAACATATTCCCCTGATCATCAAACGCAATCCATTTAATGAACGTTACCTGGCTACCAAGGCGACCAAGCTGGGGCATCTGATACAGCCCGATCTTTAATTGCGGTCAGACCTCGACCTGATCTTGCAGTTTCTCAAATTCTGCGGCGGCTTCACTCAGCACTTCGTCAAGTGAAGCCTGATCCAGCCCCAGGCTTTCCCAGGATTGTCCGGTGATTTCAGGTGGCGCATGGTCTGGCGTAATGCTTACGCCCAGTGCATGGGCGATACCGTCAGCAACGTGGATGATGGTGGCCAGAAAACCCAGGCCGGGTTTTTCTGGATGGTGATGACCGGAGATCGCCTTGATCATCATCTCTGAAAAATTCCACTGTATTGCCAATGCCTCGCCAACCATGGCGTGATCGATTCCCAATACCTGTCTTTCGGTTTCATATTGCGTTGCGTGTAGTTCCTGGCGTTGCGCCAATGCTGCTTCATAGGCTTCAGTATGGCAGGTTGCCAGTACCAGGGCGCCAATATCATGCAGCAGGCCGGCCGTGAAAGCGACATCAACATTGAATTTGAGGCGACGTGCCAGTATGCGGGCAGCAATGGCAACGGCGTTGGAGTGTCGCCAGAAGTCTTTATGATTAAACCCGCGGCAATTATTTTCAGGAAAGCAGCCTGTCAGTGCCGCAGTCATGACAATCTGCCGCACAGTAGTCAAACCCAGCAGGGAAATCGCCTGCTGCACCGTCGTGACCTTGATCATGGTTGAATAATAGGGCGAATTCGCATAGCGCAAAGTCTTGGCCGTCAGCGCCATGTCATGACTGACTTTTTGCGCCAGTTCATGCATATCCAATTCTTCATTGTCGATATTATTCAACAATTCCATCACGATTGCCGGCAAGGTCGGCAAATCTTTCACACTGTCAATGATCTGGGCAACAGAGATGGAATTCATTGATCTGGCTCCTATGAAGACGATTTCTCATAGCTTGCCAGAAAATATAAGGAATGAACTTGTATTTTCTTCATGTGTGTCAATTTGCTACAAAAAAAACAGAAAATACGGGCGATCAGCGCGAGGCCCAGCCTGTCTGGCAATTGAGCTCTACCTGAAGTTTCGCTCATGTATAAAGTGAATGATGAAAATCTGCACTTACCGTTGCACTGTGCTTACCATTTTCATTCTCTACCAAAACACCGCGTTCTCTGACACATTCTAAAACGATAGCCATGCTCCTGATTGATTGAAGAATTTAATCTTTGACAAAAAATAAATTATCAATTAATGTCTTAGTTGATTAGTTAATTGGCTAATTAACTTAATATAATTTTTAATTGAAGTAGGCTCGCAAAGATAGCTTGTCAGCGCTTTTTTTTGCAGCATTGCTGTTAGGCGCAAGTATCCCTCTAAATCCAGAGATGGAATTTTATGAAAACAACGCAATTTCCCGTCGTTGAGCATCGTGTAATGGCGGCCGATGCGCTTAGCGTACAAACAGGCACAGTCGTTTATTCACCGGTAAAGTCAATCTGGATCAGCAGTATGTTTTTCGCCGCGATCGTGGGTGGCTTTCATTATTTTAATTGGGCAGCATTTGTGCTCTTCGTTTCCTCTACGGTCGTGGTTTTACTGTTCGGGCATTCACTCGGTAGCCACAGGAAACTAATCCACAATAGTTTCAGTTGCCCCTTATGGCTGGAATACATTTTGGTTTATTTGGGCGTGCAGGTTGGGTTGGCGGGGCCAATCGGCTTATTGCGGCAACATGAATTACGTGACTATGCACAGCGCCTGCCGGCTTGTCATGATTATCTGCGGCATGGGCGTGGTATCTGGACTGACGCATGGTGGCAATTGCACTGCGACCTGCGCTTGCTCCAACCTCCGGAAATCCGCATAGAGCCACAAATAGCCGATGATAGGTTTTATCGCTTTCTGGAAAAAACCTGGATGCTGCAACAGTTACCAATAGCCTTGTTGTTCTATGGCTGGGGAGGCTGGGCATTTGTGTTCTGGGGCGTCTGCGCACGTGTTACCGCGACTGTCTTTGGCCACTGGTTCATCGGCTATTTTGCGCACAACCATGGGCAACTGCATTATGAAGTCAAAGGTGCTGCGGTGCAGGGCCACAACATACCTTTCGTCTCTTTGCTGACCATGGGTGAATGCTGGCATAACAACCATCATGCCTATCCCGGTTCTGCCAGACTGGGTTTGCAGGCGGGAGAGTGGGATCCAGGCTGGTGGGCCTTGATACTGCTTCAGAAAATGGGCCTGGTATCCAATTTAAAGTTGCCATCTGATCTGCCATTCCGGCCAGAGCTACATATTCATGCCGTCGCCATATCGATGTCTCCCGGCTCAAAAATGAGTCAACAAATTGTGACTGTCAGCGCGGCAGTTCAACCTGGAAATTAATATGAACGAAGATAAGAGCAATGATGAGAGCAATGATCACAACGACGATGCAGCCCATCAGCCCAGCCCTGAAATGCAACTGCAGCAAACTTCCGTGACCAGTGCCGGAGAATTTTCAGCTTCAAGACAGCATAAAAAGACTTTGCCATTTTCAAACTGGTTTCCTCTGGTTGCCGGGGCGCTGATTGGTGTGATCTTGCGCCTGGTTTTTTCAGGCAAACCTGAAGCTGCATATGCCGCGATGGCTGGCACATTTGTCTTGCTGGTGCCGATGGCAGTTGGTGCGACGACGGTCTTTGTTGCCGAGTGCCAGAAGCGCAGGAGCTGGAGTTTCTATATAGCCGCTCCCATTATTGCAAATTTCTTGTTTGTGCTGGGCACCATGGCGATTTTTATTGAGGGGGCGATTTGCGCCATTATCATCATTCCTTTATTCGCCGTGGCTGGTGCAGCAGGCGGTTTGCTGATGGGCTTCATTTGTCGTACGACCAATTGGCCTAAACAGGCCTTGGGAAGTTTTGTATTATTGCCATTATTGCTAGGCGCTGCGCCTGCATCTGAACCTGATTTGCAACGCGTCGCGGTGCTGGAGCGGTCGATAAAAATTCAGGCGACACCTGAACAGATCTGGCATCAGCTTCACCATGCTGACAATATACGCCCAGATGAAGTAGGGCAGGCCTGGATGTACCGCATAGGCGTCCCTTTGCCAGTCGCCGGCATTACCCGCGCAAGTCCGGCGGGTCTGGTACGCAGCATAAAGATGAACAAGTCCATCCATTTTGACCAGGTGTCCAGTGACTGGGCAGAAAATCAATATGTAGTCTGGCGCTATCATTTTTATGCGGATTCTTTTCCACCTGATGCGCTTGATGACCATGTCATGATAGGCGGACGTTATTTTGATATTCTGGATACGACTTATTCGCTGAAGCCTCAAAACGCCCAGATTACCGAGTTGAAAATACAGATGCGCTACCGGGTGAGTACAGAGTTCAACTGGTATGCCGATATGGTCGCCAGCTTATTGATTCATAATTTTGAAGAAGTCATCCTTAATTTTTATCAAAAAAGAGCCATGCATGATGAGCATCTTGTGATGGCACCACACTTGAGTGCTGAAATGAAGTCGCAATGACCTGCGTTCAGCGTCATCGGCAATAGTAATTTCCTGGCCCCGGGTGATTGGGGTCGCGTGATATATAGAAGCGATCAGTATGCCGGATCGATATACTTCTGATGTCCTGGTAAAAATCGTCCAGGCAATGCCATCTATGGTGATTGCCCTTGTCTTGCCATCTGCTCCCTTGGATCCGCGCAGGGGAATGTCAGGCATCCACAAACCCAAAGCTTCAGTTTATCGCCGCTGATAACCACCGTTTCTGCGTGGCCGCATTTTTCCTGCTCAGTTTCCTTGCTGGTTTCTGTATTGTTATTTAATGCGAGAACAGTAAGTGTCACGACGGTTCCGGTAAAGACGGGGTTGACTACCAGCGTAGTGATGAACAACGTCATTAAGAAATTTTCACGCATTATTGTTCATGAGTTGATTTTTTTCAGACGATCTACCGACGTCATGATGCCGGCAAACGTGTCGATCATGAGGGCTGGCGGCTTATGTAAATCGTAGATAAACAACAATTCATTAATTGCAAATGATAATGAGAATGATTTGCAATTAACGTTACGTATAAGTACAATGCGCCCAGGATTTTTATCACTTACGGTCT
Organism: Undibacterium sp. TJN19; assembly: GCF_049339485.1. Taxonomy (NCBI): domain Bacteria; kingdom Pseudomonadati; phylum Pseudomonadota; class Betaproteobacteria; order Burkholderiales; family Oxalobacteraceae; genus Undibacterium; species Undibacterium sp. TJN19. The sequence goes on from NZ_JBMPPL010000006.1 coordinate 269,109, forward strand.
GCCAGCAGTAGCAAATAGAAGCAAATTGCTGTGTGAGCGGTTCTTTTCAAAGGCTATTCATGATTCAGCGCATTTCATCATCTTCACCACACATATCTCATCTGATCCGGCAAAGTCTTCCTCGCCCAACGCCTATGGTGCTGGCTTTATCCTTGGTTTTCATTGCACCTGCCATGGCATTCGCCGATGATGCACCAGGGACTAAAACAGCCAAGGGGGAATTGCCTGAAGTGGTCGTGACTGGTGTTGCAGGTAATGAACCCAGTACAGAAAAAACCGGTTCTTATACAACCAGGAAAAGTAATTCAGCTACTAAACTTGATTTGTCCCTGCGGGAAACCCCACAATCTGTTTCAGTAGTCACGCGTGCCAGGATGGATGATTTCAAGCAGGTCAATATCAATGATGTGCTGGCCAATACCACCGGCGTGTCAGTGGAAAAGGTGGAAACGGACCGCACTTATTACATGGCACGTGGTTTTGATATTACTAATTTTCAGTATGATGGCGTGGGCATGCCATTCACCTCAGGCAATGTAGCAGGCGATATCGATACAGCGATTTATGACAGGATAGATATCGTACGGGGTGCGAATGGCCTGATGTCTGCAACGGGTAATCCGTCTGCAACCGTTAACTTCGTGCGCAAGCGCCCGACCTACCAGTTCCAGGCATCTGCTGGTTTGACAGTGGGATCCTGGAATACCCGCAGGATTGATGCAGATGTTTCCGGCGCCTTGAATGCTGCCGGGACTGTTGCAGGCAGCATCGTCGTGGCGAAGCAGGCTGGTGATTCTTACCTCGACAGATATTCGCCTGAAAAAACCGTGATCTATGGCGTGATCGAAGCCAATCTCGGTGAATCTACCTTGTTGACCTTGGGCCATTCGCATCAGAAAAGCGATGCCAAAGGTGGTATGTGGGGTGCCTTGCCTTTGTATTATACGGATGGCAGCCCCACCAATTACAGAACATCCACCAGTACTGCTGCCGACTGGTCACACTGGATCACGCAGGATGACCGCAGCTTTATTGAATTAAGCCATCAATTAAACACTGACTGGCAACTCAAGTCTGTGCTCAGCTACAATAAATCAACAGCTGATTCCAAATTGTTTTACGCCTATGGCACTCCCGACCGTAAAACCGGCCTGGGTTTGTATAGCTATCCTTCTCTGTATAACGATACCAATATCCAGACTCTGTTTGACCTGTATGCAACGGGCAAGTTTACGCTGGCAGGGCGGCAGCATGATGTGAGTTTTGGAGTTAACTGGTCTAAATCCAAACTCGATGATATTTCGCATTATGGCGTCGGCATAGGCACGCCTTTGCCTGATATCAGCAACTGGACAGGCAATTATCCGCAGCCCGCATTTAATGCCTTTACTGATGGCAGCGCGTATGAAGATACACGTAAAACCGTATTTGCTGCTTCACGCTTCAACCTCGCTGACCAGGTCAAGCTGATTGCTGGTGTCAACCTGACCAAGGCGGATACCACAGGTACTTCGTACGGTGTCAGCAGCCAGAAATCGGCACGTAATACGACACCTTACCTGGGCGTGGTATATGACCTGGCACCCAACGCCTCCGTGTATGCCAGTCACACAGAAATATTCAATCCGCAAAGTGAGGTCGATGTGAATGGCCGGACACTTGACCCGGTCAAGGGCAAAGGTGATGAATTGGGCGTCAAGACAGAATTGTTTGACCGCAAGCTCAATCTGTCTGCCGCTGTTTTCAAGATACAGCAAAACAATGCAGCAGAGCAGGCTGGTATCAACGGCACCAAAACATATTACAAAGGTATCGATGCGCAATCACAAGGTTTCGAATTTGATGCCAGCGGAGAATTGGCAAAAGGCTGGAATCTGAGCGCAGGCTACACGCAAATCAGCATCAAGGGCAGCAATGACAAGGATGTTAAAACCTATGTGCCAAGAAAGCTGTTCCGCCTGTCGACGACTTATCAATTGCCATTCTTGCCGCAGTTGAAAGTGGGTGGCAGCCTGAACTGGCAGGCAGATACTTTCCGTGATGAAGGCTCGGGCATCATTATCCGTCAAGCCGGTTATGCCACGATGAACTTGCTGGCACGCTACGATGTGACCCAGAATTTCAACATATCGGCCAATCTGAACAATGTCAGTAATCAAAAATACCTGACCAGCCTTTACTGGAGCCAGGCTTATTATGCGGCACCAAGAAACGGCAGCATCGCTATCAACTGGAAATATTGAGAGGCTGAGGGAACCCCATGTTGATGCGTCCTGTCCTGGTTTTGCTACACCGCTGGTTTGGGCTGGCGGTAGCAATATTTCTGTTTATTTCCGGCCTGACGGGCGCTTTTATTTCATGGGACCATGAGCTCGATGCCTTGCTTAACCCGCATCTGTTCCAGGCGAACAGCACCGCGAAAAAATTGTCAGCAACAGACAGTTCAAGACCTTTGTCAGGTCTTGAACTGGCGAACCGTGTCGAGGCACGCGACCCCAGAATCTGGGTCACCTATGTTTTAAATGAGACTGAGCCGGGGCATACCAGCCAAATGTCGGTGGAGGGCAGAATTGATCCGGCTACCGGCAAAGCCTATCCGCTAGGGTTTAACCAGATTGCGGTTGACCCGGTCACGAGTGACGTGCAGGGTAAGCGGCAATGGGGGGAAATATCCCTGAGCCGTGAAAACCTGCTGCCATTTTTATACAAGCTGCATTACACCATGCATATTCCCGATGTATCCGGTGTGGAACTGGGTATCTGGTTCATGGGTATCATCGGTCTGGTATGGGCATTTGATTGCTTTATTGCCTTATGGATTTCCTTCCCCAACTGGCGTAGCTGGCGCAAATCATTTGCTTTTCGATGGGGGCAGGGCGGGCACAAGCTCAATTTTGATTTGCATCGTTCCAGCGGGGTCTGGCTATGGTTGTTCATGCTGTTGCTGGCAATTACCTCGGTATCGATGAATCTCAATGCGCAGGTGGTGCGGCCCGTCGTGTCTCTGTTCTCACCTTTAAGTGCCGATGTTTTCGCCAGCCGCGTACCACAGGCACTGGACAAGCCTTTGGTGCCGGTGATGAGCCGCGAGCATATTGTTGAGCTTGCCAGACGCGAAGCCGGTCAGCGTGGCTGGACTTTGCCAGCAGGCGGAGTGTTCTATTCACCTGCCTTTGGTGTCTATGGCGTAGGTTTTTTTGAGGCTGGTAATGATCACGGTGATGTTGGCCTCGGCAATGCCTGGCTGTATTTTGACGGCAAGGACGGCCGTTCGCTGGGCGGGAAGATTCCAGGCACGGGCAGCGCCGGGGATATTTTCCTGCAGGCGCAGTTCCCTTTGCATTCGGGACGCATCCTGGGGTTAACGGGCCGTATACTTATTTCATTGCTGGGGTTGGTAGTTGCCATGCTCAGCGTTACGGGGCTGATTATCTGGGTCAGGAAACGGCGTGCCCGGTCAGGCTTCAGCCTGGCCCGGTTGACTCCTGCAAAAGCATAGTCTTGAGCCTGATCAAGTCGGTATTGTTACTGCCATTATTCCAATTTTGGCACCAGGCGTTTTTCGCTGATACTGGCTTTCGCACGTTCGAGCATGTCAATCGCAGCGGGGCCACGTAACAGGGTAACAGCAACTGCGAGTGCATCAATATAAGTAAGATGTGCGAGGCGAGAGGTCATTGGTGTATAGATGTCCGGGTCTTCTTCGACATCGACACCAATATGCACATCGGCCAGTTCAGCCAGTGGGCCGCCGCTGGCGCACAGTACAAGAATCTTCGCACCAGCCTGCTTGGCCAGTTGTACGCTATTGATCAGGTCGCGTGTGCGGCCTGTGCGCGAAAAGGCCACGACCACGCAATCGCTGTTCAATAAAGTGGCAGACTGCGCCTGCAAGTGGGCATCGCAAAATACCGTAGTGGGAATCCCAAAGCGGAAAAATTTAAGCTGGGCATCAATCGCCAGTGCACCTGAATAACCGAGGCCATAACATTCTATGCGTCTGGCTCTTGCCAGCAGGTTGACTGCCGCTTCAAAGGTGGAGGCATTGGCATTATTGCGTGCTTCCATCAACGTGGCGATGGTGCGGTCAAATACTTTGGGCAAGACATCGCGCACGTGATCTGCCTGGTTCACATCCAGATGCAGATAAGGAATGCCGGTTGCCAGGCTTTTTGCAAAGGCCAGTTTGAACGTTTTGAAACCATCAAAGCCCAGACTCTGGGCAAAGCGTGCTACGGTTGGCTCGCTGACATCGCAGGCCTGCGCCAATACGCGTATCGACATTTCCAGTGCATCATGTGGCTTTTGCAGCAAAAAATCAGCAACCTGGCGCTCGGCACGACTTAAGGCAGTGCTGGCAGTACGTATGCGTGCCAGCAAACCTTTTTCAGGTGGGCTGTTTGGTTTGTTGTCGGAAAACGGATTGGCCATATTGTTTATATTGGTTACGGACACCAGAAAACATCTATGGTACAGCCTGCTTCGCGCAACAAGGACGCAACCGGCAGATTATTTTCCATTGCCTTGTCCAGCACTTCACGTTTTTCTGCGCCAGTGATGACGAGCCAGATACGTTTGGTATTCAACAAGCGGGGCAGGGACAATGACATGCGGCTTTGCCGGGTTTGCGGGTGCACGGCTGCCAGGCAGGCAAGGTCATCATGCTGGGTAGGTGCACCAGGGAATAGCGAAGCAATATGGCCGTCGGCACCCATGCCCAGCAAGACGGCACTAAAGGCTTGCGGCAATTGCTCATTGAGCCTCGCATTGATGGCTTCAGTAGCAACTTCGGGGGTGCTGGCTGCATTTTTCAGCGACACCAGTTGCCAGCTTTTACGTGTGGCAGAACCAGACAGGCAACGGCGGAACAAGCCTTCATTGCTTTGTGTGTCCTGGTCTGCAACCCAGCGTTCATCGGTGGCTACCAGTTTGATGGGGTTATGCTGGTCAACATTGGCCAGCAACTGATCAAGCCGCTGATAGACTGGCGCTGGTGTCGAGCCGCCAGCCAGGGCAAAACTGGCACTGCTGTTGTCCGGCGTGGTCTGGATAACGTCCAGCCATTGCTGGCTCAGGGCTTCAGTCAATGCCGGAAAATTCTCAAAGGTATGGTATTTCATGGTCATTTTATCGCTTAACTTTCTACGAATTCTTCACCCCAGGCAGCGCCATGCTGCGCCAGCAGATAACTGGCTGCGGATGGGCCCCAACTGCCGGCAATATACGATTTCAAGCCTTCGCTGTCGTTTTGCCAGGCGCTCATGATAGGATCTATCCAGGCCCAGGCGGCGCTCAGTTCATCATCACGCACAAACAGAGTGAGGTCGCCATGCATGGCGTCAAGCAAGAGACGTTCATACGATTCCACACGGCGTGAGGTTGATACTTCGGCAAAATCCAGATTCAGCGCCACGTCAGACAGGCGTATGCCTTCGCCTGGTTCTTTGGCCTTCAGGTACAGTTGCACGCTTTCTTCTGGCTGCAAGGAAATCACCAGACGGTTCGAGCGCAAAGGTCCCTGTGACTTGCCAAAAATGGAATAGGGAATAGGCTTGAAATTGATCGTGATTTCAGCGCTGCGGCTGGCCATGCGCTTGCCTGTGCGCAGGTAGAAAGGTACACCGGCCCAGCGCCAGTTATCGATTTCAGCGCGGATGGAAACAAAGGTCTCGGTGCGTGATGATGGTGGCACACCAGGCTCATTCTGGTAGGCGATGACGGGTTTGCCATCGACAGCACCGGCACGGTACTGGCCGCGCACTGTTTTTTTGCTGACTTCATCCGGCGTGAACTTATGCAGGGCGCGCAAGACTTTGACTTTTTCATCGCGGATGGCGTCCGGGTTGGCATTTACCGGTGGTTCCATGGCGACGATGGAGACCAGTTGCAGCAAATGGTTTTGCACCATGTCGCGCAACGCACCAGTGTGGTCGTAGAAATCACCGCGTGATTCCACACCTACTTGTTCGGAGATGGAAATTTGCACATCCTGTATCCACTTGCGGTTCCACAAAGGCTCAAGGAAGGAATTGGCAAAACGCAGTGCCAGCAGATTTTGCACCATCTCTTTACCAAGATAATGGTCAATACGGTAAATCTGGTTTTCGTTCAGGTAGGAACGCAGGGACTGATTGATTTCCTTGGCAGACTGGGCATCGCGGCCCAGCGGTTTTTCTACCACTACGCGGGCGTTGCCCTCGACCAGGCCATGTTTGGATAATTGCTCGACAACGGGGATAAAAATATCCGGGCCAGTTGCCAGATAGAACAGGGTGGCATTGGTGTCGCTGGTTTGCAGGCTGCCTTTGAGTGCAGCAAAGTCTTCCGGGATGCGCGCATCGATTTTTGAATAATGCGTGGTCGCAAGAAAGGCGGCACGTTTTTCTTCTGTAGCACCATCCACATCGGCGGCATAGGATTCTATGGCGGTACCCACGCGTACCCGAAATTCTTCATCCGTCAGTTTCTCACGTGCAGCGCCGATGAATTTGAAATCCTGATCCAGCCTGCCATTCACAAATGCGCTATACAAAGCAGGGATGATCTTGCGCTTGGCAAGATCGCCAGTGCCGCCAAATAAGACAAATGTGGTCATGCTGACTCCGTGTTGTGTTGGGTTTTGTACAGATGTATTGCGTTAAATGTACTACATTGATGATAGTGATTTATCCTGATTATGCCAGAAAATATTCAAAAATGTAGTTTCATTACGATAAATTTGATGTTTATGCCGAAAAAAACAGCTAAATTACAAAATACTGAAAGTTTGTTACAGAAATAGCGTATTTATGCTATCTTTGTAAGCATCTAATCAGTACCGCTTTCTTATTTAGCCCCAAGGGCATCAGGTGTTTATATGACGACAACCTCATCTAATGCGCTGCATCCTGTTATCGACAAGGTAACCCAGCGCATCACCGAGCGCAGCAAGACCTTACGCAGTGCTTATCTTTCCCAACTTGAACAAATGCGTGGCCGTGGCCCGCGTCGCGCCAGTCTGTCCTGTGCCAATCAGGCGCATGCCAATGCCGCAATGGACAGTAGCACCAAGATCTGGCTCAATCAGGCGCAAAAACCGAATATCGGCATTGTCACTGCTTACAACGACATGCTGTCGGCCCATCAGCCTTATGAATCTTATCCCGCCCAGATACGTCAGACCGCTTTGCGCTTCGGTGCAACTGCGCAAGTAGCTGGTGCCGTACCTGCCATGTGTGATGGCGTGACGCAAGGCCGCCCAGGTATGGAGTTATCGCTGTTTTCACGTGATGTAATTGCCCAGGCCACAGCCGTGGCGCTGACCCATGATGCTTTTGATGCCACGCTTTGTCTGGGTATCTGCGACAAGATCGTGCCTGGCTTGCTGATAGGTGCGCTGGCCTTTGGTCACCTGCCTACTATCTTCATACCTGCAGGCCCCATGGGTTCTGGTTTGTCGAACAAAGAAAAAGCCGCAGTGCGGGAACGTTATGCGCAGGGTAAAGCAACGAAGGAAGAATTGCTCGCCGCAGAGAGTGCCGCCTACCATAGCGCAGGCACCTGTACTTTCTATGGCACGGCCAACAGCAATCAGATGTTGCTGGAAGCCATGGGCTTGCACCTGCCGGGTGCTGCCTTTGTCCATCCTGGTGATCCATTGCGCAGTGTGCTGACAGATGCCGCAGTAGAGCGTGTCCTGCAATTGACAGAGCAAAGTGGCAATTACAAACCCATAGGCCAACTGGTCAATGAAAAAACCATCGTCAATGCCGTCATCGCCTTGCTGGCGACGGGTGGTTCCACCAACCACACTATCCACTGGATTGCTGTGGCCCGCGCGGCTGGCATCATCATTGACTGGCAAGACTTTGATGAACTGTCATCTGTCATTCCTCTGCTGACACGTGTTTATCCTAATGGCACTGCTGACGTGAATGCCTTTGAAGATGCTGGCGGACCGGTATTCGTGATACGTGAACTCTTGTCTGCTGGCCTCATGCATGCAGATGTCATGACAGTCTATGGTGATGATGGTTTGAACTCACACACCAGCCGCCCGCAATTGACTGAAGATGGCAAGGTCAGATGGGACGCGCTGCCAGCAGAATCGACCGACACTACAGTCGTTCGCAATGTGACTGATCCTTTCGCACCTACCGGTGGCCTGCGTTTGTTGCACGGCAATCTGGGTCGGGCCATCGTCAAGGCCTCTGCCGTGCCTGAAGATGCCTGGATCATCAAGGCACCGGCAAAAGTATTTGAATCTCAGGATGCCCTCGTCAAAGCGTATAAGGCTGGCGAGCTGAATATGGACTTCGTCGCTGTCGTCATCTTCCAGGGGCCGCAAGCGAATGGCATGCCGGAGCTGCATCAGTTCACACCTGTGCTGGGCAGCCTGATGTCAGCCGGGTATAAAGTAGCGCTGGTGACGGATGGCCGTATGTCTGGCGCATCCGGCAAAGTACCAGCGGCCTTGCATGTCAGCCCGGAAGTGGCGCAAGGTGGCCCGCTTGGTAAAGTGCGTGATGGTGATATGGTTGAATTGAATGTACATACCGGCGAATTGCGTGCTCTGGTGGATGCCGATGTCTGGTCACAACGTGCCGTGCGTGAACTCAGTAAGGAAGTCACTTTTGGCTATGGCCGTGACTTGTTTGCCGCTCAGCGCCGTGTCGTGACTGCACCGGAACACGGCGCATCTACTCTTTTCATCGATTAACGCCAAAACTTCAATAATTATTTCTGAAAGCGAAACAAGATCATGAGTCTGAGCAAGCGAAACATCATCGCCCAACTGGAGCAAATTCGCGTACTACCTATCCTCGTTACTGATAACGTTGATCAGGCAATACGCTGCGTGACTACTTTGGCAGAGAATGGTTTGCCAGCTGTGGAAATTACTTTGCGCACGCCAAATGCCATGACGGTCTTGCGTGAAGTCGTCAAGGCTTGCCCGACTGTGACCGTTGGTGCAGGTACTATCCTGACGCAGGCGCAACTGGATGCGGTCAAAGAAACCGGTGCTGCCTTTGGTATCAGCCCTGGCATCACGCCTGTGCTTGCCAAAGCCGCTGCTGATTCTGGTCTGCCGTATTTTCCTGGTGTTGGCGGTGCCAGTGACCTGATGCTGGCGCTGGAACATGGCTTCAATGTCGTCAAACTTTTCCCTTCCGATATCGTCGGTGCCACCAAGATGGCGAAGGCCCTGGGCGGCCCTTTCCCGGATGTGAAATTTTGTCTGACCGGTGGTGTCACAGTGGAGGCAACGCCAACGCTATTGCATCAATCAAACATCCTGTGCGTGGGCGGTTCGTGGATGTGCCCTGCGTCTCTGATCAATGCTGGTGACTGGGCAGCAATTGGTGCACTGGCGGCAGCGGCTGCCGCAGCAGGCAAGAAGTAAATCCAGGTTCAATCAAATTATTTCATCATTTCACCCATCACTTTTCGTCATTAAGCAAGATTATGGTCACTTCCGTATCGCGTACTCCTATCTGGGGTTTGTTGCAGCAACGTGCCACCAACATGCCCAACCTGAAAGATTTGTTCCGTGCTGATCCTCAGCGCTTTGCGCATTTTTCAGCTTCTGCCTGCGGCATCATGCTTGATTACTCCAAGCAACGCATAGACACGACAGCAAAGCTGAATTTGCTGGCGCTGGCCAGGCAGCAGGATGTAGAGTCACGTCGCGACGCCATGCTGCGCGGTGAAGCGATCAACCAGACGGAAAACCGTGCAGTCCTGCATACGGTATTACGCTTACCTAAAGGTGAGTCCTTTGATTTGAATGGTGAAAACATTGCTGCCGATGTACACCAGGTGCTGGCGCAAATGCGAACATTCAGCGATGCGGTCAGGGAAGGGCGCTGGCACGGATATACCGGCAAGGCGATACGCACTATTGTTAATATCGGTATCGGTGGTTCAGATCTCGGCCCGCAAATGGCTTGCATTGCTTTGGCACCGTGGTCGCAAAAAAACCTGTCCCTGCATTTCGTCTCGAATGTTGATGGCCGTCATGTGGCTGATGCGCTGGCCAATGCTGATCCTGAAACGACTTTGTTCGTGGTCGCCTCCAAGACCTTCTCGACCATGGAGACCCTGACCAATGCCCGCACTGCGCGTGAATGGATGTTGTCTCACGGCTGCCCGGTTGATCAGATACGCCAGCATTTCGTGGCACTCAGTACGAATGTAAAAGCTGCTGCTGATTTTGGTATAGCGCCTGAAAATGTCTTCCCATTCTGGAACTGGGCTGGTGGTCGCTACTCGATGTGGAGCGCGATAGGCCTGTCGATTGCGCTGTATGTAGGCGCAGACCGTTTTGAAGAAATGTTGGCTGGTGCGCATGAAATGGATCTGCATTTCGCCCAGGCACCGCTGGAACAAAACCTGCCAGTATTGATGGCCTTGATAGGGGTGTGGAATATTAATTTCCTTGGCTTGCAAGCGCTGTCGATAGCACCTTACCACCAGCGCATGACACGCTTGCCCGCTTACCTGCAGCAACTGGAAATGGAAAGCAATGGCAAGTCCGTCACGCGTGAAGGCCAGCGGGTTGATTACACCACTTCACCTATCTTGTTTGGCGAAGCGGGTACTAATGGCCAGCATGCTTATTTCCAGTTATTGCATCAGGGCGCAACAATTATCCCTACCGACTTTATCGTAGTGGCTGATGATGATGCCGGTTTGCCTGGTCATAATCAGGCGCTGCTGGCAAATTGTTTTGCCCAATCCAAGGCCATGGCCTGGGGTAAGAGCATGCAGGAGGTGCGTGCCGAACTTGGCGATCTGCCTGACAAGGTATTGGCACCGCGCGTATTTGAAGGCAATCGCCCGACTTCGACAGTCTTGCTGGATTCTTTGACACCACGTTCCTTGGGCGCGCTGATTGCACTGTATGAACACAAAGTGTTTGTACAATCGGTGATCTGGGATATCAATGCCTTTGATCAATGGGGCGTGGAACTGGGTAAATCGCTGGCACAGCAATTGATCAGCCTTGATCCTAGTGCAGTCAAGGAAGATTACGATAGCTCTACCAAGGGGTTGTTGCTGGCAGTAGGGCGCAGTCATAAATTGAAAAAAGCTGCTTAGCATTGTATTTCAGGCGCGCAGCTGTTGTAAGCAAGCCTCAGTGTGTTTGATATATTAAATATCAATCCTGGCGTAAGCATGCTGTCAAGGCAGATGCTTACTCAGTGAGCTTGATTCTTTGACGCTGTAAATATATTGCCGCACACAGGCCCACAAGAATTTTCATCACACCGTTTTTATCCTTACCGTAGAATTTGTCAGCATGAACGCCCACCTACACCCGCAATTAAAAATGAACGATATCAGCGACGACAAAGACCAGAGCCTGCGTGAAGACATACGCAGGCTGGGCCGCATATTAGGCGATACGGTAAGAAACCAGCATGGCGATGAAGTATTCGATCTCATTGAACAAGTGCGCCAGAATTCCATACGCTTTCGCCGTGATGCCGATGAAGCCGCACGCGCGGAGCTGGAAACCACACTTGATACACTGACCAATGACCAGACCACACAAGTCATACGTGCTTTCAGTTATTTTTCACATCTGGTGAACCTGGCTGAAGACCAGCATCACATACGCCGCACACGTGCCCATCTGATTGCAGGTTCTGCACCGCGTCAGGGCAGTCTCGCACATACGATAGAAGCGCTGTACAACACCGGCCATAGCAGCCAGCAGTTACTGGATTTTTTTGAGACCGCACAAGTTTTTCCTGTACTTACTGCACATCCAACAGAAGTGCAGCGCAAGAGTATCCTGAATTGCCAGATGGTGATTACACGACTGCTGGATGAGCGCGACCGCATGCAACTGACGCCGGAAGAATCTGCCGCCAATGACGAAGCCCTGGGTCGTGCAGTGCTGACCTTGTGGCAAACACGCATGCTGCGCACGTCCAAATTGTCGGTACTCGATGAAGTCGAAAACGGCCTGAGTTTTTACGACTATACCTTCCTGCGTGAGTTGCCGCATCTGTATGCCGGTCTGGAAGATCTTCTAGCAAGCAAGGACGCAGCACTGGCGCAACATGAACTCCCCAGCTTCATGAAAATGGGTAGCTGGATAGGTGGTGACCGCGATGGCAATCCATTCGTTACAGCCACCGTACTGGAAAAAACCCTGGCCATGCAGGCCACCCGCGCCTTTAAATTTTATCTTGATGAATTGCATACCCTGGGCTCGCAATTGTCGATGGCAAATTTGCTGGTGAAAGTATCTGACGACTTGCTGGCCCTGGCACAACGCTCACCTGATCATTCGCCGCATCGTTCTGATGAGCCATATCGTCTGGCAATCAGCGGTGTATATGCGCGACTTGCCGCCAGCTATAAGCAATTGCTGGGGCTGGAACCAACCATTCATGCGAGCGGTGATGCTGAACCGTATGCAACAGCAGAAGAATTGGCTGCCGATCTGGATATTGTCCATCATTCGCTGCATGCAAATGGTTCCGCCGCCATCACACGTGGCCGCCTGCGCCATTTGCGCCGTGCCGTCAAGGTTTTTGGCTTCTATCTCGCGCCTTTGGATTTGCGCCAGAATTCTGACGTGCATGAACGCGTGGTTCATGAGTTATTACAAGCCGCCAACCCTGAATTGAAATATCTGGAATTGAATGAAGATCAGCGTATCGACGTGCTCGTCAAGGAAATCAGTTCCGCCCGCCCGCTGGCTTCACCTTACCTGAGCTATTCTGAAGAGACACAATCAGAGCTGGCAATTTATCGTGCTGCCTTCACTGCGCAACAACGCTATGGTAAAGGCGCAGTACCCAATTGCATCATCTCCAAGACTGATGGCGTGTCAGATATGCTGGAACTGGCCTTGCTCTTGAAAGAGTCTGGCTTGCTGCACCCCGCAGAAGGGCGTGTCGATGTCAATATCATCCCGCTGTTTGAAACCATAGGTGATTTGCAAAACAGCGCGCCCGTGATGGACAGATTATTCGGCATACCTGCCTATGCGCGCCTGCTGGCCAGCCGTAATAATGCGCAGGAAGTCATGCTCGGTTACTCAGACAGTAACAAGGATGGCGGCTTTTTGACGTCAGGCTGGGAACTGTATAAGGCAGAGCTTGATCTCATCGAGATATTCTCCAAGCATCAGATACGTTTGCGCCTGTTCCATGGCCGTGGCGGCTCTGTTGGTCGTGGTGGTGGCCCTAGCTACCAGGCTATCCTGGCACAGCCAGCCGGTGCCGTGCAAGGCCAGATTCGTCTGACCGAGCAAGGCGAAGTGATTACTGCCAAATACGGTAACCCTGAAGTCGGGCGGCGTAACCTGGAAGTGCTGGCCGCAGCAACGATGGAAGCCAGTTTGCTGGCCTATACGGAGGTTGCACCCAAGCCAGAATTTTTATCGGCAATGGAAGAATTGTCTGACCATGCTTTCAAAGCCTACCGTAACCTGGTCTATGAGACCGAAGGTTTCGAAAAATATTTCTGGGAATCGACAGTCATTTCCGAGATAGCCGGTTTGAACATCGGCAGCCGCCCTGCATCGCGTAAAAAATCGACAGCGATTGAAGATTTGCGTGCCATACCCTGGGTATTCAGCTGGTCGCAATGCCGTTTGATGTTGCCGGGCTGGTTTGGTTTTGGCTCTGCCGTGCAAGCATACATGAAGGCGCATCCTGATAATGGCTTGCAGACTTTGCAAGCCATGTTCAGGGAATGGTCTTTCTTTAGCACGGTGCTGTCAAATATGGAAATGGTGCTGGCCAAGAGTGATATTGGTATCGCCAGCCGATATGCGCAACTGGTCAAGGATGAGTCTTTGCGTAACCGCATCTTCCCGCGCATACAGGCCGAGCATGAAACGACCATAGACATATTGAAGGCCATATCTGGTCAGGATGAACTGCTGGCGGCAAACCCCTTGTTGGCACGTTCTATACGCAACCGCTTCCCTTATCTGTCGCCTTTGAATCACGTGCAGGTGGAATTGCTGGAGCGTTACCGTAATGGTGACGATGATGAGCGTGTACATCGCGGCATACATTTATCGATCAATGGTATTGCGGCAGGTTTGCGCAATAGCGGGTGACAGCTGGCAATGACCGGTAACTCAGGTCACGTGACATAAAAAATCCCCAAGCATCTTAAGGTGTTTGGGGATTTTAATTTTTGCATACCGTTGCCTGTGATGATGCGTCAGAAGAGCAGACCGCCGCCTTTCCTGAACAGCGCCATGTCAACAAAATTGGACATGCGATGCGTTCCTTCCGATACGCTGATGCTGATACCGCCCAGATCAATCAGGTTTTTTTGCAGCGCCAGGGTCTGCACGGCATCACGCCCAGGTTTAGCCATCTGTATTCCCTTGACCAGCGTTTTGGCAACAATAAAGCCTTCAAAGGTTAAAGACGATAAGTCTTCATCCCTGAATTTCTTCATCATGCTGCTATGATCTATCTGTATCACAGATTTTTTGCTTAAGGGATTAGGTACAACCTGGGAAAAAACTGTCCATTCCAGTGCTTTCGGGCCGGCTACTTCGGCGAGTGTATCCAGGTTGATCAGGGACATACCTGCAACAAACGTGCGCGGCGCAGATTTTCTGAATTCTTTGAGAAAAGTGCCGGTACCGAAGGTGTCTGCAATGGCAAAGACAATGCCAGGGTTGGCTTTTGCCAGCGCTGCGGATTCTCTTTGCATATCTGCCGGCGCAGCGCTCAAGTGCACAATGCCACTCAATGTCATGCTGCGCTTGCGCAGTTCTGTGACGACATATTGATACATATCCTGGTTAAGTGCTGATTCCTGAATGGCGATGCCGACACTCTTGATGCCCAGTTTATCGAAGTAAGAGAAGATGTATTGCATTTCTTGCTCTGGGCTGGGGCGCCAGAACAAGACCCTGGAATTATAGTTTTTGACTGAGGCGACCAGTGGGGCAAACAAGGTCTGGCCACTTTGTGCAAAGCGCGGTGCTGCCAGCACTGCATCTGTTACCGCCGCACCTATGCCACCCAGCAAATATTCTGCCTTGTCTTTTTCTATCAGTTCAGTAACTGCCTGCGCGGATTGCGCCGGAATGCCCTGGTCATCGCGCACCAGATATTTGATGCGCCTGCCACCAATGCCGCCACTGACATTGATACTGTCAAAATAGGTTGTAATGCCAGCGACGTAATCACGCCCTATGCTGCCGTTCGGGCCGGATAAATCGATCGCCTGGCCGATGATAATCGCATTGCTTTGCGCGTGGGCACTGGCGACCAAAAATTGGCAGAGGAGAATGACTAAAAACCAAAGACGGAGGAAGGCGGGCATCCTGATAAACCTGTATTTGTTGCAAAGTGGCAATTATGTCATCTGATTGTTACGCAGTAATGACCAGGACATACGCTTGCTTATATTCATAGGAAATATGTTTATACTTGCGGCTTCATAGTCTGTGGGTGGAAACAAGATGTCAGGGGAAATACTGGGCGTGGTTGGCTGGTCGGGCAGTGGAAAAACCAGTTTGCTGGAATATCTGATCAGAGAGTTGTCTGCTTCCGGAAAACGTATCAATATCGTCAAGCATAGCCATCATGACATCATCATAGAGCCGCCACATAAAGACAGCGCAAGGCTGCGCCTGGCGGGCGCCAGCGAAGTTTTGCTGGCTTCACCTTATCGTTATGTTGTGACGCGTGAATTGCGAGAAGAGCAGGAGCCTCCTTTGAGTGCCTTGTTAGAGCGACTGTCACCCGCAGACCTGACATTGATTGAAGGTTATAAATGGGAGCCGGTTCCCAAGCTTGAGGTGTACAGGCCATCCCTGGGCAAACCGGCACTGTATCCTGATGATATGAATGTCATTGCCGTTGCATCCGATGTCGTCGCGCCGGATGATTTGCGCCAGGGTGTGAGCTGGCTGGATTTAAATCAGTTGCATCTGGTGTTGGCCTGGTTGCAAGATAGTTATTTATTGCGATGCAAAACGAATTCTTGAAAAAAATCCTGGAATTCGTTAAAGATTTCCCTTAATGCTGCCGTTACTTAAGTAGACAGATAAGGAGAATTGTCATGGATGTAACCGGAATTGCCAGTGTGGCAACCACTTTGGCTGACGTAGGTACCAGTCAGGCAGTAAGTATTGCTGTATTGAAAAAAGCAATTGATGTCAGTGCGGAAAGTGCGACAGCCTTGATCGAAGCGATACCAGATAACAAATCGGTCGCCAACCTGCCACCTAATCTGGGCCGTAATATCAATACGACAGCTTGATACTTCACAACAGGTCTTGGTTGAGTAGCCATCTGTTGCCTGGTTTTGAATAGCGCGCCTCAGGCGCGCTTTGTTTTTGCATGCTGTGTTTTAATCGTCTTGTGCTTTATGATTTATCACAAGCAAGCTTTTACCTGATCAGCGATAATTGGGTTGATCCAGAATTTAGGAAGACGCATGAATGAAAATTCTTGGGGCTGGTCTGATCGCCTTAGCCTTAGTTATGAACCCATGGACGACACGCATCGAGAGTTCGTTGAATTGTGCGCAGCCTTGTCCGAGGATAATCCAGCTACTTTCATTGAGCGACTTGATGCGCTGATAGTGCATTCCATTGCCCATTTTGAGCAGGAAAATCAATGGATGGCTGAAACGGGTTTCCCACCCGCAGGCTGCCATAAGCAAGAACATGAAGCTGTACTGGAAGTCATGCAAGAGGTCAGACGCAGGGTAGAAATCGGTGAAACGGACCTGGCTGGTCGTTTGGCTGAGGAATTGCCTTTATGGTTTGAGCATCATGTCGATACCATGGACAATATGCTGGCACGTTTCATGGCAAGTAATCCGGAAAAAATCTCAACCAGCCCTGAACCTGAGACCAATCTCGCGTAAGCCTGTGATTCAGGCGGCCTGCACCAGAATCTCGATATCGCCAATGCTGACCACCTGACCTGCGCGTATCTTTGCGGTCTTGCGTAATTCCTGCTGACCGTCAACACTGACGTCGCCGCTGGAAACTATCGCTTTGCCAGCGCCGCCGCTTTCGCACAGGCCTACCAGTTTTAACAGCTGATTCAATTCTACGTATTCGCCTTCAAGGCTAAAACTCAGTTTTTGCATACAAATTCCTCTGATGTGGCGTAATAAAAGGGGCGCAGCTTACACTATTTCTGAAGCCGTGTAGCTGCTTTGTCCAGCCAGATTTGCAATTGCGCCACTAAATCAGCCTGACTGAAGGAGCAGCTCTCTTCAGTGAACATGCTGCTGGCTTCCAATCTGCCTAACAGGTTTTCCATCACATCGGCAAACTGGGGTGGCAAATTGCCCAATAATTCTTCCTGCGTTCGCCAAACACGGCAAAACTCGTGCGCATTGATGCGCTCAGCGGATAAATCTTGAATGCTGACTTGCAATTCTTTTAATTTGTTAAGCATACTGAAAGCTTTTACTTGAAAATTAGTAATAAGATAGTACGATGATTTGAACGTGGCTTGAATCCGTTGTGGATTTTTCCGCGTATATTATTGCGTGGATCGGTAGATCATTAATTTTTTTAAAAATTTTTGTAAGTTTACTGTTTCTGCGCCGACTATAAGCTGTAGTTTTAACTTTTCCCATTTGGGCATATTGAATTTTTCAGGAGATGAAAATGAATAACAAGGCAATGGTTGCAGTAGCTCTGGCTGGTTTGCTTGGCACAAGTTTGGCAATGGCTGCAGAGCCAGCTAAAACGGAAAAATGTTTTGGTATAGCAAAAGCCGGTCAAAATGACTGCGCCACAAAATCTGGTTCCCATTCTTGCGCTGGTCAGGCCAAGAAAGACAATGACGCATCTGAATGGAAAAAAGTACCATCAGGTTCTTGCGAAAAAATGGGCGGCAAATTAGAAGCGCCTAAGTCTTAATTGTTTGAGGCGATTTTATTGCTGGTCTGAGTTACTTGATTTGCTTTGAATAATTCAGATCAATCGTACCAAATGCCCACGCCCACCCTAAACAGGGTGGGCGTGGGTTTGCGTACGCCGCATTATCGTGATTTTCTGAATGCGCCTGTTGATACAGGCTGGTTGGAGGTGCATTCAGAAAATTATTTTGGGGATGGCGGCTATGATTTGCATGTTTTGCAACAGCTTCGCCGTGATTACCCTGTCAGCCTGCATGGCGTTGGCTTGGGCCTGGGTTCGGCACAGACGTATGCTGAACATCATGTACAGCGTCTTAAACGTTTAATTGAGCGTGTGGATCCATTTCTGGTTTCAGAGCACCTTTGCTGGGGAGCGGTCACAGGCCGCCATCTGAATGATTTATTACCCTTGCCTTTGATGCAAAGCGCGCTGGACCTGGTTTGCCAGCGGGTTGAACAATTGCAGGAAAGCTTGCAAAGACGGGTATTGATCGAAAATGTCTCCACCTACGTGCGCTTTGCCCAGGACGATATGTCAGAAGCGGGATTCCTGGCAGAACTGGTGAAACGCACAGGTTGCGGTGTTCTGCTGGACATTAATAATCTCTATGTGAATCAATCCAATCATGGGGAAAGTGCAGTTGATGCCCTGCAAGCCATGGCAGCATTACCAGCTGGCTCCGTGGGCGAAATACATCTGGCCGGGCATTTGCACACCGATATTTGCCTGGTGGACGACCATGGCAGCCAGGTGGCCCCGGCAGTGTGGGCTTTGTTTGAGCAGGCCTGTCATTTGCTTCAGACAGATATCCCTGTACTGATTGAATGGGATACGGCGATACCAGCCTTACCTGTGTTGCTGGGCGAAGCGCATAAGGCGCGGCAAATAACAGAACAAGTAAAAGAACAAATGTTGCAGAAGGCTCGTGCGCAATGACACGTGCCATACAACATCACTCACTTAGTGAGATTCAGCAGGCATTTGCCAATGCGCTGATCCATCCAGAGGCTGCTGCTGACGTCGCTGCCATGCTGGTTCCACATTCTTTTCAAGATGACCGGCTGGCTTTATACCGCGGTAATTTAACGGCGATCTGGCTTGCAGCGCTGGGCAACGCTTACCCGGTTTTACGTCAATTGGTCGGTGACGATTATTTCGAACAGGTAGCGCGTGCGTTCGGACGTACTTATCCTTCCATTTCTGGTGACTTGAATCAATTCGGCACACAATTGCCAGGCTTCCTGAGCGAAATTCCTGATGCTGCTGATTACCCTTATTTCCCGGAAGTCGCCAGACTGGAATGGCAAGTTCATAATGCTTATTATGCAAGCGATGCAGAAAGCTTTAGTTTGCCTGGTTTTGTGCAGTTGATTGCAGGAAAAGGCCTGGCGTTGCCAGATGTGGTGCTGGGTCTGCATCCCGCCGTCAGTCTGTATCAGTCAGACTGGGCAAGTGTGGCTATCTGGCATGCGCATCAAGCCGAGCCTGGCATGGCAGCCCCGGAAAACATCCGGCAAGGCAGTTTTGGCCTTATCTCCAGAAAACAGTGGCAGGTTGAATTGACCGTGCTGACAGGACCGGCTTTCCTTGCATTACAGGCATTGCAACAAGGTGTCAAACTGGGTGACGCGCTGGAAATTGCTGTCGGTGCGGATACGGATTTTGATATTAATGCGCATTTGCAGTCCTGGTTTAATCTGGGATTATTTACCCAAATTAAAATTTCTGAAATGCTGGTGTAAGGAAAATGCGATTGGACTGACTAAAAGGCAGGAGATTAAACTGGAGAATATCAATGTATAGCCTGCAATACTTTCATAAATTAAGTACCCGTTTCGATCAAAGCCTTACCGAATGGGGTGGCTCGGCCTTAAGCTTTGCGCTCAGACTTTATGTCGGCTGGCAGTTTTTCAAGGCAGGTATGGTCAAAGTGTCTGACTGGTCGGTCACGCTTTCTCTGTTTCAAGATGAGTATATGGTGCCCGTGATTCCGCCTGAACTGGCCGCCTGGCTGGGGGCAGCAGGGGAGTTGGCTTTGCCGGTACTGTTACTGGTGGGTATTTTCACCCGGCCTGCGGCGCTGGCATTGTTTGGTGTGAATCTCATGGCGGTCATTTCTTATCCTTTATTATTCACCCTTGATTGCCCGGCCGCGATTAATTCGCATTTTTACTGGGGCATATTATTGCTGGTACTGGTCAGTTTTGGCCCTGGCAAATTATCTCTTGATCAATGGTTAAGCAAACGCGGGAAAGCAGCGAGTGAATCTGGTGAACTGGGCCAGCAAGTGAATTAAATACCTGGTGCCTATTTAGAGAAACCAGTCTTGCATATCAAACAGCGCCCGGGTGTACATACGAGCGCTGTTTTTCGATATTCATGCCAACAGCGGATGAACTAATCTTCCGCAACTCAGTCAGATAGCAAACAGGATCCTGCGACGCCCGTCGCAACAGAGATTCCACGCAGACGCCTACTGAGAAATGTTCATCATGCAAAATATCTTCCTTAAACGAAATAAGCGTGGCCAATTGCTTTGGCGCATGCCACTGATCAGTGTCGGTGTGGTACTGCTTTGCAGTATTGCCTGGCTAATCTATGCCAACAAAACAACGGCGCAGGCAAAAACCACAGAAAATCCGGCAGCATCGAAAGAGCCGGTTTATGAATTGTCTGCCGTCGATGTGGCCAATGCAGAAACCAGGCAGATATCTTCCCAATTGGCGCTGTCCGGGGCACTGGCTCCGGAGACGCAGGTAACAGTTCGCTCCAAAGTCATCGCCGAAGTTGCTGAAGCACCAGTACAGGAAGGCATTGCCGTACACAAAGGACAAATCATTGCGCGCTTTACCGCTGCTGATCTGCATGCACGTTTGATCACGCAAGAAGCCATGGTGGATGAAGCACAGGCTAAACTGGCGCTGGCAAAGAAAAACCGTATATCCAATGAAACTTTGCTCAAGCAAAACTACATTTCGCAAAATGCCTTTGATACTACACACAATGGTCTGGAGTTGGCACAGGCCAGCCTGAAGTCTGCCCTGTCGCAAAAAGAAGTGGCGCAACTGGCACTGGCGGATACCCAGATACGCTCGCCAATTGATGGCGTTGTCAGCAAACGCCATGTGCAGCCCGGTGAAAAAGTATCGCCTGATACTGCTTTATATAGCATTGTCAATTTGAGCCACCTGACACTGGAAGCGCAAGTGCCGGCAAGTGAAATTCCACGTGTCAAAGCTGGTCAGACGGTCTTGTTCCGGGTAGACGGTTTTGGCGCCCGCGAATTCCAGGGCAAGGTGGCCCGTATCAATCCGGCAGTCGAAGCCGGGTCGCGCTCGATGATTGTCTATATCGCAGTTGATAATCCAGATACGTCTCTAAAAGTGGGTATGTTCGCCAAAGGCAACCTGGTACTGGAAAAAACGGCTTCGTCAGCCGTTGTGCCCTTGAGCGCAGTGCGGCAAGTCAATGGTGCTGACGTGGTGTATCAGGTTGTGAATGAGCAGGTGAAAATACAGCCCGTCAAGCTCGGTTTGCGTAGCGAGGACGAGGGCCTGGCACAAATCGTACAGGGCCTGGAACCAGGTGCGTTGGTGATTGTCTCACGTCTGGATACGGTAAAGGCAGGTAGCAAAGTGCGTTTGCCAAAAGCAGATGCAAAGCCTGCTGCAAATACGGATTCCAGCGCCGCCTCAGCACCGAAAGCCTGATCATGTGGATGACTAAAGTCAGTATCCAGCACCCGGTATTTGCCACCATGATCATGGTGGCGCTGGTGGTATTGGGCGTGTTTTCTTATCAGGGTCTCGGCCTGGAAAATATGCCCAGCGTGGAATCGCCCGGCGTCTGGATGGAAGTACAATATCCAGGGGCTTCACCAGAGATTGTCGAAAACGATATTACCAAGCCGGTAGAAAATGTCGTCAATACCATCAGCGGCGTCAAGCGCATCATGGCGAGTTCATATGAAGGCCGTGCAGGTATCTGGATAGAATTTCAGTTATCGGTCAATGCTGACCGCGTGTTGCAGGAAGTGCGCGACAAAGTGGCGCAGATACGTCCCAGTTTTCCCAAGGATGTCAAAGATCCATTCATCGTGCGCGGCGGGAACGAAAATGATCGCCCGGTGGTGCAGATGGCGATCCGTTCTGGTGAACGCAGTTTGCGTGAACTGTCGACACTGACAGAGCAGATTATCGTCAAGAAATTGCAAAGTGTGCCAGGGGTAGGGCGGGTGGATGTGCGTGGCGCGGTAGTACGTCAGGTACAGGTCAAGCTCAACCCTGACCGTATGGCAGCAAATCATGTCGGTGTGAATGAGGTGCTGGCAGCGATACAGGAAACCAATCAGAACATGCCGGCCGGCTTGATTACGCGTGGCGCGCAGGATCAACTGGTCAGGCTGGAAGCGAAAATTACCGATGCACGTGGTTTTAACAAAGTCATCGTGGCGCGTCGTGCCGGGTCCCCAGTCTATCTGGAACAGGTTGCAGAAGTCGCTGACGGCGAGCGGGAAGAGTATTCGATTTCGCGAGTGAATGGTCAAAGGGCAATTGCTCTTGCCGTCACCAAAATACAGGACGCCAATATCGTGCAGGTAGGCGATGGCATCGTCGATGCTATCGCAGAACTAAAAACCCGTCTGCCAAAAGATGTGGTGATGACCGTCAGTGAAAATAATGCAGACTTTGTCCGTCAGTCTCTGGACGGCGTGAAAGAAACCATACTTGAAGGCGCTGGTCTGACGGTACTCATTGTGTTTTTGTTTTTGCATTCCTGGCGCAGCACCATTATCACTGGCCTGACTTTGCCGATATCCGTCATTGCCACCTTCATTGCCTTGAAAGCCTTTGGCTTCACCCTGAATTTCCTGACGATGATGGCCCTGTCGCTGTGTATAGGTCTGCTTATTGATGATGCGATCGTTGTCAGGGAAAATATAGTGCGTCACCTGGGTATGGGCAAGGGACACCGGCAAGCTGCTGAAGACGGTACCAATGAAATTGGCCTGGCCGTCATGGCAACGACGTTTGCCATCGTTGCCGTGTTTGTACCCGTGGCATTCATGAAAGGCATGATAGGTAAATTCTTTTTTCAGTTTGGCATCACGGTGACCGTGGCGGTGCTGGTATCCCTGTTTGTCAGCTTTACGCTTGATCCCATGCTGTCTTCGGTATGGCGCGACCCGTCGGAAAATCGCTTCAAGCGCCTGCCCTGGCTGGCGAAGATGATGGATGGCATAGAACATGGCATCGACAAGCTGCATCAAATTTATGGAAGCTTGCTAAAGCTGGTTTTACGCAAGCGCAAAACGACCTTGTCACTGGCGCTGGCTTTATTCATAGGCAGTTTTTTCCTGCTGCCTATGATAGGCACTGAATTCACCCCTGAGGCAGATGAAGGACAAATCACGCTGAGCCTGAAGACGCCCGTAGGTTCCAGCCTGCAGTATACGGATCAGAAAACCAGGCAAGTTGAGGCCGTGCTGAAATCCATGCCTGAAGTGGTCACCATGAATACTTCGGTAGGTCTTCAGAACGAGCGCAACACGGCGCAGATCAATATGAAGCTGACGCGAGTAAAACTGTCTCATCGCAAATCGCAAAAGCAACTGGAAATGCAAATTCGTGAACGCCTGAAATCCATACCCGGCATAGAAATGGGCGTAGGTTTTGAAAAACCTATTTATGTCGCCATTTTGGGGCCGGACGCAGACAAGCTTCAGGATGTTATTGAAAGGGTCATGCAACAAATGGCCAGGATCAAGGGTATTACTGACCTCGAAAGCAGCCTGACAGGTGCCAACCCGACTGTGCTGGTCAAGGTCAACAATGAAATGGCAAACGACCTTGGTTTGTCTGTACAGCAAATCGGTGCAGCTTTACGACCCTTTGTCGCCGGCGACAATATTGGTCAATGGCTGGCACCTGATGGGCAAAATTATGAAATCAATGTGCAGTTACCCAAATCGGGAAGGCAAAAAATTTCTGATCTCGCAGAATTATCGCTGGCCAGCACCCGTATTGATGCAACTGGTAAGCCAATGATGGTGCCTTTGCGCCAGGTCGTGCAGTTTATTCCCAGTACCAGCCCGCGCGTCATCAAGCGCCAGGATCTGCAACGCCGGGCAGCCATCTACGCCAATGTGGAAGGGCGGCCTACGGGGGATGTCGGCACGGAAGTGCAAAAGCTGGTCAAGACCATAGAACTGCCACCAGGCTATCGCTTCGACATTGGTGGGCAAACCCGGGAAATGCAGGAATCCTTCAGTTCCGCCGTCGCTGCACTGGGTATTGCTGTCATCTTTATTTACCTGATACTGGCGTCGCAATTTGGCAGTTTCCTGCAACCACTGGCGATCATGACTGCCTTGCCTTTTTCTTTAATCGGTGTTTTGCTGGCTTTGCTGGTTACAGGAAGTACCCTGAATATTTTCTCTATCATTGGTTTCATCATGCTGATGGGGCTGGTTACGAAAAATGCGATTTTGTTGGTTGATTTCATCAATCAGGCGCAAAAGCAGGGCATGGCGCAATCCGATGCCATCCTGGCGGCGGGACAGGTTCGTCTGCGGCCAATTCTGATGACAACGCTGGCGATGATCTTCGGCATGCTGCCCATGGCCATGGGCTTGAGCGATGGTGCAGAAACGCAGGCTCCGATGGGGCGTGCTGTCATCGGTGGCATTATCACATCTACCTTATTGACTTTATTGGTAGTACCTATTGCTTACACTTATCTGGATGACCTGGGTAAAAAGGCACTTGGTTTTTTTGCCTATAAAGATACTGGTATGGTCGAGACAGCACACCAATAAAATGTGCGTTTGCACAAAAAAATATCAGGCTGTTTGATGATTTTGCTGGATTGTTGTATTTGCATCGTATAGAAAGTATATGAGGCAAATACAAGCAGATTTTTAAGAGTGTTTACTCTAGATTTGTATTTTTCCCTATTCAGCAAATTGCGTAAATGACATACTACTTGCTAAGTTTTAGAACGCTCGTTCCATTTTATTGCAGAGTGTCTTGCGTTTCTAGTGACTTGCAAAAAATACTTAACAGGAGACAATAATGCGTCAAATTCACGTAGCGCTGGGTCTGCTTTCGGCTGCCGTTTTATCGGCTTGCGGTGGCAGTGGTAGTGCTGGTCCAACAATCGATAACACACCTGCTCGCGGCACACTGGTCGCTAATCCACCTGTGCTGGTGCCTATTCCTCAGGCAAGCGGCCCTGCTTTGACCAAACTTGACCCCGTCGTCTTCAAAAATTCCCTGGATGCTGCCAAGCCTGGTCTGACGCAGATCACTGGTGCACCAAAGTGCGAAATCAGCACTTATTACATGAAATACACCACTGTTGGTGGCGCGAATGAAGCCACTGATGCAACTGGTGCCATCATGGTACCGTCTGGCAATGACCCTGCCTGTACTGGCCCACGCCCTGTACTTTTGTATGCGCACGGCACCACAGTTGAAAAATCTTTCAACATGGCAAACCTGCGTGATAACTCGGAAGCCACTCTGCTGGCTGCCATGTATGCCGCTCAAGGTTTCATCGTGGTTGCACCAAACTATGCCGGTTACGATACGTCCTCATTGACTTACCATCCTTACCTGAACGGCGAGCAACAAGCCAACGACATGATCGATTCCCTGCGTGCAGCACGCAAGGCTTTTGGCGGGATCGGTGCGCAGGATTCTGGCAAGCTGGTCATCAGTGGTTACTCGCAAGGTGGTTATGTTGCCATGGCAACACAACGCGCCATGCAAACAACCTACGCTTCCGAGTTCAAGGTTACTGCTCTGGCCGGTATGTCTGGTCCTTATGCGATATCCTTGTTGGGTGACGCAACCTTTGCCGGTAGCCCAAATGCAGGCGGCACGGTGTTTGTCCCCCTGATCACGACTAGCTGGCAAAAATCTTACGGTGGTCTGTATGCGAGCCCGAACGAAATCTATGAAGACAAGTATGCAACCGGTATAGAAACATTGTTGCCTGGCCCATTGGCGTTCAACGATTTGTTCACCTCGGGTAAATTGCCTGCGTACGCAATGTTCGCCAAAGATTCTCTGCCTGGTCCATCATCTCCAGCATTTGCTGCTTTCTTCGGTGACGGTAACCTGGTGAAAACCAGCTATCGCAATACCTACCTGGCTGATGCACAGAAAAATCCTTGTAACGTCAATCCTGCTGATCCTTTGAACTGCACACCTGCGAATGCATTCCGCAAGGCTGGCGTGAAAAATGATTTGCGTAATTACGTACCAAATGTGCCTGTCTTCCTTTGTGGTGGTAACGGTGACCCTACCGTGTTCTTTGCCAGCACCCAGGCAACAGCTGGTTTCTTCCAGGCCAAAGGTTTGCCAGCAGCTGCGTTGACAGTGCTGGATGTCGATTCTGCCCCAACTAGCGCTGCTGATCCTTTTGCCGCAGCAAAAGTGGGTTTTGGTCAAAGCAAGACAGCTACGATCAATGCGGCTATCGCTGCCAAGCAAGACCCGGCTACAGCAGTTGCCGGTGTTTATCATGCGACTCTGGTTCCTCCGTTCTGTAATGCGGCGGCCCGTGCTTTCTTCCAGCAAGTCTTGGCTAAATAAGAGAGGACGCCATCATGAAAAAACTTCATTTAGCTGTATGTGCTGCACTTGGTCTGGCCTCACTCTCCGCATCTGCCTATGAAAATACGGTACGTGCTGGTGTGATCAATGTCCAGGTTCATTCAGAATCACCAGATTTCACCAGCAATGGCCCGGCTTTCCTGACACCGCAACCTGCCGGTCTGGTCGTCAATAATGCAACCACAGTGGTATTTGGTTACACCCGCAGGCTGACTGATCATTTCGATTTCGATTTCGTTGCCGGTATTCCACCAGAACATGAAGTCGTTGGCCGTGGCACACTGGCACCTTACGGTGTTATTTCCAAAGTCAAGCAACGTGCTCCTACGTTCTTCATCAACTACAATTTTGGCGAAGCGACAAATACCTGGCGCCCATTCGTAGGTCTGGGTTTTAACTACACCCAGTTCTTTGATGCGAAATCGACAGCAATAGGCAATATCGCAACCGGTGGCCCAACCAAGATTGATTTGAAAGACTCGTTTGGTCTGGCAGGTCAGGCGGGTATCAATTACCGCATCAACGATCGCTGGTCTGTGAATGCCTCCATCGCTGCTGCCAAAGTCAAATCAGACATGACAGCAACGACAGGCAGTATCGAGCGTAAAACCACGATCGATTTCCGTCCCGTGGTCTATGGTGTCGCAGTGGGCTATAGCTTCTGATCAATTAGTAAAATACGCACGATGAAAAAAGGGTTCCAGCAAATGCTGGAACCCTTTTTTATTATTCAGCCCCTGACCGCATGGCTTTAATGGAGCTGCACACTACCAAAAACCTGGCATGCCTGGCTTAACTTGCTACCTGGTTGCGGCCATTGTCCTTGGCGCGGTATAGTGCTGCGTCAGCGGCGCTGATGAGGGCATTACCGTCTTGGTCTGCTGCCAGCGTGGCCACCCCGAAAGAGCCGGTGATGTGCGGTAAGGCTTTATGTTTGTCTGCAAAGACCTTGGTCTTGGCCAGTCGTGTACACAATCGCTGCGCCACGCCGACAGCGGCTTTTTGCGTGGTATTTGGCAAGATGACCATCATTTCTTCACCACCGTAACGTGCCGCAAAATCGCTGGGCCGCAAGCCTGCATTCAAGACCTTTGCCGCTGTTTGCAATGCATCATCGCCGAGCAGATGACCGTATTCATCATTGAAGCGTTTGAAATGGTCAAGATCAACCATGATGATGCTGAGTGCTGCACCGGTCGCCCGTGCATGTTCTACCATACCCGGCAATTGTGCATTGAGCCAGGCGCGGTTATGCAGCCCGGTCAGGCCATCTACCATCGATAACTGGCGGTAGAATTCGCCTACTTTCTGACGATTACGGATTTGCGCATTGGCAGCGCGGATGCGAAAGGACAGCAGTTGCAAAAGATTGCGTGCCACGCCGTTGGATTCATCGATCATGCGCCACAGGGTTTCTGCTTCAATCAGCAACAGCTCACTATCACTGATGGCTGCAATGGTGGCAGAATGAATTTCTTCATCGAGTACGGATATCTCACCCACGCATTCACCGGGCAGGTATTGGGTGATGGTGTTTTCCAGCTGGTTGGTGTTTTCCGTCACACGGGTAACGCCGAGGGCACCCTTCAGTACGATAAACAGCTTGGCGCCTGAACTGTTGGCATCAAGTACGACCTGACCGGTCCTGGCTCTGACGACGATGCAATCCTTGATGATGTCGGCGATGGATTTTCGGTTGTCGTCGGTAATGTCACGAAACAGGTGGATGTCTTCTATACGGTAATCCGTATCTCTGAATTGCATCAAATGTTCCAAAATTGTTTTATCCAGATACATGGGCAAAATAAAAAATCAAAATACAGTCTGGTCCAAGGCACCAAAACGCATTTCGGTTTCCCTGAAAATGCCGATGTAGTCTTCCTTGCCAAGCCCTAGCGTATCCCAAGCCGCCTGCGACAGCAAGGGTAGCATATCGTTTTCTTCACCAGACAAGTCGAGCGCGTGCACAATCGCATTGGCGATATGCACAACGGGTGCTAGCGCATGCAGATTTTCCTGATCCGGGTCATGGTGCCCACGTATGGCATCGCACACGGCTTCAGAGAAATTCCATTGTGTTGCCAGCGCCAGGCCTGCATCTACATGGTCAATATGCATGATTGCCCGTTCAGCCTGTAATAAATGACAATCTTCCCTGGCTTTATATTCGAGCACGGCATTGTATTGTTCTGGATAGCAGGTCACCAGCACGAGTTTACCTATGTCATGCAACAAACCGGCTGTGAAGGCAAAATCATGCTTCATGTGCAAGGCACGTGAGATCAGTTCAGCGCATACTGCGGTTGCTATACTGTGACGCCAAAATGCCTGGAAATCAAAAAAAGGACAATTCGCAGCGGGAAATTTGCTGGTGAAGATACTGACCCGTATCAGGTTCTTGACATTGGTGACCCCCAGCATGGCGGTTGCCTGTTGCAAGGTGACGACACGTGAGTTATTGCCATAATAAGATGAATTTGCCAGCCTCAACAATTTGGCAGTGATCGAGTGATCCATGGCAATCTTCTCGGTAATCATATCGAGACTGCTCTCTTCATCGTCGAGATTTTGCAGCATTTCCAGCGCAACTTCGGGCAGGGTGGGTAGATCCTTGATATGTTTGACCATATCTTCAAGTTGTTTATGGTGTTCGCTGGGCTGATTCATTTTATTTCACCCTGACGGTATTCAAGGATATAAGACTTCAATAAACTGGCGGGTTCTGTATCTGGTGCGTGGCGAAACAGCTTTTCAACACGTAGTAATTGTTTCTGGCGCAGTTCCATTTCTTCCTGCTTTGAAATTGGCGCGGCCTCTACCGATAACTGGTGTATTTCGTGATGGGCGATTGCACGCAGCATGGCATCAGTCAAGGTAACGCCAGCGGGCAGCAGGACATGCCCAACCTTATCGAGCAAATTATCTGCCAGCACCATGCCGGCGCTGACTTTGGACAGGGGCAAATAATGGTAACGTTTGCTCATTTTGTTTGCCTCTCGCTATGACAGTTTTATCCGTAAAGATGGAATGCAATCAGCCATGTTGATAGTAAACCTTCTTTTTCACGGGCTTTATGATGAAATCGGATTTTCCTGATGAAACTCAGGTAATTTCAGATCGTATTTCATTGTTAATGCATATACTACACGCCTTGAAACTTTTTTAAGAAAAGTTGAAAAAGCATAATTGTGCGCAATTCCATATACTGTTGATTCAGGTAAATATAGCTTAAAGTTAAATTAAAGGCCAAATGATTAAAAAATTCGTGCAACGGCGTTCCAGACTGGTAATAACTCTGGGCTTGGGAATTTTTTCTGCGTTTTTATTACCCGATACTACGCCTTTCGTCACACGTGCGCTGAGTGGCTGGAATATCGGTGTCTGGGCTTATCTTATCTTGATGGCATTGCTGATGACACGGGCAAGTCAGCAAAAAGTGCGCAGGATGGCACAAGAAGAAGATGAAAGTGCCATTGGGGTGTTGGTACTGCTTTCGCTATCAGCCATTATCAGCCTGATGGCGATCATTCATGAATTGTCAGGCTTGTCTGGTCTGCCCAGTGATGAACGTATCGTGAAATACCTGTTTGCGGCATCCACAGTGCTGGGCTCATGGACTTTGCTGGCAGTGATATTCTGTTTTCACTATGCGCTGCTGTTTTACAATGCGCCAGAAGACAAACGTGCGTTAGCTTTTCCCGATGGTGAAGAGCTCCCTGATTTCTGGGATTTCCTGTATTTTTCCTTCACCATCGCGGTTGCGGCACAGACATCTGATGTGACTGTCATGAGCCGTTCAGCACGCAAGACAGTTTTGGCGCAATCTGTGCTCAGTTTCTTTTTCAATATCGCAGTTCTTGGCTTTTCCATTAACATCGCTGCGAGCCTGGTGAGCAGTTAGCGACTCCAGCCGTGGTGATAATCGCGGCGGTCATCATGCCATTCGTGCCTGTAATACCGGTCATCCTGCCACCTGTGGCTGTCACGCCATGGGCGGCCATACCGTTGCTCCACATACACGTGCTCAACATACGGTCTTGGTGAGCTCAACACGATGGGTACGCCACCCACACGCATATCGACGTTGAAGCCATAGGGCAAACTGCTGCCTACCGACCAGCTTCCACCATTTGCCCAGTACCAGTTACGCTCAGCAGGGGCGTAATACACTTGATGGCTGGGGTAGTAGACGTAATTATAGTTGCGCACTACATGACGCACTGGCGGCGGGGCTGGGTGCCAACCATAAGCTCTGCCATCATAATCGTGGGCAGAGGCCACATTTGCGCCGGCTGCGCATACGATAGCGGCGGCCATCATGCATTTGATCAAGGTGCTTTTACTCATGACATCACTCCTTTGTTTCAGTAGTGGTATAACGCTGGCCGCGGCAAGCACGCTGACACAAAAGCCGGAGAAAAATGCAACAGGATGTTTCAACTATGTTGCCTGTCTATAGGTTTGCATGAAATTTTCATACGTCATAGCAAGGTTTTCGTGATAAAAAGCCAGCACACTTACTGCGGATTTTTTCGTCATCATGGTTCTTAATTACATCTGGGCAGGTTTTTTTCTGATTGGTTTTGTTGCTGCTTTGGGACAATGGCTGTTTCTGGGCGATGTAGAAGTATTCAAGCGCATTGTGGATGGCACCTTTGATTCAGCACGCATTGGTGTGATGGATATTGCCTTGCCCCTGGCAGGCGTCATGACCTTGTGGCTGGGCATCATGAATATTGGTGAAAAGGCGGGAGCGATCGATTTCATCGCCAAACTGATTGCCCCTTTCTTTGCGCGGATTTTTCCGGGTGTGCCTAAAAATCATCCGGCTAACGGGCATATGGTGATGAATTTTTCAGCCAACCTGCTGGGCCTCGATAATGCGGCGACGCCGTTTGGCCTGAAAGCGATGGAAAGCCTGCAAAGCCTCAACCCCAGCAAAGATGAAGCCAGTGACGCGCAGATCATGTTTCTGGTTTTGCATACATCTGGCCTGACATTGATCCCGCTGGCGATCATGGCGCAGCGTGCCGTGCTGGGGGCGAATGACCCATCCGATATTTTCATTCCCTGCATGATTGCCACCTATGTGGCTACCGTAGTGGGGTTGGTTGCCGTGGCGATCAGGCAAAAGATTAATCTGTTTGATCGCGTCGTCATGGGCTGGCTGGGTGGGCTGAGTGCTTTTATTGGCAGCATGGTCTGGTATCTTAGTCAGCATATGACGCGTGCCGAGATTGAAGTTTTTTCCAAAGTCAGCAGTAACCTGCTGTTATTCAGCATCATTATCTGCTTCATACTTGGCGCGATGCGCAGGAAGGTGAATGTCTATGAAGCCTTTATTGAGGGTGCCAAAGGCGGCATGCAGACTTCACTGACGATAATTCCCTACCTGATAGGCATGCTGGTTGCCATCGGTGTATTGCGCAACTCTGGTGTTTTGGAATTCATCATCTCCGGTTTTAACTGGGTGTTTACGCAAATCGGGGTCAATACCGATTTTACGCCGGCCTTGCCGACAGCATTGATGCGCCCCTTGAGCGGTAGCGGTTCACGCGCCATGATGGTGGATGTGATGAAAACCTATGGGGCAGACTCTTTCGTCGCCAGGCTTGCCTGTATCTTCCAGGGCTCTGCCGACACCACTTTTTATATCGTGGCTTTGTATTTTGGATCAGCAGGCATACGCAAGACCCGTTATGCGATTTCCATGGGTTTGCTGACAGATTTTTCTGGTGTAATCGCCGCCATTTTTGTCGCCTACCTATTTTTTCACTAGCATGGGAAAAGACAAAGTAGTGTGGCTTGTAATAGCCACACTACTTTGATTGATATGGATTATTGGGGAATATTATCCACGCGCATGACCGGATAGACTTGATAACGATTGTCCCAGGATGAATGGCGTTGTGCAAAAAAGTCCAGACGGGCGGACGGGCTTTTGGCAAAATCACTGTCTTCAGCAATTTTCTTTTCGAACGCAGCTTTGAGTTGAGGGTCATTCGCCAGTTGCTGACGCGCTACGTCTTCTGCAACATAGGCTTCCATATACTCTTTTCTTTCGAAGGCGTTGTTGAACCATCCCCAGTTGACCAGGGCATCCGGGGCCAAAGGTTCAAACAGGGCAATGACCAGACGTGACCTGGCCTGGGCAATCGGAACAAACAGCGCACCCTTGCGCACATTCTGTTTTTTGCCAGCCCAGTCACCCTGCAATTTTAAACCTTGGTGCCCTTCAAAAGACTGTGCCTGGAAACTGACTTTACTGGCATTGAATTGCTCAACAGCGATATTGTCGAGGTCAGCATTGATGGTGCGGAACGAGATGCCATGCTGGCGCAGTTTTTCTGCTACGGCTGTGCTGTAGCCCGCCGGCACGATGTAACCTGCCTTGGGTGCCTGTATCACGGCATCTGGCAGAATTTCATCGCGCAATTTAACATTCCATATCTGCGGTTTTGATTCATCATAGTGCGTCATCAGTGCGCCGGAAATATCTGACATGCTGCGTGTATATGCATAACCGCGAAAGGCAATATCTCTTTCCTTGCCTGAGGTTTTATAGGTGACCGCAACATTCTGGCCGCCAAGCTGGCTGGCGCGCTGATCTGATTCCTGTGCGGTTTTTAACCATGTCTGACCATTTTGGGCGACCTGGTCCAGTATCGCGATAATGGTGTTGCGGGTAATGCGCACGCGTGTGGGGTAGTCTTTCCAGGAATGCGTTTCCACCAGCATGCCGAAGCGATTGCGCAATGGCAGATAGCCATTGGAAAAACGAGGTGGCGCCACATTGTCGACAAAGCCCGACATGGGATCATCTTCACGCTGGAAAGACATATAGAAGGGCAGTGGCAATGAACCCGATTTAGCCAGGTCAGCAATCACATTATCACGCAACAGCTTACCGGCCTGTCGTAAGGCCAAGTCCCCGGAGTTGACAGGTTCTACCTGTATCGAGATATCGTGTTCAAACTTTGCCCCATCGGTGACATGCAGGTCGATGACGGCAAGCGGGTCCCAGTCATTGATCAGTTTCAGCATCGCCTGCATTTCTGGCGCATCGGCTTTGATATAGTCGCGGTTCAGATTGTAATTTTGCGCTGTCGTGCGCCAGCCCATTTCTTCCGGGCCGCGCTGATTGGGGCGGTTCCATGCGGCAAAGCGTTCGTGACCGTCGATATTAAACACGGGTACAAACAGCAAAATCTGCATATCCAGCGTATTTTTTGCTGCGGTGTTGTTTAGCGCTTCACGCAGGGCGAGAAAGCCGGCATCCTTGCCGTCAATTTCCCCCGCATGAATACCGCCCTGTATCAGCGTGACAGGTAGGTGTTTATTTCGCGCATCCTCTGCGCGAAATACGTCAGTACGTGTTGCCAGCAAGGCCAGCATGGGTCGATTTTCAGGCGTATGGCCAAATGTGATGCAGCGTACTTCCTTGGGATAGCTTGCCTGGAATGCATGGCAAAGCCTGTCTACTTCATCATAGCGACCGGTTTTCTGGAAGCCAGATTGTTCGGCAATGGTGCTCAGGGTGCTGGTACTGTTATTGTTGGCCGCCATGGCAGCCCACGCGCAACCGGACAAAATGAATGTAGCGATAAATTTGCTTGCTGGTTTCATGGAATAAAGAGAATAAGTTAAAAGGTGTATGCTCAGGCTGTTGTTATGCGTTGCTGCCACCACAGCGCCTTGTCTTTGAGTTGTGTTTCATCCAGGCTTTGCAACTGGCGTTCTGCCATGACACAACGGCCATTGACCCAGACATGGCTGACTTGTTCGCGTCCTGCTGCGTAGACGATTTGCGATATCGGGTCAAACAGCGGCAAGGTTTCAATGGCAGACAGGTCAATGGCGATCACATCTGCGAGCTTGCCGCTTTGCAGGCTGCCGATCTGATGATCAAGCCCCAGCGCCCTGGCACCAGCCAGGGTTGCCATTTCCAGGGCGTTGCTGGCATTCAGTGCAGTGGGGTTGCCTGATACTGCCTTGGCCAGCAAGGCCGCCATGCGCAAGTCGCCAAGCAAATCGAGTTTGTTGTTGCTGGCCGCACCATCGGTACCTATGCCCACATTGACGCCTGCTGCCTGCATTGCATGTACAGGGGCAAAACCGGATGCCAGTTTAAGATTGCTGGCAGGGTTATGAGCGATATGGACACCTTGCCTGGAGATCAAAGCGATTTCATCCTCATTGGCATGCACCATATGGGCAGCGATCAGGCGTGACGACAGCAAGCCCAACTGATGCAGGCGCTGCAGGGGCCTCATGCCATGTTCTTTCAGGCTGTCGTTGACTTCATCCATGGTTTCATGAATGTGACAATGTATGCCCATATCATGCTTGTCAGCCAGTTCAATAATCTTGCGGAAAGTGGCATCTGAAACCGTATACGGAGCATGCGGTGCCAGCCTGAATTCAACACCTTTCTGACCCTGAAACGTCTGTCGTGCAGCCATGGCTTTTTCCAAATAGGCATCGGCATCATTTGCATACCCGGTAGGGAACTCCAGCACACTACAGCCAACGACGGTACGCATGCCTGCATGCAGGCCCGCTCGTGCCACCGCCTCATGATGAAAATACATATCGTTGATGGTGGTGGTGCCACCACGCAGCATTTCTGCCATCGCGTAGACACTGCCATCAAATACAAATTCTTCCGACACATGCTTCTTCTCGGCAGGCCAGATATGGTTGTGCAGCCAGTCCATCAGACTCAGGTCATCGGCCAGACCACGTAATAAACTCATGGCAGAGTGACCGTGCAGATTGACCATGCCTGGCAATAAAGCGTGCCCGCTGAGTTCAAGGTGCCGGGCGTCCGGGTATTGCTGACGTGCTTCGGCACTGGGCAGGATGGCCAGGATTTTTTCTTCCTGAATGACGAGCGCATGCTCAGTCAGCATCACGGAACGTGGCTCGACAGGAACCAGGTATTTAGGATGTATGCAGGTATTCATGTTGTTTGCTCCACAATTGATCCTGCATTATAGCGAGCTTGGCGCGTTGAATGCCGGGCTCAACAAAAAGCCAGGCTTCAGGATATTTATCTGTCAGGTATCACATGGTTTGGCACCAATGTCATAATGAGACTTTCGCCTGATTTCACATAAGCTGGCGCTGTGACGATATATGAAAATATATGGCACTAGTTCCCGGTACTTTTTTTGGAGTTCGCATGGATTACCTTATCCCACCTCAGCCGCAAGCGGTAGCTTTAGTCGCTGGAAGCGATGCCGTCTTTCCAGTGCACAGAATTTATTGTGTTGGTCGTAAC
The DNA here is from genome assembly GCF_049339485.1 of Undibacterium sp. TJN19. Taxonomy (NCBI): domain Bacteria; kingdom Pseudomonadati; phylum Pseudomonadota; class Betaproteobacteria; order Burkholderiales; family Oxalobacteraceae; genus Undibacterium; species Undibacterium sp. TJN19. The sequence goes on from NZ_JBMPPL010000006.1 coordinate 304,876, forward strand.
TATGTAGAGCATGCCCAGGAGATGGGGGGAACGGGCAGGGAAGCGCCCTTTTTCTTCATGAAGCCGGCGGATGCGGTTTTGGCCGTATCCGAAACGGCGGTGGGCGAAATGCCTTATCCACCGATGACGGATAACCTGCATCACGAGGTTGAGCTGGTGTTGGCAATCGGTACGGGCGGTAAGGATATTCCAGTAGCAGGCGCCTTATCACATATCTGGGGTTATGCAGTCGGCCTGGATATGACACGTCGCGATTTGCAGGCAGAATCGAAAGCGCAGGGGCGGCCATGGTGTACGGCAAAGGGGTTTGATTTTTCTGCGCCGCTGGGTGCGATACACCCTGCGGCAACGGTGTCCGACATGGATCAGGCACGCATCAGCCTGGAGGTCAATGGCAAGACCAGACAAAACAGTGACACGGGAAAACTGATTTGGAGCCTGGCTGAAATCATTCACTGCCTTTCCCAGTTATATACCCTGCAGCCTGGTGATCTGATATTTACCGGAACACCCGCCGGTGTTGCTGCGGTGCAGCGGGGTGATGTTTTACAGGCCCGCATTACAGGCTTAAGCGAACTTAATATCAAACTGGTGTGAAAGGAAAATAATATGAAACTTTATGGTTACTTCCGCAGTTCAGCTTCTTATCGTGTCAGGATAGCCTTGAATCTGAAGGGGCTTGATTATGAACAGGTTGCCGTTCATCTGGTTAAAAATGGGGGCGAACAATTTTCCGAAGCCTATCGTGCGCTTAACCCCGATACCCTGGTGCCAGCATTGCAAGACAGTTTCGATGGTGAAGCTGCAACCCTGACCCAATCGCTGGCGATCATTGAATATCTTGACGAGGTCTATCCAGAAATCAGTCTGTTGCCTGCACATCCTTTGCAACGTGCCCACGTACGCGCACTGGCATTGTCCATTGCTTGCGAAATTCATCCGGTTAATAATTTACGTGTCTTGAAATACCTGTCCGGCACACTGCACGTCAGCGATGAACAGAAAAATGCATGGTATCGTCATTGGTGTGTCGCGGGTCTGGCAATACTGGAGCAGAAATTGGCTTTGGCGCCACAGGCAGGGCGCTTTTGTTTCGGTGATACGCCGGGACTGGCAGATTGTTTTCTGGTGCCACAAATTGCCAACGCCCAGCGTTTCAATTGCGACTTGTCTGGTATGCCTGTGCTGATGCGAATTCACCAGGCCTGTATTGAACACCCTGCATTCGTACGTGCAGCACCTGCCAATCAAGCAGACGCAGAATAAAAAAAGACCTCTGAAGAGGTCTTTTAATGTGTTGAACTAAAATGAATCCGGCTCAATTCAATTCGACAATTCAGGGTTGTCATAAGAATTTGCCAGCGTGTCGTTTAACACTGAAATCAGCAATGAACGGGTGAGCTTGGATTTGGTTGTATAACCATCGATTGCCAGGGCCTCGCTAACCTGTTGTTCCGGAGCATAGCCGGGTTGACCTGTACGCAAAACGATACGCAGATTGGTCAGCCCCATTTCGTTGCGGATGATATTCACCAATTTTAAGCCGGCATCAACCGTTTCCATGACAACATCAAGCAAGACCAGAGCAATATCCTGGTTTGCAGTAATGATGGCACGTGCTTCCCTGGCAGAATAAGCATGAACAAATTCCAATGGCCTGCCATGAATCTTGACATCACTTAAAGCTAACAGTGTCGTGTCATGGACATTGCTGTCATCATCAGCAATCAGGATTTTCCATGGATGTAGCGCTATCTTGGGCTGCAACGCATTATCATCTTCGTCTATAAAATCAATGATATCGTCGTCCTGATTGGTGCCCAGTGCGCCATCGGATATAAAATCTTTTCCCAGACAGTAAAAAAATCCAGAACCCGTTAATCTTTCATTTTTCGCCAGAACATCGCAAACCATGCTGGCGACATAAAGATCGTTTTGTAACAAGCCGGGTGTTCTACTGTATTGATTCTTCATCAGTGTGCTCCCTGTTGCTTGAATTGACTTACTTACCATTCAATCTTATGTGAAGCAGCCAGCATAATCAAGTTCAAAAAATTGAAAACTGTTAAATAATGATTATTAAAGTCGTGCCCACTAGTGTATATCGATTTCAGCTTACAGCCTGCTTACGCTATGGGCACGGTATTCAATTAAAATGTGTAAAACACGATGTTTTGCGGGTAAAGTATTGGTCAAATTAGTTTTTTAATAGCTAAGATCATTCATCTTGCAAGGTTTTTACTTCCTGTTGTCAACATGCCCCGGAGTTAGGTAGCGAATCAGGATATATATGTCGTCAATTTACCTTCCCGCAGCGATATCGACATCACTGGTTGCTTCGGCTTTGATCATGTTCGTGCTGTTGTATATGCAGCATTTGAATGTACTGGTCCGCACTACACGATGCTGGGCTCTGGCCTATGCTTGCCTGGCTGCCCGTCATGCCTGCAGTTTGTTGATGGAAACGCACAATCCCTTGTTTGCCGTCGGTGCCGATATCTTCATGCTTGGGTATATCTGTTTTCTATGGGCAGGCACTAGAATTTTTCATGCCGTGACTGTATATGTCATGCCGGTCATGCTTGCTTTTTCTCTGGCTGTTTTATGGTTGCTGATGGCATTTTCAACGGGGATGACACCATTCTGGCGCATGCTTCCCGTTTACTTTTTTGCGGGTGGATTGTTAGTCGCGGCGGCACTGACTTTTTGGCGCGTGCCGGCTAAAAGACCGGCACCAGGCCATGTAGTGCTGGGCGGGTTGATTTTCCTTAAAGGCCTGCATCTGCTGGATTTCCCATTTTTCCGTGACAGGCAAGAATTTGCTGTTATCGGTTTCGAGATTTCTGCCTTTCTTGATTTGTCCATAGGCATGCTGTTTTTGCTCGCTGTATTGTTGCGTCAGCAAAGCGATGCAGCAGACATCAATGAAAATCTCCAGCAAGAAATTTTGGAACGCAAGCAAATTGAGCGACTCTCAAAAGAGCGTGAAACCTTATTTGAAAAAGTTTTTCAAATGGTTCCTGATGTGTTGGCAATCTGTCGTGAAAAAGATGGCTGCTATCTGGAAGTGAACCGGCACTGGCAAGCCATTACTGGTTATTCCCGGGAAGAGACACTGGGTCATTTTTCACTGGAACTGAACTTGTGGGTAGATAAAGACCGGCGCGCCGAGATGTTGGCGCACCTGTTTCGTGATGGCGAAGTAAGTAATTTTGAAGCGGTGTATCGCCATAAGCAGGGGCATCATTACCATGTACTTATTTCAGGCACCCGCTTTGATGCTGGCAGCGAGCCCTATGTCGTTTATGCGATGCAAGACGTGACCGCTCTACGCAGAGTAGAAAAACTTCAGGAGCAGGCTGAGCGGGAGTTGAAGGAGCGCGAGCAATTGCTTTCAACAGTCTTCCAGCTCGTACCTGACACTTTGACGATTACCAGAATGTCGACCGGTGAATATGTGGATGTGAATCGCAACTGGGAGCCGCTTTCAGGTTACACGCGGGATTATGTCATCGGGAAGACGTCGAATGAACTGAACTTATGGGAAAAGCCAGAGCAACGTGAAGAACTGATCTCCATGATAGTCCGCGATGGCGAAGTCAGAAATATACAAATTGCCTTTCGCCATAAATGGGGGCATGTCACACAATGTCGTATATCCGGGTCCAAATTTGAAGCTGGTAACGAAACCTATTTGCTGCTGTCATCTAGAAATATTGATCAGGAATTGAGCGCCGAGGCGGCGCGTCTTCAGACTGAATCTTTGTTGCGAGAAAACGAACGTAAATACGCCAGCTTATTTCAACTGTCGCCAATTCCCCTCGGCCTGGTTGATGTGCACACCAATTGTTTTGTCGAAGTTAACGATATCTGGCTCAAGGAATTTGGTTATGAGCGTGACGAAGTGTTAGGCCAGACCACGGTAGAACTCGGCTTTGCCAGCAATACAAATGGTTGGGAAAAATTTAATACGGCGCTCAGGCAGAATAAAAAAGTCGATCAACTGGAAGTGCGCTTGAAAGCTAAGGCTGGCGTAGAAATGATTTTCCTGTTGTCTGCCAGGTTGATCGATATGGGTAGCCATCGCATGTGCATTTTTTCATTGCTCAATGTGACCAGGCAGGTGCAAATAGAGCAGGAAATTCGAGAAATGACGACGCAACTGGAAGACCGCGTCAAAATGAGAACCCTGAACCTTGAGCAGGCAAATGCTGAACTTGCTGCGGCCATGGTATCACTACGGCATACGCAAGATGAATTGGTCCGTTCGGAAAAAATGGCGGCATTGGGCTCGCTCGTCGCCGGGGTCGCACATGAACTCAACACGCCGATAGGTAACAGCGTCACCGTGGCCAGTACCTTGCAGGATAAAACCAGGGAGTTGCTGCGTGATGTGACAGAAGGAAAGTTGAAACGCTCAACGCTGGACAAGTATCTGGATAACGCCAGCAATGGAACTGAACTGTTGATGCGTACCCTGGGTATGGCGCGTGAACTGATAGGCAGTTTCAAGCAAGTCGCGGTGGATCAATCGAGCAGCCAAAGGCGTCAATTCGATTTGCAGACAGTGCTTGAGGAACTCATCGTTACGCTTGCACCCATGTATAAAAAAAGTGCTTTCAATCTGGTGACTGAATTGTCACCAGGCATAGGGATGGATAGTTATCCCGGGCCATTGGGTCAAATTATCACCAATTTCATGACGAATGCCCTGACCCATGCATTTGAGGGGCGTGCCAGTGGTGAAATGCGTTTATGTACCCAGCTATTTCAAGATCAGCAGGTGCAAATTATTTTTTCCGACAATGGCATAGGCATTACAGAAAATATCCAGAAAAAAGTATTTGATCCCTTTTTTACCACCAAACTGGGGCAGGGTGGGTCAGGCCTGGGAATGAATATTGTTTATAACCTTGTAACTGGCGTCCTGGGCGGTGAGATACAACTTTTTAGCACGCCTGGAAATGGCGCTACTTTTACCATGACCTTGCCGCTTGTTGCGCCGCAAATTGTTCCTGAGTTAACGCTGGCTGGCTAAGGCACTGCTTCATATTTGATAGCGGTTAGTTAATTTAAACAGTTAATATAAATTCATGCGATTCCTTTCCCTCTGTTTGCCTGAACGCGTGTTTATTTTGCAAGATGCAGGGTCAAGTCTTTAATCATTTTTTCCATACAATATTTGTGACACTGATGCGTCTACACTTGTATGGAAACCACATCACCCCCTCAAAAGCTGATGGCTGATCAAGATAATCACATCACTGAAACCGTATTGCGTGAGCGGGCGCGGCTTGGCAGTTTTATACGCAAACGCGTCGCAGACGCCAGTGAAGCAGAAGATATCTTGCAGGATGTGTTTTACGAACTGGTGGAGGCTTATCGCCTGCCAGAACCGATAGAGCAGGTTGGTGCATGGCTGTTTCGCGTGGCACGCAATCGCATTATTGATCGTTTCCGTAAAAAGAAAGAGCTGGCCTTGCCAGAGTCAGGCGATGACGAAGATGACGCGACATGGCTGGACAAGGTTTTGCCATCGACTGATGACGGGCCAGAAGCAGCGTATGCACGCAATGTCTTGTTAGGAGAGCTCTACGACGCTCTGGAAGAATTACCCCAGACGCAGCGTGAAGCCTTTATCAGTCATGAACTGGAAGGACGCAGCTTCAAAGAAATGGCAGCAGAAACTGGTGTGGGAGTGAATACCTTGTTGGCGCGAAAACGGTATGCCGTCCTGTTTTTACGTACCCGCTTGCAGACTATCGTAGACGAATTTAATTGAAAGAGGAGTAAAGATATGTTTCATCGTTTAAGAGTATTAAAAATAGGGGTGATGGTATTGGCTGGCATTGCTGCTTTAAGTGGTGTGGTGATGCTGTTGTGGAACTGGCTTATGCCTGCATTGTTTACAGGTGCCCGTGAAATCGGTTACCTGCACGCATTGGGCTTGCTGGTGCTGAGCAAAATCCTGTTTGGCGGCTGGCGTGGTCATGGCGGTTGGCATAGACATATCCATCACAGTCGCTGGGAAAGTATGACGGCCGAAGAGCGCGAGAAATTCCACCAGGCGATGCATTTGCGCAGGAAGCATCATCATCACGAATAGAGTGCATTGCGATTGATGCAGTGAGAGGTGGTCATGAGATACGGGCAATGAACTATGTTTCGTTGCCCGCATTCAAATCACCACGGAAAATATCAAAATAAAATTTACCTGCAAATATGAAAACATCAGCCTGTAAACAAGATCCTGGCCTTTTCATCCCCATCGTGAATTTCGGTAAATGCGAAGGCAAGGGCGATTGCCTTGATGTCTTTCCAGAAAATGTGTTTGAAATACGCCGCATTGACACCCCTGCCTACAAGGCGCTGGGCTTGCTTGCACAGATCAAACTGCGTTTACATGGCATGCAAGTGGCCTATACGCCAAACACGGATGCTTGCCGGGCCTGTGGCTTATGTGTGACAGCTTGTCCGGAAAAGGCGATCAGCTTAAGTTCGCCCTCTCGTCTTCGTGCAGAAGTACACGAGCCGGAGCCCCGCTGATGGTGACTTTTATAGTGATACCACCCCACTGTTTTATCTTTTTTTCTGCGTGGTACAACAACACCAGATAGTCAGGTACCTGATTTTAAGTCTATCTGAAATGACGGGGTATTGATTTCAATTAAGTGTCGCAAAGTGTCGTTTGTAGCTCTTTTCAGTCTGCATCATTTGTAATTTTATGTAACAACAACGTCAATTTGTTTCTGACTTTTTTGTCATAAATAAGGCAAGCGACAATACCACTTTATTTTGTGTGCAAAAATTGCCTGAATGGGATTGAATGTTGACATCTTGTTGCCATTTTTTGTCACCAGTTCAAGTTGTTATTGTTAGTGGTATTAGTGTTGATTCACCGATCTCTTATTTCTGTTCATCAGTGCTACCTGCCATCCGCCATTCTCATTTTATGGATGTAGTACGAAGTGCCAAGCCTCTTCGTTCTTTTGGCAATGCAAAATGAATATGCCTCATAAACACGTCTTCCATGCCCGCATTCATCTTGTATGAGAGCAAGCATCGGTCTTGATATTCGAATGCATGTTCATCATTGAATAAAAACGTCAAAAAATGGAAAAGTTTCCATTTGAAGGCTGCATCTTGCATTAAGGGTAATTATTGCGCGGGGGCGGAAGTGACCAAATCTGTCAGTGCACTGACAAAAATTGAAATAAACCACGCCTCATTTTAGAGCGCATTCAATGCATTGTCAGTCAATGTGCATCCTGCTTTTGATGGCTTGCAAGCTGCATGTCAACTAGGTACTGTGGCGCTTCGACAAGCAAAGACATCCACTGTTAGGTCATTACGCTGCACCATATCCGTGTGCATTCAAAAGCATATGTCGGGAATTTCAAAAAGATTCCGCACACAAGCATCATCAAAATGACCAAACGTATAAACCAGGAGTTCTTACGTGAAAAAAATATCTGCTCGCATGACGACCCTCTGTCTGGCGTCATCTCTACTCTGTTTGCAACTGGCCGGCTGCGGAGGTTCCAGTACTGCTGACCCTGCTGCCCAGAATGGCACTGGCAATATGCCCATGGCCACACCGCCGCAAGCTGCACCCGCGGAAACCGCTCTGACACCAGTAAGCGCAATTGCCAGTTCCATGGAGCGTGGTGACCTGTCTGCGGCTGCCGCCATTGATCACAACGAAGCGACACGCTGGGGCAGTGCATTTACTGATGACCAGTATCTGACACTGGATTTTGGTAAATCCCAACTCATTACACGCGTGCGCATAGAGTGGGAAAACGCCCACGCCACGCAATATTTATTGCAGGTTTCTGATAATAACAGTGACTGGACAACGATCAAGACTGTTGATAATAGTCAGGGAGGGACCGAGGACCTGACTGGGCTCAATGGACAGGGCCGTTATCTGCGCATGAAGGGTATCAAGCGATCGACGCAATACGGTTATTCTATTATCGAAATCCAGGCATTCTCTGGTGTTCCGGTGACGACACAACCTGGAACAGACCCACAACAACCAGTGCAAGTTGATCTGAGCAAGCCCGGTGTCGCCGTCAAGCCCGTCGCTGCCACATCGTCAGCAGTCGAAAACCAGGCCATGTCTGCTGCAATGGCTATCGATGGCCAATTGAATACGCGCTGGGGCAGCACCTCAGAAGATGGTGCCTGGATACAGTTCGACTTTGGTGTCAAAACCCCGGTCGGTTATATGAAACTGGTTTGGGAAAATGCCTACGGCAAGGAATATGCCCTGCGTGTATCTGACGATGGCCAGAACTGGTCGCAATTGCGTTATGTCAGCAATGGCAAGGGGGGCACAGAAGAGTTTTTCAATCTCGGTGCCAATGCCCGTTATATACGTCTGCAAGGAGTTGCCCGTGCTACCCAATATGGCTACTCGCTTTTTGAAGTTGAATTCAAGACACCCGGTAGTGATAATACCTTGCCTGATGCAACTACTTCAGCACTGAAATTCCCGGTGAACGGCAGCAACCTGGCGCCATTGCCTGCATCTGCAGAACCGCTTGAAACCCTGCAATTCACACTGGCTGATGGTACGCTGGTGACACGTTTCGGTGCTCGTGGCCTGGCTCGTCATGGCCGCGAGCGTGGTGAAGAATGGAATGAAATCGGCTATGGCCCCAACGATACTGTTGATGCTGCCACAGGCCTGCCTGTTGATAAAGGGCCGGGAAATTACCTGACTTTCGTTGCCCAGTATTTCAAGAACCGTACCTGGGGTTTTGAGATCATCGATAACAGTCGCGTGGCTGGTGTGACCAAGCCAACCTTGATCGTCAATCAGTACAATACGGTGGACTTTTTACCTGGCGGTGTGGCATTCTTCCGCGCGTTCGACCGCCCGGGTGTGACTGGCTATGGCTGGATGAATCCAGGTGAACTGGTCGATCGCAATGTCAGTATTTGCAAGCCGGTTCCTTATCCGGCCAATGGCAAGCTCAATACCCCGGATGGTATCAATGGTGCTTGTACCCTGCGCGTGAAGGATTATCCTGGTCATGGCGACCTGGATGCGAATGGCTTCCCGAATGGTAAAGATGTGCCAGGACGCGCCCTGGTGGTAGGTGATGTAATCGAAGTGTCGCCATCGATGTTTTCAACACCGGATGGCATGGCAGCCAAAGGCGATAGCGGCGGGGTGCGTTATTATTCATCTGAATGGATTTACGTCGTCGGTGCCGGTCTGAAACCCTGGTATGGTGTGCAGCCACGACTGAACTCGGTACCCTTGCCGGTTGAGACTTTATCCGGTGGACAAGGCTCGGTGTCATACAACTATTCCGATAATGGTTTGTTCATGTTCCAGCAGCCGCATAACAATGCAGGTATGCAGAATATCCAGCGCTTTGTTGAAGGACGGCGTCTGGTACATACCAATTTCACCACCGGTGATCACAATGAACCAGGTAATGACCGCTATTTGCAGGCAGTGGGTTTGCAGGGGCCACGTTTCAATCAGTCAGCCTGCATAGCCTGTCACGTCAATAATGGCCGCAGCCCGGCACCTACAGCCATTAACCAGCGTCTGGACAGTATGTCCGTGCGTGTGGCGACGCTGAATGCAGCTGGGCAGCAATTACCCCATCCGCAGTATGGCAGTGCGGTGCAGATGAATGCTTTTTCCAGTACTGGTATACCGCAAAACTGGGGCAACAATGTCAATGTTGCCGGATTCGAAACCAGCACTGTCAAACTGGCAGATGGCAGCTCAGTTGAATTGCGTAAACCAACGCTGGCCTTTGAAGGGGCAGTGCCAAGCATTTATTCATTACGTGCCGCACAGCCCATGATAGGCATGGGTTTGCTTGAAGCCATACCTGAAGCAGACATACTGGCGCGGGCACGCACTGCACCAGACGCAGATGGCGTCATTGGCGTGGCCAACTTTGTCTTCGAGCCTGAAACTGGCGCAGTTCGCCTGGGGCGTTTTGGCTGGAAGGCTTCGAAAGCAACATTGCGTCATCAGGCTGCTGCCGCGTTGTTACAGGATATGGCAGTGACTTCGACTCCTTACCCTAACCGTAGCTGCACGACCGACCCTGCCACCTGCGCCTCTGCCGTGCGCCAGCAAGGCTTGTCAGAAACAGATCTGCAATCCATCTCGCGTTATCTGGCTTTGGTCGCAGTGCCTGCTCAACGCAGTATTGCCAGTGGTTTCCCGAAAGGCGTTGCACCACTGGACGAACACCGCGTCGACGCGCAGCAGGTCAGTGCTGGCGCCAAACTCTTCCAGGGTATGCGCTGTGCAGCTTGCCATACCGTAGAGATGAAAACAGGTTCAGGTCACTTGCTGGCTGAATTGCGCAATCAAACCATCAAACCCTACACTGATTTGCTGTTGCACGACATGGGGTCAGGTCTGGCGGATAAACTGGTGGAAGGCCAGGCACTGGGCAATATGTGGCGCACCTCGCCTTTGTGGGGCATAGGTTATACCGACAAAGTCATGGGTAACAGCAGCAAGGTCGGCTACCTGCATGATGGCCGCGCCCGTAACCTGACTGAGGCCATACTCTGGCACGGGGGCGAAGCAGATAAAGCCCGCCAGCGTTTTGAAGCCCTGTCAAAAACGGACCGTGATGCAGTACTGGCTTTCCTGAAGTCTTTGTAAATCCTTGTAATCAACCAGCATTATTTTGTAAAACGGCTGCTGAACAGAGGCATGTTCAACAGCCGTTTTTCTTTGCAGGCGCTCTGCGTGGGTGATAAGACTCATGTATAGTTTCTCCCGCATTAATGGGGAAATAATGTGGAAATTCGTGAGGAGCATGCATGACTAGTCTTGCTGGGAAAATCGCGGTGATCACTGGCGCAGGACGGGGCCTGGGGGCTGCGCTGGCGATTTCATTGGCAGAGGCAGGCTGTAAAGTGATTTTATGTGGCCGCAATCTTGCACAACTCAAGGATACTGCCAGCATCATACAAGGCATGAGACGCGAAAATCCGATATGTGTAGAAACCGATCTGGCCGATGTGCAGAGCGTACAAGATGCCGTTGATACGATCATCAAATCGCACGCGCATATTGACCTGCTCATCAACAATGGTGCCATGTGGCTGCAAGCCAGAGACGGAGCCTATACGGCTGCTGAAGTGCTGGGTGTGATTAATTCTGCTGTCACAGGTACTTTTTTATTTACCCAGGGTTTGTTACCGCTGTTGAGACTATCGAGCGGTGCAGATATTCTCACCATAGGTTCGATCAGCGGCTTAGCAAATGCACGGATGCAAAGCGTGTCTGTACCATTTTATGCTGCCAAGCATGCGCAGGCGGGTCTGGCAGATGGCTTCAGGCAAATGCTGAGTGGCACACCCATCAGATCTATCATCGTGCATCCGCCTTATCTTGATGATGTCATGCCGAAGCAGCCCGAATGGGATGCAGTGCAAGACCGCAAGAAAGGGGGGCGTGCGACGAGCAAAGACGTAATAGATGCAGTCTTGTTTGCGCTGACCCGTCCGCGGCATATTACTTTGTCGGTGATACTCGATGCGGATGAGGGTGGGATGTTTGTCTAAGTTTGAAAAACGGAGATAGGAAAAGACAGCGGTACAAAAGTTCGCGGCGTTTTACACGCACACATTCCGACGACATAGAATTATAGTGATGGAAGAGCTGAACTCTTTCATGTGAGGAAGCGAAATAAAAAAATGCAGAGCAAGCACCGTTTCAATAGGCATATATCTGCATTTGCCAACACAGCCTGAGATTTACCGTTAACAGATTGCCCATGACTAAAATACTGCCCGCCTTCATTTTCACCTTGTCACAGATCGCTTTTTCACAGCCAGTACAAGCTGGCACTGGCCCCAGGCCAGCAGCGCCAACGCCGCAGATAGAAGCACCACGTGACAGGATATTTCATGGTGTCATGAAACTGGACGTGGATGCATCAGATACTGTGCACAAGATTATCCGTGTGCGGCAAAGCATACCTGTGCAAAAAAGTGGCGACATGGTTTTGCTATATCCCGAGTGGGAAACTGCCAGCCATGCAGCCACGCAAACGGTCGCCGACCTCGCAGGCTTGAGCATCATGGCGGGTAACACAAGGCTGGAATGGCAGCGTGATACGGTGAATCCGTATGCCTTTCATATCACTGTGCCAAAAAATGCGCGTGAGCTCAGGCTGGAATTCCAGATACTGCCAGCCAGCCGTGGCTTGTCGCCGGATATATTGAAGTTGCAATGGTCCAGGCTGGCGCTGTATCCGGCGGGTTGGTATCTGCGCAATATTGCCAGCACCGCCTCCCTCACTCTGCCGAAGGGCTTTCAATTTGCTACGTCGCTGGATAGCGATGCAGTCAATGGCAACCAGATCAGCTTTAAACAGACAAGTGTTGAAAAACTGATGGATGCGCCTGTGTATGCAGGAAGGTATTTCAAACGCGTAGAGCTCACGGCTACCGGTGCGGTTGTGCCCATACGCTTGAATATGGTAGGTGATACGGAAGCTGCTATCGCCATCACCCCAGAATTTCTGGCCAAGTACCAGGCCATGGTGTTGGCTGTTCCTAAGCTGTTCAAGGGGCAGCCTTATCCGCATTTTGATTTTCTGGTGACATTGTCGGATACGGTATTTTCTGGCGGTGGTGCCGAACATTCTGAGTCGACAGAGATTAATCTGCCGGCAGATTTTTTTACCAACGCCGACGCACAATTACGCATTGCCAGTCTTCATCCACATGAATATACCCATGCCTGGAATGGTCGTTTTCGTCAGCCTGCCGATTTATGGACCCCTAATCTGAACCTGCCCATGCGTGGCAGCCTGCTGTGGATGTATGAGGGGCAGGCTGAATTCTGGGGGCGCATACTGACATCGCACCTGGGTTTCATGACACGCCAGCAAAGCCTGGAAGCGCTGGCGATGGATGCTGCGTTTGTCAGCGCCCGCGTGGGCAGACAATGGAAATCACTGCAAGACAGCACTATTGATCCCATCTATATGGCGGGTGGCAAGGCCGCAGTGCGCTGGCGCGACTGGCAGCGCCGTGAAGATTATTATGTCGAAGGCGTGATGCTGTGGCTGGATGTAGAGATGCTGATGCGTGAGCGCTCATCCGGCAAAACAGGCTTAGTTGATTTTGCTGGCAAGTTCTTTGGCGGGGGCAAAGCGACGAGTGCAATCAGCACCTATACCTTTGCTGATATCTGCAAAGGCCTGAACAAGTTGGTGCCTTACGACTGGGCTGCCTATTTCACCACACGCCTGCAAGCCCATGATGCCAGCCACGTACTTGACGGCCTGACACGTAGCGGCTACCTCCTGATTTACACGGATGAACCGACGGACTATTTCACGAAAATGGAAGCCGATACAGGCGCGACGGATTTTTCTCATTCGCTGGGCTTGATAGTCAATGGCAAGGGTGTAGTCAATAGTGTGACATGGGAAGGCCCTGCCTTTCAAGCTGGCATCAGCCTGGGTACGCGCTTGCTGAATGTCGGCAAGGAAGTATATTCGGATGTTGCACTAAAACAGGCAATCAAGGCGGCAGCAGTATCGAAGGAAGCGATAGCGCTGACTTTCATGGCCGATGGAAAACCTCGCACTGTCAGTATCAACTACACAGACTCATTGCGCTACCCGCGCCTGGAACGTATTCCCGGCACGATAGACCGGCTTGATGGTTTGTTGAGTTTGCCTGTTTATGTTGGTGGGTGAAGCTTGTTGAGTTTCAATCTTCATCGTAGGTAGAGCTGGGTTTGGTAAGTTGGGCTACGGTTTTCCAGCCCCACTTATGAACCGGGCTCCGTTCAATTTACCTACAAAGTTTGCCTGCCTGTTTCTAGCATTTAAAACACGTCAACAGCCTGCCTCTCCAGCCGCATAAGCACTCCGTATCGCATCCGCCAGTGCTAGACTGGCAGCACTGATGCCATGTGCTGGTATGCGCAGGCTTATGGCAAATTCATCCAGCACTGGCAAGCCAGCCTCTTCACCCAGTATGTCCAGCCCAGGCGGCACGGTCGATGGCAGCAGGGCTGTTACTGCCAGATCTGCCTGTACGGTGGCGGTAATGGCTTCCATGCTGGGGTAGTCGACGACATTGCGCCAGTCTATGCTGGCCCTGGCGAGTTCGCGCAATACCGTGGGTTTGAAGACGCAGGTTTCTGATACCAGGCAGATCGGTAATGGTCGTTTTTGCCAGGCACCACCATCTTTTTTGCCTGCCCAGACTGGTCTTTCCATTGCCAATAGCTCGCCCTGGGCGTGGGTAGCTGGCTCTTCCAGGATAGCAAGATCGAGCAAACCACTATCAAAACTCCTGATCAGTTCAGTGGATGAACCTGCTAACAGGGAGATCTCTACCAGGGGGTAGGCTTTGACAAATGCAGGCAGGATATTCGGCAAGTGCATGACCATCAGGTCATGTGGCACGCCTATCCTTACTATGCCTGCGACTTCGGTGATTGCCAGTGTTGCCAATATGCTGTCATTCATTTCTACCAGCGTACGTGCCTTCATAAGCAATAATTCACCTTCAGGGGTGAGGGTGACACCGGTTTTGCCTCTATCCAGTATCCGTCTGTCGAGTACTTCTTCCAGCCGCTTGATTTGCTGGCTGACAGCACCTTGCGTCATGTGCAGCCTTTGCGCGGCAAAGGTCATGCTGCGGGTCTCTGCCACATGCAAAAAAGTTCTTAGCAAGCCTATATCGAGGTTTTTCATGATGAGTATTCAATCATTAGGTTTTGTAATGTCTGGCATTATGAATATTCGATTTATTAATGGGTGTCGTCACTCTATAGTAGATCAATAAGCCTTCTTGAATGAACGCACGCAATGAAATTAATTTCCCCATCTCCTTCATTCTACTTTTCACCATGACTCTCGCAAGCACAATGACCATGAGCTATCCTGCTACCGCAACTGTTTCATCCCACATTGATTTTCAATCACATTACGTTGGCAGCGCTGAAGACAAGCTGGCTATCGAGCGCTTGCTCAGTGCCTATACTACGTCAGTCAGTACTGGCGACGGCAAGACATTTGCCACCTTGCTATTGGATGATAAAGTACCGTTCATGGCGGTGCGTGGCGTTCCTGATATCGTCAACAACAGCGATACGCTGGATACCCGTCGCTATGCGGATTTTCGCGAAAGTGTTTTTGGTAGTGGCAGAAAGCTTGAGCAGGCATTTTTCAATGTCAAAATCAATCAGGATGGTGCGCTTGCGCAAGTATCACTGGATTTCATCACCAAAGAAGCCGGCACGCAAAAGGGTGGCTTTGGCTGGAAACTGCTACAGCTTTTGAAGACTAATGGTCACTGGAAGATAGCCAGTGAGTTTTATACAGTAAGGCCGCTGCCGCTGGAGTAAGCCTGCATCAGCCCAGATCTGTGCTGGAAGATATTCGCAACAATGAAAACTTAAAATACAGTTTCAGCGATATTCTGCTGCTCCAGCACTGCACGTAAGGTGTTTCCAGTGTGGCGCTGATCGGGTTTGCCAGCGAACGCACATTCACCGAGCCCACTCAGGAATTCTGCATCGCGTCCGCTAAACAGCGGGCAACGTGGAAACAATTCTGCTACCCAGTCAACAAAGGCACGCACCTTCGGTGACAAATGCCGGTTGGCCAGGTAGACCACCGAGATAGGCATGGGGGCAGGTGTCCATTGTGGTAATACCTCACGCAATGCGCCAGATTGCAGATGCGGCATCAGCATGAAACGCGGTGCCTGTATCAGCCCAAAGCCCTTGAGTGCGCAAGCGATATAGGCTTCAGAATCATTGACAGAGATTTTGCCATTGACGGTGACATCAATGGTTTTGCCATCGACGATGAAATCCCAGTCAAGGTTACGGCCCGTGCGGCTGGAAAAATAATGTACCGCCTGGTGGTGCTGCAAATCCTCTAAGGTTTGTGGCTCACCATGCAGGTCAAGATAGGCGGGGGCAGCGCAGGTGATGCTCTGGAAAGTGCCTATGCGCCGGGCGACCATGCTGGAATCCTGTAATTCACCAACGCGTATCACGCAGTCAACCGCTTCCTGCACCATGTCCACCATACGGTCACCCATGCCCATGACGAGTTTGATGTCAGGATACCGCTCATAAAACTCGCAGACTTGAGGTAGCAAGATCAACCTGCCTATCGATGCCGGTACGTCGATGCGCAACTGGCCTTTCGGCCCGCGTGCGACGTTCTGGAAAGAAGATTCTGTCTCATCAACATCTGCCAGTATGCGTACGCAACGTTCGTAGTAAGCCGCGCCGTCTGGTGTCAGGCTCAGTCGGCGTGTGGTGCGGTTCAGCAAGCGCACCTGCAACAGGCTTTCCAGGCTCTGGATAGTCGTAGTCACAGTAGTACGTGGCAAGCCCAGGCTATCAGCGGCCCTGGTAAAACTGTTCGAATCCACCACACGGGTGAATACCTGCATTGCTTGAAAGCGATCCATTACGGACTCCTTGATAAGACCTGCCGTATTACATGACTAATTATAGGACTAACTGCGTGACTATTTTGTTGGACATAGTATAAATGGATTTTGTCCCTTGATTAGTCGACCTGGCGGAATAGTCATGTTGGATTATCGCTGTTTATCTGCAATCGCGCAGCGCCTACTATTCGTTCCAATCTCACCCATGGAGCGGATTTTCGCAACAACATGACCATCGCAACAACAATTATTGCTGGAAAAGCAAGAAGCAAAACCACGAAGACAGCTGAGTCAGCTTTGCAGATAAGCAATTTCCTTATTCCTGGCCCGCTGGGTTCCATCCCTGTTCGCCTGTACCGGCCGCAAGGCAATACTGTTTTGCCTGTCGTGCTGTATTTCCACGGTGGTGGTTTCATCAGCGGGTCACTCGATGATGCTGATGTAACCGCGCGCTTCATTGCCAGAAACAGCAATGCTCTCGTACTTTCAGTTGGATATGCGCTGGCACCGGCCAAACCTTTTCCAGCAGCACCTGAAGATGCCTATGCCGCCATGGTCTGGGTTGGCAAAAATGCAGGCAGTATCAATGCCGATGCCAGTCGTCTGGCAGTTGCTGGTGATGATGCTGGCGGTAACCTGGCCACCTGCCTGACGCTGATAGCCCGCGACCGCAATGCGCAACCCATACTTGCCCAGGCCCTGATCGGCCCCATGCTTGATCCCAGCATGACACGCCTTGGTGATGCAGAACGACTGGATTCCGATCTGACACCACAGGAATGTGCGAATTGCTACCGTCAGTACCTGCCCATGTCCCTGCAAAGATTGCACCCCTATGCCGCGCCGCTGGAATCGCGTCGTCTGGGTGGTCTTGCGCCTGCCTTCATTGCCACTGCTGAACATGATGTGCTGCATGTAGAAGCAGAAAAATATGCGACAGCGCTGATTTCTGTCGGCGTGCCTACCCAGGTCGCACGTTTTGCCGGTGTCAAGCATGCGTCTTTGCATGAGCATGCACCGGCATTGGTAGAAATCGCCGAATTCCTGCGCCGCCGGCTGGCAATGCCGTCTGAATTAAAACTGCCAGTTTTTGAACCGGAGGAACCTCATGCCTGACACGACCCCAAAACTTGAAAACCATATTCATACAAATCCACTCTCCACGAGGAATATCATGTCCAATTCAGTCAATTTACCCGTCAAACGCAGCCGTTTTTCCATCGCCATCAGCGCCGCCATTGTTCTTCTGATTGCGGGGGCAGGCACCATAGGCGCAATCCGCGTTCATGCAAGCAATACTGAACCGAAAGGCGCACCACCAGCAACCACGGTCGACGTGGCCGAAGTCGTCAGCCGCAATATCGTTGACTGGCAAAATTATTCTGGCAAGCTAGAAGCTGTCGATAGAGTTGAGATACGCCCGCTGGTCGGTGGCACACTGACTGCCGTGCATTTCAAGGACGGCAGCCTGGTCAAGAAAGGTGATTTGCTGTTCACCATAGACCCGCGTCCGTATGCGGCTGAAGTGGCACGCTTCCAGGCGCAACTGGCTGCTGCCGAGGCGCGCGCAGCCTACACAGGTTCTGACGTGGCACGCGGTGAGAGACTACTCGGTGAAAACGCCATTGCCCGCCGTGATTTTGAAGAAAAACAAAATGCATCGCGTGAAGCTGCAGCCAATGTATTGGCGGCACAGGCTGCATTGAGAACTGCAAAACTCAATCTTGAATATACCCAGATCACGGCACCTGTTGCTGGCCGTATCTCGCGTGCTGAAGTCACCGTCGGCAACGTCATTGCAGTCGGTGCCAGTTCACCAGCCTTGAGCACACTCGTATCAGTGTCACAAGTGTATGCATCTTTTGATGTGGACGAACAAAGCTTTTTGAAATACGTGAACCCGGCACAGGCAAAAAATAGCCAGGTACCAGTCTTCCTGGGTCTGGCGAATGAAGAAGGTTATTCGCGCCAGGGCAAAGTGGTTTCCATCGACAACCGCTTGGATACTTCATCAGGAACTATACGCGTGCGTGCCGTATTTGAAAACCAGGATGGCTTGCTCCTACCCGGGCTATATGCCCGCATACGCCTGGGTGGCGGTGCACCACATGCAGCATTGATGATAGATGAGAAAGCTGTTGGCACTGACCAGAGCAAACGTTTCGTGCTAGCGGTTGACAAGGAAAATCACACCGCTTACCGCGAAGTGCGCTTGGGTAGCAGGCAGGAAGATTTGCTGATCGTGGAATCTGGCCTGAAAGCTGGCGAACGCATTGTTGTCAATGGCCTGCAACGTACCCGGCCTGGCGACACCATCACGCCGAATATGGTGCCGATGAGCAAAGTGGCTGCCGCAACTGTTGGGCCTGCTGCATCTGCTGTGCCCGAGACGACTCCGCTAGCAGAAAAAACTACTGCTAAAAAATCCTGATCGTCACGTAAAAATATATAGACAAAGAAATCTATCATGAATATCTCAAAATTCTTTATCGACCGCCCTATCTTTGCCGGGGTGCTGTCGGTAATTATCCTGCTGGCCGGTGCGCTGGCCATGTTCCAGTTGCCTATATCGGAATATCCCGAGGTGGTGCCACCTTCTGTCGTGGTGCGGGCGCAATATCCCGGCGCCAACCCCAAAGTGATTGCAGAAACCGTGGCTTCTCCTCTGGAAGAATCCATCAACGGCGTGGAAAACATGCTGTACATGCAGTCACAGGCAAACAGTGATGGCAACCTGACGGTGACCGTCAACTTCAAGCTCGGTGTAGATCCTGACAAGGCACAGCAACTGGTGCAAAACCGAGTCTCGCAAGCCTTGCCACGCTTGCCTGCTGACGTGCAACGTCTGGGTGTGACGACCATCAAGAGTTCACCTGCACTGACCATGGTCGTGCATCTGATTTCACCAGATGACCGTTATGACATGACCTACCTGCGCAACTATGCCGTGCTGAATGTCAAAGACCGCTTGGCGCGTATCAAGGGTGTCGGTGAAGTGGGCTTGTTTGGGTCTGGCAATTACGCCATGCGCGTCTGGTTGGACCCGCAAAAAGTCGCACAACGTGGCCTGACTGCATCTGACGTGGTCAACTCCATACGCGAACAAAACGTGCAGGTGGCAGCGGGTGTCATCGGTGCATCACCGAATGTGCCGGGTACGCCTTTGCAGTTCAATGTGAACGCGCAAGGCCGCTTGAAATCAGAAGCAGAATTTGCCGAGATCATACTCAAGACCTCTGCCGATGGTGCAGTCACCCGCCTGGCGGACGTGGCACGCATAGAGCTTGATGCTTCCGAATATGGTTTGCGTTCTTTGCTCGACAATAAACCAGCCGTCGCGATACCTATCTTCCAGGCACCTGGCGCCAATGCGCTGGATGTATCTGACCAGGTACGTGCGGCAATGAAGGAATTGTCGGCAGACTTCCCAAGCTCGGTGCAATACAAGATCGTGTATGACCCTACGCAATTCGTGCGTTCCAGTATTCATGCAGTGGTTGAGACTTTGCTGGAAGCGATTGCGCTGGTGGTACTGGTGGTCATCGTGTTTTTGCAAACCTGGCGTGCTTCGCTGATACCCTTGCTGGCCGTGCCTGTGTCCATCGTTGGTACTTTTTCGTTGATGCTGGGCTTTGGCTATTCCATCAATGCCTTGTCGCTGTTTGGCATGGTGCTGGCCATCGGTATCGTCGTCGATGATGCGATTGTGGTGGTAGAAAATGTGGAGAGAAATATTTCGGCTGGCTTGTCACCGAAAGAAGCGACTTACAGAGCCATGCGTGAAGTCAGTGGCCCTATTATCGCTATCGCCCTGACGCTGGTTGCGGTATTCGTACCACTGGCCTTCATGACTGGGCTGACCGGGCAGTTCTACAAGCAGTTTGCGATGACGATAGCGATATCTACTGTGATCTCGGCTTTCAACTCGCTGACCTTGTCACCAGCCCTGGCAGCCATCCTGCTCAAAGGCCATGATGAAAAACCTGACTGGCTGACCAAAGTCATGAACCGCCTGTTTGGCCGTTTCTTCAATGCGTTCAACCGCATGTTCAATCGCGGTTCTGAAAAGTATTCCAAAGGTGTGGCTGGTGTTATCTCCCGCAAGGCTTCGAGCATGGTGGTGTACGTGGTATTGCTGGCAGCAGCCGTTGGTATTTCCTACATCGTGCCTGGTGGTTTTGTACCAGGGCAAGATAAGCAATACCTGATCAGCTTCACCCAATTGCCAAATGGCGCAACGCTGGACAGGACTGAAAAAGTCATTCGTGATATGTCGGCCATCGCGCTCAAAGAGCCGGGCGTGGAGAGCGCTGTTGCCTTCCCTGGCCTGTCTATCAATGGCTTTACCAATAGCTCCAGCGCCGGTATCGTTTTTGTGACGCTCAAGCCATTTGAAGAACGCCGCAGCAAGGAGCTGGCAGCCGATGCAATTGCTGGCAAGCTGAACCAGAAGTATTCAGCCATCAAGGATGGTTTCATCGCCGTCTTCCCGCCGCCACCTGTGATGGGCCTGGGCACTGTGGGTGGCTTCAAGATGCAGATCGAAGACAAGGGTGCGCTCGGTTATGCTGAGTTGGATGCTGCAGCACAGGCCTTTATTGCGGCGGCCAGGACGGCACCAGAACTGGGGCCCATGTTTTCCAGCTACCAGATCAATGTGCCGCAACTGGATGTCGATCTCGATCGCGTCAAGGCCAAGCAACTCGGTGTTCCCGTGACTGATGTGTTTGACACCATGCAGATTTATCTTGGTTCCTTGTACGTGAATGACTTCAACCGTTTTGGCCGTGTGTACCAGGTACGTGCCCAGGCAGATGCACCTTACCGTGCCAAGCCTGAAGATATCCTGCAACTGAAAACCCGTAATACGGCTGGCGAAATGGTGCCTTTGTCTTCGCTGGTCAAAGTGACGCCCAGCTTTGGTCCTGAAATGGTGGTGCGTTATAACGGCTACACTGCGGCGGATATCAATGGTGGCCCGGCACCCGGTTATTCATCGAACCAGGCGCAGGCTGCGGCAGAACGTATCGCTGCCAAGACCCTGCCTGCCGGTATCAAGTTTGAATGGACGGACCTGACTTACCAGCAAATCCTGGCTGGCAATGCCGGTGTCTGGGTATTCCCTATCAGTGTCTTGCTGGTCTTCCTGGTATTGGCAGCGCAGTATGAAAGCCTGACCTTGCCACTGGCTGTCATCATGATCGTGCCCATGAGTTTGCTGGCGGCTTTGACTGGCGTCTGGCTCACAGGTGGTGACAACAATATCTTTACCCAGATCGGTCTGATGGTGCTGGTGGGGCTATCGGCCAAGAATGCGATTCTGATTGTGGAATTTGCGCGGGAACTTGAACTGCAGGGCAGCACGCCTTTGCAGGCAGCGATAGATGCCAGCCGCCTGCGTTTGCGTCCTATCCTGATGACCTCCATCGCCTTCATCATGGGTGTGGTGCCACTGGTGATTTCCAGCGGCCCAGGTTCCGAGATGCGTCATGCGATGGGTGTGGCGGTGTTCTTTGGCATGCTGGGTGTGACCCTGTTTGGCCTGTTCCTGACACCCGTGTTTTATGTATTGCTGCGTACTCTTGCAGGTGGCCGCAAGCTGCATTCTGCGGTAGTGCATGAAGCGCCAGCTATCGTGCACGGTCATGACCATGGCCATAATCACGTCACTGTTAAAGTTTGAGAGAGCATGATGATGAATACTATAAAACCCCTGAAATCGGCTTCGTCCCTGCTGATGTTATTGCTGGTGTTGGCGGGCTGTTCTGTCGCGCCGACTTATGAAAAAGCAGAAGTGTCTACCCCTGCTGCATACAAGGAAGTGCTGGCAACCAGTACCAACTGGAAAGAAGCCCAGCCCTCAGAAGAAGTTGCCCGTGGCGACTGGTGGAAAATCTTTGCGGACGACAGTCTGAACGAGATGGAAAGCCAGGCCATGGCGGCCAACCAGAACCTCAAAGCCGCTGCTGCACGTCTTAAGCAATCCCGCGCCTTGCGGCAGGATGCGCGTGCTGGTCTGTTCCCGCAAGTGAATGCGGGGCTGGGTGCCAGCCGTGGGCGTGTTGCGCCGGCGTCCCAGGGTTTGCCTGACAATACCAGGATGCCGACTTCCACGACCTATAATGCCCAGCTTGGTGCATCGTATGAACTGGATCTGTTTGGCCGCGTCGCTTCCAGCATAGACGCAGCAACGGCAGATACGCAAAAGAATGAGGCCCTGTTCCAGTCTGTGCAACTGGCCTTGCAAGCCGATGTGGCGCAAGCTTACTTTTTGTTGCGTGAACTGGATGCAGAACAGGCCTTGTATGCAGCCACGGTAGAGCTGCGCTCAAAAACCCTGAAGCTGGTGCAAACCCGTTTTAATGAAGGTGATATCAGCGAACTTGATCTGGCTCGTGCCAAAGCCGAACTGGCAACGGCGCAATCAGAATCACTGGGCCTGGCACGCAGCCGTGCAGTGGCTGAACATGCACTAGCCGTCTTGCTGGGCAAGACACCGGCAGAGTTCAATTTCTTGCCGCGTCCTTTGTCACGCATTGCTGTCAATATCCCCGCAGGTTTGCCATCAGCCTTGCTGGAACGCAGGCCAGATATTGCCGCAGCAGAGCGCAGCATGGCCGCTGCCAATGCTCGCATCGGTGTGGCCCGTTCAGCTTTCTTCCCCAGGCTGGATATCACAGGCTCTGCTGGTTATGAATCGGCCAGCCTCGGTGATTTGCTGAACTGGAGCAGCCGTACCTTCTTGCTCGGCCCTTTGTTGTCCATGCCCCTGTTTGACGGTGGCCGTCGCCAGGCCAGTGTAGATAGGGCAGGTGCAGCCTATGAAGAAGATGTAGCCAATTACCGCCAAACCGTGCTGAATGCCTTCAGGGAAGTCGAAGACAACCTGGCTGACTTGCGTATCTTGCGCGACCAAACCCAGGCGCAAGACAACGCGGTGCAGGCGGCAGAGCGTGCAGCCAAACTCTCGCATGTGCAATACCGCGAAGGATCAGTCAGTTATCTAAATGTGATCGATGCTGACCGCACGGTCTTACAGCAACAGCGCATCGCTGCACAACTGGATGGTGCGCGCGCCAAATCGGCAGTGAGTTTGATACGTGCCATTGGTGGTGGTTGGGATGCACGTCATTCTGCTCCAGTGACATCATCAACACGGCTGGAAACTGATCCCAAGGCAGTCATGGCAAAAGCCAAATAATAAGCTGGTAACTTCCAGCTTCCACGGCAATTTCCCCTCCCAGAACAAGTTCTGGTTTCAAAGCGTATTTCTTTCGGGGAGTACGCTGTTTTTTTTATTAATGCATTGTCGGCACCATGACATCCACAACTTCGTCGCCGGCTATCAGCGCGTCCTGTTCAGTCAGATATAAATCCGTGTCGGGGTGATGCACCATGATGCCATTGATTTCTACACCTACCGTCCAGCCATTTCCATACGCTATCGTTTCGAGACGGACGGTGGCTCGCAAAATGCCTCTGCCCACGCTTTTAACTATGATCATTTTGGCCTCCACTTAACTATATCGCTGCATACATCCTGGTGATTTCATTTTTAAGCATAGGCTGACCTGCAGCTATTAGTCTGTGATTCAAAGTCTGCAAGTCAAAGCCTGCAATTCAAAGTGTAAACCCCATTGCAACAACCGCTGCACCCATCATTGCCGTAGCCAGCCACCCCAGGATTTTTAATCGGCGGGAAATGACAAATTGTCCCATCACGGCAGGTTTGGCTGCCATCAGCATCATGACCGCCATGACAGGCACAGAGATGATGCCGTTGATCACCGCACTCCAGAACAGTGCTTTGATAGGGTCAATATTGCTGAGGCTGAGAATGACACCGATGACAGTTGACACTGCAATCACGGCGTAAAATTCCTTCGCTTGTGTGGCTGTGTGCTCAAGACTGTTTTTCCATTTGAAACTGCCTGCGATGGCGTAAGCAGAAGAACCGGCCAGTACAGGAATAGCCAGCAAGCCTGTACCGATAATTCCCAGGCTGAATAGCAGGAAAGCAAATTCACCTGCGATAGGTTTCAATGCCGCCGCTGCCTGCGCTGAGGACTGTATATCGGTTTGCCCATGCATGTGCAAGGTCACTGCAGTAGTCAGCATGATAAAGAATGCCACCATATTGGAAAAACCCATGCCGATAAAGGTATCAATATTGATACGCTTCAAACTTCTTATCGCCTGCAAGGGTGCTTTCAATAATGCGGTTTCTTCCGGCTTTGCGCGCAGTTCTTCGACCTCCTGTGAGGCTTGCCAGAAAAACAGGTAAGGGCTGATGGTGGTACCAAATACAGCGACGATCATCGTCAGATATTCAGCTTTCATTGAAATATGCGGCATGATAGTGCTCAGCACTACCTGTCCCCAAGGGATGCGCACTACAAACACTGTCGCCACATAAGCCAGCAGGGCAAGCGTCAACCATTTCAATACCCGTACATAGTGCTGATAGGGGATGAATACTTGCAACAAGATGGATATCAGGCCGAAAATAATGGCATACCATTTAGCCTGGCCACCTAATAGCAGCTTGCTTGCTTCACCCATGGCTGCCAGATCGGCGCCGATATTGATGCAATTGGCGACCAGCAAAGAGCCGACAATGAAGTACAGCAGCCATTTTGGATAATGCCGTGCGATGTTGGTGGCGAGCCCTTGGCCGCTGACCCTGCCTATGCGTGCGCTGACTATCTGTATGCCGCACATCAGTGGATAAGTCAGCAATATTGTCCACAGCATGTTAAAGCCGAACTGTGCACCTGCCTGTGAATACGTGGCAATGCCACTGGGGTCATCGTCAGCAGCGCCCGTAATCAGCCCCGGCCCCAGCTTGGCCAGGACGGAATCCTTCTTGTCATTGTCTGCAAGTGTTGCCGCGGCTTCGACCTGAACGGTTTCTTCTAATGGCATCATAAGCTTTCTTATTTCTTTTTTCTATCTGCGTCATGTACCGGACTTTATTTGATATCTGGAACTCATCGCTTTTTCCAGAACATTCGTCGAGCATGGTAAATCCTGCTGCAGGTAAATGTGGTCAGTTTCAAGCGCCTTCTGGTGTAGGAGAAAGTCGCTATCCTAAGTTTGGAGGCCTGTCACGCGGGCATGACGAATTCCCGCAAAAAGGTTTTTATGAGGTTTTGTGGAAATTCCACCGTGACCTGTTCACCTTCCACTGCAATGACAGTACCCACCTCGAATTTCTTCAACCTGACCTGTGATCCCACTTCAAAAGTGGAGATGAGTTCTTTATGTTCTTTTAGTGTATGCACAGGAGGAATGAGAATTTCCAGAGTACTATTGTCTTCAGCCTTGGCTGTCGGTGGAGAAAGGCAGTTATCGCACTGGCAGCACTGCTTGAAGTCGCGATCATCGTCAAAGTAGTCCAGCAATAATTTCCAGCGGCAAAATCCGCTTTGTGCATAGGCCACCATTTTTTCCAAAGCGACGCGGGCGGCATCCTGCTTTTGCTGGTACGTGGCACTTAATTCAGAGAATATTTCCGGCTGAGTCTGCTTCGGCTTAATCAAATAGTTCAATTTGCGATCCTGCCGCAGCACGCCACCATCCTTGAGCAACTTGAGGCTGATTTTCAATTTGCTTCCAGGGATATCGGTCAGCCTATCCTTAATTTCCGTAAAGGACATGCTTGGTTTTTTTACGCTCATTTCTTGTAACTGCTGCGAAAGCATTTGCAGTTCGTGCGCTTCAGGGTAGTTTTTTGTCAGGAAGAATTGTTGCACGCGTTTATCGTCCTGAAAATAAAGCAAGGTGCAATCTGCCGGCAAGCCATCGCGCCCGGCACGTCCAGATTCCTGATAATAAGTTTCCAGACAGGCAGGTACCTGCAAATGAATGACAAAGCGTATATCGCTTTTATCTATGCCCATGCCAAAAGCATTGGTCGCCACCATCAGGCGACAGGTACCACTCATGAACAATTCCTGGTTTTGTTTACGTTCAGTGGCAGACAGTTTTCCATGGTAACAAGCCACACTTTCCCCACTCTGTTGCAAGTGTTCATACAAAACATTGACTGCCTTGACCGTCGTGCCATAGATGATGCCTGTGCCCTTGCTTTCCCTGATCATGCGTGTCACCAGTGCCAATTTTTCTTCTTCATTGGTGGTCTGGATAACGCGATAACGCAGGTTTTTACGGTAGATGCCGGTGTTGATAACATGGGGTTTGATCATGCCCAGTTGTTTTTCCATATCTGCAATGATGTCTTCCGTTGCGGTGGCTGTCAGCGCAAGTATAGGCGGGCGGTGCAGACTGCGGATTGCGGCTGCCAGTTCCAGATAGGCCGGACGGAAATCATGACCCCATTGCGAAATGCAATGTGCTTCATCGATGACTACCAGGGCAATGTTGACCGTTGCCAGCAACTGCAAAAAATCTGGCGACGTCAGACGCTCTGGCGTACAAAATATGATCTTGCTGTTGCCGTTGGCAATGTCATCGAGCGCAGCCCGTTCTTCAGCATGAGTAAGGCTGCTGTTGAGCTGGCTGGCATGCATGCCCAGCGCCGTCAGTTTTTCCAGCTGGTCTTTCATCAGTGAAATCAGCGGCGAAACGACGATGGTCACACCATCAAAAACTGCCGCAGGGATTTGGTAACAAAGCGATTTCCCGCTTCCCGTAGGCATGATCGCCAGCGTATCCCGTCCTTCCAGTACGCTATCTATCACAGCTTGTTGGCCATTGCGAAATTTGGTAATGCCAAATACCTCGTGCAGCAGGCGGTGGACCTGTTTCTTCCTCTGGGCGATGACTTTAAGTGATGTTGTTGACATGGATAACTTTGAATGTAAGTGAGCTGGATTGAAGAAGAGAATATTATTTACGTACGGCTTTAAACCCCAGCCTTTTCATACTGGCTGTCAGCGACTTGGCTGAATCTGCATAATCTTTCCAGGGCTCATTTCCCACATTCAGGCGTTCATGGACGGTATGCACGGTCCAGTGATTACCGCCATGCAGTTTGTCCAGCTCTTCCCAAGTGACTGGAACGGATATACCCATGCCCGGTCTGGCACGTGCCGACCAGGCACAGGCCGTAGTTGCACCCAGGCCATTGCGCAGATAATCGATGAATATTTTCCCTACACGGTTTTTAGGGCCACTTTTTACAACAAAGCGCTCTGGGATGGTATTGGCCATGTGAGTCACGATGGCTTCAGAAAAATCCTTGACGGTGTCCCAGTCATAACGTTTCTTGATGGGCACCATGACATGCAAGCCTTTGCCACCGCTGGTTTTTAAAAATGGCAGCAATTCAAGCTCCACGAGCATGGCCTGCATTAAACTGGCTGCTTCTTGCACTGATTTCCAATCTACACCTTCACCAGGATCAAGGTCAAACACCATGCGGTCTGGCTTGTCGAATGAAGCCGCGGTAGCATTCATGGTATGTACTTCTACGGTGTTCCACTGGGCTGAGTAAATCAGACCTTCCGGTTTCTTGATCACCAGCAAACCGGGGTGGCCCGGCAGTAAATTATCCGCGGTCTGACTGACGCCGGGCAGGGTGCGTGTATCTGCATGCTTCTGAAAAAATAACTCGCCACTGACGCCGGTAGGGGCGCGCACCAGTGCCAGTGGCCGGTCTTTCAGGTGTTCCATCATCAAGGGAGCAATCGAGGCATAGTAACTCACCAGTTGCAGCTTGGTGGTGCCGCTTTCTTCATCCATGATGCGTTCAGGATGTGTGATCTTGAAGTTTGCTGGCAGGGTCTCATGCACATCTGCATTGTTACTTGCCTTGGCTGCTTTATCTGGTTTTGCTGCATTCCTGATTCTCTGCCATTTGCCGGGCCGTGTTTTATCTGCTGATGCCGCATGTGCAGGACTTACCGCTTGCTCGCGCACGATGGAACTGGCTGGTTTATCTGTCCTCAGGCCCTGGAAGACCGAATGCCGTATATGACCGGCACTGGTCCACTCCCCAAAACTGACTTCGGCAACCAGCTCAGGCCTGACCCAGTGTGATTTGCTGTCTATGCCGGTATTGTCAGCGAATGGACCTTGCTCACTCACCAGCCCATCCAGTTGTTTACGCAAGGCTTTGAGGCTTTTCTCATTGAAGCCAGTGCCTACATTGCCGGCATAGCGCAGCTTGCCATCATTGTCATACACACCGAGCAATAATGAACCTATGCCTATGCGTGAACCTTGCGGTTCAGTAAAACCGCCGATGACAAATTCCTGGCGCTGGGCGCATTTCAGCTTGATCCAGTCATCGCTGCGCCTTGATATATAAGTCGATGATTTCAGTTTTCCAATGACGCCTTCCAGACCCATCTGGCAAGCCGCAGCGACAATCTCGCTAGGATCATGGTCGAATATGCCGCTGAAGCGCACGACTTCAGACGTTTGTCTTTGCATGATGCGCTCCAGCACCTGACGTCTTTCCCATAAGGGTACATCGCGCAGATCGTGACCGGCACAGTAGGGCAAGTCGAAGATGAAATAATGAATGGCCCTGGTATTGTTTTCATCGAAAGCCAGTTGCAGTGCGCCAAAGTCTGGTTTGCCATCGTCATCGAGTACCACGATTTCACCGTCATACCAGCCATCGGGTAAATCCATGCCCAGCAACTCCTTGTGCAGGCGTGGCAGCTTTGTTGTCCAGTCATTCTGGTTGCGCGTGAACAATTGTATGGCGCCATTTTCTATACGACTTAACAGGCGGTAACCATCAAACTTGATTTCAAACAGCCAGTCATCCACATTCGCCGGGGCGCTGCTGACCAGTGTGGCAAGCTGGGGCTTGAGGCCCTCTGGTAACTTCGCTGCTTTTGCCAGTGCAGGCGGCCCGCTAGAGCTGGATTCTTCTTTTGCAGTTTCTGTCTCTACCTTTTCTGCATTTGATTCATCATCTTCCATGGCAGGCATACCCAATGTCTTGACACTTTCGGCCTGTTCATCAACAACACTGAATTCACTGGCAGGGCGGGCAAATTCATCTTTTTCCTTGATCAGCAACCAGGCTTCCTGCTTGCCTTTGGCATTGCGCATTTTGATCAGTTCCCATTTGCCACGCAGCTTGTGACCAAACAACTCAAACTTCAGATTGCCATTTTCATAGCCTTGGCGGGCATCGCCCAGAGGTTTCCAATAACCCTTGTCCCAGATGATGACCTTGCCCGCACCATATTGTCTGGCCGGGATAGTGCCCTCAAAAGTGTTATAGGAAATAGGATGATCTTCGACATGCACTGCCATGCGCTTGTCATGTGTGTCAAAACTCGGGCCACGCGGTACTGCCCAGCTTTTCATGGTGCCATCGAGCTCTATGCGAAAGTCATAATGCAGGCTGCTGGCCCAGTGTTTCTGGATAACAAAAGCTCTCGCCTTTTCGTTAGGCGTGCCACCTTCTGCAGGTTCGGACGTAATTGAAAAATCGCGCTTGGATTTGTATTTTTGCAGCGCGTCTGGTTTTGCCATGATGAACTTTCTGCCGTGAAATACATATGTACTGATCAAATGTGATAGGGCAGAGCATAAATTCATGAAGAGAGACGGGCTATCAGCCAGGTGATGACAAGCATGTAGGAACAAGCCTAGCTATCCTACATCTGCTTCATTTATCCTCCTACATACAAGGCGAATGGCATTGTCTACTCTGGCATTTCACGGCATCTGCACTTTTGGATGCATGAAATCATCAATTATTTCAGGAGAAATTTATGACAAAACGCATAGGCAATAAAGACGAAGCGCAACACCGCGGCAAACAGGAAAAACGCGACATCAAGCGTACCAATGTCGCCGCAGAGGCAGAAAAGAAGCTGGCCGCCAAGGCTAAATACCGTAACGCAGTAAAAGGCCAGCCAGCACCATAATCACGGTGTTGCTGTCAACAACAAATCAAGGAGGCTGACATGGCCGACAATCTGCAAAACCGTGGTCCGCAAGACGCGTCAAGGGTGAACGTGAGTGAACCCTGGGGAGTCGCTTACTGGACCCGGAAATTTGACTGTACCAAAGATGAACTGGTCACTGCCGTGCAAGAAGTGGGCACCAGTGCTGTTGCGGTAGAAAAGCATTTGCAGCATTAGTTTGTAACAAAAAAATTTAAACAGCCTGGCAGTATTTTTAATATTTTCCAGGCTGTTAATTTTCATAATGCCTGTTTGCCGGATATCAGGCGCTGCGTCTTTGTCTGGGTGCAGCAGCTTTGGCTTTGACTGTCGCAGTTTTGCTCGTTTTTGCTACCGGTTTTGCCTTGCTTTTACTGGCAATTGCAGCGGCTTTTTTGCGGATAGGTACAGGTTCGCCGGATTTGTCAGCCGTGGTTTTGGAGCTGGACTTGGCTGTAGTTTTTGTGGCTTTAGCAGCAGGTTTTTTACCGAGGCTTTGTTGCAGCAGACCGACCAGGTCATATACCTGCGCACTGCGTGGTTTTTCTTCTGTTTCCGCTTTCGGCATAGTGATGGTCTTGGTTTGTCTGGCCTTCACTTTTTTCTTGACCAGTGCCAGTATGTCTTCGCGGTAAGTATCATGGTATTGTGAGGGATTCCATGCTTCTGTCATGCCATCCACCAATGACATTGCCATGGCAATTTCCTTGTCGGAAATGCCTGCTGTCTTTGTACTCTTGGCGGGCAATTTCAATTCACCCGTATCGCGTATTTCGTCACTGTAACGCAAGGTATTGAGGACTATCGCATCATCTATGGTCAGCAAGGCGCACAGATGCTGCTTGGTACGGATCACGACTTCGGCAATCGCTACCTTGTCTGCCTTGCGCAGGGTTTCACGTAACAGGGCATATACCTTGTCGCCACCCCGGTCAGGTACCAGGAAATACGGCTGTTCATAAAAAGTCAGTGGCACTTCACTCGCATCGACAAAAGACTGGATATCGATAGTCTGTGTTGCTTTTACATTGGCCTGTTTCAAGTCTTCATCAGACAGTACAACATATTCATCTGGCTTGTATTCATATCCTTTGACGATATCTTCCCATTTGACCTCCTTGCCGCTTGCCTTGTTATAGCGACGGAAACCAATAGGAGAAAAATCACGCTTGTCCAGCATGGTCAGATCAAGTGCATTGTCGGTCACTGCTGAAAAAAGCTCTACCGGTATATGGACCAGACCAAAGCTGATCGCACCTTTCCATATTGCGTGTGCCATGTTGACTCCTACTGGATGATATTTTTTCTGTTAAATGAGTTCTAGGATTCACTCTCCATGTTCCGCTTCATCCTGAGTAAAAAATGTCAGAACATAATGAAAATCGTGTAGGAATATGCTGCAATAAGGGACAATAAGGGGCAATCATTCAATTACCAATTTTCATGACCCTGTCGTCTGCAATAATAAATATCTGCTCTCCTGCTTGCGGGGCCATGGAATAGGTGCCCGTAAAAGCGCCGAAGGCTGGCAGTATCGTGCGCCGTTCACCGACGACAAAGCAGGGCAAACGCAGTGAATCACGTTTGCCATACAAATGAAAAGACGGGTGCACATGACCGGCTAGCACATAACCGTCGCTTTCAACATCAGGATAATGGCAAAAGGCGTATGGCCCGCTGCGGAAAGGCTCATTGACGATATGTATGCCTAATTGCTGCGGTGGGTCGCCTGCCCGCAAATCATGATTGCCACGTACCAGCGTCATTTCAAGTGCAGGATGGGTAGTACGCCAGTTGAGCAGGCTTTGTAGCGTGGCTGCTGAAATATCAGGCGCATGCAAAAAATCCCCCAGAAAAATAATGTGCTGGGTCGGGTAGAGCATTATGAGCTCATCCAGTAGTTCAAGATTTTGTGCTGTTGTGCCATGCGGCACGGGCACACCCAGGCGGCGGAATGTGGCTGCCTTGCCAAAGTGAATGTCAGCAATGATCAGTGTTGAATTGCTGGGCCAGTACATGGCTTTCTGCGGCAACAGCATGAGGATTTCACCTGCGACCTCAAGTTCCAGTGCCATCATGATTGCGCCGCCTTTTCAAGTTCGCGCACCATACGGGCGATACGGTCCGAGAGTTTTTCAGTACTGAGTTTTTCGCGGAACAGTTCCACCATGAGCGGGAAGGCAAACGGCGTAGGCCTGGCAATTTCACGCAAGACAATTTGTTTTTGCTGTAATTGCTGCAAGGTCTGGCGCAGGCGTGTCAGTTCCAGTTCCTGCTCCAATACTTCACGCTGGGCCTGGGTCAGCAACAGATTGTTAGCATCATGTTTGCGGAATACTTCAAAAAACAAACTCGATGATGCCTGCAACTGGCGGTTGGATTTTGGCTGGCCAGGGTAGCCCTGGAATACCAGTCCTGCGATGCGGGCGATTTCGCGAAAACGCCGTTGTGACAATTCAGTTGCATTCAGGCTCAGCAAGACATCTTCCAGCAGCATGTCGGTGCTGAACAGGGCTGTCTCTTTGCCTGATTCTGCATTAAACAGTAAAGCCCAGTCTGTGGACTGTGGTGCCAGCAATTCAAAACCATAATCATTAAAGCCTATGGAAAAAGTATTTGCCTGGTGCTTTGCCATGCGGTAGGCAAGTAATGCCGCCAGTCCCGCATGCACGGCGCGCCCTTCAAACGGATACATGAACAGGTGAAAACCTTCGCGACTTTGCATGGTTTCTATCAGCAGCGTTTCTGGCGTTGGCAGGGCAGACCAGCGTTGCTGTATGTCGAGCAAAGGTTTCAGGGCTTTCATTTCAGGGCCATCAAATTCCTGCCTGGCGGCGAGACGCAGTTGCTCCAGCGCTGCATGGGCCAGTTCAGAAGACAAAGGCATTTTACCGCCTTGCCAGCGCGGTATGGTTCCCTTTTTACCTACCGCACGTTTGACATAGGCTGTCATTTCATAAACGCGGATAAACTCCAGTATGCGGCCGCCAAACAAAAAATGATCGCCCTTTTTCAGGCGCGAGATAAAGGATTCTTCTATCGTCCCTATGCGGCTGCCACTGATGAATTTAACACTGATTGATGCTTCAGAAACGATGGTACCTATGCCCATGCGGTGCCTGCGGCCTATGGCGGGGTCTGGCACGCGATAGATGCCGTCTTCATCTTCTACCACTTTATGGTATTCAGGATAGGCAATCAGGCTTTGGCCACCGCGGGCGACAAAGTCGAGCACCCATTGCCACTCATCGTGATTCAGATTGCGGTAGGAATATGCCGCCCTGACTTCTGCGTACAGGTCTTGTGAACGAAAGCCGCCACCGAGCGCCACGGTCACCACATGCTGTACCAGCACGTCCAGCGGCTTGTCAGGTAACTGGCGGGTTTCTATCTGGCGCAGGGCAACAGCCTGTTTGGCACCGGCAGCTTCCAGCAATTCCAGCGTATGCGTAGGGACGAGGGTCACCCGTGATACACGCCCTGGTGCATGACCGCTGCGCCCGGCTCTTTGCATGAGGCGTGCGACTCCGCGTGCGCTGCCGATTTGCAGTACCCTCTCTACCGGCAAGAAATCCACGCCCAGGTCCAGGCTGGATGTACATACGACGGCTTTTAATTGTCCTGCTTTCAGGCCTTGCTCAACCCAGTCCCGTACCTGTTTGTCTAGCGAGCCATGATGCAGGGCGATGACACCCGCCCAGTCGGGGCGCGCTTCCAGCAGGTTCTGGTACCAGATTTCTGCCTGTGAACGGGTATTGGTAAATACCAGGGTACTTTGATGTTTGTTAATTTCAGCGACGACCGCGGGCAGCATTTGCAAGCCCAGATGGCCGGCCCATGGGAAGCGTGAAGGGTTCGCCGGTATCAGTGTATCGACTTTGATCTTTTTCTGGTTCTGGCCCTGTACCAGCAAGCCATTCCCGACTCCCAGCAAGGCATCGCGTGCCTGTTCCAGGTTGCCCAGGGTTGCTGATAAACCCCATACCAGTAATTGCGCGTTCCATGCCCGCAACCTGGCGATGGCGAGCTGGGTTTGTACGCCGCGCTTGTTACCCATCAGTTCATGCCACTCATCGACTATGATCATGTCAAGCTGAGCAAACTGGGCTTGGGCATCGTTCTTGCTCAACATCAGCGACAGGCTTTCTGGTGTGGTGATCAGGGTCGCAGGCAAGGCCTTGGCCTGACGCGCGCGCTCGGCAGAGCCGGTATCACCGGTGCGTGCGCCTATGCTCCATTGTGGCAATAACTCATTTGGCAACTCAGTCAGAGGTTCTTGCAAGGCACGCAAGGTATCTGCTGCCAGTGCCCGCATGGGCGTGATCCACAATACCCTGAGACCTGCTGCGCTTCTTTTATTTGGCTTTCTTTCCATGGCCCGCAACAGCGCAGCAAACCAGACGGCATAGGTTTTACCTGAGCCTGTACTCGCATGCAAAATGCCAGACTCGCCGGCCTGCGCCGCTTTCCAGACTTCACGCTGGAAGGGGAAGGTTTTCCATCCCTTTGCAGCAAACCAGTCTTTGACTGCTTTAGTTGCCAAGCTCATGCGCATTGCTAGTAGCCAGTAAATTTTTCAAGTCTTCCAGGGTATTGGCTTCTTCTATCTGCTTGTCTTCACGTCGCCGCAGTATGCGTGGAAAACGTACTGCAATGCCAGCCTTGTGCCGTGTGGAAAGCGAGATACCTTCAAAGCCGATTTCAAACACCATGCTGGGTTTGACGCTGCGTACCGGGCCAAATTTTTCTATGGTGGTCTTGCGGATCACGGCATCAACCTGGGCAATTTCTGCATCCGTCAGGCCGGAATAGGCTTTGGCAAAAGGCACGAGTAGGTGTTTGCCGCTGGCATCTTCATCCCATACCGCAAAAGTATAGTCGGTGTACAGCGATGCACGACGGCCATGGCCGCTCTGGGCGTAGATGAGTACTGCGTCGATGGAATAAGGATCGATCTTCCATTTCCACCATGTGCCCACATCCTTGGTGCGGCCCACGCCATATTGCGCATTGACAGCCTTGAGCATCATGCCCTCGACACCCAGTGCACGGGAGTTCTGGCGTAGCAGGGCCAGGTCCTGCCAGTCCGGTTTCTGTAAAACAGGCGAAATCCTCAGCATGGGGTTGTCTATGCTCGTGACCAACTGTTCCAGCATGGCACGTCGTTCATGCTGTGGCAGATGGCGCAAGTCAGCCTGTCCCAGCTCCAGCAAATCATAGGCCACCAGCACGGCTGGCAGCTCGGACAAGAGTTTTGTAGTGAGACTCTTGCGTCCTATGCGTTTTTGCAAATCAGCAAACGGGGCAGGGCGGTCTTCAGTCCACACCAGGATTTCGCCATCAATGGCGGTGCCGTTTGGCAGAGGGACGGCGGCTATTTCTGGGAAACGTTCAGTAATCAGATCTTCACCACGCGACCACAGAAAAGTCTGGTTGTCACGGCGCAGCAGTTGCGCACGTATGCCATCGTATTTCCATTCTGCCTGCCAGCTAGTGATGTCGCCCAGGGATTCTGGCGCAGCGGATAACTGATGCGCCAGGAAAAAAGGGTAAGGCTGGCCGCCACGCAAACTATGTTCCTGGTCTGACTGAGGGGCTATCAGTTTCATGAAGCCGTCTGCTGTTGGTGCCATACGGCCATCTGTCCAGCCCATGAGCCTTTGCGCGATCAGCTTGTTATCGACTTTGGCGACATCGCCAAGTGCACGCGTCACTAGCAGTTTCGATACGCCTACACGAAAGCCACCGCCTATCAGTTTGCCCAGCAAAAAGCGCTCTGGTGTCGTCAGTTCATCCCAAAAAGAAAACAGGGCGCTGCGAATCACCTCTGGTGTTGCGCCACGCAGAGGGGCGATTCTTTCCAACATCCAGTTTGCCAGGCCAACGTGAGCTTGCCGTACAGGTGGCGGCAAGACATGGGCGATGGTTTCCGACAGGTCACCTACCGCCTGATAGCATTCTTCAAACAGCCATTCTTCGATGTTGGCATATTCCATGGCAAACTGCCGTAACAGTTTGCTGGGCACTGCCTGGCGTGGTTTGCCGCCTGCCAGAAAATACACTGCCCATGCCGCATCCTCAGGCGGTGACTGGCTGAAATACGTTTTCAAGGCGTCCAGCTTGCGGTTGGTGGATGTGGTTTCATCCAGTTGGGCGTAGAGCTGGGCGAATTCACGCATGATCGCCTTCTTTGGGTTTTTCTGTTCCCGTTTCTGTTCCCGCTACTGCTGCCTCTACAGCAACTGTTGCAGAGGCTTCGTCTTCATCGCCGTATTCAGTATCAAAACCAGATGCCTGCAAGCCTTGTTGCTGCAAATAACGCACCATGACGGGTATTGATCCATGGGTGACGATAATGCGTGAGGCACCCGTCGCATTGATCGCCTGCATCAGGCCCGGCCAGTCGGCATGGTCAGACAGCACAAAGCCCCTGTCCACGCCACGCCTGCGCCGTGCGCCCCGCAACTGCATCCAGCCGCTGGCAAAGGCATCGCTGAAATCGCCAAAGCGTTTTATCCATGGCGAATTGCCAGCAGAAGGCGGGGCGATGACGATCGCCTGTCTGAGTTCGTTTTTGTCGCTGACATCGCCGACCATTTTTGTTGCTGGCAAGCGTATGCCCGCTTCGCGGTAAGCATGGTTCAGTGGTTCGACTGCGCCATGGCAGATAATGCTGCCTGTGCTGGCATCGAGCCCATGCAAAATGCGCTGTGCCTTGCCGAATGAATAAGACAGCAGCACGCTGGTCCTGCCCTGTGCTGCATTATTGCGCCACCACTGGTTGATATCATCAAAAATACTTTGCTGGGCCTGCCAGCGATAGATGGGCAGGCCAAAGGTGGATTCGGTAATGAAGGTATGGCAGGCGACGGATTCAAAAGGGGCGCAGGTGCCGTCAGCCTCTACCTTGTAGTCGCCAGAGGCCACCCATACTTCGCCCTTGTATTCCATTCTGACCTGAGCAGAACCCAGCACATGCCCGGCCGGGTGCAGGGAGATCGTCACGCCATTGTGCACGCGCTGTTCGCCATATTCCAGCCCTTCTATGCGGATATCACCCAGCCTTGACTTCATTACGCCGACACCAGACGCTGCCGTCAGATAATGTTCATTACCCATCCTAGCGTGGTCAGAGTGCGCATGGGTAATGATGGCACGCGGTACCGGGCGCCAGGGGTCGATATAGAAATCGCCCGGCACGCAATATAGTCCTTCCTTGCGATTGATAACCAGGTCAGCCATATGTAGGTATCTATAGGTCTAATTGAGTGAGGATGATTCAGTTCTTTTTTGAGAAGTTGTTTTACAGAATACGATAAAACTGTAGTCAGCATGATTGTCTCAAAAAAAATTTAAGGCTTCCGTACGACAACGAACCCTGTCCCTTACCGCGATCTGATAGTTTTTAGAAATCCAATAACCGCATCATAAGAAGACAAGCTGATTTACGTAGGAACTTGCTGACAACTTTTGTCGCCTTTGCCTTGTAGATAACATGGGCATTGCTTGGTATCTTGCCATACGTTTTAAGTGTTTCGCAAACAGAGCATGAACAAGTCGGTGACTTGCCCCGGCTTGGCAGGTTTTTGAAGAAACATTTTTGTAAATAGTGAGCCAATATTTATTCAGGAGTCTACGATGAGCACCATGCATACCAACCCAGCGTCAAAAAAAGCAATTCGATCAAATGTATTTTCCTCGCCAGCCAGGCTGACAGAAGAGAAAATTCTCGACATGGGTGATATGGAATATATGAACGATGCGCAACTGGCATTTTTCAGATCACGCTTGCAGGAAATTGAATTAAACCTGGTTCAAAATGCGAATGAAACTTCAGCGCATCTCCAGGAAAACGAATTGTTTGCCGACCCCGCCGATCGTGCCACTGTTGAAGAAGAATATGCGCTGGAATTGCGTGCACGTGACCGCGAAAGAAAGTTGCTCAAGAAAGTACGTGCTGCGATTGCCCGTATAGACGAAGGCGATTATGGCTGGTGCGAAGACACTGGTGAGCCTATAGGCATAGAACGTTTGCTGGCACGCCCGACAGCGACCCTGTCACTGGAAGCGCAACAGCGCCATGAAAAAAGACAAAAATTATTTGGCCATTGAAAACAAAAAGCCCTTGAGATTATCAAGGGTTTTTCATATTCATGGCGGAGAAGGGGGATTCGAACCCTCCGTATGTCCTTATTTATTAACTGGCAATACGTACCAAATTCAAATTACTGCACACACGGTCACGTCCGCTTTTTTTGGCTGCATAAAGTGCGTTGTCTGCAGCCTCAATCAATTCCACAGGGTTATGCAAGTTTCTTACGGGGGTAATGGCTTCAACCCCCGCGCTGACAGTCACAATTCCAGCCTCGTTGCCAGCATGTGAAATGCCTAGATTGTGAATTGCCTGACGTATTTTCTCAGCAATTAATATGGCACCTTCGACGTCAGTAGTAGGAAGAATCACCGCCAGTTCTTCACCGCCATATCGAGCCGTCAGGTCGCCAGCGCGATTTTGGCAAGATTTAACAGCTTGGCTGATTTTCCTCAGACATTCATCCCCAGCAGTATGGCCGTAGAGGTCGTTATATTGTTTAAAGTGATCAACATCAATCATGATGAGGGCCAGTGAACTGGCATTTCTGATAGCCCGGCTAAACTCTTCTTCTAAAGTGAGATCGAAATTACGTCGATTGGCAAGCTCAGTAAGCGCATCCTGAAGAGACAAGCGCTCTAGTGTCTTATTGAGATCAATCATTGCGTCCCGCGCCCTAATAAGCTCAGCTTCTGCATTGAAGCGCAATTTCATCTGACCAATCAGATAGAAACCTACAGAACTCAATATGATAACGAGCAAGGCGACGCCTGCTGAGTGCCAATATGTATCTGTCAGCCAATCGGCAAGAATTTCATCTTCTGATACAGCTGCAGAGACAAACAGAGGGTACTTATCAAGGCGCTGAAAACTGTTTAACCGTTTGACACCATCCTGGGACGATTTTACAGTGAATGACCCTAATGCTTTAGACGAGCTTTCTTTAAAAACGGGTGTCGTCTTCATGTTTTTGCCAATAGAATCGGGCAAAAGTGGGCGACGGGTAATCATGGTGCCGCTATTCGATACCAGAACGATTGCTCCTGCCTTGCCAATATTGAATCTGTCGTAGAATTTATTGAAATAGTCAATATCTATCGTTGCAAGTGCAACACCAGCAAAACTTCCATCTACGTGATTAATCCTACGTGACAATGTTATGACCCATATGCCACTAGAACGACTAAGGATTGGCGATCCTAAATAGGTGCTATTGCCCTCGTGAGTGCGGTGATAAATGAAATAGTCGCGATCTGCATTGTTGGCATTTGATGGCATCGTGGGGAGTGAGTTGACTAACCACCGTCCATTTTCGTCATAAACAAATAAGCCTTTGAGCTGGGAAAGTTCCGCTGTCCTGAGTACTAATAAATTGTGGAGGCGTTCCAAAGCTGCAGGGCTAGTACCATCTACTTGGATTCGTTCGGCAATTCCTAACAGTGCAGTATCCGCCGCTTTTATCGTATCGTCTGCATGTTGTGCTATTGCGCGTGCCATGTTGGCAGTGGAAACTTCCATCTCACGCAATTGCGTCCTTCTTGCTGTCCAGCTACGCCAGCCATCCATGCATATAAGCGACACGCAAACAAAGATAACAAATCCCATAGCGAGCCATTTGAGGGATCTCTTTCTGGGCGCTGGACTTGCCTGATTAATCGAAGTCACTTGATTTTTCATAAATTGGCAGAATTAATGCAGCGTATTTGCTACTGCGGTTAGCTCAGATCTTGCGCCGTATCCATCATTTAAGACATCGTTGGGTAATGCAAGATTCATTCAAAACATACTACTCTTAGAGCTTGAGAATAGGAATAACGTGATTACTGGCAATTAAATCACATCGGGCCCAGATCAGTTATATCACGCGGATGCATACAGGTCATATGAGGATTGTTGTCAATTTGCAATATTTTGCAGTTTTGAAGCCTTGGCGCGCAGACATTCCCCGACCAAGCCTGCACTCTAAATAGGTCGCTTTTTACTCAAATATGCGTCACCACTGAGAACCAAGCCCGGCTTACGTTTGCGGACACACGTATGCCTCGATAAGCTGACGCAATTTGACGCAAATTTCACAGCAAATTCGATGAAGTGAGGAGGGCGGGGAAATGTTGATTCCAGGTTTGAGCTAGGAAAAACGCTAACATCACTAACACTATTGAAAAACGAGTGTTTTACCTTGCTAAGTCTTTGATTTTTAGGAGATCGTAATGTTAGGGTTAAAACCTAACCTCTACTAACCAAAAACCTAACTATTTTTTAAGTAATTGATATTAAAAGGAATTATTTTTAATAGAAATTAGAATTTAAAAGCTAAGCTGATTAGGGTAAGGTTAGAAAAAAGTTAGGGTTTGAAGAAGTGCTGAAACCTATATACATCAAGGGTTTCCAAGGTGTTGGGAAAAAATGTCAGTGATGTTAGGGTTTTCCCGAGGGGTGCTTTATTTTAGAACGGGCGCACTTTTCTGCCTTTTTTCGTCAAAATTTGAACAGCAAAAAATCACTTTATGACTCATGGCCAGGTGCCTATTTCTATGCAAATTAAGATCGCAAATTGCGTCTGATTTAGGCAACAAAAAAGGCGACCGAAGTCGCCTTTTTGTGCTGTCATCATGTTGTCATTTCAGGGCTAAATTAGCCCCAAAATCCCCCATTTTGATGCCGTTGTTAAAATCTAAGTGCTTGATTTTAAAAATATTCATGGCGGAGAAGGGGGGATTCGAACCCCCGGTAGGGATAAACCTACGCACGCTTTCCAGGCGTGTGACTTAAACCACTCATCCACCTCTCCTGCAACAATTCGCTTTTTGCCGTAACAGCGAAGCTCGCTATTCTAGCAAAGTATTATTCAAGATGGAAGCTTTTTCAAGTTTGTTGAAACAGATTTATGCGCCAGCCCACGGCAGGCCTGACTTGCACCAGCCCCCCACAGTTTTTCTATGGCCATCGTTGTCTTTGTCGCCTTCGAAGCCCTGGAGAATGTCAAAGCAATTTTCATAAGCGTTTTCAGTTGCCAATTTGGCCGCATGCCGTGAACGTACGCCTGAGCGACATAAAAATAACAAGACGGTTTGCCGGTCTGGCACACAGGCTTGCAACTCCTGCATAAAATTAGGGTTGGGTGCACCACCCGGATAAAGGCTCCATTGCACCGCCTGATGTTGGGCAGAGTCGATATTTACCCGGCCCACCCAATCACGTTCAGCATTGGTGCGCACATCGATTAACAATGTAGTGCCGGTATGTTGTAGTAACTCATACGCTTCTGCCGGAGTAACTGCACCGGCATAATCCAGTCCTTGTTCTTGAGCGCGTTGGCGCGCCAACTGAAAAATGTTTTCTGTTGACATGATGTACTCCAAGTTTGATATGGTGACGAATGTATGTAAGAAACGAAGGCGCTAGCCAGTTAGTTTATATGAAATTGCAAACCGGCTCGTCATCTTGGCTAGCCTAAATTTTCTCCAGTTTTCTTGACTCAGCAAATGGATGGCGATGAATTTGCCGCATCTGCTTTATGGACTACCAAACAGGGCAACTAGCCGGATCATTTAGTTCTCTTTTCTTGGTATTAGTGAAGTTATTTATTGATGTGACGATTCACTTTATCGCTGTGACGTCATGTCCGTTAGTTGAGCCGGTTTATTTATCTTTGACGACAGCATATCGCGTCTGCATTGTTTTATAGCTTTTCTGGTTGTGAGTGGCAGCAAGCAATTCAGTCTTATTCCTTTATTTGTCAGGCGAAAAATGAGGCGCAAACATAGAACTTAATAAATATCAGTTTTCATTGAATTACCAAACTCAGGTTAATAGCACCAAAAAAGTGCGCATATATTATATTTGGATAAAAAAGCACAATAATGGTGCTTTAAATGGAGGGCGCACTTAATTTGTGCGTTGCTTTGGTTTGATATTTTTTTAAATACAATAAGGGATCGGCAAAAAACGCCATAAAAACAGGTATTTAACAATTTTATTATTTGAATATGCATGTTCTGGTTGATGGCATGGATTCTGCTATCATCCTCCACTGAGTTTAGCCGCCAGACGTATTTTCGTATGATCAATGTCAGAAACTTGACATGCTCAACGAAGCTGGCAGACGCAGGGCTCAGCAATTTCCGAATTTATTTTTAGCTCTCAGAGGAGTTTCACATGGCAATGACAGCCGCAGAAGTCTTGAAAATGGCGAAAGACAACGAAGTTAAGTTCGTTGATTTTCGCTTTGCTGATACCCGAGGCAAAGAACAGCACGTTACTGTTCCAGTTTCCCAGTTCGATATCGATAAATTCGAATCTGGCCACGCATTTGACGGCTCGTCCATCGCTGGCTGGAAAGGTATTGAAGCATCCGATATGTTGTTGATGCCAGATCCTAGCACTGCCAATATCGATCCTTTCTTTGAAGAAACAACATTGTTCATGCAATGTGATGTTATCGAGCCATCCGATGGCAAGGGTTATGACCGTGACCCACGTTCCATAGCAAAACGTGCTGAAGCCTATTTGAAATCGTCCGGCATTGGCGACACAGCTTATTTCGGTCCTGAACCAGAATTCTTCATTTTCGACAGCGTACGCTGGAAAGTGGATATGTCAGGTAGCTTTGTCAAGATTGATTCTGATGAAGCATCCTGGACGACAGGCGAAAAACTCGAAGGCGGCAACACTGGCCACCGTCCAACGGTCAAAGGCGGCTACTTCCCGGTTCCTCCTGTCGACAGCTTTCAGGACATGCGTTCTGAAATGTGCCTGATCCTGGAATCCCTGGGCATCCCGGTTGAAGTGCATCACCATGAAGTGGCTGGCGCTGGTCAAAATGAGATCGGTACCAAGTTCTCTACTTTGGTAGAGCGTGCTGACTGGACACAAAACCTGAAATACGTGGTCTGGAATGTTGCCCACACTTATGGCAAGACAGCGACTTTCATGCCTAAACCTATCGTTGGCGACAATGGTTCCGGCATGCACGTGCATCAATCCATCTGGAAAGATGGTAAAAATCTGTTTGCTGGCGACGGCTATGCCGGTTTGTCTGATTTCGCCCTGTATTACATCGGTGGCATTATCAAACATGCAAAAGCATTGAATGCGATTACCAATCCTGGTACAAATTCTTACAAACGTTTGGTTCCAGGTTACGAAGCGCCTGTTAAACTGGCTTATTCTTCGCGTAATCGTTCTGCGTCCATCCGCATTCCTTACGTTGCCAATCCAAAAGGCCGTCGTATTGAGACACGTTTCCCAGATCCACTGGCGAATCCTTACCTGTGTTTCTCGGCTTTGATGATGGCAGGTCTGGACGGTGTTCAGAACAAGATACATCCTGGTGAAGCTGCA
The DNA here is from genome assembly GCF_049339485.1 of Undibacterium sp. TJN19. NCBI lineage: Bacteria > Pseudomonadati > Pseudomonadota > Betaproteobacteria > Burkholderiales > Oxalobacteraceae > Undibacterium > Undibacterium sp. TJN19. The sequence goes on from NZ_JBMPPL010000006.1 coordinate 348,628, forward strand.
AGCAAAGATTTGTACCATTTGCCGCCAGAAGAAGATGCATTGATCCCGACTGTTTGCGCATCTCTGGAAGAAGCACTTGATGCTTTGAACAAAGATCGTGAATTCTTGACACGCGGCGGTGTGTTCAGTGACAGTATGATTGATGCCTACATTGATCTGAAAATGCAAGAAGTACAACGCTTCCGCATGACGACGCACCCGGTTGAATTTGATATGTATTATTCCCTGTAAGCGCTAAAACGCAGGGTAAAAGTCAAAAAGCGGGGGAAACCCCGCTTTTTTCGTTTTTTTGTTTTACTTTCAGCAATTGTGTTGCAGTGCTGCATCGCATACACTAGAAGCCTGTTATTGATTATCGCTTTAATATGAATCGACTATTGTTAGGTTTATTTTTCTTGATCGGCGTTCAGACCATTGCCCGCGCACAGGGCGATGTGTATTTGTGCATCGACGATAACGGCAAAAAAGAATATAAAAATACCGGCGCGACCAAAGGCTGTAAAAAAGTTGAATTACAGGGTATTACAGTAGTTCCGTCGCCCGTAATGCCAGCCAGCGGCAAAAAACCGCAAGGCAAGCCTGCCAGCAGCCCTAGCGATTTCCCTAAAGTGGATGAGGGAACGCAAAAAGCCCGTGACTCTGACCGCAAACAGATTTTGCAGGATGAATTGAAGACCGAAGAGCAAAAACTCGCGAATTTGAAAAAAGAATACAATAATGGTGAGCCCGAGCGTCATGGCGATGAAAAGAATTTCGCCAAATATCAGGAGCGCACCAATATGATGAAAGAAGATATTGCCCGCACCGAAAAGAACATCGAAGCACTCAAACGGGAAATTGGCAATTCGAAATAATCTGCCAATATCAAAACAAGTGCAATAGATTGCCTCCTCAGGCATGATGTTTGCGTAAAGGTCGCTCTGTGCGGCCTTTTTTTATGGACTACTTTTGAAAACTCCCCTTACTTCATTCGCCGGACTGGATTTATTGACCTCTGCTGTCATCGTGCTCGATGCAGAAGGAAGCATCTTGTTCGCCAATGCTGCTGCTGAAAATTTGCTGGATAGTTCTTTCAAATCCCTCACACATCTGAAGCTGACTGATCTGTTCCTTAATGGTCAGGACCTGATGGCCGTCTTCCATCAGGCGGTCGCCCATCAGTTTGCAGACAAGCGCCAGGACATCACACTGGAGCGGGCTGGCCGCGACCCTTTGCATGTGCATAGCATTGTGACGGCACTGGACAATGAAGAAACGCCAGTATTGATAGAATTGCGCGAGAACGTACAGCAACTCAAGCTCGACAGGGAAGAGCGCATGCTCGATCAGAGCAAGGCCAACAAGGAGCTGATACGCAATCTTGCCCACGAAATCAAAAATCCACTGGGTGGCATACGCGGCGCGGCACAATTACTGGAACTGGAATTGCCTGAGCGCCACCTGCGTGAATTGCGCGAATACACCCAGGTCATCATCAAGGAAGCAGACCGCTTGCAAACCCTGGTTGATCGTTTATTGGCGCCGCATCGCTTGCCGCATATCGTTGGGGACGTGAATATTCATGAAGTCTGCGAGCGCGTGCGTAGCCTGATCGTTGCGGAGTTCCCGCAGGGCCTCACGATTAAGCGCGACTATGATTTGTCGATTCCTGAATTTCGCGGTGACAAAGAACAACTGATACAAACTGTGTTGAACATTGCCCACAATGCGGCGCAGGCACTGAATGAAAGAATCAGGCAGGGCGATGCAGTACTGACTTTCAAGTCGCGCGTGGTGCGCCAGATTACTTTGGCCAAGGTACGTTACAGGCTGGCATTAGACTTGCATATCATTGATAACGGTCCGGGTATTCCACCTGAGATCCGCAACCGTATTTTCTATCCCCTGGTATCGGGAAAGGAAGGCGGCAGCGGTCTGGGGCTGACGCTGGCACAAACTTTCGTTGAACAACATCTGGGTGTCATCGAATGTGAAAGCCGGCCGGGATGCACGGATTTTCGGATACTGATCCCGCTACCTTGAAGTAAGGATGCGGGAAAGATGGCTGCACCAAAAGTGCTCTTCCTATCGATATGCTTAACACAGAATGCAGAACGACAATATGAAACCAATCTGGATAGTTGATGACGATGACTCAATTCGCTGGGTGCTGGAAAAGGCGCTGGCAAGAGAGAATCTGGCAACACGCAGCTTTACCAATGCAAGAGATGCGATGAACGCTTTGCAAAGCGATACACCGCAAGTGCTGGTTTCAGATATACGCATGCATGGTGCTTCCGGCCTTGAACTTTTGCAGACCGTTAAGACTAAATATCCAGGCTTGCCTGTCATTATCATGACTGCGTTTTCCGATCTGGAATCCGCTGTGGCTGCTTTTCAGGGCGGGGCATTTGAATACCTGGCCAAGCCTTTTGACCTGGACAAAGCCGTAGAGCTGATACGCCGTGCGCTTGATGAAAGCCTGCGTGAATCCAGTGTAGAGCAAAGCATGTCTGAAACGCCAGAAATCCTCGGGCAGGCACCTGCCATGCAGGACGTGTTTCGTGCCATTGGCAGATTGTCGCAATCCAATGTGACAGTATTGATTACCGGCGAATCCGGCAGCGGTAAAGAGCTGGTCGCTCGTGCGCTGCATAAGCATAGTCCACGTGCCTCGCAACCTTTTATCGCGCTGAACACTGCGGCCATTCCCAAGGATTTGCTGGAGTCAGAATTGTTTGGTCATGAACGTGGCGCGTTTACTGGCGCGCAAACGACGCGACGTGGCCGTTTCGAACAGGCCGAGGGCGGTACTTTATTTCTTGATGAAATCGGCGACATGCCTTTCGATTTACAGACGCGCCTGTTGCGGGTTTTATCGGATGGCCATTTCTACCGGGTTGGCGGTCACCAGCCGATGAAAGCAAACGTACGTGTCATTGCAGCGACGCATCAGAACCTCGAAACACGAGTCAAGGACGGTTTGTTCCGCGAAGATTTGTATCATCGTTTGAACGTGATACGTTTGCGTTTGCCCAGTCTGCGTGAACGTCGCGAAGACATACCTTTGCTGACCAAGTATTTCCTGAATCAGAGTGCCAAGCAACTGGGTGTGGATGCCAAGCGTATGTCCGAACCGGCATTGCAGTTTTTATCCAGCCTGGATTTCCCCGGTAATGTCCGGCAACTGGAAAACCTGTGTAACTGGATCACGGTGATGGCACCGGGGCAAACGGTGGAAATTCCCGATTTGCCACAAGACCTGGTTCCCGTCGCAGTTGGCGCAACAAATAGTGCGAGTGCGGCCGCCGCTCACAGTAGCGAATCGCATACGCGCACCAGCGAACATTTGAGCCCTTCTGCAACGCAAACAAATGGTGCTGCACATATGGAGAAGGCAGGCTATCGCAGCGGTGAAAGCTGGATATCCTTGCTGGAAGCAGAAGCTACCGCCATGCTGGCTGAAGGGCAATCTGAAGTCATCGATAAGCTGGGGCGCTGCTTTGAATCCGTCGTGATCAAGGCGGCATTGCGACACACGCATGGCCGCAAAAACGATGCAGCCATACGCCTTGGCATAGGCCGCAATACCATCACCCGAAAAATCCAGGAACTCGGAATTGACGGCGTGAAAGACGAATAACAAAAATACGCACGATACTTAAAAAGCCAAGCTCTTGAGAGCTTGGCTTTTTTGATGCGCATTCAGATAGTCATGTTTACATGACACGCACCAGGGCGAATACCAGTAGGCAAAAGAAGGCGGCAACGATATCGTCCCACATGACCCCAAAGCCGCCTTTGAAGCGTTTATCGAAATAACCGATAGGCGGTGGCTTGACCATGTCAAAAAAGCGGAATCCCAGAAATGCCCAACATTGTGTGTTAAAACCTGCTGGTGTAATGAGCAGTAACACCAGCCAGAAGGCAATAATCTCGTCCCATACCATGCTGCCATGATCAGCAACGCCCAGATTTTTTCCGGTGACCTGGCAAGCCCAGACGCCTAGAAAAAATCCCAGAACGATAATGATGCCCCAGTTAAGCGTTGTGAACAGGTCTGGCCAGCGGCTGGTCAAGGCATAAAAACTCAGCCATGCAAACAAAGTACCTGACGTGCCGGGCATGATGGGCGAAAGGCCGCTGCCAAAACCTTGCGCCAGGATATGCGCTGGGTGACGCATCATGAAGCGCCAGCCGGGTTTGTTGATCATGGCAATTTGACCCTGTTCTAATGTAGTCATGGTGTGGCGAAATGGTCAAAAGAGTGGAACAACAGATGGACTTCATTGCCATGGTCATCAAGTAAGCGCAAACCGTGTGCAGATTCGATCTGGCCGATGCAGCTTACGACTGTGCCGGCTTGATGTGCAGCCGCCAGAACTTGTTGTCTGTTATTTGCCGGGGCTGTGAAACAGAGTTCATAGTCATCGCCACCATTGAGGCTAAATTGGCGGCGTAAATCAAGTGGCTGGGTTTGTAAAATTTCTCCCGCAGGCAACTGGTCAATATGCAGAGTTGCCCCCACGCCAGAACGCTCGAGGATATGCCCCAGGTCGCCAGCCAGGCCATCAGAAATATCGAGTGCAGCGTGGGCGATACCACGCAAGGCAATACCCAAAGCAATGCGCGGGGTAGGGCGGTGCATGCGTAGCGCGGCTTGCTGATGCGCGCCGGCTTCAAGCTGAACTTCTTTCCAGTATCCCGCCAGCGCCAGTCTTGCGTCCCCTAAAGTGCCAGAGACCCAGATATCGTCACCAATTTGTGCAGTATCACGCCGTAATGCAGAGCCGGGCGGCAATTCGCCAAAAATAGTGATGCAGATGTTTAAAGGCCCTTTGGTGGTGTCACCACCTATCAGGCTGCATTGATGGGCATCTGCCAGGGCCAGCAAGCCTTGAGAAAACCCCGCCAGCCAGCCAGGATTGGCTTCGGGCAAAGATAGTGCCAGCGTAAACCCAAGCGGAGCAGCCCCCATTGCTGCCAGGTCAGACAAGTTGACTGCCAGGCATTTGTGACCCAGCATAACCGGATCTGCATCGGCAAAAAAATGCCGTCCTGATACCAGCATGTCTGAGGAGATAGCCAATTGCATGCCGGCTGTTGGTTTGATCAGGGCGCAGTCATCACCTATTCCCAGCGCAACTCGCTGATCATGCAGGGTATGTTGCGCAAAGTAGCGCTTGATAAGGTCAAATTCGGAAAGCATGCGCGCATTGTACCGAATGGCCCCGAGGTTTCAAGCCGTTGATTGGGTCAATTCAGTAATTAAGGCATTTCTCAGCCCGGCCGCTTGCGGTGCAAGGGCAAAACCGCGCATTACATCATCGCTATCAAAGAACCGGCTGGTTGTGATGCCCGCACTGTGTTCAGTTTTCCAGCTCCCGGTTTTGCTGAAAGCATGGGGCGGTGGTATCAATGCCACTGGATAGCTAGGGGTTTTTACCAGCACGGCTGCAGGCTTCAGATCGATTGCTGTTGCCTCGCCTGTCAGCGTGCGTGCAATGGCTCTTGCTGCAACCATGATTGGGGCAATATACGGCAGCACAGGCTGGCTGCCATCTGCTAATGAATATTGCGCGCAATCGCCAAGCGCAAAAATATTGGCAGCACTGGTCTGGCCATATGCATCGACGATAATACCGCGTCCGGTTTGCAATTGCGCGGCCTGAGCGAGGCTGATATTTGCACGCAAGCCTATGGCGGACAAAACCACATCAGCAATAAGGGTTTCGCCATTTGCCAGATCCAGCTTCAAGGCACTGCCATAGTGACTGATCTTGTTGGCCGTGGTGCCCAATTTAAGTTGTACGCCTTTTGCCTGCAAGGCATCACGCAATCGCATGGAAATGGCTTCTGGCGCCATTGCGGCCAGAGGCAGGGAGTTTGGATCTATCAGGCTGACGCTGTAAGCTGCGCTGGCCAGATCATCACTGAATTCACAACCAATCAGGCCAGCGCCCAGTATGGCGATGTGAGATTTTTTACCTGCTCTCTCCAGTTGCTCGCGAAAAATAGCATAGTCCGCCAGATTGTTGACCGATAATACCTGTTGAGTCGCATCGCCCTCTATCGGCAAGCGTATCGCTTGTGCACCTGTCGCCAGTATCAACCTGGAAAATTCAAAGTCACCCAGTGCCGTTGCTATCGATTGATTGTTGACATCAATTGCGGTGACTTGTATTTTGGTGATGATATTGGCATTGAGCTGCGCAGCCATTTGTTCTGCCGTCTGACTCACCAGTTGTTGTGCTTGCTTGCCCAGCGCCAGCGCATTCGACAGCATGGGCTTGGAGTAAAAACCGCCATCATCGCCAGTGACAATTAATAGCGGCGTGGTTTTATCCAGCTTGCGAAATTCACGGGCGAATGTGTAAGCTGCCAGGCCCGAACCGATGATGGCGATGGGTTTCATGACTATCCTCAGATTTCTATCATGTCAAAATCAGCTTTTGCGACGCCACAATCAGGGCATGCCCAATCTGCCGGGATATCGTCCCAGCGCGTGCCTGCGGCAAAGCCTTCTTCCGGCAAGCCCAGGGATTCGTCATAAATAAAACCGCATACGATGCATTGATAAGTTTTCATTGTGTCCTCAGTGTTCATTCAATTTAGATTTTTTCGGCTGGCAAATTTATCGGTTTAACCCTGATCAGGCCTGATTTGCTTCCAGCACGGCGCGATAGTGATTGGCATGGCGTTCTTCCACTTTGGCCAGTGCTGCAAAGCGTTTCGCAGCGATTTCTAAAGTCCGCTTAAAGTTCTCAGCGTGTTCCTTCGATTCTGCGATTTGCTCATCGTATTCAGCGACAGCAGCCTGGTTACCTTCTTCCACGGCGAGATGGCGGAATTTTGGGTACATTTCCGTGTACTCGTAGGTTTCTCCTTCTATCGCGATTTCCAGTGCGCGCTGTGGCGTCAACTGATCTTTGGGATACAGCAAGTCAAGATGGCCAAAGGCATGCATGACTTCCTGATCCGCTGTTGCTTCAAAGGCCTCTGCAATTTCTATGGCGCCGGCCTGGCGCGCCAGTTTGGCGAAATAGCGGTACTTGATATGCGCCATTGATTCACCCGCGAAAGCGGATTCAAGGTTTTGGATGGTGATGGATGGGTTTGCCTGGGTAGTCATAAATCTCTCCTTGGGTTTGCTTATTTACATTTGCTATCAAAGTGAAGCTAATGATAGATATTAATGATTAATTAGTGAAATTGATTATTGATAATGAGGCGATAGTTAATGACTATGTCGACTCGTCTAACAGAATAAATTGCATTTGGTTATGCATCAAAAGCATAAGAGTCGTACAAATACGTATAAAGTTAGAGGGTTCCCTCTGCTAGAATCACAAACCACTAGTAAGTTCTCCGTAAGTAAAAAATAGAAAGAAGGCCGACCCTATGGATTCGTCATCAGATCAAAAAGAGCAAATACGTCAACAACTGCGTCAGGCGGCGCTTGAGTACCATGAATTTCCGACCCCTGGCAAAATCAGTGTCACTGCTACCAAGCAGTTGACGAATCAACGTGATCTGGCTTTGGCGTATTCCCCTGGTGTTGCCGCACCCTGTGAAGAAATCGTGGCCGATCCTACCGCCGCTTTCAAATACACGGCGCGCGGTAATCTTGTTGGTGTCATTACCAATGGCACGGCCGTGTTGGGCTTGGGTAACATTGGCCCACTGGCGTCCAAGCCGGTCATGGAAGGCAAGGGCGTGTTGTTCAAGAAGTTCGCTGGTATTGATGTGTTTGATATAGAAATCAGCGAATCTGACCCTGACAAACTGGTTGATATCATTGCTTCACTGGAGCCAACCTTTGGTGGCATTAATCTGGAAGACATCAAGGCGCCAGAGTGCTTTTATATAGAACGCAAGCTGCGCGAACGTATGAAAATCCCGGTCTTCCATGACGATCAGCATGGCACGGCGATCATTGTCGGCGCGGCAATCCTGAATGGCTTGAAAGTCGTTGGCAAAGATATCAAGAAGACCAAACTGGTTGTGTCTGGTGCGGGTGCTGCGGCCTTGGCTTGCCTGGATTTGATTGTTGACCTGGGCTTTCCGCTCGAAAATATTTTCGTTACTGACTTAGCTGGCGTGGTCTATAAAGGCCGTGTCGAATTGATGGATCCCGATAAAGAACGCTTTGCGCAAGAGACGCTAGCACGTAGCCTGCGCGATGTCATGCCCGATGCGGATATTTTCCTTGGCCTGTCGGCGGCCGGTGTACTCAAGCAAGACATGGTCAAGATGATGGCGGCCAATCCCTTGATTTTGGCGCTTGCCAATCCTACACCGGAAATTTTGCCAGAAGAAGTCAAGGCTGTACGCGACGATGCCATCATGGCGACAGGGCGTTCTGATTTTCCGAATCAGGTCAATAATGTCCTGTGCTTCCCTTATATTTTCCGTGGTGCGCTCGATTGTGGTGCGACGACCATTACCCGTGAAATGGAAATTGCGGTCGTACATGCAATTGCAGAACTGGCGCAGGCAGAACAGTCTGATATCGTTGCTTCCGCTTATGGCATCAATAATTTATCTTTTGGCCCGGAATACCTGATACCGAAGCCTTTTGATCCGCGCCTGATGATCAAGATCGCGCCAGCCGTTGCCAGGGCGGCTGAGTATGGCGGCGTAGCTGCTCGTCCTATCAAGGATATGCAGGCCTATGTCGAAAAACTGCAACAATTCGTCTATCACAGTGGCACCTTCATGAAGCCATTGTTCCAGATTGCCAAAAAAGCACCGGCTGATCGTAAACGTATTGTCTTTGCTGAGGGTGAAGAAGAAAAAGTCTTGCGCGCGGTTCAGGTCATCGTGGATGAGAAACTGGCGGCACCTATCCTGGTAGGCCGTCCGCATATTCTTGATCAGCGCATAGAAAAATTTGGCTTGCGCATCAAGGCGGGTGTTGATTTTGAGGTTATCAATCCTGAGCATGATGACCGTTACCGCGATTACTGGCAAACCTATCTGCAAATGACTTGCCGCAAAGGGGTCACTGAGCAATATGCAAAACTGGAGATGCGCCGCCGGCACTCGTTGATCGGTGCCATGATGATACATAAGGGTGATGCTGATGGCATGATCTGCGGTACCTTTGGTACGACCGGTTTGCACCTGAACTATATCAATCAGGTGCTGGGCAGGCGCGAAGGCGTGAATGTCTATGCAGCGATGAACGGCCTTGTATTGCCAGACCGTCAGGTGGTGCTGGTTGATACGCATGTCAATGAAAACCCGACAGCAGAGCAGATTGCAGAAATCACTATTTTGGCGGCGGAAGAAATGCGCCGCTTTGGTTTGCTGCCAAAAGCTGCGCTGTTGTCGCACTCAAACTATGGCACCAGCAATAGTGAATCTGCTCGCAAGATGCGTGCGGCACTTGAAATTATTCAACGCAATGCCCCAGATCTGGAAGTCGACGGTGAAATGCATGGCGACACCGCCCTGGATACTGCCTATCGCAAGAAGATGATGCCTGATTCTGCATTGAAGAGTGATGCAAACCTGCTGGTCATGCCAAATATTGACGCAGCAAATATTGCCTATAACTTGCTGAAAACGACTGCTGGTAATAATGTTGCCATTGGTCCTATCTTGCTGGGCTGTGCCAAACCTGTTCATATTTTGACCCCTTCAGCCACGGTCCGTCGCATCGTCAACATGACGGCGCTGTGTGTGGTGGATGCGGTAGCAGACAGGTTGTAAGCAAGCGATCAAGTATTTGTTTAAAGCAAAAAGCTCGCGGTATTGCGAGCTTTTTGCCATTTGGGAATAGGGTTTTTATCAGGTGCCTGCTTGTTTTACGGGTACTCGCCCTGTTGGTACGACGTTCGACGCATGCAGGCAATGTCCGTGCTGGTCATCAAAGAACATATGTGGCTTGAAGGCCGCCAGTACTGCGGATTTATTTACGCCACCCATGAAAAAGGTTTCATCTATGGCGATGTTCCAGGCACGCAATGTACGTATCACACGTTCATGTGCCGGGGATGCGCGTGCTGTCACCAATGCTGTTCGCAAGGGAAAGGCGCGGCCGTCCGGCGATTTGAAATTATTTTGCAGATACGACAGTGCTACTAGCAGGCGCGCAAATGGCCCTTGTGGCAATGGCTTCTTCGCGTTTTCTCTTTCATGCTGCTCAAACGCCTCTACGCCATGCTGCTGGTAGATGCTTTCAGATTCGTCCGAAAAAATAACGGCATCCCCATCAAAGGCGATGCGTATCTGTTCAAGATCAGCTGCGTTTTCCGGCAAACGATAAAGCATAGCCGATGCCACGCCTGAATTGATTGCCGCCTGCACATCATCTTCATGCAAGGATAAAAATAAACTCACATTGAATGCCAGTAAGTACGGTGCCAGCGGCGCACCGCCTGACAAGGCCGCACGCGTAATGTCCAGTTGATAGTGGTCTATCGAGTTAAATATACGCAAGGAGGTTTCTGAAGAGTTGCGTGACATGATCACGACCTCAACCAGACGATGACCGGGTGTCAGCTCATTTAATTTTAATAAGGCCTTGACCAGGCCAAATCCAGCTCCTGGTTTGAGTATGCTGTTTTCCGCTTCCAGTTGATGGCTGCGGTAAGCATCCAGGCCTTGCTCCTGAAATAATGCTTCCTCAGTCTCCAGGTCAAACAGGGCGCGAGATGAAATTCCAATAACGAGTAAATGATCAAGCGAAAATGGCATAGAAGGCTTCAAGTAAAAAAATTACGGCGAATTAAATCCCGGTTCGCTGTGATGATACTGACATTGTGCCGTGCCTGCTATCTCGCCTGGCGAAAAGTCAGGTTTATTCTTTGGGCTCCCAATAAAGGGTGTGCTGCGGGCTTGATTGGGGTAATGCCATGAAAGCGTAAACGCGCCGGGCCACCCCATACAACGACATCACCATGTGCTAGATAAATGCGCTGTTGCGGGTCGCTGCGTTGCAAGCCGCCAAACAGAAAGGTGGCTGGTATGCCCAAAGAGACAGAAACGATGGGGGCATTGAGATTTTTCTCGTCTTTATCCTGATGCAGACCCAGACGTGTTCCGGCTACATATTGATTAATGAGGCAGCTATCCGGGGCAAAGCCGTGAAATCCAGTTGCCGCTGCAGCCTGTTTGGCCAGCGATAAAAAAGTCTCAGGCATGGGCGGCCACGCCTTCGAAGACTCAGGTTCACAATGGCTGTAGCGATAGCCATCCTGGTCAGATACCCAGCCCACACTACCGCAGCAACTGGTTGCCACCGACATGCGCAGACCACTTGGTGTACGCATATGGCGAAAAGGGTGGGTAGCTATGACCTTTTCTATCTCTGCAAGCAAGTCCCCTGTGTAGGCACTTGCAAAATGCCGCAATACAGCAGCGCCTTCACATAGCGCTTCACTATAGGAGCTTTCTTCTGACGCATCATCGAATAAGGAATAATTCATGTTTCCAACTTTCTATCTGTTCCAGAAAGATTAGCACATAGCTTAATAAAGCTTGCAAAGCAGGGCAGTAGTTTGCTATAGTTCGCCTCCCGCTGAAGAGCGGGGTTGGGAAGTGAAGTAAGGCTGAGGTCTGAGCGGGGGAGTTAAGAACTGCGGAAAGCTGGAAGCTGTGAATAGATTGCAACGGTTTGACTGGTTCGAAAGAACGGGATAAACGAAAAGAGTTGCAGGTGTTGACAGCGGAAAAGAAGTGCTTCATAATCTCGTTTCTCTGCTGCTGACGCACACAACGCTGCGACGCAAAACTGGGTAAATAAGT
>NZ_JBMPPL010000007.1:0-323760 GCF_049339485.1 Undibacterium sp. TJN19
ACCCAACTGCCGAATGGTCGGGCGAATGCGCTTCCCGAGCTTGATATAAAGCTTGACCGCTCGAATACGGTCTTCGTATGAATACATGAACTACCTCCAAGTAGTCCAAGTTATTGTCCGCACCCCCACTTTGCTGGATAAATTGCATCTACTGTGACCCACGTTTAGCACACAACCCTACTTATCTTAATGAGTAGGGAGCAGGATTGATTGACGTTGCATTACTAGGTTTTATTCGACGCTGGCACATTCCTGACCAGATTCCATTACGCGAGATCGCCAGACGACTGGGCATCTCTCGCAACACAGTCCGGCGCTATCCGCGCGACGCTATCTGCGCTCTGAAGTCACAGAGCCAGCCTATGCGGATCGACAAACAACAAGCGCCATCGATAAAAGTGCCATCGATAAATGTGCGTTGCAGCTTTCAAGCTGGCTTAAAACCGAAGCGAGCAAGAATCGTAAGCAGCGACGAAGCTTAAAACAACTTCATCTGGATTTGAAAAAACCGGGATTTGAAGGGGCGTATGACCCGGTGACAGCCTTCGCCAGGAAGTGGAAGGTGGATCAAACTGACAGGGTCAATTCAGCTAGCAAACGCACAAACTGAATTCAATTGCCTCTGGTGAACAATGTTTGGGTCTCATATTGATTAGTCATTCATAACTTTCTAGTTTGAATGTAGCTTCATATCGCTGCGGAAAAATTCGCAATTATTCTTGCCTGCAGTTTTCGCACAGTACATAGCAGTGTCTGCATTTTTTATCAAGGTTTCTGCATCCTCGCCATCGCCCGGATAAAGGCTGATACCGATGCTTGCCTTTGCATATAAATTTTTTTGCTCATGCTGAATTGGACGAAGTAATGCTGTCCGTATTTTTTCTGCAATCAGCGCTGCATCTTCTGCATACTTGCCCCCGACTAAAAGAATGACAAACTCATCACCACCATACCGGCTGACAGTATCAGAACTACGAACACAATCACCGAGACGCCGGGCAACGGATTGCAATAATGCGTCACCGCTGGCATGCCCCATTGAATCATTAATATGCTTGAAATTATCAAGATCCAGAAACAATACAGCAAGTCGTGTATCGTTTCTCTTGGCCAGATGAATTGCCTGCGCTATGCGGTCATTGAGCAGAGTGCGGTTAGGTAAATTAGTGAGGGCATCATGTTGCGCCAGGTGGGTCATTTTGACAGTCACCGCCTGGGTGATACTGACATCATGGAATACAATGACCGCGCCAGCAAGTTTGCCATCATAGTCATGAATGGGTGAAGCAGAATCTTCGATGTGGACTTCACTGCCGTCTTTCCTTATCAACAGTGTGTTTGCAGGCAAATCTACTATTTCATTCTTTTTCAAAACAAGGTCGACAGTGTTGATTTCTACTTGCCGGGTTTTACCATTAATTGTTTTAAAAATTTTTTCTATCTGGTGCCCATGTGCATCTGCTTTATCCCATCCAGTGAGATCTTCCGCTGCGCCATTGAGAAAATCAATTTGCCCGTTGATATCTGTGCATATGATCGCGTCACCAATTGAATTCAATACGATTTCAGCCCTTGCCTGTTCTTGGTAAAGCTGATTTTCTACATTCTTGCGCAGAATGATATTTTGTAATGATTGAGGAACCAGGCTATTCACAAAATGACCCTTTGATAAATATCCTTGTGCACCAAGTTGCACCGCTTCAATGGCAGCAGCCTCTTCTTCCTGAGCACTCAGGGTCATGATTGGTATAGTAGGGAAAGCTGCAAATAACTCTTTAAAAGTATTAATTCCCTGGCTATCAGCAAGTGACAAGTCCACCAAAATCAAATCGATGTCAGCTTTTCGCATTCGTAACAAGCCAGCATCAAGCCTGCTCAGACATTCGGTAAGAAAAGGACCGTCCCTTGAATGCCTGAGTGCATCCTCCAATATCTTTGCATCACCAGAATTATTGGTAAGGATAAGAATACGATATTCCATAGAGCCTACTTTTCTAACGAAAAAATGACTGACCTTAAGAAGAACATGCGGGATTAACCCAGCTTTATATTGGCTTTATATCGGGCGTGTCACTCCCTCATATAAGAATGCGACTTCAAGATATATATTCACCAGACTGAATTGACCGGCGCGGCAAATCTATAATAAATAGGCAACCATGACCTGGCACACTCTCGACTGTGAGCAAGCCTCCGTTTGCTTCTATACTACGTCTGGCAATAGAAAGTCCTAGACCCAGCCCGCTCCTGTTCAAGCCACTTTGGGTGAATGGCAGGAAAATTTCCCGTGCAGTGTCTTCGCTCATACCAGGGCCGCTATCCTGAACTTTGATCTGTATGCGTTCAGCAGTTGCATCAACACTGAGTGTGACGAGGCCGTCTTTACCGCTGAATTTAAACGCATTTTGTAATAAATTGCCAAGCGCCGAAAACAGCAAGTCCTTGTCAACATCAACCAGCAGTATTGAAGAAGTTTGCTCAACGTGAAATCTACAATGTAGCATTTCAGCTTCCAGCGAAGCAGAGTATTTCACCTCACTGATAAAATTGGCAAGGCTGAAAACAGCTCGGTGTAAGGTCATGCCAGGTCCAATACGGACCTCTGCAAGTGAACGATCAATCAGCCTGCGAAGCCCCACCAGGCTGCGATCCAGAACGCCACCGGTAGACCCCATCAAACCAACATGACCAGTCTTGATAGCAGCCAGCGCGAGCATTGCCGTGTTCAGATGATTGCGTAATTCATGCGCGAAGAAACCCAGGCGCTCATTTGTCTCCAGCGCTTGCTCATCTGCGATGACCAAATCGCGATGCTCACTGAATGAAGTCACTGCATCAGCAATACCATTATCCAGACAACGGTTCAGTGTACGGAATTCGCTGATTTCAAATTTCTGCCCAAGATCCATAGAGAGATCAGATACTGCCTGGCAAACATCGCCATAATTATGGACAACTTCATTAATCGTATAACCAAGCGTCAAGAGGTCCGCGCCATGAATTGCAGCCGACACGCCGATTTCCGCATGCCGGTCAGGATCGCCAGAAGCAGGGCCGGACACAGCCATGGCAATGGCTTCCTTCCCTTTGCTTTCAGCTTGCAGGGTGCGTATCAGCTGGTTAAGGAACATGGGGACACCTTGTTCCATTTGCTGCTTGTTTGCTGGTGTTCTGTTCGGACGGCTTGCGACTTTTTCGCGGCATCGTCGCTCAAGTTCGGCCCGGTTGGCGATTAAAAAATCGTGCATCATGGAAGACCTTATAGGTATCCCATGCCTGTCAATTGAAGGCCTGCGGCAAGTGCTGCTGTTTTGGGGGTTTACATCAATAGATATTGACGCATTCGATAATTATAGATGGCAAATTTCATAACGTCTGTGCGTTATCGCGCTTATAGAGCATATTTTTGAAGCTAAACCTGGGCGAGGTTTGAGAATCAATGACTTGATAGCGTGCGTTCAATTGGAAACTGCAATCATTCGGGAGTCGACTCACCGCTTAACATCGTAGTCGCTGACGTAAGCCCATCCCCTACCCGTAGCTGCGAACTTGATTGAGTATTTTTTACCGCTCAACTCAAAATTGCAATCCGCGCTCTTCTGATCTTCACTGACTTTACAATGTTTGTTTTTTATGTCTACCTCATCGAACTTGGACAGATCTAGGAAACTACCTTCACGCTTTTGTTCTGAAGCAGCGGCAGCGGCCTTCATTGCATAATCCGAGGGGGCCGCATCTGAACATGCTTGCAGTGAAAGCAAAATAGTCAAAGAACTCAACGCAAATAAAATTCGCATAGCATTGAAATGATTGGTAAAAAGTAAATGAAGTATACCACTTTCTATGTTTTTAATAGCTGCTGCACGATAATTTGTGTAGTCGCTGCTCTTAGATTACTAATTAATTCAGTTCGGCTAACAGATGCATTAAAGCATCCATGTCAACAGGTTTTACCATATGGTGCTCAAAGCTAGTGTCGATGTTCATTTAACTTTGAACTGCCGAAACAGCTAAATCAAGCACTTACAAAACGGTATGCAATTTAAGTCTGAACCATTTTTTCGTTTAACTCTGAATTCGTAGGGGTTTTTTTCATTTAAGTTTGAACTTTTATGGATGTATAAAGTAGATCGAAAATACGAGCTCGCGGATCGTAGATAGAATGTTGCTTATTAGTCAATTTTATGGACTTCACGTTTGAATGATGTTCAAGGTGTTGCAAATTTACTTCAAGGCATGACATAATATTTGGGAGGGCTTTTGCAGGAGCCTGCCACCCGTCTTAGCAAAGCTGTTGACAGCACTGCATGTAATGCAATTCCTTGTTGATGCCAATTTTTTGGCTCAAGAAGCGGTAGACGGGTGACGTTTTGTGAGGGCCAGGAAACTGTCATGACAAAAGAATCTTTACGCCCCTCTACTCTAATTGGCATTAAGTCCTTAGCCAAAGATCTCAAACTAGAGAAAAAAATCCAGCATTCAGAAGCGTTGAACCAGGCAGCAAGGATGGCCGGCTTCAGTAATTTTTCGCATGCGCAAAATCAGCTTCTCCCCACACTTGTAAAGCACAGTGTTTTTTTGACCGTTTATTGGCGTGATACGGAAACAAAAAAAACAGGTAGGGAAACGCTGACTTTGCAGCTTTCTAAAGAGTGGAGCGACCTAATTACGTCCAGGCACTTACAAATCGCGAGGGCGCTAAGCACATTTTTACCTGAAGGCCCAGACCATCTAGTTCGTCAAATTGCCACAGGCTCTCAATCTGCTGCTCGCAGAGTTATATGCGCTGCCGCTCGTACACTACAGTTTATAGATGCAACTAAATTGAGACCAAGTAAGGCGTATAGCCGCGTATTACCAAAAGGTATCTCGACCAATATTGTTCCTGAGAGCGACCACAGCAGTGTCTGGTTTTCTCCCGAAACTAAAAAGTATTTGTTCGCAGATGAACCTTATGAGGCTGCAGTGAAGAATAAACATGAGCAGCGTACAGCTTGGGCAATCAAGCATGACTTTGTGATCGAACGCCCATCTTGGCCCGGCATGTACAATCCTGACGGTGGGAGCCAGTTGTATCTCATTTCGGATGCAAAAAAAGGTATTCCACTTGCTCATATTCTTGCTGCTCTGAGTGATTTACCAATTCCAATAGTTGAGGATACTTGGAACGGAGAGTCGGCTGAAATATACCCTCGTTTTATCAGTCCTGGGCAACTGAAACATCTGACTGCGACAAAAAAAGAAACTATTGATGCACCGAATAAGCCAATCGCAGCACGAAAGTCCATGTCATTACCGGCGCGAAGGCAATTGGATTCGAAAAGGTCTCGCGATTTTAAAATGCCAGTAACGGGACACCGAGAAGTTGGTCGGTTACTCAAAAGCGTCCTCATCGTTTCTTTTCATAGAAAGGGTGTCTACAATCGTCTCAATCAAGTGCGTTCTAATCTTGATGAATGGGCTCATCGTGAATATCGTGAATTGCCAAGTCATCAAATCGTGGATTTCTATTATCGTGAAAATGGAATGACGTTTTCGCGGGCAATTTCTTCGCAAGAAAGAGAAAAACAGATCCGTAATCTCGAGGAGGCTAGGCGAATTTTGAGTGAGCATTATTTAAATTCTGCATCTCTCCGTCCTATGTTGGGCCGATTAGATAGCGCGATTAAGTCGATGCAAACCTGGAAGTGAAAATGCAGTAGGCATTAATTTTTGAAATAAAGCTGGATAGAAAGGAGAGCTGTTGCAGATATCCGATTAAGTAGCTACCGTACTTATTGACGATAACTCCAGTAAATACTATATTCAGTTTTTTTAAAGCAATATGAAGGTTCCACAGCCGACGCAAGGAACCACCCGCCAAAAGGCAACTTCTGGTCTAGCTAGATCTAAGTAAGAGAGTAAAAGGGATCGGAATGTATCAAGTAAAAGCCTCCGTTCGCGGAGGCTTTTACCCTTATGCTTTCTGAAAAAAAGGCATAAAATCTTTCCTTGCTGGTACTTGGAAATTTAGAGCATGCATATTTTTGACTTTGGTTTGAATTTGGTAGAAAATAGTAATAAGCTGCGTAGCAGCGTTAAAATGTAGTAAATGAAAAAGTAGCTAGGCTTAAAACTAGCATTTAAATGGCCCCTCCGCCAAGCGCAAAAAAGCAGCGCTGACAAACTGGTTTGTGTTTAGCAAACCTTATCTATCATTGGGCTGTAGGTATTCGCAGCTACTTTATATAGAAGACACACGCTCGCCCTAAATGCGGCGATCCATTCTGTCTTGCGTTGCCCCAAAACGCACTCTTAAATTTCAAAAAAAATTTTTTGCTTTCGACTTTTGGCGGCCAGGTCGATAAGCACGCACACGCCTAGAAAAAACGTGTATCCCCTGGCCATTAACGTCTGAAAAAAGGGTCAAAAAATGATTCCCAAAATTCCTCACGCCTGTGCGGCTGGCATCACCGTAGTTTGTCATTTTTTAGGAAAATGGCTGTATATAAATTTTGATCAGCCGTTACCTGTGATCGATGAGAATGATATTACTACTCTTCTGTTTTTGTGTAGCTGGTTGCAGGTGCTGCAAAGGCGTTTTGTAAAAAAACAAAAGGAGAAGGATAACAAGTAATTTGATGAAGGGAGGAGGCAATTTTTGCCTCCCTTTTTAAATAACAATGTCTCAGGGTTAGTTATAACGCTGACGTGAATTAGCTCTTCGTTTGCGAAAAATAACAATACGAAAAAACTCACAAAGATGCTTGATGCAGTCATTCTAGTGGAGGAATATTGCAGCCTGATAACTATAAGAAGGAGCAGCAAATTTTTAGAATTCTGTTGATGATCTGCAGTACAAGTGGGTAATTTCAAAGGATTCTGCAGTCAACGAAAACCCGTGGACCAAGTGTGAAAAACTTACCTCTGTATGAGCGGCTTTTCCATCCCCAGTAAGAGCCAATTAAACGACACATTGCTAGGGAAAAGTAGTACAAATATTATGGATGTCGGCTCAAATATAGATACAACTATTTGCGGTGAGAACTTCGCGTCAGGTTCACGTGGAAATTGGTTTTTACATGCGAGTCAAAATGCAGTAGCGCAAGTGTCTTCAGGTGACAGCTATTGCGACTTGCTGTATCATCCTTGAACAGAGTGTGCGTGAGTCTCCCCGCTCTTAAAATCCAGATGAGATCCGCGTAGGCGCCCGTCATGGCCGGCTTGTAAAGAGCAGATAGTGGCAGATTAGGTAGCGGCTAATCCTTTGTTCTCGGCCGTTCAGATAATTCCGAGAGGGGCAATTTCCCCCCCCCTCAGAACGGTATGTCTGTTAATTCAACATTCGAAATACATCATTCATTTAGCAAACGCCAGCATTTTTCTCCTATTCTGCCGTTCGGCGGTTTTTACATACTTGATCAGTTTTCCTAGAGCTTTTGTTTGCTTCGCACCTTTTGCCGTGGAAATAAATTTCTGTTCCTGAGTTTTGGCATGATGATCAATTGAGTTTAAGTGTCGGCTCCAGGTCTTCGCTCCAAAAAGAGGGAAAATCCAGGAGCTGTGCTCGATTGGTGCCTGGAGCAAATTGGCTCTGTATAAGTGGAACATCGACGGCAAGCTGAATTTTTCGTTTAATGGTTGAATTTCGTAATAGCCATGAACTATTGCAGCCATCATGCTTTGCTGTACCGTCAATTTTTCTGCACTGCATATGCTACCCACAGGGGGTGGTGCATTGATTGCATTTCTAAGGTCGAACTGGCAGAAGAAGCAAAATGCCAGATTTGGCATGGCATTACCAGAAACCAAAAGAGGATTTTTTAATTCTGGAATGTTAGTGCAGCGTGGGCACCGGGTCAGCAAGTTGATCAGATGTCTTGGACATATTTTCCAAAAATGGAACCGCCATTCGATACGATAAAAAGGTATCGTGTCAGTTTTTAAGCAGGACACACAGAAAGCGGTGACTGGCGACTTATTAAAGCCGGTTCTCACCTGGCCGTAGACATCTGCGTTGAATAAAATGGACTGATTGGTTGCCTTAACTAGGTGAAAATTTTCGATACCATGCCTTGTCATTGACATCAATCTGAGAATACCGTCAGATATCCTCTCACTATCTATGTCTTTTGGCGGTGCACATTCCAGGACCTGGAATAGCTTTTCAACAGATATACCTTGCCGTTGACAAAGGCGGTGTATCCACGAGGACAGCGTTTCCCCTTGAATTATTCTAGGTGCAACCAAGAAATTTTTTATGGTCATTTTAAAATAACCTCATTTGTGATAGAGGGTTCAAGTGGAGCAGGCTGGATTTAGGATTTTCTCGTTGTTTGCCTTGTAATAACAGTTGAGAAATTAAAGCCTGGTCTGCTGTGCACTCTGTTTCGTCGAGCAATGACCGTAAATTCGTTTCCGAAAACAGAGGCCGGATATTCCCGATGTTTTGCCGCGTCAAAATTTCTTCAAGCCGGGACAAGCTGCGCTCTATGCACCGGGCAGCGCGACGAGTGCTCAGGGCTTTAGCACCCGTGCCGACATCTACCTGATCTTCTGGGCATTTCTTGATGCCTGTTGCCCAAATAACTCTCAGTGCGCCATCGGTGGATAAGTTGTCCAGCAGGGAGAGTACTTGGCGGTAGTTGCCCGCATCTAGCAGCCATTCGCAATCAGGACAAATGCGTTCCTGCAGCCATGCTGCAAAGACTGCTGTTTCCTCATTGATTTCCAATTGCTGGCTTCGGCGGATGTCATAGCCACATTCACATTGGCAGACGCCAGGACGATCCCAGCTTAGAGGTTTTAAACAGCTCCCGCACCGATCAATCAGTTGCAACCCATGAAATGGGCAATTGGTCATCATCGAAAAGTCCCAGGATTTTCTGATGAAGTGGTTTTCATCAAGACACATGGTGCAAACCTGAGGATGACGGAATCTGAGTAAGAAACTTCTTTTGATGACGTGACCGTAAGCACTGAATATAGTATGTCCGCTTTCCTGGCAAGAAAAAATGCAAAGCTCTGGTGCGTTGACAATGTGGGCATCAA
The DNA here is from genome assembly GCF_049339485.1 of Undibacterium sp. TJN19. Lineage (NCBI taxonomy): Bacteria > Pseudomonadati > Pseudomonadota > Betaproteobacteria > Burkholderiales > Oxalobacteraceae > Undibacterium > Undibacterium sp. TJN19. The sequence goes on from NZ_JBMPPL010000007.1 coordinate 9,031, forward strand.
AAATGTAGGCAATATCCGGAATATGCTGTAACGACAGATGATGAATCTTCTGCCTATCGAATACTCGGGAAAGCCATTGAATGCCGCCCATGTGATTTGCCTCAAACATCCGTAGCACATACCCCATAAAGGACTCGTCATCGATCGGATCACTGCGTACAGGGAGTTTACTGGGGATCATGATTGCACCTTGAATGGGTTAGCGAGACTTGCTGATGTCCCAAATGTCGTTAAAAACGCAAATGAAAAATGCTCTTCACCGACTTTGTCAGCTTTTTTCTCCATGGCGTTGATTATGGCCGCAATGACCAGGTATTTCAGTGTGCGTGGTGATCCCTGTGTTGCGTTGTGCAGTTTTTTTGCCAGGCTTGGTAAGATACTGATATCAAATGTCGAAACCTGCATCTGGAATGCCTTTATAAATCCCTGCCATTCGTCCCCCCAGCCGAAAGGGCGAATCTGGAAGCGAGCTGGTATGCGCGAAGCAAACTGCGAATCCAAATGATGTAAATCACCCAACTCATCTGTACCAAAGACAAATACCGGGACGCCGGTTTTATCCATGATTTCTTTGAATAGGTCAGTTATCTCAGACGCTATAAATTTCCCTTTGCCCCGGAACAAATGCTGAAATTCATCGATGATGATGACCCGTACTCCTCGTTCCTTGATCGCTTGTATCAATACTGATTGCCGCAAGTCTTGTAGTCGCGTTGTCCTTAATCCGGGAGGATGCCCAAGTGCTTGCAGCATGCGGTCGATCATTGACCCCATATTTGGTGCTGCCGCAGCAGATATAGAGATGACCTCACTTTCTGTTTCCATCAAATCTGTTTTCTGGGTGTGCCGTCTGACGATAATATTGATAAGATGGGTTTTTCCGGATCCGGTTGGTGCAACGACGCTTGCGCCTAAAGGAATGCCGGAAGCTGAGCTTTGGTTGATCAGATTGCATATGCCGTCAAATGCAGCCTTGAATTGCGGATGCATCACGGTGATTGCATTGATCTGCTCTGAAATGTATTCGATATTCATAGGTAGACTCCTTAATCCAAAAGATAGGCATCAAAAGTAGGGATCACCACGTTTTCTTTGTGATGTTCTGTTGGGACACAGAGCTGGGATGGCGAAGGTGTTACCTGAACCGGATTGTCGGACTGCAGGCACTTAGCACTGCTTAGTCCGGCGAATTTCAAAGCCAGCTTGTTGTTCCTGTTTACTCCCTTGCCTCGTGACATACTCAGCCACATGTCGGCGAGATCGATTTTTGCCTGTAAATGTGTTTGATAATTTCCTGCTTTCATATGGGAGTTTTTGATATGCTCACGAATAGCTTTGTGCTGGATAATTGACAGGTTATTTGCATATTCTGGGTGACAGTTCGGTACATAAAGCCAGTCCAGGGTTTTAGGATGTTGGACGTAAACAAATCCAAGATTTTCCGGATCATATTTCACTTGAGTTTTGAATTTCAGCGATAGCTCCCGTCGGACTGATTGCAGTTCCTGACAATTGAAATGGAGACCAGGCATAACAATGCCTTCATTGCCAACAGTTAATGTTTTCTGGTGCGCCGCGATTAAGCCAAGACTATCCAAATTCGAGGGCAAGAGCGGAGGTGGTGTTTGCTCAAAACTTTCCCGAAATAAATCGATTGGTCGAGCTAAGGTCCTGGAATTAATTTTAAGTGGGTGGACATCGACGAAATACTGCAATAGGCCTTTGCAGAGATTGCTAAATGAGATACAAGCTGTTTTCTTTGGATCAAGCGCCAAGCTGTTAGTAACAGGTTTAAACACTTTCCCCTGATCAGGAAGGTGATACCCCAACTCACCGAAAAAACGCTCCACATTTGGCTTTAACCAGGGTTGTCGGACCGGGCAGTATTGGATATCTATATTGAGTTCCGTAGCTGCTGATACAAATTGCCGAGAATGGAATTCAAGACCGTTATCTACGACATACATTTCGCCAAGACCATAGCCGTACCAAGTCTGCTGAAGGAACGGAGCGTTGTCGGTGTACACGCTTTTTGGCATGATGCCGACTTTCATTGCGTTTAAGACAGGGGCAAGACCGGCGCCCGCAAATGAAATATAGAACCCAATGCAGTAGCTGCTGTAAGCATCGATGATGATGGTGATGACAGGACGACCCAAGGGCATTCCTGCAGCGTCTTCAACAACAACCATATCAAGGATAGTGTGATCGACCTCCAAGTATTGAAGTACTCGGATTGCTTCTGTCCCCTTTAGTGAATAGCGCCATTTGTTTCGTGCGTATGCAGCACCAAATCGATGGACGTCGCGAGTATATGGGCTTACCTGCAACACGCGCCGACGCAGTGAAGAAAGGCTAATGGTCTCTTTGGCTTGTCCTGCTTGTTTATTACCGGCTAGCTCCTTTAAGCGCCGATTCAAAATCATGGCCACATATTGGAGCGTCGGGCGACTACGCGTGAAATACTCCTTCAGCAAAACCTTCGTTATCTCCGCCTCTTGATCCTGGGAAAAAGCTTTAGGGCGCGATTTACTAAAATTTTTTGTGATAAGAGCGGATGGATTTGCACCGGACTCGTCCCACAAGCGTATCCAGACCATTGCAGTAGAAGCCGTAGGTATCTTATTGGGGTCGTTACTTTCTTGCGGGAGTTTCTTTAATATCGCTGAAATTGCCCTGCGCTGACCACGTGATATGCCATTCTTTTTGATCCATTTAACAATACGGATGCGGAACTCAAGCGCATTTTTATATTTTTCTGGAAGTGAATCGATGTTTGTCAGCAGTCCCGCTGTGCCATCATTTTTGGAGGTGTTTGCGTTTCCAGAAATGGCATCTCCGCCGATCACCGTTAATTTATGGCTAAAGATCTGACTCGTCACCTTGGCGATATCCCACGTGTAATTTTGGCGAGTAATTGGGTCTTCGAACTGGACGCGGTTCTGGTCTATCTTGCGCACAAACTCCAGAGTCTGGGTTCCACGACGCAGCGTCAAGCCAACTTGGAATGCAAACATCTTCATGATTAATCTCCATCGAAATAGGTTTAATGAGCGTGTTATCAGCCAGTGAAATACTGTCGTTGAACATGAGTGTTCTCCTGCCTAGCATATGTAGCAGAACTGTTTTATCGGCTTGCGCCATCTGCATGACGACGGCAATCGGCACGGGATCTGTCGTCGCTTGCATGACACGTAAAACTGCCTGTACTGATTGATCAGGAATGCTGCCTCTCGCGTATCGGAGGAGGAGCTCAATTTTGGCTGGCAGGTCTCCATCATCGATCATGCGGTCAGTGACCACATGGAATGAAAAGGTACGTTGTTTGAGAATGGACGAAACTTGGTTAAACATTTCAACTGATTTCTTGACGAATACTTCTGGTTTGACTTCAACGATTAGAGTTCTTCCTGAAGAAAATTTCACTAGAAAATCTGGTGTATAAGATTTGTCCTCTTCTTCCCCATAAGTCACTGTAAATGGCTGGTCGATAATGTGCTTTACGCCAGGCGTCAGTAGCATCCTTTGTATGAACCTGCGTTCAAGCTGGCTTTCATATTCAATGACTTCTTTTTGCAGCCAGCCACAAGACACTAGGCCAACGGTTCGATGAGGTGATCTTGTAATCACTTTGCGTTTGGGTTTCATAAGCAGCACCCAATGACAAGTGAAAGGGCTGTGGAGGGTATTACAAGCTGGGGCTGCAGCGACTCACGGTGATTACATCCAAGATAGCGTGATAACAAGGTTAGTCTGGCCGACTTGAGGGGCACCTGCCGTGCGAATAGATGGTTGAGTTCGACGAGTGCATACGCCTTCCGAAACAGAGGGAGAAGCGGGATTGATGCTTGGAAATATGCGTCCTTTTTCATGCGATTTCTCCTGCGTACAGGCGTGCGAGAGCGGTGCCCGCATGTACGCGATCACAAAAATGATAAAAAAGGGGTTGACGCGCGCGAGTGGCGCAGGTAGATTTGAGTTGTTGAGACAGAAATCTGGGATTCACCCCCCCGACATTAGAGCGCCTTGGTTTGCAGACCTTGGCGCTTTTTTGTTATGGGTCCATGTTTGATCCTCCTTTTGGCTGAGATTGGCTTTCTCTGAATATAGAATCAGATTCAGTCATAGGGTCTGGAGGCGCCTTCACGCCCAATGGTGCTGGTGAGGGTTTTAATCCAAGTGCAACGGCGATACGGTGGCTTTCTCCACGTTTTGCCTTTGCCCTGCCAGAAAGCACCGCATAAACGAGAAACGGATCAAATTCATGGGCGCGAGCCCACTCCCTAATGCAGGTGCCTTGCTCAAAAAAGCGCTGCTTGACTTCGTCAATGGCAGTCTGGGAAAGGCTCATGATTTAATTGATTAAATTTAAAGGAAATTGATTGCTATTTTGCAAAAATTACCGAGATTTATGATATTAGTTTATTGTAAACAAATATGAATATCAACAAGAACCCATCAAGCGGCTCAAAAAATTACAAAAACTAAGAGGAATTGCATACATAGCGCTTTATAAAATTTTTAAATATCTGATAAAAACATGCTTAAAAATCGAATTTGAAATATTTAAGAATGTATATAGGGGTTGACCGTCAACCCCTATATTTATGTACCTAAGGGTTGACCGTCAACCCCAGTGTGTATGTATCTAGGGGTTGACGGTCAACCCCTAGATGCGTATCTTTGGAAGGATTGCGGGCGCCCCTAAAAAGTGAGATTTTTTAAAGAGTTTAGATATGGCTATAGAAGACTTGGGGGCAGGTACTGCTCGAAGATTGTTGGAAGAGCGGACGCGGCTTGGATTGACCCAAGGTGCGCTGGCTGAGCTTGCGGGTTTGTCCAGGGTCAGCATTGCAAAATATGAGTCTGGCGGCACACTTCCTAGTTCGGAGGCACTTATTGCTCTTGATAGAAGTGGAGTTGATATCCGTTATGTCTTAGTTGGAATCCACTGCACGGGAGAAAGCGTTTTCCGGGATCGTTTTCGTGTTGCATTCGAGGAAGTTAGCCGACAGGCGAAGGCAAATAAAGAGACGCTTACTGATGCTGCCCACTTGGAATTGGCCTGGCGTATTTATGATGCGTTTGAGATTTTTGAAAAATACAAGCAGAACTAATTAGGTTGGATTGATGTTGTGCTGTTGTATCTGCTTTTGATGTCACGAACACTGTTTGAAGAGCCGCACCTCTGCAACAGATCATTAACCAATATTAATGTCTGGAAAAACATTTCGATCACTACATGGTGAATGTTAACGCAATGAATATTTGGAGCAGAAGTAGTGTTTTGGGTTCCATACCGAGATGGAGTTATACGGTGTACTTTAAATTTGCATTTAACAATTATCAACAAAGTAAGCTATTTTCATGACACTTTAACAATTGTCATGTAATCTAGTTATATTTATAATTTGCATGCAAAATTTACAATGATATATCCAATCTGTGTCGACTGAATTTGGATTTGCATGCTTGTCACGCAAATTTGCTTCGGCTTAATAGTGTCAGTTATCAAGGGTGTTCAGCAGTAAAGCTCACCTGAAAAATCATGAACTGGTGCTGTTTTTTAATTTCGGCAACTCGCATGAGCGGTATTTCTAACAAATTTTCTGAGCTTTAAGATATTGCTATCTATGGGAATTTACCAAAATGTTTCATAAATTCATGCTTTATCCGCTTTGGATGAATGGCCTGCAGACCATAAAATTGTCCTTCTTTTACACCGTACAACTCACAGCCACAATTGATCGATTTTCAACTCGATTGCCACAGCGATGATTTCGTCTGAAGATCTAAAACTTAAGCGCGCGGTTCAACTGCTTTGTTCTACCGGAATTCGTCGCCCACTCGCATCTGAGAGGATGCGAACTTGGCTGAAGCAATTTTCTTCTGGCCCAGAACATACCTTAGCGTTACTAATTCTGCGTCATCTGATCTATCGAACATCCAACCAGATAGAATCGTCTCTAACGCAGGCACTGCGTCGAATGGCATTGCACTTTGCGCTTAACGATAAGGATCGATCAACCATGTACTGGAGAGATATCCTTGAAGGTCGAGCACAACTGAATTTCTATTTTGGGCCACCGGAACATGAATATACTAGGCCTGGCAAAAGTGGTGAACTTATTATTCGGTTGTTAAAACAGATATTTTCTATTAAGTCCGAGCAGATAGAATATCCTTCTTCGAACAAAACACTTTCGACCAACGAACGGTTTCTCATGATTGACGATGGGACTTTCAGCGGCGACCAACTAAGTAAAATTATTGAGGCCAATTCAACGCTTATGAAAAGGCCTGGTCAGACAGGCGTCGTAGTCTCTATTGCGCACGAAAGAGCCCTTCAGCGGTTTGAGCGTGATTTTCCAGAAATCCCGGTGTTTTACGGCGAAAAGATGACTGAACAGGATGGGTTGGTGGCTATTTCTGAGCAATGGATTGTGGCAGGCAATTGGCCATATGGAAATGACTTGCCGTGCGAAGTCTACAATGAAATCGTCAAGAAGGCAGGATTTAAGACGGTCCAGCCGCTCGGATATGCTGGTCTAGGTCTCATGGTTGCTTATGAACATGGTATTCCTGATGATTCTTTGCAACTCCTTTGGGACAAGTCTGACTCGTGGACTCCTCTCTTCGATAGGTAAAATGGATGATAATTCTTGACCACGCAATTCTCGCTAAGACTCGTGCTGAGGAGCATGACGCAGACGTTTGGGGAAAATTCTTTATACCACCTTACTTCCATAAACTGGGGTTAAAGTCAGCAACGAAAGCAACCTATATTGTCGGTAAGCGTGGATGCGGAAAGACCATGTTACTAAAGTATATGGACTACCATACTGCGTTTTCCCCTCGTCGAAATGTAATTCCTAATGATGAACTAAAGCATGTCGGCATATATTGGCGAGTTGATACTCAGTTCTGTAACTCCCTTAAATCTAGAGGTTTAGATGAGACGGAATGGATATCTGTTTTTGAGAGCTACTTTTCACTTGTTGTATCTGTTGAGATTATTCGAGCTACTCGAGCGATTGCCGAAAGTGCATATCAAAACTTCACAGAAGCCGATTTTGCTAAACTAAAGTTTAGTTGCGCGACAGACTTCCATCCGGATTTTCCAACGGTACCGAGTGAACTTGAAAAATTCCTTGAGGGGCGGAGGCGTTTATTCTCGACATGGGCTTCGAATATGTCGTCGATGACCAAACCATTGCTGCCGCCAGGGCGCGCATTTATCGACGCACTTATTCTGGATCTAAAAAATACGCCTGCACTTAAAGATATAGCGTTTTATGTCTACGTTGATGAGGTGGAGAATTTAGTTCCGTACCAACGCAGAGTTCTGAATTCATATCTTAAGCACAGCCAAAAGCCGTTTATCGTCAGTTTCACATCCAAAGAACTCTCAGGGGAGAGCGCAACTACAGGCCCTGAGTCTGTCAATGCAACTCATGATTTTCGTCTTATTGCTCTTGATGAGCAGTTGGATGAGCAAAGTTGGAATGTTTTTTTTGCAGAAGTATATTTGGCCAACCTTGACTTGGCAGCTGGAAACGAGAATGGTTATTTTATTCAATCGGTATTGTCGCCTGACGGATTAGTCAAACGCCAGGTGGATGTCTATCGTGCACAGACATTAAAAACTATACGTGCACGCTTTCCATCAAAAACATCAAAGGAACTCGCGAAAGACGCTTTGGAGGAACCTCGCATTGAACGAATACTCATTGAGAGAATTGATCGAGCGCTAATGAAGAAAAAGACCAAGATCAAGGTCGATACTTTTATAGAATTCAAAAATGTGCCTGAAGCCTTAGTGATTGTGCCTGCATTGCTTAATCGCTCTACGCAAACTCCAGAGCGAGTGATTGAGGAGCTAGAGAAATACAGATGCGACGGAACAGGGGCATTTGAGACAACTTGGGTACACAATAATTTGGTTGGCGCGCTACTAGAACTCTACCGACCTTACCAGTCGATTTGTCCGATCTACAGCGGATTTGATACGTTTTGTACGATGGCTAGTAACAATCTACGCCACTTCCTTATACTTGCTTACAAGGCGCTTGAGGTCACGGAGCTGTTGGATGGAGATGTAGATATTTTCGCTATTGATATTCAGGCTAAGGCCGCGTATGAGGCAGCTGACAAGTTGATAGATGAGATAAAAACATTTGGTGAGTATGGAGAGCGGCTGCGTATGTTCGTTTTACGTCTGGGTGGTGCTTTCCGTGGCCTTCAGGCGCAACCAGCTATGAGCGAGCCTGAACAAAATCAATTCACCATTAATTCTGGGCGCGCTTTGTCACAAGAGGAAGTCAGATTCATGAGGGAGGCGATGAAGTATGCGATCTTGATTGAGCAGCTAGAGACCAAAACGAAGGGGGCGGCGGGTCGGGATACCGTTGATTATCAATTAAACCCAATTTACGCTCCCTACTTTCAGATTAGCTATCGTAGGAAAAGAAAAATCGAAGTGTCAGTTGAAGATTTTCACATACTTGCTCTTGGCACGGAAGACGAATACCGCGGATTCTGCTCTCGCTTGATTAAAGATGATTCAAGTCCGGCTATAACGTCGCAACAAATGGGATTGTGGTAATGGCTGCTACCGCTCATTTCTATTCCAGTAGCCACAATAGCGTTGTTCAGTTGGGATTGTCATCTGGTGGTGTGCTTTTCCACGGAACTGCCGTCGATGATCGCGGCGAACTTGCTGTAAACACTGAGGAAGCACCTACGCACGAGAAAGTGTTAGTCACCTACGATGTCGAGAATATGACTGTCAGTGTCGGTGGTATAGCTGCTAGTGCCGATGCATGTGCCGATCTTGTGCAACGTTATATGGATGGCCGACAAATCGTTTTGGAGGCAACTACATTGGGTTTTGCTGAATTATTCTGTATAACGCGGGCACTCATTGCGCTTGGTGTCAATACCTTTCACATTATCTATGCAGAGCCGGATAACTATACCAAACCTGTCGGCGGGGACTCGTACGCGCTATCAGAACTTATTCCAGGATACAAGCCTATTCCTCATGCAGTTGTTGATCTTTCAAGTGATGAGGTTGAGGCTGGTGTATTTTTCTTGGGTTACGAGCCTGACCGGATGGCCAGAGCTCTGGCGGAGTATCAGATGATTGCCGCAAAATCGGTAAAGGTCGTTTTTGGCGTTCCAGCGTTTCGTGCTGGCTGGGAACTCAATGCGATAGTTCCACATTTACCAATGCTTTCCGAACAAGGGGATTTTGACATTGCATATTGCTCTGCAAGCGATCCTGGTTCTGCCTTCGAATGTCTTGAACGGACTCGTGATTCTTTAACTGCAGGGGCGAAGATGTTTATTGCACCCATAGGTACCAAGCCATGCGGCATCGCCACTGCTGTATTTGCAAGTCTTTTTCCTTCTGAGACAGGAATAATTTTTGATCATCCCCGCAAAAAATCGAAGCGCTCGACTGGTGCTAACGTATGGCATCTATATGTTGTACGTGTTGACCGTGAGTAGTCCTTGTTTGTGATATCAATGGATCATGTTGCCTGGATGGCGTTGCGCAAGGAAATTGTCAGTGCTTCTTTGCGTGTACGCGGATTAATGTCCGCGTTGAATTTAGTTCTTAAGAGAGAGTGTAATAGTTCCGCAACGCAATTTTGGGGGCACGAATTGCTACGCCCCTTTTTGCTACGGTCGTTATCAACATACAATTGCATGACTATTTGAATACTGTTATTCTTTTTTGAGAATAATATTCTATGCATTATTTCTGTTGAAAACTTTATGGAACCTAAAGACATTGTCTGCACAGCATGGCAAAATTCGGGTTCATCTCAAGTAAGGTTTGCTGCGTTGTTGAGCAAGAGCCAGCCAATGCTGTCGAAGTATATCTCCTGCGATGCTGTTCCTCCCGTTGAGGTAATTATTCTTTGTATGAATAAATGCGGATTCCGATTAAGTCCTAATATATCCGCAACAGCACTTTTTGCGCGAATCCTAAAGGAGTTGTCTGGTGACGTGTTCGCAGATGCGCGATTAGCTATCAATCAAATCCTTGATTACATCGCAGGGCATAGTGATAGGATAGTGCGCCACTGATATGTCCTGAGAGAAAAGGAGCCAAATGAAATCACTCCAAACTGAACAGGCCAAACAAATGCTTGTGCTACAGGCCAGAATGAATGCTACTGTCAATCCCGATTGGCTAACGGCAGGCTATCCCTTCTTACGCGCGGTTGTGGTGGAAGTGAGTGAGGCACTTGATCATTTTGGGTGGAAGTGGTGGAAAAAGGAGCTTCCAGATATTGAGCAAGCGGGAGTTGAATTGATTGATATTTTGCATTTCATGTTGTCTCATGAATTGGTGCGAGCGCGGGGTGACGTCGAGTTGGCTGCCGTCCGCGTGGCGAACTCTTCAGATCCAAGTGTCAAGATCATCATATTTGACGGCACCCTGCACTCACTTGATAGATCGGATCCGCGACGTCTGCTTGAACTCTTGGCCGGTCTCGCTGTTTGCAGACGAAACGAGTTTTCCGTGTTGGAAGCCTGTTTTCAAGCATTGAATATGTCATGGGATACTGTTCTTGTTCAGTATATATCCAAAAATGTCTTGAATATTTTCAGGCAGGATAATGGCTATAAGTCAGGAAGCTATGTGAAGCAATGGAATGGGCGAGAGGATAATGTTCATCTGGTGGAAATAGTTTCATCAATGGACGTGAACAACAAATCTTTTAGCGTCGATCTATATAAAGCTCTAGGCGCTCGGTATGTTGCAGTGTTGAAAGCAGGATAAGGTTAAATTATGGAAGTTTATAATTGCAAATCACATGTCACCTCTTTGCTTTAGAGCTGCTTTTGCTGATTTGAGAAGTTGAATTTCTTCGATACCTGATTGTGGGTTTTAATGCATGCATATTGTTGCGCAGGCTTATTGGAAATATAATATGTGGGCTAAGTAATTTATCTGCTGCGCAATGCACTACAATATAGAAAGTAATATGACACTTGCTCCGCAGCTTGACTTAATTCGACCCGGCATGACTTCGGATAGCTGGGGACGTTATTACACGGCACCAGCCGTAAGCGACATTTTGGTTAATTTAATTGACCATGTGAAGCCAAAGCTCATTGTTGAGTTAGGCGTGGGACAGGGCTCCATATCAAGTGCAGCAGTTCGAAAGTGGGGAGGGGCTCGGTTAGTCACTGTAGATGCCGATCATAGTACTCGACCTGAGTTAAGTGATCACGGTGGTCAAGCCCATATGCACTACGTCCAAGACGCGTTGGATGACGAACTGGCAAATAAGATTGGTTTGTCTTTTGGTAGTGTGGACATCGGTCTGTGCAACCCGCCATACGTTCGTCCGAAGTGGCGAGCTGGTTATGGTGCCATTCTTGAAGAAGCCGGATTTTCCGGAGCTCTTGATTCAATACATGACGCCGGAGCAGATTTACTGTTCATCGCACAAAATCTCCGTTTTCTTAAACGCAAAGGCAAACTGGGATTAATACTTCCTGATGGATTGCTAACCGGCCAGAAATTCGAACGAGTCCGCGCAGTGCTTTTAAGGCAGCACCTCATTAAAGAAATTGTCCAGCTTCCCCGACGGGTGTTCAGCGGTACTGATGCACAAACTCATCTTTTGGTTCTTGCAAAGTCAGGCGGTACTACTGAACAAGTCGTGCTACGGAATTTATCCATGCAAGGTGAACTGTCCGCACCTCTCGTTATCCCAGCAGAGATTGCAGAGAAGAGGCTTGACTATGGATTTCATTTTTCAAGACAATCTGTAGCAAGTTCAACGAAACGTAGAAAAACGATGACCATTGAAAATATGGGGGCGTCGCTTCAACGAGGTTCATTTAGTTCCAATCAACTCGATTCTTTACCAGTTCCTATTTTTCATTTAAGTGATTTTCCCCGTCGTCTAGATGGCGTTTTTGCGCGGGTTCCTAAGAAATTTCTCAGGGCGGCTAGGACGTTAGGAAAATTACCTGGTCAAGTTCATATCGCAGAGCCAGGCGATATTTTGATCGCACGAATAGGTCGCAATTTACACGATAAAATTTGCTTGGTCGAGGGAGAGGGGTGTGTAATTAGCGACTGCATATACGCGTTGCGAGTGCCACCGAAATATCGTGACAGTATCATGCGGTTCTTTTCTAGCGCAGCTGGACGCAATGCACTTGAGACATTGGCTCACGGGGTTGGAGCAAAATATCTCTCTAGGTCAGACGTATTGCAAATGGCTTTGCCTTTATAAAGTAAAAATGAAAACAGCAGAAAACGACGGCGTTACAAAAGACGAAGATTTGGTGCTAGAACAACGGGCCGACTACATACCTGTCGAAGATTTGGTTTCCGAGACTGCACCTGATAGCGAGCTGTTTAAAAGCGTGTTAAAAGCTTTACTTACACCATCATTAAAAACAATTGTCGGTCCCCGCGGCTGTGGCAAAACCCACATGATGCGGTACTCTTGGATTACATGCCAAGAAGATCAGTCTAAGCCATTTTCAGTATATGTCTCCTTTAATAAATATTATCGGTTGGAGCCTCTGCTTGTATCAAGGGCATCGCCACCAGATGAATTTCATGCCTGGGCATTGGGGTTGGTAGTGTTGGCAACATACGGGAGTCTTGAGTACAAAGGGAAGAATGCGTCAGGTGTTGCTGAGATTGAAAAATTGCTTAGTCTGCCAAAACATCGTTTAGAACTGTTAATTGCGGCATTGGAACGAAACCAACCACTTTCTGTTGATGAGCTCGCACTTTCTAGGTCAATTACAGTTACGAAAGTTCAGCAATTGCTAGATGCTGCATGTGGCATCGCAGGGCGAAAACGGACAGTGCTCCTGCTTGATGACGCGGCACTGACACTTACGCCAAGCTATCTTATCGAACTACTTGATATTGTGCGTGCTCTTAAGTCTTCAACCATAGCTCCTAAAGCATCAGTCTACCCCGGAACAACTGAGTATAGCCCCCGCTTTCACGCTGGTCAGGACAGTACGGACGTGTTCGTTTGGACCTCTTTCGAAGCACCTACTTACGCATCAGATCTGGATCAAATTGCTCGATGTCGATTCCCTGATTTCGAGCTTTTTCCTAATGATATTGTTGAGATTTTGCGATTTGCGGCTTTTGGTGTTCCTCGTGCTTACTTAACGATGTTGCAGTCGTTTAAGGAGAATCGAAATAGGTCTATGCAAGCCCGAGTCAACCAGGTTATTGAGGATCACCTTTCGGCTAGGCTCGCAGAATTCCGTTCGCTTGCGACGAAAGTTCCAAAGTTTGCGAATCTACTTAGTGTGGGAGAACTCATTCTAAATGGCATGGTGAAGGCAATTAAGAGCGCGAATGATAGTCGAGAATTGGTCCAACTAATTGTTGGGGTTCCTAAGGAGGACCTTACCCCAATCGTTCGCCGCATGTTTCAATTACTAGTTGAGGCAGGACTCATCTTCGACGCCAAAGAAGTGAAACACGGTACTCCTGAGCGAATTTATCGACGATTCATACCACATGGCGCAGCCCTTCTCAGCAGCAGGGCACTAACTTCAGGGGATGCGGGAGGTACACTTAGAAGTACGGTCGATGCTATTCATGCTCGACGGGCAAAACATCCTATTCGTCGTAAGTTAGAAAAATACGTAGATGATATAGCGATTCTGAAAGATCTAGATTTTGCGCTCCCTCCTTGTCCTGCATGTGGTACAAAGCGGGTCGATGAAATGCAAAAATTCTGTAGCAATTGTGGAAGTCAGCTGATCGCAGTCTCGTCATTCGACGCTTGCTTAAACGTACAAATCGAGATGGTGCCTGCGTTGACGCAATTTCAAATTCGACAAATAAAAAATGATTTACCACAGCTAAAAACTATTCGTGATTATCTAGCTATGCAAAATCCCGTCGCTGAATTGATCACAGTATACGGTTTCGGTCGGCGTCGAAGTACTAAAATCGCCGATGTCTTGCATAGTTTTGTTGACGATTTTCTTTCCTAGCAAATGGCAACTAATAGCGTGTCAGCGGATTACTCCGCAATTACCAATATCGGCTCAATTGCAGCGAGTCCTTGCCCCAACACGGTAATTTTGTTCGATTGTACCTATTCCGAGACTGCGACTTCGGCAATCGATATTTATATTGAGAACTGCAAAGAGATTAATAAGCTTTGGACTGGCGCAGCAAGTGTTTCACCAGAATTTTCACGATTATTGCTTCTGGGGCATGTTTCTGCTGTTGAGGGATATTTCAGATCCGTTATTAGTTCAATTATAAATACCGATCAAAAGGCTCAGGCTGACGCGCATTCATATACCGTCCCTTTCGGCGCAGTACTTTATCAAAATAAAAAGCTACTGGCCGAAGCGTTACTTGAAGGCGTTTCATTTGCTAGTGAAGATGCGGTTCGTAAATCATTAATCAAATTCCTCGCGGTAGAGAAAATTCCGGAAAATTTGAAGACCTTGTTATTGGAGTTTGAAAAAATATGTCAAATGAGGCACTGCTGTGTCCATCGCTTTGGGAAACTTGGTACCCAAAATGGGATCGCGCTTGGTCTGGAAATACACAGCCAAGCTTTGGAAAAACCGCTAGCACTTGGAAAAAATGAACTGGCTGACATCGCATCTTGGTTAATGTCATTCGTAAAGGCCGTTAACAATTTCATGTTTCAAACACTACTCGACAGAAGCTGTAGTGAAAAGAATCCGTATCGGATCGCATGGAAGTGGATGTATTCGCGAGATTGTATAAAGTTTCTACGATTCTATAATTTGTTTGCATCCCAAAAGGATGCAATACCTTCCCCTGGTGCTGATGAGCTCTATAGAAGATTTTTGCTAGCAAGAAAACCTCGACCTAGGCCCAACTCTAGATGATAAATCGGACGTTTCATGTACTAGAATCTTTTGATGTTTTACATTCACAGCATTAAAAAATATAGGCCACATCAATAACGATGTCATAGCATCGTTTTAGATTTTAAAGCTATAATGACAACAATTGATAAAGTAAGTGGATCAGAATTTCACGCAAAGGCCACGCCTAATCCAGTAAAAATCGGTACTTTTGAACTATTAAGCAAGACATACTTGGCTGACTAGAATTTTTACAAACGATCTCCAGTGAAAAAATGGATTGACCCTTGAATGTCTTCTCCACGCATACGTTTATGTATGTTTATTCTAAATAGATACAATTGCCGCGATTTTCCGTTAGTGACTGCAGTGCACCTAACGGCAATACCAGTAAAGCACGGTATTAGTCTGAGCTTTCGCCTCAACACTATCCCAAATTGAAATGTATGCTGTTGTAGCATGTGCCCTTATAAAGGGGCACATGTCTACCTACGAATTCAAAGTTAAATGAAAAAAATTCAGAGTTAAATGAAAATCGACAGCTAGTTTCTGATGACCTTTGTCGGTCTATGTCATGGCCGTAAACGAGAAAAATTCAGAGTTAAACGGAAATCGACAAAATCGTCCTATTCTTAATAAATCAACAAATTTCCATCAATTTGAAAATGTCGCTTGCATAAATCACTGTTTTTTTATACAGTACTGCAAAACGCGGGAAATTAAACCTGCGCTTCATTTTCCACCGCCGCTTATTGAATGAAAGATAGTATGGACGATAAGAAACCTGAAAACGCCACAGAAAAAGCGAAGGCACTTGCCGCAGCTCTGGCACAGATAGAAAAGCAGTTTGGTAAAGGTTCAGTCATGCGTATGGCTGATGGCGAAGTGGTGGAAGAGGTGCAGGTTGTTTCCACTGGCTCACTTGGTCTAGATATTGCGCTGGGCGTTGGTGGCTTGCCACGTGGCCGTGTGGTAGAAATTTATGGCCCTGAGTCTTCAGGTAAAACTACGCTGACACTGCAAGCGATTGCAGAAATGCAAAAAATTGGTGGTACCTGTGCGTTCATTGATGCTGAACATGCATTGGACGTGGGTTATGCGCAGAAGCTGGGCGTGAATTTGTCTGATTTGCTGATTTCTCAGCCAGACACTGGTGAGCAGGCATTGGAGATTACTGATGCGCTGGTGCGTTCTGGCAGCGTTGACCTGGTTGTTATCGATTCGGTAGCGGCGCTGACGCCACGTGCCGAGATTGAAGGCGACATGGGTGACTCTTTGCCTGGCTTGCAGGCACGTTTGATGTCTCAGGCTTTGCGTAAGCTGACAGGCAGCATTAAACGTACTAACACCCTGGTGATTTTCATTAACCAGATCCGTATGAAAATTGGTGTCATGTTCGGTAGCCCGGAAACGACGACTGGCGGTAATGCTCTGAAGTTTTATGCTTCTGTACGTCTGGATATCCGCCGCACCGGTTCGATCAAGTCGGGCGATGAAGTGGTTGGTAATGAAACCAAGGTCAAAGTAGTCAAAAATAAAGTTGCACCGCCATTTAAAGAAGCGCATTTCGATATTTTGTATGGGGAAGGCACTTCTCGTGAAGGTGAAATCCTTGATCTGGGTGCGGACGCCAAGATCATTGAAAAGGCAGGGGCCTGGTACAGCTACAATGGTGAGCGTATCGGTCAAGGCAAGGATAATGCACGTAATTTCCTGAAAGAACGTCCAGAGTTGTCGAAAGAAATTGAAAACAAAGTGCGCGCACATCTGGGCGTGCCTTTGTTGCCAGCTTCGATAGCTGAGTAAGTACTAAGTTAAGTTTTAAGTTAAATGTTAAGTTTGGACTTGCGCAAGACCTTCTCAGGATAGGCAGCTTCGTACATTGTACGGCCCTCTCGGTTGGCTTTGTTGGGCGGGGTTTGCGCAAGTCTTATTCCCTGATCTGAGATCAGGCAGAAATGCTGATTGCTTGCGTGACAAGAGTTTCGCGGGTGGTCAGCGTTTTTGCTTTTAAAGTATGAAGAAACCAATAATTAGCCTGAAGGCCAGAGCCTTGCGTTATTTATCCATGCGTGAACATAGCCGCATGGAGCTTGAGCGCAAGCTTGCACCCTATGTGCAAGAGGGGGAGGATGTTGAAGCCGTATTGAATTTTCTTGAAGCGGCCAAGTATTTATCAGGCGAGCGCTTTTCTGAATCCCTGGTCAACCGTCGGCAGGCACGTTTTGGCAATAATCGCATTTTGGCGGAATTGCAAAGTCACGGTTTGCAGTCGCAAGATATAGATGCTGTCAAAGAAGGTTTGCAGGCGAGCGAGCAGGAGAGGGCGATACAAGTCCTGCACCGGAAATTTCGCACTGCCCCTGCTGATCATCAAGAGAAGATGAAGCAGGCGGCGTTTTTGCAGCAAAGAGGGTTTTCCAGCCGGGCGATACAAGCTGCCATGCGAGCACCCCGCGATGAAGATGAGATCGATTAACGCCAGCAAATGCGCAAGGTTTATCTTGGAACCCAGCGCTTCATTATCAAACAGGTAGCATATCAAACGCCCGCAGTCTTTCAGTCTCTCGTTCTCCAGTTCTCCAGTTTTAAAAGGCGCCCCAAAGCGCAAATGCCAGCTATCAGGATAATGCGCAGAGTTTGTCGCGAATCGCTGTATTGATAGCTTGGATTATTGTTGATGAAGACATCTATTTCATGCATCTCTCTAAGATGCATCTGATTTGATATTAAAAGAATCATGTTTCCGTAAGAAATCGAGTCAGGCTATTGCTTAAATTGTAGTCAGGTGGTGAGTTCCGTGCAGGTCTGTGCTAAACTCTTGTGGTTTTTTGCAGGGCCGCAGGAGCGGCTGTTATCGTAGAAGCTGCGGTAACGACACGCAATTGTGGCTATATTTATTGAGTATTCCGGTTTAGCCGCCAGCAGGCATGATGCCCTTATCTTCGTCAACCAACAGACGCGCCCTGAAGCACACGCGTACTATCCAGATCGAAGCGTTCGCGCGCGATGATGGATTGTGGGATCTTGACGCCCGTATCACTGACTATAAGCCCCGCGATATTACTCTCGCATCCGGCGTGCGCCCCAATGGCAGCGCGCTGCATGATCTCAGCCTGCGCATTACCATTGATTTGCAATTAACCATCGTTGACGTCGAAGCGTCTTCGGATGCGGTACCTTATCCGGGTTATTGTGAAGTCATTACTCCAGATTATAAAAAACTCATCGGTTTGAACCTGCTAAAACAATTTCGTCAGGGCGTCAAAGAACGCATGGCTGGTGTGCAGGGTTGCACCCACCTGACGGAAATGGCGCAGATTCTGCCCACCGCGGCTGTCCAGGCTTTTGCCGGAGATGTGATTGATACCCGTGATGGTGCAAGCGATCACGGTCAGCAGACGCAAAAACCTTTTCAATTAGATCGCTGCCACGCCCTTCGTACTGACGGGCCGGCGGTTGTCCAGTACTACCCGCGTTGGGCGACGATGTCGTCTGACGCGAAATCACCCAGCTAGTTTGTTTGTTTAATTATTTATACCTCAGTGTCTGAAGGGAAGTCGTATGAAAATTCATGAGTATCAGGGTAAAGAAATCCTCCGCAAATTCGGAGTGACAGTACCACGCGGTATTCCATGCCTGTCTGTTGACGAAGCGGTCAAAGCGGCTGAAACGCTGGGCGGACCAGTCTGGGTTGTTAAAGCACAGATACACGCCGGTGGCCGTGGCAAGGGTGGTGGCGTGAAAGTCGCTAAATCCCTGGAACAAGTGCGCGAATACGCTGAGGCGATTCTGGGCATGCAACTGATCACGCATCAGACTGGCCCTGAAGGTCAGAAGGTTCGTCGCCTGTTGATCGAAGAAGGCGCTGATATCAAAAAAGAACTGTATGTCAGTATGGTCACTGACCGTATCAGCCAGCGTGTGGTCTTGATGGCCTCCAGCGAAGGCGGTATGGATATTGAAGAAGTGGCAGAGTCACATCCAGAGCTGCTGCATTCTATCGCTATCGACCCGACCAATGGTCTGCAAGATGCAGAAGCGGATGACATCTCCCGCAAAATCGGCGTGCCTGAAGGCTCTATCGCTGATGCGCGCGTCCAATTGCAAGGTTTGTACAAAGCCTTTATGGAAACTGACTGCTCCCTGGCTGAGATCAATCCTTTGATTTTGACTGGCTCCGGCAAAGTGATCGCACTGGATGCAAAATTCAACTTCGACGCGAATGCCTTGTTCCGTCAACCAGAAATCGTGGCTTACCGCGATCTGGATGAAGAAGATCCAGCTGAAATCGAAGCTTCCAAATTTGACCTGGCTTACATCTCCCTCGACGGCAATATCGGTTGCCTGGTCAACGGCGCTGGCCTGGCGATGGCAACGATGGACACCATCAAACTATTTGGCGGCGAACCAGCCAACTTCCTCGACGTAGGTGGCGGTGCGACGGCAGAAAAAGTAACAGAAGCCTTCAAGATCATGTTGAAAAACCCAGGCCTGAAAGCCATCCTGGTCAATATTTTCGGCGGCATCATGCGTTGTGACGTGATCGCTGAAGGTGTGATCACTGCATCCAAGGCAGTTTCCCTGCAAGTACCACTGGTTGTGCGTATGAAGGGTACTAACGAAGACATCGGCAAGAAGATGCTGGCTGACTCTGGCCTGCCTATCATCGCGGCTGACACGATGGAAGAAGCAGCGCAGAAGGTTGTTGCTGCCGCTGCTGCTAAAGCTTAATAATCGCAAGGAACAGATATGTCCATCCTGATCAATAAAGACACTAAAGTCATCACCCAAGGTATTACTGGCAAAACTGGCCAGTTCCATACGCGCATGTGCCGCGATTACGCAAACGGTAAAAACTGTTTCGTCGCTGGCGTGAACCCGAAAAAAGCTGGCGAAGATTTCGAAGGCATTCCGATTTTTGCTAACGTATCTGAAGCTAAAGCTGCTACTGGTGCAACAGTTTCCGTTATCTATGTTCCACCAGCAGGCGCAGCCGCTGCCATCTGGGAAGCTGTTGAAGCTGACCTGGACCTGGCAATTTGCATTACCGAAGGCATCCCTGTCCGTGACATGATGATGTTGAAAGACCGCATGGCAAAGTCCGGCAGCAAGACAAAATTGCTCGGCCCTAACTGCCCAGGTCTGATTACGCCAGACGAAATCAAGATCGGCATCATGCCAGGCCATATCCACCGTAAAGGTCGTATCGGCGTGGTTTCCCGTTCAGGTACGTTGACTTATGAAGCAGTGGGTCAATTGACTGCACTGGGTCTGGGTCAGTCTTCTGCTGTTGGTATCGGTGGTGATCCTATCAATGGTCTGAAACACATCGACATCATGAAGATGTTCAATGATGATCCAGATACGGATGCCGTCATCATGATCGGTGAAATCGGTGGCCCTGACGAAGCGAATGCTTCTTACTGGGTACGCGACAACATGAAGAAACCAGTTGTTGGCTTCATCGCCGGTGTGACTGCGCCTCCGGGCAAACGCATGGGCCATGCTGGCGCGCTGATCTCTGGTGGTGCTGATACTGCACAAGCCAAGCTCGACATCATGGAAGAATGCGGCATCAAGGCCACGAAAAACCCGTCAGAAATGGCGCGTTTGTTGAAAGCCATGCTGTAAGTTTTTGACTTCAGGCAGGTCTTCAGAAAAGAGTCGCAAGTGTGCGACTCTTTTCGTTTCTGCCCGCTTTTTGTCACCGATTTTGCCGCAGAATTTTCTGATAACAAACATTGTCAAATAAGCAGTGCAAATTAAGCAGTGCAAATAGATTTCCTTAATGTTAAGCTTAAAAGCTGAGGAAAAAGCTATCCCAAAGTATCAATCTTGAATTGATATAAATTTATTAATTCAATTTTTTTAGTCAGACCGTTTATTGATGCCATACCAGCGTGTTTTAGAATTTGCCGCCCTTTCCGATAACGGACAAGTCAGGGCACATAACGAAGATGCCATCGTCGTGTGTGCTGACTACGGCTGCGCTATTCTGGCTGATGGCATGGGCGGCTATAACGCTGGTGAAGTCGCCAGCGCGATGACGGCGCAGATCATTGCCGAATACCTGTGTACCAAGATGGATGCGATCTGGTTCCCTTCCATGGGGCCGCGTCCGGTGGCCATGGCGAGATGGATTACTGAAGCCATTGAACTGGCCAATAGCAGTGTCTTGCATGCTGCGCTCACCAATCCTGAATGTGCGGGCATGGGTACCACCGTGGTCGTTGCCAGTTGTTTACAAGATAAGCTTTTATTGGCGCACGTCGGTGATTCCAGAGCTTATCGTTACAGAAATGGTGTCCTTAGCAGATTGACGCAAGACCATTCGGTCTTGCAAGAGCAAATCAATGCCGGCCTGATATCAGAAGAAGACGCCCGTTATTCATCTATCAAAAATTTAATTACCCGCGCAGTTGGTACGCAGGAACTACCGCAGATAGAGTTGCATATACACCAAACCATGGCTGATGATTTGTATCTGATGTGCTCGGATGGATTGACCGATATGCTAGGACATGATGAAATCCTCTCCTTGATAAAGCAAGACGCGAAAGACTTGAGCCAGTGCTGTGCCTCCCTGATTGACCGTGCCAATGATCGTGGCGGATTAGACAATATTTCAGTCATCCTGTTCCGAGTACTTGCTGAGCAAGACAAATCCTGGTTGCAAAGAACTTTTACCCGATAGTCCGGGGGAATACGAATTAAGAGAGATCTATGGCGAAAATTATCGTCACCTTTAATGGTTTAGTTCAGCAAGAGCTCAGCATCAGCAAATCACGTCTGACAGTTGGTCGCCGCCCCAGCAATGACATCGTCATTGATCATTTAACTGTCAGTGGCCAGCATGCCGCAATCGATACCTCGTCAAGTGGTTCTTTTGTGCTTGATCTGGGCAGCACCAATGGCACCATGGTTAACGGTCAGCCTATTAAAAAACATCTGTTGCAGCATGACGATGTCATTGATATAGGCAAATATAAACTGCGCTTTCAGGTAGAAAAAGATGCGCCGGTAAAAAATCCTGTGACCAATGTACCCAATGCGCCAAGTCCGTCGTCTCCGGTCAGCCAAGGTGCCAGGGTGAAAGTGCTGAGTGGTGCCAATGCAGGCAAGGAATTGATATTGTCCAAACCAGTGACAACCATAGGCAGCCCTACCGTTCAGGTGGTGGCTATCACAAGGCAAGCGCAGGATTATTTTATTGCCCATGTCGATGGTGCGACAAAACCGAAATTGAATGATCAGTTAATGGAAGCGAAACCAAAGCAATTGACGGATGGTGACGTGATCGAATTAAATGGCGCGAAACTGGAATTCATCTTCCGTTAGGCAGACTGTTACAGTTTGCCGGAGAAGCTAGTATTTGTTATGCAGATTTCTTGTATATTTATGTGATGCAATGTTGGTTACTATTATTTGGTAACGATCGTTACTTTTATTGTTAAATATTCGAATTTGGCCGCAAACTTATTTGTTAAATTGAAGCAAAAAATTATTTTCTTATCACCAATCTTCCGTTTATATTATCTTTATGTATGAGCCAATCTCGCATCTCGATCGCTTTATGTACTTATAACGGCGAGGAGTTTTTGCTAGAGCAATTGCAAAGTTTTCTTTTGCAATCGTTGCAGCCGTTTGAGCTTGTCGTATGCGACGATCTATCCACCGATAGTACCTGCGACATCATACGGCAATTTGGTGCTACTGCCGGTTTCCCCGTAAGTCTGCATGTCAATCAGCAACGCCTGGGATCCAGTCTCAATTTTGGAAAAGTCATTAGCCTCTGCAAGGGGGATGTCATTGCTTTATCTGACCAGGATGATATTTGGCACGTTGATAAACTAGAAAAAATCGCCAATATGTTTGTTGACGAAAGCGTTACTGCCGTCTTCAGTGATGCTGAAGTCACTGACGCATCATTGCAAGCACTTGGATATACCATGTGGCAGGGCCTTAAATTCGACATTCGTACCAGACGGCATATGCAGATGGGAGACAGTTTTGATATTCTGCTTAAACGTTTTTTGGTGATGGGGGCGAGTATGGCATTTCGTACCTCGCTGCGGGAAATAGTTTTACCGATTCCTGCAACTTGGCATCATGATGCCTGGATAGCATTACTGGCAGCGGCATGCGGCAATATCGTGCCAGTAGATGAATGCCTGGTGAAATATCGACAACACGGTAACAACCAGATTGGCGGACGAAAAGTATCCGTGCTTTCCCAAATACGTAACGCCCTGCAGATTAACAGGACTGCTTATTTGCGCGATGAATTGGCGTTGTGGATAAATTTACAGCAACGCTTGAATAACCAGCTGATTTCACCGAAACATCGTTCTGCCTGTGCTGAAAAATGTGCACATCTGCAAAGGCGCATGGATTTCCCTAAATCCAGATGGCAGCGTCTAGCTAGAATAGTCGCAGACGTATATTCTGGATCATATGCCCGCTATACAAGAAACTGGGGTAGTATCGCTTTGGATATCCTAATTAAATAACCAAGCCATCACGTCTTCGCTTGCTTCGTCCTTCTAGTTTAAAGAAAGCGATACTTTGTCCAGCGATTGATACTGTTGAATACTCTGACGCAAAAGAAAACAATCTGTCTCGTCGGCCAAGAGCCGGTCAGAATGGGTTTCAGGAAAATATGAAATAGCGGATAGACGCTGAAGCATTTCGTGCTGACGTCGACAATATCTTCATCAAGAAATTTATTTTTACTGGTAGTACTGCTGAACTGGCTCATTAACTGACGTGGGAAAAAACGGGTAATCACGGCATTGGCCATGATTCGTTCTGCGTCCGGTATGCTGGTACCTAGATGTTTTCTGGTCATCTGCACCAGATTGACACCAAACACTTCGACCAGGCGATAGCCGCTGCTGTTTTCTCTTAGTGCTGCAAAGATTCTGCTATTCACATATAAATGCTGCCTGCATGCCTTGAGTGCCGTGAAGGTCCAGCTAAGCTGGACCAGATAGGTATTGAGTTCAGTGTTGGGATCAAAGTCTGGCGTATAGGCGAGCACGGCCTCACGATTGATGACGTTCGCCGAAATAAATGTCAAAAAGACGTTGGTTGATTTGAAAAACTCATTTGAGTTCAGTAATCTTGCGCTGATCTCTTTAGGTGTCTTGCGCTCCAGAACGTGCTCTTGCTCATTGTGACCAAAACCATCATTGGCAAGATATAAAATGCCAATGTCCAAAGACCGGCATTGCTCCAGTACATAGTTAACCGTTCCTTGGTACATGATTTCATCATCACCGATTACCCAGAAATATTTTCCGTTTGCCTTGCTAAAGCCCTGGCAAAAATTTCTGTCAGCCCCGATATTTTCCGCGTTACGCAGGCTGATGAAAGGAAAGCCTTGCTGGATAAAGCTGGCTACCACTTCCTGAGTGTTATCTGTTGATGCATTGTCTGAAACAATCAGTTCCAGATCATCTGGCCATGCCGTCATTCCCGCCACAATAGACTGTAGCAAGTGCTGCAATAAACCCGCTCTGTTATACGTGGGGATATAAATGGATAGCACCAGTTTAGACAATCTGTTCTCCTTTCTTTGTTGCCTGCCATTCCAGCCGCTTGGTTTTGAAAATCCAGCAAGCCCAGATCAGTCCTATGCCCAATGTCAGGCAAAAATAAGCGATCATCATCCCGTTTGCGCCAAAGCGTTTGGTCAGTAGCAGGCTCGCAGCAGCGATCAACAAGGCCATGGTTAGTGAAAAGAACATGAACGGTTCTTCTTTGTATGAGCGCAGATAAATCGCCAGACCGAACACGATATGATTCACGATGGTTGTCAGTAGCAGCAATACAAACGGTAGCAGCGGCATTATCCTGGCGTTCAGCGGATGGTCGGCATGAAGTAAAAATAATTTGATGAATAGCAGACATAGCGCACCCAGGACTATCACGACCGTGGATTGTTTCAGAATACGAAAAAATAGACTATCCAGTTCATGAAAATGCTGTAGTGCCGCCAGTCTGCCAAATTGTGGTGCTTTGGTGTTAACCCAGGCGATGGCGATGGTGGAAATAGCGCTGACTATACTCAGGCTCATACCCATTTGCCCGGCCTCAATTGCGCCGCGATAAGCAAACAGGACTGGAACAAAAAACTGGAAAATGAAATAGCCGCTTAACCAACTGATGGCGATGCGCCATTGCAAAGGCCAGATTTCAGTTTTCCAGTCAATTTTATTTGTCGAAAAATAATGCGTGCCCAGTGCCTTAAAGAAGCGTGTATAGCTTAAACATAACCAGCACAGGCCAATCACAGCCATGACACTGCTCATGGCTGGCATAGCCAATAAGCCTGCGCCTGATGCCAGCATTCCCCAGCACACGATACTGCCACCTATGCCTTGCACCATACGCAAACGGGCAATCTGTGTAACGTGCCCACAACCTTCCAGCATGGCAAACACTGGTGTCAGCAAAATGTTGACAGCGGTCGCAACGATCAGCCACGTCCAGGCAGCCTCCCATGCAATCGATGGAGCTACAGCATTTTTGCCAAAAAAATAATAACCGGCGGGCAGGATGACGAAAATGATAAGTACAGCAATGACACCGTACCATCTGGCAATTAGACTGAACAGTGAATACAGGCGGCTCTGGGCTTTTTCATCCCCTTCCAGTATGTGGTCAGGACGCCAGGAAAGACGCGCCATCTCATGACTGGCAAATTGCATGACGACATTGCTCATGCCCAATTCAAATACGATCTGCAGGCCGATGATGCTGGCAAAAGTATAGTAAAAACCTTGTTCGCTGGTAGACAGGTGACGCGTGATAAGCCATAGCGTTACTAACGCAGCAAGCATGCTCCAGCCCCGACCTATCAATGTGTAAAGGATCGCGCGGTCAATACCTGTTCTTCTAAAAAAAATCTTCATCGACAATCGGTATCACACTTGATTATTGGTCCAATTATTGGAACTGGTATTTTCTATACACGACACACTCATGCTGAATGCCTGATTTTAATTTCAAGCAGTAAAATGAGGTGTTTGCATGCTTTATGGAATTTGTTGAAGGATGATTATTTCTTGTACCAGATAATTATCACTGCCATGTCTGATAGCTTTTAACCGTGTTAAGAAATCCCTGTTCCAAGCTGGTCTCAGGAGACCAGCCCAACGCATTTGCCAGATCAATATTCGGGCAAATGGCCTGTACCTGGCTTGGCACGTAGACGTCGTTGCTATCCCTATCGGTAAAGATAGTTTTCAGGTTCTTTTCCGGGAAAATGCCGACCAGTAACTGTGCCAAATCGCGAATGCTGATCTCTCCCTGTGGGTTGCCGATATTGTAGGCTTTGCCGTTTTCGCCCGACAACAGGATGGTGAAGAAACCTGCGGTCGCATCGGCGATATAGCAAAATGCCCGTTTTGCCAGACCATCACTCTTCATTTTGATATCGCGATTATGAAGAATGTCAGCAACAAAATCTGCAAATACACGGCCATCATCGAGTTGCATGCCAGGGCCATAGGTATGGAAGGGACGCACAATTTTTGCCGGAATCTTGAATTGATGATGCCAGCATACACACATGTTTTCACCCATGCGCTTGCTTTCCGCATAACAGGCACGAACATCCAGAGGATCGACGGCACCGTAGTCAGTTTCCGCCGTGGGCACTTTACTCGCTTGTCCGTAGACTTCGCCACTGCTTATATACAGAAAACCTTCGACTTGCTGACGCTTTGCCAGATCCAGCAAATGCGCTGTCCCCATCGTATTGGCGCTCAGTGTTCCAACCGGGTCGGTGGAATAATATTTGGGGCTGGCCTTGCTTGCCGCATGGATGATGAAATCCACCTGATGGTCGACATCAAATGCAGTGCTGATATCCTGCTTCAGACAAATCAGATCTTGCCTTGGTACATGGTGAGCGAATCGGATATTAAAATGATTCACGTCCCTGACCATGCAGATGACGGTGATTCCCATGCCCTTGGTTTCGTTCAGGAACAGCAATATTTCTACCATATAGGTCGCAAGAAACCCCGCTGCACCTGTGATCAGGACAGTTTTTCCACGCAGTTGTTCCCACGGCACGCAAGATGTATTGCTTAAACTCAGCATATCGGCTGCGACGATGGGGTGGCGCCTGAAATTTTTCTTGTTCGTCATCTGAGAGTGCGTTCGTTTTAATAGCCATTTGCATGAATATTGAGTTTCTCTGGGGCTGGGCCTTATCTTATGGCCAATGCTATTCATTTCATTCTTCTGGATGGAACTCTCTATGGTTGTCCAATAACTTTGAACTGAGATAGCTCGCCAGTTTTGAAAGCCCAATCAGATCCCGTTCTGCATCGCAAGTGTGCCAGGAACCATTATGTGCAAATGAAATCAACTGGCCTGCGGCTGCCAATTTTTCCAGCGGCTGGTTTTCAAGTGCGATATCAGCGGTGACGGCGAATTCAGGATTCCAGATGGCATACGTGAACAGGTAATAGCCGCCATTGATGCTGGCTGCTTCAATCACAGGCCGGGAGG
Organism: Undibacterium sp. TJN19; assembly: GCF_049339485.1. Classification (NCBI taxonomy): domain Bacteria; kingdom Pseudomonadati; phylum Pseudomonadota; class Betaproteobacteria; order Burkholderiales; family Oxalobacteraceae; genus Undibacterium; species Undibacterium sp. TJN19. The sequence goes on from NZ_JBMPPL010000007.1 coordinate 36,430, forward strand.
CAAAGGCTCGCACCAGCATTTCCCCTGCGCGAACTCCCAAAATACGAAAACGCACTGGAAATTTAGTGGCTATCAAGGTCGCGGTCAGTCCACTGGTCTTGTGGAAGCGCATTTCCGCACTGAGATCAACGTCACACAAGGTATCGGAGTAGGTCAGGGCGAAGGATGGCGCATGTTGCAGCCAGAGTTTGCAAGCCAGCAGCCGCGCTGCTGTCGATGCATCTTCCGGCGTCAGCAGCAGGCGCGCGCGGCATGGGATGTTGCCTATCAGGATTTCGTAACAACCCGGATCGCCAGCCAGTTCAACACCACCGGCCTGTAGCAACGACAAGCGGAATTGTTCGTACTGGTAACCTGCCGGAAGAATGAAATCACTGGCGCCATGAATGACATATTGCAGCATGACCCACCAGAACAGGGGTTTTTCCTGTATCCGTACCAGTCCTTTATTCAGGCGTTGACCCTGCGTTACATTCAGTGTCACACCTATGCCACCACACAGGATGACGACAGGCACGCCTGCAAATTCATTGATAGGTTTATTCATCGTCAGTTCCAAAGTTCGCCAGCCCATTCTGCTGCGCAAGCTTGCTGATATGCTGTACGACATCATGCGACCCTACACAGTAATCCAGAGTCAGATGATCATCTGCATATTGCAGCTGGATTTCACACCCCGCTGCGCGGGCAATTGCCAGCGCGCCTGCCACATCCCAGATTTTTGCTGCAAAGCCGTAAGCCGCCTGCAGTTTGCCGGTGGCGGCCCAGCAGATATTGAGGGCAGCACTGCCAGTACGCAGACAGCCACGTGTACTTTCGTTTACTTGCCTGAACAGGGTATATTGCGGTTCGGGAACCCTGGCGCTGAAACTGGCTGCCGTCAATGCATCCTGTATGCCCAGATGTTCATGTCTGAAAGGTCGGCCATTCATCAAAGCGCGCTCTGTATTCAGCGTGAAGTACAATTCATTCAGGGCTGGTGCGCAGACGACACCAAGCCTGAAAGAACCGTTGTCCAGCAGACCGACTGACACGGCATATTGTGGCAGGCCATGTGAAAAATTAACGGTCCCGTCTATAGGGTCAACCACCCAGCAATTTGTACCCACAGGTATTTTCTGATCTGGATTTTCTTCTGAAATGACCGGCAGGCCGCTGAGACTCAGGCGCTTGATCAGCAGTTCGCTGATATCGATATCAGCCTGGGTGACGATATCGCGCAGGCTGCCTTTGTGGCTGACTGCTGCAGCACCATTGAAGCCATCAGCGATCTTGGTGGCGGCCAGTACGGCATCCAGTGCAATTCTGATGAGTTCGTTGTCATTCACATGGTTGTCAATACGAATAGCCACATTCAATCCTTTACGATTTCACGTAGTTCGGTGGTAATCGCTGCGATTTTTTCACGCAACATCAAATCCAGCGGCTCCCCCGGACGCAGACCAAGTACATAGCGGTTGAAGCTGGCTGTGTCCATGGCTTCATGCATCAGACCTATATGATGATCCGGGTCGTTGACGTCTTCAAACAGGACCGCACCGACTATGCCTTTCAGCAGATATTGTGGAAGTACACCCAGAGTCAGGCACATTTGGGCAGCGCCGATCAGACGACCATGCAGTTCAAGCTTTCTCAGTGGTTCACGGGCCACCCTCGCAACCGGATCAAACAAGAGCTGACAACGGAAACGCGCCAGTTCTTTTTCTGCATACCATTCCAGAAAATCGTGAGGAATATCCCATAGCAGTTTCAGTGCCTGCAGCATTTCTGTCATGGCCCCTTCTACGAGTTGCGCCGCACGCGGATGCATCATGGCTTCATGCACATACGTTGCACCCATCAGCGCACCCAGATAGGCGGCGATGCAATGTGGTGTGTTGTGCAGGTATAGCTTGGGGGTCCACTGTATGCGCAGCAGTTCTTCGCGTGACAGCAGGGCCATATCACCGTGAATGACGGCCGGGCAGGCTTCGACATACAGCACACCATTCTCGGTGGTAATGGCAAGCGGATCCTGCGCCAGCAAATGCGCTGGTGCCGTATTGGAGGTAATCACGTCGGGGACGGCGAAATAGACAGCATCGTGGCCGACTACACGTTTGGCGACAGCGACAGTCTCCGGTTCATTCTCACACATGATCAGCGGGATGGCAGAACCTGCCAGTATCTGCGCTGCCTTGCTGACATTACGTGGCCCTACAGAGAAAAAGCAGGCAATCGCATCCTGATGATCTGCCAGTTGAAAACTGGCTGGCGTGTAAGCTGCCAGAATATTGACCCGCATTTGCTGATACTCGTCGCCATTGACGCGATAGGTCGTGTAGCCACCGTGGAAATTGAGGTGATCGACAATGGCCGGATTATTATCGATGAATATAAATTCGTGGCGCGATGCATCCAATGTCCAGGGCAGATAACCACGCCCGATTGCACCTGCACCCATCAATAAAATTTTTGTCTTCATCAGGGTTTATTCCAAGGGCTCGGTGTACATGTTGGCGCGAAATTCTTCTCGGCTCAGTAGGGGCAGTAAATCTTCCAGGGGGCGTGAAGCCATAGTTCCATCAGGTTTGATGAAGGACCCCAGTTTGGGCATTAGATGCTTATGCGGATCAACCATGATTTCTATGATCTCAGGCAAATGATTCCCCAGGCTGGCACTAATGACATCTTTGACTTCACTGTTATTGTGTATGATGCGATGCTGCATGCCATAGGCATCGGCAATTTTTTTCAAAGAGGGCAGAGATACACCACTTTCTGCAGTGGAGCCGACATAACGGTTATTGAAATAATTTTCCTGAGTGACGCGTATAGCGTGATAACCGTCATTGTTGACAACAAAGATCTTCACTGGTAAAGCGTGATGTACCATGGTCTGCAGCTCTTGTATATTCAACTGAAAGCCTCCATCACCAACCAGGGTAATCGCCATTTTGTTGTCAAACGCAATGCTGGCTCCAATTGCAGAAGGCATGCCAAAACCCATTGCTGCCATGCCCTTGGCATGAAATACACGCTGTCTTACCTTGGGCTTGAAAGCCTGTCCCGATACCGTAAATGCCGTGCCGGAAGATCCTAATGGCACCAGCGCATCTTCTGGTAAAAGATCGGATAGTACATCGACAAAATAATAAGGATCAACCAGTTGTGCAGCACCTGCTTCTTCAAGTGTCGGAGCAACCGGGTAAGTATGTTTGATGCGTTGACAATAGGTGTTCCACTCAACTGGGGCAAGGATAGTTGATGTCTGGCTATTTTCCAGTTCGCTGATTAGCGCATTGATCAGAGCCTTGGCATCGCAACGTGAATAGCGGTCGATTTTCAGGAATGGTTTGCTGGCTTCTGCAGGGTCAAGATCAACCATGTCTACAAAAGCGGCTCTTCCAAAAGCTTCGACGTTATAGCCGGTATGTTGCACACCCAGGCGAGCACCTATGCTTAACAGGTAGTCAGCATTCTGGATGATAAAATTTGCATAACGCGGTCCATAGGCATTGGCACGGCCAAAATACCGTGGATGTGCTTCAGGCACCAGATCGATGGCGTTCCAGGTGGTTTGTACCGGTACTTGCAACAAACCCAGCAAATGCAAAGCGCTGTCTTTGGCACCGGCCAGCCAGACTCCATGACCAAGTACGATTAAAGGCCGTTTTGAATTGCGCAGATGGGTCAGGATTGAACTGACCAGTTCTTGTTCGGGTGCAGGATTCTGATCCGCCAGACCTTCGGTATGCGGGTCAAAACTGTGCAAACTATCTGGGTCTATCAACGCAGCCTGCACATCGAGGGGCAAATCCAGCCAGACTGGTCCGGGTCGTCCTGCACGTGCCAGAAAGCAGGCTTTTTCCAGTTCATAACGGATATCTTGTGCCTTCCCGACAAAACGTGCGTACTTTGTGGTGGGCGCGACGACATCTACGATATTGAACTCCTGAAAACCACGCTGACGCAAACCATGCAATCGTTGAGAAAACAAGGTTGATACCTGACCAGAAATGAAAAGCATGGGAACGCTGTCTGTATAGGCACCCGCTACCCCTGTCAATGCATTGGTTGCTCCAGGACCGGAAGTGACGAAGCATACGCCTGTCGCGTTCAGGCTACGGCCATAGGCGTAGGCGGCGATGGCGGCGGCCTGTTCATGATGCAAAGGAAAAGGAGTTAACTCACTACTGCCTACACTGTCTAGCAAATGCATCATGCCGCCACCAGATAGCAAGAAGACATGGCGGGAACCAGTTAGCTCCCTTATGCGTGAACATATATAGTCCGACACTTTAACGAGTTTTGATTTTTCAGTATTCATTTGCCTTCGCATTTTTCGTTGGGTGCCAATTAAATCGCATGATGTCGAATGTGATTTGTCTCAGCCATAAAGTTACATGACTGCGCCCAATTGCCAGGGAACGAATTCATTTTGGCCATAGCCGTGCAATTCACTTTTGGTCTTTCTTCCTGACGCTGTTGCCAGTATCGACTGAAAGATGCGTTCCCCCATTTCTTCTATCGTCGCATTGCCATCAACGATTTCACCGCAGTTGATGTCAATATCGGCCTCTTGCCGACGCCATAAATCACTGTTGGTAGCCAGTTTCAGAGAGGGGCTGGGTGCGCAACCATAAGCTGAACCGCGTCCCGTGGTAAAACAGATCACATTGGCGCCCCCCGCAACTTGGCCAGTAGCGCTGACTGGGTCGTAACCAGGCGTGTCCATGTATACCAATCCTCGCTCGCTGACCTGTTGCGCATATTCATAAACTGCGTTCAGATTTGAGGTGCCACCCTTGGCTACCGCGCCCAAGGATTTTTCCAGTATCGTGGTCAGGCCACCGGCCTTGTTGCCAGGTGCCGGATTGTTGTTCATTTCACCATGATTGATGCGTACATATTCTTCCCACCAATGTATGCGTTCCAGTAGTTTTTCGGCTACTGAGGGCTTGGCAGCACGGCGTGTCAGCAGATGCTCAGCCCCATAAATTTCCGGTGTTTCGCTAAGAATAGCAGTACCGCCATGTGCCACCAGCAAATCAACCGCATGGCCCAGTGCGGGATTGGCACTGATGCCGGAATACCCATCGGAGCCACCACATTGCAAGCCGACTACGATATTGCTTACATCGCAGGGTTCACGAATAATAGCATTTGCATTTGGCAAAAATTCCTTAACCAGCGCTATACCACGTTCTACGGCTTTGCCAGTACCGCCAACATCCTGGATATTGAAAGTTTTTAGATTCTCACCTTCATGCAAACCGCCCGCCTGCAACAGTAAGCCCATTTGATTGGCCTCGCAGCCCAGGCCGATCAGCAAAACAGCCGAAAAATTCGCGTGTAGGGCGTAACCTGTCAGCGTACGCTGCAAGATTTGCATACCTGCACCGTGATCATCCATGCCACAACCGGCGCTATGGGTAAGTGCCACAATGCCATCAATATTTGAAAATTCCGCAAGAAAATTGTTCATCTTGAAATAATCAGCGATGGCCCGCGCTACGGTTGTAGAGCAATTCACACTGGACAGTATGCCGATGTAATTACGCGTGGCAATCTGTCCGTTGCGACGGCGTATTCCCATAAATTCGGCATGCTGTCGCGGTATCTCTGCTTTGACATCTGCGCCTACCGCATAATCGCGATCGAAGTCACCCATCTCCAGATTATGGGTATGCACATGTTCTCCAGCCTGTATTGCTTTGGATGCAAAGCCGATAATCTGGTTATAACGACGTACTGCTTGTCCTGCGGCGATCGCGCGGCGTGCCAGCTTGTGCCCCGCAGGAATCAGTCCCTTGACAGAAATGCCATCTGCGTTGTTGCCACTTATCATTTGGGCGCGACAGATTGCCACGTCATCTTCAGGATGCAGCACGATAAGGCTGTTGGTGGTTTTTTCCTGCTTCATTTTTGCCTTTTGCGCTTAAAAATTCAGGCCAAGATAGCTTTCTATCTTGTGGGCTGCAAATTCCAGCATCTCTTGCGTTAGTGAAGGTTGCACACCTATCCAGAAGGTATTGTTCATAATATGGTCCGTATTGACCAGGTTTCCACTGATGCGGTAATGCGCTTCACGCATATAGGGCTGGCGTGTCAGATTGCCGGCAAAAAGCAAGCGCGTACCTACCTTGTTCTGATCCAGGTAAGTCAGCAAATCCAGCCTGGTTACCGGGCAGTTTTCTTTTAAAGTAATCGGGAATCCAAACCAGGACGGATCAGAATGTTCCGTGGCTTGTGGCAATGTAACAAATTCTTCGCAGGCTTGCAGGCGGGTTTTAAGGAACAGATAGTTCGCTTTTCTCGTTTCGATAAACTGCTTTGCCTTGTGCAGTTGCGCTAGGCCGCAGGCCGCCTGCATATCGGTAATTTTCAAGTTGTAGCCCAGATGGCTGTAGGTGTATTTATGATCATAGCCTTCAGGCAGGTCGCCTAATTTCCAGCAAAAACGTTTGCCGCAGGTATTGTCCATGCCAGGCGGACAATAACAATCACGACCCCAGTCCCGGAAGCTTTCTGCAATTGCCATTAGTTCTTCGTTATTGCTGAACACTGCACCGCCTTCACCCATGGTAATGTGATGGGCAGGATAAAAACTCAGTGTTGCAATATCACCAAAGGTGCCGACCATCTGCCCTCGGTAAGTGCTACCCAGTGCATCACAACAATCTTCTATTAACCATAAATTGTATTTTTTGCACAATGCGCTTACTACATCCAGATTAAAGGGGTTGCCTAACGAATGCGCTAGCATAACGGCCTTAGTTTTAGGACTAATTGCGACTTCTATCTTGCTGACATCAATATTATGAGTAATCCTGTCAATATCAACGAATACAGGCACAGCACCAAACTGCAAAATTGGATTGACTGTGGTGGGGAAGCCCGCTGCTACACTGATCACCTCATCACCACGTTTGATCGCACGGTCACCCAGTCTGTTGGAAGTCAGGGTGCTAAACGCCACTAGATTGGCGGAAGAACCGGAATTTACCGTGATCAGTTGTTTGACGCCAATGAAGGCTGCCAGTTCTTGCTGAAACTTTGCGTTAAAGCGACCAGCTGTCAACCAGCCATCCAATGCTGCGTCGACCATATTTTTGATTTCAGTCGCATCGAGTGATTTACCGGATGGAGGAATCGGTGTCGCGCCAGGCATGAATATGGCTGGCTTTAAAGCCAGGTTCGCGTACTGTTCGACCAGTTCGGCAATTTGTGCGCGTAGCTCTTGTTTTTTTTCAGTTTGTGTCATGTCGATTTAGCTTACCAGATACCGTCCTGGCACTTTAAAAAAAATCACCAGGTTTTCCACGGAGCCTGGCCAGAATTCCATAATTCTTCCAGATGATTCTTATCGCGTAATGTATCCATGGGATGCCAAAAACCCGGATGTTGAAAAGCCGATAATTGTCCGCTATTTGCCAATTTTTCTAACGGTTCCTTTTCCCAAACCGTTGCGTCATTTTCCAATAAATCGAATATTTTTGGTGATAAGACAAAGAAACCTGCATTGATCCAGACGCCATCGCCAGCTGATTTTTCGCGAAAATTTGTGACCTGATTGCCTTCAATATTGAGTACACCAAAACGTATCGGGGGTTTTGATGCGGTAACCGTTGCTAAGCGTCCCTGGGCACGGTGAAACTCAAGCAGTGCAGAAATATTCACATCCGCAACTCCATCACCATAGGTAAAGCAAAAATCTTCCTCATCGAGATAGCTGCGTACCCGTCTCAGACGCCCGCCTGTCATGGAATTCTCACCAGTATCAACCAGGCTGATGCGCCACGGTTCAGAACTATTTTGACGTACCTGCATAGCGTTACTGGATAGGTCAATGGTCACATTCGACGTATGCAAAAAATAGTTAGCAAAATATTCTTTGATCAAATAACCCTTATAGCCACAGCAGATCACAAAATCGTTAATCCCGTGTTGAGAATACGATTTCATGATATGCCAAAGTATGGGTTTGCCACCAATTTCTACCATAGGCTTGGGCTTGACGGTGGTTTCTTCGCTGAGCCGTGTACCTAGCCCACCCGCAAGGATTACTGCTTTCATTTTATTTGACTTCCTTGACGCAAAAAAGTTGAGTTTTTTTGACTGAATTTATTACCTTAAGGAATGCATTTTAACAGGCTATGACGCCGCTTATTCCTTTGAGATGATGTGCGACAAGGCCGTAGCGCTTAATTCTGCGTGTTATGTTGATAATCAGATGAAGAAGAGCGACCTTTTGCAAGCAGGCTGCTTTCCCTTTTACTGATATTTTAGATCAGGAACGCAATTTAGATGAAATTGAAAGATCAAGCTAAAAGATGGCCTGTTTCGGCATGGCCCTGCGTGAGTAGTGGGCTATCCTGATTTTGAAATAGTCTTGCAATTAATTGATCTTATTTGCAATATAACCGTATAAAAGCCTATGGCTTATTCATCCGGCTGATTTGTCCGCATGCGCTTCATGACGGCGGCCAGACTCTGCCAGGTCTGCCATCCTAACATTGCAGATTTTGCCACCGAATAAATGCGCCTGGGTGTCAATATGAAAACCGCGGCGCTGATCGCCACGCCAAGAAAAGGGCGATGCCTTACGGTATTGCTGACGGAGCTATACAGTTTCAGTGCATAGTCAGCGAATGACAGCGATTGCCGTAGTTCATTGGTATGTATGGCCATCAAGCCACGCAGTGCCTGACTCTTCAGTAAAAGAGCCTGGCGTTGCAGGGCGAGTTGTTCCTGGCGTTTTTTCATTTGCCTGCCTTAGTCCGGTGACTGACTGGCAGGCGATTCGCCACGCAGGGCGGCGCTGTCCTTCTTCAGTTCAGATAGCGTGAAAGCAAGCAGACCAGGACGGTTTCTGATGGCATTGCGCAGCCACAAGGCAATCAGGATTGCCAGCGCAGAAAACAGACCGAGCAAGCTGAACAAGACCGTATACCGATGGGCAGTATCCCAAAATGCGGCAATCAGCGTCAATATAGCCAGCATCACCGCGATGCCGGCAAAGAACAGCGCGGTCAGCGACCACAGCAGTGTGGAAAAAAAGCGTGAAAGCTCTTCTTCCAGCTCTACTGCGGCCAGTTCCAGGCGTGTGTGGACAATATTGGTGAGTGTTGCCGCCAGTTGTCCCAGCGAATCGAGTATCGCCATGTGTTTATCTGCTGCGACCGATCAACAGCCCCACCAGCAAGCCAACGCCAGCCGCAATACCAGCTGATTGCCATGGATTTTCTTTGACATAAACGTCGGTGGCTTTTGCTGCTTCTTTGGTGCGGGTGATGACCAGGTCTTCGATACGTTCGACTTCAGCCTTGGCGTTTCTCAACGTTTTTTCAAAACGGGCTTTGGCGGCTTTGAAACCTTCACCGGTTTGTTGCTCGGTGTTTTTTAACAACTCTTCCGCATCGCGAATGACAAGGTGGAGGTCATTCATCAACTGTTCTTTATGTTCGTCTACTGCACTCATGATTTTTCCTTTCAGTTTTGGGATGCGCTGTCTGCGTCGGGGTACTTCAGTCTAATCAAAAAGATCGATAAGAGCTTGTGTTTAGTCAATGATACACATTAACGATCAAATGCAATGTTAAGTAAGTAACAATCTCTTGTCTTACTTTACTGCATAGTCAAGCGCAACACCAGCAAAGATTGCTGCCCCCAGCCAATTGTTATTGCGGAAGGCGGCAAAACAGCGCATGCGGTCACGCTCTTTTATTAATTGGTAGTGATACAAGGAAAATGCAAGGGCAACACCCATGCCTGTCACAAAATAAGTGCGTAAGCCGGTTTGCCAGCCAACCAGCAAGATCAGTGCAAAACACAGTACATAGCACAACATGACAGCTATGACGTCATAGCTGCCAAAGGTAATGGCCGAGGTTTTGATGCCGATTTTAAGGTCGTCATCGCGGTCGACCATTGCATATTCAGTGTCGTAGGCCAGTGCCCAGAAAATATTGGCCAGCAACAGTATCCAGGCGGCCGTAGGCACAGTGTTTTGCACGGCAGCAAAGGCCATAGGTATGCCAAAGCCAAAGGCAATACCCAGATAAGCCTGGGGAATTGCAAAAAACCGCTTGAAGTAGGGGTAAGTACCGGCGATCAGCACGGCAGCAACCGATAATTGTTTGGTCAATGCATTCAAAGGCAGGATCAGGCAAAAAGAAATCAATGCCAGCACGACCGCAACGCCGACAGCTTCCTTGCCGGATATTTTGCCACTCGTCAGTGGTCGTTCAGCTGTGCGCTTGACGTGCTTGTCAAACTCACGGTCAGCATAATCATTGATGGCACACCCGGCTGAGCGCATCAGTGCCGTACCCAGGCTGAAAATCACCACCAGATCCGGAGAGGGATGACCGTTTGACGCTATCCATAAAGCCGTCAGGGTAGGCCATAGCAGCAAAAGTATGCCTATGGGTTTATCCAGTCTGACCAGTTTCAGGTATAAAGCCAGCCGTTGGCTTATGAAATGATAATAATTCATGCCGAACTTTGATGTTGCAAATGAAGAATTATAAATGCTATCTATACATGGCATGGGTCTCAATGCTATCTTAGGGTCTGTTAATACCGCAGCAATAAATACCGCAGCAATAATAAAAATCTTGATTACCAGTTTTCCGGGGACGAATAATGAAATTGCATACCAAACTGAGTCTGGCCAGTGCCGCTGTCTTCATGTGCTTTGCCAGCTCTGCCCAGGCGGTGACTGAAATCAGCTGGTGGCATTCCATGACTGGTGCGCTGGGCGACCGTGTTACTGCCCTGGCAGATCAGTTTAATAAAAGCCAGAATGAATACAAAGTCACGGCTGTCTATAAAGGCAATTATGACGAATCCCTGGCCGCAGGCATTGCTGCCTTTCGCGCTGGTAATGCGCCACATATCTTGCAGGTGTTTGAAGTCGGTACTGCAACGATGATGTATGCAAAAGGCGCTGTAAAACCGGTTTCGGAAGTCATGAAGGTGGCGGGCGAGAAATTTGATTCATCTGGTTATGTCGCTGCCGTAGCAGGCTATTACACCTCGCCCAAGGGCGAAATGTTGTCCTTCCCGTTTAATAGTTCAACCACCGTGTTTTACTATAACAAGGATATGTTTGCCAAAGCCGGCATGGACCCGAGCAAGGCTCCGGCTACCTGGCAGGAAGTGGTGGCCGCTGCCGCCCGTCTGAAAGCCAGCGGAGAAAAATGTGCCTACACCACAGGCTGGCAAACCTGGGTACACCTGGAAAGTTTTTCGGCCTGGCACAATGTCGAATTCGCCTCCAAGGGCAATGGTTTCGGCGGCCTCGACGCGCGCCTGAAATTCAACAGCCCGCTGCATGTGCGGCATATAGAAAACCTGGAAAACTGGGCCAAGCAAGGTTATTTCACTTATGCTGGCCGCAAAAACGAACCGGAAGCCAAATTCTATTCCGGTGAATGCGGTATGCTGACCTCATCCAGTTCTGCCTATGGCAACGTGGCGAAAAACGCCAAATTCAAGTTTGCTGTTGCCCCCTTGCCTTACTACTCGGATGTGAAAGGCGCGCCACAAAATACCATCATAGGTGGTGCTTCCTTGTGGACTATGAATGGCAAAAAAGTCGATGAATACAAAGGCGTGGCGAAGTTTTATAAATTCCTCTCACAAGCTGACGTACAGGCAAAATGGCATCAGGAAACCGGCTACCTGCCGATCACCAACGCGGCCTATGAGTTGACCAAAAGCACAGGGTTCTATGAAAAAACACCTGGCCCTGGCGTCGCTGTGCAGCAAATGATCGTCAAGACCACTGACAAGTCACGTGGCATACGCCTGGGCAGTTTTGTGCAGATACGCACCATCATGGATGAAGAACTGGAACTGGTCTGGAGCGGTAAAAAATCAGCCAAGGCAGCCCTGGACAGCGCCGTCAACCGCGGCAATGAATTGCTTGAGCGTTTCGAAAAAGCGAATAAGTAAAGTCAAGATCAAGACCCCTCACCACAGAGACACAGAGACACAGAGAAAAGCAAGAGAAAAACAAAACAATCAAAAACTCAAATAATGCCTTTGTTTTTCTCCGTGCTCCTCTGTGCCCCCTCTGTGTCTCTGTGGTGAGCTTTCAGGTCCAACTTATTAGAGGTTTTTTTGGAAAAGCGCGCACGGTTTCGTTCAGTTTGGTTACCCTATCTGCTGCTGATGCCGCAGATCGTAGTAACGGTATTGTTTTTTTTCTGGCCAGCATTACAGGCGCTGTATCAATCAGTCTTGCTGCAAGACGCTTTTGGCATGTCCACGCAATTCGTCTGGCTGGATAATTTCAAAAACCTGTTTGCTGATCCGACTTACCTGACCTCGTTCAAGACCACGGCCATGTTTTCTTGTCTGGTAGCAGTCCTGGGACTCAGCATTTCGCTGATGCTGGCGGTGTTTGCCGACCGCATTATCAAGGGCAGCAGTTTCTACAAGACCTTGCTTATATTGCCGTATGCAGTCTCACCCGTCGTCGTTGGCGTGTTATGGATGTTTCTGCTCAATCCCACCCTGGGTATTGTGGCCCATGCCTTGCGTCATTTTGGTATCGAATGGAATAGTTTGTTGAATGGTCAGCATGCCATGATATTGATCGTACTGGCGGCAGTGTGGAAGCAGATCAGCTACAACTTTCTGTTTTTTCTGGCGGGTTTGCAATCCATACCCAAGTCCCTTATTGAAGCAGCTGCCATCGACGGGGCAGGGCCCTGGCGGCGGTTCTTCAGCATTGTTTTTCCTCTGCTGACACCTACCACGTTTTTCCTGCTGGTGGTCAATATCGTGTATGCCTTCTTCGACACTTTTGCCATCGTTGAAGCAACTACGCAAGGTGGTCCCGGCAAAGAAACTGAAATCCTGGTGTTCAAGGTATTCAATGACGGTTTCAAGGGCGGTGACCTGGGTAGTGCTGCGGCGCAGTCGGTGATACTGATGACGATCGTGATTGTGCTGACCGTTGTGCAATTCAAATATGTGGAAAAGAAAGTGCAGTATTCATGATAGAGCGCCGACCTTTTCTGGGGCTGTTCAGCCACTTTATTTTGCTGCTGGGCGTTGCTCTGGTCGTCTTTCCCATCTATGTCGCCTTTGTCGCCAGTACGCAAACGGCAGAGCAATCAGCGCTGGCACCGATGTCGCTGATTCCGGGTGACCAGTTGCTGGTCAATATGAAAGCTGTGCTGGGCAGCGGCACCTCCGGCAATGTCGCCAGTAACCCGGTAGGGCGCATGCTGTGGGTCAGCCTGATATCTGCAATGATGATTGCTGTCGGCAAGATCTCGATTTCCATGCTGTCGGCCTTTGCACTCGTCTATTTCCGCTTTCCTGGTCGCGGCCTGTTTTTCTGGATGATTTTCGTCACGCTGATGCTGCCTGTCGAAGTGCGTATCAGCCCGACTTACAAGGTGGTGTCAGATTTATCCATGCTCAATACCTACGCAGGCTTGACGATACCGCTGATCGCCTCGGCAACAGCAACATTTTTATTTCGCCAATTCTTTTTAACCGTGCCTGATGAACTGGCCGAAGCCGCACGCATTGATGGGGCGGGGCCGCTGCGGTTTTTCAAGGATATCTTGTGGCCTTTGTCGCGCACCAATGTGATCGCATTGTTTGTCATCATGTTCATCTATGGCTGGAATCAATACCTGTGGCCGCTGCTGGTATCGACTGATCAGGATATGTACCCTATCGGTGTGGGCATCAAGCGCATGATCGCCGGCGGCGATGCCGCGGTGGAGTGGAATATGGTCATGGCAACCCTGTTGCTGGCAATGCTGCCACCGGCACTGGTCGTCGTTGTCATGCAAAAATGGTTTGTCAAGGGCCTGGTCGACTCGGAAAAATGAGGTTTTTGCTGATCAGCATATCAAGCGTACCCAGCATATTTCAGTCCTGAATACTTATTGGAAAAACGGAATACAACTATTTTATGGCTCAGGTTCATTTAAAAAACGTCAGAAAAACTTATGGCAAGGGTGATAAGGCAGTTGCCGTGATACATGGTATTTCCATCGATATTGCACATGGCGAATTCATCGTCATGGTCGGCCCTTCGGGCTGCGGCAAGTCGACTTTATTGCGCATGGTGGCTGGTCTCGAAGAAGTAAGCGATGGTGACATCGTGATAGGTGACCGCGTCGTCAATCTGCTGGAACCCAAAGACCGCGACATTGCCATGGTGTTCCAGAACTATGCCCTGTACCCGCATATGAGCGTTTATCAGAACATGGCCTATGGTTTGAAGATACGCGGCTTTTCCAAAACAGACATAGAAAGCCGTGTGCAGAAAGCAGCAAAAATCCTGGAACTGGAAAGTCTGCTGCAAAGAACGCCACGACAATTGTCTGGCGGTCAGCGGCAAAGGGTGGCAATGGGTCGCGCCATCGTGCGTGAACCGGCAGTGTTTTTGTTTGATGAACCCTTATCCAACCTGGATGCCAAATTGCGCGTGCAGATGCGGCTTGAAATTCAAAAGCTGCACAAGACCCTGGGAACAACCAGCCTGTATGTGACACATGACCAGGTCGAGGCGATGACCCTGGGCCAGCGCATGATCGTCATGAATGGTGGCGTGGCCGAGCAGATCGGTACACCTGCGGAAGTCTATACAACCCCGGCCTCCACCTTTGTTGCCAGCTTCATCGGTTCACCGCCGATGAACCTTTTGCGTGGCAAACTCAGCGCAAACGGCAGGCAGATACAAATCGGCGACGCCCTGGTGTCATTGCCGCTGGTGCAAAGCGAAGCAGAGCGCATCGCCAGCCGTGAGCTGATATTGGGGGTAAGACCAGAACACCTGTTCATAGGCATGCCGGGTTTGCCGCTTGATGTACAACTGGTTGAGTCGCTGGGCGCCGATTTGCTGGTACACGGCTTGTGTGCCGGTCAGCCTATGGTAATACGTACACCGACCGGAACGGCGGTCACCGCCGGCCAGCAGACTTCGGTCGGTTTTTCTGCTGATGCTGTCCATTGGTTTGATCCTGAAACCACCAAGCGTTATTGATCTGTCTTGTCTTTTCAATGGCGTAAACGCATTACACCAGTAATGCCGCTTTGCGGCTGTTCCTGTGTTGTCTTAAGGCGTCTGGGCGAGCGCTGGCGCGGCTGCTGGTGACATTCATGCCGCTGGCCCCTACATTGAAATGCGCGCTTTTTTCTGCCCGGTTTCCACAAAAATAACCCAGACCAAAAACGGTGACCGTCAGGCCGATACTGAGCAGATATCTGCCAAGACTTGCTAATCTTGTTCCCATTCTCATTTCCTTTGCGTAGAACTTGAACTTCATACTCCGATGGCGAGTCGAAGTGTCGCAATATTTAAAAATGAGTACCAGAAAATTGCCGAAAGACTTAAATTTCGATATCTTTGGTATTGAATTACGGTACTATTTGCAAAATTTAACCTTTAATGCGGAGTAGTGATGAGTTCACCCGAATTGGTCTTGAAGGTCTTGCGCTCAGAATTACGTGCGGCAGGGGTCACCTATAAAATGCTGGCAGACCGCATAGGGATGAGCGAATCAAGCATGAAGCGCATGTTTGGGCAAAAGGATATGAGTCTTTCGCGTCTGGCAGAGATCTGCAAGGCAGCAGGTGTCGCCATGGAGGACGTATTGCGGCAGGCGGCCGATGTGACGCCATATTCTGACACCCTGACGCTGGCGCAGGAACAGTCCTTGATGGCTGACCCCAAATTGTTGCTGATTGCCATTTGCTGTCTGGGGCACTGGACGCTGGAACAGATCATAGAGACCTATCATTTGTCAGAATCAGAATGCATCCTGCAATTGATCGCGCTCGATAAGCTGGAGCTGATAGAACTGCGCCCGCATAACCGTTATCGCCTGAACGTGTCACCAGCCTTTCACTGGCGGCCAGATGGGCCGATACAGAAATATTTCCGCGATGTAGTGGTCAGTGATTATTTTGCCGGCAGCTTTGACGGGCCGGGCGAAACCCTGTTGTTCGTGCCCGCCCGCGTATCATCACACAGCGCCCAGGAACTGGTGCAAAAAATCCAGCAACTGGCGGCCGAACTGGCACACTTGCATCAGGATGACCGGCGCTTGCGGCCAGAAGAACGCGATGGCTTTACTTTGCTGGTTGGTTTTCGCTCATGGGAGTTTTCTGCGTTTACTGCCTTGCGCCGCCCGGAGGTGGCGGCGGTCAAGGGGCTGACTCACCAGATAGGTCCCAGGAAAAGATAGAGCGAAGAACCATTGCCACGGGTGGCACCGGCGCCAAAAAACAAGGGCCCAAAACGCGTATCCACCGATATGTGTGCGCTGGCTGCCTGCTGTAAATTACCAAAACGCAAGGGCTGCCCATTACCATAGGCAGTGCCCAGTTCTGCTGAAAACCCCACCCTGATCGCCCCACCTACCGTGGTCGGCAAGGCACCTATCTTGCGTGCCAGCAGCAGACGGCCAAAAACCGTTGCATTGCCAGACAGGGAGTTGTTGGCTGTTCCTGACAGACGCAAAAAACCGCCCAGCGGATTCGGTGTTGCGCTGCGTTGTGAGCGTCCCCATTCCCCATACAGGTGACCCGCCCAGTCGCCGTACTGGAAAGCGGTCAGGATGTCGATCTCTGATTGTGCCTGCGATGGTTCACCCGGGCCTTTGGCCGGTGAACGTTCCCATGAAGAGGTAATCAGGTGACCACGCGTCGGGTACGCGAGTGAATCCAGTGTATCAAGGCGGAAGCGTATGTACTGCGTAGTATCAAAGTAACGCAGGCTCTCCTGGCCGGCGACGGCGGGTAGGAGCAGGTCAACCTTGCCAAAACCACGGCTGACACCAGCCTCGATGTCGCCCCAGTTGTCCAGCAGACACCCAAAAGTCAGGCTGGCCTGCGTGCCACGCACACCGACACGTGCGCTTCGGCGTCCTTCATTAAAGATATCGAGGCTGCGGCCATTGTATTCAAGCGAGGGCGCAACAAACCACGGTGAGCCTGCATATAAAGGTTGCCAGAACTGGGTGACAAGCTGGCGCTGGCTGCCTATGCGGGCAAGCGTGCGAAGTTCGGCACCATAGCTGTTGAGCGATGATGCGATATGCATCATGCTCAGGGCAAAACGGTTTTCATCGGCAAAATCGCTGGTCAGTTCCAGCCCCACGCGCAGGCGGTTGCGGCTGGAACTGGCTTCTGTCGGCCTGATCAGCACATCACGTTTGCCATCATTGTCGGTGATGATGGTTTCTACATTGTCGATGTCAGCGCGCGCGTACAATTTGGCCGATGCCTGCCGGATTTGTTCTGGCGTCAGCACCTGGCCTTCTTGCAGGCCAGTCTGGGTAATCAGGGATTTCGGGTTGATGTATTTCGGGCCTTCCACTTCGATTTTTGCCAGGGGCAATTTATTCGAAGAAGGCCTTGCAGTCAGCGTGCCATTGGAGCGCTGATACTCAAAGCTCGCATATTGTTCATCGGTGACACGCAAGACATTGAGCTGTTCACCCATTTTTTGCGTCGCCAGTTCACCTGCCTTGATGGATTGCTTGTATTCGGCAAAATCAAGAAAGCTGATACCCGACAATTCGGGTGCGATCAAGATATCCGTACTGCGCAGGTCCTTGATCGAACGCTGGACATTTTGCTCAGTCAGAATTTGCAGCATTTGCTTGGTCACATCAATGGCGCTGTTGAGTTCACTTTCTTTTGCCAGCGGTGTACCCACATTGACGGCAATGACGACCTCAGCGCCCATGTCACGTGCGAGCTCGACCGGTAAATTGCTGACCAGGCCACCATCGACAACCAGCTTCTGTTTGATACGTACAGGTGCAAACACACCGGGCAATGCCAGTGAGGCACGCATGGTCAGCAGCAAGGGGGTGTTTTTCAATTCCACCATTTCACCAGTCAGCAAATCAGAGGCCACCGAGCAAAATGGCAGCGACAACTGATCCACAGGCTGATCGCGCATGCCTTCAGGCATCAGGCGGGTCAGGGCGTTTTCCAGGGCGCCATTACCGGCGGCAGCAGGCGGCAGGAAAATGCCGGACTTGGTCACGGCAAATTCTATGCGCGACGGTAGCAGCAAGTCTTCTTCCTTGCGGCGGTAGTCAAGGTCATAGCGGGCAGGGCGGTCCGCCATGACACTATCCCAGTTGGTGTCGTGCACGATTTGTTCCAGTTCGTCGGCAGAGCGTCCGGCGGCATAGGCGCCGCCGACCACTGCACCAATGCTGGTGCCGACCACGATATCTACAGGAATGCGCATTTTGCGCAAGGCGCGCAACACCCCAATGTGAGCGAAACCCCGTGCACCGCCGCCAGACAAGACCAGCGCCACTTTGGGCCGGGCATTTGCCGGCAGTGGGGTCGCAGAAATGGTGACGGTATCGCCGCTGGTTTGCGCCTGACAATCACTGATCAAGGGTTTGTTGATCAGTCCGGCCAGTTCCATCAGTACGATCAGCATGGCCAGTTTTTTAAACAAAGGCATGTAGAGACGCTTTCTGTAAAAATAAGATGTCTGAATAGACAAATATCCTGTCATCGAGTTTCGCAAAAAGCTGAAGTATAGCGCTGTCGTCCTGACAATAGCGCATAAATGGGTGGGATTGCTTGTGCGTCCCCGATGGTGACGACTCGGTCGCTGTATTCAGTCGTGCGGGTTCACCAGTGCAGTCAGTACGTGATCACGCCAGACCCCATTGATTTTAAGGTAGGACCTGGCATAACCTTCTTTTTCAAAGCCCAGGCGGGCAAGCAGGGCGGCGCTGCGCAAGTTTTCTGGCACATAATTTGCCATGACGCGGTGCAGCCCCTGTTGCGTAAACATATGTGTAATTCCACCCTGTACGGCTTCCTGCATATAGCCTTGACCCTGATGTTTTTCTGCAATGGCATACCCCAGGTGGCAAGCATGGAAAACGCCGCGCACGATATTACTGAAGTTGCAGACGCCTATGACTTCTTCCCCAAGGAAAACGCAAAAATACCGGCCCAGACCGGCTTCCATCAGACGCAAATTAGCGTGCAGGCGTTCTTCACATTTTTCCAGGGAAAAGAAATCCGCATCGCGTGCTGGTTCCCAGGGGGCAAGATGTGTGCGGTTGCTGAGCAGGTAGTGCTGCATCAGCATTGCCTGTTCAGGCAATAACGCACGCAATTGCAGGCGTGCCGTGGAGATGGATTCTATGGGCATCGAAAACTACAGAAATTATTGATGGCCGGGCGCTTCGTCCAGCATGGTCACGCCAGGCAAATCACAGGCCAGGACGGCCTGGCGTATGGCCTCGATGGCGGCCTGGCGCGTGAAACTCTTACGCCATGCAATGACCACGCGCCTATTCGGCGCAGGCGCCTTGAAGGGCAGGTAACGCAGCATGCCGTCTTTGGTATCCAAATCGGGGACAGATGCCATCGGTAATACAGTGATACCTATGCCGGAAGCCACCATATGGCGTATGGTTTCCAGGGATGAGCCTTCAAAGGTTCTGGCGATACCGTCGCCAGCAGTGGAAAATCTGGCCATTTCGGGACAGACTTCCAGTACCTGATCGCGGAAACAGTGGCCATTGCCCAGCAAAAGCATGGTTTCGGATTTTAATTCTTCTGCCGACACTTCAGTACGCTTGGTCCAGGCATGGTCTTTTGGCATGGCAACGACGAAGGGTTCATCATATAGCGGCTGAAACATCATGCCCTGATCTGGCAGGGGTAAGGCCATGATGGCTGCATCCAGTTCACCCTGGCGCAGCAGTTCCATCAGCTTGACGGTGAAATTTTCCTGCAGGACCAGCGGCATCTGTGGCACCTGCTGTATCATGGTTTTGACCAGTGTAGGCAGCAGATAAGGGCCGATGGTGTAGATCACGCCAAGGCGAAAAGGACCTGCGAGCGGGTCTTTGTTTTGTTTGGCGATTTCCTTGATGGCAGCAGTTTGTTCCAGCACCCTTTCAGCCTGGGCAACGATCTGCGCCCCCAGTGGTGTGGTGGAAACTTCAGTGCCGCCACGTTCAAAAATCGTGACGCCTAATTCATCTTCGAGTTTTTTGATGGCAACAGAAAGGGTAGGTTGTGCGACGAAGCATGCTTCTGCCGCATGACCAAAGTGTTTTTGCCTTGCCACGGCAACAATATATTTTAATTCTGTGAGTGTCATGCCGTTAGTTTGGCACAGACTGCTTGCAGCGTCAGCAAGTGCTTGCAGATGATTGCAATTTTTATCTTGATTTAAGCGTGTTCAGCGGGAGTATTTTTTAACAGCATTGCCACATCTGGGCATTTGGCATGAAATATTCTCATACTCTGCCTGTTGAAAAATTTGTAGCGGTATAGCCGGTAAGGGCCATGCTGCCGTTACTTAGGGCTTTGCAAGGTTTAAATCGGCAGGCTATGTGCTTCGCCACGCAAAGCTGCACCAATTTGTTCCATATAAGCAGCTGCAAAGCGAGGCCCCTGCCTGGAATCACGCAAGGCCATATGCCAGTGCCCCAGTACCGTGGTCAATTGGGCTGCATCTTTTGCGCTTTCAACGCGCCGTACGACATCTGCCGACAACAGACCCAGGCAGGTTTGCGCGGTGGTGGTCATCAGAGCCTTGATTTTGCATAAGGTGTCGAGATCCTGTATCAAGGCTGTACTGGCAGGTTTTTCGGCGGCAGCCTGTTGCGTGGCATTTGCAGCCGGCTGTGGCTGAAATTCTGGCGTGTCAGTCGAGGTGATCAGTTCTTGCGTCGCCAGAAAATCAACGATTTCAGCCAGCTCCTGTCTGGGTACTGGCGTCAGCAAGGCACTCAGTTTCTTGCTGCCATCAAGCATGATCAGCACGCTGCGCTGCTTTAAACTCAAGCCCGCACGTTTATGCGTGAGTTCTTCACGACCCTTGTTGGTCTTGCAAAATACGCTATTCCAATGCGGGAAACCGGAATTACCCGCATGAATTGCCAAAGTGCCCATCTGCATACTTACTCCTGGAGCCTGATTCTTGTCAGGCGAGACAGTACGCGGCTTTTATGACGGCTTAATGTCAGCAACAGTATGTTAAAAATATATCGCCGCTGACTTCAGAACATGAGAAGACAGATTGTGTCACTGGGCTTTTATCTGCGCCATGGCCTTGCTCAATTCCAGATGCCCTTGGGCGGTGCCACTTTCCGGTACGATCTCTCCTTCGCGCTGGCGTACTTCTGCCAGTCTTGCCGCCAGTTGTTCTGGCGCGTCTGCTGCCCGGCCTATCCATACGCCTTGCGTCATGGTGATATTGGCTGCTTCAAAGCTGCCTGCTCCTGCGCATAATATGGCGCGGCTGGGCGCCTGTTCCGAGGCCAGTACCAGCATTGCTGGCACCACATCCGAGGCTTGCAAGGCTTTCAGCAATTCTTCAGGGAACAGGCTTTCCGTCATGCGGGTGGCCGCAGTCGGTGCCAGACTGTTCACACGGATATCGTATTTTGCGCCTTCGATTGCCAGCGTCTGCATCAGGCCCACCAGCGCCAGTTTGGCAGCACCGTAGTTGGATTGACCAAAATTACCATACAGGCCGGAAGACGACGTCGTCATCACGATGCGGCCATATTTTTGTTCTGTCATGATGGGCCAGACCGCCTTGCAGCAATGCACGGCCCCCATCAGATGCACATCAAGTACGAGCTTGAAATCAGCAATATCCATCTTGGCGAAACTCTTGTCACGCAAGATGCCGGCGTTATTGATAAGGATATCAACCCGTCCCCATTGCGCCATGGTGTCGGCCACCATCGCCTGCACGGCTTCAAAATCGGTGACCGATGCACCATTGGCTATTGCCTCACCGCCAGCTGCACGGATTTCTTCGACTACTGCCATCGCTGCGGCAGAGGATCCACCAGAGCCATCACGCGCACCGCCAAGATCGTTCACGACTACTTTGGCGCCACGCGCAGCCAGTGCCAGCGCATGTTCACGCCCCAGTCCACCACCTGCACCGGTGACGATCGCTACACGGCCTTTGAAATCTATAGTCATTTTTTCTCCTGATTTTAATTTTTGGGTTTGCCTGCTTAGGTACAGGGTGCTGAGTGTAGTCCAGCTTCAGAAATTGATCAAAATCTTTTCCATGGCGTGCGAGTCTGAATCAAATTTGATTGATCTTTTTGAAAGGCTGACTGA
Organism: Undibacterium sp. TJN19; assembly: GCF_049339485.1. Lineage (NCBI taxonomy): Bacteria > Pseudomonadati > Pseudomonadota > Betaproteobacteria > Burkholderiales > Oxalobacteraceae > Undibacterium > Undibacterium sp. TJN19. Next base: position 58,537 of record NZ_JBMPPL010000007.1, read on the forward strand.
AAACATCATGTAGATTCAAGCAAGTTTCTTTTGCATGATAATCGCACCGCCAAATTCCGGGTTCAGCTCATACGGTGCAAAGCCTTCGGTACGATACAGATTTTGCGCACGGGTATTACCCTCCAATACTTCCAGCGTCATCTTGCAATAGCCCAGTTGTTCAGATAGGGCTGTCAAGTGCTGCATCATTTTATTGCCTATGCCCTGGCCGCGAAAATCAGGGTGCACGGCAAAGTCGTGGATATTCAATAAAGACTTGCAGGCAAAAGTAGAAAAACCTTCTATGCAAATCGCAAAACCGGCAGTCTCATCATTCACATAAGCGAGAATGGCGCGCACGGTATTGCGTTTTTTGAGTTCGCTAATGAGATTGGCTTGCGCATAATCCGACAAGGCTTCGCCGCCACCCATGGCGTCTAGCGCATACATATTGAGCATGCTGACGAGGTCTTTGGCATGCTGCGGGTTATTGACATCAACATTAACGATATTCAGCATGGTTTTTTATACTCTCAAAAATTCTTCTTTATATCCCAGCCAGCGCTCCAGGTGGGCAGCAACGGTGATGGGGTCATTTTTTAATAAATCATCAGCAAGATTGCGGGCTTTTTCTACCAGCCACTGATCTGTTTCGAGATTGGCAAAGCGTAACATGGCTTCGCCCGACTGGCGCGCACCAAGGAATTCACCAGGGCCGCGTAATTCCAGATCCTTGCGGGCAATTTCAAAACCATCACTGCTTTCACGCATGGTGGCCAGCCGCTGCTTGGCCGTGCCGCCCAGGGGGCCCTGGTACATGAGCAGGCATACACTGGCTGCCGCACCACGGCCAACGCGGCCACGCAACTGGTGCAACTGTGACAGGCCAAAGCGTTCAGCATGTTCTATCACCATCAAGCTGGCATTGGGCACGTCAACACCAACTTCAATGACTGTGGTGGCGACCAGCACCTGGCTTTCATTGCGGATGAAAGCGCCCATGACGGTTTGTTTTTCTGCCGGTTTCAGACGGCCATGTACCAGGCCTACATTCAATTCTGGCAGGGCGGCTACCAGCATGGCATGGGTGTCGGTGGCGGTTTGCAGTTGCAGGGTTTCTGATTCTTCTATCAGTGGACAGACCCAGTAGACCTGCTTGCCTTCCTGCCCCGCTGCCTGCACGCGGGCGATGACTTCATCGCGGCGGTTCTGGTCTATGACTCGTGTCACGATAGGCGTACGGCCCGGTGGCAGTTCGTCAATGACGGACACTTCAAGGTCGGCGTAATACGTCATTGCCAGGGTGCGCGGGATGGGTGTGGCCGACATCATCAACTGATGCGGCACCTTGCCTGCCTCGGTCTTGTTGGCCAGGTTCAGGCGCTGGCTGACGCCAAAGCGGTGTTGTTCATCCACAATGACCAGGCCCAGTTTCTTGAATTGCACGGTGTCTTGTATCAGCGCATGCGTGCCTATCACCAGTTGAGCTTCGCCAGAGCTGATGAGGGCATTGGCTGCTTCTTTTTCTTTCTTTTTCAGGCTGCCGGTCAGCCAGGCGGTTTTCACGCCCAGTGGTTCCAGCCAGGCGGCAATTTTCCTGAAATGCTGTTCTGCCAAAATTTCTGTCGGTGCCATCAGCGCCGCCTGAAAACCATTGTCAATCGCCTGTGCAGCCGCCAATGCCGCAACGATGGTTTTGCCACTGCCTACATCACCTTGCAACAGGCGCTGCATGGGAAATTCCTGGCGTAAATCGATACGAATTTCAGCTAACACCTTTTCTTGCGCACCAGTCAGTGAAAATGGCAGGTTGAGTAAAAAAGCATTGCTGAGTTCGCCTATCACAGGCAATGCATTCGCCCCCTTGCTGCGGCGGGTAATCTGGGCGCGCTTCAATGACAGTTGCTGTGCCAGCAGTTCGTCGAACTTCATGCGCTCCCAGGCGGGGTGTTCGCGTTCCATGAGGCTGTATTGATCGACGTCAGGCGGCGGATTATGCAGGGTACGGATACTGGTTTCAAAACCCTGCAGATTCAGGGCCGCCAGACGGGCATCTGACAGGGTATCGCGCCAGTTGACGCGTGTCATTGCATTGGCAATTGCCTTGCGCAACAAGGCTTGCGGCACGCCCTCACCGGAAGGATAAACAGGCGTCAATGCGGTCGCCAGTGGCGCGCCTTCATTCACGATCTTGTAATGCGGGTGTACCATCTCGGCACCGAAAAAGCCATGGCGCAATTCGCCCCGTGCCCGCACGCGTACGCCCACTGCCATCTGTTTGGTCTGGTTGCCATAAAAATTGAGGAAGCGCATGACCACCTGGCCGGTATCATCGGCAATGGTGACAACCAGTTGACGGCGCGGTCGGTACTGGATATCGCATTCGGTCACCAGGCCCTCAACCTGCGCCGTGCTGCCACCCCGCATGGCAGCGTCACGCATGCTGACAATTTCAGTTTCGTCTTCATAGCGCATAGGCAGGTGCAGCACGAAATCCATGTCTTTGCGCAGGCCGAGTTTAGCCAGTTTTTCACTGGCTTTGGCTGCCGGGCTCAGCGCCGCTTTAACCGGTGTGGGTTTTTTTGAGCTGGATTTTTTGGCTTTGGTCGCCGGTGAAGAGGTGTTGCCAGCCAGCCCGGCATGGGTGCTGGCTGGTTGTTCGTTTTCAATCTCTACGCTTGCACTTTGGTCTTCAGCGGCCATGGGGTGTAAAATGGTGGGTTTTGCTGTTAGCTTGTTTCTGCTGGCTTATTTATCCAGAATACATACAAAATTGCTACCGTCAGACAATTACCAGGGATTTTTGCATTTACGCTTGCTTTTACCTAGTATTGCCTTGATTATGGCGCATTCTACTGATTTTTTATACAGTGCGCAGCAGCTTTCTGGCTATTTATGCTGATTACTCTGAATTTTGTCGAATTTTTGCATGCGCTACTCCCTCAGTGATTTTGATTTTGACTTGCCCGATAACCTTATCGCGCAAACTCCCTTGCCTGACCGCACGGCGTCCCGCCTGCTGCATGTCGATGGCGATCAATTGGCAGACCGGCATTTTGCCGATGTCATTGATCAGCTGTCTGCCGGTGATTTGCTGGTATTCAATGATACCCGTGTATTGAAAGCACGTTTCTTTGGCGTCAAGGAAAGCGGCGGCAAGATACAGATGCTGGTAGAGCGCGTGCTGTTAAATAATGATAAGGAACGCAGCGTGCTGGCACAGATGCGCGCTTCCAAGTCGCCGCTGCCGGGCAGCAAAATCCGCCTGGCGGACAGTTTTGATGTCGTTGTCGGTGAGCGCGTTGGTGAATTTTTTACCCTGTACTTCCCGTCTGATATCTTCACCTTGCTGGAAACCTATGGTCGCCTGCCTTTGCCGCCATATATAGAACATGATGCCGATGATTTTGACGAGCAGCGCTACCAGACCGTGTATAACCGCGTGCCGGGTGCGGTAGCCGCACCCACGGCGGGCCTGCATTTTGACGAGGCACTGTTGCAGCGTTGCCAGGACAAAGGCATCAAACTCGCCTATGTGACCCTGCATGTGGGCGCAGGCACTTTCCAGCCCGTGCGTACCGAAAACCTGGCAGATCACCAGATGCACAGCGAATGGTATACCGTGCCAGATGAGACCGTGGCAGCTGTGCAGGCCACCAAGGCCGCAGGCGGCAAGGTGGTGGCTGTCGGCACCACCAGCATGCGCGCACTTGAATCTGCTTCGCAAACAGGCAGCTTGCAGGCCGGCAGCGATGACACCCGCCTGTTCATCACGCCCGGCTATGTATTCAAGACCGTAGACAGGCTTATCACCAATTTCCACTTACCAAAATCCACTTTGATGATGCTGGTATCGGCATTTGCCGGGTATGATCGCGTCCGCGCTGCTTATGCTCACGCTATCGCTCAACAATACCGTTTTTTCAGCTATGGCGATGCCATGCTGCTGACCAATTCCTCCGGGGAAGACCATGCTTGAATTTACACTGATCAAAAAAGATAAAACTACTGCTGCACGTCGTGGCCGTGTCAAAGTCAACCATGGTGAAATCGAAACACCTATCTTCATGCCGGTCGGTACTTATGGCTCGGTCAAGGCGATGTCGCCGCTGGAATTGAAAGAGATAGATGCCCACATCATCCTCGGCAATACCTTCCACCTGTGGCTGCGCCCGGGCACGGATGTGCTGAACAAATTTGGCGGCCTGCATGGTTTCATGGGCTGGGACAAACCTATCCTGACTGACTCAGGCGGCTTCCAGGTATTTTCGCTGGGTGCGATGCGCAAGATCACGGAAGAGGGCGTCAAATTTTCTTCTCCTATTAGTGGTGAGCGTCTGTTCCTGTCGCCAGAAATTTCCATGCAAATCCAGCGCGCGCTGAATTCTGACATCGTCATGCAGTTCGATGAATGTACACCGTATGAAATCGACGGCAGACCAGCGACGACAGAAGAAGCCGGCAAATCCATGCGCATGTCCCTGCGCTGGGCCAAGCGTTCCATTGATGAATTCAACCAGGGTGAAAATCCAAATGCCCTATTCGGTATTGTCCAGGGCGGTATGTTTGAACACCTGCGTGATGAATCCCTGGCTGGCTTAAATGAACTGAATTTCCACGGTATCGCCATCGGCGGCCTGTCAGTGGGCGAGCCTAAAGAAGACATGATGCGCGTACTCGCGCATGTCGGCCCCAAGCTGCCAGAAAACAAGCCGCATTACCTCATGGGTGTGGGCACGCCAGAAGACCTGGTAGCTGGTGTTGCCAATGGCATCGATATGTTTGACTGCGTCATGCCTACCCGCAATGCGCGCAATGGCTGGATATTCACCCGTTTTGGTGATATCAAGATCAAGAATGCCCGTTACAAGGAAGAAAAAGAGCCACTGGATGCGACTTGCGAATGCTATGCATGCAAGAATTTCTCACGTGCTTACCTGCATCATTTGCACCGCACCGGTGAAATCCTGGGCGCACGTTTGAATACGATACATAACTTGCATTATTACCTGGATTTGATGAAAAATATTCGTAAGGCGCTTGATGATGAACGCTTCCCTGAGTTCGTCCAGCAATTCCATGCGGACAGGGCGCGCGGAGTTTAAACCCGTTCTGCCGTCCTGGATAGCAAGTTTCGATACACGGAGGTGCTATGAAATGCCATCGTTTCACTGTTCTCGCCCTGTTTTTATTTTTTGCAACGCTCGCACAGGGTCGTGAAATCTACAAGTGTGTGTCGGCAGATGGTAAGACCAGTTATGTTGACAAGCCCTGTGACAAGAATGCGAAAAGTGCCACGGAAGTCATCATCAAAAACGATACGCCGTCAGCAGAAGATGTGAGTCAGCAACAGACGGACTGGAAGAAGAAAAGCGCTGAATTTGATGAGCGCCAGCAGGCCAGAAAACGCAAGGAAGAAGACGAAGCCTTTCAGTACCGCAAGAAAAAAGCAGATGAGCAAAGAGCTGCTGATCTCGCTAAGCGGCTGGCTGATGAAGAAGACAGAAGGCAGCGTGAAGCCGGCGCCCGTGCGGCAGCCAGGCGCGCGGCCAATAACGGATTTTAGTTGGGGTGCAGACTATGCCGCTTCCAGCAAAACATATACGACACATAAGCGTGCAAAGACCACGCAAAATTAAAAAGGTTTTCTATGAATTATCATCCCGTGATTATTGCAGGTGGCGGTATTTCCGGCCTGTATTGTGCCTGGCGTCTGGCGCAGGCCGGGCAAAAAGTGGTGGTACTGGAAGCCTCATCTGACCGCTGGGGTGGTCGTATAGAAACCGAAGACCTGGATGGGTTTATCGCAGAGTGGGGGCCGATGCGTTTCGAACCTACCCTGCAACCACGCTTTGATAAGTTGTGCCGTGATTTAGGCGTGAGGCTGACAGAATTCAGTGGCCCTGAAGGCGAAGAAGTCAATGCGCCTACCTATGATTTGCCTGTGGAAGAACTGGGTTTGAATTCGCTGCAATTGCTCAAGCGCGGCATCATGCTGGTGATGGGGCAAGACCCCAATGACCAGGCATGGATAGACAAGCAAACCGAAGCTGATTTCCAGCGTATGCGCAAGCATGCGCAATTGAATGGGCAGCCGCTGTGGAGTATGGGATTCTGGAACGCCATGTCGGCAGAAGGTGTGCTCAGTCATCTGGCGCTCACCAAGTTGCGTGACACCGGTACGTTTTATCACATGATTCCCGAAAACCTGAATGCGATAGAGTGGATCATCTGGTGGTTGCGCGCCTTGAAAACGGTCGGTCAGCAATTGGCCAGCGTTGATGGCGGTACTGCGAAACTGACTGAAAGCCTGATGGCCAAACTGCGTGGTTTGAGTAATGTGACGCTGGCTGGCGGCCATACGCTCAAAAGCTTCAAACAGGTTGCCATGGGCCAGCCCTTGCTTGAACTGGAAGTCGCTACCAAGAGTGGCAGCATACAGCTGCAAACCGACAGGCTGATACTGGCCTTGCCCAGGATGCCGCTGGTGAAACTGGCGGCCTGTTTGCCTGAGCATGTGTCATCTCAGCTGGATGCCGTCAATGGCTTCCCCATGTTGAAGCTGTTTTTTGTGACCGATGCGCCGTGGTGGGATTATTCCCAAAGACCGCAGCAATATGCAAGTTGCCTGCCGACCCGTGAAATTCATTATTTCCGCCGACCACAAAATCAGGACAAAGATGGTCATGGCATGGTGTTGTTGTATATGGATCGTCCGTCGACAGAATTCTGGAAGCACTATGTAATGGAATCTGACAGGCACGACCGCGCAGAAATTGATCAGAACGTCAAAATTGTTGATGCTTTCTCGCTGTTTGTCGCGCGTGACGTCAAGCGTCTGATTGACATCAAGCGTTCTGGTCTGAAGCTGACCGATCAGGCTCAGCATATGTTTGAAGAAAAAACACTGGAAGAAACGCGCGCCTATATCAAGAATTCCATCGTCACCTATGGCATACGTGATTGGGCCAGGGCACCGTATGGTGCGGCCAATCACGGCTGGCAACCAGGGGTGCGCTCATGGAAAGTCATGGATGTGTTCAAGGCATTTGACTTTGGCAGCGGCGCCAAAAATATCCACATCGTAGGGGAAGCCTATTCTGATTACCAGGGTTTCGTTGAAGGTGCCCTGAACAGTTCCGAACTGGCGCTGGCAACAATTAAAATCAGCTAGACAGCACTGTAATTTTAGCAATATCCAGCTTACATACCAAAGTATTGTTTTCAGAATGCAATAATGACAATCCAATTGAAGCTTGTTACACTTCTATTGCTTGCGGTCATGTGACTGCCTGATACCAGTGCCTGTGATGAAGTAGATAAGTAAAAACTAAGCACAAACCAAGTTCAACGGAGAAAATGAGTGAAAAAGAGTGCGCAACTGATTGCTGTGGTAGTGGCCCTGGCCGTGATTTATCCGGCAGCAGCCTGGTACACCGGGAAAAGGGTAGAAGCCAAATTAAAAGGCCCGCAGGCTCAGACAACGTCTTCGCCTTATGTCAAAGTCATCAAGGATGATTATCAGCGCGGTGTTTTTTCTTCGGTTCAGGATACGACGATAGAGATTGATCTGGCCAGTTTCCCCATGGGTAAAAAACCAGCTTTGCCTGGTGCAGATGCGCCAGTGCCCGGCACCCCTGAAGTTCCGGTACCAGATGCGCCAGTCGCAGCCGTACCAGAAGCACCGCCAAAACCCATACAACTGCATTTTATTAACCGTATTCAGCATGGCCCCTTGCCTGGTTTCCGTGGTTTCGGTGCCGCTGCGATTAAAACTGAACTGGTGTTTGATGATGCTGCCAAAGCTGAGTTGGCCAAAGTGTTCGGTACGGCCAGCCCATTGCAAATCAGCTCCAACCTGTCATATGGCGGTGGCGGGCATGTAGCGATTTCCAGCCCGGCCTTTACGACGACCCTTGAAAAAGACAGGGAAAAAATTGCCTGGCAGGGATTGACCATGGACGTGGACTTTGAGAAAGACTATAAAGCTTTCCGCGTGAATGGCAGTGCGCCTGGATTGGCCATGGAAAGCCTGGATGGCAAGTCCATCAAAATTGGTGCTATTACCCTGAAAAGCGATGTGACTCAGGCTTATCCAGGTACCTCATTGTATCTGGGCAAAACAGATGCATCCCTGCTCAGTATTGTCTACTCAGACAAGACCGATGCAAAAAAAGACTTTTCCCTGGATCAATTTACGCTGGGTTCTGATGTCAGCTCCAAAGATGATCTTATCGGTTTGATTGTCAGGATAGGTGTCGCCAAAATCTCTGTTGATCAGCAATCTTTCTCTGACCTGCATTACGACTATGGTGTAAGGCGCATACACGGCCCATCCCTGGCAAAAATGCTGGTTGCCTATTCCAATACGCCTGGTGAGCTTGAAAAGCTGGCTGCCGTTAAAACCGTTTGGGATGAAGTGGCACCTGCGCTTTTGCAAAAAGAACCTGAGTTGGTGCTGGAACGCATCAGCGTGGTGACCAGTGACGGGGAAGCAAAATTGTCCGGTACTGCGAAACTGGTCGGCGCTACAGCAACAGATTTGAGTAACCCCATGCTGATGCTGACCAAGGTACAGGCGAATGCGGATGTAGTGTTGACTGATACCCTGATTGCCAAGGTAGGCGGCGCTTCTCAAAAAGATCCTGAAGCACAAAAGGCCGCACTCGATGCCATGAACATGCAAATTGCTGCGTTGACAGAACAAGGCTTTATTGAGCGTAAAGGCAAGCTGCTGAGTTCCAAAATCGAATGGAAAGATGGCAAACTGACTATTAATGGCAAACCTTTCAGCCACTAATAAGCTTAGGTAATTAATTTTAATGCAATGCTGCACTGAAAATAATTGCTAAAACCGCCAGTAAGGAATGGGCTTGAGGACTTTTATGTCCCCAAGCCCATTTTTTATTGCTTTCGGGTTTCAATTTCCAGCTTTGACGGCACAATTGCAGGTATTTGCTGCGTCCAATGCTAAAATACGGGGCTTTGCCAATTGAAAAAATTTCTTTTGGCACGATATAGCGATAATTGCAACGAAATGTAGTCAGTTCCAGTCTTATCAAACTGGGTGCTTATTATTAAAATGACAGGAGTCTGAACGTGTTTATTTCCAACGCTTATGCACAAACCGCTGGTTCTTTTGGTGGCGGCGATATGTCGCAATTTTTAATCTTTGTGCCAGTCTTTTTGTTAATGTATTTCTTGATGATCAGACCACAGATGAAGCGTCAGAAAGAACAAAAAGCCACGATGGACGCGTTGGCAAAGAACGACGAAGTTGTGACTGTTGGCGGCATCCTTGGCAAAGTGACCAAAGTGACTGATACCTATGTCACCCTGGAAATTGCCAATGGTACTGAAATCATCGTCCAGAAAATCGCTGTGACCATGATGCTGCCCAAGGGCACGATTAAAGCGATTTAATCAGCACACACCGGCAACGCAGTCCCCTTTTAACAGGACTGCGTTGTGCTTTTTAGCTTCCCATTACTTTCCCCATTATGAATCGCTATCCACTCTGGAAGTATGTACTGATTGTGATTGCCCTGGTGTTTGGTGCGCTGTATACGGCACCAAATTTTTTAGGTGAATCACCTGCCGTGCAAATCAGCAGCGGCAAGGCCACAGTCAAAATTGACAGCGGCATGATGACGCAGGTAGAGCAGGCCCTGAACCAGGGTGGCTTGAAACACACAGGTGTCTCTTACGAAAATAACGGCGTACAGGGTACCGTACGTGCCCGTTTTGCCGATATCGATACGCAGTTCAAAGCCAAGGCACTGCTTGAGAAGACGCTCAATCTTGATCCTGCTGATCCTACCTACACGCTGGCGTTCAACCTGCTGCCAAATACCCCAAAATGGATGCAAAGCCTGCATGCCCTGCCGATGTATCTGGGGCTGGATCTGCGCGGTGGCGTGCATTTCCTGATGCAGGTTGACACCAAGGCCGTATTGAACAAACGCGTTCAGGGTTTGCTGACCAGTGTGCGTGGCACTTTGCGTGACAAAGATATACGTCATGCAGGTATCAGCCGTGAATCAGATCAGATCAAGGTCAAGTTCCGCGATGTTGAATCGCGCTCTAAAGCCAAGGCCGTGCTGGCCAGTCAAATGGCAGACGTTGATTTGGTGGACGTGGCAAGTACCGATAGCACAGAGTTCAATCTGCAAATCAGCCTGAAAGAAAAAGCGCTCAAAGAAGTCATATCCGAAGGCATCAAGCAAAATATTACGGCCCTGTCCAAGCGTGTCAATGAACTGGGTGTTGCCGAGCCTGTCATTCAGCAACAGGGCGCAGACCGCATTGTTGTGCAATTGCCTGGTGTGCAGGATGTAGCTGGTGCCAAGCGCATCATCAACCGCCTGGCAACGCTGGAAGTCCGCGTACTTGATGAAAATGTCATCGGGCCTGTCGATGCGAATACACCAGTGCCATTTGGTTCTGAAATGTTCAAGTCCAGTCGTGGTGAGATGCTGATATTGACCAAGGAACCTGTGGTGACCGGCGATGACATCACCAGTGCCAGCGCCAGTTTTGATCAGCATCAGCAACCCTCGGTCAGTGTTGATCTGAACGGTGACGGTGGCCGTAAAATGCGTGCTGCCACCGGCCCGCGCATTGGCAAGCGCATGGCGATTGTCCTGTTTGAAAAAGGCAAGGGCGAAATCCTGACAGCACCAACCATCAATGATGAGCTTGGTACGCATTTCATTATCACGGGTATGGGTTCGGCTAGTGCTTCTGCCGACCTGGCCTTGCTGTTGCGCGCCGGTTCGCTGGCCGCACCAATGGAAATCATCGAAGAACGTACGATAGGCCCGCAACTGGGTGTAGAAAACATCAAGCAGGGTCGCAATTCCACGCTGTATGGTTTTGCTGCCATCGCTGTTTTCATGATAGCTTACTACCTGCTGTTTGGTTTCTTCAGCGTCCTGGCTTTGTCATTCAACTTGCTGCTGCTGGTGGCGGCTTTGTCCTTGCTGCAAGCAACCCTGACTTTGCCTGGTATTGCGGCGATTGCGCTGGCGCTGGGTATGGCGATTGATGCCAACGTGCTCATTAATGAACGTATACGTGAAGAGTTGCGTGCCGGTAAACCACCGCAAAAAGCCATAGAAGAAGGCTTTGATCATGCCTGGGCAACCATTCTGGATTCCAATGTGACAACCCTGATCGTTGGTCTGGCCCTATTGATTTTTGGTTCAGGCGCGATACGCGGTTTTGCGGTAGTGCATTGCCTGGGTATTCTGACTTCGATTTTCTCCTCCGTATTTGTGTCACGCGGCGTGGTCAATCTCTGGTACGGAAGAAAGAAAAAATTGAGTGCAATTTCTATTGGCCAGATCTGGAAGCCAAAAGACGAATCTGCGAAATAAGCGCCAATTCATTTAAGAATACAGGAATTCATTATGGAATTATTCCGCATCAAAAAAGACATTCCTTTCATGCGCCATGCGCTGATATTCAATGTCATCTCTGCACTGACCTTTGTTGCCGCAGTGTTTTTCCTGCTGCACAAAGGCTTGCATTTCTCGGTTGAATTTACCGGTGGTACGGTCATGGAACTGACCTATCCAAAGGCTGCTGATGTCGATGGCATACGCAAAACCGTAGAGCATCTGGGATTTACCGATTCACCAGTTCAGCCTTTTGGCAAGGCGCAGGATGTGGTCATTCGCTTGCCGGTCACGAAAAAGGATGCGACGGTCACGGTTGCTGATACTGTGTTTGAAGCCTTGTGCAAGGTCGAAAATGGCAGTCTGACCAAAGTGGCCGGAACGGTGGAAAACGGCTCGGTATCAGAAAAGCAGGTGTGCCTTGATGCTGCCAAAAATGAAGCTGTCAAGTTGCAAAGGGTGGAGCTGGTTGGTGCCCAGGTTGGTGATGAACTGGCCCATGACGGCTTGATGGCCCTGCTGTTTGTGGTGCTGGGTGTGATGATCTATCTGGCCATACGTTTCGAATGGAAATTCGCTGTGGCAGCGATCGTTGCCAACTTGCATGACGTAATTATCATTCTTGGTTTCTTTGCCTTTTTTGAATGGGAATTTAACTTGTCGGTACTGGCTGCGGTGTTGGCGGTACTGGGTTATTCGGTCAATGAATCGGTGGTTATTTTTGATCGTATCCGTGAAAATTTCCGCAAGCAACGCAAGATGTCAGTGACTGAAGTCATTGACAATGCGATCACCAGCACGATTTCACGTACCATCATTACTCACGGTTGTACACAGATGATGGTGTTGTCGATGTTGCTGATCGGTGGCCCGACTTTACATTATTTTGCAGTTGCACTGACGATAGGTATTTGCTTTGGTATCTATTCTTCTGTATTCGTGGCTGCTGCGATTGCGATGTGGCTGGGTGTCAAACGCGAAGATCTCGTCAAGCCCCTCAAGGAAAAAGATGACACCGATGGTGCTGTTGTTTAAAACCATGCAAATCCGTCGCAAGCATGTAACGGAAGGTATCTAAAATGAAAGCCAGCCTGCGCGCTGGCTTTTTCTTTGTTAGCATTTCGGGTCTGAACTTTTGATGTTGAATTGAGTCCTAGCGCTGTGCCCGATAAATGATGCGGCATGACGTTTTCACTCTGCACTGGATAAAAATAATATGAGCAAATTCAAAACCCTGGTCATCGTTGCAGCAATTGCGGCTATCTCCGGCACTTCTTATACTATCTGGAAATCATCTGGCAAAGCCAGTGGTGAGAATCCTGCAAGCGGTAAATCTGCGACAGGTGCTGCTGGGGCCAATGGTGCAGGTGCCCAGAACCGTGCTGTGACTGTATCAACAGTCATCGCCAAAAAGAGTGATTATGATGTGCGTCTGACTGCGACAGGTACAGTCTCGCCGCTCAATACCGTAGATATTCGCCCACAGGTGACCAGTACCATCGCCAAAGTACACATCAAGGAAGGCCAGTTTGTACGTGCAGGAGACGTTTTATTTACTCTGGACAGCCGCGCTGACGAAGTTAATCTTGCCAAAGCGCAAGCGCAACTGGATAAAGACCTGGCGACACTGACAGACAATCAGCGCCAGTTAGTACGCAGTAAAGATCTGGTCGAAAAGAAATTTATTGCCCAAAGTGCTGTTGATACCAGCCAGACTTTGGTTGATACGCAACAGGCCGTTATCGCCTCCGACAAGGCCGCCGTGAATGCTGCCCGCGTAGCCCTTAGTTATAACCGTATCGTTGCCCCTTCAGCAGGACGTACCGGTATTATCAGCGTCTTCCCAGGCTCTCTGGTACAGCCGAGTACAACCGCTCCAGCGCTGGTCAGCATTACCCAAATGGACCCGGTCACAGTTACTTTCCCGCTGCCACAGCGTAATTTGCCAGATGCGCTGGAAAGCATGAAGCGTTCTGACAGCTTTGTGCAGGCCAGCTTGCCAGATACCGATACCAAATTCAAAGGTAAATTGCAATTTGTTGACAATACCGTTGATGCAGCTTCCGGCACCATCAAGGTCAAAGCCATATTCGATAACAAGGAATTGAAACTGTGGCCAGGCGCCTATGTGAACCTGGAATTAAGTGTGCAGACCCTGAAGGATGTGGTGGTCGTACCGCAAGACGCCGTGGTGATCGGCGCGCGCAGCAATTCTGTGTATGTCGTCAATGAAGAAGGCAAGGCGATCCAGAAGCCGGTTGTCGTCGTGCAAAGTTTTGGTGCAGATGCTGTGGTGACGGGTATCTCCGCCGGTGCCAAGGTCGTTCTTGATGGCAAGCAGAATTTACGTCCTGGTGTAAGCGTCAAGGAGCGCAATGGTGATGGTAAAGACGGTGGTGCTGCCAAAGCTGAAAAAGCCGGCAGTTCTTCTGCCAGTACGCCCGCAGTACCTGCATCTACAGCAGCGAGCGCATCATGAATTTGTCTGAGTTGTTCATACGCCGTCCGGTAATGACGGTATTGCTGAATCTGTCTATCGTTGTTGCTGGTGTTCTGGCTTATCGCTATATCCCGATTGCCGCCTTGCCCAGTTATAACACGCCTGTCATCAGCGTCAATGCCAACTTGCCCGGTGCCAGCCCGGAGACCATGGCGACTTCAGTGGCGCTGCCGCTGGAAAAGCAGTTCGCCACGATACCTGGTTTGTCTATCATCAGTTCCAGCAATACCCTGGGCTCGACTTCGCTGACGCTGGAGTTTGATCAAAACCGTAATATCGATGCCGCGTCCGTGGATGTGCAGGCGGCGCTGCTACGCGCGCAACGCTCGCTACCTGTCGACATGACATCGCCGCCATCGTATCGCAAGGTCAACCCTGCTGATGCACCGGTATTGTTCATTGCACTGACATCGCCATCACTGAGCCTGTCTGAGCTGACCAGCTATGCCGAGCATTTGATTTCGCCGAGCTTGTCGACACTCGAAGGTGTGGCGCAGGTAAATATCTTTGGTATCAAACGTTTTGCCGTACGTATCCGCGCCATGCCAGATGCTTTGTCTGCGCGCAATTTGACGCTTGACGAGCTGGCCGCAGCAATCCGCACGGCGAATGCCAATACACCGGTCGGTACACTCGATGGTGACAGGCAGACCCTGACGCTGCTGGCGAACAAACAGATGCAGAGTGCCGAAGAATTTGCCAATCTTGTCGTCAGTAACAAAGGTGGCCAGGTAGTCCGTCTGCGTGACGTGGCAAAGGTGGAAGACAGCTATGAACAGGTGAAAACAGCTGCCAATTTCAATGGTGAAAGTTCAATTACACTGGCAATCCAGAGGCAGACAGATGCCAATACGGTCAAGGTGGTTGATTCCATCAAGGCAGCCTTGTCGGGGTTCCAGGCGCAATTGCCGGCATCGGTCAAAATGAATCTGATCAATGACCGTTCGATATCGATACGCGATGCTTTGCATGATGTGAACCTGACCTTGATACTGACGATTTTCCTGGTGGTGATCGTTATTTTCCTGTTCTTGCGCCGCATGGTGGCAACGATTATTCCTACCCTGTCCTTGCCGGTATCATTGATCGGTGCTATCGCCTTGCTGTGGGGCTTTGGTTATACACTGGACAATGTGTCTCTGCTGGGTCTGACGCTGGCCGTCGGCCTGGTGGTCGATGATGCGATCGTGATGCTGGAAAACATCATGCGTCACGTTGAGCATGGCGAGCCACCGTTCAAGGCGGCACTGCAAGGTTCACGAGAAGTGGGTTTTACGATTATCTCGATTTCAACTTCGCTGGTGGCGGTGTTTATTCCCATCTTCTTCATGCCTGGTGTGATCGGTCAGTTGTTCCATGAATTTGCGGTCATCGTCAGCCTTGCCATTGTCGCTTCGGCATTTGTGTCGCTGACCCTGGTGCCCATGCTGGCCAGCCGGTTCCTGAAAAATGAACATGAATTGAAAGAACCGCCGAAAGCGATCGGCGTCATGCTGCATTTGTTTGAAACCAGTTTTAATGCTTCCTTGCGCTCTTATACCCGTGGCCTTGACCTGGCCTTGCGTCATCGCGGCATCGTATTGCTGATCGCATTGGCCACTTTTATTGCTACCGCTTATTTGTTCAATATCATCCCCAAAGGTTTCTTCCCGCAAGAAGATATCGGCCAGATCAATGTCTCCACGGAAGCTTCTGAAGAAACTTCTTTCCCGGCCATGGTGATTCTGCAGGACAAGGTCGCAAAAATCATACGTGATGATCCGAATGTCGCTACCGCAACCTCATTCAATGGTGGTGGCGGCGCACAAAACACGGGTCGCCTGTTCATCAATCTGAAACCGCGTGGCGAACGCAAGCCAATGAAAGATGTCGTTGACAGCCTGCGCAAGAAGCTCAACGAAGTGCCCGGCATTTCTGTATTCTTGCGTCCTACGCAAAACTTGCAACTGGGTGGTCGCGCCAGTAAGAGCCAGTATCAATATATTCTGCAAAGTGTGGAAGCCAGTTCACTGAGCGACTGGGCCATCAAGTTGCAGGATAAATTGCGCAATGATGCAGGCTTCAAGGATGTGACGACAGATTCGCAATTAAAGGGTTTGCAAGCTAGCGTGGATATAGACCGTGACCGTGCCAATGCGCTCGGTGTCAATATGGACAGCATACGCTCAGCGCTGTACAGCGCATTTGGTGAGCGGCAGATTTCCACGATGTACACCAATGTCGATAGTTACCAGGTCATCATGGAAGTGGCACCCGATGCCAAGAAAGATGAAGACGCCATCAATGGTATCTATGTGCGCAGCAATACCGGTGCCCTGATTGCCCTGAACAGCGTGGCAACCGTGAAACGTACAGTTGGCCCAACGGCGATCAACCACGTTGGCCAGTTACAGGCGGTGACGGTATCTTTCAATCTGGCGCCGGGTACGGCACTGGGTGAAGCGACGAACCGCATTGATAAATATCGTGAAGAAATCAAATTACCGGCATCCATCATTACCACTTACGGTGGTGATGCGGCGGTGTTCAAGGATTCACAATCGGGGCAGGTTATTTTGATCGTCGCAGCCTTGTTGGTGATTTATGTCTTGCTGGGCGTGCTGTATGAAAGTTATATCCATCCCATCACCATTCTGGCTGGCTTACCCTCAGCCGCGGTGGGCGCGTTGCTGACCTTGCAGATTTTTGGCGAAGACCTGACGCTGATCGCGACAATCGGTATTTTGCTGCTGATTGGTATCGTCAAGAAAAATGCGATCATGATGATTGACTTCGCACTGGATGCGCAAAGGCATCAGGGCATGACACCACCAGAAGCGATACGTGAAGCCTGTATCCAGCGTTTCCGTCCCATCATGATGACGACGCTGGCTGCTCTGGTGGGGGCCTTGCCGATTGCATTGGGTCTGGGCGCTGGTGCTGAATTACGTCAGCCGCTGGGCCTGGCAGTGGTTGGTGGGCTGATTTTCTCGCAAGCCATTACTTTGTTCATCACACCGGTCATTTACCTTGCGCTGGACAGATTCAGTGGTTCCGGCCCGGTTGTGGGTGACAGCCTGAAGCAGTAAGTGGTGTAAGCACGGCTGTGGTTTTGACATTTTTGTATTCGTATCATGCCTGCCATAGACATGGCATCGATACGAATACAAAATCACAGCATCAGAATTGTTGCTGACAGTACAGGTGCGATCTGTTTGATTCAGGATGACTTGACGTAATCATCATTGAGGTGCTGTTTCAGCTTCATCAGCGCTGATTCCAGCGCCAGATAATCATCATCAGTATAGGTCTTGAAGCGTTGCTTGCCAGCGTGAACGACCTTGGGGAAGATATCATCAAATGTGGCTTCGCCGACCGGCGTCAGTTTGACGTAAAGCTGCCGCCTGTCGTCATTGCCACGGTCACGTTGCACCAAGCCTTTTTGTTCCAGCCTGTCCAGTACACCTGTCAGCGTACCTTTGGTGATCAGAGTTTTTTCACCCAGTTCCTTGCAGGTCATGCCTGGTGTATTGCCCAATGTGGCGATGATGTCGAATTGGGAATGGGTAAAGCCCAGTTTGCGCACATTTCTGCCTGAGGCTTGCTCAAATAATTGCATGCATTCCGACAGGAGTCGTATGCTGCGCAGGTACCGTTCACCCATAGTAGGAATTTGAAATCTTATGAAGGTTTGATCCGCACCAGGGCGGATCAAACGGGATAATGCCCGGGTTATTGCAGCTTAATCAGCTTTGATGGCTTCTACCTGGATGGACAGTTTTACTTCTGGCGCAAAGCGTGGTGTGCCATAGTTCAGACCGAAATCAGTACGCTTGAATTCAGCGCTGGCATCTGCACCACAGGCTTCTTTCTTGAACATCGGGTGAGTAATGCACTTGAATTTATTGATCGTCAGCGTGACTGGTTTGGTTACGCCCAGCAAGGTCAGTTCGCCGACAACAGCCACTGGTGTATCACCGTCAAACTTGATGGATGTACCTTTGTAAGTCGCTGTCGGGAATTGCGCTACGTTGAACATATCTTTGGATTTGGCATGTTCATTCATTTTTTCATGACCGAAATCGATAGAATTGGCATCGATAGTGATATCCACAGTACCGGTTTTTGCCGCACGGTCAAGCACGATCTTGCCAGTGGTTTTGGTGAATTTGCCACGCCATACAGAAATACCCATGTGGTCGGCTTCAAAGCTTGGGTAGGTGTGGTTGGATTCAATGTTATAGGTTTGGGCAAATGCTGGTGCTGCGCTGATCAACAATGCTGCTGCGATTAATTTCGAGATGTTCATGCTTTACTCCGGTTAGATATGTGTGTTGGTGGTGAGTTTGCTACTGCGTTGTTTTTTACTTGTTTGCTGCTTGTTTGCTGCTTATTTGTTACTTTACTGAGTGGTGACTACGTGAAACTTGATCATGACTTCATCGGCAACCATGCCGGTATCCTTCCATTCGCCTTCGCCGATATTAAAAGCCAGACGCTTGATAGGCAGGCTGCCATCGAATACCTGGTTCGCCCCTTCTTTCTTTACCGTCAGTGGAAAACTCACATCCAGGGTTTTACCCTTGATGGTCAGTTTGCCGACCACGTCGAGTTTTCCGGCAGCGCCAGCTTTCATGGATGTGGAAACAAAGCTGGCCTTGGGGAACTGGGCTGCATTGAACCATTCTTTCTTTAGCACTTCCTTGTTGTATTCAGCGTCACCCAGGTCAAAACTGGTGGTGTCGATATCTACCGTGGCTTTTGATGCTTCAGGCTTGGCGCTGTCATAGTCAATGTTGGCACTGAATTTTTTAAATTTGGCATCAACCGGCACGTTCATTTGCTTGAAGACGATGCTGACATTGCTTTTTGCACTGTCGAGTTTCAAAGCAGCTGCAATCGCCGGGCTGGCAATGGCCAATGCGACAGCACTGGAAATCAGGATTTTTTTCATGGAGTAATGAGACATAAGAGACCTATTCTTTCCTTAATAAGCAAAATTACCGACCAGGACGCATGCGCAACAGCAAGCCGTCCTTGTCGATGAAATGGTGTTTCAAAGCGGCGGCGATATGCAGTAAAACCATGACCAGCATGACCTTGGTCAATATTTCATGCAGGTCTTTCAGGCTTTCCTTGATATCCGGGTTGGGACCCATCAATACTGGTAATTCAAACTGACCAAAATAGACGACAGGGTAACCCGCCGCCAGCGTGTAAAAATAGCCAGACAGGGGAACGCCAAACATCAGTACATACAAAAAGAGATGCGTGGCATTGGCTATCCTTGTCTGCCACAAGCCCATATTAGCCGGGTAGGGTGGTGCCTTGCTGAACAAGCGGCTAAGCAGGCGTATGGCAACAAAGCCAAAAACGGTGACGCCCAGCCATTTATGATAGGAATAATATTGCAACTTGGTAGGGCTGAATTTCATATCCGTCATGATGGTGCCCAGGGCAAAGGCGGCAACTATCAGTATGGCGATCAGCCAATGCAGTACGATGCTGGTGTTGGAATATCTTTGCGTTGGCATAAGTGCCCCTCTGATGAAAGAGATAATTAGTTCGAAGTAGAACTAATATAGCAAAAAAAAGGAAACTCTGCTGACACGTCAACATTTTCTGAGTGTAGCCTGTATTTGGCCAGGAAAACACGGCCATTAATATTTTGTTACCAATGAGTGTTGGTTTTCACTTCTCCCCGTGATAAGTTGCGCAATCAAAATTCGGAAATTCAGATATTTGTGCGTATCACCAAGGTTTTTCCCTGAATTTGTTTGATTCAACTATCATAGTCTCAAGTTGCCAATTTCATCATCCAGCTTATGAAGCCCATACAGTCAAAAACACTAGATAAAAAAATAGTTCATCCTGCCAAAGCGGTCATCGGTAATGTAACGGGGGCGGTAAGCGAAACCAAGGATTTGCTGGATCAAAGCGGGCCGCTGCACCCGGGCACCGGTCTCGCCAGTGGCGTATTGGCTTTGACACTGGCTTTCCTGTGTTTGCTGGGGGTAGTTGCCTTCCATTTTCCTCAATACCTGACGACGCCTGAACTACGTAAAAACTACTCGCCCGATGTAATACGGCATATTCTGTTTGCGGCCCTCGTGCTTTCAGGTGTGATCAGCTTGCTCAATATACTCTTCAACCGCCGCCGTGGTTTAAATGCCGTGGCCGCAACGCTGGTATTGGCCGCGGTGGCCTTTGGCGGCTCCCATGTGCCTGTCGCTGATTTTCCTGATCACACGCCTTACATCGGTTTAGACTGGTTCATCCTGGATTTGCTGGGCTCGACCATCATTTTTGTAGCGATAGAAAAAATCTTCCCGCTCTATAAAGGACAGTTGATTTTCCGCCGCGAATGGCAAACCGACATGGTGCATTTTGCCGTCAATCACTTCATCGTCGGCCTGGCCTTGTTGACCGTTAACTTCGCCATTCACCGCCTGTTTGGCTGGATGGCGCATGACAGTGTGCGTGACTTTGTGCAATCCATCTGGTTCTTCCCGCAGTTACTGCTGTGTATTCTGGCGGCTGACATGGTGCAATACTGGACGCATCGTGCCTATCATGAAATCCCGTTCCTGTGGCGCTTCCATGCAGTCCATCATTCAGCCAAGACCATGGACTGGCTGGCCGGTTCGCGCCAGCATATCCTTGAATTGATTTGCACCCGCGTAGGCGTACTGGGTGCTTTGTATGTATTGGGCTTTGATAAAACCGTCATGGATGTCTACATCATCGTGGTCGGCTTTCAGGCGGTGTTCAATCATGCCAATGTGCATTTGCCATGGGGGCCGATCAAGTATCTCATCGTGACACCAGATTTTCATCACTGGCATCATTCATCAGACGATGTGGCCATCGACAGGAATTATGCGGCGCATTATGCCTTTCTCGATCATCTGTTTGGTACAGCGATCAAAGGACAAAAGGGTTTTCCTGAGAAATATGGCGTGCAGGGTGACTATATGCCGGATGGTTTCGTGAAGCAGCTGATGTTCCCGTTCCGCTCGCAGAAGTAAATATTTTTTAAGACCAAAAAGCTCACCACAGAGGCACCGAGACACAGAGGAAAAGCAGAGAAAAACAATTACTTTTCTCTGTGGTGTAGCAGGGAAGGTGTGCGGTACACCGCACACCTGCGAAACGAAGACTGCTTGCAAGCAGTCTTTCCTTCCTCTGTGGTTAATGGTCTTCTTGGCTAACAATTAGATTGCTTTTGCCAGTTTCGCTGCAATACCGGTGTAGTTCGCCGGCGTCATTGCCAGCAGCAAATCCTTGGCTTCGCGCGGGATTGCCAGGCCTTCGACAAACTCCTGCAAGGCGGCTTTGGTGATGCCTTTGCCGCGTGTCAGTTCTTTTAATTGCTCGTAAGCGTTTTCAACAGCATAACGACGCATGACGGTCTGCACTGGTTCAGCCAGTACTTCCCAGGTCGCATCCAGATCGGCAGCCAGGCGCTCAGGATTGGTTTCCAGTTTGTTCAGGCCGCGCAGGCAACTGTCGTAGGCCAGCAGGGTGTAACCAAATGCCACGCCAATATTGCGCAAGACGGTGGAGTCAGTCAGGTCACGCTGCCAGCGTGACACTGGTAATTTTTCAGACAGATGGCGCAACAGGGAATTGGCCAGACCCAGATTGCCTTCAGAGTTTTCAAAGTCGATAGGGTTGACTTTATGTGGCATGGTGGATGAACCGATTTCACCTGCCTTGGTTTTTTGTTTGAAATACCCTACAGAGATATAACCCCAGATGTCGCGGTTCAGATCCAGCAAAATGGTATTGACACGCGCAAAGGCATCAAACATTTCAGCCATGTAATCATGCGGCTCGATTTGTATGGTGTAAGGGTTGTAAGTCAGGCCCAGGCGTTGCTCAATGACATTTTTGGAAAAATTTTCCCAGTCATAGCCAGGGTAGGCAGACAAGTGTGCATTGTAGTTACCGACAGCGCCATTCATCTTGCCCAGAATTTCGACTTGCTCTATGCGCTTGATGGCGCGTTGCAGACGGGCGACGACGTTGGCCATTTCCTTGCCCAGCGTAGTCGGGCTGGCGGCCTGGCCGTGCGTGCGGGACAGCATGGGTACGTCAGCATTCACATGCGCCAACTCCGTCAGCCGGGCGATCAGTTTGCGCAATACAGGCAACATCACCTCATTGCGCGCCGTTTTCAGCATCATGCCGTGTGAAGTATTGTTGATATCTTCAGACGTGCAGGCAAAGTGGATGAATTCGCTGGCAGCAACCAGCTCAGGCACATCCTTGACCTGTTCTTTCAGCCAGTATTCAACCGCTTTCACATCATGGTTGGTAACGGCTTCGATGTCCTTGATGCGTTGTGCATCTGCTTCCGAAAAATCAGCAACGATTTTATCCAGCAATGCAGTGGCTGCGGGAGAAAATGCCTTGATTTCATCGAAACCGGCCAATGCCAGTGCCTGCAGCCAGGACACTTCAACTTTAACGCGGTGATGCATGAAGCCGGCTTCAGACAAGGTAGTGCGCAAGGCATCGACTTTGCTGGCATAACGGCCATCAAGCGGGGAAAGGGCAGAAAGTGAGGATAAGGGCATGATGAGAGAGATTAGATGAAATGACAGAAAAGCTTGCGCAAAAAACAACGATACTTTAAATTTTGTAAATATACTTTCGTATGTATGAAAAGATTATATTTGCAATATAAAGGCAGGTTTTTTGCGTGGAATATGCGATTTTACCATTTGATTGCCTCTAATTCGCAGAATTGCTGTGTTATGGCCAGGTTGTTGCAGGGGCGCACTTACGCCCGCCAAGACTGGGTTTCTGCCTCTGCGATGCTATAATCCGCGCTAAACCATCTATCAGATATCTATGAAACTCATTGGCTCCACCACCAGTCACTATGTCAGAAAAGTCCGCGTTGTCATGGCGGAAAAGAAACTGGACTACACCTTCATACAAGAAAACGTCTGGGCCGCTGATACCACCATACAGCAATCAAATCCTCTGGGCAAAGTGCCTTGCCTGCTGATGGAGGATGGTGGTGCGATGTTTGATTCACGCGTTATCGTGGAATACCTGGACACACTGACACCCGTTGGCAAATTGATACCTGCCAATGGTCGCGAACGCGCAGAAGTGAAATGCTGGGAAGCCCTGGCAGACGGCGTGATTGACGCCGCCATATTGGTGCGACTGGAAAAAACCTTGCGTGCCGGGGATATGCAAAGCCAGGATTGGATGGACCGTCAGATGGGTAAAGTTAGCGCTGGCTTGAAAGCCATGTCCAGCGGGCTTGGCGATGCCCCGTTTTGTTCTGGCAACCATTTGACGCTGGCAGATGTCAGTGTTGCCTGCGCGTTGGGCTGGCTGACTTTCCGTTTCCCCGAGATCGAATGGCGTGGCGAGTATCCTAATCTGGCTAAATTATTCGACAAATTGTCGGAGCGTGCTTCATTTAAAGATACGCTGCCACAGCAATCATAAGCTTGTGACCGAGAGTTAAAAAGGGATGAAAGCCCAGGCTTCATCCCTTTTTTATTTGTTCCGGTCTTTGCGCCTTAATCTTTGCCAGATATTGATTTGGCAAAGACCTGTGGTTTATTCTTCTGTTGATAATTGTGATTGCAGGTAGTTCTGGATACCGATTTTTTCTATCAGTTCCAACTGGGTTTCCAGCCAGTCTATATGCTCTTCAGTGTCCTCAAGGATGGTCTGGAACAGATCGCGTGAAACATAATCACCGACTGATTCGCAGCAGGCGACGCCTTCCTTGACAGTTTTTTGCGCGGCAACCTCCAGGTTCAGATCACAACGCAGCATTTCTTGGGTGTCTTCCCCTATCATCAGCTTGTGCAAGGCCTGAAGATTCGGCAAGCCACCCAGCATCAGAATACGATCGATCAATTTATCGGCATGCTTCATTTCGCCTATGGATTCTTCATATTCTTTTTTTGCTATTTTTTCGAAGCCCCAGTGTTTGTACATGCGTGCATGCAAAAAGTATTGGTTTATCGCGCTTAGCTCATTGGTTAATTGGGCATTGAGCAGTTTGATGACTTTCACATCGCCTTTCATGGCTTTCCTTCCAGTTTGATTTTGTAATAGATATGCCTACATGATAGAGCATGTGCCGAAAAAAGAGAGGGCTGACGGCAATTTTTGCAGTCAGCCCTCTTTTGGTAAAGATTTTTGCTTGATTAGCTACTCAGCGAAAAATTGATTGTCGCCGTCGCGATGACTGTCAATGCCTTGCCATCTTCAAGATATGGTTTGAAAATGGCACGCAAAATGGCGGTTTTCGCTGCTTCGTCAAGGCGGTTAGACCCCGATGATTTTTGTATTTCTACGCGTTCTGCCACACCTTTTTCGTTAACCAGAATACGCATTGTGACTTTACCCTCTTCACCCAGGCGGCGAGCCATTGGCGGGTAGTCTGGTTGCGGAGCACGCAAATACTCCACGGCACTAATTTGTTTCGGTTGTGTGGGGGCAACAGGCGCCGCTACCGGTTCTGCTTTTGCGACAACCTGAGGTACTGCTACAGACGGCTGCACCGTAATCTGGTTTTCTGTTACCGGAATATTCACGACGGGGGTGATCGCTGGTACAGGTATCACCGGTGTCTGCAAAGGTGCCAGTTTTTTGGTAGGGACAGGCTCTGCTTTTGGTTTTGGCGGTTCTTGCTGCGGTGCCTGCGGCTGTATCATGGTCAGCACTACTTCTTTTGGCAGCATCTGAACGGCATGCGAAATCAAGCCATGTTGCAATGCATAAAACAGAGCCAGATGCGCGATGACGATGCCAGCAAACGAAATGATTCTTGAAGAAGGTGCTGGTGCAGGCGGGGATTCAAGGCGTAAAGAGAGCGTGGACATGATGTGCTTCAGGCAGCCAGTGGGTTGGGCTGAAAATGTAACTGGTGAATAAAGTTTTGCAGGCCAGATGCAGTAGTGGAATTTTTCTCCATGCATTCACGCAATACCTTGCGTGCGCAACCAGCACATTTGCCGCAGCAAGTGCCGACATCAAGTTGCTCACGCAATTCAGACATGGTGCTGACACCCATGGCAACGGCATGATGGATTTTTTTCTCAGAAACATTATTGCAAACACATACAATCATGAAACCAACTCCATTAATTCAAATTTCTTCCGGTCCCTGCCAATAACCAGGCAAGCCTGCTCATCTTGTTCTGCTGCTGCGGTTTTACTTCTACCAGTCTGGCCCACTGCTCAGACAGTTGCTGGCAAGTGGCTTTTAATACCGGCGCCAGATCTGGCAAATTTGCCAGTGCCTGCAAATGCCGCTCTATCACCGATGCCAGCCTGGCACGCGTCGGACCTGCTTCAGCCTCTGTGCTATTGGCCGTGTAATGCGACATCAGATGCAACACGGCTGACATCAGCAATTCTGGCTGCCGGGACTTTTCAGCCATATCTGGCACATTCTGGTTGAGTTGCGTTTCACTTGTCATGGCAACCTCTGGCAAAAAAACAGCACATCACTACTTTCATACTTACGGGTAGTTCTCTATCACGCCGTCAGTATCAGCTTGTTCAACTGCGTAATACGCAAGCGGTAAATACGGCCTTCGTGATCGATTTCAACTTCTCGTTTGTGCTGCATTAATTCACCGCTTTTCAGTCGGGGAATCTCTTTTTTAGGCGATACCGCAAGTTGCTCGGTGACGTCGCTGCGCTGATGAATAGCATCATTTGTGTTCATATTATACCTTGCAAATCTAAACGATAACAATTCTTATTTAGATTATTAAATATTCAAACACCTTTGGCAAGCGTTTTTTTAAAGTTATTTGACAAAATGCATGCCCTTTGCCGTTGCGTACTCATTGGCAACCTTATTGACAGTGCTAAGGGAGAGCCATCAAGAGGTCAATCTGACTTCCGCGAGAAGATGGGGGAAAGGGCCGAGTCTTGCCTGCCGTGATTACGCACGGAAAGTCAGGTTTGTAGAGGAGGGAGATATGGCAAGGCAGGACGCACTTGCCAGTTTTCAGGCTAGCAGCAGGTGGAAGTTGGCTGTTTTTAGGCTTTGGCAGGATGATTACCCATCGCTTCGCCCATGCATATACTTTTTGCTGGCGCCCATTGCGGGTTGAATTCCAGCGTATTTTTTGGAAAAAGCATGACAACAGTGGAGCCGAGCAGAAACCTTCCCATTTCTTCTCCCTTTTTCAATACGATATGTTGATCATCATAACGCCATTCACGTACGCTATTGCTGCGTGGCGGGTTGACGATGCCGTGCCAGGTCGTGGCCATGCTGCCGACGATAGTGGCGCCCACCAGTGTCAGTACAAAGGGACCAAAGGCGGATTCAAACACACAGACCACGCGTTCATTGCGGGCAAACAGGCCGGGCACGCCCCTCGCAGTGGTGGGATTGACAGAAAACAGCGCACCAGGCACATAAATCATACGGGTCAGGCGACCATCGCAGGGCATGTGTATACGATGATAATCGCGCGGGCTCAGGTAAAGTGTTGCAAAACTACCATTATGAAACCGGGCGGCAAGTTCGCTGTCACCGCCGACCAATGCCGTTGCAGAATAGCTATGGCCCTTGGCCTGGAATATCTGTCCCTCGGTGATGGGGCCAAACTGGCTGATTGCACCATCCACAGGGCTAAGCAAATCACTGGTGGCCAGTGGGCGAGCGTCAGCGTGCAGGGGACGGGTAAAAAATTCATTGAAGCTGGCGTAACTGCTGATATCAGGATTGGCCGCTTCATTCATGTTGACTTTGTATTTGCCAACAAACCAGCGTATCAGGCTGGTGCTTAATTTACCTGCTTTGGCATTGGCAATGGTGCCTGCAAAAACGGTCAGTGCCTGTTTGGGTAACAGATATTGTGGCAGGACGGCAAGACGATCAGACACGGTAAATAACTTTCAAAAAGTTCAGGTCAGCGATTATAACGTTGCCCTCATGGCTTGCGTCCATTTATTGACATGGATGTAAAGCAAGTCGTACATGATTTCTCCAGATGCCGCTTTTGCAAATGCAGAGGGCGTATGCTATCGTCAGTAGAAATATCTACTATTACCTGCCCATGCCCGATGACAGCCAGTTAATTTTGATCGATCAGGTTCAGATCGGAATGTTTATCAAACTCGATTTGAGTTGGTTTGAGCATTCTTTTCCGATGAATTCGTTCAAAATTACCAGTCAACAGCAAATCGATAACCTGATTGCGTTAAAGCTGAAACACGTCCGTTATATTCCATCCAAATCTGATCCCTTAACGCCCAAACAGCCTAACAAGATACCGGTCAGCGAAGCTGCCGCAGTGACAGCAACTGTATCGCCGTCAAGCCAGGTGTATGCCAGCATTATTGATGCCAAGCGTGCACGCTTTGAAAAATTGCAAAAACAGCGGGAAGAAATGGCTCGCTGTGAAGAAAAGTTTGTCCATGCGGCCACCGTCGTGAAAAGCATTAACAAACTTATCTTTTCAAAACCCAAAGAAACCATCATCGAAGCAGAAAAACTGGTGGAAACGATGGCAGCGGTCTTTTTGTCGGAAAATGACATTGTCATGCATTTGATACAACAGACTGCAAACAACGAGGAAATGTATTTTCACACACTGAACGTCTCGGTGTTAGCAATGATGCTGGCGAATGAAGTCAAATGCACGGCAGAACAAATCAAGGCAGTAGGCATTGCTGCATTATTTCATGACCTTGGAAAAGTAAATGTACCAGAATCGATATTGAATAAGACCACTGCCCTGACCAAACCAGAGCAGAATTTTTTTGAGCTGCATACACACTACGGCGTTGAAGTAGGGAAAAAAGCAGGTTTGTCCAGTGTGGTGCTGGACGTGATTGCCCAACATCATGAATACATGGATGGCAGCGGTTATCCCCGAAAATTGAAAGGAGAAGCCATTTGCATGGCGGCACGTATTGTGACGATTGCCAATGTGTATGATAATTTATGCAATCATAATGATATACGTCAGGCCATGACGCCGCATGAGGCCTTATCAACCATGTATGCCCACAGGCGTACGCAATTTGATGCGGCGATCATGGCGACGCTCGTCAAAAGCCTGGGTGTGTACCCGCCGGGTAGCTTGGTCAAGCTGTCGAATGAAGCGGTGGGCCTGGTCATGAATGTCAATGTTGGCAAGCCTTTGCGCCCGCGCGTACTGGTTTATGACGCTGAAATACCGAAAGAAGATGCCATCATTCTGGATCTGGCTGAAGAAAGTAAAGAGCTTTCCATTACCGGCAGTATCAGGCCTGGCCTGTTACCGCGGGCAATTTTTGACTATCTGAATCCGCGCAAGCGTGTTACTTATTATTCTGATGCCCAACAAAAAAAACCACAGGGTAGTACGCCTCCTGTAAAAAGCTAAAAGGAAACGACAGGTATATCGATGTCACACCCTTCATTTACGCTGAGCGGCGGCTTGCTACGCCATATCTTTGACCATAGCCGGGACGCGGTGCTGGTGGTTGATGCGCAGCAAATGCTTGTGCTTGACGCAGATCAAAATGCTTGCCGCATGCTGGGCTATCAACGCGATGAGATCATTGGGCAGGCACTGGCAAATATAGAGTGCTCATTGGAAGACGTTTTTTTCTGGGACAGTGTACGCAGTACCATTCTGGCCGATGGTAACGCCATTGCTGAAAGTGAATGGATCACACGTATCGGCATTACTTTTCCCATCGAAAAAAGGGTTTCCAGCTATCTTGAAAATGGCCGTGAGTTTTTTGTCATTCACGCCGAGGATATCACCCACCGGCGGACAGTAGCTGAAGGCCAGGTCCATCTGGCCGCGCAATTGCAAAGTTCGCTGGATGCCACTGCCGAAGGCATACTGTCAGTCGATCTGCATGGCAATATCATTAATCTCAACCAGCGCTTTACCCTGATGTGGAATTTGCCTGATGACCTCTTCGCGTCCAGGGACGAAGTGCAGATGTTTGCCTATCTCCGAGCTGCCTTGCTGGAAACAGACAGTTTTTTTGAAAGCATGCGCAAGATCAGGGACGACCCTAATCTGGAAACCGAAGATTTGCTGGCATTGAAAGACGGACGTTATTTTGTCTGTGTATCCAAGCCCGAATTTTTGCGTGACCGTCGTGTCGGCCGTGTATTCAGCATACGCGATATCACCCAGATGAAAGAGGCGGAATGCAGCCTGGTGATGGCCCGTGACGCTGCTGAGCAGGCCAGCAAGGAAAAATCACGCATGGTCGAAGCTTTGCTGGTTAGCGAGTCGCGGCTGCGCCGGCTCGTCAATTCCAGTCTCATCGGGATTATGCAGGGCCAGATGGAAGCTGATCTGACGGAAGCCAACGATGTGCTGTTGCAACTGGCAGGCATGCAAAGACAGGAATTTGCTGAATCCGGCATGAACTGGCTGCTGGCAACCACACTGGAAAGTCATGCTGCGCATAGAAATGCCCTGTTGGAAGTGCGTTCGTATGGACAGGCAAAGCCCTATGAAGGCGAACTGATACGCAATGACGGTGCCCACATCCCTGTCATGGTCGGGCTGGCGCAACTGGAAGGGTCTCTCGAAGAATGGGTGGGTTTTGTGCTTGATCTGACCGAGCAGCGCAAGGCTGATCGTATCAAATCCGAGTTTATTTCGGTTGTCAGCCATGAGTTGCGTACGCCGCTGACATCGATACGCGGCGCTCTCGGCCTGCTGGAAAGCGGCGTGACGGGGGAGCTGGCGCCGAAATCCATGCAACTGATTAAAGTGGCGCACAAAAATTGTCAGCGTTTAGGCGCACTGGTCAACGATATTCTGGACATGGAAAAACTGGCTTCCGGCAAAATGGTCATCAATATCGAGCGTTTCGATCTGGTGACGGTCACCAGGCAGGCGATGGAAGCCAATAGCAACTATGCGCAAGCGCTCAATGTGCGTTACCGCATTGTCTGCCACCCTGACCAGGCCTGGGCGATGGGTGATAATGTCCGGGTCATGCAGGTGTTTGCCAACCTCTTGTCGAATGCCGCCAAATTCTCTCCAGCAGGCAGGGAGGTTGAAATCCGTATTTCGGAATTTTCTGGCGTGTATAAAATTGAAGTGCAGGATTTTGGTCCAGGAATACCCGTCGCCTTCAGGGAACAGATTTTCAAAAAATTCGCCCAGGCCGACGGCACCAATACCCGCCAGCAAGGCGGGACGGGTCTGGGCTTGAATATTACCAAAACCTTTGTCGAGAAAATGGGCGGCGAAATTGGTTTTCTGACGGAAGACGGCAAAGGCACCACTTTCTGGTTTACTTTACTCGCCGCTGTGCAAAGGCGTGAGGATAGGCTCACTTGAACAGGCGCTTTTAATTTTTCAAGAATCGTTTCAAAGCCGCATCACATATCTTTTAACTAAGCGTTTGTTAGTTAAAATCTATTGGATATTTAAAATTCATAGTGATATGCTTTGATCCGTTGTGGACATATTGTTCACCTTGTCACGTCATCAGGAGAATTTAATGAAAACTGTAGGTCAAAAACTCGACGCATTCAAAGTTCCAGCCGCTAAACCAGGCTTTAACCATCATGAAGAAAATGGCGTGTCTGCATTCGAAGACATCACGGAAGCGTCTTTCCCAGGCAAATGGAAAATCATCTATTTCTACCCAAAAGATTTCACTTTCGTATGCCCGACTGAAATCGTTGAATTTGCCAAACTGACGAACGATTTTGCTGACCGTGACGCGATCCTGCTGGGTGGCTCTACTGATAACGAATTCTGCAAACTGGCATGGCGTCGTGAGCACAAAGACCTGGACAAACTGAATCACTATGCGTTCGGCGATGCAACTGGTTCTCTGGTCGACATGCTGGGTGTACGTGATGTTAACGCCGGTGTTGCTCTGCGCGCGACTTTCATCGTTGATCCAGACAATGTCATCCAGCACGTTTCTGTCAACAACCTCAACGTTGGCCGTAACCCGACAGAAATCCTGCGTATTCTGGATGGTCTGCAAACAGATGAACTGTGCCCATGCAACCGTACAGTAGGCGGCGCAACTCTGTAATTCAGAGGTTCAGCTGTAGATGTAAAATAAACCCGCTCCGGCGGGTTTTAAAACCACTTTTTGATAGGTAAATACTATGGAATTCTTGAATTTAATTAAAAGTCGTATCCCTGATTACGCCAAGGATATCCGTCTGAATATCGATGGCACCATCGCTCGCTCCAGCCTCGAAGGCAATGACGCGGTAGGCGTTGCACTGGCAGCAGCTTTTGCTGCAAAAAGCACGGTGATTATTGAAGCCATCAAATCCAGTGGTGCCATCAGCCCTGAAGAAATCAATGCAGCGCTGACCGCAGCGGCTTTGATGGGCATGAATAATGTCTGGTACCCCTATGTGGAAATGGCAGATGATGCCGACCTGAAAACCCAGGCTGCGCAATTGCGCATGAATGCCTATGCGACCAATGGCGGTGTTGATAAGCGCCGTTTCGAGATGTATGCCTTGTCGGCTTCCATCATCGGCAAATGCCATTTCTGCGTGAAATCGCATTTTGAGTTGTTGAAGAAGGAAGGCATGTCGACGACGCAGTTGCGCGATGTGGGCAGGATTGCAGCAGTTGTGAATGCCGCCGCGCAAGTCATTTCTGCAGAATAAGCGCTGACCAAGCTACTGCGCGACACGATTTTGAGCCTGCGATGCTCACCGTACTTTAGTACGGTTGCGCTTCTTAACTCAAACTCGTGCCGCTCGCTACGCTTACTCAGCGCTTCTTTCGTCGCTTAAATTGTGAATATATTTTAGCAAATACGCTGATTTTTACCGCCGCAAAGACCTCTTTCCATCATCGCGGCTACCGCGATTTCCTTTTGAAAATACTCAGCACCACCACGATCAGCAGCACAGGTAATAGAAATGGCGAGAAGATCATCAGGAAGAGGGCGCCGAACAGGACGAAAATTCCCACCAGCAGAAACGATACACCGGCAATTACCAGGGCTGCCATAAACAGGGCGAAGAGTAGCACCAGGCCAGCAATTGCCAGGCCACCCAATGTGATACCTGTTTCGGAAAATAGCTCGAAATCTTCTGTGTTCCAGTCAAAATTCCAATCGTTTGGCGTATCGAAGATATACCAGATGACCAGTAGCAAGATGCAAAAGACGGTGAAGCGGGCTGAGGATTTTTGTTGCATGATGGTCTGGGCAGCTACTCGTTGATATCAATAAAGGACGCATACCATTGATGCTTGTCAGAGCGTGGCTATCTGCGTATCTGCAAAGTATAGATGATCCGGGCAAGCCTACCCGGTAATCGGCATGTATCTGTCTCAGGTCTCATCTGTATAAATGGCGACGACAGCCTGACTGTCAACGTGCATGTAGGCGCGGTACATGCCCTCGGTATTGAACGGACAGACAATATGGCCCTGCGCGTCTATGCCTATCATGCCACCTTGTCCCTGGTATTGGGGCAGCTTTTTCATGATGACTTCTTGTGCTGCCTGCGCCAGATTATGGCCGGCATATTGCATCTGCGCGGCGATATCATGCAACGCCAGGCTGCGCATGAAGGCTTCGCCAGTACCAGTGGCAGACATGGCCGCTGTCTGATTGTCGGCATAACAGCCTGCGCCCAGCATGGCAGTATCGCCAACCCGGCCGGGTAATTTATTGGTCATGCCCCCGGTTGATGTGGCGGCTGCCAGGTTGCCATGCAGATCAAGAGCAACCGCACCGACCGTGCCCATTTTTTTGTCGGCATCGAGTGGCGCTGATTCCTGTTTGGCTTTTGCCAGTGTTGCGCCATCATGATCGAGAACGATGCCAGCGTCCTTTCGGGCCCGCAGCAGTTGTGCATGGCGTTGTTCAGTGTGGAAGTAGTCCGGTTTTTCGAGTTGTGCACCATGCTGGCTGACAAAATCTTCTGCACCTTGCCCCACCAGCAAAACATGCGGACTATGCTCCATGACGATACGGGCGGCGATGACGGGATTACGCAGGTGTTGCACACAAGCGATGGCGCCAGCCTGGCGTGTGCTGCCATCCATGATGGCAGCATCCATTTCTATCTTGCCTGTACTGGTGAAAACCGATCCCTTTCCAGCATTGAATAGCGGGCAATCTTCCAGCAGGCTGACGGCCAGCGTGACGGCATCCAGGGCAGTTGCCCCTTCGGCCAGTAATGCGTTGGCTGTTGTAATAATGTCGTGAAGGGCGGAGCGGTAAAGCAACTCCTGTTCTGCGCTAAGCTGGGTGCGTGTGATAGTGCCTGCACCACCATGAATGGCGATGCCTGCGCGCCTTGCGCCAGACATCAGGCTGGCCTGTCCATGTCTATGATTTTAATGGCCGCTGCTGCCTGCGATTTGCGCGTCGTTGCGTTTGGTTCCTGATACAACCACGGCAGCATGAACTTGGTCATTTCTGACGCGGCATGCACAGGTGCTTTGGCCTGATGGGCGACAGCGCTGCAAATGGCTTCGATCAGGCACAATGCAGCGCCTTCCGAATTGGGAGAAAAATTACGGCGGGTTTGCGCATACAGGGTGACATTCGCCAATGATGCCAGCGGTGAGCTTGGAGCATCTGTCAGCGCCAGTATAGGCACACCTTTTTCGCGCAATTGCTGCAAGATGGTGACTACGTCTTCTGCATAGCGTGGGAAAGATATGCCGATGACCAGATCGCGTTCTGTATATTTGAATAGCTGTCGTGCCACGTTTGACGGGCCACCTGAGCCCAGCGTGGATTGCACGGTATTGCAAAACGGGTCCAGGCTGTGCGCCATCAGGCCGGCCAGAAAGGCGCTGGCGCCATAGCCGACGATATAAATTCTTTCCGCATTCAGAATCTGGCGCACCGCATGGTTGCACAGATCCGGTGCCAGGCCACGGCGGGTCGCTTCCAGATTGGCCATGTCTTCATTGAGCGAACTGGAGATGATTTCTGTACTGGTTGCTGGTCGCTGGATTTCACTGCGCAGGTTATCGATAGGGGCCAGCATGGCTTCAAAACCATATACCAGCTCTGCGCGAAATTGCGGATAACCTTCAAACCCCAGTGCGCGGGCAAAGCGATTGGCCGTCGCGACCGAGATACCAACGGCATTGGCCAGTTCATCAATCGACATCGTGGCTGAGCGAAATACATTGGAAAGCACATAATCTGCCGCTTTTCTGTGCGCCTTCGACAGACTCATATAAACCTTGCCTATGCGTGCATTGACAGTACCACCTAGGGCTTGCGTATCAGGACGATTCATAGCGGCTGGCTTTTCCAGTGAGTTAGAAATGTAAATATAATTTCATAAATTTAAATTGTAAAGAAATGAATCATATCAAATCCAACAATGTTCGCTCACTGCACATTTTTATGTGAAAGTTGTTGTGCAACGCGAGATTTGTCAGAATAAACAATATTGGTCAAATTTTGTTCTGAAATTATGGCTAAAAACCCTAGCTTATCACTTGCATTCCAGCAACGCCTGAAGTCGGAGGTGGATTCAAATGAGGGTTTTTCTGATAATTTTATGACAGGTGCTTGCGACTTTGATAAGCCGCAAGCTGATGCGCATTAACGCACTGCTGTATCGATAATGCCGCCACCAAGGCAGATATCGCCGTCATATAAAACTGCCGATTGCCCAGGGGTAACCGCCCATTGTGCCTGTGGGAAAGCGAGTTGAAAGCGCGAAATGTCGCCATGGAAATCGCAGGCGACATCTGGCTGGCGGTAGCGTGTTTTTGCTGAAAGCGCGGATTGTTCCGGTGCCTGGCCCGATACCCAACTGACTTGCCCGGCTTCCAGTGACGATGACAGCAGCCAGGGATGATCATGCCCTTGCACGGCATACAGGGTATTGGCTTCCACATCTTTTTTAGCAACATACCAGGCATCGCTGCTGCCATCGGCATTTTGATGCGACTTGATGCCGCCTATGCCAATTCCTTTTCTTTGTCCCAGGGTGTAGAAACTCAGGCCCACATGCTGACCGATGATTTCCCCTTCCGGTGTCTGGATATCGCCGGGTTTATAGGACAGGTAACGGTTCAGGAATTCACGGAAAGGGCGTTCCCCGATGAAGCAGATACCAGTGGAGTCTTTCTTTTTCGCATTCGGTAACTGCAATTGCTCGGCAATCTTGCGCACTTCAGTCTTGTGAATCTCACCGAGCGGGAACAGGGTATTTGCCAATTGCTGCTGGTTCAGACGATGCAAAAAATAACTTTGATCCTTGCTGGCATCCATCGCCTTGAGCAACTGGAATTGCCCGTTCATTTCTCGCACACGGGCATAGTGGCCGGTGGCGATGTAATCGGCACCCAGCTTCATGGCGTGATCAAGAAAAGCCTTGAACTTGATTTCGGCATTGCACAGCACATCCGGGTTCGGTGTGCGGCCAGCCTGGTATTCACGCAGGAATTCTGCAAAGACGCGATCCTTGTATTCGCTGGCAAAATTGACGGCTTCAATATCGACACCAACCACATCGGCCACACTGACGGCATCTATCCAGTCTTCGCGGGTAGAGCAGTATTCTGAATCGTCGTCATCTTCCCAGTTCTTCATGAACAGGCCAATGACCTCATAACCCTGTTCTTTCAACAACCATGCCGAGACAGATGAATCAACGCCACCAGACATGCCTATGACTACTTTTTTCTTGCTCATTTTTGCGGTTCCAAGTTTCCAAGTGCGCTTGGATGGGTAAACAACAAGGCCAGCGGCGCGCGCCTGCCTTGCAAATAATCGTCTATGCACTGCATGACCAAAGGGCTGCGGTGCCTGTCTTGTGCTGCCACGATTTCATCGTAACTCATCCACAGGGCACGCAATATGCCAGTGTCAAGGGCGCGGTCTTGCGCCTTGCCCAATTCACCCGTAAAGGCAAAACGCAGGTAAGTGACTTCTTCACCCGTTTTGGGGGAAATGAAACGAGACAGATAGGTGCCTATCAGTGCTGTCGGTGTAAAGTCGTGGGCAGTCTCTTCCAGCGTCTCACGGATGACTGCCTGTTCCAGGCTCTCATCGGGGTCAAGATGACCGGCAGGCTGATTGATGCGGATACCATCGACGGTTTCTTCTTCAATCATGAAAAACTGTTGGTCGCGTTCAATAATTGCGGCTACAGTAACGGATGGTTTCCAAATGGCAGACATAGCTTCTCTCAATAAGTCCGATATTTTACTTTGTCGTCAATTTTTGTGTGGCAAACCAGCAAATTTGAAAGCGAATTAGCTAATGCGTAATTTATCTATGTCAGGAATTTACCAGTCATTGTAGTCGCTTTGGATTTGCGTCAAACTGGTGCAAGTTGATTATTTGTTCTCAAGTCTCTGTTTTTAAAAGATATTTTCATGTGTCGCAAATTGCGCCAGTTGAGAGCACAGCTACTTCAGAGTGATGGGCTTATATAAAATACAAAAAATAGAACGGTTGTGCTAAAAAACATTTTGCGTGTAATATCGTTGTCGAATACGAAATGTAAGATTCGGGTAAGGAAACCGGATCAGCAGGACGGGTAACGATGCTTAAGCCTTGGCCTGGTCTCGTCCACACGAAATTGATTTACTGAATTTAGCCACAGAATCCAGTCACCGAATTTATTCACATCAGGAGCAAGCTTATGAAAATCGGCATTCCCGCCGAGTCACGGCCGGGGGAGACGCGTGTCGCGGCAACCCCAGAAACCATAAAGAAATACGTCACAGCGAAGCATCAGGTGATTGTGCAGTCTGGTGCCGGTGTGGCTTCCAGCATTACGGATGAGGCTTATCAGGCTGCCGGTGCGCAAATTGGCACTGCTGCTGACGCCTTTGGTGCAGAACTCGTGTTGAAAGTGCGGGCACCTGATGCAGGTGAGCGCGCACTGATGAAATCCGGCACGGTGCTGGTAGGCATGCTCAATCCTTTTGATGCCGATAATATCGCTGCGATGGCGGCACATGGCCTGAGTGCCATTGCGCTGGAAGCAGCGCCACGTATTACCCGTGCCCAGTCGCTCGATGTCTTGTCTTCGCAAGCCAATATCGCCGGTTACAAGGCCGTCATGCTGGCGGCCAATACTTACCAACGCTTTATGCCCATGCTGATGACGGCAGCGGGTACGGTCAAGGCAGCACGTGTCTTGATCATGGGTGTTGGTGTTGCTGGTTTGCAGGCGATTGCCACGGCTAAGCGTCTGGGTGCAGTCATCGAAGCGTCGGACGTGCGCCCGCCAGTCAAAGAGCAAGTCGAATCATTGGGCGCAAAATTCATCGATGTGCCGTATGAAACTGATGAAGAACGCGAAATTGCCAAAGGCGTTGGAGGGTATGCCCGCTCCATGCCCGCCGCATGGATGGAAAGACAGGCTGCGCTGGTGCATGAACGTGCCAAACAGGCTGACATCATCATCACCACGGCGCTGATCCCTGGCCGCAAGGCACCGGTATTGATCTCTGAAGACACAGTCAAGGCCATGAAGCCTGGTTCAGTCATCGTCGATATGGCCGTAGAGCAGGGCGGCAACTGCCCCTTGTCTGAACTGGGCAAGACAGTCACCAAATATGGTGTACATATCATTGGCGAGCCAAATCTGGCGACGCTGGTGGCGGCTGACGCATCTGCGCTGTATGCGCGCAATGTGCTGGATTTCCTGAAACTGATCATCGATAAAGATGCCGCTCTGGCACTGAATCGTGAAGATGAAATCGTTGCTGCCACCCTGGTATGTTCAGGTGGTGAAGTCTTGAAGAAATAGAGTCAGGTTTTTAGTTACACAAGTTTTTAGTTATCAGTTTTAGTTATAAGTATCAGAAAGTAGAATGACCATGCAAAGAAATATGCTCCGCGCCAAAATTCATCGCGCAACTGTAACCCAGTGTGACCTGCACTATGAAGGATCGTGCGGTATAGATGAAGATCTGCTCGACGCTGCCAACATCATCGAAAACGAACAGATAGAGCTGTATAACGTCAACAACGGTGAACGCTTTTCCACCTATGCCATCCGTGGCAAGCGTGGTAGCGGTGAAATCTCACTCAATGGCGCTGCAGCCCGTCGTGTACAGCTCGGTGATTTGATGATTATCTGCACCTATGCGCCAATGACAGAAGAAGAGGCCAGGGTCTATCAACCGAACGTCGTTTTTGTTAACGCTAAAAATCAAATCACCAGCCTTAAAGCGTATAAATAGTTTTGCATGTCTTAATTCATTAAACAGAGAGGACATCATGGAAGTCAGTCATACCCTTACCAACCTCATCATCTTCGTGCTGGCAATTTATGTCGGTTACCACGTGGTGTGGACAGTAACCCCCGCTTTACACACGCCTTTGATGGCGGTGACCAATGCCATATCTGCCATCATCATCGTCGGCGCCATGCTGGCCGCCGGCTTGACGGAAGGTTTGCTGGCCCAGGTGATGGGCACGGTTGCCGTCGCGCTGGCAGCGGTGAATGTATTCGGCGGTTTTCTGGTTACACAGAGAATGCTGGAAATGTTCAAGAAAAAAGAGCCTAAAGCACCGAAGGAGAACAAATAATGAGCATGAATCTGGTGACGATGCTCTATCTGATTGCATCCGTATGTTTTATTCAGGCACTGAAAGGTTTGTCCCATCCATCGACGGCGCGCCGTGGTAATACTTTCGGCATGATAGGCATGGCGATCGCAGTGGCGACGACCATTGCCCTGATCGTCAAGCTGAAAAACGAAAGTGCAGGGGCCGGCCTTGGTTATGGTCTGGTCATTATCGGCGTGGTGGTTGGTGGTGGCATTGGTGCGACCCTGGCAAAACGTGTAGAAATGACGAAGATGCCTGAGCTGGTTGCAGCGATGCACTCCCTGATCGGTCTGGCTGCGGTGTGTATCGCTGTTGCTGTTGTGTCCGAACCATGGGTATTCAATATCGTGGCACGCGATCAGCCTATCCCGTTTGGTAACCGCCTGGAATTGTTTATCGGTACTTTTGTCGGTGCGATTACTTTCTCTGGTTCGGTTATTGCGTTTGGTAAATTATCTGGCAAATACAAGTTCCGCCTGTTCCAGGGCGCACCTGTCAGTTTCGCTGGCCAGCATCAGTTGAATCTGATCCTGGCAATTGCCATGCTGGCTTTTGGTATTGCTTTCTGCGTGACACAAAACTGGGTGCCATTTATCGTCATGGCAGCGATTGCCTTTGTATTGGGCGTGCTGATCATCATTCCTATCGGCGGTGCTGACATGCCGGTAGTGGTGTCAATGCTGAACAGCTATTCTGGCTGGGCGGCTGCGGGTATCGGGTTTTCGCTTAATAACTCCATGCTGATCATTGCCGGTTCGCTGGTGGGTTCTTCTGGTGCGATTCT
Organism: Undibacterium sp. TJN19; assembly: GCF_049339485.1. Taxonomy (NCBI): domain Bacteria; kingdom Pseudomonadati; phylum Pseudomonadota; class Betaproteobacteria; order Burkholderiales; family Oxalobacteraceae; genus Undibacterium; species Undibacterium sp. TJN19. Next base: position 97,691 of record NZ_JBMPPL010000007.1, read on the forward strand.
GTCTTACATCATGTGTAAGGCGATGAACCGTTCTTTCTTTAATGTGATACTGGGTGGTTTTGGTGGTGAAGCGGCAACTGCTGCTACAGGTGATCAGGCGCAGCGTACCGTTAAATCCGGCTCTGCTGACGACGTGGCCTTTTTGCTCGGCAATGCTGAAACTGTCATCATCGTGCCTGGCTATGGCCTGGCGGTGGCACGTGCCCAGCATGCCCTGAAAGAACTGACCGAGAAACTGACGCACAAAGGCATTACAGTCAAATACGCAATTCACCCAGTGGCAGGGCGTATGCCTGGTCACATGAATGTGTTGCTGGCAGAAGCCGAGGTGCCATATGACCAGGTTTTCGAGATGGAAGACATCAACAGTGAATTTGGCCAGGCTGACGTGGTATTGGTGCTGGGTGCAAATGATGTGGTCAACCCCGCAGCAAAAGACCCCAAATCAGCGATTGCTGGCATGCCCATCCTGGAAGCCTATAAAGCCAAGACCGTCATTGTCAACAAGCGATCCATGGCTTCTGGCTATGCAGGGCTGGACAATGAGCTGTTCTACATGGATAAAACCATGATGGTCTTTGGTGATGCGAAGAAAGTCATCGAAGACATGGTAAAAGCAGTCGAGTAAAATTTTTTGCCATGACAAAAACCGCTGATTTATTCAGCGGTTTTTTTGTTTTTACCGTGCTGTTTTTTGCATTTGTGAGGTTGATATTGAGCAAGTAATTGCCTTTTGCTTGCAAAAAACATACGTTGGTATATATTGCAACAATTCTTGTCTTTATGTAAGGATACATTTCGCTGCTGATGTGGATGGCAGCGCGTCATACGTGGAACCCATTTCATCGATAAGTATGAGTTCCAGTCAAATCATATTCAGGAGAGGCATCATGAAAAAAATCTTAAAACTGATGATTATCATGGCATTGACCGGCAACGCTTATGCAGACGATATGAGCGATGCCAATCGCTTGTACGCCAACAAGGATTATGCAAAGGCGCTGCCCTTGTTCACCAAGCTGGCAAATGCTGGCAGTGCAGATGCCCAAACCATGCTGGGTGAAATGTACTGGTTCGGTGATGGTGTTGCGATTGATATCGGCACAGCTGAACAGTGGTTCGCAAAGGCCGCAAATGGGGGCAATGCCAAGGCCAGGCAATTTAATGAAGTGATCGCCCAACGTAAAATCCATGCGGCAGACATCGCTTACTACACCAAAAATTTTGATGGCCGCGATGTGCGTCTGGCAAATTATAATTGCGTGCAACCTGAATTCCCCCAGGTATCCAAAACCAAGGCTGAGGTCAATAAACTGACAGAAGCCGCGAATAGCTGGCAGGCATGCTACAACCGCTTTGTGACCAATTTCAATGCCGCCTTGCCTGCAGGAACGACTATCCCCAGGGAAATCGGCGGATTGATGAACGATCAGGAAATGGCGCAAGCAGTGGAATTGATGGATGCACGCTATAAGCAGATTGCAGAAGACACCAGGGAGATGGCACTCAATGTCAATAAGAGTCAAACGGCATGGAGGCTGGCAACCGAAAATTACATCTCTACAGAAGTTGTTGCGAAAAAATTGGAGCAGGATCGCATACAGCAAGAGGCCTTTGAGTCACGGATGGGATTTTTGGCAAAACAATCCGGCCCTATGGCTAACCGCAAGACAAATTAAAGAAAATGGTGCACAGAATGTGAAACATTCGTGCACCATTTCTTAAGCGCTCAGCATGAGGAAGCTACATCCTGACCAGCGTGGATTTGCCAAACAGGCTTTCGATCAGATCGACGGCCAGCACTGCAGTCTGGTTACGCACGTCGAGCGCCGGATTCAGTTCCACCACATCGAGTGACGCCAGCAAGCCCGTATCAGCAATCATTTCCATGCATAATTGCGCCTCACGATAGCTGGGGCCACCGAGCACAGCCGTGCCCACGCCGGGGGCAATACCCGGGTCCAAACAATCAAGATCAAAGCTCACATGCAAATGGGTGTCAGCATCCAGGTTTGCCAGGGCAGAAGTCATCACATTGCGCATGCCATATTCATCGATATAACGCATATCAAAGACCTGCATGCCCATTTCATGAATGAAGCGCCGTTCACCTTCATCAACACTGCGTATGCCGATCAGGCGGATGTCGGTTGGCTGTATCGCCGGCGTATGACCGCCATAGGCAATCAACTCTTTCGGGCCATGGCCCATCAGGCAGGCCACAGGCATGCCGTGGATATTGCCGGTCGGGCTAATGGTGGATAAATTGCTATCGGCATGGGCATCAAACCATAAGACGCGCAGTTTTTTACCAACACGGCGGCAATGGGCGGCCACCGCGCTGATGGAACCAATTGCCAGGCAATGATCGCCACCCAGCATCATCGGCATATGACCATCACGCAATGCTGTGGCAACAGCATCATGGACTGCCTGGTTCCAGTCTATCGCCTCTTTCAGATGACGAAGACCATTGACAGGTTGCTCCCAGGGATTGGCCGGACCATGCAGGTTGCCATGGTCGATGACTTTCAGTTGCCGAGCCGTCAGGGCTTCATTCAGGCCCGCTACACGCAATGCGTCAGGCCCCATGCCTGCGCCTCTGACACTTGCGCCAACATCGGTTGGCGCTCCAATTAAGGAAATGGTTTTCATTCGTTTAAGTTGTAAGCAGTGATGCCTGGTTCAGGCGTTTATCGGTACAGCATAATCTGTCGTGGCGCGGCTGGTAGCGGGTGCCAGGGCAACCGCCATTCCCATGCCAAACAGGTCTTTTGGGTTCATCATTTCAGGTATCAGGTCCAGTACCGGTGAGTTGGCTTGCATGACATATTTCTCCAGATAACGCATGGCAGAAAAATCTTCCAGCGCAAAACCGACCGAGTCAAAAACCGTCACCTGTTCTGCATTACTGCGTCCCGTTGCCTTGCCTTCCAGTATTTTCCATAATTCCGTCACCTGGAAATCTGCCGGCATCTGTTGCAATTCGCCTTCGATTCTGGATTGTGGTTCATACTCTACGACGACATGGGCGTTACTCAAAATATCGGCATGCAATTCAGTCTTGCCAGGGCAATCACCACCGACGCCATTGATATGCATGCCAGGTTCTATCATTTCCGGGGTCAGTATTATGGCATTGGTTTTATCTGCGGTAACTGTGGTAATGATATCTGCGCCTTTGACTGCTTCAGCAGTAGAACTGGCACGGATAATACGTAAATTCGGATAAGCACGTAAATTATGTATCAATTTATCAGTGGCTGCCGGATCAATGTCATAAACGCGCAACTCTTCTATGCCCAGCATGGCATGAAAAGCCACAGCCTGGAATTCACTTTGTGCACCATTACCTATCAGTGCCATGCTGCGGCTGTTGGGGCGGGCCATATAGCTTGCCGCCAGTGCCGATGTTGCAGCGGTGCGTATTGCTGTCGTCAGTGTCAGTTCTGACAGCAGACGTGGGTAGCCGGTATTTACGTCTGCCAATACGCCAAAGGCTGTCACCGTCAATAAACCTGCCTGCGTGTTTTTGGGGTGGCCGTTGACGTACTTGAATGAATATTGTGTGCCATCAGAAATCGGCATCAATTCGATGACCCCTACGTCGGAATGATTGGCTACCCTTGCCGATTTGTCGAAGGACTGCCAGCGTAAATAATCTTCTTTGATCATGCCAGCCAGACGCGTGATGGCGTCCTCGAGCCTGACTTTTTTCAAATGATTTTGCATCTCTTGCGTGCCGATGAAGGTCACCATAATGTTCTCCGTCTGTTTTTGGGATAGTGCGGAATACATTTCAGAGGCTATTGCGAAATCACCCTGGGATTGCGGACCAGCTTATTTGTCGTGCTGGCATATGACTATGTACGCACGGAAAATATTGCCAACATCCAACCAGACCCATTTCGCATCAGGCTCTTGCGCACCTGTTGTGCTATGTATTCTGTAGACTATTGTATCCAGTGGCACAGATAATTAGATTGCTAAATATGATGTAAATCGCATGTAAATAGAAATATAATTTCTTAAAAATGATATTTATGTGTTTTAATTTCATAAATATGGAAATTGATAAAATATCCCGTTATTGGGGTTGAATCGGGAGTTAAAAAATGGACGTGTATGACCGCAGTATTTTGCGACACTTGCAACAAGATGGCCGCATGAGTAACCTGAACCTGGCCGAGCGCATCCATCTTTCTGCACCGCAAACCTTAAGAAGGGTCAGGACGCTGGAAGAAAAAGGGGTGATTCGTGGCTATGTCGCACAAGTCGCCCCTCAGGCCATCGGTCTGGGTGTGATGGCTTTTGTGAATTTGTCACTGGACAGGGAACAGTTTCGCAATGTGCGTGAGGTTGAACGCAAACTCATGGCGTTTAATGAAATTATCGAATGTCATACCATTTCAGGTGACTTTGATTACATCCTGAAGGTGGTGGCGGCCGATTTGAAAAGCCTGTCGCAGTTTTTGACAGATACTCTTATGCAAGTGCCAGGCGTGGCTTCATTGCGGTCCATGATCTGCATGGAAGAGATCAAACCCGTCAGCGGCTTGCCCATAGAATAATGCCCTGCGGCCAACACGTTCTTAGCGCTGCCGGCGCAAATGCCGGTAACGTTCAGCCCGGCTGGCGATGACTGAAATCAGTGTTTCCGGGTCTATGGGTTTGCTTAAAAAATCATCGGCACCAGTTTGTATGGCCGTCATCTGCTTTTCAGTTTCAGTCGACAGGAAGACGATAGGCACATCCAGATAGCGATTATTCTGGCGTATGATTTGTGCCATCTCCAGCCCACTGCAAACCGGCATGTTGAGGTCAGTCAGTATCAGTTCAGGTTTGAACTTTTTCAGCGTATCAAGAATTTCGCCGGGGTTATTAATCGATATCACGTGCATGCCAGCGCTGCTGAGTATTGCCTCATAATACGCGGCCAGCATTTCATCATCATCTACCACCAGAATACGGTAAGCCAGCACTTCATTGCGGGCGATTTTTTCATCTATCTTGGCACTCAAGGCTTCTACATCCAGCGGCTTGAGAAAATAACCCTCTGCACCTTCACGCACGGCAGCCAGCCTTTGGGTGAAATCGTCCTGCGATGAAATATAGATGACAGGGAAACTGGAAATAAGCCTGTTCCCCAGCCGCAGCCGGGCGCGTTTCCCCGCTTCACTGTCTATATCCATCAGCAGGGCATGTGGTGCCCTTACCTGTATGGCTGAAAGCAATTCTTCCGGCTCGTGAAACTGTATTGCTTCATAGTGATATGCCGCCAGTGCAGTGGCCAATTGCTGTCCGGCTTCTTCATCTGAGAAGTACAGGTAGACCAGGTGGTGATAACCGGCCTGATTCGATTCTTCAAAAGATTCCATATTGGCTTTATCTTCAGCAGAATCGTCCAAATCCATATTCATGATATTTACCATTTATTCACTTTGATTGATCCGCGCAAGGGATGTGTGGCGATTACGGTCAGGTAATGATTGCGTACTCTTAAAGACGGGCGATTTCTCCCCACAGATGGCGCATGGTGAATTTCACCTGCACCTGATCTCTATGCAGCACTTCTCGAATTGCTATCTTGCTGGTATCACGTTTCAGCGGTACAGTCAGTGCCACGCCGCGCGGCCCCAGCAGGGAATGAACAAATGGCGTCGTGGTCATGGCACCCTTGCCAGTGACTACTGCGGTTTCACCATTGTCCAGTTTGACAAAAGTACCAATGGGATAAGTGCCCAGTTCGCGTATGAAAACAGTCACCAGCATCGGGTCTATTTTGGATTTTCCCTCAACGAGGATGTCTCGCAACGCCGCATTGGGTAACATTGATTTCCGGTAACTGCGGATGCTGACACGCGCACAATAGCGATCTGCGAGCGAAATGATCTTGGCATTTTGCGGTATGTCTGCACTACTTTTCTTGCCTGGGTAACCACTACCATCTTCACTTTCATGGTGGTGCAATACCCATGACAGCCATTCTTCACGGTCTATGCCGGCGGCACGCAACATGCGGACGCCTGTTTCAGGATGCTGGAAAATAAGTTCCTGTTCCGCGGCAGTCAATGCCTCGCTTTTTTCTTGCAGACGTTCTTGCTGGCGCAACATGCCGAGATTCATGGTCAGCGCGGCAGCGGCCAGCATGGCCAGCTCTTCTGGTGGTTTTTTCAGTGCGCGAGCAATCAAAAGTGACACGATGGCCGTATCGACAGAATGCCGGGTGCCATAGGTATCTTCCTGATTCAACAAAATATTACCCAGGGCGACATCGGGTGCCATGAATGCGGCAGAACCAACGCGTCTGGCCAGTGTCAGTAAATCTGCCTGGGCATTGGTTTCTGTGCTGAGGTTGTACAGAATGCGGCGCAGTTCAGTGCGCGCATTATTGATCATGCGAACTACAGACGGTGCTTCAGTCGCTTTTTCTACCGGTTTGCCATCTCGCAGATTATTATCACTTCTGTCGATATCGGCGAACAGGCCGCGCTCTATCAGCGCTGCCACCTGGCCTGCATGGGTGACAGTGAACCCCTTGCGCAACAATAGCTTGCCGTCACTGCCATATACATCCCAGGGCAAAGGCTGTCCTATCACGATATCAGACATACCTATGCGTCTTGTTGACATGCAACACCTCACTGGCTGTATTTCAAATCAAAAATCAGCTTGACCCCATTTGTTTCCGGGCAGGTAATTTATGCTAGCAGAAATTATTGCTTTTGCTTGTTATCGATTGTCAACAACAGCGATTTCTTGTTGTGAGATGGAAGAACGCAACAATATGCGGATTTTTTAAATCATTTAAGGCAGGAATTGTTACTTTTTTACTATGTTGACCGTTTCGCTCCAGCCAGCATGCAAGCAAAGAATATAAAAGTTGCTGCACCTATCTTGTTCATGCGCGAACCACCTTTTTCAGATGTCAGCCAGTTTTTTGCTCGTCCAGCAAACAAGGCATAACTGCTATGTATCAACATGATCAATGTGCTGTAAGTGAGCACTAATACGCAGAATTGCATCCCATAGCTGATGTCAGGATCAATAAATTGTGGAAAAATCGACAAGAAGAAAAATATGGCCTTGGGATTGGTTATCTGCAAAGACAGGCCCTCGAGAAAGCGCCGCTTAAAACTGGCTTCATGCGTGGTTTTTTCTGTAAATTGAAACGCGGGTGCACGCCAGAGTTTGATACCAAGAAAAATCAGGTAGGCTGCACCCAGGTATTTAAGTACTGCAAACGCCGTCGCCGATGCGGCAAGAACGACACCCACACTGGTGGCAGAAATTCCCGCCACGATCAAGGCACCGAAAGCCACACCCAGAATGCCACCAAAAGTGCCGCGAAAACCATAGCGCAGGGCATTGCTCAGCGTCATCACCACACCAGGACCGGGACTGAATATTGTAGCTGTCGCCATCAGCAGGAATAGTGGGTAAAGTTTCATCGTGGGCCTGTGCAAACGTGAGAAAAGAAGCTGAGATGATTGTACGCTGGTGTTGTTTGCGCACACAGATACAGAATCTCGCTAAATGATACTGAACAGGCTCAGATATACGTTTGCGTCTGATCGGGTTTTATGTCGAGGGGGAAGGGGATGAAGGGCTGGCGCCCCTCATGAATACAGCATCAAATATCCAGCATCAAATCTTGGAGATCTCTGATTGAGCGTTGCTGGCAATGCTGGTTTGGCGAATCGAAAAGCCAGAAACTCATTCGTACGTCAGTACGGCGGTCATCGCTGGCTCCGATAGCGTCGTGCTTGGCCTCAACAGAGCTTTCCTGGCGCGTAGCCCTATTTGCCAGTGTGAGCAAATACTACGGTGACGCCGCTAAAGAAATTTTAGTGTTTTTTTGCAAAACGCAGAGCGAATTTCTTGAAATGACGATAACTTGCTCCCAGGTCTTGCAAAAAATCCAGGGATTCTGTGATGGAGGCGCCTTGTTCGCTGAAACTGGTCTTGAATTCTTCATAGGCAGATTCCAGCACCACAGCAAGCTGGTGATTGTATATACGTCCGTAGTTCAGGTGACGTCTTTTTGTGCGCAATTTCATGGTGTTTCCTTTCAGTGAAGGGCGGATTATAGATGAATCCGGAAGCAGGGTGCGATTTGCCTGCGTGTCATCCCCCAGGCAAGCCGCTTATCTGATTTGCCGTTGTCAGCGCCAGCCAAACATCATTTGTTCTGCCAGCAATTTCTTCGCCGTTTTGCTGACATCCAGCATGCCAAGGCCAAAGCCTAACAAACCCTGGCTCAGTGAACCATCGGGGGCACTGGCAAAAACTCTTGCCATGCTGTCGGTGATACGTATGGTCAGCTTGCGGTCAGGCTGACGCTCGGCGATGTAGGCCTGCAAGGCAGGTGCCGGATCGCCATCGTGGCTGGGCAGGCGCAGCAGTTGCCGCGCGAGTATGAACGCATCGCGCAAGCCCAGATTCAAACCCTGGCCCGCTACCGGGTGCAGGGTTTGCGCAGCATTGCCTATGCTGACAATGCGCGCAGTAGCGTGGCTGTGGGCGTTTAAACCTAGTGGATAAGACAGACGTGCTGAGGCTTTTATAAAATTGCCCAGTCTGTGTCCAAAAGCCTGTTGCAAGGCTTGCCTGAACGCGCCGTCATCCAGCGCCAGCAAGCTCACCGCCAGTTCAGGCCGCACACACCAGACCAGCGCATAGCCATCTTCCTGCGGTAATAAAGCCAGCGGGCCCTGATCGGTAAAGCGTTCAAACGCCCGTCCGGCTATCGCCTGATCGCAAGTGACATGGGCGATGATGGCGGTTTGCTGATAATTGTGATGCTGGCTTTTTTCTCCCTGGTCAAGGAAGCTCCCACCTTCTGCCTGTACGACTATACCCGCGCTGATTTTGCTGACTTTGCCATCCGCCTGGGTGAGTGTCAGGCTGACCTGATCAGTGCTTTCGTCTACGCTGCTGACGGTGCAGGGTCTTTGTATCAATATCCCACTTTGCTCGAGCGCCGCCTGCATGGGGCGAATAATGTCGCCATAGCGGGCCACATAGCCCAGTGCTGGCAAACCGTAGTCACTGGCTTGCATCAGGCTGCGGCCAAAATGACCGCGGCGCGAGACGTGGATTTCACGTATTGCCGTCGCTTTGATTGGCCAGACGCCAGCGCTTTGCAGGATTTGCTGACTGCCATAGGACAAGGCAATCGAGCGCGCATCCTGCTCAGCCTGTTCCCTGGTTTTTGCATCGAACAAGGCAATACGGTTTGCTGCATAACCTTGCCTGCGCAGCTGTAATGCCAGCGCCTGCCCGACCGGGCCGGCGCCACAGATGGCGATATCAAAGTCCTGGTTGGTGGGATGCACGGTGCTTGTGGTATCAGGCATGACGCATTTCTGCTTCGATTTCTGCTACAGTTTTTGGGGTGGCACGGCTCAGGTTGACATGGCCTTCAGCGGTGATAAGGATATCGTCTTCTATGCGTATGCCGATGTTCCAGAATTCTTCTGCTATACCCTCCGCAGGACGCACATAAATACCAGGCTCGATGGTGATCACCATGCCCGGCTGTAAATGGCGGTAGGGTTTTTCATCGCCGGCTTTTTCTGTTTCTCGGTAGTTGCCGACATCATGTACATCCAGCCCCAGCCAGTGACCAGTACCATGCATATAGAATTGCCGGAAAGCGTTGCTTTCAATAGCGTCATCCACATTGCCGACCTTGTTCTTGTCCAGCAGGCCGGTGTCCAGCATGCCCTGGGTCAGTACACGCACGGCGGCATGATGTCCATCCATATAGCGCGAGCCAGGGTGCGCGCAATCCAGTGCAGCCTGTTGCGATGCCAGCACGATTTCATACAGGCGCCGTTGCGCTGGGCTGAATTTGCCATTGGCAGGGAAGGTACGCGTGATATCCGCTGCGTAGCTGTTGAATTCGCAACCGGCATCAATCAGGATCAGATCACCGTTCCTGATTTGCGCATCATTACTCTGGTAATGCAGCACGCAGGCGTTGGCACCGGTGGCAACGATGGAACCATACGCCGGTGATTGCGCACCCTGGCGACGGAATTCATGCAGTAATTCTGCTTCCAGTTCATATTCATATTTGCCTGGCCTGGCAATACGCATTGCCCGCGCATGGGCTGCGCCAGAAATGCTGGCGGCGCGTTGCATAAGGGCGATTTCAGTCGCCTCTTTTACCACGCGCATTTCATCGATCAGTTCGCGCACATCGACAGTCGCAGCCGGTGCCCTGATGCCACTGCGGCTTTTGCCCCGCACACTTTGCAGCCATTGCTGTACTTGCGCGTCGATATGCGGTTCTTGCGCACTGCTGTAAAACAGTTTGCCTGCATCAGCCAAGATATCGGGCATCGTTTCATTGATGCTGTCTATGGCGTAGGCCTTATCAAAGCCGAATTCTTTTTCTGCCGCAGCCGGCCCATAACGAAAGCCATCCCAGATTTCTCTTTCGAGATTTTTTTCGCGGCAAAACAAAATGCTTTGCTGCTGGCTGCCATTTGCAATCAATACAATCACTGCTTCCGGTTCGGTAAAGCCTGACAGGTAATAGAAATAACTGTCGTGCCGGAAAGGGAAGGTATTGTCGTTATTACGGATAAATTCATTGGCCGTCGGGATGATGGCGACACCGCCACCCTGGGCCTGTATGACAGACATCAGGCGCTGGCGACGGCCAGCATATTCAGCATGAAAGGGGGCATTGAGGGCATCGCGCATGGTCATCCTCTATTGAAATGCAGTGGTGCATTGAGCGCATCAAGCTGGTCTGGCGTGCCTAGGTTATGCCATTCACCGCGATACAGTTCACCGCCAATACGGCCAGCGTCTATGTGTTCACGCAACAGGGGGCCGAGTTTGGCATGGTCACCGGGGCGTATTGCGGCAAACATTTCAGGACGGTAGACGCCGACATTGGCAAAGGTATGACGTGGCGTACCTTCGTTCGACAAGCCCATCAAGGTCAATGCGAAATCTCCTGACGGATGAAAGGACGGGTTTTTTACCATATACAGCCAGGCGATATCGCGTTTATCTTCCGGATGTGGGTTGCCCCACGGGTCGCTTTCCTCCAGTGTATTAAGGCATTCAGCGAAATTGAAATGCGGAATATAGATATCGCCAGAAACAACGATGAAGGGCTGGTCACCCAGCAAGTGCAGGGCCTTGGCGATGCCGCCTGCTGTTTCCAGTGCCTGTTCTTCGGCGGAATATTGAATGCTGGCGCCAAAGCGCGAACCGTCACCCAGAGCGTCTTCCAGCATATGGCCGAGATGGGCATGATTGATGACCAGTTCAGTAATACCTGCCTTGACGAGATTCAGGATATGCCAGACGATCAGCGGCCTGCCACGCACCTTCAGTAAAGGCTTGGGGCAGGTGTCTGTCAGAGGGCGCATTCTTTCGCCGCGCCCGGCGGCAAGTAACATGGCTTTCATGATGCCGCCTTAGAAGGTATAACCAACTTGTGGCGCGTTGTCTTCCAGTTCATCGAGCAAGCGCAATAATGGAATCAGCTCTTTATAGCGATGTGCAGTTTTGCGTATATATTCCATGACGGTAGGGATATCACCCAAAAAGCGATCCTTGCCATCACGGTGCCACAGACGGGCGAATATGCCCAGAATTTTCAGATGGCGTTGCAGACCCATCCATTCAAAATCACGGTAAAAACTGTCAATGTCGGGTGCTACAGGCAAGCCTGCGCGTTTGGCTTTTTCCCAATAGCGTATGGCCCAGTCGAGCACGATTTCTTCATCCCATTGCACATAGGCGTCACGCAACAGCGACACCAGGTCATAGGTAATGGGGCCATATACAGCATCCTGAAAATCAATGATGCCGGGGTTGCCCTTGTCCATCCACATCAGGTTGCGTGAATGATAGTCGCGGTGCACATAGACTTGCGGCTGCGCCAGTGCGCTGGCCAGCAAGTGATCGAACACTTTGTCCAGCGTGGCATTTTGCGCATCCGTCAACGTGACGCCCAGGTGTTTGGCGATATACCATTCCTTGAAAATATTCAGTTCGCGCAACAGGAAAGGGCGGTCGTATTCAGGCAGGACATCGGGCTGGCTTTGCGCCTGCAACAAGATCAGGCTGTCGATTGCATCCAGATACAGTTTGTGGGCATTATCACTGTTCAGGATTTGACCATACGTGTGCAATCCCAGGTCAGTCACCAGCAGGAAACCCTGATCCAGATCATGTGCTAATACTTCTGGTACGGTCAGATTGATGTCTTTCAGCAGGTTTGCCATTTTGATAAATGCGCGACTGTTTTCACTGGAAGGTGGTGCATCAACACCTATTAAGCTGCCACCGTCTTCGCTGTCAATCCGGTAGTACTGACGAAAACTGGCGTCTGCTGACGCAACTCGCAGACTGTCAAGCTTCAGTTTATGTTCTGGCAGACTGCTCAGCCAGGATCGCAGGGCATCACGACGCTGTTCTTTTTCGGCTGCTAAAGCAGCAGAATTGACGGGTATTGCTGTGGATGGCATGTATAAAATTTAATAGAGTTGTGTTTGTCTGCATACTTCAAGTGGTTTTGCCAGCATTTCACCTATAATAGGCGACTGATTTCTGGTGCATTGTCTGTATGACATCGACCAGCATACTTGGCAAAACGCTCACTGACCACTGAATTCATGCGCAGGAAACCCGTATTATCTCACTCACCGCTGTTGTTTCCTACTATCCCGGCGATTCTCGTGTCGGTTTTGGTACCAGCCTATTTTTCGCAAGCATTGGCGCAGACTGTGCCTTTGACAGTGCCGCCGACGTCTGCGCCTGTAGAAAAGAAGGACATGACGGATGAGGCGCTGGCAAAGAAACAGCAAAACGACAAACTGCTCAACGATAAAGCCAGGCAGGATGACAGGAACGCGCCCATCAGTATCACCGCCGAGCAATTCAAGGGCAGGCCGGAACGCTTTATCAAGTTTGATAATGATGTCGAGGTCATCAAAGGCGGCACACGCCTTAATGCAGATCAGGCCACTTACAGCAACCTGGAAGATGAGGTGGATGCCTACGGCAATATCCGCATGCAGCGCTATGGTGACTGCTACACCGGTGATGCCATGCGCCTCCAGCTTGATTCCGGCGCCGGTTTTGTCAGCAATCCCATTTATAAACTGATCCGTAACAATGCCCAGGGGCATGCCGCCAGGATCGATTTTCAGGATGAGGAACGTTCCGTCATCACCATGGGTACCTACAGTACCTGTGAAGGCTTGAACCCGGACTGGTATTTGCAGGCAGACACGCTCAATCTTGATACAGGTCTCGATACTGGCGTGGCCGGTAAATCTGTGCTGTATTTCAAGGGCGTGCCTATACTGGCGACGCCATCGCTGACTTTTCCTTTGTCCGGCGCGCGTCATTCGGGCTTGTTGCCACCTGTTTTTGGTGCTTCATCCAAAGGCGGTGCTGAAGTCAGCATGCCCTATTATTTCAATATCGCCCCCAACCGCGATTTGACGATATATCCAAAAATGATCGCCAAGCGCGGCTTGCAACTGGGTCTGGAAGGCCGTTACCTGGGTGAGACCTATGCTGGAGAAACCAGTGTTGAAGGTTTGCTCAATGACAGGGTAACCGGCACGAACCGTTATGCGGTTGCGTCGGTACATCAGCAAAAATTATTGCCGCAGCTGGATTTGTCGTGGAATATCAATTCGGCTTCAGATGATAATTATCCTGCCGATTTCTCTCGTACTATCACCAAAACTGCGCAACGCCTGTTATTGCGTGAAGCAAGCCTGACGTATTACGGCTCGTTCTGGAACCTGGGTTTGCGCACTTCGAATTACCAGGTTCTGCAAGATCTGGCAGCGCCCATTGACCGGCCATATGACCGCCTGCCACAACTGCAATTGCATGCCGAACAGCATGACGTGATGGGGCTGGACTGGTCCATGGATACCATATTGACGCGCTTCTGGCATCCAACCATGGTGCGTGGCGACAGGCTGGTATTCAATCCGCAATTGTCCTTACCATTGGTGCAGGCGGGCGCATTTATCATCCCCAAGATTTCTTTCCATGCCACCAATTATCATCTGGTTAATCCGGCACCGGGTCAGGAAAATGATTTTCATCGCGTCGTACCGACTTTTTCTGTTGACAGTGGCCTGATATTTGAACGCAAGACGCGCCTGTTCAATAACGATCTGACACAAACGCTGGAACCGCGCCTGTTTTATGTGAACACACCGTATCGTGACCAGTCACGCATGCCGAACTTTGACAGCGCTGTTGCCGACTTTAATTTCGCCCAGATTTTCAGCGAAAACCGGTTTACCGGCCAGGACAGGATAGGTGATTCCAACCAGATCACGGCGGCGCTGATTTCACGTTATATCGAAAACAATGGGGACGAAAGCCTGAAATTGGCAATTGGCCAGCGTTTTTATTTCAATACGCAAAAAGTCACACTCGACAATACAGTCAGCCCCAGTCGTTCCGATCTGTTGCTGGCTGCAATAGGCAAGCTGTCCAGTACCCTGTCTGGCGAGATGGCCCTGCAATTAAGCCAGACCGACAGGCAGTCAGTGCGTGCCAACTATGGCATACACTGGCAACCTTCGCCTAAAAAGGTCTTGAATCTGGAATATCGTTATCAGCGCAATACGCTGGAGCAAATCGATGCGTCCGCCCAATGGCCTCTGGCTGATCGCTGGTATATGGTGGGTAGAAGTAATTATTCCATCATGGACAAGAAAATGGTGGATGGCCTGCTCGGTTTTGAATACAAGGCTGATTGCTGGTCCTTACGTTTCCTGGCACAGCGTTTTGCCACGACCAGCGTCAACAATACTTCGGGCTTTTCCATACAGCTGGAATTGAATGGCTTGGCGCGACTGGGTTTTGGTGCCAATCCGATTGATGCTTTAAGGAAAAACATTTCGGGTTATCAGTCAGGTAGCGAGCGCTAGACTTGCTCTGGTTTTATCTGAATGGCACGTTTATTTTTTTGCTGTACTAACAATTGTAGTGCCGTAGTAAGCTTTCGAACTGGCTGTTTGTTTGTGAAATGGGTGCGAACGTGTATATTGCAACTTTTGCCCCGCTTCGACACTCTATAACGGGACTTGGCTTAACAGGATTTTGGATTGATATGCGACATTTATTGCAAATGAAACAACGTAATTTACTCTCTGTACTGGCGGTTTCTACCGGCCTGCTCATCAGCTCCAGCGCTTGGTCACAAGTTAAATTGAGCCCTGTGGTCTCACCTCAGCCGCAAAACAAAACGCAAGGCAAGTCGCAAGTTATCAACAGCATTATTGTTGTCGTCAACGATGAAGTGATTACGCGCCAGGAATTGAATGAACGCATACTCGGGGTTGAGCTGCGCCTGAAAAAACAGGGCACACCCTTGCCTGACCGCGCTGATTTGCAAAAACAGTTGCTTGAACGCATGATTGTAGATCGTGCGCAAATGCAATTGGCTAAAGAAAATGGTATGCGCGTGGATGACGTCATGCTTGATCGCACCATGTTGCGGTTGGCAGAACAAAACAAGATGTCGGTGCAGGAGTTTCGTAATCAAATCGAGCGTGAAGGAACTTCTTACGCCAAGTTCCGTGAGGAAATCCGCGACGATATCCTGATGCAACGTATCCGTGAGCGCGAAGTCGACAGTAAAATTCAGGTGTCTGAAACTGAAATCGATAACTATCTGGCTGCTGAAGCCAATTCCAAATCAGCCAAACAAGAACTGAATCTTGCCCACATTCTGGTCAGTATTCCGGAAAATGCATCTGCCGAGCAAATCGCAGTGCGTCGCAAACGCGCAGAAGAAGTCTTGCAAAAATTGCGTGGCGGCGCTGATTTCGCCAAGCTGGCCGTGACTTATTCAGATAGCTCTGAAGCATTGAAAGGTGGCGACATCGGCTGGCGTGAACAAGACCGTTTGCCACAATTGTTTGTTGACGCCATCAGCAAAACCAAAGTTGGTGAATTTTCTGACATCGTCCGTAGCCCGAATGGCTTTCATATCGTCAAAGTGAATGGCAAACGTGCCCTCAATGACAGCAAAGCGCCTGCTGCCGTACAACAAACCCACGCCCGTCATATCCTGATCAAGGTCAGCCAGATTGTGACTGCGGCTGAGGCGACGCAGAAATTACGCGATTTCAAACAGAAACTGGAAGCCAAGACAGCGACGTTTGAAGATCTGGCAAAAACCTATTCGGCTGACGGTTCTGCATCCAAAGGTGGCGATCTGGGGTGGTTATATCCAGGTGATACCGTACCGGAATTTGAACAGGCGATGGACAAACTGGCCATCAACCAGATCAGCGACCCGGTCATCAGTCAGTTTGGCGTCCACTTGATTCAGGTTACTGAACGCAAAACCGATGAATTGTCAAAAGACAGGTTGCGTATCGCAGCGCGTCAGGCTGTACGGGAACGTAAGTCAGATGAAGCCCTGCAAGACTGGCTGCGTGAAATCCGTGACCGGGCTTACGTTGATTATCGTCTGGAAGACAAATAATGCCCCAGCCCAGTTTGCCGGTGATCGCGGTAACCGTAGGGGAACCAGCCGGCATTGGACCTGAAATTGCAATACGCGCAGCCTGGCAACTGCGCCATGAAATTCGCTCTGTTTTAATTGGTGATGCCGCTTATCTGTCCATGCTGGCGGGAGAAATTGACCCTGCCATCAACATGATGGGGCTGTCCGTGCAAGCCTTGCGGCACCATGGTTTGCCAGCGTCTGGCACAGAACGCCTGAGCATTATCGATACCCCTTTGAATGCCCATGTCTTTGCCGGTCAACTGGACCCACGCAATGGCCGCGCCGTCTTGCAGACCCTGGATGTGGCCATCGAAAGCGTGCAGCAGAAATGGTGTGACGCCATCGTTACTGCACCCTTGCAGAAAAGTACCATCAATGATGCGGGTGTCGCCTTTAGCGGGCATACAGAATATTTTGCCGAAAAAACCCATACTGCCCGCGTCGTCATGATGCTCGCTTGTGAAGCCAATGACGGTTTGCCGCAAGCGCTGCGCGTTGCGCTGGCGACCACGCATCTGCCGTTGAGCAAGGTGGCCGCTGCCATACAGTTTGATGATTTACTGCGCACCATAGAAATTATTCACACCGACTTGCGTGACAAGTTCGGTATTGCCCAGCCGCGTATTCTGGTGACAGGGTTGAATCCGCATGCTGGTGAAAACGGTTACCTGGGCATGGAAGAAATTGAAGTCATTACCCCTGTTATCCAGCACGCCCAAGAGCAGGGTATGCTAGTGACCGGGCCTTATCCGGCAGATACCCTGTTCCAGCAAAAATACCTGGCTCAGGCTGACTGTGTGCTGGCGATGTATCACGACCAGGGCTTGCCAGTGTTAAAGCATGCCAGCTTTGGCCAGGGTGTGAATATCACACTGGGCCTGCCTTTGATACGTACCTCGGTTGATCATGGCACGGCGCTGGATCTGGCCGCACAAGGTGTCGGCCATGCTGATATCAGCAGTATGATAGCTGCCATCCGGGCTGCTGCCGGTATGGCGAAAACGCAAAAAAATATATGAAACATATTCCCCGCAAACGCTTCGGTCAGAACTTTCTGACTGACGACATCGTATTAAGCCAGATCATTCGCGTGATTCACCCCGAGCCTGGTCAGACCATGGTCGAAATTGGCCCCGGCCTGGCAGCCATGACGCGCCTTTTGCTGGATGGGCTGACGCACCTGCATGTGGTTGAGCTTGACCGCGACCTGGTGGCTCGCCTGAAGAAAAATTTTGTACCAGAAAAACTGACTGTGCATGAAGGCGATGCCTTGCAGTTTGACTTTGCTTCCATTCCCGTTCCCGCTGGGCAGAAATTGCGCGTGGTAGGTAATTTGCCTTACAACATATCCAGCCCCCTGTTATTCCATCTCGCAGAAATTGCGCCATTGGTGGAAGACCAGCATTTCATGCTGCAAAAAGAAGTGGTTGAACGCATGGTGGCAGAACCTGGCAGCAAGACTTATGGCCGCTTGTCAGTCATGCTGCAGGTACGCTATCACATGGAATTGATGTTCATCGTGCCGCCAGAAGCGTTCGACCCGCCACCACGGGTAGAATCTGCGATTGTCCGCATGATACCCAAGCAGGGCGCCTTGCCTTGTGATATCAAGAAACTGGAAGAAGTAGTGACCAAGGCATTTTCACAAAGGCGTAAAGTGGTGCGTAATTGCGTTGCCGGTTTGCTGACCGAAGCAGATCTGGTCGCTTGCGGGGTTGACCCGCAAATGCGACCAGAAACCATTTCACTGGAAGCCTATGTGGCCATGGCTAATTTGCTGAGCGCCCGCTGAGGCCAGAGGCCACTGTTTCTGTTTTTTTTACAAGCCCGATCGTTGCAAGATTTTCTTGCGGTCAATCAGATACCTCAGTGGCCGGTAATATTTGGTCACCAGGCTATTCATGGTTTGCAGTAAAGTCGCGGGGTTGAAGGGTTTGACGATAAAACCGTTTGCCCCCGCCTTGATGGCGCTGACCACGGTTTCCTTGTTATTGCTGCCAGTGACCATGACCACCACAGTTTCTGGCGACAGGTTCTTGATATGTTCAAGTATCTCAAGCCCGCTGATGTCGGGCATCATTACATCCAGGCAAACGATTTCTGGAATGGTTTTCTGTAGCCAGTCGAGGGCTGCCACGCCGCTGGACGCTTCTCCCACGACATTGAATGCTTCGCTCGTCAGTATATGACGCAGCATCGACCGGCTGATGTCATTGTCATCCACGATTAAGATTTCTATATCCTGTTTGCTCAGCATGATCATCCTTTTCAGTCCGGCTAATCGAATTAATCGAATCTGGTTTCACCTGACTCTGCCATGATTTTGCGTCAAGGTCAGTATGACAGTGAGAATTCTGGTTTACGATAATTCCAGAACTGGCTTTTGTCTGCAAAAAAATGCACAAAATGGCAAATGTTTATTTTAGCAACGATTAACAACATCATAGGCACAATAGCTTGCCCTATAATTGAGTACACGAGATGGCCACACATGCAGTAACAAACCGACCTCAGGAAGACTATGAATATTACCCTTACGCCAGAATGGCAGGCACTGCTGGCTCATCAGCACCGGTTGGAAAAGCAGCACCTGCGTGATCTTTTTGCTGTAGATGCAGACAGGTTCAAACATTTCTCGGTCGAACTTGATGGCTTGCTCGTTGACTATTCGAAGCAGCGCATAGATCAGGCTGCACTCGACAGCCTGATGGCCCTGGCACGTTTATCCAAAGTGGAAGGCTGGCGTGACCGCATGTTTGCCGGCGAAAAAATCAATATCAGTGAAGACCGGGCGGTTTTGCACACTGCCTTGCGTCATAGCGATTTTACCGCTTTCCCGAATCAGGAAAACGATGTCATGCCGGAGGTGAGGGCGGTGCGCAAGCAAATGCGTGATATCGTTGAAAGAGTGCGTAGCGGCTTATGGCGTGGCTTTAAGGGTGATGCCATTCAGACGGTAGTAAATATCGGTATAGGCGGTTCTGACCTGGGGCCTAAACTGGCGACGCGGGCCTTGTCCGCTTTTCAGCATCCGAACCTGACGTTCTACTATGTGTCCAACCTGGATAGCGCGCATCTGGCTCCCTTGCTGGAAAAACTCGATCCGCGCACGACTTTATTCATCGTCGCCTCCAAAACTTTCACGACGCAGGAAACCAGCATCAATGCGCACACCGCACGCACCTGGCTGATGGCCGCAGCAATGGAAGAATGGGCAGTCGGCAAGCACTTTATTGCCGTCACATCCAGCCCGGCCAAGGCGCATGAATTCGGTATACCAGACAGTAATATCCTGGAAATCTGGGATTGGGTCGGTGGTCGCTATTCTTTATGGTCCGCGGTTGGTCTGTCGGTCGCCCTGGCGATAGGCATGGGTGGTTTCGAGCGCCTGCTCCTGGGTGCCGAGACCATGGACAAGCATTTTTGCCAGGCGCCGCTGGAGAAAAATCTGCCGGTGCTGCTGGCCTTGATTTCCATCTGGAACACCAACTTCCTCGGTGCTGAAACCACCGCGATTTTGCCATATAACGAATCCATACGTCACCTGCCAGCCTTCTTGCAACAGCTTGAAATGGAATCCAATGGCAAGACTGTGGGCCGCGATGGTGAAGCGCTGAGTTGCCGCGCCAACCCTATCGTCTGGGGTGAGATAGGTGTCAATGGTCAGCATGCGTTTTTCCAGCTGTTGCATCAGGGCGGCTGGTTGATTCCCTGTGATTTTGTTGTCGCCGCTTCCAGTGACTATCCCCTGCCTGGCCATCAGGCACCGCTGCTGGCGAACTGCCTGGCGCAGAGTGCTGCCCTGGCCTTTGGCAAGACAGAAAATCAGGCACGAGAAGAGTTGTCGCAAGCCGGTATGACGGATGACCAGATTGCCAAGCTATTGCCACACAAGGTGTTTGCCGGTAACCAGCCGTCCACCACGATCCTCATGCCCAGTCTTGATCCCTTCCAGCTGGGTATGCTGCTGGCCCTGTATGAACATAAAGTGTTTGTACAAGGCGTGATCTGGGGGATCAATTCTTTTGATCAGTGGGGCGTGGAATTGGGCAAGCAACTGGCCAACCGCCTGCTGCCAGCCATATTAGGCAATCAGGAATACGATTCTCATCTTGATACCTCTACCAGCGGCTTGATTGCTTATTTCCGCCGGCATGGGCATGTTTGAAATGTCCGTTAAAAATGATGGTGTAAAGTGCATCGAGATTGAAAGAAAGCGTTAAAGACGCTGAGATTTCGTTGACGCATGGCATCTAAATTGATATAAGGAAACATCATCATTTCAATTCGGGGTGTATCCATGTGGACTGGGATTTTTAGTGTTATCTCTTTGCTTATAGTAGTCAGTATGGTGGTTTTGATACGTGCCATGAACAAAGAAGCACGCCGCCCCGATCATCATCAGTAATGTTTTCGGTCATAAAAAAACGCAGACTAGTCTGCGTTTTTTTGTTTTTTTGTTTTGTTTTTTTTGTTAAGAAGCTGTTTACCAGCTTCCGGTATTTGGCATCGACAGCCATGGTTCTGCTGGCGCCAGTGGTTCGCTGGCCTGCAATAGTTCGATAGAAATATTGTCTGGCGAGCGCACAAACGCCATATGCCCGTCACGTGGCGGGCGGTTGATCGTGACACCGTGGTCCATCAGTCGCTGGCATGCAGCGTAAATGTCGTCGACACGATAAGCCAGGTGACCGAAATTGCGCCCACCTGTATACACTTCAGCGTCCCAGTTGTAAGTCAACTCGACCTGTGCCTCTTCATCACCGGCAGCCGCCAGGTATACCAGGGTAAAACGGCCTTTCGGATATTCTTTTTGATGTATTACTTCCAGGCCTAATGCGTCACGATAAAAGCGCAGTGACGCCTCAAGATCGGTGACGCGCACCATGGTGTGCAGGTATTTCATGCTTGTTTCCTAAAAATGTTCAAGTTTGCCTGAGCTAAAAACAGACAGCGATATCGGGCGCAGGGGATAAATTCTACAATGTCTTTGCCAACGGCGTTTTTGTCCGGATGACAGGCCTTATTTAATGCAAACTATCCTGATCTGTTTCATGTCTGTCAGACCGGACAAGACCTTTTCTATACCGTCCATCTTCAGTGTCAGCATGCCGTCTGCCAGTGCTGCGGTCAGCAGTTCTGAAACCCGCGCGTGATCCTGTATCAGTTTCTTGACCATATCGTTGGCGACCATCAATTCATGCAAGCCCAGGCGACCTTTATAACCGCTGTTGCAATGCTCGCAGCCTACCGCTTTGTATAAGGTAAATTTACCCTGCTTATCGGCATATTGCGATTGCCAGGTGGTGAAGACTTTCTTCTTGGCTTCCAGCTGGTTTTTAATGAAAGCTTCGGTATTGAGCAATTCTGCACAATATTCATCGAGCAGATCTTTCATTTCTTCTTTGGCAGGATGGTAAGCCTGCTTGCATTTGCCGCATAAACGCTTGGTCAGCCGCTGTGCCAGTATGCCCAGCAGCGCATCGGCAAAGTTGAATGGGTCCATACCCATGTCGAGCAGGCGGACGATTGATTCTGGCGCGCTATTGGTGTGCAGCGTAGCAAAAACCAGATGGCCAGTCAGAGACGCTTCCAGGCCGATAGACACGGTTTCCTTGTCGCGCATTTCACCGACCATGATGATGTCAGGGTCTGCACGCAGGAAAGCCCGCATGACAGTGGCAAAGTCCATCCCCGCCTTGCGGTTGACCTGCACCTGACGCAAGCCTTTCTGGGTGATTTCTACCGGGTCTTCAGCCGTCCAGATTTTGGTTTCCGGCGTATTGAGATGGCTTAGTACAGAATGCAGAGTCGTGGTTTTACCCGAACCGGTAGGGCCGCAGACAAAAAACAGGCCATAAGGCTTACTCACGACTTGCTTCAGGCGTTCAAGGTTGTAAGGCAGCACACCCAGTTTATCGATGGGAATAGGCTCGCCAGCAGCCAGGATACGCATGACAACATCTTCCATGCCGCCCGATGACGGTATCGTGGCAACCCGCAACTCGATATCATAAGGTCCATATTTCTTGAACTTGATCTTGCCATCCTGGGGTTTGCGGCGCTCTGAAATATCAAGGTCACACATGATCTTGATACGTGCGAGCAAAGCGCTGCGATAACTGGCGGGAATTTCGATATACGGTGACAGCGAGCCATCCTTGCGAAAACGTATCAGGGTTTTTTCCTTGCCTGGGCGCGGTTCAATATGGATGTCTGAAGCCCCTTGCTGATAGGCGTCGATAATAATTTTGTTAATCAATTTGACCAGTTCATTCTCGACTGCAGCCGATACATCTGCCAGTACTTTTTCGCCATGCTCATCGTCTTCATCTTCCATTCCAGACAGCAGGTCATCGACCGAGCCGGTATCGGCAGGGCCGCCGAAAAACTGGTCTACAGTCTGGCGAAATTCTTTCCGGGTGGTGACACGATAATTGATCTTGGAAGTGGCAAATACGTGATTGACCACATGGGTTGTATTGATATGCTCAGGGTCGATGGCCAGTACAGTCAGGCCGTTCTGGTCTTCCATGACAGGCAGCCAGGAACTTTGTTCCACGTACTGGCGCTTGAGCCTTTTGACCAGATCCACCGGGATAAGGCGGTCAGTTTTGAACGGCTCATAAGGGACGTTGAAATATTTCGACAAGGCTTGCCCAAGGCTGGCACGCTCTATATGAAATTCTTCGGTGAGCACATCTTCCAGGTCCAGTAAATTTTTGCGGGCCGAGCTGACTGCCAGCTCCAGATCCTGTGCCGAAATGATCGCTTCAGCCACCAGGAAATCAAACTTTGTGCGCGGTGTGGTGGTAGGCAGTGCCTTGCTTTTCTGGCAGAAGGCCACTGCCAGGGTTTCGCATAAAGCCTGCACACCCTCGGCTGCAATGGCGGTAAACGCATCACCAAAGCGGTGATTGATAAATTGAACTACACCAAGTAATTCGTCATTATGTGAATCAATAATCGGTGCCACCAGCATTTGCTTGGTGCGGTAACCGGTACGCTGGTCGACAGCGCGCTGAAACTTCAGATCAGGTGAATGGGAGCGTAATTCATTTTCATCATACACATCGCGCAAACTGATCATTTTGCGGGTCAGGGCGACGTGGCCAGCAATACTTTGCTCGGATATGGACAAGCGCAGGTCTTTAAAAGAATTCAGTCCGGTCTTGATCTTGGAAATCAGGGTGGTTTTGTCTTGCGCCACAACATAAATAGTCAGGCGATCACATTCAAACAAGTCGCATATGCTTTGGGACACGTCCAGCATGATCTGATCGAGCGCATCTGCACCGTGGATTTTATTGGTCAGTGCCTGCAATTTTTTGAAAAATACCAAACGATGGTCTAATCCTTCATTTGCAGCATTTACGACATTACCTGTAACCGCCATTCTGTTTCCTTGATTTGTCTGTTTCATCAGCCGCCATCAACCAAATTATCAGATAAAGTGCAATTGCCTGCTTGGCAATTCACTGGTAATTCAACCAATTGTTGTTCTCTGATACAAGTTTGTACAAAAATGTATCACGGAAGCGTGTTATATGACCAGAATACAGGCAGCATAGCGCTTAAGCCTTCAACTTTTACCTTTATCCGGGTAGCTTATAGACCGTGCTACTGCTAATCTGTTCATCAACGAACAAAGATATGTAATGGCAGGCTTGCGTGGCAGCTAAACTTTGTTGTCCTCAAAGAAAGTGTTAAGCTAGGGCTTGTTCAGATGTGGCGCATTGTCTGATGTAAATCGGGCAGCTTGTAACCTTTGCCGTAACAGTGGCTACACTATTTTTGTATTTATGAACTTAAAAATTCTTGGCTGTTCAGGTGGCATTGGTGGGAAAGAACCGTACACCACCACCATGCTGATCGATGGCGACATACTGCTCGATGCAGGAACCGGCTTATCCGGTCTGCACCTTGAGCAATTGGTCGCTATCGACCATGTCTTTCTCAGCCACTGCCACCTTGATCATGTCGCCGGCCTTGCCTTGCTGCTCGATGCTGTATTCGGCAAGCGCGCAACTCCTGTGACTGTTCACGCCAGCGCTGAAGTATTGCATGGGCTGAAGACCCATATCTTCAATTGGGTAGTCTGGCCTGATTTCAGCAGTCTGCCCAATGCAGAAACCCCCGCCATGCGTTATCAAGAGATGGCACCAGGTACAACGGTCGAATTGGATGGGCGCCTGATTACTTCGCATCCCGTCAATCATACCTCTGGCTCAAGCGCTTATTGGGTGCGCACAAAAGGGGCAGGCAAGGGGTTTTTGTTTACGGGTGACATGGCGTCTACACCCTCTTTGTGGAGAGAAATGGGTGGTCAGCCCGGCCTCGACATGGTCATCGTCGATTGCTCGTTTCCCAATGCCGAAGCAGAACTGGCAAGCTTGTCGAAACATTTTTGCCCGAATGCCTTGCAAGAGGATATTCAGGACGTGCCTGAGAGCGTGAATTTCCTGATATATCACCTGAAACCTGGCCAGGAAGTGCAAATCATGACAGAGCTGGACGCAATTAAAGTGAGATCTTTTAAAGCCCTGAAGGCCGGGGACGTTTTTGAATTTTGAATGATAAGCCAGGCAGGAAAATAATGGCATGCGGGAACGAATCCTGCTTGCCTGAAATCAGATATCGCACAGATGTCACCTGGTAATGGTATTTGATCCGGAGAAAGTGATTATGACTGCATTAAGCAGTAGCGAGATTGCGCAACGATTAGACAAGCTGACAGAATTAAGCCTGGAGCTCAGCAGTAATCATGACACGCCATTATTGCTTGAGAATATTTTGCGTTCTGCCAAAAGCATTACTTATGCCGATGGCGGCACCTTGTACCGTACCAGCCAGGACAAGCAAAGCCTGTGTTTCAATATTTCCCTGAACGACAAGCTCAATATGTATCAGGGTGGAGTCAGCGGTCAAACTGTTGATATTCCCAATATCCCGCTGATCGATGCGAACGGTAATAAAAACCTCAACGCCGTCGCTGCGTATGCGGCCAACTACAAGCTGTCGGTCAATATCCAGGATGTCTATACCGTAGGCGTCTTTAATTTTTCTGGTACGCGTAATTTTGACCAGCAGTTCAATTACAAGACACAATCGCTGCTGACCGTGCCGATGCATGATCATGAAGGTGAGCTGATCGGCGTCCTGCAACTGATTAACGCCACCGATCCTGAAACCGGCACACCGTGTCCATTTACCGAAACCGATCAGCGCTTCATCGAGGCACTGGCCTCGCAGGCTGCCATTGCGCTGACCAATCAGCAACTGATTTCGCAACTGGAAAACCTGTTTGTATCGCTGGTGCATCTGATAAATATCGGTATTGATGAAAAATCACCGCATACAGGCAGGCATTGCCAGCATGTGCCAGAACTGACCATGATGCTCGCCAATGCAGTGCACGAGACCAAACTGGGGCCGCTGGCACATTTTTCCATGACCGACAGGGACCGCAAGGAATTGTGGATGGCAGGTATCTTGCACGACTGCGGCAAGATATCCACGCCAGTGCATGTGGTTGAAAAATCGACCAAGCTGGAAACCATATTTGACCGTATTCATCTGGTTGATACCCGTTTTGAAGTCCTCAAGCGCGATGCCGAAATCCGTTTTCTGAAAAGTAAATGCGCCCTGTACCAGGCCCATGTCGATAATGAAAAGCTGATCGCCGAACTGGAGCAGGGTTTGCAGATTGAGCTGCAAAAACTTGACGATGCCAGGGCTTTTATCAGAAAACTCAATATCGGTTCCGAAAGAACCAGCCCGGAAGACCTGCAACGCGTGGCAGATATCGCAGCTTATCCGTGGACCAATGCCAATGGCGAACCCCGTGCCTTTCTTGACGCAGATGAACTGGAAAACCTGTCAGTACGTGCCGGTACACTGAATGCGCAGGAACGCGCCATTATCAACAATCACATCATCACCACGATCAAGATGCTGGAAGCCCTGCCATGGCCCAAGCATCTGCAAAACGTCCCTGAGTATGCCGGTGGCCACCATGAACGCATGGACGGTAAAGGTTATCCACGCGGCCTGCGTGCTGAACAGATGTCGGTACAAGCCAGGATCATGGCAATAGCTGATATTTTCGAAGCCCTGACCGCTAAGGACCGACCCTATAAAGATGGCAAGACACTGACAGAATCACTGGGCATACTCGGCCAGTTCAGTCTCAATGGCCATATTGACCCGGATTTGTTCAATATCTTCGTCAAGAAAAAAGTTTACCTGACCTACGCCGAACGTTTTATGGACAAGGCACAGATAGATGCAGTGGATGAAAGTAAAATCCCTGGTTATAAGGCTTGATTTTGTAGCTTGACATACCTGGCTGGAGGTAACTTGCGAAAAAATGTCAATAAATTGGCGCGATGGGGCGTTGGCCTGTTCTTTACTGCGTTAGCTGTATTGCAGGCAAACGCCTTTCTACCAATTACATTGGTAGACAAGATTGACACCTTCATTTACGACACGCGGATGAAGTTACAGCCCGCAGAGTTCAATGACGCCATCGTGATCGTCAATATTGATGAGAAAAGCCTTAAAGAGCTTGGGCAGTGGCCATGGAAGCGCATAGTCGTAGCGAACCTGATTGAAAAGCTCACTGATGAATATCATGTGAAAGTGGTTGGCATGGATGCGGCTTTTCCAGAGCCAGATGGTAGCTCCGGATTCCAGATACTCGAAAGCCTGGCAAAGAAAGAATTGAAAGATAGCAGCGGGTTTGCAGAACAAGTCGCCAGGCTCAGAAATGAACTGGATTTCGATGGAAAATTTGCCAGGTCTTTAACGGGAAGACCCGTTGTTCTGGGATATTTTCTGTCGAATGACGCCGATGTCATCTCTAAAGGGCTATTGCCCACGCCGGCATTCAGTGATGCTGATCTGGGCGGGCGTGTTATTGAATCCACCAGCTATTCAAAATACACAGCAAATCTCCCCCAATTGCAGGACGCCGCCATTGCTGCCGGCTTTGTCAATCCATCTCCTGACACCGATGGTGTGATACGCCGCATTCCCCTGCTGACCAAGGTAGGCAAAAATTATTATGAAGCTCTGTCCCTGGCAACAGCGAGGGTAGCACTTAGTGCAAGCAAAGTGAAACCTGTTTTCTTGAAAGCAGATGGTGTGAACTCGCAAGATTACCTGGATGAGTATGGCGTAATAGAAGCGATAAAACTGAATTCCTCACCAAATGTGAGCATACCTGTAGAGCCATTGTTGACTGCTTTAATCCAGTATAAAGGCAAGGGTGGTCCGCGTGGCGGTGGGTATGCCTATGTATCAGCCATTGATGTATTGAAGAAGCAACTGCCTCTGAAGACTTTATCCGACAAAATAGTTTTGATTGGAACGACCGCAGCAGGTATCAAGGATTTGCGTACTGCGCCAGTCGGGCTTGACTATCCGGGTGTGGAAATGCATGCGAATGTGATTGCTTCCATATTGAGCGGAGACTTTAAACAGCGCCCGGACACAAGCCGCGCTTTTGAAGTGATACAGGTAATTCTTCTGGGGCTAGTGCTGACGTTTGTACTTTCGCGTTTCAAGGCAGTTGCCGCAGTTTTCTTTACGCTGGCAACCTTGCTGCTGGTCACAGGACTGAATTACTGGATGTATTACGCCATGAATCAGGTGCTGCCTCTGGCGTCTGCCTTGCTGCTTATCGCAGCCTTATTTACCTGCAACATTGCGTGGGGCTATTTTATCGAATCCCGCAAATTACGCGGTGTTGTCAGGCGCTTCGGTGAATATGTGGCACCTGAATTGGTGGCAGTCATGGCAGAAGAGCCCGACAGCTATACCATGGAAGGTGAGAGCCGCGAACTGACCGTGATGTTTTCAGATGTGCGTGGCTTTACGACCATTTCCGAAAGCCTTAGCCCGGTTGATTTGCGTGAATATATCAACATCTACCTGACGGCGATGTCGGAAGAGATACGCGGCAATAGCGGCACGCTGGACAAGTACATTGGCGACGCTGTCATGGCATTCTGGGGGGCACCGGTGCGTCTTAATGATCATGCACGGCTTTCTGTATTGACGGCATTGAATATGCAAGTGATCGCTAAACGCCTGAGTGAAGAATTTGTCCAGCGCGGCTGGCCGGCGTTAAAGATAGGCATAGGCCTCAACACTGGTGAAATGCGCGTGGGGGACATGGGATCTAAAATTCGCCTTGCCTATACCGTGATGGGCGATGCCGTGAACCTGTCTTCGCGGCTGGAAGGCGTAACCAAATTATATGGCGTCGGCATCCTGGTTGGCGAAGCTACCAAACTGGCAGCGCCGGGATTTGCTTACCGTGAACTTGATCGTGTCCGCGTCAAGGGTAAAAGCCAGCCTATTTCGATTTTTACGCCGCTTGCTGAATCTTCTGCGCTCAGTCGGGAGCAGGCCGACGCTCTGGAACTGTGGCATAGCGCGCTTGCCTGTTTTCGTGCGCAACAATGGGATGAGGCGGAGCGCCTGTTCCGGGCTTATCTGGATCAGCATGCAGCTGACCAGGCCAGTCAGGTGTTCCTGGAAAGAGTGGAGCAATACCGGGATAATCCGCCGGGTGAAGATTGGGATGGCGTGACCACCTTCGCGAGCAAATTCAGCTCTTAGGCACTCAACAGTTTCCAGCCTCAATTGGCGTTGCCCATCATGTTTTTCCCGCTTACTGATTGACATCTTATTTTATTTTTTTGTTTTCTTATTTTCCCGAACCTGCTATCTGGCATTTGCCTTCACTCTCAACAAATAATAGCTGAGCACACCCAGTGCAATACCCCAACAGGCTGAACCCAGGCCCAGCAAACTGATGTTGGATGCGGTGACGATGAAGGTAATCAGTGCGGCTTCGCGCTCGGCAGGCTCGTTCATGGCATTGACCAGACCTGTCTGTATCGCTCCCAGCAGGGCCAGACCGGCGACGGTCGTGACCAGAGCATGCGGCAGGTGCAAGAACAGACGGGTCAACGAACCGGCAAAGCTGCCGATGATAAGGTAAAAACTGGCGCAGGCAACACCGGCGACCCAGCGTTTTTCTGGTTGTTGATGCGCTTCCGGGCCGGTACAGATGGCGGCGGTAATCGCAGCCAGGTTGACTCCATGCGAACCAAATGGCGCCAGTAGCAGGCTCACCAGGCCGGTGCCTGCCACCAGCTTGCCAGTGGGGGCTGATTCATAACCAGCGGCACGCATGACCGCTACCCCCGGCACTTGCTGGCCTGTCAGGCAGAGCAGGGCCAAAGGCAGACCCAGGCTGATGATGGCGCTGACAGAAAATTCAGGTGTCGTCCATACCGGCATTGTCAGGCCCAGATGCCAGGATAAGGTGGCAGCCGTATTCAAGTTTGCTACATCGCCCCATCCCAGCGCACCCCAGAGGGCGACGCCCGACAGCAAGGTTAATACAATCGCATAGCGGGCAGAATGGCGCTTGAACAGCAGATAGGCGATGAACATCGCAGTCACGAGGTAGGGCGCACCTGCAACTTCACTGCGGGCATTGGCAAATACGTCAACGCCAAAGCGAAACAGGATGCCTGCCAGCATGGCGGCGCACAAGCTCTTGGGAATCTTGCTCATCAATGTTTCGAAAACACCAGTGCTGCCGATGAGGAAGATAATCGCTGCGGCGACAATGTAAGCGCCTATTGCCTGGCTATACGACACACTGGCCAGCCCTGTCACCAGCAAGGCAGCGCCTGGTGTATTCCATGCGCAAATGACGGGAATGCGATAGCGCCAGCTCATCCAGCCGCCCGTCAAAGCCGCACCGATGGAAATTGCCCATATCCATGAACTGGTCTGTGCTGTAGTCAGTTTCGCTACCTGCGCAGCTTGCAGAACGATCAGCATGGGTCCGGCATACGATATCAGCACGGCGATCAGCCCGGCAAGTATGGCCGGAAACAAATCCAGCAAGGTGGCAGAAAAATCGGGCTTTATGGCAGCTGCCGCAGTGCTGATGGTGGTGGGGTTTGATGTATTCATGCTGTCAGTGTAGATGTATGCACGGGTATATTTGCTTACAGCAGCAGTCTGATTTATGCTGTACAGATTGATTGATAAAGGATCTGTTATGCAGCACAGTTACAGGCAACTGGCAGACTTGCTCAGCAAGGAAATCCGCGCAGGCCGCTATCAGGTTGGTGAGCGTTTGCCGTCAGTGCGCAGCTATGCTGAAACGCATCATTTCAGTGTTTCGACGGTGATACGTTGCTACCGCTATATGGAAAGTCAGGGCCTGGTAGAAGCACGCAACAAGTCTGGCATGTTTGTCGCTGACTGGAAAATCCAGAATGCCAGCGCAGATAAGACAACACAGGGCAAAAAGCAGCCAGCCCCACCCAGTGTCGAATACGACAAGCTGATTTCCTTGCAGCACAGGATGACAGAACTGTACTCGCTGACAGCACAGCCTTTGCATCTGGGCCTGCATCTGGCCAGTGCGGCACCGCAATGGTATCCATGTGAAGCGTTGTCCAAGATCGCCCAGCGTCAGTTAAGGCAACAGCCCTGGCAGATTGGTGATTACCCCACAGGTACAGGCTTGCCAGCGCTGAAAACAGGCTTGATTTCATGGCTGGCGACTTGTGGCATTGATCTTGAACCGGCTGATCTGCTGATCACCAATGGCAGCACCGAAGCATTGAACGTGGCATTGCGCGCAGTGGCGCAACCGGGAGACGCCATCATCGTTGAATCGCCCGTCTATTTTGGTTTGCTGCAAATGATAGAGAACCTGGGCCTGAAAGCCATAGAAATACCTTGTGTTCCCGGTGCTGGCATCAGTCTGGAAGCACTGGAATATGCGCTGGAACATCAGACTAGTGTACGTGCCGTGGTGGCGATGCCGAATTTCCAGAATCCGCTGGGTTGTGCCATGCCGGAAAAAAACAAGAAGCGCCTGTTGCGTCTGGTGGAGCAATATGATCTGGCACTGATAGAAGACGATGTCTTTGGCGATCTCTCACATCAGCAGGAAAGGCCATTGGCGATCAAGGCATGGGACAAATCAGGCCGCGTGATTTATTGTGGTTCATGTAGCAAAAGCCTGGCGCCGGCGTTTCGCATAGGCTGGATTGCAGGCGGGCGTTACCAAAGCCGCATCAATTCCCTGAAGCTGAGCAGTTCACTCATCACGCCGCTGTTTGAGCAGGCTGTGCTGGCTGAATACATGCAATCGGGTGCCTTGCCTTCCCACCTGCGCAAACTGCGTGAAAGACTGGTAGCGAATATTCCATTGGCGATTGCTGCCATACAGCGGTATTTTCCTGCCGGTACGCAGGTCGTCAGCCCTGCCGGTGGCTGGTGGTTATGGCTGGAATTGCCTGAGCACATAGACAGCCTCGCCTTGTTGCGTCAGGCAGTCGGCAAAGGCATCGCATTTACGCCGGGTACGCTGTTTTCCAGCTCAAGCAAATTTTCACATTTCCTGCGTATGAATATAGGGCGGCCCTGGGGGCGCGAGATGGAGCAGGGTATCAAGACCCTGGGGAAACTGGCGGCTGAATTGCATGTATAGAATAAAAATCATTGATACAGCGATGTGCCAAATTTACGATTTTTCAAACCAGTTCAGATTATTTTTGCCGCCTGCAATACTTGATCCCATTCCGGCACGGGCTGATACTCATCTACCAGAAAATCAATCAGCGCCCTGACCTTGGGGGTAACCTTGCGTGTAGCCGGGTAAAGCGCTGTGAAATCATTGAGCGGCAATTGCCAGTCTGGCAGTACCGGCATCAGATGCCCGGCGCTCAAGTCACGCCAGGCCAGAAAGGTGGTGTCATACACAATGCCAAGTCCACGTAAGGCAGCCTGGTGCAGGACCTTGCCATTATTGGATGCAAAGCCAGGGTTAATATCGATGGCAAGGTGCTCGCCCTTGCGTTCAAAATGCCAGGTATTACCCATTGTCAGGTGGCTGAAATGCAGACAGCGATGCTGTATCAGTTGCCCTGGGTGTTCAGGCATGCCGTATTTTTCCAGATAGGCTGGGCTGGCACATAATATTCCCCGGCACGGTGCCAGCCGGCGCATGTGCAGGCCAGGGCTGTCAGGTATGCCACCAACCCGTATGCTGAGGTCAAAACCATGCCGGAAAGGGTCGAGCAGATTGTCATCGACATGCAGCATGGGTTGCAATTTGGGATGCAGCAGGGCAAACCGTGCCAGCGCATCGGCCAGCCATTCGCTGCCAAAACTGCAGGGGGCCTGTATGCGTATGCCACCAGCCAGCTCATCGGTGGCGTGGCTGATGACCAGGCGGGCCTGCCTGGCTTGTTCCACGCTGGCAGTACACGGTTCCAGATAAGCCTGACCGAGTTCGGTCAGACTGACTTCGCGTGTTGAACGGTGTAGTAGCCTTGCCCCCAGTTCAGCTTCCAGTTGCATGATGTGCTTGCTGACCAGCGCACGGCTGATGCCAAGATGACGTCCCGCCTCACTAAAACTGCGGTGACGAGCGACTTCAATAAACATTTCCATTGCTTTTAATTGATCCATACGGCTATTGTCTTCATATTGAAGACAATCTGTCAACCATTGTTGGCATTGTGTGTGGTAGTCGTCATTCGTTAAACTTGCGTTAAATTAAAACACCGATCAAAACACCGGTTAAAGCACGCATCTCTTCATTGTGATCTCAGGAGCCATCATGTTAAACGCAGAACAAATTACCCAATTCCATCAAGACGGTTATCTGATTGTCCCCGGTTTTAAAAACGCTGCTGATATTGCTGCCTTGCGCGCACGTGCTGCGAAAATTGTTGACGCCTTTGATCCGGCGACATCGCAATCAATTTTCACTACCAAAGAGCAGGAAAAAAAGGTCGATCACTATTTTTTGAATTCTGCCAACAACATCAGCTGCTTTTTTGAAGAAGAAGCCTTTGATGAACAAGGCAATCTGCGTCAGGACAAATCCCTGTCCATCAATAAAATCGGCCATGCCATGCATGATCTCGACCCGGTCTTCAGTGCATTTTCACGTGGGCCTGCTCTTGCAAAAGTGGCCGAACAACTGGGCTTGCAGCAAACACAGATCTGGCAATCCATGTATATCTTCAAGCAGCCTGGCATTGGTGGTGAAGTACGCTGGCATCAGGATGCGACTTACTTTGACACCGACCCGATCAGTGTCACTACCTTCTGGTTTGCGCTGGAAGATGCGACCCAGGAAAATGGCTGCATGTGGGCCGAACCGGGCGGACACCGCAGCCCCATGCGTGAACGCTTTATTCGCGAAGGTGATCAAGTGCGCGTAGAGAAACTGGATAGTATGCCCTGGCCAGGTGATGCCACTGCGGTACCATTAGAAGTAAAAGCTGGCAGCCTGGTGTGCTTTCATGGCCTGCTCCCGCATTACAGTGCGCCTAACCGCTCCGCGGTTTCCCGTCATGCGTATACCTTGCACGTGACAGACGGCACGACCAGCTACTCGCCTTTGAACTGGATACAGCGCGATGCCGGTTTCCCTGTGCGCGGTTTTATCTGACCGGGGTAGCGATGACAGCAGAAATCCTGATCTTCGCCCCGCACT
The DNA here is from genome assembly GCF_049339485.1 of Undibacterium sp. TJN19. Taxonomy (NCBI): domain Bacteria; kingdom Pseudomonadati; phylum Pseudomonadota; class Betaproteobacteria; order Burkholderiales; family Oxalobacteraceae; genus Undibacterium; species Undibacterium sp. TJN19. The sequence continues at coordinate 131,773 of NZ_JBMPPL010000007.1, forward strand.
GGGGTAACGCGCATCTGAGTCGTGAAGCCTTCATAAAGCGCGTGCTGAAAGCCGGCTTTGATGGCATAGAAATGTCGCTGCCCATGGATGTTGCTGAGCGTGATGCCTGGGTAGGGGCTATAGCCGACGCAGGCTTGCAATTGATCGCCCAGCAATGGGAAACCGTATTTCATGGCGAGTTTGGCGCGCATAAACAAGCCCTGTCAGACCTGCTGCGCAATGGCTGTGCCGCCAAGCCGCTGTTTGTCAATACCCATACTGGTAAAGATTTTTACAGCTTTGCCCAAAACTCTGAATTGCTTGATCTGGCAGACAGCATTGCTGCTGAAACAGGGGTGGGCATTGTCCATGAAATTCATCGCAGCCGGTTTAGTGGACACCCTATGTTGTTGATGCCTTATCTTCAACAGCGCCCACATCTGGCATTGAATGCCGATCTGTCACATTGGTGCTGCGCGTGTGAATCCTTGCTGGAAGACCAGATGCATACGCTGGAAAAAGTGTTTCCCCATGTGCGCCATATTCATGCCCGCGTCGGCTATAGCCAGGGGCCGCAGGTCAATGATTTCCGTGCGCCTGAACATGCTGTCACCTTGCAACAACATATTTTGTGGTGGGACGCTATCGTGGCACAGCGCAGGGCTGATGGCGCAAAACAAATTACCCTGACACCAGAATTTGGCCCCGTCCCCTATACGCAGACACTGCCGTACACAAGCGAGACAGTGACAGATGCCTGGGAGTTGAATGTCGCTATGCTGGGACTGCTGCGAGCCCGTTACCAGAAGTAAATTGATGCTGTATCGCTAATTTTCTATGGCATTATGCGTAGTCCGACCGTAATTTGCCTTAAGGGAATTATGCAATACCTCAACCAGAAATTTGTTTTTACCAGACAAAAACGCCAACTTCTTTTTATTGAAAAGTTGGCTTACATCGCATTGGCGATCAGCCTTATCGGCTCTTTTGCCTGGTTATTGAGATGGGATTCCTTATATCTTGACCGCTTATATGCGGCCTTGTCTGCCAGGACTTATCGTGGCTGGATATACTTCATTGCGGCTTTTCTGACGTTGACAGTGCAATTTGCGATGCAATGGTCTTACCGTACCGCGCTTTTGATTGCCGACAGTGACGGCTTGCGCCTGGAACAGACTTCACCTTCGGCAATGGCCAATCTGTTTTTCTGGGGCCGGAAAATCAGTTGGGCTGATCTTGGCAAGGTTTCCTATATTTCACGCATGAAGGTTCTGCAACTGAATTCAAAAAAGAATGCTTTGTTCCCCTGGGCGATACGTGTCGGTGAATGGCAATTGCAGGCGGTACAGCCAGATCATGTAAATGATAAAGTCAAAAGCAAGAATGCTGAACCGGATCTGATCAGGGTATTTCGTGAACACGGTATCTTCGATGCCTTCCCCAAAGATCATCGTCTGGCAGCCATAGAATTTGATTTGATGGGACATCCCGTCACACGGAATTTATTGATACTAATGGCAGTGCTGATTGTCTATAGCGTAGGAGATAATTTTGCGCAAAGCGAATCCTGGGTGTTTTTCAACTCTGCTTACTGCCTGCCACACGTGATAGCCGGTGCGTTTGGCGCGCTGGTTTTTGGGCTCTACATGGGTTTTGGACGTTTTTCCCAGTCGTTGCCGGGTCGCATTGCTGCTGGCATGGCGGTCATGTTAGGGGTGATGATTGCTGTAGCCAGTTATGTTGGTGGCGTGCGTATCAATCAAGTTGTTGGCGGGCCTTTGCTGGAAGTTTCCTATAATCGTAATCTTACCTGTAGCGCACTGGTGCCGCAGGATAGCGCACAGCCCGTCATTGAATACACGGGTATGGCAAGGGCTTACTGGTGCAGCATTCCCGAGAAAGATGTCGTCAAGGTCAAGCTGCGCCGTGGCCTGTTTGGGTTTTATCAGGCTGATTTGAAAGAGCACAGCGTTGCCATTCGAAATTACAGACGAGAGCATTGAGTTTGATGCGCCAGGATGGGCATTTGTGAAGGCCGGTTCATTATCGATTGTTACAGATCGTGAAGGCCCGCAAGGACAGGGCAGGGATCAGTTAAAATCATTTCTGCTTTTCCCTCACTGACAAGAATAATGCCTCCGTGCAAGTCTACTTAAGATCTGTATATCTCCTTGTTTTGCCTTGCTGTCTGTTCATCATGGCAGGCTGCGCACGCACAGAATCTGTGCAGACACTGGAACGCCGGGACTTGATGCGGCTGGTATTCAAAGGCTGGGACAGCAGTCAGCAAAAATCCATCGTCAAGGCACCACAACTGAAAGTAGAGATACCTGCCCTGGCAGTACAAGGCATGCGCATGGATGCACTGCAAGTCGTACGTCTCAATGAAGATATAGCCGTCTTGCTGGTGAAAGGCGAAGCGCTGCAGCCCATAAGTTTAAATAATGGACCAGCATCAAGCGCAGTTTCTGCTGCTGCTGCTGCTGCTGCTGCTGCTGCGTCACTGACATCTGCTCCATCAACCACATCAGCCTCAATGGTGCAAACCCTGTTGGCCGCATACTGGTTCCAGCGTCGTGGTGAAGCCTGGTCGCTGGTGAACCGGCAAGATGTGGTGGAATGGCTGACCCCAGTCGGCCCGACAGGTGACAGCAAAATCATCGAGTTATTTCCCGGCAATTTCGCACTGGCGTTGGAACATGCGCAATTACAAAAAGCAGGGCAAAAAACTGAGCAAAACAACTGGCTCAGCTTGTATCGCATCACGTCTGACAAAGTTAGCCTCATGCTGGAGAAAGACAAAGACCTGGAGCTGGCGCAGCACGTGGAAAGTGCGCCAGAATGCACAAGCATGATGCGCCCCACCAAAGGCAAACATGCGCGCCTGCATGTACATGACATTGAACAGTCAGAACACAGCCCGGAACATGGTGCAGACCATGAGCTGCCGCATTGTTATGACTATCAGGCGAAATGGGAAATCGCTGACGGTATTGACACACCCGGCGATATCACTCTCAATTTCAATAGCAAAAACTATCGTTACCGGGAAGTGGGGCGCAGCACCGACAGCAATGGTGAACGCACCCTGAGCTATGATTTACAGATATCGGCGCAAAAGGGAAATAACCTTTATCACTTCAATGCCGACACGCAAAAATATCAATTGGTCGTCGCTGATAAAGTCAGGCGCAGCAAATAATTTGGCACGGGCTCTTAGAGCCTGCCCGCTGCTACCCATGTGATCAGCTCATCCAGTGCAGCTTTGGCCTTGATGGCTTCGTCATGATTGATCATGGCAACGACGATCCATTGCTGATCATTGATGTCCCTGACATAGCCAGCGATAGCCACCACATCTTTTAAGGTACCGGTCTTGATGCGCGCACGCATTTCTGCCGGGCTGCCTTTCAGGCGGCGGCGCATGGTGCCATCCAGCGAAGCGATGGGCATGCTGCTGGCAAATTCCGCATTCCAGTTACTGCGTGCAGCCACTTGCAGTATGGTCGCCATTTGCTGTGGGCTGATACGTTCTGCGCGCGACAGGCCTGAACCATTTTCCAGCACCAGGCCTGCATCACTGACACCTTGTCTGGTCAGCCATTGCCGTATGCGCGTCTCTGCTGCCTGCATGGTATTGGGCACGGGTTTGCTGGCTGATTCTGCCCCCAGGGTCAGGAACAGCATGCGTGCCATCGTATTGTCAGATTGCTTGTTGATGATGCGTATGATGTCGGCCAGGGATTCTGACTGGTGTTCTGCCAGCAAGACTGCTGAAGCAGGGGTTTTGCCATCACGCACCTGACCTTGCCAACTGCCCCCCATTTCTTGCCACAGGCTGCGTATCAGACGGCTAATGTATTCGTTGCGGTCAAGTATGTTGATATTGTTGTTGATCTTGCAGCGCCTAGGGAAACCGCCGCTCAGCGTGATTTCAAGCGCAGACCTGTTTTCTGCCTCATTGACTATTTCCACCAGCGGTGGCAACCATTCGTTTTCCCAGGCTGAACAGGGCAGGTCATTGAAATGCAGGTGATTGTTGACGCGCACTTTATCCAGGGGCGTATTCATGCGCACATCGATTTTTTCTGTACCAGCTTCTATAGCAAAACTGGTCAGGTTATTGTGCACCAGCAGGGCATCAGGTATGACGTTGTAATAGGCGTCTGGATACTGGTCGAACTGTGGCGCACCGACATCAGGCCGTTCAGGCTGGAAGTAGCTGCGGTCAAGTATGATGTCGCCACGGATGCGGCGTACGCCTTGCTGACGCAAGCTGCGCAACATGCTGCTAAGTTTGTCCCAGCCCAGATTGGGTTCGGCACCACCGCGCAGGTAGAGTTTGCCTACATAGCTGTCCTTGCTCTCCTTGTTTTCCTTACCTAAGACCTTGTCGCTGAACAACTGGGTTTTCCAGCGAAAGGTCGGCCCCAGTTCTTCCAGGGCAATCAGCGTCGTCAGCAATTTCATGGTTGATGCCGGGTTCATGCCACGATCTGCATTTTGTGACACCACCGGTACGCCCCCACTTGCCGGTAACACCAGCGCACTCAAGGACTGCGTCGGCACGCCGGTTTTATTGAAAACTGCCTCAACCGCAGGCGGCAGACTGGTTTGCGCGCTGGCGCTACCGGCAATCAAAAAAATCAACGCACTTGTGTGCAGATGACGCTTAAAACAGGCGTAAGATTTGTGCATGAGGTAAAAATCTGGCTAAAGTGCATACATTGTAAAGCAGGCAAGGCTGGCGACAGGGTTTGTGTGTTTTGTTGACAATGAAATTGTATTAGAAGCACATGCCCTGAAGTTATGTACTGAAATTTCCGTCATCCTGCCATTTTTCTTCCCCTAAACGACGATCAAATGAGACATAAGCCCTTGATTTCGTTATAATTTCGCCCTTTCCATGTCACCGGTGCCCGCCATGACCTTGCTTGCCAACCAGACCGAACTGCTCTCTCCCGCCAAAACTGTAGAAATTGGCCGGGAAGCGATCTTGCATGGTGCTGATGCCGTGTATATCGGTGGCCCTTCGTTTGGTGCGCGCCACAATGCCAGTAATGAAATCAGCGAGATAGCCAGCCTGGTGGAATTTGCCCACCGCTATCATGCACGTATCTTCGTCACCATGAACACCATCCTGCATGATTCCGAACTGGAACCGGCAAGGAAGCAGATACATCAGCTCTATGACGCTGGTGTTGACGCGCTCATCGTGCAAGACATGGGCATATTGGAACTTGACATCCCGCCCATACAACTGCACGCCAGCACCCAGTGCGATATCCGTGGCGTGGAAAAAGCCAAATTCCTTGGTGATGTCGGCTTTTCGCAACTGGTGCTGGCGCGTGAACTGACGATCAAACAGATACAGGCCATCAAGGCGCAAGTCGCCACGCCACTGGAATATTTCGTACACGGCGCACTGTGCGTCGCCTTCTCTGGTCAGTGTTATATCTCGCATGCCGACAATGGCCGCAGTGCTAACCGTGGCGATTGCTCACAAGCCTGCCGTCTGCCTTATACCTTGAGCGATGGCGAGGGCAGGGTAGTCGCTTATGAAAAACATCTGCTGTCGATGAAAGACAATGACCAGAGCCGCAACCTGGAAGCCTTGCTTGATGCCGGTGTACAGTCATTGAAGATAGAAGGCCGCTACAAGGACATGGGCTATGTGAAAAACATCACCGCCCATTACCGTTTGCTGCTTGATGAAATCCTGGAGCGCAGGCCAGAATTAACGCGTGCTTCCAGCGGCCATAGCCAGGTTGCCTTCACACCTAACGTTGATAAAAACTTCCACCGTGGCCATACCGATTATTTTGCCAATGGCCGCCTCGATGACATAGGCGCATTCGACTCGCCAAAGTATGTCGGCCTGCACCTTGGTTATGTCACGCGTATTACCGCGACCTTTTTTGAGATGGAAACCAATGAGCCCATGGCCAATGGTGACGGCCTCAACTATATGCTCAAACGTGAAGTTGCTGGCATACAGGCCAATACGGTTGAACGTGTCGGCGCGTCAGAAAATGGTGAAATCTGGCGCGTATTCCCCAATGAAAAAGTCGCAGAACTGGCTGGTCTGAAAGTTGGCACACTGATCAACCGTAATCGTGACCACCGCTGGGAACATGCACTGACCAAAAAATCCGCCGAGCGCCGTATTCCTGTCTATATGACTTTGACAGAACAGCCAGATGGCCTGCGCCTGAAGATGACTGATGAAGACGGCGTGACCTCTGAAGTCAGCACACAGCTCGCATTGGAACCCGCACAAAACCGCGACAAGGCAGAAGCAGGCCTGCGCGATAATCTCGCCAAGCTTGGCAATACCATGTTTGAAGCGGCCCAGGTCAACCTCGATTTGCAGCAGCCATGGTTTGTGCCATCCTCTGTCATCAACGCCTTGCGCCGTGATGCGGTGGCTGCGCATGAAGTCGCACGTAGCGCTGCATGGCAACGCCCTGAACGTACACCGGCAGTCGAACCACCAGTCGCCTATCCAGAAACAACCCTGAGCTACCTCGCCAATGTGTACAACCACAAAGCGCGCAGCTTTTATGAAAAACACGCCGTACAACTGATCGCCGCTGCCTACGAGTCGCATGAAGAAGCTGGCGAAGTATCACTGATGATCACCAAACACTGCCTGCGCTTCTCGTTCAACCTCTGCCCCAAGCAGGCCAAGGGTGTGCAGGGCGTACAAGGCCAGGTCAAGGCAGAACCGATGACACTGGTTACAGGTGAAGAAAAATACACCCTCAAATTTGATTGCAAGCCCTGTGAGATGCACATCATAGGCGCAATGAAAAAACACATACTGCAGGCACCACCGCCATCATCGGTGCAATACAGTACCGTGACCTTTCATAAGAACAGGCCGCAGACGGTGTGATGTTGTAATGGCTATAAATTGAAGGCTCAAAAAGTGGAAATGCTTTTTGGGCCTTTTTTGTATTGTAGGTCAGCGTTTGTAAAAATTCTGATGAATGGCTTATTGCATCAATGTGATAATCTGGAATAAGTTTTTGACATTAGCTTTTTGCAGTCACTTTTTTTGCCACTTTTTTGTTACTTAAGAAGGAGATACTGTGTTTATTAAATTCAAGTTGAAAAGCCTGGTTTACGCATGTCTGGCACTCATCATGCTAAAGCCAGCATTTTCTGCAGAGACTTGCCCACGACGGGATGCTTCTTTTCCCCTATCGGTTACAGTCTTCGACGGTACACCAGAAGAGCTTGCCAGTCTGGTGCCAGAAGAGAGCGGCAAACGTTCAGGTTATTGGTTGTTGGAATCTGTTTACGATCAAAAGCGTTCTGTTACGGTGCTCTGCAAATACGCCGATGGACATGTTGAGCGGGTTGATCTCAAACAAAGGGTCAGCAAATGCAACTATCAAATCAATAAAAAAAATCAGTTTAGTATTCAATGTAAGTAAATGCTGTCATCACTGGTGATTTTTCACAAGATCTGGCAACAGGCTGTGTGATGACTTAGTGTACGTAAATTGAAGGCGCAAAAAAAGCGAAAATGCTTTTTGGTTTTTAATTAAACTGAGGAATATATTCTTTACATGCATATCTATCCAATGACAAAAAATATTTTCAACGCATGCTGCATCTTGTTAATTTCACTTAACTTTGTAAGCGCACCAAGTTACGCCGATATTAGCAAAGGTGCTAGTGCGTATGCCCGCGGGAATTATGCGGAAGCATATGCAGAGTGGCTGGGCTCGGCAAATAAAGGTGAAATGATTGCTCAATATAATATGGGAATATTGTATTTGAGCGGCAAAGGGGTTGCGAAAGATATGAGCAAAGCGCGTGAATGGTTTACTAAAGCAGCAAAGCAAGGTCATGCAGAATCTCAATACAATCTTGCAGAGGTGCTCAGGGTAGGTGTAGGCGGTCCCGCACTTCCAGGCGAGGCATTCGCATGGTACCTGAAAGCGGCACAGCAGGGACTGGGCATCGCACAATGTTATGTCGGCATGAGTTATGAAGCTGGCGAGTTAATAAAAGCTGATATGGCTGAGGCTGTTGCGTGGTACCAGAAGTCAGCAGCGCAAAATGATTCTTGTGGTGAATATCACTTGAGCAGTTTGTATTTTTCCGGTAAAGGAATAGGGAAATCAGAAGAAAAAGCCATCGTATTATTAACGGATGCCGCTATTAAAGAATGGCCTGAGGCGCAGTCTGATCTGGGATATATGTATATGACTGGGAAAAGTGTGAAAAAGGATTTTTCCCAAGCTTTAAGCTGGCTTGAAAAAGCAGCCCTGCGAGGCGATGCCGTCGCTTTCGCCAACTTATCGGCCTTGTATGCAAATGGCACTGGGGTTGAGAAAAATTTGGTTATCGCATATGTCAATATTTTGATTGCATACAAACTTGCAGAGCAAGACAAAGAACGCAAGGCCTATGCTGCGGGACGTGACAATCTTGCCAGTAATATGTCAATAAAAATGATAGCACAAGCAGAGAGTCTGGCCAATAATTGGCATGCAGGCGACCAGTTGCCAAAAGCTGCTGCCGTGATTCCGTCGGATAAATAGTTGTCCGGTAAATATAAAGAAATCAATGCTCAAACAGGGAAAGACCGTACGGCCACATAGTCAAAAAAGATGACTATGTCCGCTTATTCGCCATTCGTCCTTCCATCATAAACAACCGGCTGGTTCTGAGTTGACCGATGTGTCTTCCATGTGGGGCGACCCGTCGGCGTGTTTGCGATTTATGGACGAGGGCAAGTCTGGGTGAGCACAGAATGGACAAGGCCAGATGGGTTGACCGAGGTTCACGCCATTGCTGTTGATACAGAGGCGATAGAGTTTGTAAAGGGTGCTTGAGCCAAGGAGGTGGACTAAGGATCACTGCAGGCAGTAACTTTGCCAATAGGCTTAGCGATGCAATCCCGACTCAATTCACCATGGCAGTTTTTCTGCAAATCTTAAAAGCCTATGATTGGTACCTTCTGAAAATCGCATATTGACTCTATCGTAAGCTTATTTTTGTTATACGTTATCGTACAACAAAATTTTGTACAAGTAAGTTAAATAATTATCTCCTCATCGTTCAACGCGGTTATTTACTATGAATCATGCAAGTGAACCTAGCTTCAAGTGCTGAGTTTTTCTGAAAACAATATTCATTACAATTCTAAGTTGTAGGACGTCCTATAACAATGTATAGTTTTAGATATATTTAACCCGGCCTTCGCATTGCGTTAAAGAGCTAGCAGCGTGACATGCCAAGAAACTATACAAATGGGGACAGGATGGACGCGCAAGCATTAGCAGCAGGCAGGCAGAACAGCCAGACACGCACAGGAACCCGCTGGGGTATCTTGCTCATTTTATTCATTGTGACGACCATCAATTATGCTGATAGGGCGTCTATTTCCATTGCCGGGCCGGAGTTAAGCAAGAGCCTTGGTTTGTCCACAGTACAGATGGGATTTATCTTTTCTGCATTTGCCTGGTCTTATGTGTTGGCGCAAATTCCAGGTGGATGGCTGCTCGACAGATATGGTTCAAAAGTGACGTATTTCTTCAGCATCTTCCTGTGGTCGCTGTTTACCATGCTCATGGGTCTGGTGGGGTTTTTGTCTGGGGCGATGGCTATCACCGTGCTGTTTGCGCTGCGCCTGCTGGTTGGTGCGGCAGAGGCGCCATCGTTTCCGGGTAACAGCCGCATTGCTTCTGCCTGGTTCCCTGTCAGCGAGCGTGGGTTGGCGGCGGCGATCTTTAATTCAGCACAATATTTTGCGACCGTGATTTTTGCGCCTTTCATGGGCTGGATTGTTCATCAATGGGGATGGGCCAGCGTATTTTATGTCATGGGTTCACTGGGCATCATGATGTCTGTCGTCTGGAAGTTCAAGCTGCACGACCCGCAAACGCATCCGCGCATCAATGCTGCAGAACGCCAGTATTTAAAAGACGGCGGGGCATTGATAGATCTTGAAACTGCACATCAGGTGAAAAAAACAGAACAGCTTGATACCCGGTCCATCATCAGGCAATTGCTGTCCAACCGCATGCTGCTGGGTGTGTACATCGGCCAATATTGCATCAATACGCTGACGTATTTTTTCCTGACCTGGTTCCCGGTGTACCTGGTGACAGAAAGACATATGACTATTCTCAAGGCGGGCTTCGTCGCTGCCATACCCGCCATCGCAGGCTTTATTGGCGGCGTATTGGGCGGTATCATTTCTGACCGCATGATCAAGTCTGGCATGTCATTATCCAAAGCCAGAAAAACACCTATCGTCATTGGCCTGCTCATGGCGATGAGTATGATATTTTGCAATTACATTACAACAGATGCCGTGGTCATCGCCACCATGTCACTGGCATTTTTTGGTAAAGGTATTGGTGCACTGGGTTGGGCTGTGGTTTCCGACACTGCGCCTAAAGAAGCGGGCGGGCTGAGTGGTGCACTGTTCAACACTTTTGGTAACGTCGCCGGCATTACTACGCCTATCGTCATTGGCTATATTCTGCAAGCCACAGGTTCATTTGCAGGTGCGCTGGTTTTTGTTGCCGCCAATGCTGCTATTGCTATCTTTTGCTATGTGTTTATCGTGGGCGATATCAAGCGTATGGAGTTTAATTCTGTGAAAGCGTAAAGAAAAAATAGCAGGGGCTCTGGGCGGCAGGTGTTGAGAAAAAGCGCATCCTGTCAGATGGAGATATCAGCCTTTCATTGCCGCCTTTCCAGCAGCGTACTTGAGCAAATCCCATGTAACCATCTGAGATGACAATTGTCATGCTGCTTTGCTGACAGCTGCTACTGATGCAGGCGGCCTGTTTCTTCTACACTGAAGCCTCACTCAAGAACGAAAGGCGGCCATGTCAGACTTACTCTCTTATTCTCAAATCGTTCCACTGGGCGCATTTGCTGTTGCTATTGCCTACGCCATCTGCAATGCCTGGATCAAGACCAGCCAGCACGAGACCGAGCTGCAACAGCGGACTATGGAACACCAGGAAAAAATGAAAGCGATGGAACTGGAAATCGCCCGCAGCCAAGCAGCGATGACGGATAGAAAGAGCCAGTTAGCCTGATTCGCAAACACGGATCTCACGCATGCCTGATTTGATCAGGCTCATCCGATTCTTTGTGGGAGCGGCTTCAGCCGCGAACCGCCTGAGACACGTCACAGGCAATATCACATATTTGAGAGACCTGGTGCAGTCCCTAAGCTTTACATTCGCAAAATTACGTTTCACTAATCGTACCTAATCGGGCTAACTTTCCCCTTGGGGGTACCCTGACTCAATCCTGCTCTTCAAAATGACTTTCCCAGTTTATGCAGATTGCGTCTCAGGTGCCAGCTTTAGTCAAAGCTTCCCCCGCGCTTGCAACGGGTGATTTCCCTGGATAGATGATTTTCTACTTAACGCCAGCATGCCTGCAAATCCCGCGACAATCAGCGCACCAGAAATGAATTCTGCCTGTGTCGCATGGATGCCAAGAATATCGAATACAGGATTGATGCGAATTTTTTCTATCAACAAACGCTCTATTCCAGCCAGCAGCATATACATGGCGAACAGCCAGCCGGCCTGGAAGGGGTTTTTCCTGAAAACCCATAACAAGGCAAAGCAGGTCATGCTCATCAAGACTTCATACATGGGGGTAGGGTATACACCCGGTGCGGCAATGATGGCGCCGACGATATTGTGATCATAGGTTTGCGCCCACGCCCACAATGGTAGCCAGTCAGGTTTCAATGCCATATTTGCCGCACTGCCCCAGTCACCGTCGCCTGATACCTGGCAACCGATGCGGCCTATGGCATAACCCAGCATCATTGCGGGTGCGGCCGCATCCAGCATGGGTCGCAAGGGCAATTGCCATCTTCTGACACAATACACACCTGCCAGTGTGCCAAGGATCAGTCCACCAAAAATACTCAGGCCAGATGTTGTGAATATCATTGCCGATGGATTGGCTAAAAATTCGTCGATATGTTCAAGCAGATGAAACAGCCTGGCACCTGCGATGCCGGCCAGCATGACGACCAGAGTGAGGTCGCCGACGATTTCCTGTGGCAGTATTTCAACGACAGTACGATTGCCTTGTTTCCCTTTGCGCTTTATCCTGGCAGCAGGAATAATTCCAAGGTCGTGCTTGCGTTGCAGTTCACGCTTGAGTACAGATGAGGCCACCAGCATGGCAATCGCGACAAAAAGGCCAAACATCGGCAAGGGCAGAGGAAGCGAAATACCAAACAAGCCATGCACTGCATCGGTTAAATAAGGGAAGGCCATGTAACTGTCTAATCAAAAAAAGATAATTTTAATCTTAACATGGGGTCTTATCGCAGTCGGTCTTTTAACTTGAACTCACGAAGCAGCTCTATTTGCTCTTAACTTTTCTCGGCACAAATTTATAGCTATTGTCGAAGCCATATTGATCAAGTTCATACATCTTCGCCATCTTCTTCACCAGATATTTTTGCATTGAGGCAGGCAATAAGAAAAAATTCTCTGTCGCCGTAGTCTGCCGTTCGCCGTCCAGTGTTCCAGTGATCGCACGTATGACGACCTTGCTCCCTTTGTAAAGCAGGATGATCTTGATGCGTCCGGAATAGGCATCCGTGTTGACGGCATTACTGTCTTTCTGGTCATAGACGCGGTAAACCAGAATGGGGTCAATCAAACCGTCGCCATCAATATCCTTGAGTTCTACAAGCTTGCTCCAGAATCCGATACCAGCTTCTTCGCTGTCCGCCTTGTCGCGAATACGCACAGGTAGACTGAAGGAGTTGTCGCTTTCCAGCGTGAACAAATGTGCTTCTACTGCGCTGGATAATTTTTCATTTGCATATACCTTGTCCTGTTTCTCGGTCAGGTACAGCACATGCTTGCCAGATTGATCGCTGTAGCAATAATGCCTGAAAACCGGTAACAATATCCTGGCTTTTTTCAACGTGTTCGCGCTCAGCATCATGGCATCGTCAGTACACTTTGGCTGGTATTGCCTGTCCTGGCCAATTGCCAGTGCGGGCAGGAAGGTGATCATGAAGGGGAGTAGAAATGCGGACAGTTTCATGGTAAATGCAGGTTGGAACCGGGCACTCAGGATAGCAAAGATAGGCAGGATCTGCTTCTCTGTGTGATGGCCATATAGGATCAGGCCTTGCTTACCAAAGTCTTGTCCGTCATTTTTGCCCGTTGCCATGCCCAGCCCGTGTACAAATGTATGGCGACAGCCAGGCAGCCATTGATAATGAGGGCGGTGCGTACACTGAGCAAGTGGACGGATATACCTGTAATCAAACTCCCTGATGACAGGCCGCCGCGCATTGCCAGCATATACAGACTGACGGTCTGACCGCGTAGTTGCGGGCTGGCACTGGTCTGTAAGATTGAATTGGCTGCTGTGTTGCTGGCTGTCATGCACAGACCAGCAAAAATCAGCAGGACAGGCAAGCCCCAGTACCAGGTATTTAATGCAGCCAGTACCAGCGTGAGGCCATACACCGCTGCCAGCCTTGCGCTGAAGCGGCGCAAATCAATTGCCTTGCTTATCAGCAGCAGGCTGAACGCGCCCAGCATGCCACCCACGCCAAAAGCAGCCATACCTATGCTGAAATGGGCGGCATCGCCTTGCAGCGACTCTTTGACCAGCACTGGCGTGAAGGTGATCAGTGGGCCGCACAAAAAACTGGTTGTCAGCACCGTGAGTAGTGCGCCGCGTAAATTGGGGTCGGCAATGATGCTGCGGGCACCGTTAAAAAGCTGTTTTCCGCTTGTCGCATCGGTGTTGTCGTAAACTGTTTTCCCTCGCGGCAGTATCCACAGGGCTACGGCAATAAAGGGCAGGTAAGACAAGGCGCTGATAGCGAAACACCCGGCAGCCCCCATGCTGACCAGCAGTATACCGGCGATAGACGGCCCCAGTATGCGCGAAAGATTGAACTGTATTGAATTCAGGGCGAGGCCCTGTGATATCTGCGCGTGTTCTACCAGACTGGGCACGATGGACTGGAAAGAAGGCATGGACAGTGCGTCTGTCACGCCAACGACGAGCGACAGGCAGATGATGATCCACGGATGTACCGCACCTGTCAGCAGCAATACCACCAGCAAGGTCGGGCACAGCATCTGTATTGACTGAAAGACGGCAATGATGCGACGCCGGTCACCACGGTCGGCCAGCACACCACCGATCAGGGTCAGCAAAAACGTCGGCGCGCCCAGGGCAAAACTGTCGAGACCTATCATGAAAGACGAAGCGCCAAGGCTGAGCAAAAGCCAGGGCTGGGCAACCTGCTGTGCCCAGGTGCCAATATTGGACAATAAGCTGGCAAACCAGAATGTGCCAAAGCGCCTGGTTCTTAACAGAGCAAAGGATGCCGGTAAATTGTTTTTTCGTGTTTGCGGTGTTTCCATGTCTGGGTAATCAGGCTTGAGCGTGATAGTAAGGTCTGCACCTGTTGAATAACAGGGCAGCCCTATGCTATCGCAGAAGACGTGGCTCCGGGTGGCAGCGTTACATTCTGAAATCTGATCACTGATTTACGGTCTTACTTAGTCACTTGGTCACTTGGTGACAATCGCAAATGTCCCCGGTGTCTTGTCGATCAGGCCAAAGAAACGCACGAGGTCTATCCTGCTGCCGTCCACTTTCAGGTCGTCACTGAACAGTGTGTCTTTTACACCTGCCGTGCCGGCCATCATCTTGATGAAGATGGGTTTGGTCAGGGAAAGGGTGGCATTGGCATCTTTGGCTGGCTCGGCCTTCTTGTGATGCAGCACGGCATTCTCTATCCAGAGGACGTAAGACTCTTTACTGTCGGTCAGTACCAGATTGACTTTGAAATCCTTGCCTTCCGCAGCTGCGCCATCAAGACCAGCGGCCATTGCTTCCAGAAAGCGTTCTATGGGTGTCTGGCTCAGCATTTCTATCATGCTGGCGCGGTTCACGCCTTTTTTGGGCGGGCCATTGCGCAATTCATTCGCGGCAGTCAGGTAGCTGTTGCGCCAGGTGGAGGCTTCTGCGGCATAGCCCATTTGTTCATAGGTACGCGCCAGCAGTTCTTTGGCTTTCTGGTTATTGCTGTCGGCAAAAACCACATGATTCAGCAGCTCTGCTGTCCAGCGGTAATCACCCTTGTCAAAAGCAGCCTGTGCTGCGCTGATCGCCTTGTCGGCACCACCAAATAATTCCAGGTAGTGTTTGGCAGATTCTTGTGGTGGCAGGCGGTTCAGGTTGGCCGGATTGCCATCGTAGGCCCCCAGGTAAAATTGATAGACCGCTTTGACGTTATGGCGCAGGTCGCCATAATAACCGCGTGCACCGAAATAGGTTTCCAGCGATTTTGGCAGCTTGATCTTGTCGGCAATTTCATAGGGTGTAAAGCCAGCATTGATCAGGCGTACGGTCTGGTCATGCGTGTATTGATAAACATCGCGCTGCTTGGTGATGAATTCTGCAATGCGTGCATGGCCCCATACAGGCCAGTTGTGCTGGCCAAAGTAGACATCGGCATCGGCACTGTGCACCAGTGCCTGTTCCAGGTAATTGCTCCAGCGTTGCGCATCGCGTGCCTTGGCGCCGCGTACAGGCAGCAGGTTATGCATGGTCTGTGCCAAGATTTCTGCGCCCGCATAGGCTTTTTTCTCAGGGATGACAAAGGTCAGTTCAGATGGCGCTTCTGCCCCGGGTACATTGTGGAACACAAAGCTCACACCATCCACAACCAGGTCTTGCGTAGACTGGGTAATCAATTGATTTGGTTGCAGCACGCCTATGCTGCCATAGGCCACACCCTTGCCAAGACCGGTATCAACCAGACCCCTGGCCGATCGTTCAAGATCTTTGCCGAACTGGTAGCTGGATCGCCTGGCCATGGCTGTACCGACCAGGATGTTTTCACTGGTGGCCTCTTCCATGAAACCATCAGGTGCAATCACAGGCAGCTTGCGGCTTGCTACTTCTTCCGGGGTGATGATGCCCAGGGCGCCGCCGAAATGATCGGCATGGCTATGTGTGAAAATAATGGCACTGACAGGTTTGTCACCAAGGTGCTTGCGTGCAAAGGCGAGGGCACTGGCTGCGCTTTCCCTGGATGTCAGCGGATCAATGATGATCCAGCCGCTTTTACCTTCGATGATGCTCATGTTGGCAATATCAAAACCGCGCAACTGGTAGATGCCATCCGTGACCTTGAACAGGCCGATCTGCGCATTCAGCTTGGCATGCCGCCACAGACTGGGGTTGACCGTGGCGGGTGCCGGGCCCTCTATGAATTTCCAAGCATCGAAATCAATCAGCACTTCACCAGCAGGCCCCAGGATTTTTCCTTCAGGGCGGGCAATCAGGCCATGCCTGGCATCTTCAAAATCTTGCTGATCATCCAGCGCCAGGGATTTGCCCATCTCTTCATTCGCCTTGATTGTGGTCGGACTGGCTTCACTGGCAGGGCCTGCGGCATTTTTCTGGCCACAGGCACTGAGCAGCGTGATGGATGTCAGCAGCATAGCAGAAACGGCTGCCATGATCGGTTTGCGGGGTTGATCGTGCATGGATGTCTCCAGATTTTAATTATTCTAAACAGATGTTTTGTTCAAGAGTGTAGGTTGACTGATTTTTGGTGTCCAATGCATTCTTCGGCTAAAATCAATGCAATGGATGCATTGGTGTTTTATCGCTCGTCCTGTTGAGTGGCAAGGGTTGGTGTTTCCATCTGCTCATGGACGATAAATCAGGGTAATTGCAAAAATGCTATCTGGATATGTCAGGGAATTGCAATGGAATTGAAGCGTTTAAAACACGTACTTGCCCTCGCAGATGAAAAGAATTTTGCCCGTGCAGCAGAGCGTGTGCATTTATCGCAATCTGCCTTGAGCCGCAGCATACAGGCAGCCGAAACCGAGCTTGAAATACAGTTGTTTGATCGTGGTACGACAGAAGTGACGCCAACACCGGCCGGACATTTTTTTATCGACAGGGCGCGCAAGCTGTTGTTTGACAGCCGTTGCCTGGAGCGCGATATCGAACTCTACCGCCAGAAGCAGATTGGTGACCTGGCCATTGGTGTCGGGCCTTTCCCTGCGGCGACCCTGTTACCGCTGCTGATGCCGGAATTGCGGCAAAAATATGCAGGCATACGTCTAAGGGTGGAAGTCAATAACTGGGAATATCTGGCCCAGCATCTGCGCAGTGAAGAACTGGATTTTTTTGTTGCCGACACACGCGACCTGCCGCCCGATCAGGATCTGGATATTCATTTGCTGGCACCGCAGCGCGGTGGTTTCTTTGTGCGGGCTGGTCACCCTCTGTTGAACAAGAAACGTGTCAACCCCAGAGATATCGTGCCTTTTGGGCTGGCTACCGTGCGTTTGCCCCAAGCGGTACGACAGGCATTGGCGCATCTGATGCAACTGGAGCCAGGCACCGCCTTGCCTATTGCGCTCGAATGCGATGATGTGTTGACGCTCAAACGTACCGCTTTGGAATCAGATACAGTACTGGCAGCGATCTATGCGGCGGTCAGCGATGAGATACAGCGCGGCCAGATGGTACCTATACACATGGCCGATGCGCCAACCATGTATTCAAAAGTCGGCATCGTATCGTTGCGTGGTCGCAGCCATTCGCCAGCGGCGCAATTTGTGATAGAACGCTTCCGGTCACTGGCTGAAGCCAATGCCAGGGAATAAGCCTGGCATTGCATTCTTAACTCCAGCTCAGGTCCGCGTGCGTCAAAGGCAATTGTCTCACCCGTTTACCGGTGGCCGCAAAAATCGCATTGCAGACGGCAGGTGCCAGCGGTGGAAAAGCCGGCTCACCCAGACCCGTCACGGGAAAATCGGTTTTCAGAAAATGTACTTCAATCTTCGTAGCGCTGTCTTTCATGCGCAGCAGTGGGTAATCCTGAAAATTGCCTTGCACCACGCGGCCATGCTGAATATCAAGCTCGGGGTACATCAGCGTGCTGATACCATCGAGGACAGAGCCTTGTACCTGATGTTCTGCCCCACTTAAATTGACGATTTGTGCACCGATATCGGTGACCACGACGACACGGTCGACTTTCAGTTCCCCTTTTTTGGAAACTGTCACTTCAGCCACTTCAGCGATATACCCGCGATGGCTGAAATGGAAAGCGATGCCTTGTCCCTGGCCACGTGGAAATTTTTTCCTGCCCCAGCCAGCCTTGTCAGCCACTTCCCGCAATACACGTTTCATGCGGCCCACATGATAAGCCTGGCCGCGCTCACCCGTGCCCGGCACGATGTCTTTGTTACCGAGGATATCGAGACGAAATTCCAGCGCATCGCGGCCCGCAGCATGGGCCAGTTCATCAATGAAACTGTGGAAGACCCAGGCAAACACATTGCTGCCCGGCGCACGCCACGGCCCCATGGGGATACTGGTTTCCAATGGGGTTTGTTCGAGCAGGCAATTTTCTACCCAGCGACCTGGAAATTCATCACCAGACAAACCCGCGCCGCTGCCGGGTTGCAAGACTGGCTTGCCATCGCGCATGACTTTATTGGCAAAGGTGACAAAGTGGTTGTGCCAGGCGACCAGCTTGCCCTGGGCATCAACCCCACCACGTAGAAAATGAAAACCACCAGCGCGGAAATGATCATGCCGCATATCATCTTCGCGTGACCAGGTCAGCTTCACAGGCGTATTGACGCGTCTGGCGATGGCAGCTGCTTCGACAATAAAATCAGAACTCAGGCGCCTGCCAAAGCCACCGCCGCTGCGCGTGATGTGCAGCTTGATTTTTTCCTTGGGTATATTCAGGGTTTCTGACACCAGCGCTTGCCCGGCTTCCGGGTTTTGCGTGGGTGCCCAGATTTCCATGCTGCCGTCTTGTGCATTGAAGCTGACGGTACAATTCTGAGGCTCCATGCTGGCATGAGAAATGAAAGGATAGCTATAGGCAGCTTCCACGATTTTGGCGGCATTACCGAAAGCTGCATTGACATCGCCATCCTTGCGCAGGGTATTGACACCTGCCTGCTTTGCCAGACCTTTGGCTTGGCTGCAAAAACCTTCCCAACTGTCTTGCGCTGATTTGCCTTCATCCCAGTTGACGCTTAATAATTTGCGGGCACTGAAGGCCGCCCAGGTGCTTTCTGCAATGATGGCTATGCCAGGCAACAGGCCACGCAGGTTGTCAGTACCTTCAATGATGAAGGCATCCCTGATGCCGGGCTGGGCTTTGATGACGTCGAGATTGGCGCTGACAGCCTTGCCGCCAAATACCGGGCATTTTTCATAGACTGCATACAGCATGCCGGGCAGTTTGACATCGATGCCAAACAAGGGCTTGCCGGTGACAATGGCGAGGTTATCGACGCCGGCAATGCGTGTGCCCAATAACTTGAATTGTGCCGGGTCTTTCAGTTTGACATCTTTGGCGTCCGGCACGGGCAGGCTGGCAGCTTTTACCACCAGCGAAGCATAAGTCAGCATGCGTTTGCTGGCAGCGTGATGGACTGCGCTGTCAGCAGCATGGCATTCTGCTGCCGGAACATTCCAGGTTTGCGCAGCCGCACTGACCAGCATCGTGCGTGCCGTTGCCCCCAGTCTATGGAATTCATTGTAATTGGTCGGTGTCGAAGTTGACCCACCGGCGCCCTGGCTGCCATAGGCCGGGTTCAGGTCGCCCTGGACGATGCGTACATCTTTCCAGCTGACTTCCAGCTCTTCAGCAATCACCATCGGTAGCGAAGTCTTGATACCCTGGCCGATTTCTGGTTGTTTGGAAACCAGGGTCACTGTGCCATCGCTGGAAATGCGTATCAGGGCGCTGGGCATGAAATCAGCCGCGGTATTGGCCGTAATGGCGTCTGCCTTGCTGATCTGCGCTTCGGCACGGCCTGCATCCACACCCAGGTAAGCCAGTATCAGCGCACCACTGCCGGCGGCTGAAGTACGCAGGAAATCGCGGCGGGAAACCTGTGTGGCTTTTTGCAACATATTGTCTTGTAAGGGCTTGTTCATTTTTGCACCTTCTTGCCGCTGGTTTCATGGGCCAGTTCTGCCGCCCGGTGTATGCCGGCACGTATGCGGATATAGGTGGCACAGCGGCACAGGTTGCCGGTCATGGCGCTGTCTATATCGGCGTCTGTCGGTTGCGGCTTGTCTTTCAGCAGGGCGGCGGCAGTCAGTATCTGACCAGCCTGGCAATAGCCGCATTGCGGCACATCCAGTTCTTGCCAGGCTCTTTGCAAGGGATGCATGGCTTTCGCATCGAGGCCTTCTATGGTGGTCACTTTTTGCTTGCCTACATTCGACACCGGCAACAGGCAGGAGCGGGTGGGCACGCCATTGATTTGCACGGTACAAGCACCACATTGTCCAACGCCGCAGCCGTATTTGGTACCGACCAGGTTCAGCGAATCGCGCAGTGCCCAGAGTAAAGGCGTGTCTGGCGCGACATCGACTGACTGCATCTTTCCGTTGATATTCAGGCTATATTTGCTCATTTGTGTCCGTCCCGTCGTGCATGTTGGCCAGCAGAAATTTGTCGTGCAAAATCAAGTGCAGCATAGGATTGTAAATGCTTTGTCCCGCCTTTGCTCAGACTGGCAGAACCAGCCCGAATGACACCGCTGAATGGCAATCACGGCAATATCAGCATGCCAGAATGCTGGAACGAGTTACGGTCGCCACGGCGATAACTGCGGAAGACATACTTGCCATCCTGGTTTTTGCTGCACAGGGTACAGGCTGAATGATGATCAATTTCTGTTATGCCTATCTGTTTTAGGGCGACTCTGGCCAGGAAGTTCAAATCCAGATGGCGGTGTGAAGGACGTACCAGCGTTGCATCAAGATCAGAATATTGCTGGACGAAGTCGTTTGCCAGTTCCTCACTGACTTCAAAGCAGCAGGCCCGAATGTGCGCGCCTATGGCAGCGACCCAGTCTTCTGGTCTTTCGCCACGCGCCTGCAATTGTTGCCATAGTGCGGCCAGAACACCATCTTTCATGCCACGCCAGCCCGCATGGGCAACCGCAATCATCTTGCCATCGCGACGCGCCAGCAAGATGGGCACGCAATCCGCAGTGATGACTGTCAATGGTATACCGGGTACGCTGGTGAAAAATGCATCGGCATCACCACACTGCTGATTTTTTTCAGTGACTTCAACGACGCTGGTCCCGTGCACCTGTATTTTTACCGGGACAGTGTCCCAATGTGTACAAAGGCTGCTGGGTACCAGTTCTCTGTTATTGCCAAAACCGGTTCGCAGACCGGGGATGTTGGTGAGTAAGGGACTGCTGTGCAAGACATGCTCCGGAAAT
This sequence comes from Undibacterium sp. TJN19, assembly GCF_049339485.1. Lineage (NCBI taxonomy): Bacteria > Pseudomonadati > Pseudomonadota > Betaproteobacteria > Burkholderiales > Oxalobacteraceae > Undibacterium > Undibacterium sp. TJN19. Next base: position 153,045 of record NZ_JBMPPL010000007.1, read on the forward strand.
GGTATTGGTGCCAAATTTTAACTAATTTCCAGCGAGTACGTTTGTACGATTGCCTGTCTTTTCACAAGACTTGTCGTAGCCTCAGATTGTCATGCCGTAGCGCAGTTTGAGTTTTTTTGAAATTTGCTTCATCAGCAAAGTCAAAGGATAAAAAAAAGAGAAAAAGAACAGACAGGCATACAAATAGACAGGCAGCATCAGTTGTGTATTGCCTGTGGTTTCGTTCAACCATAAACCCAATTGAGCCAGGCCGCCGGCATCGGTCGATGTCAAAAAAACCTGATTACGGCATTCGGCGCGCCAACTGCCGTCTGGCAGGCGATGGCAATAGGGTGCACCGTCATCGCCATCCTTTTGCCATAAGGCATGGGTGTCGGCCAGAAACCGGGACCGGGCGATGCCCCAGCTCTTTTCTGCCTTTTGCAAATGAGCGTTACGATGCCAGGCAATGACGGTTTTCGACAGGTATTTTTCCAGATCACCGCCGCGTCATTTCAGGCGGCGTGTAGTACCGGCAACGCTGCCTAAATTTCAGACGAAAGAGGTAGCAAACAAAGTTTTTTGCAAGAGCGAATCGATTCTTTGAACCAAGTATATTAGGGGTAGAAAATGGCACATTTATATGATAGATTGGCATCTATAATTAAAAAGTCAGCTCAAGATCCTGCTTGCCGTACAAAACTGCTGTCAGATCCAAATGGAACTTTGAGTGGTGATGGCGTCGACATCGGTGGTGCAAAAATTTTCATGGAATGGACAGAGATCACGAATGTCCTCAGTATCATGGTTGAAAATGGTGGTGCCAACTGGGCCGGCTCCATTGTTCTGAGCATCAAGAAATAAATCCCTGATGTAGAAATAGAGTACGTAGCTCATCTGAGCTATGTGCTGGTTATGCTCACTTCTTAGCCATCAACTATTTTTGTGTGTATGCATCTTGTAGTCCTCTATCAAACAAAAAATTTCCCCTTCACCGGGCAGGCTAAATCAGGCGGTTGTTAATACTGCTTGCGTGTAAGTTTTGAAGCCGACCATGTGTAGATTTTACCGAGCTCAGGCTTATCTTGAATCTTAGGAATTAAATTGAAAATTATCGCTTTTCCATTTGCAGGTGGAAGCAGCTATAGCTATGTCAGGCTGGCCAGTGAACACCAGTATGAATGGATAACAATGGACCCGCCCGGCCATGGCACGCGCATGCGTTTTCCTCTGTTGCAAACCATACCAGAGATTGTTTCAAACCTGCTTGAGCCCACGCTACAGGCAGCAGCGCAGGGGCCCTATGTCTTATTCGGCCATAGCATGGGTGCCTATGTCGCCCTGGCCATGCTCGACAGGCTGGTGGAAATGGGGGCCAGTTTGCCGCAAAGACTGGTGTTGTCGGGTGCAGTAGCACCGCATAAGCGATTGCCTCAGCGTCATTCTGAACTACCGGGCAAGGAGTTTTTTGACTGGATAGGCAGCATGGGAGGCATGCCCAAAGAAGTACTCTCAGAGCCACAACTGATGGAATTGATCGAACCTATATTGAGAACCGATGTGGCCGCAGTCGAAGCCTATTCCGATGCTTCAGAACGCCAGCACCAGGTGCTCGTACGCATCCTGCTCGGCAAGGACGACAAGGTCACCAAAAATGATGGTCACGCCTGGGTTGACTGTTTTTCTTTAAAACCGGAAATTCATACTCTGGATGGCGAACATTTCTTTTTGTTTGATGACGTGGAAAAAGTCCGGGCGCTGATCGCAGAGCCTTAGCAGACAGCGCTTTGGTGGAAAAAAAGCCCGGCTTCACATACATGAAGCCGGGCAATCAAGCTACAGGGGGAAGCTGATCAGAAGCGATACAAAACGGAAGCTTCGATGGCACGACCAAAGATAGGACGGGCAAAGACAACACTGCTGCCACCACCGATGACGCGGGAATTACCCTCGGTCAGGCCCAATTGATTGGTCAGGTTGGTACCTGCCAGACGGAATTCCAGATTGTCACCCAGACCCACCAGTACGCCTGCATCCAGCGTGTAATACTTGGGCAATGATTGCTGGTTTTCAGCATCGGCATAACGTGCATCGACATGCGTGTAAGTGCCATACAGTTTGATATCGGCATTGTCGAGCGGAATGCGATAGCTTGGTGACAGGCGGAACTGCAATTTAGGCTGACGCTTTACTTCATGACCCGTATTGGCACCATAGTTTTCGTATTTTGAAGACTGATACGCGCCACTCAGTGAAATCTGGAAGTTCTTGACCGGGCGCGCAGCCACTTCAAATTCCAGGCCTGAACCGCTGGAACCACCAATTGCCGTCACATTGCTGCCATCAGCCAGGAACTGCTGGAAAGACAGACCGGTAAAGGTGTTATGAAAGAAGGTCAGGTAAGCGCTGAATTGCTCGGTCACTGTCTTCAGGCCCAGTTCGTATTGCTTGACCTTGGTGACAGGTGCGCCAACGCCGTTGTCACGGATGGTATCAAACTGCGGCAATGCAAAACCTGAATTCAGACGCGCAAAAACGCTGAAGTTTTCCGACACCTTGTAATTGCCGCCCAGCGTGTACGACACTTCGCTGTCGGTACGGTTGACAGGTGTATTGCTGCCGCTCAGTACCGATGCGCTGTTGTTATACAGCGTCAGCGGGTTATTATCCAGGTCCACTGATTTGGCGTTGGAAATGACACCGTTGAGTCGACGGTTTTCTGTGCGTACACCGGCATCAACACGGACCCTGTCATTAATCTTCCATTCATCGGTGAGGAAGAACGCAGTGTTTTGCGCAGAGAAATTTTCATTGAGCGTGAAGAAAGAAGCACCATCATGACCATTACCGCTGACCACGACCCCATTGTTCAACGCCACATTGATAGGGCGGGCATTCGAAGTTGCTGTCATCAATACGCTGTTACCGAGATACCACTGATCTTTGGATGAGTAATCAGCATAATAAACACCACCTGTCAGGGTGTGATCTTTAACGATCTCTTTGCTGATGCGTAATTCATCGGTGAACGAGGTCAGTTTCTTTTCCACCGACCAGATGCCGGCCGACATCACCTGCTGGTCTGCGCTGACTGCTGCGCCACCATTCAGATAAGTTGCCGTGCCCGAAGTCGCCAGTTTGCCACCAGCCGCAGTCACGACATTGGCCTGGCCGTTGGCTGACTGTATCGCGCTGTTAATGTAAGACGCAGCACTGACCGGGCTGTTGCCGGTAAAGATCGCCAGGGTTGGCGCGTCACCTGAAAAATGATTGAGCTTGTTACTGACATTCCAGCCATTGATGTTTTGTGAAAAATCCACACCAAACAGGTTGGCCTGCAAGCCACGGCCATTGGCGAGGTCTTTCTGCAGGGTCTGACCCGGACCGACTTCCAGTGACACATTGCGCAGCTCGTTACTGTACAAAGAACCGGTCAGAGGATCAAAACCAGGGAAGGCACCTGGGTTACCGCCAGCAGTGCCCGCAGAAATCAGCGGTACGCCAGTGTAAAAAGTATTTTTGTCATTGACAGAACGCGCATAGAACGTCAGTTCACCCTGATCCAGTTTGCGGGTGACGGTGGCGGTGATTTGCCCACCTTCATCGGCCGGATATTGCCCGTCACGCACGCCTTGGGCGACGCGATAAAAGCCGCCTATGGTGCCATACCAGCCATCTGAAATCTTGCCACCATAATAGCCATCGATGCGGCGCAGGTTACCTGTGCCTACGGTAGCGCGCAAACTGCCTTCGGGTACGTCACGACCTTTCTTCAGCAAGAAGTTCATGGTTGCGCCAGGTTGCCCGTTAGAGAAAATAGGGCTGGGGCCACCGCGCAAAACTTCTACCCGTTCTATCGTGTCATCGATACGGAACAGGGATGAGCCTTCGAGAAAAGACAGGGTGGGTGGCGGGAACAGTGGCGAACCATTCATCTGTATCGTCACGAAAGGCGCATCGCCATCAATAGGGAAGCCGCGCACACCGATATTGGCACCGGCATTGCCACCGCTGGATTCTGCGTAGATACCCGGAACAATCTTCAGCAGATCAGCGGTGCTGCTGGGGGCTGCTTGTTTTACCTGTTCTTCAGTCGCCGTAGTGATGGAATAGGACGCATCAATTTTTCTTTGACCGCCGGCCCTGGCATTGCCAGTCACAACGATTTGCTGTACTTCTTCCGGTTTGCTTTCATTTGCGGGTTTGGTGGCTGTAGTACTGGTTTCAGCCGCTGCGGTCTGCGCCTGTGCTTGCGCCTGGGTCAGCAATGTCATCATGGCGAGCGTGATCGCCGACAACCGGAATTGGTTGTTACATTTCATTTGTGTGCTCCTGAATATTATTAAGGTTAATTGTTTTTAGCAGCTTTTGCATGGCCAGGCGTCTTTGCGCCTCTTCCATTGACTGGTCACTTCCTAATTGAGACAGGTACTTGTCAGTTACTTATACTGCGATTTCCCTTGTACTCAAGTGACTTGATGCTGAAAACAACTCCATTGAAACAAGAAATGTTATCGATGTCAATTTAAATGTTATCGATGTCATTTATTCGACACAAAGCCAAAACGATGAATAATTGGTGAAAATCTTGATTTCCGCAGAAAATTCAAGCAGTTCATCTGAAATGCATGAATGCTTCGTCTGTCACGTCGGGATGCACCGTGTCCAAACAAGCTCTGTCATAATGCGGCTTGCATTCTGCCGGGTACGGGCAGGTATATTTATCAGAATTTGTTGAGCACCGAGATGTATACTTCGGATAACAAATTCGGGCTTAAACTTCACACCTTAAATTGAAACGCACAAGAGCATTGCATGTCAGCTAAAAAGAAGGGTATTGCCAATTCTGAATCAGGGGTAACGATGGAACATCTGGCAGGTATTGCCGGTGTATCCACCATCACTGTGTCCCGTGCGCTCAGGAACAGCCCTTTGGTAACAGAAGAAACCCGCGAAAAAATCCGCAAGATCGCTGAAGAACAAGGTTACCGTTTCAATGTCAGTGCCAGAAATTTACGCCTGCGCCGCAGTCACTCTGTGGCTGTGGTCGTGGAGATGACGCCAGCCAGTGACAGACCCATGTCTGACCCTTACCCGCTGGAATTATTAGGCGGCATTACCCAGGAACTGACAACAGCCGGTTATAGTGTCGTACTGACTTCCATGCAGTTGATAGATACGCCACCAGTGCAGGGCGCTGATGGCCTGATACTCTTGGGGCAGGGCTCACATGGCGAAGCCGTACGGCATTTACAGCGTTCCGGATTGCCGATGGTGATCTGGGGCGCGCCGGACGCAAATCAACCTGGTATTGTAGTGGGCAGCGATAATCGCAAAGGCGGGGCCAGCGTGGCCGGGCGCTTTATCCAGCAAGGCCGCAAGAAGCTTTTGTTTTTGGGTGATATCAATCACGCCGAGATACAGGAGCGCTGTGCCGGCTTCATGGATGCACTGGGTGAGCAACAGCACGCAGTCAGCATCTTGCACCCCAAGGCATTTACCTTTGAAGCCGGTTTTGATTGCATGTCGGCCTATCTCAAGAAAAAAGATAAGAGTTTTGATGCCGTGTTTGCCGCCAGCGATTTATTGGCCATGGGCGCTATCCGCGCGCTCAATGAAAACAATCTGGCGGTGCCTGAACAGGTGTCTGTCATTGGCTATGACGATACGCCGGGTGCTGCCAGCTTTGTCCCCCCTTTGACCAGCGTGCATCAATACCTGCGCGATGGCGGCGTCTTGCTCGCCAAGAAGATTTTGGCGCTGATCAATAACGAGGCGGTTGAATCAGAAGTCTTGCAGACCCTGCTCGTGGTGCGCCAGACCTGAAGCTTGCGTTAGCTGAGCTTGTCACCTTAATGATGGGCAAACATTGCTGTCTGCTTTCCTTTTTCTACCTCACTATAGCTGCCCCCTATTGAGGTCCATAGGCAAGTCCAGCTTGCGTATGCCGTCTGCCCCTCTTTTTCGACGATTATCAAATAATTTATTTCCTTGATTGACTTTTCAAACCGGTTTAAATAAAATCAATTTCGAATCCAAACCGGTTTGAATAGAAAAATAAAGAATAAATACTGAATTTTTTACATTTATTCAGAAAAACCAGTCCCGCAAATAAATAAAGAACAAGGACACAATCGTGCGTAAAACAGATGCCCTGCATCATAAATACCCGCTGGAGACCTGGCGTATCAGCGAAAACAGTTTTGATAACAGCAACAACTTTCTCAGTGAAACCTTGTTCGCGCTTGGCAACGGCTATATCGGTTTGCGTGGCTGCCAGGAAGAATCCTATAAAGGGCCGTCAGGCACGTCGCTCAATGGCAGTTACCTGAATGGTTTCTATGAATCTGAAGCCATTCAGTACCCAGAAAACGCCTATGGCCTGGCGCGCACCAACCAGTTCATGTTGAACGTACCAGATGCCAAATGCATACAACTGTGGGTGGAAGACGAAGAATTTGATTTGCAACAAGGCAGCCTGGAAGTCTATCAGCGCCATCTGGACTTTCGTACCGGTTTGCTGACGCGTACGCTAGTCTGGCTGTCACCCAAAGGGAAAAAAATCCGTGTTGACAGCAAGCGCATGGTTTGCTTTGACAACAAGCACCTGTTTGTTATTTCGTATGAAGTGACGCCTCTGAATTTCAGCGGGCAAATTCGCATCGTGTCGGCTATCGACGGTGCGGTAAAAAATATCACTGCGGGTGATGACCCCCGTGTAGGCTCCGCAGTCAGTGGCCCCACACTGGCGCAGCTTGGCTTGTTTCAGTCTGAAGATTTTTCTGCCTTGCTGCATACAACACACAATAGCAAACTGTGTCTGGTAACAGCCATGCTGAATCATTTGCAGGTGGATGGTGCAATCTCTAGCAGCTGCAACCAGCAGGCAGAACGTCTGGAACAGCATTTCAATATCACTGCACAGCAGGGTGGGCTTATACGCCTGGATAAATTTTGCAGCTACCATTCTTCACGTGATTTTGCCGAAGCTGATTTGCCCGCGCAGAGCCAGCAGGTACTCACACAGGCAAGGCAAACAGGCTTTGCTGCGCTGGCAAAAACACAGGAAATGTATCTGGCAGATTTTTGGGCGCAAGCTGATGTACAGATATCTGGCGATGAAGCCTTGCAGCAGGGTATACATTTCAATATGTTCCACTTGCTGCAATCGGCGGGGCGTGACGGCAAGACCAATATCGCAGCCAAGGGGCTGACAGGCGAAGGTTATGAAGGACATTATTTCTGGGATACCGAAATTTACATCTTTCCCTTCTTTTTGTATAACAAGCCTGAAATCGCCAAAAAATTACTCGAATACCGTTATCAATACCTGCCGCAGGCGCGCAAGCGTGCCAGGCAGATGTCGCATGCCAGCGGCGCGCTTTACCCGTGGCGTACCATTGCGGGGGAAGAGTGCTCTGCCTACTTCCCGGCTGGTACGGCGCAATACCATATCAACGCTGATATCGCCTATTCCATCAAGCTGTATATGGAAGCGACCGGTGACATTGATTTCCTGTTGCAGCAGGGTGCTGAAATCGTTCTGGAAACAGCACGTCTGTGGATGGGGCTGGGTAACTACGCGCACATGGCTGGCCGCAAGGATAAGTCTTTCTGCATCAACGAAGTGACCGGTCCTGACGAATATACAGCACAAGTCAACAACAACTATTACACCAATGCGATGGCGCAAATGCATTTACGTTTTGCCGCAAACATCGTGCAGCAATTGCGTGAGCAGCATGGGCAAGACTTTGCACGCATTGCCGCTGCAATTGAATTGACCGAGGTGGAAGTAGCAGAATGGCAACTGGCTGCCGACAGCATGTTTTTGCCTTATGACAGCGAGCGCCAGATTCATGAACAGGATGATAGTTTCCTGTCCAAGAAGCCCTGGGATTTTAAAAATACGCCAAAAGAAAATTACCCCTTGCTGCTCAATTACCATCCGCTGGTGATTTATCGCCACCAGGTCTGCAAGCAGGCCGATGTCGTGTTGGCACTCCTGCTATTGAGCGAACAATTCGATATCGCTGACAAGCGCCGTGATTTTGATTTTTATGAAACTGTCACCACGCATGACTCTTCTTTGTCGACCTGTATCTTCAGCATTATTGCCGCTGAAGTGGGTTATGCAGAAAAAGCGTATGACTACTTCATGCAAACCGCACGTCTGGATATTGATAACACCCATGCCAACACGCATTACGGTGTGCATACCGCAGCAATGGCCGGTACCTGGCTAGGTATTGCCTATGGCTTTGCCGGCATGCGGGTTAAAAATGGCATGCCATCTTTTGCGCCAGTATTGCCACAGCAATGGCAGGATTACCAGTTTCATGTGCATTTTCAGGGACAGTTATTGCAGGTACAAGTCAAACCCGAAACAGTTGAATACCGATTGCTGAAAGGTACATCACTGGTTTTGCAACACCGAAGCCAATTATTGACTCTGACATCTGAGCAAGCCCGCATCTGCGTGGCCTTGCACGACAAGGAACTTGATCATGCTTAAATACCCTTATCGTGCCGTGATTTTTGACCTGGATGGTGTCTTGACTGACACCGCGCACTATCACTACCTCGCATGGAAACAAATAGCCGATGAAGTGGGGGCCTTCTTTGATGAGACGGTCAACGAGCAACTGAAAGGTGTAGACAGGATGGGCTCGTTGAACCTGATACTTGCCGCTTCAGGAAAACACTTTACAGAAGATGAAAAACTCGACCTGGCGGTAAAAAAGAACCTGCATTATCAGCAACTGATCGCCCACATCAGCCCGGATGATTTGCTGCCAGGTGCAGCACTGGCTTTGCAGGCAATACGTGATGCTGGACTAAAAACGGCCTTGGCTTCTGTCAGTAAAAATGCCCAGGCCGTGATAGAAAAACTGGGCATCAGTCAGCAGTTTGATGCCGTGGCAGATGCTGCATTCATCACCCATAGCAAGCCGCATCCTGAAATCTTTTTGACGGCGGCTGCACATCTGGGTGTAGATCCACAAGACTGCCTTGGCGTTGAAGACTCGATTGCAGGCATACGTGCGATCAGATCTGCCCATATGTTTGCCCTGGGCATAGGCAGCCCTACCGTGCTGACAGAGGCCAATGTCGTTATCGCTGGCCTGCATGAATTTAATTTACATGATTATCTTAAAAGAGACTTGTAGTATCAGTTGTATGCAGTGACAGGCAGCTTATGCAGTGATGTAGTTCAGGCAGTCATATAAAAACAAACACAAAAATAATAAAAATTAAAACCTTACGGAGACAGTATGAATAAACGGCGGATTATATTAGCCCTGTTTTTGCTTTATTTTGTTTTTGCGATATTACTCAATAGCGTAGGCACGGTTATTTTGCAGGTCATTAAATCCTATGGCATAGAGAAATCATCAGCCAGTGTGCTTGAGGGCTTTAAGGATATTCCCATCATCATCGTGTCATTTGCAGTAGCTTCATTCTTGCCGCGCATAGGTTATAAATATGCGATGCTGATTGGGCTGGCCATCGTCACTTTGAGCACCATGGCAATGCCTTTGCTGCCTGGTTTCTTGATGACCAAACTCCTGTTCCTGAGCGTGGGTGTGGCATTTGCACTGGTCAAGGTATCCGTCTATTCCACACTTGGACTGATCAGCACAGACAGAAAACAGCATGCCAGCCTGATGAACCTGCTAGAAGGTTTTTTCATGGTAGGCGTTTTAAGTGGCTACTGGATATTCGGTTATTTCATTGATGCCGACAACCCCACGTCACCAGTGTGGCTAAAGGTTTACTGGTGGCTTTCCGCCTTGTGCGCGCTCAGCTTTGTGCTGGTTGCCAGTACCCGTTTTGAAGAACATGGAAGTCAGCGCCCCCCTCAGGGTGGCAGCTTGCTCAACGATTTTGCCGGTATGTTAAAACTAATGACGCGTCCCCTCGTCTGTATGTACATCATCTCGGCTTTTTTATACGTCCTGCTGGAGCAGGGTATAGGCACATGGTTGCCGACCTTTAATAATGAGATACTGAAAATGCCAGTCGCCATGAGCGTGCAGGCAACCAGCATCTTTGCCGCCTGCCTGGCAATCGGCCGGCTGGGGGCAGGGGCCATCATGCGCAAGCTAAGCTGGTATGTGGTGTTGAATGTGTGTTTGGTCAGCATGGCTGCACTGGTTTTGCTGACATTGCCGCTCACGCATAATATTGTTGCCAATCCAGACCTGCGCTGGAGCAGTGCACCGCTGGCCGCTTTTATCTTCCCTTTGATAGGTCTGTTCATGGCACCGATTTATCCCGGCATCAATTCTGTGATGCTGAGTTCGCTGCCACAACGCCAGCATTCTGCCATGACAGGTTTGCTGGTCCTGTTTTCTGCCCTGGGTGGCACGACAGGTTCGATGATTACCGGCTATGTTTTCGGTGCCATGAATGGCCAGACAGCATTTTATTTATCCCTGCTGCCCTTAAGCTGCATTTTGCTGGCACTGTTCTTTTTCAAACGTGCGATAGATGGCCTGGGTGAAGCCGGGCAGGTCAATCCCGCGATGTGAACAGATGTCGCGGTTATAATCCTGCATTCACCTGAGATAAACACGCCTACCCATGCTTTCGTCACCATGCCCATGACCCTGAAGGAACTTGCCGCCAACCTGGGCATGTCCAAAACCACTGTCAGCCGCGCACTCAACGGTTACCCGGAAGTGGGTGAGGCGACGCGGCAAAAAGTCATGGCTGCTGCACGTCAATTTGGTTATGAAGCCAACCCCATGGCACGCAGCCTGGCTGTAGGGCGTACCAATGTGTTTGGCCTGATCTATCCCTTGCTGCCATCTGATCTGGGTGACCCCATGTTTTTGGGCGTGGTGGGCGGCATGGCTGAAGCGCTGGAAGCGCGCAAGATGAATTTGATGATTGCTCCTGTGTCGCCAGCGAATGAATTACCATCGTACGAACAAATGGTCAAAGGCCGCCGTGTTGACGGCCTGATCGTCAGCCGCACCCTGGTGCAAGACCCGCGCATCGCTTATCTGTCAAGGCAAGGCTTTCCCTTCATTGCCCATGGCCGCACCCAGCTGGACCGTCCTTACGCCTGGTTTGATTATGATAATGAAGCAGGCATCAAGCTGGCGGTAAGCCGCCTGCTGTCGCTGGGGCATCAGCGTATCAGCCTCATCAGCGCGCCGCTGGAAATGAATTTTGCCAGACAAAGGCGCGACAGCTTCATCAATGCCATGAGCGAAGCCGGGCTGGCGATCGATACCCGTCACCTGGTCGCAGACGCCATAGACCGGCGTAGCGGTTATCTGGCTGTGCAACAATTGCTGGCCAGTTCACCCAGGCCCAGCGCCATCATCGTCGATAACCATTTGTCGGGCGTTGGTGCCATGCGGGCGTTGATGGATGCCGATGTGGAAATAGGCAAGGAAATTTCTGTCATCGTCTGGGGCAGCATGGAAGATACCCTGGTCGGCTACAACGTCACCACCATAGACCAGCCCCGCGCCCGTGACGCGGGTAGCAAGATGAGCGAAATGCTGCTGGCGCTGCTCAACGGCACGCCCGCGGCTGAGCTGCAAGTGCTATGGCAACCAGAATTGCTTGCCGGTGCGACGACAGGCGTTTGCATTGGCTGATTATCTGCGGCTGTAAGCATGAAAGAAAAAGCCGTCATTACCATGGGCAATGACGGCTTGCAGATAGTTTCAGGCTTATTGGGCTTTCAGATATTCCAGCAAATCCAGCCGGTCTTCTTTGGTCAGCATCGGTAAATCACCTGGTTTCACTGGTGCTTTCGTTCCATATTCATGACCAAAATTGCGATTGCCATTCAACCTGGTGTCGAAGGTAAAACCTTCATAGCCCGTACTTCTCAAGCCCACTTTTTCGGCATCAAATTCACGCGAGCCTACCAGGAATTTTTCAGGGCGGCACTCTGCATCTTTCTGGTCTGCCGCGCAGCTTGCTGGCAGCAGCAAATCATACAAGGTCGGCACAGAGCCGTTATGCAAGTAAGGCCCGGTCGCCCAGATACCATTCAGCGAACGCCCTTTGTAGGCCTGTAGCGAAGAATAGGGCGTCATGGTGGTATCGGGGTTGTAATTGCCGTGCTTGTTGGAATCATGGATCTCATTACCAAACTGGGCCTGGATGATATTGTGCAGCCATTCTGCCCAGCGGCGTATGAAGCCCTTGTCTGCATCTGGTGTCGTGACAACACCGAGGGTGGCCTTGGTCAGCAAGGCGGCAATCGGGGCTTTTTTATCGAGCAGCACATCGCCCACACCGGCACCCACATATTGATTGCGCAGGATGCCAGAATACCCTTCGTATTTGATACTGTTGTCGGCCATGGTCGGGTCGGTGCCGACTTCTTCCAGCTTCGACATATGCGCCACCACACGGCGTTGTGGTGAACTGCGGTCTATCTCGGCATGGCAACTGACGCAATACTTATCAAACAGCTTTTCACCACGCTTGATGCGTACCTGATCCAGTTTGCCCAAAATCTGTTCCGGCCATTTGGGTGACTGCAATTCAGTTAACTGTGTCTCTATGCGGCGCAGGTTTTCGGTATTGACCGAGCTGTCGTATTCAACGACCTTCTTGGTCCAGCCCTGACCAGTAATCAACGAGGTCAGGGAGAAGCGCTTGCCTTCATGCCAGTCCAGCGAGCCAAACACACCGATGACTTCGCCGGTGTTACGCCCCAGTGGGCCAAGGCCGCCGTTACCGCCGAGGCCATTCCATTGTACATAATCATGCTGGGCAATATCCCACAGGAAGGGGTAACTGACCGGTGCATCCGCCTTGATGAATAATTCCTGTCTGAGTTTGACGATGTTTTTGGCCGATGTCGCAACTCTTTCGACGATCTTGTCGCGATCTGCAGAAGTAATGTCCTGACCTATGCCTGCCAGCGCTGTTTTCACTTCTTCTTCCGTCAGCACATTGTTCAGCACTTCTTCTATTTGCTGACGATTGAGCAGGTGTTCCAGCGTGCGGTTATAGATACGGCCAAAGGCATCCAGCCGTGCATAACCATAATCAACAGGGCTATGGTTGATGATGTTATAGCTGATCAGACGCAGCGTATAGGTTTTGATATCGGCGATGATATCGGCTTCACTGCCATAGGCCCCAAGCTTCATGACAGCCTGGACAAAGCGTTTTTGCACATCCGGCTTATCCCTGACGGCGATCATTGCATCGGTCAGCCCTTTCAGAAAACCGGCCATGTCAGAACTGGCCGGGCCACCATCAATACGCATGCCCGTGCCCTTGTAATTGATTTGCCCCGTATGGCAGGCTGCACAGGTAAAACCCATGTAGTTTTTACTCAGGTAATTGTCTTTGACAAAACCCACTGGCAAGGCATCCGGGTTACTCGACGTTTTTTTCTGTGGCAGATAGCGATAGCGGTTGATGTTTTCATCACTGCGAAACAACTCGGGCTTGTCAGCCTGTTCCAGTACCAGAAAAAAATCATAAGGCAGCAAATTGGAACCCTGCGTTGTCGTATAAAACCACAGGCTTTGCTCAGGCTTCCAGTTCTGATCCAGATAAACAATCTTGGCCGCGCTGTCGCCAAACACATCCTGTTTGACGGTGGCCGCACCCCGGTCAGGATCACTGTCTGACACTTCCCAATGCTGCGCCAGCACGATGAACAATGGTGGAATGATGAAAAGTAAAATGAGCAGCAGGAAACCGTGCCGTATTTTGAATTTTATTTTGGGGAGTTTCATGATGGCTTCCTGAATGGAATGGCGCGGGAAATCCGGTAAGTTGGAGATGTTATGGTTGCATTTTTACCATGCCTATATTTTAAGTGTTTTTTAAACAAAAAGGAGGCTTAACTTGCAAAAAATGTGTATTTTCAACAACATCGCTTTTGTTGTTAAAGTATTAACTGCTGATTTGCACTGAAAATTGCCCCAGTGCTGGATAAATTGCATCTATTGTGACCCACGTTTAGCACACAATCCTACTTATCTTGATGAGTAGGGAGCAGGAGTGATTGACGTGGCATTACTAGGTATTATTCGACGCTGGCACATTCGTGACCAGATCCCATTACGGGAGATCGCCAGACGACTGGGCATCTCTAGCAACACAGTCCGGCGCTATCCGCGCGACGCTATCTGCGCTCTGAAGTCACAGAGCCAGCCTATGCGGAACGACAAACAACAAGCGCCATCGATAAAAGTGCCATCGATAAATGTGCGTTACAGCTTTCAAGCTGGCTTAAAACCGAAGCTAGCAAGAATTGTAAGCAGCGACGAAGCTTAAAACAGCTTCATCTCGATCTGAAAGAACTGGGATTTGAAGGGTCGTATGACCCGGTGGCCGCCTCCGCCAGGAAGTGGAAGGTGGATCAAACTGACAGGGTCAATTCAGCTAGCAAACGCACAAGGAGAGCGCTGATCGTGCAAGATAATGGCCTCGTGCGCTTCACGTCCAGTCAGGGGCAATTTAGTTTAATCATAGAAAGTGATATACGGCAGTAATATTGAAATTAAATTAAGTTCATGTTTCAATGCGAGGGGGTGCGTTCGCCGTCTGCGCGGTGACTGCACCCTCCCAACTTCCTTTTGACGGAGCACACATGAAGTACGTTGTATCAACGCTCATATCAGTACTGACATTCGCGGCACCGCTGGCTGCCCATGCTAGTCCACGAATTGACCTGAAGAAGATCATCAAAGACAACATCGCGACCCAGAATCAAACACCCGCTGCCACACCTGCAAGTGGCGACACGGCAGACTCCGGAAAGTCGACCCCGTCCAGCAACGCAGGGGGCAGGAGTAACCGTCCTTCGCGTAATAGCTCGGAAGGACCCGATTCAACCGAGGTCAGCGCGGTCCTCGCCAAGCTGAAATTGCCAGATATTGCCGGCATCAAGATTGGCATGCACATCGATGAGGCACGTCGGCTTGCGCTCAAGGCCAATCCGAATTTCAAGTTCAAAAATACCGATCTAATGTGGATGAGTTCTAGTTTCAACGGTGTCGAGGCCGATGTGCGAACCACCTGGCCTGGCAACTCTTACGCCAGCGTAGAACAGTTCGTTCTGTTGTACAACGAGGCGGGGACTGTCTTCATGGTATTGCGCGCCTTTACAAGCCTGCCGTCAGACAAAGCGATCCCAGCGGACGTACTGCAGCGCTCGGTCGCAGCTAAATTCGATGCACAGGGAATCGACAACTCGACGCGTCGGGATTTTCTCGGGATAGCGCAGTGGCGCTACGACATGAACGGCAAACTAAGCATGAGGGACAAGGGGCCAAATACCGACAGTCCATGCCAGGGAAATTTGATACCCGGCGCCCCGGTAGTGAATGCGATGTTGCTCAATCCTTCGCCCAACTGTGCACTAAATATTATGGTGTCGGCGTACCCGGCCCCTAATTCGGGCTTGGTCGAAAGTTACGCCGTCTCCATGGCGGCCCCGTGGCTGGCACATGATCTTGGCGCTGTCAACGCCAAGGCTGCGGGCGTCGAAGCGAAGCGACGCGCCGAGCAAGACAAAGCCAAGGGCAATGTGCCGCAGTTGTAGGTGGGTACAGTGTGCCACCAAAGATGAGCCCGCGAAGGCCCGTAGAGAAACCGGGCACTAGCGTGATTGTTGTAGGTGCATTGCGTAACGACTGGTTGGAAAAATTTCCAACCGTTGTGCGAAACTATATTGGGTAGCTTTTGTATTTTGGTGGAGTCGGCGGGAATCGGCCATCCTGTTCAGCCATATCGTTTGCAAGCGCTATGTCGCTCGTGTGCTCGCCGCATGCGGCTCGAATTCCCCACTCTCCACTTTGCAGCTTGCAAGCTGCTCAGATTCGTGAGGCAGGTAACAGCACGCAGGCGCTGTTACCTGTCCGTACTCATCCCCGCGTCCCGCGGGTTCAATTTTGCAGATCGTCAAAATACAAAAGCCACCCGATGATGCCGGGTGGCTTTTCTATTTTGGTGGAGTCGGCGGGAATCGAACCCGCGTCCAGAAGCACTCTACAGACAGTTCTACATACTTAGTGCTGCCATTTGATTTAATCCTGACGACGCGGACGCACACGCTGCGGCAGGACGAGTTACCTATTATTTAATCGAGAGTCAAGTAACCCGGCTCAAGACGATTCCATATGAATGTCCTTACTGCTGTTGCCAGCCCACCCTATGGACGAAGTGGTGTAAGGTTAGCCGGTATTAAGCGGCTAATGCGTACGAGTTATCGTTTGCAGTTATATAGTTCAGATTGTATTTACGAGGTAGTCTGGCCTCGGTATGCCCTGCGCTGCTTTGCAACCCCTGTCGAAACCTGGTCGACCCCTAAGCATTGCTAGTATACCTCATATGCTGCCTGCTGCGCAGTATTCAAGAGTTTGCGGCCTGTAAATGTTTGGCGCGTATCAATTCCAGCAATTCCAGCGGGCTGTCGATGATGGCGTCGGCTTTCCAGTGTTTCGGTTCGGTGGCGCCACAATAGCCCCAGGCAGCGGCGATGCTGGTCATGCCAGCGGCTTCGGCGGCCTGGATGTCGCGCAGGTCATCGCCGACGTACCAGCAATTTTCTGAACGTATGCCTAACTGACGGGCGGCTTCCAGCAGCGGGGCAGGATGGGGTTTGGCATGCGGCGTAGTGTCGCCGGCTACCACGCAGCGTGCTTCCTGCAAATCCAGCAAGGGTATCAGCGGGCGTGTAAAGCGCATGGCTTTGTTGGTGACGATGCCCCAGCTAACACCCAGAAAATCCAGGCCTTTGAGCAGATCGGGTACGCTTTTGAACAGGCAGCTGTGTACGGCGATGGCTGATTCATACTGATCAAGAAATTCATCGCGCATGGCGATGTAATCAGGGTGTTCTGGCGTGATGTTGAAGCCAGCGGCCAAAAGCCCTCTGGCACCAGCGGATGCATGTGGTCGCAGGCTTTGGTAATGGGCGGGGGTCAGTTGGCGCTTGCTGCGCATGACATTGACGGCAGCGGCCAGATCGGGGGCGGTATCAGCGAGGGTACCGTCCAGATCAAAGAGTATTGCTTGAGGTGTTTGCATATGGGGGATCGAAAAACTGTCTGCCATCGTCAACTGTAGTTCAACTGTAATTCAGCTGTGTCGATGACAGGCGTGGTTATCTAAGTGCGGCAACAAATTCTGCAAGTTCAGGCCGGGCGGGTGCAGGCGACCATGTAGTTGACGCTGGTGTCTGCATTCAGTGCATAGATTTGGGTAAGGGGGTTATAACTCAAACCCTTCATCGCATGTAATTCAAGCCCGGCATTGCGTATGTCTTGTGACAGTTCAGCCGGAGTGATAAATTTTGCATAGTCGTGCGTGCCTTTGGGCAGCAATTGCAGCAGATATTCTGCCCCGATGACGGCAAACAAATAAGATTTCAGATTGCGGTTCAGGGTGGAAAAAAAGACATGCCCACCTGGTTTAACCAGTTTTGCGCAGGCTTTGATGATGGATGCAGGGTCAGGTACGTGTTCGAGCATTTCCATGCAGGTAACGACATCAAATTGCCCGGCTTCTTCTTCCGCCATGTCTTCGGCAGCGGTTTTTTTATAGCGTACGCTAATACCAGATTCCAGCCCATGCAAATCGGCGACTTTCAAGGCCTTGTCGGACAGGTCGATACCAGTGACTTGTGCGCCTTTTTTTGCCATTGATTCTGCCAAAATGCCGCCGCCGCAACCCACGTCGATGATTTGTTTGCCTGCCAGTGGTACGCGCTGGTTAATCCATTCCAGGCGCAGGGGGTTGATTTCATGCAGTGGGCGAAATTCAGACGTCGGATCCCACCAGCGATGGGCGAGGTCACTAAATTTTTGAATTTCTGCGGGATCAGCGTTGAGTGTGGACATGGTATTTACTTGGAAATGCCGTGAGATGGCATAAGCTGCAAAAGACGTATTGTAGGCGATTCAAGCTCAAGCCGCACTGAGGAAGTGCAAACTTGCGGCTCCATTGTATAAAGCGGATTTTCTCTTGATACAAATAAAAAACCCCGCCGTAGCGGGGTTTTCATCAGCAGCAAAACCGGAGTCTTGCTTACCAATTAATTACTTCAGGTTGCGTGTACCAACAACTTCGATTTCAACGCGACGGTTTTTAGCGCGGCCATCAGCTGTTTTGTTGTCAGCAACAGGTTGTTTTTTGCCTTTGCCTTCGGTGTAAACACGGTTAGCTTCGATACCTTTGCTTACCAGGTAAGCTTTGACGGCTTCAGCACGACGAATAGACAATTTTTGGTTGTATTCTTCAGTACCGACAGAGTCAGTATGACCAACAGCGATTACCACTTCCAGATTGATGGATTTCAATTTGGATGCCATGTCGTCCAGTTTGACTTTCGCTTCTGGTTTCAGAACAGCTTTGTCAAAATCAAAGAATGCATCAGCAGCGAAAGTCACTTTTTCAGAAGTAGGTGCTGGTGGCGCAACCGGTGCTGGTGGCGCTGGCTTTACTTCTGGAGCTGGTGGAGCAGGCGGTGCCGGTGGAACTGGTTGTACCAGTGGTGCGTCGCAACCTGGAACTGCATCAGCAGGTGTCCAGTAGCCAGTGCGCCAGCACAGGCCAAACGGATCACGGGCAATCACGCCACGACCATCTTGCACATAAGCGCTATATGGTGTGTTTGCCTTGATGTCTTGCTGGGCAGAAGCTGAAAAGGATGCAACTACGGACGCTGCGATAACGAGCTTAACTAAATTTTTCATATTTCTCCTCTCGGGTGAGATTATTACCGCAGATGAACTGCGCAAATTACTGCATTAAAACCTGATATTAACACGGCAATGATGACATTACTATTTCGTCAAACATGGTCCCTGTGATTTACCGACATTTTGCCATACTCATCAATAATAGGACGATAATTGTTAAATCGGCAAAGTTACAGTTGGTTAAATATGTCGCATTTTGACAACGAAGTGTAACTTTGCCAAGCTAATACCACTTCCTTCAGAGAAATCAACTGATTTGATTGCTCCGGTGCAGGCATGAACCTGCACGGGCTCTATTTTGCCATACCACGGCCTTCTATGACGACCCTGCGATTTGGGGCCAGACATTCTGCCAGTTTTTTCTTTGGCAATTTGTCATCACAAGCCTTGATCTGCTGAGTTTTACCCATGCCCATAGTGTCCATGGGGGCGTTGATACCTTTGCTGGTCAGGTAAGCAACCACGGCATCGGCGTGTTTTTCAGATAATTTCTGGGTTTGCGGGTGACTGCCGATCAAATCGGTATGACCAGACACAATGATCAGGTCAATCTTGGCGCAACTTGCCAGCTTGCCCAGCACTTCTGTTTCAATGAGTTGCTTCCCTTTGCTGTTGAGAACAGATTTATGGTGTTCAAAAATTTCATCGCTTTGCAGGGTAACGGCAAAGTCGCAACGTTTTGGCGGTGCAGGTGGTGTAACTGTTGTAATAACGGGTGCTGGCGCTGCTGACGGCGTAGTGACAGCAGGTTCTGCACCTTGTGCGGCTGAGGCTGGAGCCGATGTACTGGTGCTGGTCTGGGCAATGGCTGTTGAGACGGGCAAGGCAAATGCTGCGAGCACGCAAAGTGCTGTCAATTTTTTTAACATGGTTGTCTCCGTGAGGGATTTGAGGTGTTTATTTTTATGTTTTTGATTAAATCATAGATTTTTGCGAGCTGGCTGTCATTTGGGCGACAGTTGCCGTGCAGCATGTTTTCTTTGTTTGTATGCTGACTATTTGGAAATCCTGGCGTCCTTCGCCGTCATACATGCTTAGTTTGCCTGTCTGAATTGCTATAAATGGAATTCAGCAAACGAGGCATGCTAAAATCAAGAGTTAAACGCCAGGCTTAAGATGTCATAGTCATGGGTCAGGCGTTACCAATTAACCAAGCTCTAATTTGCCGGCCCGCCAATGGATCAATTCGCCAAAGAAACACTCCCGATTTCCCTTGAAGAAGAAATGCGCAAAAGCTACCTCGATTACGCGATGAGCGTGATTGTTGGTCGAGCCTTGCCGGACGTACGTGATGGCTTAAAGCCTGTGCATCGTCGCGTCTTGTTCGCGATGCATGAAATGAATAATGTGTATAACCGCCCATTCGTGAAGTGCGCGCGCGTGGTTGGTGAAGTTATGGGTAAATATCATCCCCATGGCGATGCATCAATTTACGACACGCTGGTACGTATGGCGCAGGATTTTTCGCTGCGATACACCCTTGTGGACGGTCAGGGCAACTTCGGCTCCATCGACGGCGACAATGCCGCGGCTATGCGTTACACCGAGTGCCGCCTTGACAAGATCGCTAATGAAATCCTGGCAGATATCGAAAAAGAAACTGTCGATTTTGTTCCCAACTATGATGGCAAGGAAAGAGAGCCTTCGGTTCTGCCTACCCGCATCCCGAATTTGCTGATCAATGGCTCATCAGGTATTGCTGTGGGTATGGCGACCAATATCCCGCCACATAATATTACCGAGACCATCAATGGTGCATTGCATGTCTTGCGCAATCCGGAATGTACGATAGATGAACTGATAGAGATCATTCCTGCGCCAGACTTTCCTACCGGCGGCATTATCTATGGTGTATCAGGTGTGCGCGATGGTTACCGCACCGGCCGTGGCCGCGTCGTCATGCGCGCCAAGACGCACTTTGAGGAATATGGCAAGGAAAACCGTACGGCACTGATCGTTGATGAGCTGCCTTTCCAGGTAAATAAGAAGTCTTTGCTGGAACGTATCGCCGAGCTGGTGCGTGACAAGAAGCTCGATGGTATTTCTGATATCCGCGATGAATCCGACAAGTCGGGCATGCGTGTGGTCATCGAACTCAAGCGCGGCGAAGTACCTGATGTGGTTCTGAATAATTTGTACAAGCAGACGCAGCTGCAAGACACCTTCGGCATGAACATGGTGGCCCTGATGAATGGCCAGCCTAAATTGTTGAACCTGAAGGAAATGCTGTCCTGCTTCTTGTCTCACCGCCGTGAAGTGGTGACACGCCGCACCCTGTTTGAACTGCGCAAGGCACGTGAGCGCGGCCACGTACTGGAAGGCTTGGCCGTTGCGCTGGCAAATATTGACGATTTCATTGCCATCATCAGGGCAGCGCCTACACCACCGATTGCGAAACAGGAGTTGATGACCCGCGCCTGGGACAGCTCCATGGTGCGCGAGATGCTGGTGCGTACTGCGGCTGATAATTCAGGCGGCATCGATGCTTTCCGCCCAGAGAATCTGCCCAAGCATTACGGCATACAGCCAGACGGCTTATATAAATTGTCTGACGATCAGGCGCAAGAAATCCTGCAAATGCGTTTGCAACGCCTGACTGGCCTGGAACAAGACAAGATTGTCAATGAATACAAAGACGTCATGGCCGAGATCGCCGATTTGCTGGACATCTTGTCCAAGCCTGAGCGCGTCACCGTCATCATTACCGATGAATTGACCCTGGCCCGCAATGAATACGGCGAAGGCAATAAAGACGTACGTCGTTCAGAAATCACGCATAACGCGACGGACCTCGAAACCGAAGACCTGATCACGCCACAAGACATGGTCGTGACCCTGTCGCATACCGGTTACATGAAATCGCAACCGCTTTCAGAATACCGTGCACAAAAACGTGGTGGACGAGGCAAGCAGGCCACTGCGACCAAGGATGATGACTGGATCGAGCAACTGTTCGTGGCCAATACCCATGATTACATCTTGTGCTTCAGCAACCGTGGCCGTTTGTACTGGTTGAAAGTATGGGAAGTGCCACAAGGCTCGCGTACTTCACGCGGCAAGCCTATCGTCAATATGTTCCCATTGCAGGACGGTGAAAAAATCACTGTCATCCTGCCTTTGTCTGGCGATAACCGTACTTTCCCTGAAGACCATTATGTGTTCATGGCTACCAGCCTGGGCACGGTCAAGAAAACACCTTTGACTGATTTCAGCAATCCGCGCAAGGCTGGCATTATTGCGGTTGATCTGGATGAAGGCGATTTCCTCATCGGTGCAGCACTGACCGATGGCAAACATGATGTCATGTTGTTCTCTGATTCCGGCAAGGCAGTGCGCTTTGATGAAAATGATGTCCGTCCTATGGGCCGTACTGCCCGTGGTGTGCGCGGTATGAATCTGGATGAAGGCCAGCAGGTTATTGCCTTGCTGGTGGCTGAAAATGAACAGCAATCCGTGTTGACGGCAACTGAAAACGGCTTCGGTAAACGTACACCAATTACGGAATACACACGTCATGGCCGCGGTACCAAGGGCATGATCGCGATTCAGACATCCGAACGTAATGGCAAGGTTGTGGCCGCTACTCTGGTAGAAACCACGGACGAAATCATGCTCATTACTACAGGTGGTGTGTTGATACGTACCCGTGTTTCTGAAATCCGTGAAATGGGCCGTGCAACGCAGGGCGTGACCCTGATTGCAGTGGAAGACGGTACCAAACTGTCAGGCTTGCAACGTATTGTCGAAACTGATGCGGATGAAACAAATAGTGACAGCGAAGGTAGCGCACCCGAAGCCGACGTAGCGGAGTAATGACTGATATGAGTACGACAACGATCTACAATTTCGCCCCCGGACCGGCGGTCTTGCCGAAAGAAGTTTTGCAGCAAGCCGCCGCTGAAATGCTGGATTGGCATGGCAGTGGCATGTCAGTCATGGAAATGAGTCATCGCGGTCCGGAGTTTACGTCCATCATTACCACGGCATTGGCTGATTTTCGTGAATTGCTGGCGGTGCCAGACAATTACAAGGTCTTGTTCCTGCAAGGTGGTGGCCTGGGTGAAAATGCGATCGTCCCGATGAACCTGATGGGGCGCAAGCCCCAGCCAGCCACGGCAGATTTTGTGCACACCGGTTCATGGACGGCCAAATCCATCAAGGAAGCGCAAAAGTACGGCAAGGTGAATATTGCTGCTTCTGGCGAAGCCACAGGCTATACCACCGTGCCGGCACGCGATAGCTGGAAACTGACGCCAGATGCCGCCTATGTACACCTGTGTACCAATGAAACCATAGACGGGATTGAATACCAGTTCACCCCGGATGTGGCGCAGGAAACAGGTGGTGCGCCTATCGTTGCTGATATGTCTTCGCACATCTTGTCGCGCGTGATTGATGTATCAAAATACGGTGTGATTTTTGGTGGCGCGCAAAAAAACATAGGCCCTGCTGGTTTGACGCTGGTCATCGTACGCGATGATTTACTTGGCCATGCCTTGCCATGCTGCCCCTCGGCGTTCAACTGGACTATCGTTGCCGAAAATGATTCCATGTATAACACCCCGCCGACGTATGCGATTTATATCGCCGGCCTGGTGTTTCAGTGGATTAAACGTCAGGGCGGCGTTGCTGCGCTGGAGCAAAAAAATATCGCCAAAGCGGCGCTGTTGTATGACTATCTGGATTCCACCGATTTTTATGCCAATCGCGTAGAGAAAAGCAGTCGTTCACGTATGAACGTGCCGTTTTTCCTGAAAAATGAAAGCCTCAATGCCGAGTTTTTGGCCCAGGCCAAGGCAAGCGGGCTCTTGCAGTTGAAAGGGCATAAATCAGTAGGCGGCATGCGCGCTTCGATTTATAACGCCATGCCTATAGAAGGCGTACAGGCTTTGATCAGTTTTATGCAGGCGTTTGCCAGCAAGCATGCTTGAATATTTAAGCCCTGGGCTTAAAACATAGGGCGTCTGTTTTGATTGCACTAGTGGACTGTCACAGTTCACTAGAGACAGACTCCATTAATTATTTTCATCGTCAGCCCTTTCTGAGCATGGTACTCACCATCACCTGGAAACCGTAGCGCTGATGAACCAGGTCAAAAGCCCGGCGAAAAAAGTATATCTGGCGTGGCACATGCGCTACAGTATTGCTGCCTGCCCACCTCTGTCAAACACGGTTTTTAGGTCATTATGAGCGACAATAAATTACTCCCCCTGCGCATCAAGATTGATGCCATCGATGCACAAATCCTGGATTTACTGAACCAGCGCGCCCGCGTGGCGGAAGAAGTTGGCCATGTCAAGGCAGAAACCAATGCCCCGGTATTTCGTCCTGAGCGCGAAGCCCAAGTCTTGCGCGGCGTGGCTGAACGCAATCCCGGACCCTTGCTGAGTGACGACATCCAACTGATTTTCCGCGAAATCATGTCGGCCTGCCGTGCGCTGGAGCGTCGTGTGGTCGTGGCTTTCCTTGGCCCGGTTGGCACCTTCAGTGAGCAGGCTGTCTATAAACAGTTTGGCCATGCCATCCAGCCTTTGCCTTGCGTATCTATTGATGAAGTTTTTCGTGCTACTGAAGCAGGCACGGCAGACTTTGGTGTCGTGCCTATCGAGAATTCATCGGAAGGCGCGATCAATCGTACCCTCGACTTGCTCTTGCAAACCAGTCTGGCCATCAGTGGCGAATTGGCGATACCTGTACAGCATAGCCTGATGAGCAAGTCTGGCAATATGGAAGGCGTCAGCCGTATCTGCGCCCACTCGCAAGCTTTGGCACAATGCCAGGCATGGTTGAACCAGCATTTCCCGCATGTGGAGAGACATGCCGTGGCATCAAATGCTGAGGCAGCACGGATGGCCAGCGGTGACTATACCGTGGCGGCGATTGCCAGTGAAATTGCCGGTCACCAGTACAACCTTGGCATCGTCTCTGCCCATATCCAGGATGACCCGCATAACCGTACTCGTTTTGCCGTCATTGGCCGTTTGCGTACTACTCCTAGCGGCAAGGACCAGACTTCCATCGTGCTGGCGACGCCGAACAAGGCGGGTGCTGTCTACAACCTGCTGGCACCACTGGAAAAACATGGCGTGTCGATGACGCGCTTTGAGTCACGTCCTGCACGTACCGGTAATTGGGAATACTATTTCTACGTCGACGTAGAGGGTCATGTGATGGACGCCAAGGTAGAGGCCGCCATGGCTGAATTGAATGATAAGGCCGCCTTCTTCAAGGTGCTGGGTTCTTACCCTTGTACAGTGTGAGTGCCTGATGCAAAAAGCTTTTCAACGCATAGCAATTTTTGGTGTAGGTTTGATTGGTGGTTCATTTGCCCTGGCTTTGAAAAAAGCAGGGGCAGTTGAGCAGATAGTCGGGGTAGGGCGCAGCCAGGCTTCGCTGGAAAAAGCGCAGCAACTGGGCATTATCGATGAAATCGCCGTGAATGCCGAACAGGCATTGCGCAACTGCGATCTGGTGCTGATCGCTGCGCCCGTCGCTCAAACCGGCGCGATATTGAAGGCGATTTATCCTCACTTGCAACACGATACGATAGTCACGGATGCTGGCAGTACCAAGGCTGATGTGGTCGCCGCTGCACGCGCCAGTCTGGGCGAAAAGATCGCGCAATTTGTGCCAGCACATCCTATAGCCGGGCGTGAATTGAATGGGCCTGAGGCAGCACTGGTAGATTTGTATGTCGGTAAAAAAGCCGTCATCACCCGACTGCCAGAAAATAGCGATGCGGATGTGGCAAGGGTGGCATGGGCCTGGCAGCAATGCGGTGCCATCATCCATCATCTTGAACCTGCTGCGCATGATGGTGTATTTGCGGCAGTCAGCCATTTGCCGCATTTGCTGGCGTATGCGCTGGTCGATGATATCGCCCGCAAGCCGCATGCAGATACCTTGTTCCAGTATGCTGCCAGTGGCTTTCGCGACTTTACCCGCATTGCCGGTTCATCACCAGAAATGTGGCGCGACATCAGCCTGGCGAACCGTGCTGCAATGCTGCAGGAACTGGATTCCTACACTGCCCGTCTGTCCGTCTTGCGCCAGCATCTGGTGGATGCCGACAGTGCTGGCATTGAGGGTATTTACGCCAATGCCCAGCGTGCACGCCATAACTGGATCAGCGCCATTGAGGCAGCCGAAAAACAGCAGCGCGAAGGTGGGGATTGACAGGTCTACGCTCGTCCCCACATCGACAAACTCAACATTGAATAAGACCATGACACAAGCAAGCAAACATTACCCGCATCATCTTGATCTGCAACCTGTCATGCAGGTGCAGGGTACAGTCAAATTGCCAGGCTCCAAAAGCATTTCCAACCGTACCCTTTTGCTGGCGGCGCTGGCAGAAGGCAAGACTCAGATCATGGATTTGCTGGCATCTGATGACACCCTGGTCATGCTGAACGCGCTGACGCAATTGGGTGTGCACTGGGAGCAGGATGGCGATAGCCAGAATTACACAGTCGAGGGTGTCAAAGGCCACTTCCCAAAACACCAAGCAGACCTGTTCATGGGCAATGCCGGTACTGCGATACGCCCGCTGGTTGGCGCATTGGCCGTATTGGGTGGTGACTATACTATCCACGGCGTGCACCGCATGCATGAACGCCCTATTGGCGACCTGGTAGATGCATTGAATGAAGCCGGTGCGCAGATAGAATATACCGGCAACCCTGGTTACCCGCCTTTGCATATACGTCGTGGCCATATTCATGCCCAGCGTTTGCAGGTCAAAGGCAATGTATCAAGCCAGTTTCTCACGGCCTTGCTGATGGCTGCACCTTTGATGGCGCGTGAGCATGATGTAACGATAGAGGTGATCGGTGAGCTGATTTCCAAGCCTTATATAGAAATCACCCTTAACCTCATGCAAAAATTTGGTGTGACAGTGGAGCGTAATGGCTGGCAGGCATTCACTGTCACCAAAGGCCAGCATTATGTGTCGCCTGGTGTCATCCATGTCGAGGGTGATGCTTCTTCAGCCTCTTATTTCCTGGCAGCAGGTGCCATCGCTGGCGGCCCTATCCGTGTTGAAGGTGTGGGCAAATCCAGCATACAGGGTGATGTGCGTTTTGCCGAGGCGCTGGAAAAGATGGGGGCAACCATCACCCGTGGTGATAACTGGATAGAAGCCACTTCGAATGGCGTCTTGCAAGCGATAGACATGGATTTCAACCATATCCCCGACGCTGCCATGACAATAGCGGTAGCGGCGCTATATGCCAATGGCACAACGACCCTGCGCAATATCGCCAGCTGGCGCGTCAAGGAGACGGATCGCCTGTCTGCCATGGCGACGGAATTGCGCAAACTGGGGGCGATTGTGGAAGAGGGCGCAGACTATATGACGGTCACGCCACCCGAGCAGATTTTGCCTGCTACTATTGATACTTATGACGATCACCGCATGGCAATGTGTTTCTCTTTGGCAAGTTTGGATGGTCGCGCGCGCCGTGGTGCTACTATGCGCATCAATGATCCAAAATGCGTCGCAAAAACCTTCCCTGATTATTTTGAGGTTTTCGCCAAGATTAATCATCAAGACCTGTTTTAAGGTATAAGCCTCATTTATGACAGCAAGCAGTCCCGTAATTACGATTGATGGTCCCACCGCGTCCGGCAAAGGCACTGTTGCCCACAGGGTAGCCAAGCATCTGGGTTTTCATTACCTTGATTCTGGTGCCCTCTACCGTCTGACGGCCCTCATGGCAACCCGTCAGCAAATTTCCCTGGATGATGAAGCAACAATTGCTACCATGGCAAGAACCTTGCCTTGTCGCTTTGTTCATGGGCATGTTTTTCTGAAAGACGATGATGTGACTGATGCAGTGCGCGCTGAAGAAGTGGGTGTTGCTGCCTCACGCATTGCTGTTTTGCCAGCCGTCAGGCAGGCGTTGGTTGATTTGCAGGTGGCTTTTCGCTATACACCTGGCCTGGTAGCCGATGGACGCGATATGGGAACCGTCATCTTTCCTGATGCCAGCCTGAAAGTTTTCTTAACAGCAAGTGCTGAAGCGCGCGCGGGCCGGCGATATAAGCAATTGATTGAAAAGGGAATTTCTGCTAATATGGAAAACTTGGTAAAAGATTTGATGGAACGTGATGCGAGAGACAGTGCCCGCACCACAGCGCCGCTCAAGCCTGCGCCAGACGCGATCATCCTGGATACATCTGAATTAACTGCTGAAGAAGCCGTCAATAAAGTGCTGGTCTGGTTTGCGCAAACACAGACGAACAACACTATATAAGCAATAGTATCTGGTGAAGTTTGCAGGTGTCGTTTCAAGTGCCTTTATTGACGCAAGGTTAATAAAGGGATGTTCAACCTAACCCGGTAAATAGTGTCTTTTGCACCGTTCCGGCTAACTTGTAAATACTATGTCTACTGTTTTCATGTCCCAAGATTTCGCAACCGGTGCAGATAGCTTCGCAGCTTTGTTCGAAGAATCCCTGTCACGTCAGGATATGCGTTCCGGTGAAGTGATTTCTGCTGAAGTCGTCCGTATCGACCACAACTTCGTGATCGTTAACGCTGGCTTGAAGTCTGAAGCCTTTATCCCTGTTGAAGAATTCAAAAACGACCAGGGCGACCTGGAAGTTAATATCGGCGATTTCGTTTCCGTAGCGATTGATTCGCTGGAAAACGGTTTCGGCGACACTATTTTGTCCCGTGACAAAGCTAAACGTCTGGCTTCCTGGCTCGCGCTGGAAAAAGCGCTGGAGTCTGGCGAGATCGTTACTGGTACAGTAAATGGCAAAGTCAAAGGTGGCTTGACTGTTCTGACGAACGGCATCCGCGCTTTCCTGCCAGGTTCTTTGGTTGATACACGCCCAGTTAAGGATACAACTCCTTACGAAGGCAAAACCATGGAATTCAAAGTTATCAAGCTCGACCGCAAACGTAACAACGTTGTGCTGTCCCGCCGCGCTGTTGTTGAAGCGTCCATGGGCGAAGAGCGTCAAAAACTGATGGAAACCCTGAAAGAAGGCACAGTGGTTACTGGTGTTGTTAAAAACATCACTGACTACGGCGCGTTCGTTGATCTGGGTGGCATCGATGGCTTGTTGCACATCACCGATCTGGCATGGCGTCGTGTACGTCACCCTTCCGAGGTGTTGACAGTTGGTCAGGAAATCACTGCAAAAGTATTGAAATTCGACCAAGAGAAAAACCGTGTTTCCCTGGGCGTAAAACAACTGGGCGACGACCCATGGACAGGTTTGTCCCGTCGTTACCCAGCGAACACACGTCTGTTCGGTAAAGTAACGAACCTGACCGACTACGGCGCGTTCGTTGAAGTCGAGCAAGGTATCGAAGGCCTGGTTCACGTTTCCGAAATGGACTGGACGAACAAAAACGTTGCACCGAACAAAGTTGTTCAATTGGGCGACGAAGTTGAAGTCATGGTTCTGGAAATCGACGAAGAACGTCGTCGTATCAGCCTGGGCATGAAACAGTGCAAAGCCAATCCTTGGGATGATTTCGCGATCAACCACAAGAAAGGTGACAAAGTTCGCGGCGCGATCAAGTCCATCACTGATTTCGGCGTATTTATCGGTTTGTCTGGCAACATCGACGGTCTGGTACATTTGTCTGATCTGTCCTGGAATGAAACAGGCGAAGAAGCTGTTCGCCGTTTCAAGAAAGGTGACGAACTGGAAGCCATCGTTCTGGCAATTGATGTCGAACGTGAGCGCGTTTCCCTGGGCGTTAAACAACTCGAAGGTGACCCATTCAATAACTACTGCGCAATGAACGACAAAGGCGCAATCGTTACTGGTACAGTTAAATCTGTTGAAGCCAAAGGCGCAGTAATCCAGTTGGCAGACGACGTTGAAGGCTATCTGCGTGCATCCGAAATCTCCCGCGACCGCGTGGAAGATGCCGGTACACACCTGAAAGTTGGCGACAGCGTTGAAGCCCTGGTATTGAACATTGACCGCAAAGCACGTGGTATCCAGTTGTCTATCAAAGCAAAAGATAGCGCTGATACACAAGAAGTAATGCAAAAAATGACTACTACTGATTCCAACGCAGCATCCGGCACTACCAGCCTGGGCGCTCTGTTGAAAGCCAAGCTCGACAATAAAAACTAAGCTTAAGTCATAAGGTTTTCACTATGACTAAGTCGGAGCTGATAGCTCGTCTGGCAGAGCGGTATCCACAACTGGTAGCTAAAGATGTGGATATCGCTGTCAAAACCATACTCGACGCCATGTCGGATGCCCTGGCAACAGGGCAACGCATAGAAATCCGTGGTTTTGGTAGCTTTGCACTGAACAGTCGTCCACCACGGATAGGTCGTAATCCCAAGTCCGGTGACAAGGTGATGGTTCCTGAAAAACGGGTGCCGCACTTTAAGCCAGGCAAGGAATTACGCGAGCGTGTTGATGCCATGGTGGGGCAACCGATACACGATGACTAAGTCAGGTTGACTAGTCAAAGATCGGGCTTCGACAGCGATGTAAAAATAAAAACGGCATATCGGTTTTCCGATATGCCGTTTTTTTTCAGTACAATGCTCTTTTCGGAAGCGCAAACCTGAAGTTTCGTTTTCCCTGCTTCTCCTCAAGGATGCAATATGAAATACATAGCCAGATTTCTTTTTGTCGTTTTATTTATCTTTTTCTTTGGTTTTGCCTTGAAAAATGATCAGATCGTGACTTTGCAATACTTTTTTGGTTATCAGCAATCTGCCCCGCTGGTGATCATGCTGTTGATATTCTTTACTGCCGGTGCCAGCCTGGGTGCACTGGCCATGGTGCCCATGGTGTTTCGCCATCGCCGCGACCTGCACAAGCATAAAAAGACCCTGGCCGAGATTGAAAAAGAACGTGAAGCAGTGCAAAGGGCAAGCACACAGGCTCCGCAGCCTGATAGCATTCGTAATACTTGAAAACACAATAAGAAAAAATACACATGGAATTTGAAATCTGGTGGTTACTCGGTATCCCCTTATTCTTTACTCTGGGGTGGGGTGCTGCGCGTATTGATATCCGGCAATTGATATCGGAATCCCGCAGCCTGCCCAGAGGATATTTCAAGGGTTTGAATTTCCTTCTGAACGACCAGCCTGATAAGGCCATCGATGCCTTTATCGACATCGTCAGACTGGACCCGGAAGCGGTCGACCTGCATTTTGCCCTGGGTAACCTGTTTCGCCGCCGTGGTGAAACTGAGCGTGCTATCCGTGTGCATCAAAACCTCTTGGCAAGACCGGACTTGCCGACTGAACAGAAAACCCAGGCCATGTATGAATTGGGCCAGGATTACCTCAAAGCTGGTTTGCTCGACAGAGCAGAAGAAACTTACAACCTGCTCGTCAATGGGCCGTTCGAAGCCCAGGCCAGGCGCGCCCTGCTGGAAATCTACCAGCGTGAAAAAGAATGGGCACGTGCCATAGAAGCGGCGAACGCCTTGCAGGAATGCGGTGCCGGTGGCAGGCAAAAAGAAGTCGCCCAGTTTTACTGTGAGATTGCGCAGGATGAACTGGTGCACAACAATGTCGATGCTGCCTTGATGACCTTGGAAAAGGCGCTGGCTGCTGACCGTCACAATGTACGTGCCATCATTTTGATGGGCGATGTGTACATGGCCAATGGCGATGCTGAAAAAGCAGTATCGACCTGGCGCCGTGTAGAGCAGCAAAGTGTGCCCCACGTGGCATTGGTGGCGCAGCGCCTGATGGATGGCTACCGCAAGCTCGACAAGTCGCAGGAAGGCCTGAATCTGCTCAAGAATTACCTCGCAGAAGCACCATCCATCGATTTGCTGGAAGTCGCTTTTAAAGCTACGCTGGAGCTTGAGGGCGTAGATGCCGTCAACAACCTCGTCAGTGAAGAATTGCGCCGCACGCCGACTCTGCTGGGGCTGGATAAATTGCTGGATGGCCGCATCATGGTGGTGCCACCGGAAGTCCGGCCGGAATTAACCATCATCAAGAATCTGGTGCACGGTTACGCACAAAAATTGGCACGCTATCAGTGTTCACATTGCGGCTTTAAGGCCAGGCAGTTTTACTGGCATTGCCCGGGTTGCAGCAAGTGGGAAACCTACCCGCCGCGCCGGACGGAAGAATTGAATGTCATGAACTAATGAATCCTGAAATTTTTTCATGAGTAAAGCCTGGTGCGATTTTGAGTTTGGTGATGTGAAAGATTCGCTATCGTGCTTGAGTGCGAAGCGCTTCTCAAAAACTGGCACTGCTCGCTATGCTTATAAAGAAATTCATGCATGGATACTCGTAAAACTTAAAGAAGTTTGAATAAGGGCTGTGATCTGAAAATCTATGTAGATGGCTGGATTTTCGATATGCAGAATGACTTATTTTTATTTGGTGATCAAAAAATGAAAATCACAATTATTGGTACAGGTTATGTCGGTCTGGTCACAGGTGCCTGCCTGGCTGAACTGGGGAATGACGTGTTTTGCCTCGATGTTGATCAACGCAAGATTGATATCCTCAACAATGGCGGTATCCCCATTCATGAGCCGGGCCTGGAAGAGATCGTGGCGCGCAACCGCGCTGCTGGGCGCATACAGTTTTCTACCGATGTAGAAGCCAGCGTCAAACATGGTGACGTGCAATTCATCGCTGTCGGCACGCCACCGGATGAAGATGGTTCTGCCGATTTGCAATATGTGCTGGCAGCGGCCAGAAATATCGGCAAATACATGGCAGGCTTTAAAGTCGTTGTCGATAAATCGACCGTGCCTGTTGGTACGGCTGATCGCGTCAGCGCCGCAATTTCTGAAGAGTTGACTACGCGTGGCACCAGCTTCGATTATTCGGTGGTATCGAACCCTGAATTCCTGAAAGAGGGCGCAGCAGTCGAAGACTTCATGCGGCCTGACCGCATCGTTATCGGTTGCGACCAGACGCCGCAAGGTGAAAAGGCGCGCAGCCAGATGAAGAAGTTGTATGCACCTTTTAACCGCAATCACGAACGCACTTACTGGATGGATGTGCGTTCTGCCGAATTTACCAAGTATGCTGCCAATGCCATGCTGGCGACGCGCATCTCTTTCATGAACGAACTGGCCAACCTGGCTGACCATGTTGGTGCTGACATTGAAGCTGTGCGTCATGGCATCGGCTCTGATCCGCGCATCGGCCATAGTTTCTTGTATGCTGGTTGCGGTTATGGTGGTTCCTGCTTCCCGAAAGATGTGCAGGCATTGGAACGTACTGCCCAGGATTATGGTTTGAACCTGTTGATTTTGCAGGCGGTTGAAGCGGTCAATGCCAACCAGAAGCAGGTGCTCGGTAACAAGATAAAGCAGCGCTTTGGCGACAATTTAAGTGGCAGGCATTTTGCCATCTGGGGTCTGGCATTCAAGCCAAATACAGATGACATGCGCGCTGCTTCTTCGCGTGTTTTACTGGGCGAATTATTGCGCCAGGGGGCGACTGTGGCGGTGTATGACCCGGTCTCCATGCAGGAAGCCAAGCGCGTACTGGAGCTGGATTTTTATGACGCGCCAGAGTTGCTGGCCTCTATCCGTTATGCCGCCAACCCCATGGATGCCCTGACCAATGCCGATGCCCTGGCGATTGTCACCGAGTGGAAGGCCTTCCGCAGTCCTGACTTTGATCAGGTCAAGGCACGATTGAAACAGCCTGTCATATTCGATGGACGCAATTTGTTTGAACCGACGGTCATGACAGAACTGGGTATTGAATACCATGGCATAGGCCGTTCAGTGCTGACCAATAAATAGGCTGTGCAGAATATGGATGTAATAAAAGATGCAACAGTGAAGCGTATTCTGGTCGCTGGCGATGTCATGCTTGACCGTTACTGGTTTGGTGAAGTCAATCGCATTTCGCCAGAAGCACCGGTTCCGATTGTCCGTGTGGAAAAGCGGGAAGAACGCCTCGGTGGTGCTGCGAATGTCGCCCGAAACGCTGCTGCCCTGGGTGTATCGGCAGCATTGATGGGCATCATTGGCGACGATGATGCCGGCAATAGTGTCGAGAAATTGCTCGAATCATCAGGCATACAAAGTTACCTCAGTCGCGACCCGCAGATATCGACCATCGTCAAGCTGCGCGTGATAGGTCGTCAGCAACAGTTATTGCGTATCGACTTTGAAGAACGCCCAACCGAGCATGTCTTGCGCGACAAACTGAACCGTTTCAATTCCCTGCTGGCTGGCTATGACGTCATTATCCTGTCTGACTATGCCAAAGGCAGCCTGGTCAATGTCAATGCCATGATCCAGGCCGCTACTGAAGCTGGCAAGCTGGTGCTGGTTGACCCCAAGGGTAGCGATTTCAAACGCTATGCCGGTGCCAGCCTGCTGACACCAAATAAGTCTGAACTCAAGCAGATCATCGGTGACTGGGCCAGTGAAGAAGAATTGATCGCAAAGGCACAGCAACTGCGCCAGGATCTGCAAATCAAAGCGCTGTTGCTGACGCGTTCAGAAGAGGGCATGACGCTGTTCACAGCTGATGGCGTGACCCATGTACCCGCCATGGCGCGTGAGGTATTTGACGTCTCTGGTGCTGGTGATACCGTCATCGCCACCATGGCCGTCATGCTGGCACAGGGGAAATCCATGCAAGAGGCTGTGGTCATTGCCAACCGGGCTGGCGGCATTGTAGTGGGCAAACTGGGTACGGCTACGGTGACGCGGGAAGAGCTCTTTCCTGAAGCTGTACAGTAAGATCGTAAGCAGCTTCCAAACGGCTCTGATGACCCGGAACGCCGGGTCATGATGTACTTGATACAGGTGAAGCCTACGTCCAGAAATATCAGCAAAGAGAATTATTATGCTTGCCTCAAGTATCAAACAGCTCGTTATTGCGATCAGCCTTGCTTTGCTGGTCGCGCCATCTTGCCTCGCATTCTCTTTGGAAGATAAGCAATCCACCGGGGTGAGTCTGGAAACAGGGTCTGCGCAGATTGAAAACGCTTTTTCTCCAGATGCCAAAGCAGAGGAGTTGGTACTCAAGGTCATCAACACCGCTGTCTCCAGCATCAGATTGGCTGCCTACTCATTTAGTTCGCCAGCCATAGTCAAGGCATTGCTCGACGCTAAAAAGCGCGGCGTCAATATCATGGTGCTGGTCGATTTTCGACGTAACCAGAAAAAACCTAATTGGACAGCCTTGAACCGCCTTGTCGCGGCAGGCATTGCTGCGCGTACCATTTCTGTGTATGCCATCCATCATGACAAGTACATCATTGCAGATGAACAAACTGTGCAGAACGGTAGCTTCAATTACACCCGCGATGCAGCAGAAGATAACAGCGAAAATGTCATCGTGTTTTGGCATAACCCAGAATTGGCGAAGTCATTTCTTCGCCACTGGGAAAGCCGTTGGTCGGCAGGTGTGGATTACAAAATCATGCCACTAGCGAAGTAGCCCTAAGAATTGCTGAAATACTTCAGGCAATCGCCCCAAAGCGAAAGCTCGATGCCACTACACCGCCAAAGATGTTTTCTTCATGGTAAACACAACTGGCAACCTCATCTTCTGCTGCGCCGAGTGCCACCATCAACGGTAATAAATGCTCTTCTCTTGGGTGGGCCACCCTTGCTGCCGGTGCTTCTTCCCACTGGATCAAACGGGCGACCCTTTCGGTCGTGCTGCTGGCGACCAGGGTATCCTGCAACCAGTCATCAAAACTTGACGAGGGTTCTTTCGCCAGTGGACCAAAGCGGCGCAGATTATGGTAACTAAGCCCGCTGCCTATGATGAGCACGTCTTCATCACGCAATGGGGCAAGTGCACGCCCCAGCGCCAGGTGTTCTGCCGGGTCCAGCCCCATGCGCAGTGATAATTGCACGACCGGCATATCAGCCTCTGGATACATGACAGCTAGTGGTGCAAATGCGCCGTGATCAAAACCACGTTGCGCATCAGCCTGTGCGGGCAAGCCTGCATCCCTGATCAGGCCCATTACCCGTTCTGCCAGCTTAGGCGAACCTGGGGCAGAGTAATGTACCTTGTAGGTATGCTCAGGAAAGCCGCCATAGTCATACAGCATGCCCGGCCAGGGATTAGTCATGACCTTGAATGCACTTTCTTCCCAGTGTGCCGAGATCATCAAGATGGCCTTGGGCTTGTGCGGCAATTGTCGTGGCATATCGACCAGTGACTCTTCCAGCACATGCATGGTTTTACGCATGTCTTCCATATAAGGCCAGGGGCCGCCGCCGTGCGAAATAAAGTAGGTAGGCAATTTCATATGAGTATCCTCCACAGGTCATTTGGTGCCGGGGCTTGTTTTTTCCAGTTGATTTTCATGAAGCCCGATGTAATTCATCATAATGTTTCCTTATCAGGAAATCGATGGTGGTAAAGTAATTGCATTGTTTCCAAAAAGTGCAACAATGATGTAGTGGGCTACGATGTACGGAGCTACGATGTACTGAGCTATAGGGGGCAGGAGATGGATGAACTGGATATCAGCGGCATCAGGGTATTTCGTGAGATTGTTGAGTCGGGCAGTTTTACGTCAGCTGCCGACAGACTGGAAATGGCTGCGCCCATGGTCAGCAAGCATATTGCCAGGCTGGAGCGCAAACTGGGCGCCCGTCTGCTGAACCGTAGCAGCCGCAGCATGAGCCTGACCGAAGCCGGAACAATATTTTTTGAACAGAGTCGACAAGCGCTGGATATTCTTGATGCCGCAATGGCTTCTGTGACCCAGGAAAGCGGCCCACCGCGCGGGGAATTGAAAATCAGTGCCCCAGTGTGGTGTGCGACCGCCAGTTTTGCCCAGATGCTTGCAGATTTCCGACGCGATTTTCCAGAAATACGACTTGACCTGCATCTTGATAATCATATGGTCGATCTGGTCGCGGATGGATTTGATCTGGCATTACGCGCTACCGCTGAGCTCTCACCATCCCTGATTGCGCGCCGCCTGTGCAGTGTCCCTTTTCACTTGGTAGCGACCCAGGATTATATGCAGCGTCACCGTAATATCCATGGTGTGGAAGAGGGTCATCAGTTTCAAATTGTGCTTCCTAACTATGTACAGCCAGAAAAGCTGACACGTACCACCTTGTCGGATGGCAGCCCGATTAAATGGGACGTGGTGATGAAATCCAGCGACACCACGCTTAGTTATCACTGTGTGCTGGCGGGGATGGGGACGGCATTTTTACCCGCCTGGCTGATACAACAAGACCTGGCCACAGGCCGTCTGGTTTTTGTTGATGGCGAAAACGCAGGGTTTATAGGCGACCTGTTCGCCGTCTATGCCAGCCGGCGACAGATGCCACCCAAATTGCGCTGCTTTATCGACTTTCTGATCGTGCGCTTGAATGACCAGGTTTGATCAGACGAAATCAGAAAATATGTGGAATACTTGTCAACGCCATGCTGACCTGCTTCGTTGATATGAGGGCAGGACAAGATGCAGTTTGACGATGTAACTGGAAAAAAACTTATTCAATTTATTTGGGAGTGTTCGCATGTTTAAAAAAATATTGTTTGCAATGATGGCTTTCCTGGCAGCTACCGGATTCGCATTTGCTGATGTTGATGTGAACAAAGGTGATCAGGCCGCACTCGATGGTATCAAAGGCATAGGCCCTGCCAAATCCAAGGCAATTATTGAAGAGCGTACAAAAAACGGCGCTTTCAAGGACTGGTCTGATTTTGAATCCCGCGTTAAAGGCATAGGCGATAAAAGCGGCACAAAATTGTCTGAAGCTGGTTTGACAGTCAATGGCCAGGCAAAATCGGGCGCGGCTGCCAAACCTGCTGCCAGTGCTGACAAGGCATCCAAAGCAGCGAAGGCTGCTCCGGCATCGGCTGCTGCATCTGCGCCCGCGCCTGCGGCATCGGTCCCGGCAGCTTCCAAGGCGGCTAAAGCTGACAAGGCTTCTGCATCCTCGTCCGCATCCGCATCCGCATCTGCATCGGCCAGTGCCAAAGACGGCAAGACAAAATAAGTTGTTCGTTGTTGTGTCAGGTGTGATAATCTGCTCTGCACCAAAACCTCCGGCCTTAGACCGGAGGTTTTTTATTTGCTTATTCGAATTATGTATAAGTGTGGATACGTGCAGTCTTTGCCTGAAAA
The DNA here is from genome assembly GCF_049339485.1 of Undibacterium sp. TJN19. Taxonomy (NCBI): domain Bacteria; kingdom Pseudomonadati; phylum Pseudomonadota; class Betaproteobacteria; order Burkholderiales; family Oxalobacteraceae; genus Undibacterium; species Undibacterium sp. TJN19. The sequence continues at coordinate 190,784 of NZ_JBMPPL010000007.1, forward strand.
CTTGCTGATTTTCATAGTGGATTTGCGTTTCAATTGAAAAAACAGAGGTGACAGATCGCTGATCCTGTGCACTTTTGCGCCCTTATGCGGCAAGCATCTAAGGGTAACTGCGATTAGAATAAGACTTTGTTATTTCTACAGTCGCTCACCATGTCTTATCTGACCATTGAAGATACTATTGGCAATACTCCACTCGTGATGTTGCAGAGAATTCCCGGAGATGAAAATCGCCGCCGCAATAACATCATCCTTGGTAAGCTGGAAGGCAATAATCCTGCGGGATCAGTCAAGGACAGACCTGCGCTGTCGATGATCAAGCATGCTGAAGAGCGTGGCCGTATCAAGCCAGGCGATACTCTCATCGAAGCCACCAGCGGTAATACAGGAATCGCTTTGGCCATGGCAGCCGCCATGCGTGGCTATAAAATGATTTTGCTGATGCCGGAAAACTTGAGTATAGAGCGTCGTCAAAGCATGGCGGCTTATGGCGCACAAATCATGCTGACACCCAAAACCGGTGGCATGGAATATGCGCGTGATCTGGCCGAGCAAATGCAGACAGAAGGGCGTGGCGTCATCCTGGATCAATTTGCGAACCCTGATAATCCCCTTGCCCACTATGAAGGCACAGGGCCAGAGATTTGGCGCGACACCAATGGACAGATCACGCATTTTGTCAGCGCCATGGGCACTACTGGCACCATCATGGGCGTGTCTGCTTATTTGAAAGAGCAAAATGCGCAGATCCAGATTATTGGTGCGCAACCGGAAGAGGGCTCGCAAATCCCTGGCATTCGTAAATGGCCAGAAGCCTACCTGCCAAAAATTTATGACAAAGCCAGAGTAGATCAGGTTGAATCTGTGACGCAATCAGATGCCGAACATATGGCACGTCGTCTGGCTGTTGAAGAGGGAATCTTTTGCGGCATTTCAGCCGCTGGTGCCTGCGAAATCGCTTTGAAAATTGCGCAGAGCGTTGAAAATGCGACCATTGTATTTGTTGTCTGTGATCGCGGCGACCGCTATTTATCTACTGGTGTTTTTCCTGCCTGACAGGCTAAGACAAGCTTTCACATCCTGCACCCAGTCTTTTATTTAAAGATATTTTTGGGGTGCAGATAAAAAAATACCGAAATCACGCTTTTGGCGTGTTTTCGGTATTTTTCCATTGCAATAGTCATCAATAACATGACTATCAAACCGGGACAGAAAATTAAGCTGCGTCTTTTGGTTTGAATTGCTTGTCGCTGATACGGAACTTTGCGCGACGGTCACCCATCAGTTCGCGTAATTCTTTGATGCTGACATCACTGATTTCATGCATGCGAATCAGCAATGAAGCACCTACTGGCAGACGACGATGCCTGATTTTACTAATAACGGGTGGAGCAACTTCTAAAGCTCTTGAGAGTGCTGCATCATTTTTCAAATGCAATTGCTTGATCAGTGTATCCAACAGATTGTTTGGATCATAGTCGATTTCATCAGATTCAAGCTGGGTCAGATTTGCCATAATTACCTCGCTGTTTAGTTTATTGATGCTAAATTTAGTTGCTTCAATAAAAAATTAATCAAACGGTAATATTGTATCTTTAAAATAGAATTTGCTTATCAGAAAAATAGCAAACCATTGTTAAATCTCTTGACACATTGCCTTATTCATACGTAAATGTATCAACTAGATAACATTACTCTAGTTTAAAACATACTGATTAGCAATGTTTATTAGAAAAATTAATACGCTGGAACAACAACGGTTTGGCCGCAACAACTGGTGCTAAAATCTTTGATAATTATCTTATTTTTACCTGATTTCCATTGATCTCTCATTGTTTTTTTCTGGCAAGTGAGATCACATGACCCAGATCAAACACCGACATCGCGTAAAAGTAGCTGCGATTATATAGCGTGATGGCAAAGAAGTTTTCTGTCGCCAACCAATACTCTGTCGCTTCATTTCCGTTCTGCAAGTCAATGAGCCCATAGGCAATATTTGTCGGCGCTTCGCTGCTCGCAGTACTTGCAATTGTCTTTAATTCCTGCATCTGAAAGCTTGCAGTCAAACCTTTCCCCAATGCATTGGCAAGTGCTTCAGGCTGATCCTTGCTGATCAGGGTTGCCGGAAAGGCGATAGGTAAATTTCTTTTCCAGCCATGCTCAGCCAGGTAGTGGGCAACACTGCCGATTGCATCCACAGGAGAATCAGTTAAATTGATTTTGCCATCACCATCAAAATCGACAGCGTATTTCCTGATGCTGCCGGGCATGAACTGCGGCCAGCCTATGGCGCCAGCATATGAGCCCTTGAAGACAAAAGGGTCCAGTGAAGATTCACGCGCCATGAGCAGCATGTTTTCCAGCTCGCCCTGAAAGAACTGCATTCTGGCTTCGCGTGTTGGCGTATCCGGGTAATCAAATGCCAGTGTGGTCAGTGCATCCATCACGCGAAAGCTGCCTGTTTGCTTGCCAAAAATGGTTTCCACGCCTATCAGACCAACAATAATTTCAGCAGGCACGCCATATTGCTGTTCTGCCCTTGCCAGGTCATCGGCGTACTTGTCCCAGAATGCCACGCCGGCTTCAATGCGATAAGGCTCAACAAAACGGGCCCGATAAGCCTTCCAGTTTTTGGGTTTTCCTGGTGCAGCTGGCCGCATTAACTGTCTTGCCATTTCCACATAGCGAACCTGTTTGAAGATTGCATTCAGTTCAGTTTCTGTGTAGCCATGTTTGCTGACCATCTGGCCGATAAAGGCAGACACTTCTTTCCACTTTTCGAAATGGACATCGTCTTTTTTGATCGCTGATGTGCTTGCAGCTGTTGCTGTGGTCTTGGCTTTTTTTGTTTTTTTGTTTTCTGTAGCATGACTGTCTGCGGATGATGCAAGAGCAGTGCTAAAGACAAGTGCAGCTATGGTGGCAAATGCCGGGGAATGGAAAGATTTCAAAATACGTATCAGGGAAATTAGCGGCACTGAGCCAGCAAAGTTTTTAAACGCCGGATCACCAGGTTTTCCGGACCAGAATTCTTGCCGTAGCGGCTGGCGGCATACAATAACAGAAAGCGCTCTGCGTTTTCGAATTCGCTGGAAGGTAAAGCCAGGCGTAATCGTTGCAGATAGTCTTGCGGTCCTTCATGTTTTGCGCGCGGCGCAGCCTTTTTTTCCATCTTGCGACAGAAAGAAAAGTATACCTTATCAAGCGCAGAAATACGTGGCTGGTTGCGCATCATCGGCAAGGCAATCAGACCCAAAATCGCACTTGCCGCGATAAAAAACAGCAAGGTCATGTTGGCCCAGTCAATGTCAAGAAACCCAAGGGAATTCAGGAAGTTTTTTTGCTTGGTCTGGTTGTAATTCAGCACCCATTGATTCCAGGTATTGTTGACGGCATCCCATTGCATGCGCAAGTTGTTCAAGACCGAAATTCCACCAGGTCCAAAATTGACGAGGCTGGCAAATCCGGTGCGCTTGACGACATAGTTAAGCGACTGCATTACACGTTCTGGCGCAACTGCTGCGGTAGGATCCACCCTGATCCAGCCCTTGCCTTCCAGCCAGACTTCTGACCAGGCATGGGCGTCAGATTGCCTGACTTCGAAATAATCATCGACTGTATTCAGAGAGCCGCCTTGATAGCCGGTTACTACCCGCGCCGGAATATTTGCAGCGCGCATGAGCAGAACAAAGGCACTGGAATAGTGTTCGCAAAAACCTGCCTTGGTATCAAACAGAAATTCGTCTGCGCTGTGTTGTCCCAGACGTTTTGGTTCCAGCGTATACGAGAAGGAATCATTGCGAAAATGATTCAGTATCGCCATGATCAACTGCTGGTCATCCGGGTATTGGGCGCGCAATCTGGCCGCAAAGGCCATCGTGCGTGGATTGTAGCCCGATGGCAGGATCAAGGAATCAGATACCGTGTCTTTGTTGGCACCTGCTTCCAGTGTATAGGCCGGATATGAATCAATCTCATATCTTTGTCTTTGACTGGCTGGTCTTGCGCTGCGCAATTCCATTTGTGTATTGATCAATACACTGTTGGGTGAGGCTCCTTCGATCTGTGGCAAATTGGCAGGTAAATCCAGTGCGAATAACCAGTTCTGGCCATTCGGTTCGAGTATGATTTCCTGATGTATGCTTTTGCCACTATAGACAGCATGTTTTCTTAAGGTGCGGGGGCGAGGATCGTCTTGCGACCAGGTGCGCCCATCGAATGCGTTAAGCACAATGCCACGCCAGTATTGCAATGATTTTTCCGGTATAGGCTGAGTGAATTTGACGCGAAAGGCAATGTCCTCGGACAAGACCAGTTCACTGATATTGCCTGGCGCCATGGAACTGGATAGTCCGCTACGCGCTGATTGTGCATCGCCGGGCAAGCCCCATAGCGGGCCTTGTATGCGCGGAAATAACAGGAAGGCGATGATAGTTACCGGAATGGCCAAGCCTAAAATGCTGGCACCAAGTTTTAATCTTTGCCGAAGCGGTGGCACAACACCTGTGTAATGAAACGATAATTGCGCCGTCAAAAGAAGCACCAGTGCCAGCAAACTGATGGCTGCCGCACCGATGGTTTGCTGATAAAAAAAACTGGTCAGCAATAAAAAGAAACCAAGAAAGATCACCACAAACAAATCACGCTTGGCATGCATTTCCAGCAGTTTGCAGGTCAGCAAAAGTGCCAGCATGGTGACACCTGCTTCTCTGCCAAAGAAAGTTTTATGCGTCAAAAAAACGCCGCCCATCATGATGATGGCAATGGGCATCAATACCCACGAACGCGGCAGCCGTCTGCCATTCAGGGTCAGCCAGCCACGCCATACCAGCATCGCACCACAGGCCAGACTGACCCACCACTTCATATGTTCTGCATGCGGCAATAACACGAAACTGCACGCACAGATCAGTAGCAGTGTGTCAGATTTGTCGCGCGACAGTATGGTGCGAAATAAGGGGAGTTGCATAATCCTTACATTTCATAAAGTGCGAGTGCACGCAAACAGGCGTCGCAATGTTCCGGCCCCTGGGCGGGCAAAAAATCAATATGGCCAAGACGAAATCCATACATCATGCCATGCTGGTCGGCTTCCAGCACCCAACTGGTCATGCGTGATAATTTCAGTTCGGTATCCATATTGCGTGGCAGGGCGGCAAAATCGAGCATGACATCGCTGCCTGAGCCGCCAGAAAACTGCTTGGTGATGAGTTGTCCACCGAGACCAGTTTCCACCCTGGCGATTTGTTTCCATGCCAGGTGTTTGAGCGGGTCGCCCGATTGATAAGCCCTGACACCGGCAAAGTCTTCTTCGCCTGCGTGACCCTGAATTTCATTTTTTGCCTTACCTGACAAAGGCAGGGGCGGTGGGTTCAATTCGGGTTGTGGATAGACCAGCGTCTGCGCATCCGGCAGCCAGGTACTCCAGGCGCGTAGCAGGCCCAGGGGGAACCAGGTCTGCAAACGAATTCTTGGTATTGCCTGCCAGCCGCGCACAGTGGTTGGGTAACTCAGTTGTACTGCGACCTGGCTGTTTGCTGCTATGTCGACCGCTTTTTCAGGGTGGCCTTGCTCAGCAAAACCTACCCAGATGGCAAAGCGTTGCCGGGCAGTGCGATTGATCAGGTAGACGGTGTATTCGGTTTCTTCACCGGCAAATACCGATCTGGCTGAACCAGCTGCCAAGTGCAAATAGGCCAGATTGCGGAAGCTGAAAAAATTATTGACCATCCCTATGCCACCCAGTACATAGGTCAGTGCAAAGCCCAGATTAAGGTTGTAATTGGTGGCACCGATGAACAAGATCATTAAAAGCACCACAAAAGCCCAGCCCGCTTTGCTGGGCAAAGTGAACACACGTCGCTGCTTCAGAAACACTTCTCCGCTTTCTGGCTTGTGTTCCAGAAAAATCAGCTTGCGCAGTCGCGTCTTGATGGCTTTCAGCATGGCAGATAGAGCGCGATCAGACGCTGACGCGCTTCATCAACTGCACCAGTAATTCGCTGCTGGCACTCACTTTGCCTGTCATTGATTTTAAGGGGCGCAGGCGGTGTGCAATCACCGGTATCAATACTGCCTGCACATCTTCTGGCAGCACGTGGTCCCGGCCTTCCATGGCGGCCCAGGCACGGGCAGCCTGCAGCAGCGCAATTGAGGCGCGCGGGCTCATGCCTTCGGCAAACAGATCCCCCTGACGGGTGGCATGGGCCAGAGATTGTACGTAATCGATCAGTGAGTCTGAAGTATGGATCTGCCTTAACTGCTGTTGTGCCTGCATCAGTTCTTCCGCCTGCATCACTGCTGGCAATTGTGCCAGCAGGCTGCGTCTGTCTTCTCCAAGCAATAAAGCACGTTCTGCGGCTGCATCTGGATAACCGAGGGACAGGCACATCAAAAAACGGTCAAGTTGTGATTCAGGCAGCGCAAAAGTGCCAACCTGATGCGCCGGATTCTGGGTTGCGATGACAAAGAAGGGCTGGGGCAGGGCGCGTGTCTGGCCTTCCGCCGAAACCTGTCTTTCTTCCATGGCTTCCAGCAGGGATGACTGGGTTTTGGGTGTGGCACGGTTGATTTCGTCTGCCAGCAATACTTGTGCAAAGATGGGGCCGGGATGAAAAATGAACTGGGCTTTTTCGCGATCAAAAATCGAGATACCGATCACATCGGCCGGTAACAGGTCGCTGGTAAATTGCAGGCGATTGAAGCGTAATCCCAAAGAGATTGCCAATGCATGAGCAAGCGTGGTTTTGCCTACACCAGGTAAATCTTCTATCAATAAATGACCACCCGCCAGCAGGCAGACCAAAGCCTGGCGTATCTGCTGCTCTTTGCCGATGATGATGCTATTGACCTGTTTTGCTACTTTATGCAATTTGGAAAACATTTTTTTCCTCAAATAATGACGATCATGGCTAGTAAAAAATACAGTATGGGCTTTTACCTGAATGCACAAACAACCGGCAGCAATATATCTTTTGGCATGATTTTATGAGCGTCCTGTATGTCCGACAGTGTAAACCCAATTGTCAAAAACTGTTGCCCGAAGTGAAAAGTTTTACATCTGGGGGTTTGCAAAATCAGCAAAATAGGGTGAAACTAATGATAAGACAGATAAGATGAAGAGACATGACTACCGCGTATTACACCCATGCTGATTGCATGCGCCATGAAATGGGATCGTGGCATCCGGAATGCCCTGAACGTTTGCAGGCAATTGATGATCAACTCATTGCCAGCCGCATCAGTGATCTGCTTGAACACCGTGAAGCACCACCAGCGCTCGAAAGCGATCTGGCACGGGTGCATACCAGTGACGCCATTTACCGCATACGTGAGAATTGCCCGTCCGAGAAATCGGATTACAGTCATTTCCCGCTGGATGCCGATACTTCCCTGAATGCCTACACCTGGCGTGCCTCATTGCGTGCCGCTGGTGCCGCGGTTGCGGCCACCAATGCAGTCATTGATGGCGAGGTTGAAAATGCGTTTTGTTCCATTCGCCCCCCCGGCCATCATGCAACACCCGCAGAAGCCATGGGTTTTTGCATGTTCAATAATGTCGCCGTAGCCGCCAAGCATGCTTTGGAAGTGCGCGGTTTAAAACGGGTGGCCATCGTTGATTTTGACGTGCATCACGGCAATGGTACCGAAGAAGCCTTCCGTGATGACCCGCGCGTCCTGATGGTCAGTTTTTTCCAGCATCCGTATTACCCCTACACTGGTACCGAGCATCCGGCCAGCAATATGGTGAATATACCCGTGCCTGCGCATAGCTATGGTGATGTGGTGCGGCAACTGATTACTGAGCAGTGGCTGCCTGCCATGCGCGATTTCAAGCCAGAAATGGTGTTCATTTCTGCCGGCTTTGATGCCCATCGCGAAGACGATATGGGGCAAATGGGCCTGGTGGAAGCCGATTATGCCTGGATCACCAAAGAAATCATGCAGATCGCGAAAGAGTTTTCCAGCAAACGCATCGTCAGTTGCCTGGAAGGCGGATATAACCTGTCCGCCTTGGGGCGCAGTGTGGTTGCGCATCTTAAAGTACTGGCAGACCTGGATTGATGCATCATGATCAACACCAGCAGCCTGAATCCGCTGAAGACGGATCGTCTCTTGTTGCGCAAACTTGAACGCAGCGACATCGACAGTGCAGCCATTATCCATGGTGACCCTGCCACGAATATCCACAACCCCACCGGTGCCCGATCAAGGGCAGCAACAGAAGCGCTGCTGGACAACTGGGTTGGTTTCTGGGAGCAGCATCATTTTGGTTACTGGACAGTTTGTGATTTGAAAAAAACTGATGAGGTGCTGGGTTTTGGTGGCGTCATGCGCAAGCAGATAGGCGACATCACTGGTTTGAATATGTATTTCCGCTTCGCCGCTACCGCCTGGGGCAGGGGTTATGCAACTGAAATGGCCAATGCAGCCCTGCATGCAGCATTCACGGTATTGGATGAAGCCGCAGTCTATGGCCTGGTCAGACCCGCCAATACGGCATCACGCCGTACGCTTGAGCGCATAGGCATGCAGCTGTTCACAGAGACGGATGATGTGCCTGGCGAACCCGCCAGCCTCATCTATCGCATTTCCCGCAACGACTATCTGCAAATGAAACCGCTAACCCCTGAGGCAATATGAAAAATTTAAGATCGATAATGGTATTTGCTGTATCCGTGTTCCTGGCATTCAACCTGAATGCCAGTATCGCCCATGCGGCGGATGATGCCACCGTCGTAAGGGAAAAAGTCGGTCAGTTTATCGATGAGTGGCATGATGATGCAGCGCATGCGCGCTTGCGTTATTTCGACAAGATGGGAAAAGATGGTGTCTATATAGGCACCGACAAGACTGAACGCTGGACCCGTGATGAATTCAAGACCTGGGCCAAACGTTTCTTTGAAAGGCCTTCAGCTTGGGCATTTACATCGTTTAACCGTCACATCGCCATGTCAGATGACAAAAGCTGGATCTGGTTTGATGAGCAGCTCAATACCCAGATGGGTATCTGCCAGGCATCAGGTGTTATCCACCAGACTGCGCAGGGATTTGAAATCATGCATTACCAGCTTTCGCTGACCGTGCCCAATGAACTGACTGATTACCTGGCAGCAGGTGTGAAAAAGCTGGATGAGAAAACACAGAAAAAATAAATTTTTGTGTTTTTCTCGTGACATGCCATGTCATGCAAATCACGCACTTAATCAAGCATGGCCTGTAATTTAAGTGCTGTAGCCCAATTGCGTGAAGTGCTTACCGTGCCAGCCAGGCGTGTGAATGCCTTGCTGGCGGCACTATCGAGTACACCGTCTTTGCACCACAGATACACGGCCTTCTTGCCGACTGCAATTTGCCCGGCATAAGCAGGGACAGCCTCCAGCGACTTGCATTTTTCCAGTACTGTCTTGTCTTTGGCAAAGGCCAGCAAATAACGGGAAGGGTCGGTTGCTGAGCCGGCAAATGGCTCTTGCGCAATGGCGTCTTGCAGGTCTTTGGCGCTGATGACGATGACATCTGCCGTAAACCCTGCTTTTGCCATAATGGCGGCACTTAACTGATCGCCCCAACTGGTGCAACTCGCTTTGGCAGCATGAAAGACGACATTGCCGCTATTGAGTAAAGTACGCACATTGCTGCCACCCAAAGCTTCGACGATATCGCGCAAATCGGCCATGGCGATGCGTTTGGCCTTGCCGACGTTAATGCCGCGTATCAGGGCGATGTATTGTTGTGAGGTATCAGGCATCGTTGTTTAAGATGATCATTGGAAAAAGGGGGGGGGGGGCTGGCATAACATGCAGGAAATCATGCAGTAAATGCGTGTCAAACATAGTGTTTATGCCAAGTATAATTGGTTTGGGACAGACCGGTATTTTTCTCGCCACGTATTGATTAGCTCTGTAAGCATGGATGAAATGACCAATAATCTTTAATTTCATCTTTATGTGACAATTAATTTCCTCACATTGAAATTATATACTGGTAGGTAGTATGTCATTTTTTATAAAAATTTTATAATGAGTTTTTTCGCAATATTCATATACTCCCTATTATTTTATAAATAGCTAGACAAACAGGGCAAACTTCCGGCGCAAGCAAGGCAGAGTTCCGTACAATATCGCTTTGTTTTTGCTAAAAAGAAGAATAAGCATGTCCATACAATGGTTCCCCGGCCACATGAACGCCGCCCGCAAGAAAGCGGCGGAAACCATGGAAAACACCGATCTGGTGATAGAAGTGCTGGACGCCCGCATTCCGCAGGCCAGTTGCAATCCCATGGTCGAATCGCTGCGCAATTTTCGTCAGCGTCCCTGCCTGAAAATATTGAACAAGGCCGACCTCGCCGACCCCAATGCCACCAAGGCATGGCTGGATTTTTATAATGCCCAGAAAGGGGTATTCGCCGTCGCTCTCAGTTGCAAAAAACCTTCCGATGTTGCCAAGGTGCCCGGTCTGGCTTTGCAGCAGGCACCGCATCGTGGTGTGCCGACCAAGCCTTTGCGCATGATGATCATGGGCATTCCCAATGTCGGTAAATCGACACTGATGAACGCATTGCTGAAAAAACGTGTGGCCAATGTCGGTGATGAGCCTGCTGTGACCAAGACCCAGCAGCGCCTGTATCTGGGCAAGAACATGATACTGACAGATACCCCCGGTATGTTGTGGCCCAAGATAGAACACCCGACAGATGGCCTGATGCTGGCAGCCAGCCATGCAGTGGGTGTCAATGCGCTGATCGAAGAAGAAATTGCGACATTTCTGGCAGAACAGTTATTGCTGCATTATCCGAAGTTTTTAACTGCGCGCTATGGTTTCGATGTGGAAGGCATTGATGCTGTTTCTGTCATTGAAGGCGTTGCCAAAAAGCGCGCCTACAAACTCAAAGGCGGTGACTGGGATTTCGAAAAGGCGTCACATACCTTGCTGCTTGATTATCGCAGCGGTGCCCTGGGCCGCATCAGCCTGGAAACACCGGCCAGCCGTGCGCATTTGCTGGCAACCTATGTACCGCCGGTATTGCTGGGGCAGGGCAAGAGCGTGCAAACCGGTATGGAACCGGAAGAGGACGGCGATGAATGATGCGCCCTATGTGCTACGTACCGACACCGGTGCAGTAGCCACACTGACGCTCAATCGCGGCGAACGTTTCAACGCCTTGTCGGAAGAAATGCTGGCGCAATTATCGGCCGCATTCAAAGAAATTGCAGACGACCAGGCTGTGCGCGTGGTCGTACTCGCTGCAAATGGCAAGGCATTCTGCGCGGGTCACGACCTGAAGCAGATGCAAGAGTCACCCACAGAAAAATATTATAAAGACCTGTTCCAGCAATGCAGCAAACTGATGCTGGCGATACAAAAATTGCCGCAGCCTGTGATTGCCCGCGTCCACGGTCTGGCTACTGCTGCGGGTTGCCAGTTGGTCGCCATGTGTGATCTGGCAGTTGCAAGTGAGCAGGCGCGCTTCGCCGTTTCTGGCATTAACGTCGGCCTGTTTTGCGCTACACCGGCAGTCGCCTTGTCACGTAATGTCTCGCGCAAACAGGCGATGGAAATGCTGTTGACGGGCGATTTTATTGATGCGCAAACTGCATTGCAACGCGGTCTGGTTAATCGCGTGGTCAGTGCAGATGAACTTGACGCGACCGTGAATGAATTAGCTGCCAGCATCATCGCCAAACCCGCGCTGGCGATCAGCATGGGCAAGCAATTGTTTTACAAACAGCTGGAAATGGGCGTAGAAGCTGCTTATCAGCTGGCAGGGCAAACCATGGCTTGCAATATGATGGACGCTTCAGCGCAGGAAGGGGTACAGGCGTTTATAGAAAAACGTGTGCCTGCCTGGGGTAAATAATCCAGCCATTCTCCACTGTATTCGCGCTTTTAAAAACTCGCTTGATGCGAGTTTTTTCTTTTGTGGCTGATTTTTTGTTGCCTATTGCATGATTGGCGACTAATCATGGATTGTGCGCTTGCACAAATATAAGGCAGCAGAAAAGCGCATAATTTGCCTGGCCATCAACAATATGGCCATTGAACATAGACACGGGCCTTACCCGGCCGTGCTCTCAACAAGGCGGAGAAATCATGATAGTAGGCATACCCAAAGAAATTAAGAATAATGAATATCGCGTAGGCATGACACCATCAAGCGTGCGCGAATTGACCTCACGCGGACATCAGGTGCTGGTACAACAGGATGCCGGCAGTGCGATCGGTTTAATGGATGAACAATACCAGGCAGTCGGCGCAGAAATGATTGTAAGTGCGGCAGAAATTTTCCAGCGTGCCGACATGATCGTCAAGGTCAAGGAACCCCAGCCGGTTGAATGCGCCATGCTGCGTCCCGGTCAGATTTTGTACACCTATCTGCATCTTGCCCCCGACCCGGAGCAGACTGCTGCCCTTATCAAATCCGGCGCGATCTGTATTGCTTACGAAACCATCACCGGTGCCAATGGCGGCCTGCCGTTACTGGCGCCCATGAGTGAAGTCGCTGGCCGCATGGCCATACAGGCAGGTGCTGCACATCTGGAAAAATCCAAAGGCGGTATGGGCTTGTTACTGGGAGGTGTACCTGGTGTCGCTCCGGGTCATATCGTTATCATCGGCGCTGGCGTGGTCGGTACCAATGCCATGCAGATGGCAGTTGGTACAGGTGCACGCGTCACCATCCTCGACAAGAATGTCGATCGCCTGCGCCAGCTTGACCTGGTCCATGGCAACCGTATCAGCACCCTGTATTCCAGTGCCCACGCCATAGAAGAAAGCGTCATGTCCGCAGACCTCGTCATTGGCGGCGTGCTGGTGCCTGGTGCAGCCGCACCCAAGCTGGTCAAGCGTGACTTGATCGCCCGCATGAAAAAGGGCGCTGTCGTGGTCGATGTGGCGATTGACCAGGGTGGTTGCTTTGAAACCTCGCATGCCACCACGCACGCTGAACCTACCTACGTCGTTGACGGCGTGATCCACTATTGCGTCGCCAATATGCCCGGTGCAGTCGCCCGCACGTCCACATTTGCCTTGAATAATGCAACCATAGGCCATGCTGTCGCACTGGCGGGCAAGGGCTGGCAACAAGCCTTGCGTGATGATGTGCACCTGCGCAATGGGTTGAATGTCTGTCAGGGTAAAGTGACCTATAAAGCCGTGGCAGATGATCTTGGGTATGACTTTGTGAAGGCAGAGAGCTTGTTAAACTAAGAACCAGTCTCGCACAGTGAATGGCCGATACCTGGTAGCGGTCATTCACTGAAGTTTGCATGAGTTAAGTGCATCCAGGTGCAAGTGACAGGCCAAACACCACAAGGCCTAACATTAAAATAATGGCAACACATGCGCATTTAGATGGCATAATACCAAGGCATGTTCACTTAAGCATATCCAGTGATTTTCGCCTTTCAATAACAAAAATGCCGGTTAGATACCATGAAAACCCATTTGAAGACCTTGTTTTCCAAGACTGCTGATGTCGTCACTGAGACTACGACAACGGTTATTGGCGCAGCAGAAAGCACAAAAAATACAGTCGCTGATGCATTGCCTTCAAAAAAAGTGGTTATGCGCGGCCTTGGGTCTGCACTGATTGTCGGCGGTAAATTATTGATAGACCCACGTGCTGCTGTTGGCGAAATGGCGGTCTCGCTGGGACGTTCAATGATCAGCGACAAGTCGCCCGAATGGCTGCTACTTGAAGCCAATGAAGCCGGGTTTTTGCCCTTGTATCGCGGCAAGGAAGCCCTCGTCCGCGAAGCCTATTCCAGCGCAATCGCTGAGGGGCGTATTGTTATCCTCTGCCAGGTCATGGCTGCACAGGCAAGCGAATAGGGCATTGTTGCCTTGTCCTTTTCAGGTGCTTCATCCTCGGCCTTTATATTAACGGGCAATTAACCAGTAATTCACCAGACTTATGTTTGCTAACGAACATACGGTTTGCTGATGCAGCTTTATGCTTGTCAACATTAAAACAAGCATATCGCCTGGTTCGCTTAACTGCGCGATGTGTTACCGACTTCGCATCCTGACAGTTAAAGCCCTTATGCCCGCTCACTTCAAAAAAATAATATTGCCCCTCTCCATACTTTCTATACTCTCGCCCGTTTTATCTGGTCAGGCGAAGGCTGGCGAGACAGAACAACAAATGCTGCGTTGTTCTGTGCTTGGCGATGCCAGTGCACGTCTCAGCTGTTTTGATGCGCTCGCCAAGGCTGCTACCCCGGTGGAAGCTGACAAGGCAATTGCCAAGGCAGAAGCGGTACAGGAGACCGTGGCAGCACCTGCAAAAGCGCCTGAAACTGCGCCAGAAATGTCGCGTATGGTGCAGCGCTGGGAGCTGGATGAGGCGTCCAAGCGCGGCAAATTCGTGTTCCGTCCACATCATGACAATTACCTTCTGGTGGCCAATTACAGCAATGCCTCGAACGATGAGCCATTCAAGAATTTCACCCCTGCCGGTGTGAAATCCAAGCACGTGGAATTAACGTATCAACTGAGCATGAAAATGAAACTGGCTGAAGAAGTTGGTAGCTCGCCTGTTGATCTGTGGCTGGCTTACACCCAGCAAAGTTTCTGGCAAGCGTATAACCGCAGTGCGTCCAGTCCCTTCCGCGAAACCAATTACCAGCCAGAGGCCATGGCGATGATACCTGTCAACAAAAGCATAGGTGATTTCCAGATTCGCTACGTCAATTTTGGCCTCGTGCATCAGTCGAATGGGCAGACCTCGACGTTATCGCGCAGTTGGAACCGCATCTATGCCGAGCTCGGTGTAGAACACGGCAATTTCTCATTGAGCACCAGAGTCTGGCGTCGTCTCGACAATGCCAGATCAGATAACGACAACATCGATATTGTTGATTACATGGGGCATGGCGATATCCATGCCACGTACCGCGAAAAAGGCGGGCGTGAATTCTCCCTGACCGCACGGCGCAATTTCAGTACCGGCCATGGTGCTTTGCAAGCCAGTCTCGCCATGCCTATTACGACCAATTTGAAGGCTTATTTCCAGATGTTCTCAGGATACGGACAGAGCTTGATTGACTATAACTATTCACAAAAATCAATTGGCGCGGGATTCATGATTGATTTCTGAATGCTTTGATGACATTGTATTGTCTTGTATTGTCTTTTTCGGCCGGGTCAGCTGTAAAATGAATTGCTGAATGCAACCGCAGCTTTTCAAGGAAATGAAGACCATCATGATGACAATATTTGCAGTACCCGTTTTCGATGCCACCGTTATCGTCGATGATAATGAGTTATTCAAAGGACAGGGCTCGGCAAGGCAATGGGCTGACAAACTGGCGAAGGAACTGGGCATAGAAGTCGTCGCCAGAAAACTGGGTACCGGCTGGGCGTTATGTGGTGTGCTGGATGGCGTCGATTGTATCTGGGGCATCCACGGTCAAAGACTCAAGCGCATCAATTGATACACCTATGCGCGGATGCTGGTCATTGTTTTTGTTGTGTGACATTGGCCGTGGAACAGGTGTCAGGCATCCCCGGCAATTAAAGATTATTGTGGCGTGATTTTACGTACCAGATTGTTCCCACTGTCGGCCACATACAGATTGCCCGCGCTATCGATGGCAAGTCCGGTTGGATAATTGAAACTGGCCGCTGTTCCGTTACCATTGACTTTGCCCTGGCTGCCACTGCCTGCCAGGGTAGTGACCACGCCTGCTGCGCTGATTTTTCGTATCAACTGGTTGCGGCTGTCGGCAACGTAGACCGTACCTGATTTATCGACCACCACACCATTCGGAAAATTGAAGCTGGCCGCTACGCCATTGCCATTCGCGCTGCCGGCAATGCCGCTACCCGCCAGCGTGGCTGGCACGCCAGCAGGATTGATCTTGCGCACCACATGCGTACTTGGTTCAACTGCGTAAATATTGCCGTTGCTATCGATGCTGATGCTGCTCGCACCAACCGGCAGGCCAGGAGCCACCAGTATGTTGTTGACACCTGCCGTATTGATCTTGCGTATAAGGCTGTCTGACAGCACGCTGGCATACAGATTGCCACTACCGTCAAAGGCGACACCGCCCGCGCACGGACAGGTTTTGGAAGCGGCACTATTACCAGGCAAGGTGCTGACTGCGCCAGCACTGCTTATTTTTCGTACCAGACCATAACCATCAGCCACATACAGATTGCTGCCGGCATCCAGCGCGAGCCCATTCGGACGGTTGAAACTGGCTGCATTGCCAGCGCCATCGCTACTGCCAAGCGCGCCGCTACCGGCAAACAGGCTGACAGTGCCCGTTGCCGCGATCTTGCGAATGAGATTACTATTCTGCTCGCTCACGTAGACAGTGCCACTGCTATCCACGGCCAGCCCGACCGGAAAGTCAAAACTGGCACTGGTGCTGCTGCCATCGACACTGCCAGTGCTGCCACTGCCAGCGAGCGTAGTGACCGCGGCCACTGCGGGGTGGCAGGCAACGACGACACTGGTAACATCGGCGGCCACTGTACCAGAGTCGCCACTCAGGCTGCAAATGTCGGTGAAGCCCGGAGGCTGGCTCACGATACTGACTTTGTAAGCTGTTTTACTGCCTTGCTGGGTAGGGAAGGTGAAGCTGCTGGCTTTGGCGGGTATCGCCAGTGTGTCGCTACCATTCGATAACACCAGGCCCGCAGTCGTCAGGTTGCTGATACTGCCGCCGATGTTATAGCTGCCGGTACTGCCGCTGCCACCGCCGCCACAGGCACTGAGGAGCAAACTCAGGCTGACAAGCATGCCGTTTTGCAGGCGTTTGAAAGTGCAGAAATCTGGCAGGGAATATGTCATGGTTGACTTACACTCCGGTCTTGTCGGGTATTTGTAAGGGCTGTGCACGAGCTGTCTGTAGACTAACCAATCACTTTGCGGGCAAATGATTCCAGATAATCCATCAGGCCATCGGCTGCTTTGGCAGCCTGTTCTTCATTGCCCTTGGCAATCGCCTTTGCCACCAGCATATGGCAGCGTGCGCCTTCTTCTATGTCGCCTTCATGCTGGAATGCATACCAGAAGCGACGGCATTTGATAATCAGCGGGATGACGGCCGCCACGGCAGAAGGATTGCGGCAGGCTTCATGCACGACATGGTCAAGCGCCTGGTCGGCAGCCATATAGTCATTGAGGTCATTGCGCTTGGCAGCGACCAGCATCTTGTCTGCGCATTCAACAATATCTTTGCGATGTTGTGGCGTTGCGCGGCGTGCTGCACTGGCCCCGATCAGGCGTTCTATCACGCGGCGGGTTTCTATCAGCGTCATATGTTCGGCCGCTTCGATATCGCTGATGATCAGGCCACGTCTTGGCATCTGCTGTATCAGCCCATTGGATGACATGCGCATCAGGGCTTCGCGTAAAGGGGTGCGCCCCAGGCCTGTTCTTTCGACCAGTTCTGACTCGACCACAGGCGAGCCAGGCTTCAGTTGCAGGGTCACGATCATGCTTTCGATCGCGTCATAAGCAACATCAGCAGCACGCAATTTTGGGGCGTAGGTAGTAGTTTTTTCAGGAGTGGCAAGCATCAGATATCCATGTTCTGTATTTTGTATGGATTTTACCCGTTCATTTGCAAATTTTACCTTGTAAAATGTGACTCTTTTCAAATTCCAGCTGTTTTTTTACAGCTATCAGAGATTTTCAAGGACTGGCGATATATTCATTAAGCCATATTTGGCGCGCTTTATCCACTTTTGCTGATAAATTATGCAGAAATCGGCACAGTTATCGATTCCCCGCAGTTTTTGAGTTAAGCTCTCATTTTTAAATATAATATTAATATATTTAAAAATTGCCGTTTTGTAAATTACTTTAATGCTACTATTTTCACTATCGCGGAGTTGATCAAGTGACGTCTCATGTATCCGGCTTTCCTGCGCAAGAAAAGCGGCAACAGCTGGCCAGCCAGATGGCCAATGTGTTTTTTTCAGAATCCCTGTTTGATGCCATGCCCGACATCGTATTTTTTGTCAAAGACATCGACAGCCGGTATCTGGTGGTGAATCACACGCTGGTCAGGCGTTGCGGTGTGCGCGATAAAGACGCGCTGATAGGGCGCAAGGCAGAAGAACTTTTTCCGGCTTCACTGGCGGCCAGTTATGCCGCTCAGGACACGCTGGTACTGAGCGGAAAAAAAGAAATACATGACCAGCTGGAATTGCATCTGTATCCGAACCGTTCACCGGGTTGGTGCCTGACACAAAAAATACCCCTGCGAGACAGCCATCACCGCATCATCGGCATGACGGGCATTTCACGTGACCTGGCCATGCCTGACCAGCGCCATCCTGTCTATGCAAAGATCGCGGCAGCGGTAAGACATTTGAACCAGCACTATACACATACCATCGCGATGGCTGACCTGGTCAAACTGACGGGGCTGTCAGTGGCGCAACTGGAGCGCAATTTTCATAAGATATTTTCTTTGACCCCGCGGCAGATGATGGTAAAAATCCGCCTTGATGCCGCCTCCGGCATGCTGGCAGAAACTTCGCTGAGCATTACCGATGTGGCGGTCGCCTGTGGTTATCAGGACCATAGTGCATTTTCACGCATCTTCAAAGCGACGGTAGGTATGACACCCAGCGAATACAGGGATGTCATGGCCAGAGCTTGAAGCTCGGTTTTTCAAGCATGCCAGCAAAGCCCCGAAACTCTCCAAATCCGGACAGAAATCATACAAAGTCATTTGGACGACAATCTTTGTGACAGATGTGTTCTATCCTCTGGGCAACATATGCCTGTCCTTGCCAGATTCGCCTGTGCCTGAATTTCCTTTTTTATTGAGACAGATAGAAAAAGAAATTTGATGATTTGCATAAAATTAAAATATCCCTGCATGCTCAGGGTATAAAAACTGGAGACAAAATGGCTTTACAAATCAATCGCTGCGTCGCGATGGGGCGACTCTTGCTCGTCAATTTTTTACTTTGCTGCTCGGTCAGCGCTTACGCACAAAACAATGACATCGTGATTGGCCAGTCCACGGCCCTGACCGGTATTCTGGCTGAACTGGGTGTGCCTCATTCAACAGCGGCGAAGGCGTATTTTGACTATATCAATTCACAGGGTGGCGTGAATGGCCGCAAAATTCGCCTGATCACTTTGGATGACGCCTATGACGCGACCAAATCGATTGCCAATGCAAAGCAACTGATAGAAAAAGAAAAAGCTGTTGCCCTGTTCGGCATGCTGGGCACCCCCGCCAATACCGCCCTGACGCCGTTGCTGGAAGAAACCGGTATCATCAGTTTTGCGCCTGTCACCGGCGCAGAAGTGGTGCGCAAACCATTCAACCGCAAGATTTTTAATATCCGTGCCGGTTACGCCACCGAAACAGAAAAAATCATTGATCACCTGAACGTGCGCGGCATTAAAAAAGTTGGGGTGGTCTATCAGAACAATGCCTTTGGCAAAGAAGGGCTGGCAGGCATAGAACAGGCCGCGAGTAAATTCCAGTTGAAGCTGACCGTGGTTACCAGCATAAATAGCGATTCATCTGATCTGGACAAAGCTGTCAGCAGTATGGAAACAGCAGGCGTGCAATCGATCATACTGATTACCGCCGGTAAGCCTTCCAGTGATTTTATTCAGGCTTTCAATAAAAAGGTCAAAGGCATGCAGTACTTTGCCTTGTCGGTACTGGCTTCACAGGCGAGTATCAATACAATGGGCAAGGATGGTGTAGGCACGATTATTTCGCAAGTCCTGCCTTTCCCGTTTTCTGCGACGACTTCGCTGGTGCGTGAATACCAGAAAGTGATGAGCAAGATGGGTATCAAGGAATATTCGTATATAGGCATAGAAGGTTTTCTTGATGCCAAGGTATTTGTTGAAGCCATCAAGCGTGCGGGCCGCGATGTCAACAGTGAGCGCCTGATTACTGCACTCGAAGGCATGGGCCGCACTGACTTTGATGGTTTTGTCGTCAGCTTCAGCAAAACCAATCACCAGGGATCGGATTATGTAGAGCTGACCGTGGTTTCCAAGGATGGTCGCTTCCTGCGTTGATGTGGTGTTGATTATTGTTGATTATTTGTCGATGCCGCTCTGATTTTTGTCTTTGCCGCCTTAGCGTATGCCCCAGACAAAGGGGTCACGTTCATCCAGCAAAAAACTGGATTCGGCATTGACAAAGGCGCTGCCACGCAAGCTGGGTAACAGCTTGCCGTCGGCGGCGTAGCGGTAAGACGCTTCAAAGACACTGCCTATGATGCTTTCCTGCCGCCACACGTCGCCTTCTGCCAGCTTGCCATCAGCCGCCAGGCAAGCCAGTTTGGCGCTGGTGCCAGTACCGCAGGGCGAGCGGTCATAAGCTTTACCAGGGCATAGTACAAAGTTCTGGCTATGGTTATCTGAAGAGACAGGTACGCCGAATAATTCAACATGGTCGATCAATGCGCCGTTTTCACCGGTGATGCCAGCCGCCTCCAGCGCTTTTCTGGCGCGCCAGCTAAAGTCGGTCAGTTTTTCCACATTGCTCAGCTTTAAGTCTTGTCCGTGCTGGTCGATCAGGAAAAACCAGTTGCCACCCCAGGCAATGTCACCGCTGACCTGGCCGTATCCCGGCACGTCGATCTGTACTGCCTGGCGATATCGATAAGCTGCGACGTTATGGACAGTGACTGAGTTGTCTTCATGCAGTTCTGCTTCGACAATGCCTACCGGCGTTTCTATGCGATGCTTACCCGCACTGATTTTGCCCTGATAGGCCAGCGTGACGATAAAACCTATCATGCCATGGCCGCACATGCCAAGGTAACCGACATTATTAAAAAAAATCACCGCAGCCGTGCAAGACGGCTCAGATGGCATGCAGGCCAGTGCGCCAACGATGACATCTGAACCTCGCGGTTCGCAGACAGTCGCAGTGCGGAAGTGATCGAAATCTTCACGAAAAATTTGCAGGCGCTGTGCCAGGCTGCCATTGCCCAGGTCTGGGCCACCAGCAACGATAATCCGCGTAGGTTCGCCACCTGTGTGAGAATCGATTACTGATATTTTTTTCATATATTTTGTCATTGGTGAAAATGGATGCGAGCGCGGCAAGACATATAAAAGCACTTTGCATCATTTACTGTGGAATGTTGATGATGACAGCTTATGGCAAGCTGAGGGTTTCGTCTTGATGCAATTTTAGCTGGTAGACGACGAAATCAGCATAGTGCAAAACCAGTTGATGAAGCTGGCCAAAGCTGGTTTGCGACAAAGCGTACGGGGCAGGCAGCAAATCATTCGGGTTTGCCAGTGTTGACGAGGTTCTGGTAACGTTTGATCTGTTCGGCCAGCATACCGTTTGCTGCGGGTGCCATTTTTTCAAATCCGCCCAGCATATAACCGCCGACGCTATAGGTCAGCACCAGTTTGCTGCCGGTATTGCCCGTCTCGCCCATATTTGGCGCTTTCTGCGGGCTCAAGTCCCAGCTCATGCTGCCTGCCAGGCCTGAGCCTTGCATGGGACCCAAAGCGCCGGTCATGCGCAAACTTTTACCTGGTGCCACATAGACCACAGTCAAATGCTGTACGCCACCGCCATTCGGCAGTTTTTCACAAAAACAGCCGCCCGGGCGCGCATCAATGCTCAGGTTTCTGGCATCTTGCGAATAGGTATGAGAAGGGTTCCACCAGTTGGCCACCTGAGTGACGAGGATGTCATAGGCTTGTTCCGCTTTGACATTCAACTGTACCTCATGACGGATTTGAAAGCCATTGCCGCTGATATCGATTACTTCGGCAATGGCAGGGCAATTCAGACTGAGCAGGGCAGTAGCAATAAATAAACGAGATTTCGTGATCATGACGATAGCTTTTTAACTTATTTATAAATGAGTTCCTGATTTCAGTAGTGATTTGTCCAGACAGTATCAGGCGGCGACAGGCAATATCAGGCAGGAGTTCAAGAAACAGCGCAGAGCAATTTTTCGCCTTGCCTGATACTTTCAGATGGTAAAGTACGATTCGCATTTTTACCATGCGATAATCGTGTACTACCTGAAGAATCTTCGATAACCGTTGCATGAATCTGTTTCCAGCCAAAACTAAACGCAAAATGCCTGTTGAGATCAAAAAACGCCTGACTGGCGGTTTGATTATCTCTCTGTTGGTGCATGCATTTATCCTTTCTTTGCAATTTGGCTTGCCAGGTCTGGGCTTACCTGAACTGGAAGCACCCTGGAATAAACGACGTGCTGCCACGCCAGAAATCAGCATACAGATTGCCAATTCGACACCCGCAGCCACGCCTGCTGTAGAGCCATCCACCGCTATATCTACTAATTCCCCTAATCCTGCTTCAGCGAGTGCCGCGAATCCGCTGTCGGTATTGCCGCTTAATACTGCCGCAACGGCTACAGCTACGCCGTCAGCAGCGGCGACAGAACGTACAGAAAGCAAACCTGCGGTTGCCGGCATTCGCCTGGTTGCACCACAAAAAGCAGCACCTGTACCGGTGCCAGCCTTGGCAAAAGCGGCAAGCAAGCCACGTACAGCCAAAAAATTCACTACTGATGCAACGCCACCACTGGCACAAAAACGCAAGATGCAGGCAACTGATGTGCCACGCGTCATTGCCCAGAACAAGGTGCGCGATGATAATTTTGTCATGGCCGTGCCTGACCCTGATGAGCTGCCGAAAAAGGCAGAAGCAGAAGCTGAGTTGAAAAAGCAAAATGATGAAATGACACAAGCTGGTGTCGAGGAAGAAATCGAACAGGCCAAGGCTGCGAAGGCAGCAGAACAAAATCAGAAACGTAAAAAACGTGAAGAGCTGATGCGCAAGCAGACCGAAGAGCTGGCGCAACAAAAAACAGCCGACAATACTGCCCAGCGTGAGCAACTGGCAAAACAACTTGATGAAGATAACCGCAAGAAGGCAGACGAAGCAACACGCAGGTCAGCCGCTGCCCTGGCCTTGCAAAAACAACTGGAAGCTGAAGAGCAAAATCGCCGCGCTCAGCAAGAAGCTGCCAAAGCCGAAGAAAGCAAGCTGGCAGAACAGAAACGCCAGGACGATAACAAACGCCAGGATGAGCAACGTCAGCAAATCCAGTTAGCACAGGCAGCACAGGTACAAAAGGAACAACAGCAGCGTGAGCAGCAAGTAAAAGAGCAGCAACTGGCACTGGAAGCAGAAAAACGTAAGCAGGAAGAGCAGCGTCAGCAAGCGGCTGCCGTAGCCAGACAAAAACAGCAGGAAGAACAATTGGCAAAAGCCAGGACTGAAGAGCTATTGGCAAGACAGAAATCGGAAGAACTGGCTGCAAAACAAAAAGCAGATGAACAGGCTGCCCGTCAACGAGCCGAACAAACGGCGGCCGAACAAAAAGAACGTGAAGCAACACAGCTTGCCAAGGCCAATGCAGCGGCAGCGGCCGCTGCAGCCAACGCCGCAGCGAATAAAGCCAATGCGGCCAATGCGGCCAATAGCGCTTCCAACACCGCTTCCAATACCGGTGCCAACTCCCCGCTGAGTGCTGGCCCGAATGCCAGCTCCAACGGCAGCAACCCCGGTGGTAGTACCGCGCAGGGTGACAAAGGAAGCAGCTTTGTTTTACCCAAGAGTATTCTGGGTAGTGATCTGGCAAACCGTGCACGTGAGCAGGCCCGTGGGCTGGATTTATTGCGCGGCACGCCGCCAGCATCACGCGCTGAGGCTGAAGAAAAACCGCGTCGCCGCAGTGTCTTTGGTGGTCTTGATAAAGATGTGCCCGTGCGCTTGTATATCGATAGCTGGAAACAAAAGATAGAACGCAACGGCAACCTGAATTATTCGCAATTGTCCAAAGACAGGGCGCGTGGCGACCCCGTGGTGACTGTTTCCATACGCAGCGACGGTAGCGTCGAAGATATCACCATCAACCGTTCCAGTGGTCGCGCTGACATCGATGAGGCAGTGCGCAGGATTATTCGCCTGAACGCCAAGTACGCGGCCTTCCCGCCTAATATCGCAGCACAATATGATGTGATAGAAATACGTCGCATCTGGAATTTTGAAGAAAATTTAAGAATCATTGAAGAGCTGCGATGATGCGCTTATGTGGTGACTATCACTTCACGATGATTAAATCCAAATGCATTCCATGACAAAAATAAAACCATATTCCTATGTGTCGATAGGTCTCATCGGCATCAGCGTCGCCGTTGCCTTTATGTCTGGTCTTGGGACTTCATTTTCTGCTTTGCAGGACTTACTGATTTCTGAGCCAGGCCATGCTGTTTTGTCGGATATCCTGTCAGGACAGGTCTGGCGCTTGATTACACCAATCTTTATCCACTTTGGTTTGATGCATCTGGTCTTCAATGCCTTGTGGGTATGGGATCTGGGTATTGTGATCGAAAATAAAAAAGGCCTGTGGTTTTATACCGGCTTTGTTCTGGTGGCGGCCATTATCTCCAACCTGGCGCAATACCTGCTGTCTGGATCGCCACTGTTTGGTGGTTTGTCTGGAGTGGTGTACGGCCTGTTCGCCTATGTCTGGATACGCGGGCGTTTTGATACCAGTTTTGATGCAGGGGTGCGCAAGGCCACAGTGAATATGATGCTGGCCTGGTTTGTATTATGCTGGACAGGGTTGCTGGGGCCTATTGCAAACTGGGCGCATACCGCGGGCCTGCTGGCTGGTGCGGCCTGGGCTTATCTGGAATGCCGCTTGCTGGGTTTGAACACACTGGTGGATACTGCTGGCGCATCCGGCAAGCAGAGCCTGGAATATCTTTCAGCCGCTGATATCTTGAAACTTGAAGCACAAAGGGCCTGGGTCAAAGAGCAATATCTGCCAGAAGCCAGACATAAATTTGATACCGTTGCGGGAAAACTGGGCATCATCAGTGCGATTCTGAATCAAAAACCGCTTGTCTCGCGCCCCGTTGATGAACAGCAATCCCTGGAAGTCGTCTTCGCCGATGCGCTGGTACAAGAAACAGGTTTGGGATGGGCGATCGTGGATGATGACAGACAAAGAACGCCGGTACTGGTAAGCGCAGATGCGCCATTGATTGTCTTCCCGCTCATGCCTGCCAGCAAACTGAGTGCTGGTGCGGGTATCACTGTGATGGACGATCTGTTCGCCACCACGGTCGTATCCATTCGTCAGCGTTTGCAGGCAAGGGCGTAGATACTTATTTCACGCGCATAGTCCCGTTGACCAGCGTGATACTGCACCCGCCTATCCACGGATGCCTGTCCACATAGGTGACGCTGACGCGGCCGTCGCGTTTGAGCACCGTACCCTGCCTGACACTGTAATCCTTGTAATAGGCATTATTGTCGGCTTCGGCCTGCATCTGCTTTACCCAGGCTACGCAGGCATTGGCACTGCCGGTCACCGGGTCTTCCACCAGTTGCCCGTATTCCGGCAGGAGAGCGCGTACTTCAAAGTCGATGGGATTATTGATGTCGTTCGGCCCGTAAATTGTAATACCATCTGTGCCACAAATGCTGACCAGTTCCATGAAAGCGGGCAGGTTTGCCTCGACGGCCAGACATTGCTCGGCTGATTCAAGACGCACAACCAGCCATGAAATTCCCATACGTGCAATGACTGCGGGTATGACCAGATCCAGTGCCTTGATATTCAAGGCTTTCGCCAGCAAGGCGTGATGTTTTTCGTCCAGCGTTTGAAGTTCCGCATGTGGAGCGCGAAATGCCAGGCTACCATCAGACAGAATATTCACTGGCACCAGGCCAATGCCGCATTGCTGAATAATGACATGAGGGCTTTTGGTCCTTAAACCAGCTTCCAGCAAGGCATGCGCTGTGCCCAGGGTAGGGTGGCCGGCAAAGGCAAATTCTGATTCAGGAGAAAAGATGCGGACACGATAATCTGCGGCAGGCTCAGTGGCAGGTAAAACGAAGCTGGTTTCTGCCAGGTTGGTCCATCTGGCGATGGACTGCATTTCTTCATCGCTTAAACCTTCTGCATCCATGATGACTGCAACGGGATTGCCAAGGAACGGCACTGTGGTAAACACATCGACTTGCTTGAATTGACGCTCATTACGTTTTTCTTGCATAGGTCTTTATTCCATTACAGATGCCATATCTGGCTGCTGTCGTTTTTGCTGCCGTGGCGGGTCAATTTATTTTCAGTCACCATTCTGTGTTGGACTGCCTGTCAAGGCAGCGCGGTTGGTTTGGCGAGATAGCTGGATGAATAGGTTTTAAATTGTCCACCGTCAGTGTTAATTGAGGTCTGGTTGATTTCACCGGTGCTGAACACTGCGCCAATGCCGCCGACAGCCACCATCTCGCTGGTATGCGTGAGGAAATAACGCACGCGGTTGTCACGCCATTTACCGGCAGAACCAAATTGCGTAGATGCTACGCCAAGCGGTGTCTGCCACCATAACACCGGCAATTGCAAGCCTTCGTAATAGGATTTCGCCAATGCAAAATGTTCCTTGAAATTAGGTGAGGTGGTGTTGGTTTCATCCCAATACCAGCCCGTGCCAGCGCGTGTGCAATAGGAAACCTGTGGCAGGCTTTCAAAACAGCCTGCGTCCCTGTCCAAAGTTTGCATGACGATAAAATCTGCCTTGTCTGCGCCCAGCTTTTGCATATAGGAGAGGGCAGTTGCATGCAGATCACCAAACAGGGCCGGTGGGAAGCCGACATAAGCATTCGGCGCATATTTTCTGGCGATCTGTATCAGGCACTGGCTGACGCCGGCGACACTGTTGGGCAGATTGCTGCAATCAGCATCAATATTGACCAGTGCAAAAACGGTGGCCGGATCAGCATTATTGGAAAGCCTTTGTGCATAGCCCCAAAAGTCAGGTTCAAAATTGACCAGCGCGGGTTTGCCATAAATTTTCAATTGCTGGAACAGCAGGCGCACATTATTCCAATAGCCTGTCATGAAGGTATTATTGGCCAGGCCAGTCAGGTTACCGTCGCCATTGCTGGCCATCTGGTACAAGGTGAACATGGGTACGGCGCCCAGGGCATCTGCATTTTTGGCGACGATTTGTACATAGGCGCCAGAAGGGCTGTTCCAGGTCGGCCATGAACCAGCCCCGACACCGTTCAGGTATTGGTCATAGATATCCGGCGTGATCCCCTGCCTTTGAATATCCGCCAACTCGGCAGTACCGAGACCAACCAGAAAGCGCGTAGGCTTGCCCAGTTTGGCGGCCAGCGCCGCCGCTTTTTTTTCCAGCGTGACCACGGTTGTGCCAGTAGTTGTACCCGTGCCGGTGCCCGTCGTGGTTCCGGTGCCAGTCGTAGTTCCTGTTGTCGTGCCGGTAGTCGTTCCAGTGGTGGTACCTGTCGTCGTGCCGGTACCGGTTGTTCCAGTTGTTGTGCTTGTGCCGGTTGTCGTTGTCGCAGCAGAAGAGCTGCCTCCGCCACCGCAAGCACTCGTGACAAGCAACAGGCCGGTAGCCAGGATAAGTGGGATTTTCATAAGGCAGCTAACATAAGGGTAGATATTAATAATAGTCGATGCCGTTCGCCCTTGTCGCAAAAGAGGATTTACCTTGCTGGTAAAATAACAATCCTTCACAATGTTTGCATGTTGAATAGTCAAATTAAAAGAACAAGCTGTCCACGATGCCTGAGACCAGAGAGTGCCTGCCTGTGCCGCTGGATAGTGCCCTTGCCGAATGTAGTGGAAGTATTGATTTTGCAACATCCGCTGGAAGTCAACAATGCCAAAGGTAGTGCGCGCCTGCTCGATCTTTGCCTGCAAGATTCCCGCATGATTGCAGGTGAACAGTTTGACGAATCACTTTTGCAAGCTACCCTGTATGCGAATGACAAACAGCCAGTATTGCTGTATCCGGCTACTTCACTGAATGAAGCACCTGATCTGCAATATCAGCCCGTCGACCTGGTGTTGCAAGAACAGCTGTTGTCAGACCTGCGCCTGGTCATCATTGATGCCACGTGGCGCAAAAGTCGCAAGATGCTGTACCTCAATTCCCGCTTGCAGCAATTGCCCCGCCTGAGTTTGCAAGACATGCCAGCTTCGCATTACCGCATACGCAAAGCCCATGCGCCAGACCAGTTGTCGACGCTGGAAGCGACGGCTTATGCATTGATGCAGCTTGAACGGGATGAGGGAAAATATCAGCCGTTGTTACAGGCATTTGATGGTTTTGTCGGGCAACAGATGGGGTTTCGTCCGGCATGAAGAATTTTATTTTCTGTATGCCTGCCTGAGATGAAACGTTTCAACATTCTATTTATTGCGGAGTGATATGGGAACCTGGGGTGCTGCACTATACGACGATGATTCCGCCAGTGATTTGAAAAATACATTGGCACTACTCTGCAAAGTACCGGTAGATGGTGAACGCCTGCTCAACTATCTGAAACAGTTGCACGGTGAGCGCAATCCAGCGGATGGCGATGACGCTTTTTTCTGGCTTGTCACGGCAGATCAGTTTGAAAAACGTGGCATTGTGTGTACTGAAGCAAGTACAAATGCCCTGGCGATCATTGAACATGGCATCGACCTCGACAATGCGAGAGACAGAGGGGCCGATGAAAAATTTCTTGGCAAGCGTGCCAGGGTATTGGATGAACTGGCGGCCAGATTGAAGTCACCACGGCCTTTGCGCGACAAAAAAACGGCAGGGAAACCACCGGACATGGTTTTGCAAACGGGTGAAGTATATGCATTCCCGACCATGCAAGGGATGGGCTGGAATCCTTATCGCAATCTCGCTGAAGGGTCCTTCAAGGCAGATGGCTGGAGCGCCATGGTGGTACTGGATACGGGCAGGATGTTTGACTGGTTACCCTGGTGTGCACTGGCTTCATTGTCGGTTGATCCTGTAGTCAAGCCGACCTTGCATGATGCTGTACGCGGGCAAATGATTTTTCATCTGCAAACTTATGGGGCCGGGCGGTTTGTCCCCAAGCGCAAGCATGCTCAGGGCCTGGGTCTGGAGTTGCTTGGTCATGTCACGCTGGACCCGCTGCTGGTTGCACCACATTTGTCAAAATGGTCTGTTTCTACTGCTATCGCATGCGATTGGAGTATCGCCTACGCTGCCTATTCAGGAACTTACAAAGGCTTGCCGACAGGCTGTGAACTAGAGGCGCTGCTAAACACCGGTTGAGCGTGGAAATTCACAGGGATTGCCCCAGGTGATATGGGATTTGAGGACATAAAAAAAGCCCCGACGAATCGGGGCTTGAAGCTTTGGTGTTGAATCAAATCAGCGCATTAATTCAATACGCTAAGTTCATACCTTAAATCAAGACATTAATAATTGCATTACCTATCCCTATCAAAGCCGCACCAGAGATCAGACCCGCGCAGATGGGTTCACAACCTTCTACCCAGAAATCATGGCCTTTGCTGCCAGGCTGGCTATTGCGGCTACCCATCCACCAGAATATGGCAGCACCTATCCACATCGCCAGGCAGGATTCTGGTGGCAAAATAACGCCCAGGCCGATAGACACTGCGGACAGTGGGAAGCGGCCTTTGGTAAAGATACGCGCACATTCAATGAGGGTGGCTGCAACAGCAGCCACAATGATGGCTGTGATGGCAGAGGAGGGCAGGCTGCTGAAGCCTTTGGCGATCAGTTCTGCCACGCCTTTCCATTGCATTGCACCCGGGAAGGCAAATTTGTCAGACACTATGGTGGCAGTTGAGCGTACACCGTTGGCATCAGGCGGCAGGAACAGCAGGAAGTACAGCGGTACGCAAGCCAGTGCGCCAGAGAAGATGCCGATAATATGGCCTATCGCCTGCTGCCTTGGTTTTGCACCCAGCATATAGCCAGGCTTGATGTCTGACAGGAGATTAGATGCATTCGATGCCACTTCTGCCGTCATGCCCGCAGGTATCAGGTTGTTGGCTGGATTGGCACTGTCAATCGCACCCATGCTGAACTGGGTAATTTTTGACAGGGTGCTGGTGGGTGTCCATGATGTCAGCGCCATCGCATTGGCACAAATGATGGTCAATATGAATACCAGTGGCAAAGTGATGATGGACATGAACCATGGCACGCCAAAGAAGGCATGCGTAGTCCAGGCCGCCAGCACACTGAAAACAGGGATGCCGATGTAAGAGATCATCAAAGGCACTTCAATATGATCGAGGATATTGCTGGTCTTGTCGGTCTTGTTTTTGCCAGCTTTTTTGAAGATGCTGGTGAACAGCTCAGGTTTGGCTGCCAGGCTGATGAAGGACGCCACCACCATCATCGATACCGCCCACCACAGACCCCATTGATTGACGATCTCGGTACGCGAGATAGGGACGATCTTGCCAGTGGGGGCTATGCGTTCAACAATATCGCCACGCTGTATCATCCACGGTGCGAGGAAAACGAAGTTGATGATGGTACCCAGCAAGACACTGCTGGCGACACGTATTCCCATCAGACCACCTACGCCCAGCATGGCGGCATCAAGTGTCAGGCGCAGACCGAGTGCACGAAAATCGGTACCCAGTATCTTGGGGATCAGCAAATCATATTTGACAGCAGCGGTGTAGTAGTAATGATCGACACGTTCCTGGAAATGCCAGGCTTCGGTCATGCTGGTCCATTTATCCATGCGCAGGATCTTGAACTGTATCAGTTTCATCCAGCCATCGCTGGTGATCATCTGGTAAATTGCTGTCCACATGGCGCTAAAAGCCATCAGGCGCGCCTTGTACATGCCACTGGCAGCTTCGCCGGTGTACACGGCATCCAGCACGACGCCGCAGGCACGGCCTTCCGGGAAGGGTAACTGGTCTTCATTGATGAAGCGGCGCTTCATGGGGAAGGCCACCAGCACACCCAGAATGGAGCAAACACTCATCCACACCACCAGATGCCACCAGGTGACCACCGTACCGCTGATCAGCATATAGGCTGACAGCACGGTGTTGAGCGGCATGGTCATGTAACCGGCTGCGGTCGCGATGGATTGCGTGCAGTTGTTTTCAAGGATGGTGAAGTCCTTGGCGATACCCAGGTTGGCAAGGATTTTAAAAATCGCAAATGCCAGGATGACCGAGGTCAGGCCGACACCGATGGTGATACC
Source organism: Undibacterium sp. TJN19 (assembly GCF_049339485.1). NCBI lineage: Bacteria > Pseudomonadati > Pseudomonadota > Betaproteobacteria > Burkholderiales > Oxalobacteraceae > Undibacterium > Undibacterium sp. TJN19. The sequence goes on from NZ_JBMPPL010000007.1 coordinate 221,782, forward strand.
AGTTTTTGCACCGATATACAAAGCGGTGGCAGACAGGATGCCGCCCAGCAGAAAACCGGTAAATGCCGAGCGTATGGTCAACTGCGCCATATCGCCCCGATAAATATTGGTGAACCACCACTCGTCCTTTTGGGCACGGGTCCAGGTTCGTATCTGCTCGTCGCTTAATTGTTGCAGCGCCATATTTTCTCCAAAGCGGGTAGTAGTGCTCGATGGTGATGTTGCCCGGCTTGCGATCATAGGTGCAAGATCATTGCAAATATGAAACAGCTTGCTGGAAATATGAAAATTTTCTTTCAGGTGCGGCAGTATCCAAGCGGGGGAGGTTCTCTGTCAAGCGGGCCGTTAAAAAATTGCTTCGCTGCGTTGTTCTATATGATTTATAGCAGGAATTGCATGTTGAAATGAGGATGTTCAATATGAAAGATATTAATATCATCCTATTTGTAGTCAGGTAAAAAATTAATTTAGCAATGGCGTGGCTGGGATTCGTGCGCCACGATGCCATTGATAAAGTACAAATACCTTTCTGCTTCCGGGTATCTGTACGGTGATTCTTGCTTGCAAGCGCTATTCGCGATATGCCTTCGCGTACTTTTCACCGCGTTGGCCTTTTGCCCAGTCTGCCATCAGATCATAAAATCCCGGAGTAACACGGGTATGCTTGCGCACGCCGTCTTTTGCTTCTTCATATTCCCGCATGCCGTGGTCGGTATTCGGGAAACGGTAAATCGTGATATCCCGACCTTGTTTGCGTAGACTTGTCAGCCGCTCCAAAGTCAACGCGCCCGGCGCTTGCCTGTCTTCATCTGCGAAGACCCACAACTGCGGGGCATCGACATTGCTTAACACCTGCATGGGATTGATCGACCAGTCGATATTCAGTTTGTCGAATTGTGGTACGCCGTGATGGCGCAGGTCGTCCACTGACATGCTCACGAGCACACCCGAATACCCTCCCTTTATGCCGGAAAACCAGGCTTCTTTTCCAAATTGATTTTGTACGCCTGCAAGCTCTTCCAGTCCCTCTTTTATCCTTGATTTTGCTATTTTTGCCGTGATGTTGGTTACCTTGCTGGCCTTGGCGATGACGTCATCGTCATAGCCGCGATCCCGTAATTCTTTTGTGACCTGAGCCGCATCCTGTTCTGTGATATCGACGACCAAACCGTAGCCAATGCCGAGAAACTCTGCTTTTGCACGAGCCGCCGCAAGCGGGACTATCCATCCTCCCTGGCTTAAACCTATGAGGCCAAACCGGCCGAACTGTCCTTCCGCCAGCCGTTTGGCCTCGTGCGACGCTGCTACCAGGTCGTCGGCCAACTGAGGGAAGTTCTGCGTATATTCTCCACTGGAAAGTCCCGTACCGCGTTTGTCATAGATAAAAACCGAAACGCCGCGTACGACCATTTGGTAAGGATCGCGTGCGCGGTCAATCCAGCCAGTACTTTCGGAACCATGCGCATAGACGACCAGCGGCGTGTTTTTTGTGGCGTCTGGCGGTACCATCAAACGCCCTGCGAGCATGACACCGTTTGATACGAATCGCGTATTGAATTCAGCAATGGCAACTTTCGGCCAGTGTCCCTTGCCTTCGATAAGTACTGCATTTTTTTCGCATTTGAGTATTGTTCCGGCATCCTGCATGTTGCCAACAATGCCATCGTTAAAGGTATAACTAAATCCTTTGTCTGTTTTTGTCAGCGCGACGAATGTCGTCTTATCTTTTCGAAAAACACCAGTTTCACAAAGCGTTGATTTCGGCAAGCCAGGTGAAGCTGTGGCATCCTGAGCAAAGAAAGTGACACCTGGCAGCAGAGATGAAGTCAGCAGGACGGACAATAGTATTTTCACGCGGTTCTCCGGTAGGAATAAGTGTCAGGGATGTTAGGCGATATCGTCGTCGCCAAGTTGCGCAATCCGATGAACACGGGGATTTAATGACTCAAGCATGGGATTTCAGCATTGACATGCTGTTTTTTTAAGTCACTCCTGGGCAAACGCTTGCCAGGCCACTTATGTCGCGTCTGAACGACTCGTTTTGCAAATTTGATATGCAGACCAAAACAAAAAGCCCCGCAACTTTCGTTGCGGGGCTTTGAGCAATGCGACTCTCAGAGAGCTTGTTGAGAGTAGCGTAGCAGCTATTACATCATGCCGCCCATACCACCCATGCCGCCCATGCCACCCATATCACCACCGCCCATGCCGCCGCCTGCTTTGTCGTCAGGCAATTCAGCAACCAGCGCATCAGTAGTCAGGATCAGGCCAGCAACAGACGCTGCATTTTGCAATGCAGAGCGCGTTACTTTAGCTGGGTCCAGGATGCCCATTTCTATCATGTCGCCGTAGGTGTCATTGGCAGCATTGAAGCCGTAGTTGCCTTTGCCATTGATGATGGCGTTAACAACAACGCTAGGTTCGCCACCGGCGTTAGCAACGATTTCACGCAGAGGTGCTTCGATTGCTTTCAGAACCAGTTTGATACCTGCTTCTTGATCTGGATTGTCGCCTTTGATGTCGCCAGCAGCTTGACGTGCGCGCAGCAGGGCAACGCCACCGCCAGGAACAACGCCTTCTTCAACAGCAGCGCGAGTAGCATGCAGAGCATCTTCAACGCGAGCTTTTTTCTCTTTCATTTCAACTTCAGTTGCAGCACCAACCTTGATCACAGCAACGCCACCTGCCAGTTTGGCAACGCGTTCTTGCAGTTTTTCACGGTCGTAGTCAGAAGTTGCTTCTTCGATTTGCGCGCGGATTTGTTTAACGCGTGCTTCGATACCAACAGCCTGGCCAGCGCCATCGATAACGGTCGTGTTTTCTTTACCGATTTCGATACGTTTAGCTTGGCCCAGATCAGCCAGAGTTGCTTTTTCCAGTGTCAGGCCAACTTCTTCAGCAATCACTTGACCACCGGTCAGGATAGCGATGTCTTCCAGCATGGCTTTGCGACGGTCACCGAAGCCTGGCGCTTTTACAGCTGCAGTTTTCAGGATGCCACGGATGTTGTTCACAACCAGAGTTGCCAGTGCTTCGCCGTCTACGTCTTCAGCGATGATCAGCAGTGGGCGGCCGGATTTTGCAACTTGTTCCAATACTGGCAGCAGGTCACGGATGTTCGAGATTTTTTTGTCGAACAACAGGATGAACGGGTTTTCCAGGATAACGGATTGTTTTTCTGGATTGTTGATGAAGTAGGGTGACAGGTAGCCACGGTCAAACTGCATACCTTCAACGATGTCGAGTTCGTTGTCCAGGGATTTGCCGTCTTCAACAGTGATCACGCCTTCTTTACCGACTTTGTCCATTGCTTTGGCAATGATGTCGCCGATGTTTGCATCGGAGTTAGCAGAGATGGAACCAACTTGAGCGATTTCTTTGTTGGTTGTTGTTGGCTTGGACAGCGTTTTGATTTCAGCAACGATAGCTGTAACCGCTTTGTCGATACCGCGTTTCAAGTCAGTTGGGTTGAAACCAGCTGCTACATATTTGAAACCTTCGCGAACGATGGCTTGTGCCAGAACTGTCGCTGTGGTTGTACCATCACCAGCGTTGTCAGAAGTGCGGGAAGCCACTTCTTTCACCAGTTGTGCGCCCATGTTTTCGAGCTTGTCTTTCAGTTCGATTTCTTTAGCTACAGAAACGCCGTCTTTAGTAACGGTAGGCGCGCCGAAAGAGCGTTCCAAAACGACGTTACGGCCTTTAGGGCCCAAGGTGACTTTAACTGCGTTCGCCAGGATGTTGACGCCATTGACGATCTTCGCACGTGCGTCATCGCCAAAAATTACTTGTTTAGCTGCCATATTAATTCTCCGAATTCTTTAATTGATATCGTGGATGTCGATTACTTCTGTACGACCGCGAAGATATCTTCTTCACGCATCACCAGAACTTCGTTGCCGTCAACTTTGACAGCCTGACCAGAATATTTACCGAACAAAACACGGTCGCCAACTTTAACGTCCAGGGCGCGAACTGTACCGTTGTCCAGCAATTTGCCAGGACCAACTGCCAGTACTTCACCTTGGTCTGGCTTTTCAGCAGCAGCGTCAGGCAGAACGATACCGGATGCAGTCTTTGTTTCTTGATCCAGGCGTTTCACGATCAGGCGATCGTGCAGGGGACGAAGGTTCATACAAGCTCCTTTAAATTTTGCGAGTAATTACTATTGGAATTCAATTAGCTGGAGAGGGACTTGTTAGCACTCTCTCTCAACGAGTGCTAAGTATATGGGCGAGGGGAAGGCTTTTCAAGAGCTAAAAAAGAGATAAACTAATATTTCTTTAATAATCAGTGACTTAGTTGCGATTTTGTATTGATACTTGTCCGCTTTTTAAAGCTGAATTGCTTTTTGGTAAGTAAAGATGTATTTTTGATATTGTATTGAGGCTGGGTAAAAATAATTTACCCAGACCCCAAAGACAAAAGTCAAACGAGTATTTGAGGCTACACAATCGTTAATGTGACCGGGCCAGCCAGCACGGAGTAGGCATCATTGTATAAATACCAGAGTGCATAATTGCCTGCTGCCAGGCTGGCGGTATTGAGCGTCACGCTACCCTGACTATTGCTGGCATATTGCCACGCCAGTGAGTTCAACGTGCCTGGCACCGCACCAGCCGCGTACACACCTATCCAGTTTTTTCCATTGACCTGTGCTGGCAATGCCGTGTAGGTGGCAACCACGTTGCTGCCGCGGGAAATGCGCGGTGTAGTGGTGGTCAGGCGGGCTACGTTACGGTTGCCGCCTATCAAGGGGTCTGTACGATTGTTATTGCTATTGCTATCAGTGGCTTCCACGTGACCGGCAACCCTGCGCAGGAACTGGGTATCAGCGCTGCTGGTGACGCTGAAGTCATACCAGCCAAAACTGCTGATCAAGGGATATTCCAGCCGCAGACTCTGGCCACCTGCCAGCGAATAGGTGTTTGCCAGGCTGCCATAGGCATTGTCGCTGATCGTAAAATTACAGGGCTGAACATTGTCGATATTGGACAATGTTAGTACCAGTTTGCCGCTGCTGTTATCGTGGACCGCCTGCACCTCAGGCTTGACAGTGGCTGCGGTGCTACCGCGCCATTCACGCAGGAAGCCATTTGGGCCACTGGCACTGAGTTGATAAGTATCTGTGCTCCAGTTCCAGATTTCTTTCTGGATTTGTTTGCCAGCTTCAACGGTGTAATACCAGGGGCCATCTGCACGTACTTTTGAATACACGATAAACGCGGCACCGGCCGTGCCACTATTGCTGAAACTCACTTCCAGTTGCTTGCTGCTGTTGAACCTGGCCTGAGCCGCCAGCAGATAGGGCAGGCGACACGCAGGGCGTGGCCCCTGGGCTTGCGCATAGGCTTCCTGATGAGGCTGGCTTTGATTGGCCGGTGGCACAGGATAGGGCTTGCCATTCACCGGCACGTAGCTGGCAGTCTTTGGCATGGTGGCCGGCCAGTTTTGATCCGGTGATTTAAAATCAAATGCAGACGTCAAATCACCGCAGACAGTGCGTCGCCATGGCGATATCTGTTTGCAACTGACGGAGGCCCTGTCCTTGCCCAGGCCATTGACCAGCCACTCTTCAAGAAAACGCAACTTCGACGTATGGTCAAAAACCTGGGAGCAAACCTTGCCGCCCTTGCTCCAGGGGGAAATTACCAGCATGGGAACACGAGGCCCCAGCCCTACCGGCTCGCTGCCGTATTTTTCGTAGGCGCCATTGTCGGCCAGCGTAGACCGACCCATGGCAGGGGTGATAGGCGGGATATTTGGAGGCACATGGTCAAAGAAACCATCGTTCTCGTCATACATCAGCAAAAACACGGTCTTGGCCCAGACATCGGGTTCTGCAACCAGAGCCGCCAGCAAGCGTGCCGTCAGGTTTTCACCGGCATTGGGGGAGTTGGGTGAATGTTCGGTGTAATCATTCGGTGCGCATATCCACGATACTTGTGGCAGGCGTTTGTTGCGCACATCATTGGCAAAGGCACTGACCAGACCATCCCCCTTGCTGCCTCCCACGCTGGCACCTGGTGCCAGGCTGCGTGCTTTCTGGTACAGCGGTGAGCTGCTGCTTAACTTGCTGCCGTCTGCATTGACGCGAAAATTCTTGAAGTAGGCAAGATAATTGTCACCGTAATTATCCCATTCCTGGTAGACCTTCCAGCTGACCTGATTGGCTTCCAGCACTTCGGCATAAGTTTGCCAGTTGGGTGCACTGGCCGTGACCGTGGCAGTGACATTGTCATTGGCCGGGTCAGCATTGTAATAACCCTTGGGGTCAATGTTATACAGGCTGCCCATCGCACCTAGCCAGCCCTGGCTGGTGCCAGTCAGCGAATACATGCGGTTGGGATCGGTCGCGCCAAAGATGGAGCAATGATAGGCATCGCAAATGGTAAAAGCATCAGCCAGTGCGTAGTAAAACGGCAGGTCGCCACGGTCAAAATAACCCATGGTCTGTACGGTTTTTTTACTGACCCAGGCATCCCAGCCCTGCCAGGTCTGCTGTGAGCCTTTCCAGGAATGGTCGGTACCTACCGATAGTGCACTGGTATTTCTGGCATCGAAGTGGAAAGGCAATACACTGCCACCTGCCGGATTGGGTTGTTGCCAGACCGGTGCGCCATTCGGCAGGGTAATGGCGCGCGGATCATCAAAACCACGCACACTGGCAAGGGTGCCAAAGTAATGATCAAAAGAGCGGTTCTCTTGCATGAAGATGACCACATGCGCAACATCTGCCAGGGTACCCGTCGCATTGTTGGCTGGCACAGCGAGTGCCTGCTGTATGACGCCAGGCAACAGGCTGGCACCGGCACCTGCGGCTGAAAATTGCAAAAACCTCCTGCGACTGCCAGAAATCATGATTTATCCCTTTAAGTGAAAGTATAGCGTGGTCAGCGTGATGTGGATGCTGATAATATATTTCAAATATGTCAGTGACGTGACCGTCATCAATAAATACGGTAGAGGATAAGTTGCAGCTACCGTGACTTTCATTTCTGAAAACCTGGACAGAAAGCCGCCGCCTTACGTGCTGGAGCGCAAGGGTATGATTGATTAGCTGGCAGTTGAAGAGACTTATAGTGCTGCGATTACGCAGCCAAAGGGGTAATTTGTCACAAGCTGATCCGGGCTTGCTTTATCAGAGTATTGGTCAGGCGCGCCAGCCTGGGCGTTTGCACTTTCCAGTGGTGCCAATACAAGGCGACATCTGCCGGCTGTTCCGGCAAAAGTCTGACTAACTGGTCTTTGCCTGGCAAAGTATTCAGCATCATTTCTGGAATGACACCCCAGCCCAGGCCCAGTACGATGGCATTGTTGTAAGGCGTGGTGGCGGGGATGAAATGGGTGGCATAGGCGTTTTCCTGCAAGCCAAAATGCTGGAGTAGCAGTTGGGCCTGCAATTTGTCCTTGCGGTTAAAAGTCAGTGCTGGTGCCAGCCTTGCGGCTTCACGTGTCATGCCTTGAGGAAACCAACGCGCACAATAATCCTTGCTTGCCAGGGCGTGATAACGCATAACGCCAAGAGGCGTAGCCTGGCAGCCGCGCATGGCTTGTGATTCGGCAGAAATACAACCCAGTACCATACCGCTTTCGAGTAAGTCATGGGTATGATCCTGGTCGTCGATCAAAAATTCGAGCAGGATATTTTCTGCAATCAGGAACTCGGACAAGGCTGGCAAGACCCAGCTGTTAAGACTGTCCGCATTGACGGCAATGGCGATGCTGATGGCAGCACTTTGCTGCCCGGCAAAATCGCTTTGCAAATCCTGCTCCAGTTCCGCCACGCGGCGCAGGTGTTGCAGCAGCTTTTGCCCGGCAGCACTGGGGCGGCAAGGGCGGCTGCGTATCAGCAGGGTATTCCCCAATTGCATTTCCAGCGCCTTGACCCTTTGCGAAACGGCAGAAGCCGTCAGGTTCAGGCTTTGTGCTGCGAGTTCAAAGCTGCCCCTGTCCACCACACTTAAAAAGGCTTCGCATTGGCGGCTGTCAAATCGATTTTGATTGGTCATATTAAGAAAATTTAATGAATTCGTAAATATTTTAAATTTACTTCATTTTAAAGCTTTTCCTGCGCAAAATAGCTGCATTAATCAATGAAGCAAGCAGACAGACAAGGAAGAGATGATGCTGACATTTATATTCAAGGGTATGGGCATGAGTGCCGGGCTGATTATTGCGATAGGCTCGCAAAACGCGCATGTCTTGCGCATGGGTTTGCGCAGGCAGCATGTAGGGCTGACGGTGCTGATATGCATTGCCTGTGAAATAGTGCTGATTGCGGCAGGTGTGGCGGGCATAGGCAGCATGATCAACAGTCAGCCGGTGTTGCTGGTGATCGCACGCTGGGGTGGAGCGGCTTTTCTGGCCTGGTATGGTCTGCGTTCTCTGCGGGCAGCCTTGAGCCAGCAAAGTCTGGTGATAGAAGCAGGCGACTTGACGCTGACAGCAGGCAAGGCGACTTTGGCGGTGCTGGGGGCGACCCTGCTTAACCCAAACACTTATCTGGATACCGTGGTCTTGCTGGGCGCTTTGGGCGGACAACAACCTGGTGATGGTAAATACTGGTTTGCAGTAGGTGCTGTCCTGAATGCCATTATCTGGTTTGTCGCCCTGGGTTTCGGCGCGCGTCTGCTGGCACCGTGGTTTGCCAAACCTGCCGCATGGCGCGTACTCGATAGTATTATCGGCCTGATCATGCTGGCGCTGGCATTGAATTTATTGTTGGCATGACGGCGGTTTGGGCAGGCGCATTGTTGACTAATCTGTTTTGTGATAAGTTCTGCGCATGAAAAGATTGTCCTGGCGTTTTTTGATTGCTTGCCTATTGCTGGTGCTGCTACCCCTTCAGGGGTTTGCTGCTGCTGGCAGGGTTACCTGCGCCATGGATTTGTTTGTCAAATCAGCGATGTCATCACAGGTATCGTCTGACACTGCTCAAGCGCGTGAAAGTATCAATAAAAATACGCATTGTGAACCGGCAAAGCGAACCGCGGATAAAACTGACAATACAGGTAAAGCACATGGTAGTTGCAAATCTTCTGCACCGTGTTGCCTTGGCATCGCTATGATGTCATCTTCACAGCGGATGTTTTTTTCTGCTGAACACGACGACGCGCTTGCCGTCCTCATTGCCCTGCATACTTCTTTTCCAGCCCGTGCACTGGAGCGTCCTCCCAAAAAGCAATTGGCTTGACTGGTAGCTGATTGCAGTTGCGGCTCAGGCCGTTTACTACCATGCATGCCTGTATCGTTATCTCTTCTTTGACCGGTCATCGTTGATAAAGTGCACAGTCGCACTGATCCGGCGTCGACTCGCAGATTGCTTGTTTCATCGTGAGGGTTTCATGTTTCAGTTTTACCCATTTCCACCCCGGCGCCTGTTGACTGTGCGCTTGTCCAGACAAAAGCTTTTGGCTTTGCTGCCTGTCATGTTTTTATTCACTGCTTGTGCCAGTTTTAATATTGATCAGGCGACCCAAACTGTGAACCAGGCCTATCCTGAATTTACCCAGGGCCAACTGGCTTTGGCTGCTGATGCAGACCAGCAGCGTAGCAGGCAAAACCAGGCACAAGAGATTTTGCAGCAACCACTTGCGCTTACACAGGCGGCGGCAGTGCAGCTTGCTTTGTTGAACAGCCCGGCGCTGCAAGCATTATTGGCCCAGCAACAGGCCGATGGTGCCGATACGGAGCAAAGTGCGCGTATCGCCAATCCCTTGCTAACTTTTGACCGCAATCACATGCCGGGCGAGCTTGAGCTAGGGCGCATGCTCAGTTTTGGTTTGCTGGATCTGCTTAGCCTGGCGCAGAGACAAAACCTCGCACAGCGCAAGCTTAGTCAGGGACAGACGCAATTAAGCCTGGATGTTATAGAAAGGGTAGGGCAGGTGCGTGCTGCCTGGGTCAAGGCCGTAGCAGCCCAGCAAAGCCTGGAGTATGCAAAACAGGTGACAGACGCTGCCGACGCCAGTGCCGAACTGGCAGAGCGCATGCGCAAGGCTGGCAATTTCAATGCCTTGCAGGCGGCAAGGCAACAGGCATTTCAGGCGGATGCGGTGGCACAATTAAGCATGGCACGACACGTTAATTTGTCCATGCGTGAAGAGTTGGTACGCTTGCTGGGCTTGAATGAGGCGCAGGAAAAAATTTTAAAGCTGCCAGAGCGATTGCCAGACCTGCCTGATACGCCGCGCACACCGGAAAGTATCAGTAGCTTTGCGACAAAAAACCGTCTCGATATCCGTCTCGCACAACAGGAACTCGATACCACGGCACAACGCCAGGGCCTGGATCTGGTCAGTAGTTTTACCGATATAGAACTGGGTGTCAGGCGGGATACGATTTTTGATGAAGCAGGTAAGGGTGTGGTCAAACGTGGTGTGGAAGTCAGCGTACGCCTGCCGGTTTTTGACTGGGGCGACCAACAGCGAACAGCGATGAACGCCAGCACTCTGGCGGCCAGTTACCGGTTGCAAGATACGGTCAATAATGCGGCTTCGCATTTGCGTGTCAGTTATTCTGCCTATCGCAGCAGCTATGACATCGCCAGGCAATATCGCGATGAAATCCTGCCCTTGCGCAAACGTATCTCGACAGAAAATCAATTGCGTTACAACGGCATGTTCATCAGCGTATTCGAATTGTTGGCCGATAGCCGTGAACAGATCAATAGCGTACTCGCCGCCATCAATGCCGAACAACAATTCTGGCTGGCTGATGCTGCGCTCCAGGCTGAACTGGTTGGTAAGCCATCTGCCAGCAGCCTGACGCCCCAAAAATCATCCGCAATATCAGACGCCGCGCATTGATCAATTGTGCGCAAAAGGGATAAACATGAATTCGAGAAGACAGTTTTTTAAAACAGCCGGGCTGGCTGGTGTGGCCGGCGGCGCTTTGGCAGCAACAGCTGTCAGTAAAGTTGCACTGGCTGCTTTGCCAGAAGCGGCGTCACAAACCAGTGCCGATACCATGCCGCCGCTGATGCCGCAAAATGGCCGGCCATACAGGCCCGTCGTCACGCTGAACGGCTGGACTTTGCCCTGGCGCATGAATAATGGCGTCAAGGAATTTCATCTGGTGGCAGAACCTGTGGTGCGCGAAATGGCACCTGGCATGAAAGCGCGCCTGTGGGGTTATAACGGCCAAAGCCCTGGCCCGACCATCGAAGTGGTAGAAGGTGATCGCGTGCGCCTGTTTGTCACCAACCGTTTGCCAGAACATACCAGCATGCACTGGCATGGTCAGCGTTTGGCCAATGGCATGGATGGTGTATCCGGCCTGACACAGGCATCCATACAGCCGGGCAAGACCTTTGTATATGAATTTGTCGCACGCCGTCCAGGTACTTTCATGTATCACCCGCATGCAGATGAAATGACGCAGATGGCGATGGGCATGATGGGCTCGTGGGTCACTCATCCCAAAAACAGGCATCCATTGATTGATGAAGTGGACAGGGACTTTATCTTTTTGCTGAATGCCTACGATATCGAACCCGGCGCATCCAAACCCAATATCATGACCATGACTGAATTCAATTTATGGTCATGGAACAGCCGCGTCTTTCCCGGTATCGATACGCTGAACGTACGCAAAAATGACAAGGTCAGGATACGTATCGGCAACCTGACGATGACCAATCACCCTATTCATATTCATGGACATGAATTCATGGTCACTGGCACTGACGGTGGTGCAATACCAAAGACCGCCCGCTGGCCCGAAGTGACGACCGATATTGCCGTTGGCCAGATGCGCCAGATAGAATTTATTGCCGATGAAGAAGGTGACTGGGCCTTTCATTGCCACAAGAGTCACCACACCATGAATGCAATGGGGCATAGCGTGCCGTCGATGATCGGTGTCGACCACCGTGAAGTGGCAGAAAAAATCAATAAACTGATTCCTGCCTATATGAGCATGGGTGACAAGGGCATGGCTGATATGGGAACAATGGACATGCCCTTGCCCGACAATACTTTACCCATGATGATGGGTGAAGGGCCTTTTGGTGGCCTGGAAATGGGCGGCATGTTCAGTGTCGTCAAAGTACGTAAAGACCAGAAACCGGGTGATTATAAAGACCCGGGCTGGTACCAGCATCCGAAAGGAACCGTCGCGTATGAATATACCGGACCTGTTGACGAACCTGTGCGTGCGTCGCAAGCAAAATCGGACAAGCTGCGCCAAGATGGGCACCAGCATGCAGAAATGGAAGTGCGAGTCAGGAAGCCACAGGGGCATTCAGGGCATTGATTGTGGCTTTAATTTTGGCTTTGATTTTGGCTTTAATTACGACATTGATTGCAACACTAGACCTGAATAAATTGCGTCAGCAATAAAATGGGGCAGCACTGTAAAAAAGTGCTGCCCCCATTTGTCTTCAATACAGCTTATTTTGCCGTGATCGTAACAGGGACCGATGCTTGTGCGCTTTTACCAGCAGAATCAGTCACACTGATTTTTAATGTATAAGTCCCGGTGACAGGGCTTGGCCAATTGATGGATATATTCAGTCCACTCATGGAGAAATTCATTCCCAAAGGCGCGCCAGATACAGAGACGGATACAGAGCTGACACCCGCATCAGTAATCCCGATAGCGCCGCTTAAAGCTTTGCCAGCAACACCCGTCATGGCTGTTGTCGTAATGACAGGCCCTGTGCTGCTGGTGCTGCCTGATGCCGTAATATTGACGCTGTAGACAGCCTGCCCGCTCAAGCCAGTCTTGCTGTCTTTTGCTATCGCAGTCACGGCATAATTGCCCGTTACAGGACTTGGCCAGTTGACGACACCGTTGCTACTGACCGTCATACCGGTTGGTGCACCGATGAGAGAATAAATCAGCGTGTTGCTGGCGACAGCATTGATGTTGAAACTCAGTGTGCTGCCAGCCTTGCCGCTGATCGTCGCTGGGCTCACTACTGGTGCGACGGGTGCTGCAACAGCTACGATATTGACGGTATAAATGCCCTTGGCACTCAGGCCGGTTTTGCTATCGGTCGCGGTGACGGTGACCGCATACGTACCGCTGACAGGTGCCGCCCAGTTGACGATGCCAGCACTGCTGATGATCATCCCTGGTGGCGCACCACTGAGACTGTAGCTTAATGCGTTGCTGGAACTGGCCGACACGGTAAACGATAAAGCTGTTCCGGCCACGCCACTGATGCTGGCAGAATTAACGACTGGTGGTGATGTGATATCCATGCCGCTGATGGTGCTCAGCAAGCTGTTGACATTGGGCGTGCCCAGGCCTGTCAGCGGGTCAAACCCGGTTTTGGCTGAGCAGTTGGTGCAACTGCCGTCCGTCCCTTTTGTCACATCTGCAAAGACGTTTGCGTAGGTGCCGGGAACGGTCGCTATTTTCCCATACAACACAGAATGCGGCGCTGCCAGTACGGGTTTTGAATTTTGTGCGAGCACGGCATTGGCAACTGCGAAAATACCTGCCCATTGTGGTGCAGCGAGGCTGGTGCCGCCGGCGCTGACCCAGTTGACTGTGCTGCTACCAGATTTGATGACGGCGACATATTGACCAGAATTTGGGTCGGCATTAAAGGCCACATCGGCAACCACACGGTGACCAGGTGTACCCAGGCCTGGTACGGCATTGCTTTGGTAAGCAGGCGTCGCTGTATAGCTGCTGACGCCGCCACCGGTACTCGCCCAGGCCACTTCGCTGCGTGCGCCTGTGCCGGAGTAGCTGAGTGTCGTCCCACCTACGCCAATGACATTCGGTGAAACTGATGGCCAGTCCACACCCGCCCCGGAGTCGCCCGTCGACGCCACATACGTCATTTTTGCCGTGGTGAATGCAGATTCAACCGTGGATGTCCAGCTGCCTTCATGTGAGCCAAAGCTCATTGATACCACGCCTGGCCCCATGGCATTGGCCAGTTTGATGGCAGCGACGAGATTGTTCATGGAAGCGTCAGGTGCTTCAATCAGTATGATTCTTGCAAGAGGGGCCGTTGCATGTGACCACTGCACATCCAACGTGATTTCTGTTGCCCAGCCGGAGTCATAAGCAGGTGCTGACGATGTCATTGTGCCACTTGTGCTGCTGTAAACCACGGCAATTTCACATCCTGTCATGGCAGCTGCTGCCAGCGGCAGACTGGCCGTGCTTGCAATGGTTTTTGTGGCGCAGCCAGGCAGGCCAAATTTTTGATTGAACGCGGTCAGTTCTGCAAGCAGGTTAGGGTCATGCATTGCATCAATGATATAGATGGTCTGACCGGCGCCGAGTTGCGCAGCCTGTGCTGCAGTGAGCGAGGCCGTATTGGTTGCATTCGATGGCAGCGTGGGCAAGCCATAGGCGGTGCGGATCTGTGCTGGTGTATAAGTTGATACAGAACCGGAGCTGGCCAATGGTTGTGCATTCTGACCGGTTTGTGTTGCCGTATCAACGGGCGCTGGCGCCAGATTTTGACGAGGCACAGCCTGAATGGCAGCGACAGTCAAGCCACGTGAACGCATGCCCTGCAATTCGCGCGGAATCGTTTGCCTGTTTGCTTGCATGCGCGCAGAACGCTTATTGTCTATAGCGTCAATATCGGCTGGTGCATCCAGCAAGACCGGCGCCAGATGAAAAGTAGGCAATACAGTTGTTGCACCTGCATCAGGTGGCAATACGGGAACCGTTACCTCAAACGTGGTGGTTCCTGTGGCGATGAGGGCAGGCACGGCCGCAGGCGTTTGCAGGCTGGCAGATTTTTCCGTGCTGCCACCGCAGGCACTTAATAAAACGCTGGCCGCTGTGCACAATATGGCAAGCAGCACGCTTGAACTGGTAAAAGCCAGCCAGTGTGAAGGAGTCGTTGAAATAGTAAGTGTGCGGTTCTTGTTCATCACGCTGGCGCTCCAGTAAGCAAAGAGGGGCTGACCGCGCAATGAAAACAGATCCGGTGACAAGATAGTCAGAAATTAATCCGAAATGTTCTGCATTGGTAACCCCGCCGCCATGACGTTGACACGTTTTAGGCCGGTAGCTTTGCGTCCCCGTTTTTCAACGAGTTTGCCCTCAAATGTGGTACAGAAAAATATTACGTCTTCAGCATAGAAATAAAATCTTTGGAAGGGAAGGACGCAATTGTGAAGGAATGTTGAAAGCATGCCGCTTTAGCATGTCTGTTGCATGAATCTGGGGCAGTTGAAATAATCTGTAAATGATTTGACCAATCTTTACCGGCCTGGCCTGGTTTGCCTTGCGCAGTTTTTGGTAGGTTTGTCCACAATGTTAAAATATTGACTATTAAAAAAATAGCCTCTGTCATTCGATTTTCGTTTGATCGTGTTTGATGATAAAAGAAAATTCATTTATATCATTTATCAAAATACATGCAATTTTAAAACCGTAAAAATAATCCATGAAAAAAAGTACACCATTTTTAAAAGCAGGTTTGTCTCTTTCCATCTTGTTGGTCTGCGCTGTCTCGCATGCTGCAAATATCAATCTTGATGATTGCAGCCTGCTAACTGCCAAACCTTTACGCGCTGATTTTCAGACATGGTTGAACAAGAACCGCAAACTGGCAAACGAAGGGAATTTTGAAGCTGCAAAAATGGTGGCGGCAGAAGCGAATAATCGTCTGGCTTGCCTGGAAGAGAAGATTGCCGAGAAATCACAATGGACGATGACCATGAGCGGTGCAGATGGTGCCAGTGAGACGACTTCAAATCCCGGTATAACTGATATTAAAAAATACCCCGAGGCATTTTCTGCTTTGAAAGATGCGGTCAGATACATGCATCAGGCGGGGACGAATGATCCGGCTTATCGCGGTATGTCTGCGCAACTGGTATTGCGTTATCTGGCAGTATTGCCGGAGTCACTAGAAACCGCTTATGAAGATGTCAGTGGCGCCAATCAGCTTGAATGCGTCATGAAACGCACATTTGGCAAGCGTGATCAAAAATTTGCCTGTGCTTCACACCGTACGACCCTGGCACAATTATCTGTCAAATTGCCGGCAGAACGTCGCGCAGAACTGGATGCCAAAGGGCAGCAGTGGGCGGCCAACTTCAAGTAAATCTAAGCACCCGTTACCCTTTCCCTGGCTACTTCCTGAGTTCGCTAACACACTGACTGTCAGCAGATGGCATGATTAAACTATGCTTCATTGGCGTCAACAGAATTTGATGTGAGGCGTTGTAGTCTCAACGGTCATGAAATTTGATCGCCGATGTGAAATTGCGAAATTGTTTAGTTGTTTGCTTCTCGTTCAAGAAACGGAAATAGCCATGAAAAACATTACCTTCAAAAAAGTTTTGTTCAGCGTAACTTCTTGTGCCGCATTGTTGATATCTGCGCAGTCGCAGGCACAGAATGTATCAGTTCAGTTCGGACAACCCGGATTTTATGGGCATGTTGATGTAGGTAATTTCCCCCAGCCTGAACTGGTGTATCGCCAACCCAGGATCGTGCAGCGCGTGGATGTTGTACAACCCCCACTGTATCTGGTTGTGCCAGCAGGGCATAGAAACCGCTGGGACAAAAATTGCTACCGCTATGATGCCTGCAACCGCCAGGTCTATTTTGTTCAGGAAAGCTGGTACAACAATCGGGTAGTTCCACGCTATCGTGATGGCTACTACCGCGAAATTGATCGCGATCATGATGGTCGCCGTGATTACAGGGAACGTGGCCACGAACATGACTATGGACATGGTCATTGATGCCGATGAAATCTTTGTTTCATGAAAGCCGATTTTTGTAGAAAATTTTTTGATACTGGCAGGCTTGGTTTGCTTGTCAGTATCAGCTGAAATTTGCCTGAAGTTTTTTTGAAATGTTATCCACACGCTTTAAGTCCATGTGTGAATAAATATCTGCATGCGTTCAGCTGATTTCAAATTGGCATAACATGTAGTTTATTTCTCCAGGCAATGATGGCTTTGTCCCAGAACGCCGCAATGCTGCTGGCATTTCCTTCAAGTTTCAATTCCAGAAAATCTGCCGCCGGTATCAAGGCTTCGCGCAACAAATCATTGTCACCGCGATCAAATGCCAATGCCCCGGTTTGTTTGGAAAGTTTTTCACCATATTCATTGAGTACCACCGGTACATGCAGATACGCAGGTGTAGCCAAGCCCAATAGTTTTTGCAAAAAAATCTGGCGTGCTGTTGAGTCGATGAGATCGGCACCCCGGACGATATGAGTGATACCCTGTGCTGCATCGTCAACGACGACGGCCAGTTGATAGGCCCAGAAGCCGTCAGCGCGTTTCAACACAAAATCCCCCACCTCGGCCGTTATATCCTGGGTTTGCAGACCACAGTATCTGTCGTTGAATTGTATGATTTCATGCGGTATTTCTGGCAGGCGCAAACGCCAGGCCCGCGGCGCTTTGCCTGCGGCAATGCCGTTGCGGCAGGTGCCGGGATAAACCTGGCTCGCAGCTTCACCCATGCGCAGGCGCGAGTCGGCAATTTCTTTACGTGAACAGGCGCAGGAATACACGTGCGTATCCAATTGCTGCATGGCGGCTTCATATAAATGCTGGCGCTGGCTTTGCCAGCTTACTTCACCATCATTTTTCATGCCACAGCGTTGCAGTGATTTCAAAATTTCTTGTGCAGCACCTTTGACGTTGCGGTCAAAATCCAGGTCTTCAATCCGCAGTAACCAAAGACCGTCATGTGCTTTGGCATCAAGATAACTGGCCATGGCCGCCACCAGAGAACCCATGTGCAAGGGGCCGGTGGGCGAAGGGGCGAAACGCCCTGTGTAAATAGACGACGAAACAGATTTGGTATCCATAAAACGAAATAGCGTCAGTTGCCGATCAGCATGCGCTGTACGACTGGGTCATTGAGTTTTTGTAAAAACCAGTGCAAGGCCTTGCCTTTGTTGCTGTTGCGCCAGACGATGCGGTTATTGCCACCTGGGCGGCTGCCTTCAGTCTGCTTCTCTATCAAGGTGCCCGCACGCAAATAGGGCAGGGCAATCCGTCTTGGCAGATGGCCGCAACCCAGGCCCGCTAACTGCGCTGCCAGTTTGGCTTGCATGGTTGGCACGGTCAGGGTGTCTTGCCCTCTCAGCAAGCCGGCAGTCATTGAAGGCAGGGTCAGGCCGGTATCGCCAACAGCAATGGCGCGGTGCGCTTGTAAAACTGATAATGTTACAGGTTCGGGCGCGTTTGCGAGAGGGTGAGTTGGTGATACTGCAAAAACCCAGTCAACGTTACCGAGCAGGCGGGTCTGGAATTCACCCTGCATGCGTATCGCGTCTGGTCCGTCATAGGCAGCACCGATGGCGAGGTCGGCCCGTCCAGAGACCATGCTTTCCCATACACCTGACAACACTTCTTCCGAGATCCGTATGCGGGTATCGCAGCCCTGTTGTTCAAATTCCTTGATCAACGGGATCAAGTCATCAAAATGAATAAGTCCATCCATGACAATACGCAATTCAGCCTCCCAGCCACTGGCCGCGCGTTTGACGCGGTTTTCCAGCTCCTGGGCGGCATTGAGCAAATGCCTGCCTTGCAATAAAAGCTCTTCCCCGGCAGTAGTCAGTTTGGCACGGTGACCGCGACGGTCATACAACAGGACATCCAAGTCTTCTTCCAGTTTGCGTATGCTGTAAGTAATGGCTGAGGGCACTTTATCCAGTGCCGCTGCTGCTGCCGCAAAGCTGCCTTTGCGGTCTATGGCATCCAGAATTTGCAGGGCTTCAAGGGTCAGGTTCACAGTTGTTCAATTAATTTGAATGAGATGTCGGAAATTTTACCCTTATCTGTTTGATTTTGCTTGTATATAGTGTGCTTACTGCCTGTACATCAACATCAGGAAATTTGAAGGAATAAAAATGATCACACTCAGACCATCTGAAGACCGCGGCCATGCCGAACATGGCTGGCTGAAATCGCATCACAGTTTTTCGTTTGCAGAATACTATGACCCGCAACATATGGGTTTTGGCCCTTTGCGCGTTATCAATGATGACTGGATTGCACCTGCCATGGGTTTTGGTACGCATCCGCATCAAAACATGGAAATCATCACTTATGTGCTTGAAGGTGCGATTGCGCACAAAGACAGCATGGGTAATGGCAGCACAATACGTCCGGGTAATGTTCAGTATATGAGCGCTGGTACCGGTGTTCGCCATTCGGAATTTAATCCGGCCAATAGCGAACATACGCGGCTGCTGCAAATCTGGATACAGCCAAACACGCTCGGTGGCGAACCGCTGTACGGCGAGAAGGAATTCAGCCGTGAAGAAAAACTGGGGCGCCTGCGTCTGGTGATATCTGGTGATGGTGCGGATGAGTCCATCAAGATACGCCAGGATGCACGTCTGTATATAGGTTTGTTCGATGGCGATCAGAAGACTGAGCTGGCACTGGCTGCCGACCGTCTTACCTATGTGCATGTGGCTCGTGGTGAAGTGAAATTAAATGGCCAGCTTTTGAAAGAAGGCGACGCCGTCAGAATACAGGCCGAAGAAAAACTCGTCCTGGAACAAGGCAAGCAGGCAGAAGTACTGGTTTTTGACTTACCGCATTAAAAACATGGCTGTCAGGGCAGGCGTCATTTGTTTTGCCCTGACAGCATTATTGTCAACCAAGCGTTTAAAAATTCAGGAGTAACAACATGACTAAAGTCGCAATTGTGTATCACACAGGTTATGGCCATACGGCCAAGGCTGCCGAAGCTGTCCACGCAGGTGCCAGCGCAGCAGGCGCCGAAGCCGAGCTGATATTGATTGATGCGGAAGGTAATCTGACCGATGCGCAATGGGCCAGCCTGGCCGCAGCAGATGCCATCGTCTTCGGTTCACCGACCTATATGGGCACGGTGTCCTGGCAGTTCAAGAAATTTGCAGATGCTTCTTCCAAGCCCTGGTACACCCAGGTCTGGAAAGACAAGATTGCAGCAGGCTTTACGAACTCAGCCACCATGAATGGTGACAAGCTGTCGACATTGCATTATCTGTTTACCCTGTCGCAACAGCACTCAATGATCTGGGTAGGCACAGGCCTGATGCCAGCCAACAGTAAGGCAGCGCAACGCAACGACATCAACTACGTCGGTAGTTTCAGCGGCTTGATGACACAATCCCCATCCGATTCCACACCAGAAGAAGGCCCGCTTCCAGGTGATCTGGAAACAGCAAAATTGTTTGGTAAGCGTATCGCTGAAGTGAGCAAAAAATTTAAATAAGCCCGCTTTCTAATGAAATGAAAAGCCCGTCAAATAACGGATTTGGCGGGCTTTTTGCCTATTCTGCTATTGGTGAAGGTGCACGGCTTAGTTGCTCTTCAGTTGCTCAAGCAAGGTGCTGAGATCCTCGACATGGTGATTCGAGATGAATTTATTGTCCTTGACTGTAAAAATATCGACACCGACAAAAGACACCTTGTTTCCAGTCGGAGGATATGAAAAGAAAGAACCGGTATGTGTACCGGTGAATGTGAAGTAGACCAATACCTTATCTTCCCCCACCGGTTCAATCATTGCAAAACTGCGTTTTCCGTCGGGAAAACCTTCGGACAGATTTTTCAGCAAACTCAATACGCTTTGCTTGCCGCTGATATCGGGCCCGTTTTTACGGGGTGGATAACTTTGGTAGTGTTCGTCAAAGAAGACAGATACAGCCTCTTCTTGGTAAGGATGCATTTCGGCGGCCTGGTAATATGACCGGACCATATTTTCACGGTGATGTGCTGTCGGTGCGGTATGTATTTCTGCATGCATGGAGGTTTCCTCTAAGGTAGTTGCCCATAGCGTTGAAGGGGAAAAGAGTACAGATGAGGCTGTTGCCAGGGTGGCGGCTGAGACTATTTTTGAAAACACAGCATGCTTCATTTGCTTCCTTTCATAATATTAATATGCAATTTGTTGCATATGAATATTATCATCATACATTAAGCTATGCAATTTGTTGTATAGGTATGCTATTCTTCATGAATGGCTCTCGCACACGCAATTCTTTCATCCATTCTCAAACACCCCAGTAGCGGTTATGAACTGGCGAAAGAATTTGATCGCGTTGTCAGTCATTTCTGGAGTGCGACGCATCAGCAGATCTATCGCGAACTCGCAGGGATGGAGAGGGATGGCCTGGTGACGGCAGCGGTGGTAGAGCAAAAGGATCGTCCAAACAGTAAATCTTATTCCATCACAGACCACGGACGGCAGGTATTGGCGGCCTGGATAGCTGAGCCAGTGGGTGTATCCGCCATGCGCGAAGATCTACTGATTAAATTGCGCGCAGAATCCCTGGTTGATCGCTCAGTGCTGATGACGGAAATAGAAAGACACCGGCAGATTCATCTGGACAAGCAGGAGTTCTACACGTCAATTATTGCCCGTGATTTTCCAGATGTGACCATCCTGTCGTCAACTGAGCTGGCGGATTACCTGGTCATCCGTTGCGGCGTCCGTTACGAGTTGGCTTACATAGAATGGTGTGATGAAGCACTTACAGCATTGGGTCATACATAAGCACAGGGCACTGGCATCATTTCAAATGCTCTGCAAGCAGTTCATTCAGATCATTCTATTTTTTTGAATGAACCCCTCCAGGGATAGCGGATCTGTGTCTGTAACGAAATACCTTTATTCTTGCCTGTGCTTTATTACAATCAATCCCTGGCTCATGTCGTGCGATAAGCCGATCCCGGGTGTCATAATTTTTCTTTTAAAAATTCCAGCAGTCTTGGGGCCAGATAGCCTGGCTCAGTACCTGGAACTTTGATCGGTTCTGACGCCCAATAGTGTCCGGCATTTTTTAAAACGACGGTGCGGACTGAGTTGCCAGCCTGTTTCAATGCGTGCGTGAAAGCGATTGACTGTCCTGCCGGATCGACAAATTTGTCTTTTGCACCCCAGCTAAGCAAGAAAGCTGTCTGATTATTGCTGCTTGTGACATAGGACAGCGGTGAAGCCTCGAAATAGATTTTTCTATTATCGATGAGGCTGTCGCCAAGAAAACCCTGGGCAATATTGTTGTCCGGGTAAAAGCGATTTGAATGTTCCCATTTTGCGGTCAGGTCATATGAACCATAGATGCCTATGCATACCTTGACCCTGGTGCTGACAGCGGCATTTTTTTTATCCATGCCGGTGCCGGCAAATGGCGGTAAATCGCCAGCGAGTGCGACTAGCGTAGCAAGTTGTGCCCCGGCAGAATCACCCATCAACCCCATACGTTCAGGATCAAGCTGGTAAGTCGCCGCCTGCTGTCGCAAGAATTGTACCGCTGCGCGTACATCATGCACCGCTGCCGGATAAAGATTTGTCTTGTCCTTCACCAGACGATAATTGACGGAAAATACGGCATAACCATGTTCTGCCAGATAGGGCCCCCAGTGCTTATACAGACTGGCATCAGCAAAGCGCCAGTCGCCACCATGAACGGCAATCAACACGGGGTATTTGTCATTGCCTTTGGGTTTGTATAAGTCGCCAGTCAACACTTCGCTACCTGAGTGTTGATAGATGATACCCCGCTGCACTTCATATTTTGTATCTGGCATGGCAGCGTGGGCAGAACTTCCTATAAACAAACTCAGGTTCAAAAACAGCAGGGCGTTTTTTGTGACGTAGTTTGCCAAACGATGCAACAAAGACCGGGCGTCATTGAAGCCATATAGATGACCTGGCTGAATAAGAGTTTTCATTCTGATTCCATGCAATCGTAGAGTTTTATAAGAGTTTTATGCTGAGGCATGATGGTGTACGGAGTATGCCGTGTCATTTCGGGCAGATGGCCGATTGTGTGACCAAGCCTGATTTTGCCGTGACGAATTGCATGGTGCGAAAGTGGCTCCCATAAAAAAACCGCCTGTTAAACAGACGGTTTAACAGGCGGTTTGGCAACTTCAGTTCAGCTTATGCAGACTTATTTTGATTCACCTTCAGCTACCATGTACACCAATTCCCAGCCATGGCCATCAATATCATGGAAGCCATGCCCATACATGAAACCGTGATCTATCGGCTCTTTAGGTATCGTGGCACCCGCTGCCTTTGCCTTGGCGACCAGGCTGTCGACATGCTCACGGCTGTCACAAGACAGGCAGTTCAAAACCTCAGTACGTTCACGCGCATCGCTGATGGGTTTGTTGGTAAAGCCGGCAAAAAATTCTTCCACCAGCAACATCACAAACAGGTGGTCACCCAGTATCATGCAGGCAGCTTTGTCGTTCGTAAATTTAGGTTCAAAGCTATACCCCAGACTGCTCCAGAATTCCTTGGAACGAGGCAGGTCTTTAACAGGCAGATTGACAAAAATTTGCTTATGCATTTTGTCTTCCTTTAATTTGTTGTAGCGTTATTGAGCAGTACGGTTGTATTGATATCGGATGGCTCAGTGAATGATGCTTTTACTTGCATTCACCTTCAGTTGCCCATGCGCAGCAATTCCAGCCATGGCCATCAATATCGTAAAAGCCCTGCGCATACATGAAGCCATGATCTTCAGCTTCATCAGGCACTGCACCACCAGCAGCCTTGACCTTTGCGATGAGGGTGTCGACATGCTCGCGGTTATCACAGGAGACCGCATGCAAGACTTCAACGCGTTCATGGGCATCACAGACGGGTTTGTGGCTAAGACTGGCAAAGAATTCTTCCACCAATAGCATGACCAGGATATTTTCACTGAATATGATGCAGACAGAGTTCTCACCGCTGAATTTTGGTTCGAAACTATATCCCAGACTGCTCCAGAATTCTCTTGAGCGTGACAGGTCTTTAACGGGCAGATTCACAAAGATTTGTTTATGCATTTTTTTCCCTTAGTGTGCTGTTGTTACTGTTGCCGCTGCTGAATTGGTCGATGGCAGATTCAATTCGCGCACGGGGCGCACTTCTATGCTGCCGTACTGTGCAGGTGGAATCTTTGATGCCAGCTGTATGGCTTCGTTAAGATCCCTGGCATCGATCAGGTAAAAACCGGCCAGCATTTCCTTGGTTTCAGCGAAAGGGCCGTCTGTTACTGACAATTGTCCGTTCCTTACCCTGACCGTGGTTGCGGTATGTACCGGATGCAAAGGTTCTGCTGCCAGCATGTGACCGCTGTCGAGCAGGCCTTGTGCATATCCTGCACATTTCTCATCCGGGCAGGCATTCCAGTGTTCGTTATCGAGATAAACGAGGCAAAGATATTTCATTGGGTCTCCAGTGCGGCAAGTATCGGATGTTGCTATCAGATTGGCAAAGGTTCGCCATTGATGATCCAGGGTGTACCATACTTGTCTACCAGCATGCCCCAGCACTTGGCCCAGAACGCACCTTGCATAGGCATGGTTATTTGTCCGCCTTCAGCCAGCGCATTGAAAATTCTGTTTGCTTCTTCAGTGGTTTCATAATTGAGTGCAAACGATACACCCTTGATACCTTCATACGGCATCTGTTGCGGGCAATCACCTGCAAACAGCATGCCGCCGTCTGGCAATTCGAGGCGTGCATGCAATATGCGATGGGCTGATTCTGGCGGTATCATGGCCGCCATTGGCGATTCTGCGCCATTCATCATGACGGTAATTTTGCCGCCCAATGTTTGTTCATAATAGTACATGGCTTCTTTGCAGTTGCCATCGAAAGAGAGGTAGGCGATAGGTTGTGGCATGGTAATTTCCTTTTATTCACTGGTTGGATTATCGTGGGAAAACGTCTCCACATCTGATAGTCGAATGGCCGGGCGGTAAATCGACACTGCTTCAAAAAAATAGTTAATTTTTTTTTTGATATCCGAAAAATTGCCAATAAGCATTAATTACTCAATGGCCTCACACGTTCATTGAGCAGTTTTAATTGTGCCTCAATAAATGGCAAATTGGGATCATGTCCAGCGCGTGGCACCACGATATATTCTTTTTGCGGTGCAGTAATGCTGTCTACATACTGACGGTAATCGCAGGCATGGTCAGTAAATCTTCTGCGCCCTGGACAAAAAAGACCGGGATGCCGAAGCTGCGTGCTGTCGCAGGAAGATCCACGGTGCTAAACATGCCGTCACCCTTGTAGCCGACAAATTTCAGGAAAGAGTAATCTTCGCCAGCTTCATAGTCAGCCTGGGCCATCTGCGTGGCGTAGGCTGGTTCTGGCGTCCACCATGCTGCGGGCGCTGGATCTGTGCGCAGTGCTTCATATTTGCGTATTGCCTTGCGCAAAATACCGAAGTTGCGCGGATTGTTCCACGGTGGCGGGCCTAGTGCGCTTATTTTGCTAACTGTCTCCTGATCGCCAGCAGCTTGTGCCAGGCTTAACACCTGCTTGTAACTGCTTGCCTGGTTCGCCCTGTAGCTGACGACTTGTGAAGTCCCCACATAGGCATAAAATAACTCAGGTCTGGACAAGCTCATTTGTACGCCTAGTATTGAGCCCCATGAACTGCCCGTCAAAATAATTTTTTTCTTGCCAAGATGTTGCGTCAGATAAGCCGCCAGGGCGACACCATCATCAGCCATTTGCGCAATAGTCAAAGGCGTTTCTTCACCTGGCTTGTTCTTGCCAAAAGTTTTGCCTGCACCGCGCTGATCCCATTGCACCAGCGTGTAGTCTTTTTCCCAGGCGCCATATATCGCGCTGGCATAGGGGCTCATGGTATTACCAGGCCCGCCGTGCACAATCAGGATGACCGGATTGCTGCAATGCTTGCCCTTAATGGTTACCCATTGGGATATGCCGCCTATGTCGACAAAACTTTCTTCGTTGATGGCTTGCGTTGCAGACTTGCAGGCAAGACCGGATGAAATTGGTGTCGCTTCGGCCAGACATAGGGCGGGTAGCAGGCTCATTAACAAAGCGGGAAAAACTTGGTGCAGTTTTGGCATATATCTCCTGGAGGTGGGGCGAACTTCTTTTATTTTTTTAGTAAGGGTGACGAGCGTCAGATAGATTCTTTAATTTATCAATGCCTGCAAGCGGCGTTCAATAAAACGTTTTTCCGGCTCCTGTTTGCAGAGTTTCAGCGCCTCTTCGTAGGACAATCTGGCCTGCGCCAGGTTACCGTCGCGGCGACACAGGTCAGCCCGGGCGGCGTGAGCCAGATGGTAATTTTGCATTTCCTGTTTTTCAAGCAAAGCTTCCACCAGATGCAAACCATTTTTTAGCCCACCAGCACACATGGCAATGGCGATGGCACGGTTCAATTCTATGACAGGGCTGGCTTCCACCCGCAGCAGCGCATCATACAAGCCAACTATTTGAGGCCAGTCAGTCTCGGCATAAGTAACTGCTTCTGCATGGACGGCAGATATTGCTGCCTGTAGCGTATAGGCTCCAAAGCGGCCCGAGCGTAATGCTTGTACTGTTAGCGTACCGCCTTCGACTATCAATACCTGGTCCCACAATTGCCGGTCTTGCTGATCCAGTGCAATCAATTCTCCCTGCTTGTCAGTACGGGCGGGACGGCGTGATTCATGCAAGAGCATCAGGGCCAGCAAGCCGCTGACTTCTGGTTCGAGCAATAATTCTTGCAACAGTCGCGTCAGTCGTATCGCTTCTGCCGCCAGATCCAGGCGTAAAACAGAGTGGCCGGCAGAACTGGAATAGCCTTCATTAAATACCAGGTAAATGACCCGTAATACATTGTGCAGTCGTGCTGGCAACTCTCCTTTTTCTGGCACCTGATAAGGGATCTTGGCATCACGTATTTTTGCCTTGGCACGCACTATGCGTTGCGCCAGCGTGGGGGCAGGGGTCAGGAAGGCGTGGGCGATTTCTTCTGTCGTCAAGCCGCAAACTTCGCGCAGCGTCAGCGCAACCTGGACGTCTGCTGCCAGTGCCGGATGACAGCAGGTAAAAATCAGCCGCAGCCGGTCATCTTCCAGCATGCCCTGATCTTCCCTATTGGCGGTTTCATCCACCAGGGCTTCCACTGCTTCAGTATGATCATCAAGGGGGGCAAAGCGGGCCTGCCGGCGTAAGCCGTCTATGGCCTTGTAGCGGCCTGCTGACACCAGCCAGGCATAAGGGTTTTGGGGTATGCCCTGTTCTTGCCACTGTTCAAGCGCAGCACGAAAGGCTTCATGGAGTGCTTCTTCAGCCAGGTCAAAATCACCCAGCACATGCACCAGCGTTGCAAAAACCCGACGCGCATCGGACTGATAGATGCGGTCTATGATTTGATGAAGGGTTTGCTGAGCTTGTTCCATCGGTTCCGGCATGAAATTGTTTGCCGAAAGTCTAACACTATGAATAGCCAGCCATTAAATCAATTTGCAAGAGCACGTATAAACTGCGTGAGCTGTCTACATTGCCTATGTCATATATGTCGTATATGAACAGCTTTAACGAACTTAAAGTCCGAATACAATCTTCTCGGTCTTACTGTCACGTGTCTGCATGAAACGTACGATGGATTCTACCGTGACGGTATCAATCTGCCCGGCCATGCGGCGGTCAAACGGGTGGTCGTCAAAACTGACATTGGCGCGAAACATGCGTGCGCCCAGTCGCGTCAACGTAGGGATGTTGAGCGTGTCTGGCTTGTAAGAGGCCGATTTCAGCCAGGCCTGCGCTTGTTCACGGGTTTCAATCCGGATGTCTTTGGATTGCGCTGCTGCAATCACTTCCAGCGCCCATTGATTCGAGTTCTGATAGTTGGTGGAAAAGGCATAAGACAGCATGTTATAACGTGCAGCATGCAGGTTTTTGGCCCGGCCATCTGCCATGACCTGTTTGAGTTTTTCCTGCAATTCCGGGGCCGGGATGAGGATCAGCGTCTCAAAGGCAAACATATCATCCAGGAAGAAATTGCCCAGGCCTTCGTAAAATAAATCTGAACTGGCGGTTCCGCATTGATTCAGTTCGTGCATGACTATCCAGGTGCCATCTGGAGTGCGCTGTATCAGGCCCAGGTGCGAATAGCGCAACTTGTATTTCGACAGGTCTTGCCCGACACGCGCGATGATGGCGACTTCAGCCTTGGTGTCATCCAGCCTGAGCTTGGTTTTTTGTGCAAATTCCAGCGCCTGCATGACCTTTTTCGGGTCATAGCTATTGTCTTCACATGGGCGCCCGGCGAAACCCGGTGCGCTATGCAATGCAGCAAGCAGCAAAAAAACACGGCCAAGCCAGGGCAGGACTTTGTGCATCATTGCACCTTGTTATGCTGCATGAGGGCGCTACCTACTTCATTCGGAATAAATGCCAGTGCCTTGCCTGCGCTGACCAGCAAATAACCGGTCGAAGTGGCGCTGACTTCAATGACCGCACCACTGACCAGGGCAGCTTTTTCTATCCCTTTTCCCGACAGTTTAATGGTGGCACTGACTGCCTGGGTCGAGCCTTTCACTACTACGGTAACGCCATCGGCAGCGGTTTTTACCGTATCGACGATCACCTGACCTGAGGCCGCCACCATGGACATGCTGCCCAGTAAAACGATACCAGCACCGCCCGACAGCATTTCAGAACCATTGGACGGGCCGCAAGAAAGGCAGTCACCGGCCTGGGCACCAAGCGGCAGGGCGATGGAAGTGAACAGAACGCTGATGAGGGCAAGTTTTTGTATGCGGGTTGACACGGTATCTCCTTAAGATCGAATGAATGCTTACACCTTACGTTAAGGCCATAAAACTGCAATCAATTTATCATTAGTCGCAATTGCTTACGGAAAAGGTAGCGTAAAACAATGCTTTATCACGTAGTAGGCAGTGTATCAGATTGCTGGTCAAATTGTTTGATATGCAATATTTGTTATCAACCTAACCCGTCGACAGATGCAGATGTCATGCGGGGTCATGCGTCAGCTTGTCTGCCTCGCGACGATAGGGGAAAAACAGACTGAAGCGCGTAAGACCTTCATGGCTGGTCACTTCCCAGCGGCCCTGATGCAGCAGCATGATGCTGCGCACGATGGATAATCCCAGCCCACTGCCACCAGATGAGGCTCGGCGTGATGAATCGACGCGATAAAAACGATCAAACAGGCGCGCCAGATGCTGAGTCTCTAAACAGTTACCCTGATTTTCAACTGTGATATGCGTGCACCTGCTGCCTTGCTCATCGCTTGCTTGTGATGACAGGGTAATCGCCGTGCCTTTGTCTGCATGGCGTACGGCATTCGACAAGAGATTGGCCAGTGCACGGCGCAGCAAATCGGGATCTGCCCAGATCATGCCACTGCCATGCCAGGTGATGGTAATCCCGTTCTCGTCGGCCAGCCCGTCGAAATAATCGGCAAGCCTGGCCAGCTCGACAGCTGCATCCAGTTCTTTACGTTCAATGGCGTGATCAGCATGTTCTGCACGGGCAATGAAGAGCATATTGTCAATCATGCGCGAAAGGCGTTGCAGTTCTTCAAAATTCGACCCCAGCAATTTTTCATAATAATCGACAGTGCGTTTCTGCCCCAGTGCTACTTCTGTCTGGCCCAGCAAATTGCTGATGGGTGTGCGCAAATCATGCGCCATATCGGCTGAGACCTGGCTCAGTTGAGCAAAACTGGTTTCCAGGCGATCCAGCATGGCATTGAAGCCGGCGATCAACGGGCGCAATTCTTGCGGGCTGCCCTGACTGGCGATGCGTATCGCCAGCTTGTCTATGCCGATGGTCGCTGTCTGCTTTGCAAGCAAGGATAAAGAGTGCAGGCTGCGCCTTGCTATCCAGTAGGCGATAGCCGCAGTCATCAATGCGGCCAGCAATGCCACGCCCAATACCTGATTGCGATACACCATCAACATGCGGGTACGTTCGGTCAGCAGGCGACCGGTGGTGATTTGCAAATCACGCCCATTGTGCTGCGCGTCGCTGGTGTGGGCTGATGCCGAAGTCACGATGAAAGGTGTGCCATCCATGATGGAATGCCTGACTGAGGCGAGCGTAAGCACCGCGTCAGGTGCGACAGCTGGCATATCAGGAATCGCAATAAGCCCGGGGTTGACTTCGATCAAAGGCGCTTCGCCAGGATATCTGATGACCAGCAAAGCCTCCCGGTTGCCTAGCATATTGGTAAACAGCTGTGGTTTCTGGCTGATCAGATTGATGATGTCCACATCACGCATCAATGTGCGTATCTGATCTACACGTGTCACCAGGGCAGCGTCATCGCGTTTCACCAGTTGTGCCACCAGCGCCACATATAGCGCATAGCCAACCGCTGCCAGTACGGTAAATGACAGCGTGGCATACCACCAGGCCAGACGTGAAACCAGCGAATAAGAATGGATTTTCACGTTTCGATTTCGCAACGATAACCAACACCGTGAACGGTCTGGATAAGATGAACGGGAAAAGGTTCATCTATTTTTTTTCGCAATCTGCGCACGGCCACATCCACCACATTGGTGTCACTATCGAAATTCATATCCCAGACGCGGGAGGCGATCAGGGAACGGGAAAGTACCTGTCCCTGGTTTTGCATGAAGAATTGCAGCAGCGAGAATTCCTTGTTGGTTAGGGCGATGCGCTGATCGGCGCGAACGACCTTGTGTTTTGCAATATCAATTTGCAGATCGGCAATTTCAAGAATCTCATCTTGCAGTTTTTGCCCGCCACGACGCAAGATGATTTTCACGCGCGCCAGCAATTCTGCGAACGAAAAGGGCTTTTGCAGATAATCATCGGCACCCAGCCCCAAACCCTTCAGACGGTCTTCCAGCGTGCCACGCGCTGTCAAAAATAATACCGGTGTATCCGATACCTGGTTGCCTTGCCGCAACTGCCTGATCACTTCCCAGCCATCCATTCCCGGCATCATCACATCCAGCAAGATCAGGTCATACTGTAATTCCCGGGCGCTGTGCAGGCCATCATTGCCATTGCGTGCCACATCGACGATATAGCCTGATTCAGTCAAACCATTGCGCAGGTAGTCGCCAGTCTTGGGTTCGTCTTCAATGACCAGTATTCGCATACGCGTTTCCTTTGATATGGCGGCACTATCTGATGCAGGTATTCTACTAAAGTCTGCATCAGGCAGGTTTGCTGTGATTGCTGCTTAATTACCAGCGGACCTCGCTGCTTCTTCTATCATGGCAGCCACTTCGCGCGCACGCGAGATATAAATCGTATGCGCACCATCTATCTCTTGCGTATGACTATGTGCACGTTGCGCATACATGCGTTGCAGCTCCGGGTTGATTGCGCGATCCTGTTTTGCCACCATATACCAGCTTGGTTTGACGCGCCATGCCGGGTTGGTGATCAGCGTCGTATTGACACGTACTGCAGCAGGTATTTGCGAATGTGCCATGAAATCTGCCTGCTCCGCTGGCAAGTCAGCCGCGAAATCTTCGTGAAAATGTGCCGGATCGACAAATACAAAACCATCGGGCGTTGCCACAGTGCGGATCTTGCCAGGAATTTTGTTTTTGTTCGATGCTGTCGATTCTCCTTCATCCGGTGCATGCGCCGCAATATAGACCAGGCCGGCGACGCGGGAATCCGTGCCCGCCTGGGTGATGACAGCACCGCCATAGCTGTGCCCTACCATAATGCTAGGGCCATCCTGGCGCGCCAGCACGCGTACTGTGGCAGCCACGTCTTCATCCAGAGAGGTGATCGGTTCCTGCACCATGTTGACGTTGTAGCCGTCTTTGCTCAGTATGTCGTACACCGGTTTCCAGCCAGAAGCATCGGCGAACTGGCCATGTACCAGTACGATATTCTTGACAGGGGCGGCGCTGGCAGGCATCACTGCCAAAGTCAGCAGTAAGGCAGATGCAATGGCAGAGATATGGCGAATACGGGTCATTGAGATAGACATGGTGGCTCCTTGGTTTCAGTTCACAGGGTTGTTACTTCGGCTTACGATTCACGAAGTATGTCTTGCGCCAGCCAACAGCCTCATTACAGAGTTATTACAAAAAAATGACAAATTCTTCCTGGTGCGATCATCAATTTAAAAGCAATTCTGTCGCCAGAATGAAAAAGCGCACTTCAACACGATGTTGAAATGCGCCAGGTATTTATTGAGACAGAAATTAGATCTGGTTGTGTCTGGATAAAGCGTGCTTGAAAAACAGTGCCTGAATTTTTACCAGATGACTACACGCCTATCTGGGGTCAGGTACATGTTATCGCCAGGTTTGACATCGAAGGACGTATAAAAATCCGGATGATTGACCATGCTGCCATTGACACGGAATTCGCCAGGTGAATGCGGGTCTGTCTTCACCAGGGTAATTGCACGCTGCTCGCGTGACTTGCCGCGCCTGGCCTGTGCCAGGCCCATGAACAGGCGCTGCTCGGCCGTCCAGCCGTCGATGACGGGTGCTGGCTTGCCTTCCAGTGACAGTTTGTATGCACGCAGGGCCATGACGATACCGGCATTGTCAGCAATGTTTTCACCGAGTGTCAGTTCGCCGTTCAGGAAGTGACCCGGTACCGGGCTGTAACCATTGTATTGTTCAACCAGTATCTTCGTCTTGTTTTTGAATTTCTCCTTGTCTTCAGCTGTCCACCAGTTACGCAGGTTGCCGTCACCATCGTATTGTGCGCCCTGGTCATCAAAGGCATGGCTGATTTCATGGCCGATAGAAATACCCAGTGCGCCATAGTTGAATGCATCTTCTGCATTGACATCAAACAGGGGGGATTGCAGACGTGCCGCCGGGAAGACCACTTCATTCATCTCCGGGCTGTAATAGGCATTCACAGTCTGTGGCGTCATATGCCATTCTTCGCGATCGATAGGCTTGCCCAGTTTTGCAATTTCCCTGTCATGGGCAAATGCACGTGCGCGCATGAGGTTGCCAACCAGGTCATCGTTGCGGATAGTCAGCCTGGAATAATCGAGCCACTTGTTTGGGTAACCAATCTTGACACTTATCTTGGACAATTTGATCTGCGCCTGCTGTTTGGTTTCAGGACTCATCCAGTCCAGGGTATCAATGCTTTGCTTGAACGCTGCCAGAAAATAGCTGACCATTTTATCTGTGCGCTGTTTGACTTCGGATGAAAAATACTTTTCTACATAGGCTTTGCCCATGGCTTCGCCCAGCACCTGGTCAACCAGGGCAACACCGCGTTTATCGCGGGTGCGGTTTTCCTTGATGCCGGCAATCAGTGCACCTTTGAAGGCAAAATCTTCATTCACAAAATCAGATGAGAGGTAAGGCGCATAGCCGCTGATCAGATGCCAGGTGAAATAGAATCTCCAGGTGTCCAGCGAGTTCGTGTTCAGGCTCTCATTGAAGCCTTTGACATAGCTGGGCTGTTGCACGATCAGGTCATTGATTTTGCCTGCCATGCCACTAGCCTGCAAATAGGCTTGCCAGTCGTAGTCAGGTGTCAGGGTTGCCAGGTCTTTGACGGCAAACTTGTTGTAGCTTTTGACCGGATCACGGTTTTCGACTGCTGTCCATTGTGCCTTGGCGATTTCTGTTTCCAGCGCGACGATGCGCCTGGCCTGGTCACCGGCATTTTTTTCGCCTGCCAGTGTCAGCATCTTTTCTATATGTGCCTGGTATTTGTTGCGGATATCCACCATCCTGGCGTCATCCAGCTTCAGGTAATAATCACGGTTCGGCAAGCCCAGCCCGCCCTGCGACACGCCAACAACATATTGACTGGAATTTTTATTGTCCTGATGAATGCCGACACGCAATGGTGTGGTGACGCCGATATGGTGCAAGTGGGCAATCAATGCCGGTATGGCCTTTTTGTCTGACAGTGCGGCAATGCTGCTCAATTCGGTTTTCAGCGGCTGTATGCCGAGGGTATTCAGTTTTTTCTCATCCATGAAGCTGTTATACAGGTCACCGATTTTCTGCCTGTCAGTACCAGCTACTTTATCGCCATCTGCTGCCGCACCTTCGACGATGCTGCGCAATTGCTGCTGCACGTCTTCACGCGCCTGCATGAAAGTGCCCCAGTCAGACTTGTCAGACGGGATTTCATTCGCCTTCAGCCAGCCGCCTTGTGCATAGCGGTAAAAATCATCCTGCGCGCGCGTAGTCTTGTCCATGTTTTCTGGTTTGACACCGGAACCCAGGGCAGCAGTCTTGACCATTGCACTGCCTGTTGCCGAATCAGCGGCCTGGCAGACGGGTGTCAGCAAGGCAAGGGTGAGAGTGCTCAGTAGTAGGCGTTTCATGGTTTTCCCCATATATTTTTTATCTGGATTTTTGGATTGCTGGCTGATGATTGCCTGCAACAGGGATTTGACTCTTCATCATAGTCTTAGTTCCAGTATGAAAAGCAAAAAGCGCATCCCTGAACTCGTCAGGAATGCGCTTTCTATTGTAGTCGGCAGGATTATCCGGCCGTGACTTCTGCGGAGCTAAGGCTGGCAGCGCTGCTATCGCTGGATTCTTTCATGCAATGCGGGCAAGATTTGCCTGGAATATACCAGGGTGACAATTGCTCACGTGGTGTGATGACAGCACGGCAAGCAAAGCATTGTTTGGTATCGGTGGCTTCCAGTTGCGGATTGAGCGCCGTGCGATAGTCAAATACAAAGCAGTCGCCATGATAATGATCGCCACCGACTTCTTCAAAATACTTGAGGATGCCGCCTTCGAGTTGATAGACGCTGTCAAAACCGACATTTTGCATATGGATGGCAGCTTTTTCACAGCGTATGCCGCCGGTGCAGAAAGTCACGACGGTTTTGTCATTCAGGGAAGCGCGATTCGCTTCGATCACCGCCGGGAATTCCGTAAACTTGGCAATGCGATAATCAATGGTATTGTCAAAACTGCCAACGTCTACTTCAAAATCATTGCGTGTATCAACCATCACCACGGGTTTACCGCTGTCATCATGGCCCTGATCAAGCCAGCGCTTCAGGGTATGCGCATCCACCGCTGGCGCACGGCCTTCTTCAGGCTTGATCAACGGCATGCGCATGGTGATGATTTCGGCTTTCAGCTTGACCAGTAATTTGGTGAACGGCTGGCGGTCAGAAAAACTTTCCTTGGCAATCACGTCAGCAAAGCGCGGGTCTTCATGCAACCAGTCCATGTAGGCATCAATTTCAAGACGCAGGCCAGCCAGGAACATATTGATGCCTTCGGGCGTCAACAGTATGGTGCCCTTCAGGTTAAGTTCCTTGCATTTATCGATAAACGCCTGGCGTTTTTCAGCCGTGTCATCGAAAGTGATAAATTTGTAGGCGGAGATATTGACGTAGGGATTGTCTGGAGTTTGGATTACAGCCGGCATGATAAATTCAGTAAGTCATTGATTCGACAGCATTATAAGCGATTTGTAGCCAATTTTACCTAGTTTGCTGTCAGCAGCATCTCTACATGCGGAATATCATCTTCCAGATACATGGGCGAAACAGTCTGAAAACCAAAGCTGCCATAGAATTTTTCCAGATACGCCTGTGCACCGATGCGGATGTCGGCTGCCGGATAGATTTGCCATAATGCTTCTATCCCTTTCGCTATCAACTGCTTGCCTACACCCGTACCACGCCAGCCCTGGGTGCTGATGACGCGGCCCAGTGAAGCTTCATGAAAGCTGATGCCAGCGGGCACGATGCGCAGATAGGCAGCCACTTCACCTTCCGCTGTCCAGGCAATCAGGTGATGAGAAAGCGGGTCTTTGCCGTCCACATCCTGATACACACAATTCTGTTCGATGACAAATACGGCACTGCGCGCCTGGTAAATGGCATGCAGTTGCAGATTGCCTAGTTCAGCAAAACTGGCGCACTGCCACTGTAAATCATTTAAATTATTCGACGAATTCATTCTTGAAGGCCTGCCTGTAAGCGTAAATTTGTTTTTTTGCCTGATGCCGCAATGGCATGCATATTACATCTGGCGGAACAAATGTGCATAAACCCGGCTGACTTGCAGCTTGTCTTCACTGCCTTTTAACTTCAGGCTGATCTTGCCGGTTTCATCCTTGTTGGCGATCTGTATGTGCAGGGTATTGACCACAGTACTACGGTGTATCTGCCAGAAAATGCTGCTGTCGAGTTGTGGCAGCAGTTCGCGCAGGCTGCTGCGTATCAGGGAAGAATGCTCTCTGGTGACAACGTTGACATATTTGTCTGTTGCCTCAAAATACAGCACATCGTCGACCGGTATCATGCGTATCTGGTTGCCAACGGCGGCGCGTATGATGCGCAGGCGTTCTGCGGCGGGCTGGTTGCCGGGCAGGCTGGCGGGCAAACCTTGTCCGGGTACCAGATGGCGCAATTGTTCCAGCACGCGTTCCAGCTCATTGGGGCGTTGCACGCCATCGTCGAGCCTGGCTTGCAATCTTTGTACGGTCTTGCCCAGCCTTTCTTCGCTGGCAGGTTTCAACACATAATCAGACGCTGAGTGTTCAAACGCCTCAATGGCAAATTCATCATAGGCGGTGACATAGACGATCAGCGGAAAAGCCTTGTCGTCTGGCCATTCCTCGGCCAGCTCCTGTGCGACTTCCAGGCCGGTTTTACCTGGCATCTTGATATCAAGGAATAATATGTCAGGTAAATTATTCAGTGCTTCCTGCACGGCTTCAACGCCGTTTTCTGCCATGGCGCAGATCTGTAATTCCGGCCAGAGTTTTTCCAGCATTTTTTGCAGGGTCAGTGCAAGGATGGGTTCGTCTTCAGCTATAAGGGCGCGTTTTGGTGTCATGGTTTTATTGTAATGGAATAGTGATATGGGCTATCGTACCTTCTGGCTGGTTCGCCAGCAAAGTCAGTCGTGCCTGTGGCCCGTACAAGGCCAGCAGGCGATCCCGGATATTGGCATTGCCAAGATGATGCCCTTCTGGTGAAACAATATTCACATTATCGTCATAATTGAAAGGCAGGCCAAGTCCTGTATCAATGACCTTCAGGTGTAATTGCATGTCTTCCTGCGTGGCTACCACGTGTATGCTGCCACCCTCCATTTTGGGTTCCAGGCCATGTTTGATGGCATTTTCCACCAAAGGTTGCAGCAGCATGGGGGCGATGGTTTTTTGCTGCAATTCATCAGGCAGGTCGAGCGTATAGCGAAGACGCTTTCCCATGCGTATGGCCAGTAATTCCAGATAGGCTTGCATGAGGGTGAATTCCTGCTTCAGCGTGGTTTGCTCGGCTCGCGAAGAACTGAGTGTATTGCGCAGATAGATAATCAGTTGCGCCAGCATATGCTGGGCGCGCGGCGGGTCAATCGCAATCAGCCCCTGTAAATTTGCCAGGGTATTGAACAGCATATGTGGTTCAATTTGCGCTTGCAATAATTGCAATTGCGCTTGCAGGGCCTGTTTTTCTATCGCTGCATTCTTGGCCTTTTCTGCTTCGGCAGCGGCGACCAGTTCCGAGATTTTGATACGACTCCAGAATGACCAGGCAGCCACCAGGCTGACAATGCTGGTCATCGTCACAAAGCTGCTGACATACGACCATTCGAAATGTATGACGTGCTCGATCGGATAGTTGAAACTGATTGCCGCCAGGCTTGATCCAATCAAGAAGGCAAGGGGGGCCACAATGACGCACATGACATAAAAACCGACGGTATGCGGCTGGCCCTCTCCCCAGATCAGGCGCTTCGTGAACTTGATCAAGCTGTAAGCAGAAAAGCCGATGAACATCGAGAAGATGATGTTATCAATCAGATTGCCACCCACCCGCATGACATAGGTAACCGCAAAGCCACAAGTGACATTGATGCCTAAAAGCCGAGGCAAATCGGTGATGAATTGCCTGAGGTTTAGCCGTAACTTAGGTAGCAGGCTTGAACTCAGATAAATCTTGAACTGGTGTAAAGCAGAGTTGTTCATGTTGGTCTTATTAATAATATGCCTGCCAGCAGACTACACCGGCCGCGCCGTCAATGACATCAGAACAGGACGAAACGCGTGCTTTTTGTCGCCAGCACGCTAAAAATAGTCGCCAGTGCCCGCAATAGCGGGGCCAGTCAGGCCACGGACGAGAGGCCAAAGCTTAAATGATTTTGCGTTTTTTCAAGTCTTGTAGTTCCGTATCGGAATACCCTAATAACTTGTTTAATACATTGTCCGTATGTTGCCCCAGCAACGGCGGCGCACTAGGATAGACAGCCGGTGTTGCCGACATCTTCATCGGGTTGGCCACCAGTTTGACTTTTCCGGCGGTAGGGTGGGGCAGGTCGAACTGCATTTCACGTGCCTTTACCTGCGGGTCTTCAAACACTTCATTCAAGGTATTGATAGGGCCGCAGGGGACGCCAGCGTCTTCGAGCAGGCTGATCCACTCTTGCTTGGTTTTTTGCCTGACCATTTCTGCCAGTATCGGCACCAGCATATCCCTGTGCTCAACCCGCTTGGGGTTGGTGCTGAAACGCGGGTCGTCTGCCAGTTCGGGCATGCCACCCATCTGCACAAATTTTTTATACTGGCCATCATTGCCTGCTGCCACAATGATGTGGCCATCTGCCGTGGCAAAGGTCTGGTAAGGCACAATATTCGGGTGCGCGTTGCCCCAGCGTTTGGGGGCATTGCCACTGGCGAGGTAATTCATGTTCATATTGGCCAGCATGGCCACCTGTACATCCAGCAAGGCCATATCGATGTATTGGCCTTCACCTGTCCTGTCCCTGTGCGTCAGTGCAGCCATGACGGCGATGGTCGAATACATGCCCGTCATTAAATCGGCAATGGCGACGCCAGCTTTTTGCGGGCCACCACCAGGCAGGTCATCGCGTTCACCCGTCAATGACATGAAGCCGCCCATGCCCTGCACGATAAAATCATAGCCAGCCCTGTGTGCATACGGGCCATCCTGACCGAAGCCGGTAATGGAGCAATACACGAGATCGGGCTTGATCAATTTCAGTGATGCGTAATCCAGCCCGTATTTTTTCAACTGGCCGACTTTATAATTTTCCAGCACCACATCCGACTGAGCCGCCAGTTTGCGTATGATGTCCTGGCCTTCAGGCGTCGCAATGTCGACAGTAATCGCCTGCTTGCTGCGGTTCGCTGCCAGGTAATAGGCAGCTTCCGTCGTATTGTTGCCTTCTGCATCGCGTAAATACGGCGGCCCCCAGGTGCGGGTATCGTCACCACTACCGGGCTTTTCAACCTTGATGACTTCGGCACCCAGGTCGGCCAGGTTTTGTGCACACCAGGGGCCAGCCAGCACCCGGGTCAAGTCCAGCACACGGATATGACCAAGGGCAGTTTTTTGTAGCGACGTTGTCGTCATCTTCGATTATCCTGTGAATTATTTTATTGGGAGAGCATGATGTGGCCCTATCCTAAAGTCATCGCCCATCGTGGTGGTGGGATTTTAGCGCCAGAAAACACACTGGCCGCGATGCGTTGCGGACTGGAACACGGTTTTGCTGCCGTGGAATTTGATGTCATGTTATCAAAAGACGGCATTCCTGTGCTGATGCATGATCCGGAATTTGGCCGGACCGTATCTGGTCACGGTGCCGTAGCGGATACCCTGGCCGCCGATTTGCAAAAAAAAGATGCAGGCAAATGGCTGGCCGAGCGCTTTGCCGGTGAACCTGTGCCACTGTACGCCGACATCGTGCATTTTTGCCGCCAGCATGGCATATGGATGAATGTGGAAATCAAGCCCGCACCTGGTGTCGAAGAAGAAACCGGTCGCGTCGTGGCAGAGCAGACGCAGGCCTTGTTTGCTGACGTCGCCGTGACGGATGACTTGCACCTGCCACTGTTCTCTTCCTTTTCTTTTAGCGCCCTGATGGCGGCCAAACACGCAGCCCCAACGATACCGCGTGGTTTTTTGATGGACAAAGTCACACGAGACTGGAAAGCATGCTTACAGGAACTGGCCGCCAGAGCCTTGCACACCAATCACAAATACCTGACGCCAGAAATGACAAAGGAAATCAAGGATGGCGGTTATGGCGTATTTTGCTACACCGTCAACACCCCGGAACGGGCAACAGAAATCCTGCACTGGGGTGTCGATGCATTTTGTACCGACAGGATAGATTTGATACCGGCTGATTTCTAAATTTTCCCATGGCAAATAGGGCGGTTACGAGTGCTTACACTGATTACATTTTTGGTGTCATCAGAAAAAATCGCAGCGGCGTTATTGGCACATGGGCTGCCTGCTCATCCACAATAAAACTGATCGCTGAAACTTTTCAAAGGGAAAAACCATGAAATCCATCCAATTTGCTGCTGCACTGGTCGCCACAATGATCGCAGGTTCCGTCTTCGCACAAACCAATACCCCGAATATCGATAAACG
The DNA here is from genome assembly GCF_049339485.1 of Undibacterium sp. TJN19. Classification (NCBI taxonomy): domain Bacteria; kingdom Pseudomonadati; phylum Pseudomonadota; class Betaproteobacteria; order Burkholderiales; family Oxalobacteraceae; genus Undibacterium; species Undibacterium sp. TJN19. Next base: position 261,845 of record NZ_JBMPPL010000007.1, read on the forward strand.
CCAGGAAGTACAGCAAAAACGCGTAGCCAAAGGCATGGAAACTGGTGCCCTGACCGCAAAAGAAGCGACCAACCTGGAAAAACGCGAAACCAAAATCGAAGCCGACAAGCAAGCCGCCAAAGCTGACGGCGTCGTCACAGGAGCCGAACGCGCCAAGCTCGAACATGAAGAAAACCGTGCGAGCAAGAAAATTCGTAATAAAAAACACAATGCAAGCACGGCAACAAATTAAGCTTTGGCGGTATGCGACGCTGTAAATGCAAAGCCCAAAACAAAACCGCCAGCTTATGCTGGCGGTTTTGTTTGTAGGAGAATTAGTCTGGATTTAAGCAGAAGTGTCCCAACGGTATTACCCCATGAGAACAAAATGCCTTGTTCTCCCAGTTGGGTGGGTTCCAGATCTTTGCTTTTTCAACCACACGATTGCGAACGGCTAGAAGTCGGTTTTGATATCGCCAATTTGCAGGTGCATTTGCGGTATGCAGCCATGCGCCACTTCGGCAATGACGCCAAAGTGTGTCAGGTTTTGCAGGTGGCTAATTAGCTTAGCAACTCATGGGCGTTAACGTAATCGCGCTCATGACGAGTCTGTAAAAACCTTAATAATCATTTCAAAATCATGGTTATAGCTATCCGCATTTATATTGATTCATTATTTTTATTGTGTACCAATACACCAAAATTACCGACAAAATAGGTATGGAAGCCCTCAACCTCAAAGTTGTAAACAGTTCGAAGACTATGCTGATTTGTAACGCTAATTACTCTCGCCGGCCAAGTGCGTGTCAGTTTTTCAGTAACCGCAATTCTCCACTTCTCACGATCACGTGTAGGGTGTCTCTGATACGGATCACAAATTTCCAGCTCATGCCCCTCTTTTAAATCAATTGCTTTTATCCAGCCTATATTTTTTACCCAAAAAGGATGTCCTGCGGTAGTTACTACCCAATCCATTTCACCAAGTTCGTTTTCGTATCTGACACAAAAAGTTTCCTGATCTTCGTGCTCAAACCTACGAATAACCTCACGATACATTAGCTCACCTGTCTCTTCGCAACGAGACAAGACCATGTCACCAGAGCCAATAAGTTCAATATCCCATATACCATCTTCCGCATGAATCTGCGTTCCCCCTACAAAACACGTATTTTCAATATCTGGATTTGGCTTTGAAGTTCCAGGGTCAGAGCGGGCGTCGGTGCGATACTGCTTTAATTTGTTTATCGCGTAAATGATGTTTGCTTTGCAGGTAATTCGTATCGATTCATTCATAGCTATTCATGAGAAGGCATCCAGCATATATTCTGTCAGTAGAGTCCTTACATTACTCGAAGACCGTTGAAGGTATCAAATATTATTTTTGTGGTTGTTGGGTCGATTCCCAAAACTCGCCTCTATTCATACTGAATATCACTCCCACTCGGCACAACCTTATCCAGTATTTGGTATTGATGCCCCCGCGCGATGCTGGCTACGCGGGTCATAGTTCCAGCCCATTGCCGTCTGCCTTTGGCTTGAGGTGGGTATTCATCCTTAGCTTATTGAACATGCGGGCTTTTTTGCTTTTTAATGTGGCCTTGTTTGCCGGATGTTTTTGCGTTGTTTGCGCGGTGTGTTGGGGGGGGCGCCTGGGTTTGTTGTGCCTGGAAGCGGGTTTGTTGCTGGCGGCGCAGGTCTTGCGCTATCTGGTGGGTGAGTTTGCGACGGGCGGCGGAGTCTAGTTTGGGCAGCAGGGTACTAGCCCAGTTTTCCAAGGGGTAACGTCGCCTTGCACTATATGGGAGGTATGTGGGTGTACCTGCCATCCGGCCAGCAGCTTGTTGCCGTTGTAGAGTTGCCAGTAGAGGGGCGACGTAGCCTGGGGGGACTTCAACAGCGTGGGTGATGGCCAGCCGGGCGCCGTTTTGTTTGACGATGACGGGTTCGGTGAGGTCGAGATCGAACGAGATATCGAGGCTGTTGCGGTTCTTGAAATCGACTGTAAAGTGCATGCGCTTGCCTTTGTCTTGAGGTCTGCGTGGCGGTGGTTAGCAAGCCGAGATGGATATGCGTACGATTAAGTTGCTCTTATGTCTACGTTCTGCTGCTGATAAAACAACGTCAAATCATCAAAAAACACGTCCCGGTTTCCTCCGTTTTTCTCTGTGTCTCCGTGCCTCTGTGTTGAGAGGTCTTCCGTTTTTAGGCACTTTTTCCAATAATCCCAGTCGCCAGCTATCAGCACCCATAGATATATAGCCGAATTTATACCGTATAATCAGAAATTACCCCTATTTTTCAGCTTTGAACTATCACTCTATGAACTCGTCAGAAATCCGCGATAAATTCCTCAGCTTTTTCGAATCCAAAGGCCACACCCGTGTTCGTTCTTCCAGTCTGATCCCTGGCAATGACCCGACCTTGCTGTTCACCAACTCCGGTATGGTGCAGTTCAAGGACGTGTTTCTGGGGCAAGACAAACGTGCCTATACGCGTGCCACGACAGCGCAGCGCAGTGTGCGTGCTGGTGGTAAGCATAATGATCTGGAAAACGTCGGTTATACCGCGCGTCACCATACCTTCTTTGAGATGCTGGGCAATTTCTCTTTCGGCGATTATTTCAAGAAAGATGCGATTCACTATGCGTGGGAATTGCTGACGACAGTCTATGGTTTGCCAAAAGACAAGCTGACCGTCACCGTCTATCAGGAAGATGACGAAGCCTACGATATCTGGAAAAATGAAATCGGTGTACCGGTAGAGCGCATTATCCGTATCGGCGACAACAAGGGTGCGCGTTATGCATCCGACAATTTCTGGCAAATGGCTGACACGGGCCCTTGCGGTCCCTGTACCGAGATTTTCTATGACCATGGTCCGGAAATCTGGGGTGGCCCTCCAGGTTCGCCAGATGAAGATGGCGACCGTTTCATTGAAATCTGGAATCTGGTGTTCATGCAGTTCAACAAGGATGAAGCTGGTGTCCTGAACCCTTTGCCTAAACCATGTGTGGATACCGGCATGGGTTTGGAACGTCTGTCTGCTGTTTTGCAGCATGTGCATTCCAACTATGAAATCGATACTTTCCAGAACCTGATCAAAGCCGCTGCGCGTGAAACTGGCTGTACGGACCTGGAAAACAATTCCCTGCGCGTGATTGCAGATCATATCCGCTGCGCGGGCTTTTTGATCGTTGACGGCATCATCCCTGGCAATGAAGGCCGTGGTTATGTATTGCGCCGTATTACCCGCCGTGCCTTGCGTCATGGCCACAAGCTGGGTCAGAGCCAGCCTTTCTTCTACAAGCTGGTGCCTGATCTGGTCAAGGAAATGGGTGTTGCTTATCCTGAACTGGCTGAGGCGGCTGAGCGTGTTGCCCAGGTATTGAAACAAGAAGAAGAACGTTTTGGCGAAACGCTGGAACACGGTATGAAGATACTGGAAGCCGCTCTCGCCAAAGACAGCAAAAATCTGGACGGCAGAACAGCGTTCACTTTGTACGACACTTACGGCTTCCCGCTGGATCTGACGGCAGATATCTGCCGTGAGCGCGACGTTGTGCTGGATGAAGCTGGCTTTAACGTGGCGATGGAAGAGCAGCGCACAAATTCACGTGAAGGCGGCAAATTCAAGATGGCTGCGGCAATGGAGTACAGCGGCGATAAAACCAAATTCGTTGGCTACGATCAGTTGCAACACGAAGCCAGGGTGGTCGCTTTGTATGTCGATGGCAGCGCCGTCAATGAAATCAAGGCTGGCCAGCAAGCTATCGTGGTGCTCGACACGACGCCTTTCTATGCTGAATCAGGCGGCCAGGCTGGTGACTCCGGTGTCCTGGTGACGGCGGATGGTACGGTGTTTGAAGTCAGCGATACGTTGAAGGTACAAGCTGATGTATTCGGTCACCATGGCGTTTTGAAATCAGGCAGTCTGAGCCTGGCACAAAGTCTCAAGGCAGAAGTGAATGCAGAAATTCGCGCACAAACCATGCGCAATCACTCTGCCACGCATTTGATGCACAAGGCCTTGCGCGAAGTACTGGGCAGCCATGTCGCACAAAAAGGTTCTCTGGTGGATGTGGAAAAAACCCGCTTCGACTTTAGCCATAATGGCCCCATGACTGCGGATGAAATCCGTCAGGTGGAAACCATCGTCAACCGTGAAATTCTGGCGAATGCTGCCACCCAGGCCCAAGTCATGGGCTATGACGATGCGGTCAAGCATGGCGCGATGGCGCTGTTCGGCGAAAAATACGGCGATGAAGTACGTGTGCTGGATATCGGTTCTTCGCGTGAACTGTGTGGCGGTACGCATGTCTCCCGCACGGGTGATATCGGTCTGTTCAAGATCGTTGCTGAAGGTGGTGTTGCTGCCGGTATCCGCCGTGTTGAAGCGGTAACGGGTGAAGTGGCATTGACGCTGGTGCAAAACCTCAATAGCCGTATCAATGAAGCTGCCGCTGCCCTGAAAACCCAGCCGGAAGAATTGACGTTGCGTATTGGTCAGGTGCAGGATCATGTCAAGGCGCTGGAAAAAGAACTGGCGACATTGAAATCAAAAATGGCTTCCAGCCAGGGCGATGACCTGGTATCACAAGCAGTGGATGTCAAAGGCATCAAGGTGCTGGCAGCAACGCTGGAAGGCGCTGATGTGACAGCCCTGCGTGAAACCATGGACAAGCTTAAAGACAAGCTGAAAACAGCGGCCATCGTGCTGGCAGCAGTCAATGATGGCAAGGTCAGCCTGATTGCCGGTGTGACTGCGGACAGTACTTCGAGGGTCAAAGCTGGTGATCTGGTCAATTTTGTTGCGCAGCAAGTCGGTGGCAAAGGTGGCGGTCGCCCTGATATGGCGCAAGCTGGCGGTACCGATGCGAGCGGTCTTGCGAAAGCCTTGGCAGGAGTTTCTGAATGGGTAAATTCACGGGTATGATCCACGTACGTCGCGCAGAAATCTCGGATGCAGCACAGCTGCAACGTGTTTTCGCCAGCACCAGCACTTATGCCGGTACTTTGCAATTGCCACATCCTTCTTTCGAATTGTGGCAAGAGCGGCTGGAAAATGCCGACCCCAAAGATACCCGCCTGGTCGCCATTTATGATGGCGTCGTGGTGGGTAGCGCCAGCCTGCATCTTGAGAAAAAGCAAAGACGCGCCCATGTCGCCGCTCTGGGCATGGGTGTGGCTGATTCCTTCTCCGGGCGTGGTATAGGCACGGCCTTGCTGACGGAAATCCTGCATATTTCTGATAACTGGCTCAATTTGCTGCGTATAGAATTGACCGTGTTTTGCGATAACACTGCTGCCATCCGTCTTTACAAAAAATTTGGTTTTGAAATAGAAGGCACCCATCGTGCCTACGCATTTCGCAATGGCGAATTTGTCGATAGTTATGCGATGGCGCGCCTGCATCCGCATCAGGCCATGGTGCCCGTGCGTGAAACCTGAGCCTGTACCCGAAAAACTTGATAAGCCCCGAGGATTTTGATGGAAATGAAATTTTGCCCGGTCTGTGCCACATCATTAATCGAACGTGCAGATGAGCAAGAAGCAGGTAAATTAAGACTGGCCTGTCCCGAAGGGCATTGGACACATTGGGATAATCCCCTGCCAGTATTGGCTGCCCTGGTTGAACTGGATGGCAAGATCATGCTGGCCCGCAATGCCGCCTGGCCAGAAAAAAGCTTTGCCCTCATCACCGGCTTCATGGAACGCGGCGAAACCCCGGAGCAGGGCGTGGCCCGCGAACTCAAAGAAGAAACAGACCTTAATGCCGATCAGATCACCCTGTTAGGCGTGTATGAGTTCATCCGAAAGAATGAGCTCATCATCGCCTACCATGTGAAGGCATCTGGTACGGTCACTTTGTCACCAGAACTGGTCGAATACCGTCTGATAGAACCGGAAAAACTGCGCCCCTGGAATGCCGGTACCGGCCATGCCATGGCTGACTGGATGCGTTCACGCGGGCTGGAGCCTGTCTACAGGGAATGGGAAGGCAAGTAAGCCCGGGTCTTTTGCATTGCAAAAGGATAGACGTTGGCGACCTGCCAAAGCGTGTGGAAATTTGCATCTGCCTGATCATGGAGCAGCAGTTTTACAATTGTTTTGATGAAATATCCGAACTAAGTAAGCCAGCAGTAAGTTTAATGACTAAGATGAGAGTAGCGGCTTTGGACGAAAAATCCTGGGTTTTGCACTATTGTAGTGCGGAAACTTTGTAAAATATTTGGTCTTTTGTTGTTAGTCTGCTGCGATGCACCATACAAATGAAAATTCCGGTAGAATTGGTGCATCAATTGTCGGGCGTATATGCTTACTCAATTTGTATTACTGGGAAAATCATGCAATTCAATAAAGAACTGGATGCACGCGGACTGAACTGTCCTCTTCCAATTTTAAAGACCAAGAAAGCACTGGCAGAAATGCTCACCGGTGAAGTCTTGCATGTCTTGGCGACTGATCCTGGATCTGTTCGCGACTTTAAAGCTTTCTCCAAGCAAACCGGCAATGAATTGCTGTCGCACATGGAAGGCAGTAAAGAGTTTGAATATTTCATCAAGCGCAAATAATTTGCGATTGCTTGTTTGAATTGGATATGTCGGTCTCAAATCCAAAGTTGTTGAGATGCTGTTATCCGCTCGCTAAAACCCGCAATGCTGTTGCGGGTTTTTTTACGCCTGCAAGATCTGATCTGTTTAATTCAACGTTGATTGAACGCTGATTCAGCATTGATTCAGCGTTGATATCGCCTCTGGTTTACTTGCTTGTTGGCGATATTTATCGTTTGCCTTTGGTTTCGATTAGGCATTCCTCTCTAGTGTTGAAGTGGATTAAAAAGAACGCTCGTGCTAAATTATGCAAAATCTTGATGTTTTCGTTTTATAATCACTACAATTTACGTATACGTCAATTTGTGGAAGCGAAAGCGAAGTAAGATGCGCTTAATATGTGATTTGTAAGTGCGTCGTATTGTTCGCAATCAACTTGTTTTCTGCAAGGTGTACGTCTGCTGTTGGCTTCAAACTTATTCAGTTTTAATCAGTTTTTCAGTTTACATTCGCATTACCTTCGGTATTCCCCAATTAGCTCATAAAGGCAGAACTATGAAAGTCCTGGTACCAGTCAAACGCGTCGTCGATTACAACGTCAAAGTACGCGTCAAATCTGATGGCTCTGGCGTTGATATCGCCAACGTCAAAATGTCCATGAACCCATTTGATGAAATCGCTGTTGAAGAAGCGACCCGCCTGAAAGAAGCGGGCGTGGTGACCGAGGTGATTGCTGTTTCTTGCGGCGTGGCACAATGCCAGGAAACCCTGCGTACCGCGATGGCAATTGGTGCTGACCGTGGCATTCTGGTCGAAAGCGATGCAGAACTGCAACCGCTGGCTGTGGCTAAATTGCTCAAGGCACTGGCTGATAAAGAGCAACCACAACTGATCATCCTCGGCAAACAGGCGATTGATGATGATTGCAACCAGACCGGCCAGATGCTGGCAGCCCTGCTGGGTTGGCCACAGGCGACTTTCGCTTCCAAAGTCACGGTTGCTGATGGTAAAGCCACGGTCACGCGTGAAGTGGACGGTGGTCTGGAAACATTGTCCCTGACACTGCCAGCCATCATCACCACAGACTTGCGCTTGAATGAGCCACGTTATGTGACTTTGCCTAACATCATGAAAGCCAAAAAAAAACAACTGGACAATGTCAAGCCAGCAGACCTGGGTGTCGACGTTGCTTCCCGCGTCAAGACCTTGAAAGTCACCGAGCCACCAAAACGCAGCGCCGGTATCAAAGTGCCTGACGTGGCGACCCTGGTTGCCAAGCTGCGCAATGAAGCCAAGGTTATTGGCTGATAGCTTTCAGCTTTCATAAAGACAGAATTTAAGAATAATTTTTGTTGCCGGGATATTGATCCTGACAATACATCAAGTGGAAGACATCATGACTACACTCGTCATCGCTGAACACGACAATGCTGGCCTCAAGGGCAGCACATTGAATACCGTTACTGCTGCTGCACAATGCGGCGCAGATGTACACGTACTGGTTGCTGGCCACAATGCTGGCGCAGTTGCACAAGCTGCTGCACAAATCGCTGGCGTCAGTAAAGTATTGCATGCAGATGCAGCGCATTTTGCCGATGGCCTGGCAGAAAACATTGCCGAGCAGGTATTGGCAATCGCTTCTGGCTACAGCCACATCCTGGCACCGGCAACTGCCTACGGCAAAAACATTTTGCCACGCGTTGCTGCCAAGCTCGACGTCTCGCAAATCTCTGAAATCACCAAAGTAGACAGTCCTGACACTTTCGAGCGTCCTATCTACGCTGGTAACGCCATCGCGACTGTACAATCGACAGATGCGATCAAGGTCATCACTGTACGTACAACAGGCTTTGATGCTGCGGCTACTGGTGGCTCTGCTGCTGTAGAAACTGTTGCTGCTGTTGCTGACTCTGGTAAATCTGCTTTCGTTTCGCGCGAAGTGGCCAAGTCTGACCGTCCTGAATTGACCGCTGCCAAAGTCATCGTTTCTGGTGGCCGTGGTATGGGTTCTGGCGAAAACTTCAAAATTCTGGAACCGTTGGCTGACAAGCTGGGTGCGGCCATGGGTGCATCCCGTGCTGCGGTGGATGCTGGCTTTGTACCGAATGACTGGCAAGTTGGCCAAACCGGCAAAATCGTTGCTCCGCAACTGTACATCGCCGTCGGTATCTCCGGCGCGATCCAGCATCTGGCCGGTATGAAAGATTCCAAAACCATCGTCGCCATCAACAAAGATCCAGAAGCACCGATCTTCTCGGTAGCTGACTACGGCATCGTTGGCGATCTGTTTGATATCGTTCCACAGTTGGTAGCTGAACTGGGCTAAAAAGGAACCCCTGATTAAGCTACTGCGCGACGCTATTTTGGGCCTGCGATGCTCGCCGTACAGTCGTACGAAGCGCTTCCGGGTTTTCAATGAGCCAAACTAACGCCGCTCGCTACGCTTCCTCAGGGATTCCTTGATTCACGTAATTTGTTGGTCACCTTAGTGATCTGACTGGGGGGCAGGTAAGCGGTTTATCGCATCATTCTGGCGATCTTCCTGACCTGCCCCTTCTTCTTTTTTTGGGATACAAAAATGAGCTATGTTGCCCCTGTCAAAGACATGCTGTTCATCATCAATGAACTGGCTGGTCTGGCTGAAGTCAGTGCCTTGCCTGGTTGTGAAGATGCGACGGCAGAAACCGTAGAAGCGGTGCTGGAAGAAAACGCCAAATTTGCCGGTGAAGTGGTGGCCCCATTGAACTGGCCAGGCGACCAGGCACCGAGCTACTGGAAAGACGGCGAAGTCTTCACCACCAAGGGTTTCAAGGAAGCCTTCAAGATGTTTGGCGAGGCAGGCTGGCAGGGTGTGCAGCACCCGCAAGAATTTGGCGGCCAGGGCTTGCCCAAGCTGGTGGCGACACCTTGCATAGAAATGTTGAATGCCGCCAGTATCTCGTTTGCGCTTTGCCCGCTGCTGACAGACGGTGCGATTGAAGCCCTGCTGACTGCAGGTACAGATGAACAAAAAGCCATCTACCTGGAAAATCTGATTTCCGGTAAGTGGACCGGCACCATGAATTTGACCGAGCCACAAGCCGGGTCTGACCTGGCGATGGTCCGCAGCCGTGCCGTGCCCCAAGGCGACGGTACTTACAAAGTCTACGGCACCAAGATTTTCATCACCTATGGTGAACACGATATGGCAGAAAATATCGTCCACCTGGTGCTGGCACGTACGCCGGATGCACCAGAAGGCGTCAAAGGTATTTCCCTGTTCATCGTGCCAAAATTCCTGGTCAATGCTGATGGCACACTGGGTGCGCGCAATGATGCACACTGTGTATCGATAGAACACAAACTGGGCATCAAGGCCAGCCCGACTGCGGTATTGCAGTTTGGTGACAACGGCGGCGCGATAGGCACGCTGGTCGGTGAAGAAAACCGCGGCCTTGAATATATGTTCATCATGATGAATGCCGCCCGTTTTGGCGTTGGCATGCAGGGCATAGGCGTGGCAGAACGCGCTTATCAAAAGGCGGTTCAATACGCCAAAGACCGTGTGCAATCGCGTGACCTGGCAGGCTCTGCCGGCCCGGTTGCCATCATCAATCACCCTGATGTACGTCGTATGCTGATGTCCATGCGTGCACAGACTGAAGGCGCACGTGCGCTGGCTTATGTGGCTGCCGGTATCAGCGATTTCGCCCATCACCATGCTGATACGGGCGTGCGCAAGGCGCATCAGGCCATGTATGAATATCTGGTGCCTGTCGTCAAGGGTTGGTCGACAGAAATGTCACTGGATGTCACATCGACGGGTGTACAGGTGCATGGTGGCATGGGCTTTATTGAAGAAACTGGTGCTGCGCAGCATTATCGTGATTCCAGGATCTTGACGATCTATGAAGGCACGACAGCAATTCAGGCGAATGATCTGGTGGGGCGCAAGACTGCCCGTGATGGCGGCGCAACAGCCAAAGCCTTTATCGCGCAAATCCGTGAAACGGAAGCGCAACTGGCGGCAAGTGGTTCTGCTGACATGCTGGCAATACAGCGTCAACTGGTCGCTGGTTCTGCTGCGCTGGAAAGCGCGGTCGATTATGTTGTCACCAACTTCAAGCAGGATATCAAAGGCGTCTTTGCCGGTAGCGTGCTGTATTTGAAGCTGGCAGGTATCGTTCTGGGTGGCTGGCAAATGGCGCGTGCTGCCATCGTCGCCCAGCAAAAGCTGGATGCAGGCGCAGGGGATGCCGCGTTCTATAAAGCAAAAATTGCGACGGCACGTTATTTTGCTGACCATATCCTGTCCGCAGCCCAAGGTTTGCGCTCAGCGATCGTCGATGGCAGTGCAGGGGTGATGGCGCTGGAAGAGGATCAGTTCTAAGAACCTGTTTCCTGTCTTACTGCGCGTGCGTGATCGGGGGCTCATACGCTGCTCTTCATCCCGCTGACGTTCGCTACAGATTATCAACAGGTTCCAAAACACCAGGAAGTAGAAAAGGGTAAAAAAAATGGCTCAAGTTTGCTTGAGCCATTTTTGTTTCTGTAGCCAGTACAGCTTAGCCGTAAGCACCGCCGGTATAAAGCAAATCAAAAGCGCGGGCAATGACGGCAATCAGTGATCCTGCGCCTATGCCAAGGCTTAACACCAGTATCAGCGCCAGTGGCCATGAAGAATCACTGACCTTGCCAGAGCCAGCATTGAATCTGGCATCCCATTTTTCATCCGACATCAGGCCCAATACCAGGGTTTCCAGTATGGCAATCAAAAATGACAGTGTTAGCAGGCCATAAGTCAGCAAGCCAGGCTGGCCGAAATAGAAGTGGGCGATGATTGCGGAGATGGGCAGGGCAATGAAATGCAGCCAGCCCCATTTGTCTTTCTTGCCACGAAGATAAAAGCGGTGCGCGCCAAATGCGCCCAGTACGGCTGCCAGCAAAGTGGCCAGGGTTTTATTTTTATGCGTTTGTGTCATGGGGGCAAGCGGTAAAATACGAAGCTGTGATTGTATGTCATACCGCCAAACCGTGTCGTAATTGTCACGCTACTTCCATAAACAAGGCGAAATGACGGGGAAAAGTGGGATAGTCCTTGCGACTTGCTTAAGAAACGGGCTATAATCTACAGCTTTTTCCGCGTTCAGACATTTTTTGGAAATATTATGGTCGTTATTCGTTTAGCTCGTGGTGGCGCAAAAAAGCGCCCTTTTTACAACATCGTTGCAACTGATTCCCGTAATCGTCGCGATGGTCGCTTTATCGAGCGTATCGGTTTCTACAATCCTGTAGCAACTGGTAATGCTGAGACAGTTCGTGTCGCAGCAGATCGCCTCGCATACTGGCAAGGTGTTGGCGCGCAGTTGTCGCCAGCAGTAGCACGCCTGGTAGCGCAATCCAGCAAAGCAGCAGCTTAATCGCTGGCTTTGATGGCTGCTGAAGTTCATGTTCCTGATGATTTAGTCCTGGTTGGCTATATCTCGGGAGCATTTGGTATTCATGGTTGGGTAAGGATACGTCCTTATTCTTCCGATGCTGATGCAATGTTGTCAGCTAAGACCTGGTGGTTGAACAAGCCAGATTTACACGATGTTGACCGCATGGAAGTCAAAATCCATGGTGAAGACGTAGTGGCGCGACTGGTGGGTGTGCCTGACAGAAATGCGGCTGAGGCGCTGAAAGGCTCTTCCGTTCAAATTTCCCGTAAGCATTTCCCGGCATTGGCGACTGGCGAATTCTATTGGGTAGACCTCATGGGTCTGCAGGTAGACAATCTGCAAGGCGAAAATTTAGGTGTCGTCAGAGACATGATGGATAACGGTGCGCATCCTATTCTAAGGGTTGCTGCGCAGGATGTTCCTGAAGCTGAACTGGCGAAACACGAACTGCTGATTCCCTTTGTCGAAAACTTCGTTAAAGAAGTAGATCAGAAGGCAAGAAAAATTCTGGTCGACTGGGGCAGGGACTATTAACGTAATGCAATCAGAAGGCATGCACATGCAGTTTGATGTCATTACGCTGTTTCCTGAAATGTTCGCAGCTATTACGCAATCAGGCGTAACACGGCGTGCATTTGAACAAAAAAAATGCGAATTGAAGCTCTGGAATCCCCGCGATTTTACCAGTGACAAACATCGTACTGTGGATGACCGGTCTTATGGCGGTGGCCCAGGTATGGTGATGATGGCAAAACCTTTGCAGGCTGCAATTGCCGCTGCGAAGCTGCGTCAGACTGAATCATCCCAGACAGCCCCAAAGGTGATTTATCTGTCGCCGCAGGGCAGGCCGCTTACCCATCAAAAGGTAATGCAGCTGACGGAGGCCAGTGGTCTGGTACTGTTGTGTGGGCGATATGAAGCGGTTGATCAGCGTTTGCTGGATAATTACGTCGATGAAGAAATCAGCCTTGGCGATTTCGTTCTGTCTGGCGGTGAATTGCCTGCAATGGCGCTGATGGATGCGGTGATACGCCAGATTCCCGGTGTCTTGCATGATGATGCATCGGCGGTTGAAGACAGTTTTGTGAATGGCTTGCTGGATTGCCCGCACTACACGCGACCGGAAATCTTCGAAGAAGAATCCGTGCCAGCCGTGTTATTGGGTGGCAACCATGCCGAGATTGAAAAATGGCGACGCCAGCAGGCTTTGTTGGCCAGTCAGCAGAAACGCCCTGATTTGATCGTTGCAGCACGCGCAGCAGGCTTGCTTAGCCGTGCTGATGAAAAGTTTTTAAGTAGTTTGTAGTCAATTTCTGTCTTAGGGCAGAAATCAATAAGCGCAAATCGTATGATTTGCATGGTAAACCCCATCCTCTACCGGGCATCAGTCAGAACCAGGTTCTGCGGCGTCGGCAAGATGGTCTTAGGAGTAAAAAATGGATCTGATCCAAAAATTAGAGCAAGAAGAAATTGCTCGCCTCGGCAAGAGCATTCCTGACTTTGCACCAGGTGACACAGTCGTTGTGAGCGTCAACGTTGTTGAAGGTACTCGCAAACGTGCACAGGCTTACGAAGGTGTTGTTATCTCCCGTCGTAACCGTGGTTTGAATTCCAACTTCATCGTCCGTAAGATTTCTTCCGGCGAAGGCGTTGAGCGTACATTCCAGTTGTATTCCCCACTGATCGCTTCTATCGAAGTGAAACGTCGCGGTGATGTACGTCGCGCTAAGTTGTACTACTTGCGTGAACGTTCTGGTAAATCTGCTCGTATTAAAGAGAAATTGCCAGCACGTAAAGTTGCTGCCGCAAAAGCAGAGTAATATCTGGTCTTGCAGTATCAAAAAAAAGGATGCTCAGGCATCCTTTTTTCATTTGAAAGAAAAAGTTTATTATTTTGAGCAAAGCTTTCCTTAATCCTGAACTGTTGCCTATACATTCCACTGCCGATGAAGCAGCGGTACCGGCATATCGCCTGTCGGCTGACTGGTTACGCCAGCGCTTTTCTGAACAAAGGGAATGGGCGCCAGAGGTGAGCGACGAGAATTTCTTCTCGAAAAATTTACTCTTTAAGCCAGCTTCGGTATTGATTCCCATTGTCCAGCATAAAGATGGCTTGACCTTGCTGCTGACCGAAAGGGCCGCGCATTTGAACGACCATCCTGGGCAAATCAGTTTCCCGGGTGGGCGTTTTGAAGAAGCCGACATCAATCCCGTAGAAACTGCCTTGCGTGAAGCTGAAGAAGAAGTGGGTTTGCAACGGCGTTTTGTCGATGTGCTGGGGCGTTTGCCAGAATACCGTACCGGTACCGGCTATCAGGTCAGCCCTATCGTGGCGCTGGTGAATCCTGCTTTTGAATTGCAGTCTGACCCTACCGAAGTGGCTGCCATCTTTGAAGTACCATTGGCTTTTCTGATGGATGGCAAAAACCATCAGCGCAGGACATTTGAGTTGCCCGATGGTAGTGGTCAGCGGCAATTTTATGCCATGCCCTATCAGCAGCATTTCATCTGGGGCGCAACGGCTGGTATGTTGCGCAATCTGTTTCATTTTTTGCGCGCATGATAGCAAAAGACTTGCTTTTAGTGTCCTGATCGACGGATTCATTCAACAAATCTGGCCAAATCTGACGAGGATCGCCACGATACTGTGTCGCAAATCCTGGTAAGGCACCAGCCTTGCTGTGCTTGGCTTCTTGCCTCATAAGGACTTCTCCAGATTTGTTATCGAATGAATTAATAACCGGGACGCTGGAACAAAGCTTCATAATCTGACTAAATCGGTTTACACTTGCCGCATTTGCAAATTCATTGTTTGCCGCTTTGCGCTGCAACATAAGTCCAGTCAATCATGACCTTTATTTCCATTCTGTTGGCCCTGTTAATTGAGCAGCTCAAGCCTTTGCGGGCAGATAACCCTATCTATACGCAAATCCAGACGCTGGCTGAAAAAATCGAGGCTTCGTTTAATGCAGGTAAAATCAAGCACGGTCGCCTGGGCTGGTGGATCATTGTCGGCTTGCTGACTGTGCCTACCGCGCTGATCTATTGGTTGTGTCACCGCCTCAGCCCTTTTGCGGCACTGATCTGGAATGTGATCATCGTTTATCTGACGCTGGGTTTTCGTCGTTACAGCCATTATTTCACGTCCATACAACTGGCCCTGAGTTCAGGCGATGAAGAGGCTGCCCGCCGTTACCTGGCTGAATGGACGCATCTCGATACCACTGGCATGGATGTTTCTGAAATCTCCCGGCTGGCAGTGGAGCGTTCATTGATCGCCAGCCATCGCAATGTGTTTGGCGTGTTTTTCTGGTTCCTGATGCCGGTCGGGCCAGCATGTGCCGTCATGTACCGTGTTGCCGAATATCTGGCGCGGGCATGGAATGAACCTGAGCATATGAAAAATGAAGAGTTCGGTGTCTATGCCGCCCAGGTGTTTTACTGGATAGACTGGATACCAGCCCGCCTGACGGCGGTCGCCTTTGCCGTTGTCGGTAATTTCGAAGATGCGGTTTATTCATGGCGTAACTATGCTGACCGCTGGTCGGATGAGGTAGTCGGTATCATTTTATCGGCAGGTGGTGGTGCACTTGGTGTACGTCTCGGCGAACCTGAAGAAAAAGCCATGGTCTTGCAGGCCGATGCCAGCGCCGTTGATGTCGACAGCCTGGAGCTGGAAAGCCAGCCCGGTGCTGAGGCATCGCCCAGGGCTTTGCAAAGCGCGGTTGGCCTGGTCTGGCGCGCCTTGCTACTGTGGATGTTGCTGCTCTTGCTCCTGTCCTTTGCTGCCTGGGTATAAGTCAACGAAGCTGGCCTTGCATTGCAGCCAGCTCTTTTCGCGTTCCTGATTTGGTCGTCGTCATTTCTTATGTCTAGTCATGCCAAAAACTTTCAAAGGCCAGTGTCAGTGCGGTGATATTCAATATGTGGTTCAGGGACGACCATTAACCCTGTTTTGCTGTCATTGCAAGGATTGTCAGCGCCAGTCATCCAGCGCCTTTGGCATGGCTTTCTGGATCGCGGATGCCGTATTGGAATTAGCCCATGGCCACTTGCAGAAATGGGTGCGCACCATGCCATCCGGCCGACAGATGGAATGCAGCTTTTGTCCGGTTTGCGGGACACGCTTGTTCCACCGTATTCTTGGTCAGGACGCCGTTCTCAGTATCAAACCGGGAACCCTGGACGATGCACGTGATTTGAAGCCAGTGGCACATATCTGGACAGCCAGTGCGCAATCCTGGCTGCAACTGGATGGGCAAGATCTGCAATATCCGCATAACCCTGATGATTTTCAGGCATTGATTGCTGCCTGGGCTGAAATGCACCCCTGAACTATTCCAGACATGCAAACTGCTTGTTGAAAACATGAAAAAAATTATCGCTCCCGGTATTTGCCTGCGCGCGTTAGAAGCTGGTGATGCCGAACAATTTGCCGCCGTGGTGCTGGAATCAGTGCCCACGGTAGGGCGCTGGATGTCATGGTGCCATGCCGGGTTTACGGTGGATGGCGCGCATGAATGGTTTGACGCCTGCAACCGTGCCCGTGCAGAAAGTACGGCGTATGAATTTGGTATCTTCACTGAAGACGGCAAGGAGTTATTGGGCGGCTGTGGCCTGAACCTGATCAGCAAGATGCACAATTACTGTAACCTCGGTTATTGGGTCAGGCAATCAAAACAGGGGCAGGGCATTGCCACCCAGGTAGCTCGCATACTCGCAGAAGCCGGCTTCAGGCACATGGGCTTTAACCGCATAGAGATCGTGGTTGCTGAAGGTAATGAACTCAGTATGCAGGTCGCGAGAAAACTGGGAGCACAGCATGAATGCATGGCACGTAACCGCCTGATGGTTGATGGCCAGCCGGTGTCAGCATCGATAAACTCACTGATACTGCAAGAATGGCCAGCGTTAGCCTGCCCAATGACGATCGAAAGCTGAAGTAACTGATACCAGGAGGACGGTAGCCACATGCAGGCACGCAACGCCACCATTGATATTGGCAAAGGGCTGGGAATTATCCTGGTGGTGTTTGGCCACAACTGGATCATTGCGCATGATCATGGTGAATTGTTTCGCATCGTCTTTTCTTTCCACATGCCCCTGTTTTTTTTCTTGTCAGGCGCTGTGCTTCATCATGATGCCGCTTTCAGGGATTATGCGGTGTTCAAAGCAGATGCACTGCTGAAACCGTATTTTATTGTCCTGCTGGTATGGGGCGCTTTTCGCATACTGTTTGCCCATGTGCCCTGGGATACTTATCTGGCTGGCCTCTTGTATGGCACCGGCAACACCATAGAATGGGTGCCATTGTGGTATTTGCCGCATCTTTTTTTAGCCATGCTGGCAGCATGGGGCATATTACGTATCATTGACTGCTTTCAATCGCGGCAGGTAATAGCCTGGCTGCTTGCCGCTTTGCTGCTGGGCGTTGGCATTGTCGCCACGCAAATGGTGGCCCGGCTTGATGGGCAGGCTTATGAGCATCTGAACCATATACTGGCAAATCACCAGAACAACTTCCCTGGCTTACCCTGGAGTGCCGACTTGCTAGGTATCAGTACGGCATTTATCCTGCTGGGTTATCTGTTGCGTGACAAGGTCATGCACTTTAAGCCGCGCCTGTGGATTTTAATGCTGGCGGCCCTGGTCTTCGTGGCCTTGCATATCTTGTTCGATGACACCATAGACCTGAACATGCGCCAGTACGACAGCTGGTGGGTGTCTACTGCGCAGGCGGTGGCAGGCATTTACCTGTTGCTGTGTATGGCAGATGCACTGGGTCACTGGCCTGCTGGCAGGCGGGTATTTGCTTATCTGGGTAATAGCAGTCTGTTCATCATGATTTTTCATTCATGGATAGAGTGGAAAGTCTTTACGCTGCTGGGCAAGCTGGATCCGCAGGCTTCCAATGACTACCTGCATGCCATCGTTGCCCTGTTTTGCGGCCTGCTGCTGCCCTTGCTGATATTGGAAGTGGTGAAAAGACAAACTCTGTTGACAAAATTACTGTTGCCTTTCCGAAGCCGTCTATAAAAAAACAGCTGGCTTCAGACGGGCTTCTGGTCAGTCATGCCCCTGTAGTGTGCCTGTGCTTACATGGCAGGGTGGTCAAGTACACGTTGGCTACCGCACTTTACTAAGATTCAAAATGAACTATATTGGCTTAATTGCCAGGCATGTTTACCGATGTGGGAACGAATTTTGCAAAGGCTCACAATATATCTACCCGGCGATTTTGATTCAAGTCTTCTATAAGATATAATATGGAAGTATTCTGAAAGCTTGGTATCACATAATGATGTTAAGCTTTTTTCACTCTTGCTTCATAGCGAGCCGAGCACATGGCCGATTCCAATAAAACGCAACCTCAGCAAGTACGCGAGTTTTTCATCCAAGGTCTTACCAGTGATGGCAAACAATTTCGCCCCAGTGACTGGGCAGAGCGCCTGTGCGGAGCCATGTCCTGTTTCAGCCCTGACGGTGGGCGTAATTCGCACCTGCAATACTCGCCCTATGTGCGTCCTATCCTGTTAAATGGCGTGCGTTCTGTCGTGGTCAATGAAGCCATACGTGAAATTGAGCCGCTGGCATATCACTTTGTGGTCAGTTTTGCCAAAGATAATGATTTACAGATTATCGATGCCTGCCTGTTGCCGGACGCCCCTGTAGCGGGAAAATAAGGCATTCAAACCAGCGGCAGGCAGATATGGCAGCAAATCAGTCGTCCGGCGTGATGGATGCTTGAAATGCCTGTATCACCTGTTGCCTCAACCAGCGATTGGCCGGATCATTTTCCACATTCTGGTGCCAGTACAAATACACATCCCAAGAAGGCATGACTACTGGCAAAGGTAAAATCTGGTTGTCAAACTGTTCATTGGCAATGCGCGCATAGCCTTCTGGCATGGTCAGTAACAGATCAGTCTGGCTGACGACCCTGCAAGCAGCGAAGTAATGCTGGCAACGCAGGCGTATGCGTCTTTGCAATCCCAGGCGGCTCAGTTCAAAATCTTCCAGACCCATGCCCTTGCGGCGCGAACTGGCCAGTATGTGTTCTGCCTGCATATAACTGTCCATATCCAGCTTGCCCTGAATGACAGGGTGATCACGTCTGGCCAGCACCACGGTGGTGTCCTGCTTTATCTTCTGGCGATGTATTTCATTCGGCAATGGCAATAGCATGTCAATTGCCAGATCCAGGCTGCCCGCGGCCAGTTCACTGACCAGCTCTCTTCTTTCCACCTGTATCGCTGCCAGATTGATTTGCGGCGCCAGCCGCGTAATGCTTTCCATCAGTGGCGGCAGGGCGGTGGATTCCAAAACATCCCGCAAGGCCAGGTTGAACTGTTTGGTCGCCAGTGCCGGGTCAAACTTGTCATTCTCGGTCAGCGTCACCTCCAGCCCGCGCAAGGCTTGCCGCACTGGTTCTATGATGCTGCGCGCCAGCGGGGTCGAGACCATCATCTGCCCCTGACGCACGAACAAAGGGTCATTGAACAATTGCCGCAAGCGATTCAGCGCATGGCTGATGGCTGGCTGTGTCAGGTTCAGTTGCTGGCTGGCACGCGTCACGCTGCCTTCGGTATAGATGGCAACAAAGACAGTGAACAGGTTTAAATCGACACGGGATAAATGCATAAAATTAATTAATTCAGATAATAACTATTCATTTGATCAATTATAGGTGTGGGCATACACTTTGTTCATCAAATTAATGCGTTTATTTATTGAGGAACTAATGGCAGCTTTATATCTGGTCAGGCATGGACAGGCGTCATTTGGCAACCAGAACTATGACCAATTGTCTGAACTGGGTGAACAGCAGGCGCGTCATCTGGGCCGCTGGTGGGCTGCACGTGATATGCAGGTCTCACGTGTTGTCACGGGTGCGCTGAAACGGCACCAGCAAACCGCGCAAGCCTGTCTGTCTGAAATGCTGCAACAGGATATTGATGCACTCGACACCTCTGCCTGGCATTGTGATGCGGGTTTTAATGAATACAACCATCATGAAGTTCTGGCGCGGCATGTGCCGGCTTTTGATGACCCGGCAGCCGTCAAGCATTTCCTCTTGAATACGCCGAATGGCAAGCAGGCCTTCCAGGATATTTTTGCCCAGGCTATCAGCCGCTGGATGTCAGGTGAGCATGATACGGAATATGTAGAAAGCTGGAATGAATTCCGTCAGCGCTGCGTTACCGCCATGCACAAGCAACTGGCGATTGCGGATGATGCGAAGAACATCGTGGTGTTCACCTCGGGCGGCACAATCTCGGCGCTATGCCAGCATGTGCTTGGCTTCCCCGACCCACGCTTTGCTGAACTCAACTGGTCGCTGGTGAATAGTGCAGTCACGCGCTTTCATTTGCAGCCGACCGCAGAAGGCATAGTGCGTCCAGCACTGGCTTACCTGAATAACTTTTCGCATCTTGAAGTGTTGAACAATTCCAAAGCCATCACTTACGTTTAACGAAATAAGAGAAATGAGAGAGACAGATGACAGCAATGTTTGATTTGGTCGGCAAGGTCGCACTGGTTACCGGCGCCAGCCGTGGCATAGGTGAAGCCGTTGCCAAAACCCTGGCTGCCAACGGTGCCTATGTCATCGTGAGCAGCCGTAAGGCTGAAGCTTGCGAAGCCGTGGTGGCATCGATTATCGCTGCCGGCGGCAAGGCAGAAGCACGTGCCTGCCATATCGGTGAAATGGCGCAGATAGATGCCCTGTTTGCTGACATTACAGCAGCGCACGGCAAGCTTGATATTCTGGTCAACAATGCCGCCACCAACCCACACTTCGGGCATATCACCGAGACGGATGTCAGCGCGTTCCAGAAGACGGTCGATGTCAATATACGCGGCTATTTCTTCATGTCTTCAGCCGGTGCCAAACTGATGGCAAAACATGGTGGCGGCAGCATCATCAATGTGGCTTCTGTCAACGGCGTAGTGCCAGGCGCCATGCAGGGGATTTATTCCATCACCAAGGCAGCGGTCATCGCCATGACCAAATCCTTCGCCCAAGAGTGTGCACCCATGGGCGTGCGCGTGAATGCCTTGCTGCCTGGCGCGACTGATACCAAGTTTGCCTCAGCCCTGTTCCACAATCCCGTCATTCTCGAAAGAGCATTGACCCGCATACCCATGAAGCGCATTGCCGAACCCGATGAAATGGCCGGCACGGTCTTGTACCTGGCATCGAATGCATCGAGCTATACGACAGGTGCCTGCATCAATGTTGATGGTGGTTATCTGGTTAGCTAAGGCAATAAACAAGGCACGACCATGAAACCGGCATACGTAGCAAGCAATCCAGATTACGCAGCGCAACTGAAGAGCCTGGTGTTGGCCATGCCCATGGCGAAATGGCTGGGGATAGAATTTGTGCAGATAACGCCGGGTGAAGTGGAGCTGGAGATCGCTTACCGCGAAGAACTCAGTTTCGTACCCGGAAAAATGCAGGCCACAGCCATCTTCGCAGTTGCTGATTTTGCTGGTGTCTCTGCCGCTGGCACAATGCTGCCAGCAGGCTGGATCAACGCCAGTATTGATTGTAGTTTGAAGATAGTCGCCCCTGCCGATGGTGAAAAATTACTGGCACGTGGACGCGTCATTTCACACAGCAAGTTATTGACTGTCAGCGCCGCAGAGGTTTTTTCTGTACGTAATGGCGAAGAGATTTTATGCGCAACAGCATTGCTGACGGCGCGCAATATTGAGCTACAAAGAAAGTAAAGCGGACAGAGCCATGTCCATTTAAAAAACTGAGCGAACCTAGCAAACTGAACAAACAAGGAAAAGGACACATCATGGATTTTCAATACAGCCCCAAAGTCAAAGATTTGCAGGCACGCCTGATCGCCTTCATGGATGAGCATGTCTATCCAAATGAAAAAACTTTCTTTGGTGAGATCGCTGCCAACCGCAAGGCGGGCAATGCGTGGATACCAACCAAGGTTGTTGAGCAACTCAAGGCCAAGGCGCGCGATGCCGGTTTGTGGAACCTCTTCCTGCCAGAATCCGGTCATGGCGCAGGCTTGACCAATCTCGAATATGCACCTCTGTGCGAAATCATGGGCCGCGCGGTCTGGGCACCAGAAGTATTCAATTGCTCGGCACCTGATACCGGCAATATGGAAGTGTTTGCCCGTTACGGTACGCCAGAGCATCAGGAACAATGGCTGAAGCCCTTGTTGCGAGGCGAAATCCGTTCCTGCTTTGCCATGACAGAACCGGCAGTCGCATCCTCTGACGCCACCAATATCGAAGCCTCCATTGTCCGTGATGGCGATGAGTATGTCATCAATGGCCGCAAATGGTGGTCGTCCGGTGCCAATGATCCACGCTGCAAAGTGTTTATCTTCATGGGCAAGAGTGATCCTGACAATGCTGATCGTCATAAACAGCAATCCATGATCATCGTGCCGCGTGATACACCGGGCGTGACCATCCTGCGTGCCTTGCCGGTATTTGGTTATGACGATGCACCGCATGGTCATGGAGAAGTCCTGTTTGAAAATGTACGTGTACCTGCATCCAATATTTTGCTGGGCGAAGGCCGTGGCTTTGAAATTGCCCAGGGCCGCCTTGGGCCTGGCCGCATTCATCACTGCATGCGTCTCATCGGCCTGGCAGAACGTGCGCTGGAAGATATGTGCAAACGCTCTTTGACACGTGTGGCTTTTGGTAAGCGGGTAGCAGAGCAGGGGGTGACACTGGAGCGTATTGCCAATGCCCGTATTCTTATCGATCAGGCGCGTTTCCTGGTCTTGAATGCCGCGCAGATGATGGACACGGTAGGCAATAAGGCCGCCGCCAAAGAAATCGCCATGATCAAGGTAGCTGCGCCAACCATGGCTTGCCAGGTCATTGACTGGGCCATACAGGCGCATGGCGGTGGTGGTGTGTCGGATGACTTTGGCCTCGCGTATTCCTATGCCCAAGCCCGCACCTTGCGCCTGGCAGATGGGCCGGATGAAGTGCACAGGAATCAGATAGGCAAGATGGAGTTGAAAAAGCACATGGAGAAAAAATAATTACTTACGGCTTGATTCTTACTTGATGCGGTTGATGGAACGGTAGTTGTGGACGGGCTCTTCCTCTTTTTGAGGCGGGGCTTTTCCGACGTTAACTGCCCGGCTTGCTGACATTTTCAAATTATTCCTAAAAATAGAGAGACAAAAAATGCGCGACACTCCCTGGATCCAATCTTACCCTGCTGGCGTACACTGGGATGCCGACCTGCCCATCAGCAGCGTTCCGCAACTGTTGCATGACGCCGCCGCTAGATGGCCGGACCTGCCAGCCCTTGAATTCATGGGCAAGAAAACCACGTATGGCGAACTGCAAAAACTCGTCAACCAGGCAACCAGGGGTTTCCAGCAACTGGGCGTCGAGCCAGGTATGCACATAGGTTTGTATTTGCCAAACACACCACATTACGTCATCAGTTTTTTCGCAATCCTGCAAGCTGGTGGTACGGTGGTCAATTACTCTCCGCTGGATGCGGAAAAAGTGCTTGAACACAAAGTGGCAGATAGCCACACCGACATGCTGGTAACGCTGGACATGGTCATGCTGTATCCGCACATGGCCAAAATGCTGGGTCATACGCGTCTGCAAAAACTGATTATCGGTAATATTGCAGAAATGTCGCCTTACCCCGATGCAGTCAGGGCCAACCTGGAAAAGGCCGGGCAGCTTAGCGCCATACCTGTGGATGCGCAACATCTGCTGTTTGCGCAATTGCTCGATAATGATGGGCAATACGCGCCTATCCCGCAAATAGACCCCAAAGAAGCTATCGCTACGCTGCAATATACGGGTGGCACGACGGGTTTGCCAAAAGGAGCCATGCTCACGCATGGCAACCTGACTACGGCTTGCAGCCAGATCATGGAAACCACCAATATCGAGCCGCGTGTACTGGAAGAGGGTAAGGAAAAACTGCTGGCCGTGCTGCCGCTATTCCACATCTATGCCTTGACGGTGGATATGTTGTTTGGCATACGCCTGGGTGCAGAAATCGTCTTGCATACGCGCTTTGATGTGGACACCGTCGTCAAGGACCTGGCCAATAAAAAAATTACGGTATTCCCCGGCGTGCCGACCATGTACACCGCCATCATTCATCACCCGCAAATCAAAGAGTTTGATTTGAGCGCCCTGAAGTTTTGCAATTCCGGTGGCGCACCCTTGCCGACAGAAGTGTTGCAACAATTCCAGGCACTGACAGGTTGCACGCTGCTTGAAGGCTGGGGCATGACTGAGACTTCGCCCACCGGCACTTTTACGCCTTTGGGTGGTGCGCGCAAGAATGGTTCTTGTGGCTTGCCTACACCGGGCATCAGTTTTAAGTTCGTCAGCATTGATGATCCGCGCCAGGAAGTCGCTTTGGGCGAGCGGGGTGAAATCTGCGTGGCCGGTGCCAACATCATGAAAGGCTACTGGAACAAACCTGAGGCGACCAGGGATGCCTTTACCAGCGATGGCTATTTCCGTACCGGTGATGTGGGCTATATGGATGCGGACGGCTTTGTGTATATTGTCGACCGCACCAAGGACATGATCCTGTCCGGTGGCTATAACGTCTATCCACGCAATATTGAAGAAGCGATTTATGAGCACCCAGCGGTTGCTGAAGTCAGCGTCATCGGCATTCCCGATGAATATCGCGGTCAGGCAGCCAAGGCCTTTATCAAACTGAAAACCGGTGCAGCGCCTTTCAGTTTTGATGAACTGAAAGATTTCCTGAAAGAGCGCCTGGGCAAGCACGAAATGCCACAAGCCATGGATATACGCGCAGAATTACCCAAAACACCGGTAGGAAAATTGTCGAAGAAAGAACTGTACGACGAAGAAGCAAAAAAACGTGCAAGCGCCTGAGTCTGATTAATCGATTTTTGATTTTTCAGCCAGGTTTTCATCATAAGGCCCGGAGTCGGGTCCGGGCCTTATGATTTTTTCTAAAGACTGGTTTTGCAGCTTATCCAGATCTTCCTTGCCACATTCAACCACGATTGTTTTTGTATCTATCTGGGCAAAACGCTGGGCGCTGACCTGTAATTCTGGTACTGCCTTGCGCGGACGTACTGGTTGTGGGTGGTGGAGGAAAAACATGGCCTGCTCCTGTTGAAGGAAGGCTTACAAATGAGGTGTTACCAAGAAATTGCAAGCATCAATAGTAGAATAATTGATACTCATGAGCTACGCCTGCTTTCCTTACCTGGATCATGAGGGCGGCAGTTCCCGCCAATGCAGGCGGATATTGGCTTTGACCGTTCACCGCATAAAAAAACGGTACACGAATAAGGGCTTCCCGATCCTGGGCGCCAATACTTTATTTCTTCATCATATTGAGGCGCAAAATTAATTTCTATTTCTGCCTGGCTGAACCAGTTTGACGGTAAATCATGCTTTTGCATGAAGCTATTCAGCCAGAAATGATAGTGATGCAGCAGCATGTCAAACTCTGCAGTCTCGGGCGTTGATGTCAATCGCAGCAAATCCAGACGTATGCCTGACACACATTGCTTTTCGGCATAACTGCGCAATTTTCCCATTGCCCAATAAGCTTCCAGGTCATTGTTGCGACTAGTGAATGAACTTGCTATGCCGTAGGCAAGATTTTTAATATCCGCTTTGCGAACCATTTATTCACCTCAGGCTATTTCTATACCAGGTCTGCCAGTGCTTTTTCTAACTTGGGAAAATTGAAAACAAAGCCCTGTTCCTGCAAGTGTTTCGGTATGACGCGTTGTCCATCCAATAGCAGACTAGCCTGTTCACCCAATAAAAGACGTACAGGCAAGCCAGGTGTCGGGAAGAAACTCGGTCTGTGCAAAACACATGCGGCTATCGTGCTGAATTGTTTTTGTGTGACAGTTTCTGGGGCGGTGAAATTATATGTTTCATCATGGGTGATTGACCCAGCGTGTTGCCAGATATGGGCAATGCCGCGCAAAACATCCTGCACGTGTATCCATGACTGCCATTGCCTGCCGCTGCCCAAGGCACCACCCAGTCCCATTTTAATTGGCAAAAGCATCATGCCGAGTGCGCCCTGATGCCCCAGTACCAGCCCAAGGCGCATTTTGGCTACCTTTACCCCGTAAACGCTGGCTGCCTGATTCGCAGCTTCCCATTCCTGACATAACTGCGACATGAAAATGGCCTGAGGTGGCGCATTTTCGCTTAATTCTGTGTCGTCTCCCAGAGCTTGCACGCCATAGTAACCAATGGCAGAAGCTGACAGCAACAGCCGCGGTTTGGTCTCTGCCTTGCTGATCCAGTCCACCAGCGTGTTGGTCAGACCAGTGCGACTTTTGCGCAATTCTGTCTTGCGTGCCTCTGACCAGCGCCAGCCCAGTACGCGTGCGCCTGCCAGGTTGATGATGACGTCTATGTGGTGATTTGCTGGCAATTCCTGCATGGCGCCAATCACTCTGACCTTGCCGTCAAATTTCCAGGCTGCCTGTTTTGGCTTACGGCTTAAGATGGTCACTTGCTGTCCATCAGCCAGCAAAGCCTTGACCAGTAACTGTCCGATAAAACCTGTTGCGCCTGTTACTAAAACCTGCTCTGCTTTATCGCTAAAGTGCATCATGGGGGCCTGTCTTTCTTTGATTTCCAGTTGTCGTAAGCGCAGCGCCGCAAAGCCATCCCGCATGCCTGATATTCCTACCCCAATACCGCATACAGCGAGAAATGCGCTAAGCATGCCGTGCGTTTGCCATACCAGTTCAGTAGGTTCCTGTAACCAGGCAGGTACGTTAAGTGCAAGCAGGGTGATAAAGGCACCGCCATTGATTGCCAGGACAGTGTGGGTGACACGCTCGGTCGCAGGCAGTAAGCGCGTCTGGTCTTCAATGACAAAGTCCCACAGCGTCAGGACTATCTCTACGCCAAATACCAGTATCAATACGAGTACCCAGATGCCATGCCATTGCCAGGCCGACAGTCCGATGAACAGGAGACTATAGATAATCGCACGGGTCGCATGTATGCCCAATTCTGTGCGTGCTGTCGCCCGCTGCGGCAAGGCTTCTGTCAGTTCGTGGTGGTACAAGGTGTCAAAAGCGCCGAGCAAGCCTTGCGCCGCCATTAATTGCAATGCGATGAGGTGAGTGTTCATGATGTCTTGTTTCTATTTGAATCGTTATTCAAGTCGTGGAACACACCAACTTGTTTGAAGGTGGTACCGAACAGCGCATGCTTGATTTCTATGCGTATATTGAATTGTTGTGTGTTGTCGTTACGATGGCATAAATAGGTTTTGCCCGGGGTAAGGATGCCAGGGATAGGAATGCGTACACCAAGCACATCCCAGAAATAACCGTCGCTGGTGAAATACAGGTTGCCCTCATGCACATGCAGGCGCAATTTCATGCCCAGGCCCATGCCTACATATTCCAGCACTTCACCCTTTTCGCTTTCCTGCATGTAGGAGGTAAACTGTATGGGCGCGCGATTGTGCAGGCGATAGATGCGCTGCTTGAAAATGGCCGTAGAATCTGCCTTGGAATACACTTCAATATCGACAGGAAAATCATGATCGGTATACGGTATCAGGGCGCCCGCAATCATCGGTTTGGTAATGTGGCCGAACAGTTTTCCCAGGCCTGAACAGCTCAGTTCACTCAGTACGCCGTTGTAGTATAAAGGCTGGCCCACCTCAGGGTTTTTGGCAAAACGCGCCTGGATGTCGGGATGCAGCGTCAGCCATTCCGACCCCAGTATTCTGCGGAACAGTTCACCCTCTGAAGGCCGTGTCGTGGTTTGTGCAGGTGTCGCTTTCATTTGCTTTCTCCGGCGCTCTTGATGAGCGTCGCATCGATTTTCCATAGCAGCAGCAAGGGTGGAATCAGCATGAGCAGGGCAAAGCAGTCCACCCAGACATTGACTATCATCTTCGCCTGCATGGATATCAGCATGTCTTGTGGTGCCCAGATCAGGATGCCCGCCGTCAGCCAGCCCCAGGCAATGCGGCTGCGATATTTGTCGCCAAAATAAACCAGGGCACCCATCCACAAACCCACGGTTTGTACTGTGGCACCGAACAGGCTCATCCACCAGATTTGCGCATTGCGGGCAGCATCCGGGGCAGCGCCAGGCCAGAAATATTGCTCGATCAGTTGATGATAAACCTCAACAAGTGGCTGGCTACTGATCCAGGGTAGCAAGGCACCAACCAGGAAATGCCCGGCTGCGGCAGCGTATAACCAGTAGATGAGCCAGCCACGGATGTTTGATTTTCGCATTTATTTCTCTTATTTCTGTCATTACAGAAATTAAAGATCAAATGCAGGTGTATGTCAAGATTTTTGTTATTTTATTCAATATATTTCTGTTATTCCTGGGCTTTTCTCATGCGTATCCGATGCACATGCCATTCGCCAGGCGTAGATACATGAGGGGTGAAATGTGCAAATCCCCGGCTTTTCCTGCTTGGCGTACAATCCACGCTGCAAAATCCTGCCGCATTTGAGACCAAGAACAAACATGAAAGTCCTGCTCGTCGAAGACGACCCCATGATAGGTGAAAATATCCAGATCGCGCTGGAAAGCGAAGCGAATCTGGTTGACTGGTTGCGCAATGGCGAAGCGGCAGAGGCAGCCCTGCAAATTCATCGCTATGATGTGTTGCTGCTGGACCTGAGTTTGCCACAGCGCGATGGCATCGCCATTTTGAAAGACTTGCGCAAACGTGGTGACACTTTGCCCGTGCTGGTGATGACGGCGCGCGACACGGTACCGGAGCGGGTACTGGGTTTGCATGCCGGAGCCGACGATTACTTGATCAAGCCCTTTGATCTGGATGAGCTGATCGCCCGCATGCATGCACTGGTGCGCCGCGCACACGGGCGTGTCGATACATCCTATGTCTGTGGCGACGTGGTGGTTGATTCCACCACCCGGCAGGTTTTTAACGGCCAGGAACAAGTGATACTGTCATCCCGCGAATGGACAATCCTGGATGCCCTGATCGCACGGCCTGGCGCAATATTGTCACGCAGCAGGCTGGAGGATCAATTATTTGGTTGTACTTCCGAAATTGAAAGCAATGCTGTTGAAGTGTATATCCACGGTCTCAGGAAAAAATTGGGACAAAAATTCATCTTGAATGTGCGTGGTGTTGGCTACATGGTCGAGAAAAGCGCATGAAATCCTTGCGCCTGCAAATGATGCTGCTGTTCGGCATCGCCATTCTGGCAGCAGCTGCCTTGCAGTTTGCCACGTCATTCCACGCTGCCATAGGCGAGGCCGATAAATTATTTGACTATCACATGCAGCAAATGGCGCTGGCTTTGCAGGACAATGATTTTGAACAGGTTGACTGGCGCACCATGCCGGGCATAGAAAGCAACGGCTTTGATTTTGTCGTGCAGGTCTGGGGTGGCGATGGTAATCGCGTTTATCAGTCGCGTCAGTACCGCTTCTTGCCCAAACAGGCTGCGCTGGGGTTTTCTACCGTGACACTCGACAACGGTGAGTGGCGTATTTATGCGGTAAAAGAAAACAAGCGCGTAGTGCAGGTTGCGCAAAAAATCGATACCCGCCGCGAGCGCGCCATTTCATTTGCACTGAGTACCTTGTGGCCAGTGATACCTGTTTCGATCTTATTGTTTTGCGCTGCCTGGTGGGGCGTCAGTTCAGTATTGGCACCGCTTAATCGCATAGGCAGTGACCTGGCCAACCGCAATGCCAATTCCGTTGAGCCGGTTTCTGCCGACGGTGTGCCAAGTGAAGTATCTTTGCTGGTGACAGAATTAAATTCCCTGCTCAGCCGTATGGGCCTGGCTTTGCAGGCACAACAGCGTTTTGTCGCTGATGCCGCCCATGAACTGAGGTCACCCATCACTGCCTTGCGTCTGCAAGTGCAAAACCTCGGCAGGGTAAAAGATGAAGTGACCCATGAACAGGCAGTCAGCCGCTTACTGGGTGGTGTTGACAGGGCATCGCGCCTGGTTGAGCAATTGCTGGCGTTGGCGCGGCAAGACCCTTCATCCCAGGCAGCAAGCGGTTTTGCCATGACTTCGCTCGGCAATTGCATAGAGCAGGCGATCAGTGATGTCACTCCATTTGCGCAATCGCGGAATATCAGTTTGGTAGCCAGCATCTCTCCAGCCGCGGAAATATTGGCAGACGGAGAGGGTTTGCGTGTAATGATACGCAATCTTCTGGACAATGCAGTACGCTATATTTCAGAAGCCGGAAGGGTGGAGGTACGATTGGTCGCGGATGCCGACAGCGTTTGTTTAAGCATACAGGATTCAGGCGAAGGCGTGCCGCTGGCCGAAAGAGGCCGGATTTTTGATCGCTTTTACCGTGTTGCCGGTTCCGATAAAAGTGGCAGCGGACTGGGCCTGGCGATTGCCAAAACCATCGCAGATCGCCATCATGCAAAAATAGAAATGGCCGATGCCACATTGGGTGGTTTGGAAGTGAAAATTCATTTTCCGCTTTCAAGAAGCGGATAAGAGAACGAGAGACTGCTCATACAAGCGTTAATTCCACCGCCATATCGCTATTTTAAGATTCCCCTAAGTTTCTTGGTGCACCATAGCGAAGTTTTGTGATACTGGTTCGTCTATTGGCCATCGTATCCATATCTACACCGATTTCGACAATCAAGACTTACAGAGGATATTTCCATGCGTTCCCAATTGAAATTCAGCACACTTGGCAGTATTGCCGCCGTATCGATTTTATTAGCCGCCTGCAGCAGCCCGTCAGTCAAAGTTGCAGAAACACCTGCGCAAGCAAAACCGGATATGTCAAAACCAAAACCAGACGATAGCCGTAAAATTGAGTCGGTGAGCACAGTCGTTGATCCGCTGGATGATCCGAAAGGCGTGCTGGCAAAACGCAGTGTCTATTTCGACTTTGATCAGTATGTCGTCAAATCGGAATATAGCCCGGTCGTGGAAGCACATTCAAGATATCTGGGCGCGAACAAAGGCAGAAAAATCCTGATCCAGGGTAATACCGATGAACGCGGTGGCAGCGAATACAACCTGGCGCTGGGTCAGAAACGTGCAGAGGCAGTGCGTAAAGCCATGGCATTGTCTGGCACACCAGATGCACAGATGGAAGCGGTTTCTTTGGGCAAGGAAAAACCAAAAGCCTCCGGCAGCAATGAAGCCGCCTGGGCAGAAAACCGTCGCGCCGATATCGTCTATTCGGCAAAATAAGCCGGATTCAGTTTCACGCAAGGTAAGCTATCAACGCCATCCTCTGTTCTGCTTGAGGCATGAGCAGTTGACAGCTTGCCTTTTTCGTTTTCAAAGTTGCTAGCAGATTGTTGATTTTTTTCATGTTGATGCGAAAGATAGTTTTACTTTTGCTGTTCTGTAGCGGCAGCGTGGCCGCAATGCAGCCTGGTTCCATGCGTTTGAATTCCCAGCATGCAATGGTAGTGGATGAACGCAGCGGGCAAATACTGCTGGAAAAGAATGCCAGTGAAGTGGTCCCCATCGCTTCGTTGACTAAGCTCATGACTGCCATGGTGGTGCTCGACAGCAAAGCAAATATGGATGAGAAAATCTCCATAGAAGAAGAGGATAAAGACCAGCTCAAGCATAGCCGTTCCCATGTGCCGGTAGGCTCAAGCATCACACGCAGGGAAGCCTTGCAACTGGCACTGATGTCTTCCGATAATCGCGCTGCTGCGTCACTGGCGCGCACTTATCCCGGTGGCAATGGCGCGTTCATGGTGGCGGTGAAATCCAAACTGATCGCACTGGGTATGGGGCATACCTTTATCCGCGAAGCCACGGGCTTGTCGCCAGAAAACACGTCGACAGCAGTTGATCTGGTAAAAATGGCGCAAGCGGCATCACGTTACCCGGAGATTGCTGATATCACCACAGACAGTGAAGACACCATCTCCCTCAAAGACGGTCGTAACCGCGAATTCCATAACACCAACCGCCTGGTTGGCAAGAAGGGCTGGGATGTGCTGTTATCCAAAACCGGATTTACCAATGAGGCAGGCAATTGCCTGATCATGCGTGTAAAACTGGCCGGCAAGAAAGCCACGCTGGTCTTGCTGAACGCAAGAGCCAGCTCAGCAAGACTGATGGATGCATTGAATATCGGACGGCTGCTGGAGAATAAGCCCGCAGAGTCAAAAGCGGGCAAGAGTCTCAGGCATGTGCGGCATCGCTGACACCAGCACGGGCCTGATGTCGCTAGTCCTTGCGCAAGCTTTCCACGGCCTTTAATTCGGTCGAGCGGTCAACAGACTGGTTGGTACTGGCAAACATATTGTTGGTGGGTAGTTTGATTTCGATATCTGATACTGCGCCAATCTTGATCACGCCCTGGCTAAGACTGAGTGCCAGTACGTGACCGCCGGCTTTGTGATCATTTGCCAGATAGTGCCAGTGGTAACCTGGTACATTGAAACCTTTAGAAAAACCGGGGCTGCGGAAAGCAACCAGTACGCCCCTGGTATTGCTAAAATTAAATAATGTTTGTGTCTTGGTGACTTCGGCAAGTGGTTTGTAGGGCTTGTCTTGAGGTGAGATTGCACGCGTCGTCAATTGCGTAAATTCAGCTTCCACACGGATCGCATAGAAAAGATTTTTGTTTTCCAAGCGTTGATCCAGCATTTCTTCCAGCTCTTTCAGGCTGGTTTCCTTGTTGATCTCATAGCGGTAGTCGGTATTGAATCTGGTGACGACAGCGAACGGCGTCAATTGCTTGCCGCTGGCTTTGACCACCGTGCCGTCGGCTTTGAACTGGAAAACTTCGCCATCGAGTACGATCATTTCACCGTCAACGCGGTTAAAGGTGCCAATGCCAAAGTCGCCTTTGAGCTTGAGTTCATCCACCGTCAGTTCACCTTCATAGGCGCCTGCCAGAAGCGCGTCAATTGTGGCGTACTGAAAGGCTTTGTGTTCCTGCGGTTTTTGCGCGTGGCTCAGTGTGGCTGCGAGAAACAGCAGGACTGCCAGGCTTAAATTTTTCATATTCATGATGGGAAATAAAGGTGTTGAATTGATAGTGGAAAGCCCGTTTTCTCATTATCTGCCAAACCTGCGCTTTTGCCACTGGGCTGTTTTGTACCGACATGGTCAGTCAGATACGATAATTTTCTGGTTAAATAGGCAAGCATGCATTATGCTGCAAAAACCTCATCCGGCACGGTATACGCTTGCAAATTTTTTCTTGTACAACCAAGATCATGCCTGATAGTCTTGCCACTTCCTTTTAAAAAAACCATGAAAAAGAACCTTGTAAAGAATGCCTTGCTGCTTTTTGGATTTGCGCTTTGCCTGCAAACGCAAGCACAGGATGTATCCAATGGTGTGGCGATCCAGCTACAACTGGAAACAACAACGGCCAAGGGAGCAGAACTAGGACCACGCTCAAGAGAACTGGTGGCCCTCGTCAATACCAAACGATTTGCCGAAGCAGAGCGCATGGCTGTCTCTTTACGGAAAGAGTATGAAGCGATCTTTGATCGCAGCCAGAAGCAATATTCATTTCAGACCAAGACCGAATATGATGAATTCAGGAAAACACATCCTGAAAAGTTTGAATGGATAGACTGGAGTTACAAGGAGTGCCTGCAGATGCAAACCTTCATCGCCGCAGAAAAGCGTGACTTCGTTACGGCACTTGCATTTTCCAGGGAGATGGAAATACTGGCGCCGATTTCAGCAGGAACGGCAGTGGAGATGGGTTATATCCTCAATCAAAGTGGCAAGCCCGCCGAGGGCCTGGCTGCCTACACCAAGGCCAATGAACTTACACGTGTCTATACATCACAGCGGCCTTACCGTGGCGCTGCCCTACGTGGCATGGGCTTCGCATTGATAGATTTGAAGCGCCTTGAAGAGGCAGAATTGCGTCTGATCGAGTCGCTGGAGGTCGATCCCGGCAACAAGGTCGCACTCAATGAACTGGCTTATATACGTGACTTGCGCACCAAAAAGTAGGGCAAAAAACCAGCACACTGTCGCCCGGAAAATGCCCTTGTGTTACCAGGATATGAAACCAGGGAGTAGACATGCCTGATACTCGTCAACAACTGAGTATGTATGCTGCAGCGGATGCAGTCAAAGACATCGAGGCGCTACGTGCAATTGTCGACCCGGTGCAACACGGTTTGATACCGGCGCACATTACCTTGTGTCGTGAAGACGAGCTTGCTGATTATCCAGCGATAAAGAATAGGCTTCAAAAGCTGTCATGGTCAGTGCTCAGCTTGCGTTTTGGCAGGCCGGAAGTATTTTCCGGTCATGGCATACTGCTGCACTGCATAGATGGCGAGGATGAATTTCATCACTTGCGCGAACACTTGCTTGACTCAATACATATCAGGAATCAGCGTCCGCATATTACGATTGCACACCCGCGCAATCCACAGGCATCTGGCAACGCACTGGCACAGGCGTTGACGTTACCGGAAACCATCACCGTCAGATTTCCAGCCATTTATCTTATCGAGCAGACCGGGCGTGAGCCCTGGCGTATTTTGGAAACCTATGCACTGACTGCTGCCCCTGAAGCCATAGATGGTGGAAACTAAATTCTGTTTTTATCTGCAAGGCAACGCATCAAAAAAATAATCATCATTTACCCGCATGAGAGTGGCCTTAACCATGAAACGATTAATTGAGATACGTACTTATCGCCTTAAACCGGGCGCAGCGGATGCCTTTCATCATGCTGTCCATCACCTCGCTGTGCCGATGTTGAAGAAGTGGAATACTGACGTGGTTGCTTATGGGCGTTCAGATCATGAAGAAGCGACTTATTTTTTGATACGCTCTTACGAAAATCGCGAGGCACTGGAGCGTGAGCAAAATGCTTTTTACAGTTCCAGCGAGTGGAAAGATGGCCCCAGAAGTGAACTGGTGGATCGCCTGGACAGTTACATGAATACGCTTATATGGGTTTCGCAAGAAGCGATCAACAGCATGCGTGAATTGAACAAACCGTAAATCCTGACAAGCGCTTACCCACAATAGATTTAATCAATGCGGGCGTTTTTGGAAGCGCTTGCAAGATAACGTTGCATAAGCAGGGGAATCACACTGTCGCGCCAGAATTCGGTGCAGATGACACCGGAAGACATCCCGCCGTGGGCAAACTGAGGCAGGTAAAAATTTTCTGCTTTATGCACGGAGTGCCCGGTCAAATCCAGAAAAGCTTGCTCAAGTTTTTCCTGTAAATGAACAATACTCTCAGGCCAGGCGACAGTGGCAAAATGTCGCTGAAATTCTTTCCATAAATACGGATCACCTCGCAAGCCCCAGTTTGCCGGCTCATCTTTGAAAAGACAGGCGATAGTCATGGTGTTGTGAGTGTCGTGCATGGTTAAATTTTCTTGGTAGACTTCGGGCTGTGGCACGTCAGGATGGCAAGTGACGATAGCATATATACAGGTTCACGTCTTCCGGCATGCATGGCGTTTTAATCAGCGGGCAATGTGATTGCTGCGCTTGATCTTGTTTTGTAATTGCAATAATCCATAAATCAGGGCCTCGGCGGTGGGTGGACAGCCCGGGATATAGATGTCGACAGGTACGATCCGATCGCAACCACGTACCACGGAATACGAATAGTGGTAATAACCACCGCCATTGGCACAGGAACCCATGGAGATGACATAACGTGGTTCAGCCATCTGGTCATACACTTTACGCAGGGCAGGGGCCATTTTATTGGTGAGCGTGCCAGCGACGATCATCAGGTCGGCGTGACGCGGGCTGGCGCGTGGCATGAAGCCAAAGCGATCCATGTCATAGCGGGCACTGGCAGCCTGCATCATTTCCACTGCGCAGCAGGCCAGGCCAAAAGACAGATACCACATGCTATTGCTTTGTACCTTGTTCATCAAATCATTGACGTTGGTCAGGATATAAGAATCCTGAAACAAACCTGCTTGCTCTTCCATGAATGCTGCTCCCACTATGAGAAGCCGCCATTATGGGTTCATGCAAGGATTTGGTCTTGAACCGAAACGACATTCAATTCATCGGCAGGAAGAAACAATTTTCCTATCTCGCCTCCATTGAAACTGAACGCCCAGAATGCAGCATCCTGACTGGCTATGCCGCGCACCAGTTGTGCTGGAGTGTGCCCAGTGAAGCGTACGAAGTCACGGTTCATATGGGCCTGATCGGCATAACCAAAGCTTAAGGCACATTCTGCCCAGGTCCTCGCGGGAAGTTTGCCCAGCAATGTACTGATACGGGCTGGAAAAAGTATAAAAGGGACTGCTAAGCACTCCAACGATTTTTACCGCTATGCTTGGCCCTGTACATAGCGTCATCTGCACGTCGCAATAATTCATCAAGATCTGATTCACCATCGACCTGGATGGCGAGGCCGATGCTGGTGGTAATATTGATCTGGTGTTCACCCAAGGAAAAACGCTGTTGCATGGAGGCGATAATTTTTTCCGCCACTTCACGTGTATCGTGTTCAGGATTGTTCAAGCCTTCAAGGATGATGGTGAATTCATCGCCAGCCAGCCGGGCAACGGAATCGGTTTTGCGTACTGCCATGCAAAGACGGTTACCAAACTCTTTCAATAGCTCGTCGCCGGTATGATGTCCCAGCGTATCGTTGACGTTTTTGAAGCCATCAAGATCCAGAAACATGACTGCCAGTGCGCTGCGTGTGCGGCTGGCGCGCAGGATAGCGCCTGACAACCTGTCCATGAAAAGTGCGCGATTCGGCAAACCGGTCAGCACGTCGTACTGCGCCAGGAAAATCAGTTTTTCCTCAAACTGCTTGCGCTCGGTGATGTCCCTGACCACACCGACAAAGACACGGCGTGAATCGAACTGGATTTCATTTACCGTCAGTTCCAGTGTGAACTGCGTCCCATCCTTGCGCAGGCCAGGTAGTTCCAGTTTCGGCCGCCCCAGAACCTTGCTTTCTCCTGTTTGCAGATAATTCTGCATGCCCGCCTCATGGCGTTTGCGCATTTCGAAAGGCATCAGGATTTGCAGTTTTTGGCCTATCACTTCATGGGGGCGATAGCCAAAAATCATTGCCGCAGCATCATTGAATGATTCTATGATGCCCTTGTCATTCGTCGTCATGATGCCTTCGCCAACGCTGCTGAAAACGGTGTTCATTTCCAGTTGCTGCTCTCGGGCATGATTTTCAGAGTCTGTCAGACGCTTGACCAGGGGTTTGATCTGCGAACGCATGACCAGAACACCCAGGACCAGGATAAGCAGTAATGCTGGCGTGACAGAGGATAATTGTGCCCGTATTGCGCCGTAGAGTTCTGTCGTGTCTTGCTTGACCACGATTCCCAGGTTTCTATTCAAAGGGGCAAACGCTGCCATCACGTTATGTCCTTTATAGTCTAATGTCGCAATCAGGCCAGCTTTGCCGTCAATCGCGTAACTCATGGGCAGTGGCTGGCCGGTGATATTCTCCTTGCCGATCGTGTAAGGGGCGCTTTGCCTTCCTGATGGCAGACAGATCAGGGTCTTGAGATGGCCGGAACACAATGCGATTTCTCCAGTATCACCAAGCCCATGCAGATCGAATAGCTGCGCCTGTATCACAGGCAAGCGCTGGTTCAGATGCAGGCTGGCAAAGGCGATACCATCCTTCAATAAAGGAGAGTCCGTGTACAGTGTCAATTCCTTATCCCATTGCAGGGCGGAAGACTGACCGGGATAATCAGGCAGGTCCAGCCTGGTAATGGCGTTATCTGATTTTTCTCCCATATACAAAAGCAGCTTGCCATCGGGGGAAGTGATCGATGCGCTTCGCATGCCTTCGTTCATCAGGCTGCGTAATTCTGACTGGATTTCTGCAATAACGCTTTCATTGCCAGGCTGAAGGGTGAGCATGTATGCAGATGCCATCAAATGCGTATTGTGGGTAGCATGTTCCGCTGTGGCATATCCTTGCGTAAGCGTGGCCTGCGTCAGCATGCGTTGATTATCCAGCTTGAACTGTAATTTTTCCTTTAGAGAATTTTCCAGTATGGTTTGCTGAAATACAAAACCGGTGAGGCCGGCAGTCAGGGTAACGACGCATAGAATGGCGGCGCTCATGAAACCAATTTTTTCATCAAGCTGGAAAAATTTTTGCGCATGATGACTGTTAGAGTGATACAGGCTTGACCACATTGCCAGTGCGATGATGATCATCCCTATTGCGGTATGAATCGCCATGCGAGCTGAGCGCGCCCAGCCAAATAGCTGGTCAGGCGACAATACATAGCCGATCAAACCTGTCAGGCCGATAGCCAATATGCAGAAAACCAGTATCTGATAGCTGAGTTCCCTGGTCCGGCTGGTGATGTTATTCAACAGCACCAGGCTGACACCAGTGAGCATGAATCCCACGGCCGTGTTCGGTGCCAGCCGCCCCAGACGCATATTGCCATCCTGTAGCCAAGTGTGAAGAAAGCCCCAGTCTATGCCAAGATTGATATCAAAAAGATATTCGATCAGTACCAGTCCGCATAGACAAAAAAGGAAGATACCAACACTGCTTTGAATAGCATGCACAGGTTTTTTTATCAGCCCCGGCAGCGCGATTGCCAGTCCGGTCAGTGCGAAGCACAGCGCGGTATTAAATACCATGGCGACCAGGCCGGTACGTATTTCCACCATGGCCCGCATATGCAATAACCAGCCGCTGATGACCAGCAGTCCCAGCGCCAAAAGAATAAGGCCAAACAAGACTGGAAATGAAAATAGGGGAGGAAATGTCCGGGAAACATGGTCTCTCGAACTTTTCAGATTTCCAGTCAAGTCGGGTTTTGGCAGATCTTGCATTTTGATGGAAATAAATGGCGCGTAAATTCAGTTCATCATAGTCCATTTGAAGACGAAAATAACAGAGTTCACAATGGTTCAAAAAGCGCAGCAATTACGCTTTATATAGACATGCTAAAAAGATATCTGAAAGATCTCTGAGAGATATTTGATGCAGGAAAAGTGTTAATAAAGCAACGGCATCAAAATTTTGTGTTTTTTAGATAAGCTCTGATTAAGTTAAGTGCGATGCTCTTTGGGGTTTGTGATGCTTGTCGTTGTGCCTATTCAGTTTTCCGAAGTTCAGGGCTTTCTGCTGTTGGATTGGGGTCGGCAAGATAGCAAGATGCTGGCAGGGTGTTGGCTCTTAACTGATAGCGGTAAGAATGTGTTTGATCCCCATTTTCCGCATTGACTTTGATCGTCTTGAAGTAGCGACGCCTGAGATCAAAATTGCTACGCATATTCAGGCGTATATCCTGCAACAGGATTAAGGGATTTGCCGCTATCGGTGCAAAATCTTCCTGGGGGCGGTATTTGGAAAAAGCAAAACCCAGGCGTTTGACATAGGTCGCAAACATTGCCGCATTTTCTGGTACTCCACAAGCGAGAAGTACGGCAATCGCCTGATGCTGTGCGGACGCTTTCCACTTACCACTTTCGTAGTAATACAGGCCAGCATCATCGTAATTTTCGACAGTGCGCCAACTGGTTTCGGGCAGATGGCGTGTTATCCGGAGTGCCTGCGCATTGAGCTGCAAAGCTGCCCGCTGGTTCTGGTTTTTTTCAAATTCACTCATGGCAGCGTTTCGCAATTTGTCTGCCTTGATTTCGAGATCGGATTGTGCGGCAAAACAAAGTAGAGGCAGCGAAAAAAAGACGGTCGAAAATACTTTTTTCATTGAGCGTAAGCCTTCCATAGTCAACACAGCTTAACTCATTTCAAATCTGCATGCATGGCTGATTAAGTGATACCAAATGCTACCGGACGGCATCTGTATGGCTTGCATGCAAGGTAGCGCAAGTCATTCCATGGCAGCGGCCATTTCACGATCTTATAACCAACCCTGATCGCGTGCCAGGCGAAAAGCTTCCACACGGTTTTTTGCATGCAATTTACTGATCGCTTCCGACAGATAGTTGCGTACCGTACCTTCTGATAAATGCATGAGTTTGGCAATTTCCGTGCTGGTTGAACCTGTGCCAGCCAGTCGTAACACCTGACGCTCACGCTCACTCAGCGGGTCTTGTTCGCCGCCCCAGCTTTCCATCGCCAGTTCTGGCGCAATCGCGCGGCCACCCGCATGCACAGTGCGTATGGCGGCGGCCAGGGTATCTGCCGGCGCGTCTTTCAGCATATAGCCGCGCACTCCGCTGGCCATGGCGCGACGCAAATAGCCGCTGCGGGCAAAAGTGGTCAGGACCACGACTTTGCTGGTCAGTTTTTTTTCCATGACGGCAGCAGCCAATTCCAGCCCCGTCATGATAGGCATTTCTATATCGGTGACGACGATGTCTGGCTGCTCTTTCTCGCACAAAGCGAGCGCTTCCTGGCCGTTTTTTGCCAGACCGACGACTTGCAGGTCTTCTTCCAGACCTAACAGCGCAGCCAGTGCGCCCGATACCAGTGCCTGGTCTTCGGCTATGATGATGCGTATCATATTAACTCTTTCATCGGCAATGATAATTCTATACGCAAGCCCTGCGTGACAAATAAATCCAGCTTGCCACCCAATGCCTGTACTCTTTCTGTCATGCCGTTCAATCCATTCCCTTTGCTCAGTTTGTCAATATGGCTGGTGTTGCCGTTGTCGCTGATTTCCAGCCTGGCCAGACCATTACCCTGGCTTAGTTTGATTTCACATTGACTCGCTTTTGCATGACGAATGATGTTAGTGATGGCTTCGCGTACTGCCAGGGCCATGACATTTTCTACCGCTGGAGGTAGCGTAAGCTGATCTATTTCAGTGCGCAATTCTACCTGTGCCGCATCCAGTACACTTTTTGCAGATTGCAATTCATGCGCCAGACCAGTGGCGCGGTAACCAACGACGGCTGCCCGTACTTCTGCCAGTGCCTGTCTGGCGGTATGCTCAATGTCGTAAATTTCCTTTTTGCAGGCGACAGGATTTCTATCCATTAATTTACCAGCCAGTTCGGCCTTTAGCGTGATGACAGATAAGGTATGCCCCAGTAAATCATGCAGGTCCCTGGCTATACGTTCACGTTCTGCGAGGGCGGCAAGGTATTCCACCTCTTCCTGTTTTTTGAGCAGGCTGGCATTGCTGCTTGCCAGGCGCTCGCCAATGATGGCACCAAGCCCACTAGGGATGCTGAATATCAGGGCCGGTATCCAGAAATAGGTCTCCAGTCGCATTAGAAAACTGGCGGCCGCAACAATCAAGGCGACTGCCGCCAGGCCTTCATAGGCTTTCCGTGAATTGTGTATGCGCGAACACATGGTTGCTGCGAAAATGCAAAAAACCGAGCTGCCGAAATTGTACCTGGCCCAGGCAATACCCAGCGCGCAGTTGATCAGTATGCAAAGATAAATACGCCAGCCACTGATCCAGAAACTATAAAAATAGATGGGGAGGAAAAATAAAAAACTGACGGCCAGCAATAAAATTTCACTTCCCGTCAGCGGCATGTAAAGGTATTTCCAGGCAAACATTGCAAATGAAAGTAGCCAAAAATAGGGCGCATTTCCATAGCGTGCGGGTACCCAGGGTGGGGACAGTTTTTTTATGAATGCGTTGCTCATTGCTTGCACCTCGGGTTTGTTGCCTGATTCATGTTCTATCGCGCCTTTAAATCAACAGGACGACATTATTCTTTCAAAAGCCGCACGTCGGCAAGCTGGAAAGTGTATGCGCCAGTTTCCGGGCCTGCGCTGAAAGTGATAATGGTGATCATGCTGGCATCCAGGCCTTTAAACAGGCTGAAAGGTATGATGATTTCCGTCCATTCCTGCGGTGCTGTGAATTGTACAGAAATGGGGACATAGCTACCTTGCACATTGATACCGACACTATACTGTTTGCCATCACCTTTGACTTTGAATTTTAATAGGTTGGCACTACTCAGGTCAGCCGCATCCATAGGCTTGGAGCCCGGGAAGAAGGATAGACCTGCCCAGGGGTAAGCAAAGCCTGGCTGGATATTTGCATTGATGATCAGGGCAGGGAATGCACCAGCTTCACCGGCTGCAGGTTCAACCAGTTTGGTGTCTATGGTAGATTTGCCACCCATGGGCGCATCATTTGATGGCCACCAGCCAAAGCCAAAGGGGCTGGCCAGTTTTTCTTTGCTGAACAGGCTGATGCGGCCATTCGGCGGCAATTGTACGGTCAATCTCTTTTGCGCATTTTGTTTTTCCACTTCCAGCATTTTTTGTTCGCGCTGGCCACTGACACGTTCACCATCTTTCCAGACGTCGACAATATTGCGCGTGGCATTGATATCCTTGTCTGGCTCACCGGCGACCAGGACCAGATCCGCTTTATAGCCTTTGGCGATGCGGCCACGGTCACTCAATCCGAATGCATGGGCGGGTACAGATGTGGCGGCCGCCAATGCGCTGGTGGGGCTCAAGCCGGCGTCGACCAGTGCGGCCAGTTCATGATGCAGGCTGACCCCGTATTGCGTGCCAGAGTTACCTGCATCAGTGCCTGCCAATATGGGTATGCCTGCTGCGTGCATGGCTGCGGTGACCATCTTTGGTACCTTCATTCTATTGATATCTGCTTCCCGTCCGTAAGGTGCATTAAGGGGTAACAACTGGGCTTTGCTGAGCATGGAAGTCAGGCGTTTATCCGTCAATACATCCTGTTCCTTGACGCCAGCGATGCTTTCCAGCACGCTGAAGGTAGGGATGATAAATGCATGTCTGCGCTTGGCTTTTTGAACAAGATCACGCATGTCGCTATCGGCGATTTGCTTGCCTGTAAACAGATGTACCAGTGCGTCAGCGCCGGCATCGAGTGCATCTTCTGCCTCTTTCAGGCTGCCTATATGAACAACTGCCAGTTTATTGCGCAAGTGGGCGGCGTCTATCAGTGCTTTCACGGTTGGCACATCGAGGCTATTGAAGGGACGTTTTTCGTTCCCATGTTCAAGCACGATCTTGATGAAATGCGAGCCTTCGGCAATCCTGGCATCGACCCAGGCTTGGGCCTCTTCCGGCTTGTTTAATGTGGGGATAGGGAAACCATATTCGGTACCATGCCCGCCGGGCGCGGTAGCCAACAGACCGGCAGAAATGACATCTGCGCGATCATGGTTTTCACCCTTGCGCATTTTTTCATTGAGCTGTTTCATCAGATCGACACTGTTGGCCATATCAATCTGGGTGGTGACTCCGAACAGCAAGGGCAATTCCATATCCTGATACACGTGCACATGGGCATCAATCAAGCCGGGCAGCAGCGTGCGGCCATTGCCATTGATGATGGTGGTGTCCGGCGTGGCTTTACCTGTAAAGTTAAGATCTTTTATCTTGCGGTCAGCGATGAGGACATTTCTGTCTTGCAGCATTTTTTCGCCATCAAACACACGCACATGCTGAATCAGGAAACTTTCTGCCATTGCAGGTAATTGCAGAAAGATTCCAGACATTACCAATGCCAGCGCCAAATATTTTTTTTGCATCATGTTCTCCGTAAAATTGATGCTTGTATTCTGAATGGGATGGTCACTGGAAAACAGAAGCAATTGCCACCAGTTTGAGGTGACAAATGTCATGTTTTAAATCAGGATGGAGAACGTGAATTAAAAACTGGAGGCGTTTAAGCCGTAAGCAGAGAATAGGCTGTTAAAAACAGATGAGGAGTTCCCTGGTAAAGCGGAACTCCTCATCTGTTTATTCAAGCAAGGTAATCAAGACAATCAAGGCATCCTGCACAGGCAGTGCGTCAGTGTCGTAAAACTTTTACCTTCCTTGTTGATATCTGCCAGCCAGGTCAGGTCAGACAACATCTGGCCAGCAGCCAATGGCGGCAAGCCTGTTGGAACCACGGCTACTTTGAACTGGTCTTGCAATATTTGGGCTGTCTGGGCACCGAAAATGCTGAAGATACGGTCAAATTTGGATGGTTCGCGTTCTATATAGCTGATACGGTAATCATTGCCCAGCTTGGCACGTGCAGATGCGGATTTCAGCGCGTCACCAAAACTGCCTACGGTATCAATGAGTCCACGTTCCTTGGCTTGCTGGCCAGTCCAGACCCGGCCTTGAGCGACGGCGTTGATCTTTTCTGGCGTGGTCTTGCGAGCAGCGGCTGCTTTGCCTGTGAAATCTGCATAAGTATGATTGATACTTGCTTGCAAAACTTCAGCAAAACGCGGGTTCAGCGGGCGCAGCGGGTTGTAGGCATCTGCCAGCCAGGTGGTTGGTGAGCCAGCAGTGTGTACGCCAATTTTTTCTATCGCTTTATCCGCTGTCGGCAAAATGGCGATGACACCGATAGAGCCGGTGATGGTGGCTTCATCCGCAATCACTTCATCTGCTGCCATCGATATCCAGTAGCCGCCAGATGCTGCGACATTGCCCATGGAGACAACAACAGGCTTGCCAACTTTGCGTGTCAATTCCAGTTCACGGCGGATAAGCTCAGAACCAAACGCGCTGCCGCCAGGGGAATCAACCCGCAAAACGATGGCCTTGATATTGTCGTCTTCACGCGCCTTGCGTATCAGGCTGGCGGTAGACAAACCGCCGATGGAACCCGGTGGTGCCATGCCCTCACTGATTTCGCCAGATGCCACGACGACACCGATAGCATCACCAAATACTTTAGGATGCAGGCGTGACAGATAATCTTCAAACGGGATTTGACGGAAACTCTTGATCTGTTCATCCCTGATGCCGCGTTTCAGCATCAGCTCCCGTAATTCATCGCGGGTTTTCAAGCCGTCTACCAACTTCGTATTGATGGCAAGTTTGGCGATATCACCACCAGCCGCTGTCATCAGTTGGGTCAGGTTGTTGATACCATTCATGATGGTGCCATCTGGCAGCTTACGGGCTTTTTCTACGTCGGTGGTGTAAGTTTTCCACAGCGCGCTATAGAGGAAGTTCTCTGCTTCAGCGGCTTCTGGTGACGGGCCA
Source organism: Undibacterium sp. TJN19 (assembly GCF_049339485.1). Classification (NCBI taxonomy): domain Bacteria; kingdom Pseudomonadati; phylum Pseudomonadota; class Betaproteobacteria; order Burkholderiales; family Oxalobacteraceae; genus Undibacterium; species Undibacterium sp. TJN19. Next base: position 306,653 of record NZ_JBMPPL010000007.1, read on the forward strand.
TTGGCAACATAGGGTTCACCAAAGCTTTTATAATCCCCAGCCTTCAGAACGGTCACCGTGACGCCGAATTTATCCAGCGCATCGCGATAATAGTTCTGGTAACGGCCAAAACCGCTGATCATCACCGACCCCATAGGATGCAGATAAATTTCATTCGCATGGGACGCCAGATAATATTGCTTTTGGTCGAAACTGGAACCCCAGGCAACCACGGTCTTGCCACTGGCTTTGAAGCGATCAATGGCGGCTGCTACTTCGCGCAGCATGGGCAAGCCCGATCCACCCATTTCATCAAGCAATAATACTGCGCTGCTGATGCTGGGATCTTTTGCCGCCTGATCCAGTACCGCCAAAATGTCACGCAATTGCGTGCTTTTCCTGACGTCACCCCGGGCTTCGGCGATCAGGGTGTCGCGGGTACTACCAGAATTCTGCTCTACCAGCGGGCCTTTGAAATCGAGCAATAGGGCGGTCTTGTCTTCAATTTTTTTAACACCACCACTAAAAATACTGATCGCAAGCGCGATCAGTAAAATAAGTAGCAGCAGGTTTAACAGTACGCGACGGCTAAAGTCCAGGGCCGCCCATAAATATTTGAAACCTTTTCCTATCCAGCGAAAGGGAGTGAAAGTCATAGTATTTTTCCTTGTTTTGCAGGTATTGTTTTTATTCAGGCCAGACGGCCTTCAATAACTGCGCGAGATGCGCGCCAGCACGTGCCAGCGCATCTTCTTTCATGTTGAGCATGGTTTTCTCATATTCCAGTGGCAACGCTATAGACCAGTTATTACCTTTTTGGTTCGGCGTACTTTTGCTGAACTGCGTGCCGGCAAACAATATCCTGGCATCACGGATGGCATCATCGGCCCACAAAGCAGGTAAATCCTCAATGGCACCGCCGGTGGGAGCAATAGTTTTCGCCCGTTTGGCCAGACCGTCATTCATGCGGCCACGCTTGAATTGTACGGGCAGGTCATCCCACAAAGAGTGCAGGTTGCCGCAGGGGCATTGCAGAGCGTTGCCACCTACAGTGTTGCTGTTGTGGTCGTATTGGCCTTCATCAGGGTTGATGATCTTGCCATCGGCATTGAGGAAGACGGAACCAACATGCAGAGGCTGATGCAGGTCGCCAACATAATGGGTCAGCAAAATCAAGGCTTCCTGCTTGTCCTTGAAATTGAAAGGCTTCGGTTGTGGCTTACCTTGCAATACCAGCACGGCCGCGCGGATGGCATTGACCACGTCATGGTCACTGGTACCGACGTAACCGGTCTTGTAATGATCATGCTGCAGGCTGACATCGGCATAGTGATACTGTTTGTGGCAGTTTTCTTCGCCAATGGCCGGGTTGCAATTGCTGTCATTACGTTTTACATAATCGCTCATAGCGGCTATGCCTGCTGCGGTTTCAAAGGAGGCACACTCAGGATAGCGACCAGCCGATGTATAGGCAAAATCCTTGTCCGGTGCAATACCTTTGACACAATCACCCCATACCGCCACTTTTTCCAGGGTATTTTCACCCAGCAAGGCCCTGACCTGGGCGCCAGCCTTGGTGCCCGTCAGCAGCGATTCGGCAATCGCCCCTACGGTCTGGTGGCCATCGGCGCCCCAGGCAAAACTCAATTGCGGCAAACTGGCCAGTGCCAGCATGAAGGCTGAGATCAGTAACTTTTTCATAGGAGTATCAGATAGATAGTGAGGTAAGAGCAAAGATGATAACAAGCAAAGATGACGAGGATATAGCAAACGGGGCAAATTGTGTGCAGATCAGAATGCGTATTGCATGCGCATGCTAAAGACACTGGCATGACGGGCGTTGAGTTTGCCCATGACATACGAAGCTTCGTATTTGATGACCTGGCTGATGCTGGCTGCATCACCAAGTTTGAAACTGCCCGACAGGACAGGGCCGGCACGATGCGATTGCAGTGCTTTTGACGACCAGTTATCCCAGTCGCCGAGTTCGCCAAAGCCCTGCAGGCCCAATTCCACGCCTGAGTGATAGCGGTATTTGGCCTGCCACTGGTATTTCATTTGCGGGCTGGTCGCTGGCGTCGTGCGATAGGTGCGTTCAAGAAACACATTGGCATTGACTTGCACCCGGCCAAATTCTGTTTGCATGGCTGGGCCAAATTCAAAATCCACGCCACGGCTGGTGTCTGTGTTCCTGTTCAGGTTGGTATGCAAGGCGACATCGACAGGATATTGCCCATGAGTCAGCAGGAAATCATTTTGCCAGGCCCAGGCGCTATTCGCCAGCGACCCAGCACCGCGCCTGAACCAGCTGGCATAAATTTCGGTATACCAGGTTTTGTTGGGCATGTAACTCAAGCCCAGTTCCGGGACGGTCGATGTAGGGCGGTTATCGACGAAAGATGACCAGGATTTGTAATCGATGGTTTTCTCACCCTCATTCTCATAGATGGATACCAGGTAATAACCGGAACCCGCTATCGCCGGCGCAGATGCCAGCAAGCAGGCAGCACAAGCAGTATATATTGCGTAAGAGGCAATTTTATTCATGGTTATCCTGCATGACCTGGCAGTGGAATGGGTATTTTCATATCATGGCATTGCCACAGGAAAGTGCAAGAAAATCTCTCGGGAATTGTTATTTTTCTCATGTTCTGACCGGGTCGCCTGCAATTTCACTGGCTTTGCCTTTAGCCGGAATTCGACTTCATCCCCAATAAGAGCTAAACTTGCGTGTTTTTCTTCCATTTTTGCGGCATCAGCAATGAACACCATGAATACATCCTCAGACGACGCACCAGAATCAGACAGTGATGTCGCCAATGAGCCGGTCGCGACCAGCGCACCGTCAAAAGACCTGATCAGCCGCGAAGTGGCACGTCGCCGCACCTTCGGCATTATTTCCCATCCGGATGCGGGTAAAACCACGCTGACTGAAAAGCTGCTGATGTTTTCGGGCGCGATCCAGCTGGCGGGTACGGTCAAGGCGCGCAAGAGCGGCCGCCATGCGACATCCGACTGGATGGAGATAGAAAAGCAGCGCGGCATTTCGGTAGCTTCCTCCGTCATGCAGTTTGAATACCGCGACCATGTGGTCAACCTGCTCGATACGCCGGGCCACCAGGATTTTTCTGAAGATACCTACCGCGTGTTGACTGCTGTCGATTCGGCCCTGATGGTGATCGATGCCGCCAAAGGTGTGGAAGAACAGACCATCAAGCTGCTCAATGTCTGCCGCATGCGTAATACGCCTATCATCACCTTCGTCAACAAGATGGACCGCGAAACCCGTGACCCGCTGGAATTGCTGGATGAACTGGAATCCGTACTGAAAATACAGTGTGCACCGGTGACCTGGCCGATAGGCATGGGTAAGGCTTTCCGTGGCGTATACCATATACTGAAAGATGAGATTTTACTGTTCACACCAGGTAGCGAGCGTGCTGACCAGGAATTTGAAGTCATCAAGGGCATTAATAATCCACGTCTGGTAGAGATGTTCCCGCTGGAAATTGAACAACTGAAGATGGAGGTCGAGCTGGTGCATGGGGCTTCCCACCCCTTCAGCCTCGAAGACTTTTTGGCGGGTGTACAGACGCCGGTGTTCTTTGGTTCTGCCATCAATAACTTCGGTGTGCGTGAAATTTTGAATGCCTTGCTGGACTGGGCACCTGCACCGCGTGAACGTGACGCCACTGTGCGTTCAGTGGAACCAAAAGAGACGCCGTTTTCTGGTTTTATTTTCAAAATCCAGGCGAATATGGACCCGGCCCACCGTGACCGCATTGCCTTCCTGCGTGTGTGTTCTGGCCGGTTCGAGCGTGGCATGAAGCTCAAGCACTTGCGTCTGAACCGTGAGATCAAGGTATCTTCCGTTGTCACCTTCATGGCATCTTCACGTGAACAGGTGGAAGAGGCTTACGCCGGTGACATCATTGGCTTGCCTAACCATGGCAATATGCAGATAGGCGACAGTTTCTCTGAAGGTGAGTTGCTGCAATTTACCGGCATCCCTTATTTCGCGCCAGACTTTTTCCGTACGGCACGTATTTTGAACCCGTTGAAGATCAAGCAATTGCAAAAAGGCTTGCAGCAATTGGGCGAAGAAGGTGCGGTACAGGTATTCAAGCCTGTCGTCAGCAGTGATCTGGTGCTGGGTGCGGTCGGTGTCTTGCAGTTTGAAGTCGTAGCCAGCCGTCTAAAAAATGAATATGGTGTGGATGCCGTGTTTGAAGGCACCAGCATCAGTAGCGCACGCTGGATCAGTTGTGAAGACAAGAAAATGCTGGCCGACTTTGAACGCTCCAGCGCCGGTGGCAACATCGCCTATGATGCTGCGGGCAATATGGCTTACCTGGCGACATCGGGCGTGAATTTGAAATTGACGCAAGAACGTTGGCCCGGCGTGACCTTCCATGCGACGCGTGAACACGCGGCAAAATTAGGCTAACCTAAATTTCCTGAAAGCAATTTAAGACGGAAATATTTAAGTACTGTTGAACTAAAATCGCTGCATTCAAGCGGCTTACAGAGCGAAAGACTTCTGTAAGCCGCTTTTTCATTGGGTTTGCAGAATCTGCTTGAAACACCGCTTTGATTTGCTAATATTCTGATTTATAAGGGTTTTTTTATTATTACTTCTGACGTCAATCTGTAATATCCCAGGGGTACAATAGCTTTCACACTTCTTCCCGATTTACTGTTGCAGCATTTACGAGGAGCTTGATCATGGCGCTATTTTTTATTGAAGCCGTCCGTTTTGATGATAGTGGTGAACGCGTCGCCAAGGTGCGTTGGGGTAAAAGCAAAGGCGGTCAGGTCATGCCGCCCGCTATCGTGGAAGACCCGCAGGAAGTGGACGTGCAGGCAGTTCTTGAAACCATTGCCAACGGCGATGAAGTCATTCCAAAATTTCACAGCAGCAATGGCATCATACTTGGCCCCAAGGTGGTTGGCATTATGTATGAGGACGGAGCACACGGCCTGACCACGGCCAGCTACGATGATCCCGGCCATAGCCTGAGCGATTTACCTTCCTTCTGATATCAACGATCTGGCAGCACACCACCACAGGCTGGTGGTGTGCTGCCAGATATTCTCCCGTTTTGATTTCCTGTTCTGCGTTTTTTGCATATGTGTAAGCTTGGTATATGCAAATAAGAAATACTTCGTTGTCCTTAGCCATCTAGTCTACATATCATAGGCACAGCGCCGTTTGGATAGGTATTGCTATCCGGCATGCTTCTATTTGTTTTTTATTTACACGCCTGCATCTGCCCGGATGCTGTGCTGATTATTTTTCAGGAATATGATGAGAATTTCTACAAAAAAAACAATCTCCACTTTATTGACTGGCGTGATACTGGCTGGTGCTTCCTTGTCGGCAACAGCTGCGGACTTGCTTGATACAGTCAAAGCGCGCGGAACCTTGAAAATTGCGCTTGAAGGCACTTACCCACCATTTAATTTTAAAGATACCAAAACCAATGAACTGGCTGGCTTTGACGTGGATGTCGCCAAATTACTGGCGGCTAAGCTGGGTGTCAAACCAGAATTTTTGACTTCCGAATGGAGCGGCATACTCGCAGGTTTGTCAGCAGGCAAGTTTGATGTCATCGTCAATCAGGTTGGCGTTACTGCCAAGCGTCAGGAAACTTTTGATTTCTCTGACCCATACACGGTCTCCAGCGCGCAGCTCATCGTCAAAAAAGACGAGAAACGCGCCTTTAACAATCTGGAAGACCTGAAAGGCAAGAAACTTGGCGTAGGGCAGGGTAGCAATTACGAAGAGCGTGCCAAGGCTGTCGCTGGTGTGGAAGTCAAGAGCTACCCAGGTGCACCTGAGTATCTGCAAGATCTGGCAGCGGGCCGTGTTGACGCTGCTTTGAATGACAGTCTGATGGTTGCTTACCTGGTCAAGACTAGTAACCTGCCTATCAAGGCGGGCGCACCTATCGGTGAAATCGCAAAAAATGGCATTCCCTTCCAAAAGGGCAATCCCAAGTTTGCAGCTGCTTTGAATGCAGCCCTGGCTGACATCATCAAAGACGGCAGCTTTGCCAAGGTATCCAATAAATGGTTTGGCAAGGATGTCAGCAAGGCACCTGTTGCGCCTTAAGCGACAAATAAGCTAAATCAAGCCGGTGATACTGTTTAATACGGATTGCCGGCTGCTTACGCATGTATGATTAAGTGGATGTACTCCATTTGATATCATAAGAACGCATCTCACCCTATTGATGAAATGAGTTCTCTTATCCCCGTCATCACGGGGATATTTCTTTTTAAAGTCGCCATGGAAATTTTCGAATTGCTGCAAATGGCAGCCCCGGTCATGTTGAAGGGGGTTGCCTATACCTTGATGTTTGCCATTGGAGCCATGGTAGGGGGATTGATCCTGGGTTTCTTGCTGGCGGTTGCACGGATATTACCAAGCAGACTGATCAGTACGCCGGCGGCCATCTATGTCAGCCTGATACGTGGTACACCCCTGCTGGTACAGATTTTTGTTATTTACTACGGCTTGCCCAGCATAGGCATAGAATTCTCGGCAACGTCGGCAGGCATACTGGCGCTGAGCCTGAACGCAGGTGCTTACCTGTCAGAAAGTATACGTGGCGCGATAGTAGGGGTCAGCCGTGGTCAGTGGTCTGCCAGTTCCAGCCTGGGTTTGAATTACGGCCAGACACTGCGTTATATCGTCGTGCCCCAGGCCATGCGCACAGCAGTGCCATCAATGAGCAATACCCTGATCAGCCTGATCAAGGATACCTCACTGGTATCCGTTATCACGGTGACTGAACTGATGCTGGCCACCAAGGAGGTCATTGCTACCAGTTTTCGCCCCTTACCACTTTATATCGCTGCAGCCTGCGTCTACTGGGTCTTAAGCCTGTGTTTTGAAGTTGTGCAAAGACGCATGGAGCAACGCATGCAGAAAGCTCACCAAGTTTAAATACAGACTAGTTTGCCTGAAATTCGCTTGATTCCTTCCCTTCTGCGGGTGTTTCTAATTCTGTTGTAATTTGCATGAATTGCGCCAGGTCAGCGTTGCTCAGCTTGCCCTGTAATGCAGACGCCAGTAATTCAGCTGGCCGCACACTCAGGTCAGCCCGCGTCATCACCAGTGCCTGGCCAGGTATCTGACTGGCCTTGAAGCCATAATGGATAAGACAGGCACTGATCCATTCTTCCATGATCTCCAGCACGTGCTGACGTTTTCCCAGCGGCGATAAAAAGCTGACGCCTTCCGGCTTTAGTCTGCCCCATAAAGCGTTAGGATCTACAGCTATGTTTTTCAATTCACTCAAGGCCAGTTTTTGCGGATCCATCCAGCTTCCGGCGAAACGCTGTTGTATCTGCACTTGCATGATACTGGTCGCGTAGTCATCCCAATTGCTGGATTTAAGATTTTCCTTGTGGAGCAGGGCATACCATGCATCTTCAGTCTGCTGTTCACCACCCAATAAGTGCAGGCATTGTGAGAGTGGCGGGAAACCTGGTTTCGCGTGTGGAACAATCGCCGCTACCCGTTCCTCCAGTGAGGGATGGGTATCAAATTCTGAACTGGAACGGGATTCGGCACGCTTTATGGCTGTCTGGATGTCGGCGCGCCTGAGACCAGGTTTGCAGAATCGCCGGAAACCCTCAAAAATAGGCATGCGCGCGCCGCGATTTAGTGCTGGCCCCAATTCGTAGTCCAGATAGCTGGACCACACAGGAGATATCAGATGGACTTTTTCCAGTGCATTACGGGTGGCGACAGGGCCGAATTTTTTTGCAGCCAGTGCATCGGCTGCAAATTCCTGTTCTCTTGAGACGCCCGCAGACAAGCGCAGAAACCATTTGCCGTAGTAGCGGAACAAGACATCCAGGAAAAATAGGGAATCATCCAGGTCCGTGACCGTATAAGCGATAGACATGCGGGTACGATATACCCATGGCCCCAGTGATAAATCACCGGCTACAAAATGACCAAATTCATGCGCAATGACCGAACCCAGTTCCGCTTCAGACAAAGTGCCAAGCAAGGGCAGGCCAAGCCCCACTTCAAGTTCAGTGATTTTGCCGCGCCAGTTTTTCTTGCCGCTGATAAAAGCCGACGCTGCGCCGATCAAATGTATATTGACCGGCGCTTCCACCTTGAGATCTTTGCCTATATTTTCCAGCAAGGCATACAGAGGCGCAGCTGTTTCGCGTGACAATGGTTTTGCTGCGTCGCCGTTGTTTTTTTCTTTTTTTCGTGGTCGCAGCGCATACGCCAGGGTCAAGGCCGCAATACCTGCGATGATGCCGGAAAATTGCAGCGATGAGCGATGATTCATCTGAGCCAGGGGTATCCAGGCCAAACCTGCGACCAGGCCTAAAGCCAGTATCCAGAAACCCAGCCAAAGCGCAACGACCATCCCGGCTCGTTGTGTCAGATTGGAATTTTGTGATTTTTTTCTATGTTCAGTTTTCATGGATATGTCAACTCTGCCATTGTTTGATAGCGGTTGTCACCCCGCCTTGCAGCACATCAGTTTTTGCTGCCCGCTGACGCCAGTTGGTTTTTTCTTGTGAAGAAAGGCCAGGATTGCGTGAGCGTATGAAAAATGCTGATGCCAGTAAATCCGGCTCTATATCTGCGGCATCAAGGTTGACATTTTCACCGCAGACAAATTGATCATACAGCTTCAGGTCAGCCTTGCTCAGGTAGAGCAAACTCTGGAGCTTGTTGATGGCAGTTTGATTATGGGTTCTGACCGCTTCACCGTATAGTAAGCCCAATTGATCCCGTCCAAGAAGGCTACGCAGTTCCATCGCATGAATTTCTGTCAGCAAGGCCAGTGCCTGATCAGGTTTTTCACGCAATACAAAGCCAAGCTTGATGATGGGCGCATCTTTGTTTTCAGCTTTATTCAGTGGCAATCCTGCGCGCATACGCACTGCGTCTAGTATCTGGTCGTTTTGTGCTTTATCTGGAAAACTGTGCAAATACTTTTGTGGGTCCATATTAAGTTGACGTGCGATCAGGCCAAATTCCAGGGCCCGTTCTGAATAGTGCTCTGTCTTTTTGTCGCTGAGTGTTGTTTCGAGCAACTTTAAAGCTTCTTTATGGCGTTGCTGTGCCAGCAGCAGGCGTATCTCTACTTCAAATAAATAATTGGCATCTTGCTGCGAAAGTTGATGCAGATGCGTTAAATCGTGGTAGGCGCCAGCTACATCACCGTGCGCTGCTTTCCGCCAGACCAGGCTGCGCAGGATATTCGTGTTGTCAGGAAATTTCTGCGCCAGCTCCGCCATTCTCTGCAAACCATCTATGCCGCTAAATAAAGACACATACAAATATTGTTCATTGGATGCATCAGGTTTTTGTCTGGCGCGTTCGGCATATTCACGCAACATCAACTCATGTTCGCCAGCCTCGTCACGTATATCCTGCAAATTACGTTCCATAATAATGTTGCCAGGGTTTTCTTTGACGATACGACGCGACAGACGTATTGCTTCCGCGGTGGAAGTGCTGCGGGCAATTTGCAAGGCAACGTCCACATAGCGGGGATCCCAATCCTTGAGTGGAAGTAATGCATCCATTGCCATTGTCATTTGCTTTTCCTGATTGCGGGAAAAAGCATAGTTAATGCAGGAAAAAACACCGGCAGTCTTGGGTTGACTGATGACAGTAATATGTTCTACGCGGGTCTCGTTTTCATGCTTGCTCATCGTCATTGTCTGCGGTGGCTCGGTAAACGCATATTTGATATTACTGAGTTCAATAAAACGTTTGCCGCAATAGACGGTTTGTCCACCAGTGTTGTTGACATTGTCGGCTCTGGGTAAGCTCTCTTTGGTATAAACAATTGTATTGCGTACTAATGGGGCTGCACCGGCAATATTCCAGATGCTGTAACGGTCACTGCTTTCAAGCGTGGTGTCTAGGGTATCGATGACGCCAGCCTTGATAGCCCTGGCGGTACCGTGCTGAATGCCTGCTTCCAGGGTAATGGTGGTTCGTCCCTGTGCGGGTACGCTGATGACCTGATTGCCGAAGCTGACTGTCAGCGGCACTTCAAAGCCATTGAGCAGAGTCAGGTCCTGGTAATTCGACTCGTGGTAACTATGCGCCGCCCCGGTCAATACCAAGACTACCAGAATCATTGCCAGACCACGCGTGTATAGCCAACCGAGAATACCCAAAGGGGCGCGGGCAAAAATCTGCCATTGATTTGGACCACTTACTCTGACGACGTAAGAGCCAAGTGGGACCAATGGGATGGCAAATAAAATGACAAATGCATGCAAGGCGATATAGCTGCCATCGCTGTCTTTTTCCGATTCACCGATAAAACTGAACCCGATGGAGTTAATACTGCCTAATGAAGGCGTGCTCTTCAAAGGCTTGGCAAACAGGCGCCGCTCCTGTGTCAGTGCTTTCAATACAGCTTTATGTTCAGGCAAACGCCGGAATAATCTGGCCAATACCAGAGCGCGGTAGACCTTGAAGGGGTCGCCTGTTTCTATCGCCCGGCTGATTTTTGGGTCTTCGCTGAGCGCCAGTAATTCTGGTACCCGTTGAAAAAGTTGTGCTGGATCAGATATAGACATGCTTGGTAGAAATTGGAATAAAGTGGATAGTTAGTTGGTTTCAATAAATTGTTTTCAGGCCCTGAACCAATGTTTCTAAATCAGCGTTTTTTCAGATTGGGTGCCAGAGACAAGATAACCAGTGCAATGGCAATAGGCAAGGTGGAAATAAAGCCAAAGTACTTAAAACCGAAAGCGCCAAGTACGCCGCCAACAAAAAAAGCGAGGACAAGTGACGCATGCAAACGCAGTTTTTGCAAGTTGGCGCCGACTTCGTTTCGTTGATGAAACTCATCCCTGTTCTTGTTCCAGTAAATTAATTTACCCAGTTCTATTCCGATGTCGGTCACCAGGCCTGTAACATGGGTAGTGCGAATTTCTGCATGTGAAATTTTGGTAATCAGAGCATTTTGCAAGCCCATCACATAACATAACAAGACCGTGGTCAAAGAAACTGTGATAAAGGCATGCGCTTGTAATTCTGAACCAACCAGGCCAAATAGCAAAAGCAGGGCCGCTTCAAATAATAAGACCGGGGTATAAATATTGCGCAGGCCGTTTCGTCTGGCATAGTTGACAATGAGTGCTGTACATGCTGCTCCCCAGGCAAAAGCAACAAGCATGAAAAGCGCCGCAAATGCGGGCAGTAACTTGCCCAGGACCAAGTCGTCGGCCGCAGAAGAAAGCATGCCTGTCATATGAGAGGTATATTGTCCCACCGCCAAAAAGCCACCTGCATTCAAGGCACCAGCCACGCATGCCAGACTCACTCCCAGATGTAGATTGGATTGGGGAGTGCGTTTGGCAGAGGTCAGGTTTGATAGATAATTGATGGGCATGCAAGCAGAGAAATGTTTTTTTTACCAGTTTGACTTCAGTTTAGCTGAAAAACTGGTGCAAAAACACACCGCGCTGCATTTGCCCCTCTGGTGCATGTTTGAGTCATTTCATGGCGGGGGTAGCCCACTATGAAGTGAAGGCCTCACATCACAGGTCTTTGGGCAGACAGAACTGTACGGTGATCCTGGAAGTTCAAGGCGCAACGCTGGATAAAATCACCTAGCGGCTCTGACTGGCCTGGCCCTGTATCTGCCGCAGGTTTGTCGGGCTGCGGAAATACGCCCATGCCAGCCATCAGCGAATACCATGACGCTACCGGATAATAAGTGTCGATTTTTTGCCGGCGAATTTCATCTCCCAGATCGCGCCCTTCCAGCCAGGTGGCAAAAACCTGCTTGAGCGAATCCGGTATGGTATGCAGATTTGCCGCATTGGCTTTCCAGTAGTCGGTATCTGTCCGTGTATTGGTTTTGTAATGGGCAATGATGTAGTTACGGTGCCCGTCAAAATAATCATTGATTTGTTGATTGTAGACATTTTGTGCCTGCTCACTCAGGTCACCTTTTTCCAGGAACAGACAGAAAATGGCCGCCGTCATTTGTGTCAGGTACAGCGCAGTTGCTTCAAGCGGTTCTAAAAAGCCTTGCGACAAGCCAACGGCCAGACAATTCTTGTTCCAGTGTTTTTCTACACGTCCCAGTTTCATTTTCAAGTGACGCGCCTGGGTATCTGATTCCAGCATGCCCAGTTTTTCGCGCAACTCTTGTTCTGCCTTTTCGGGAGTTGTAAATGCAGAGCTGTAGACATAGCCATTGCCATAGCGATTTTGCAGGGGGATTTTCCATGACCAGCCATATTTCATTGCAGTGGAAATCGTTTGGGTAGGAATGGACGCCCCGATTTCCGTCGGCATGGCAATGGCTGAATCATTTAATAAATGGTCGGCGTAACTGACAAAAGGTGTTTTCAGGGCCTTACCTATCAACAGCGCAGCAAAACCGGAGCAATCGACAAAAAAATCGGCTTCCAGCGGGTCGCCACCTTCAATGAGAACGGCAGCAATATTGCCGCTGGCATCGAGCCTCGTATCGGTAATGTGGGCGCTGATATGGCGGATGCCCATTTCCAGCGCTTTCTTATGTAAAAATTTGCCCAATAACATGGCGTCGAAATGATAGCCATATGTCGTAAAAAATGGAAAGTTATGCGCTGCAATAGGTGCCAGGCTGTTCTCAGCAAGTTTTGATGAGAGAAAAAATTTGTTGGGCAGGGCGCATACATCTTCGCCGTTCAGCCGTGCTTTGACGTTATTGATAAACACCGGCAATGTCAGGTTGTCTATCATCGTCACAAATGGATGAAAATAGCTTTCATGGCCTGGTTTGGTTGACCAACCGTCAAAGGCAATACCAGATTTATAAGTGGCATTACATTCCGGCATCCATTCTGATTCCTGTATGCCCAAATTATCGAAGAATTTTTTCAAGACAGGTGTAGAGCCTTCACCAACACCGATCACGCCAACTGTCGGCGATTCTACGACGGTGACTTCTATATCTTTTTCTTTTACAGAGTGGGCAATGATTAATGCGGCCATCCAGCCTGCAGAGCCGCCACCAACGATCATGATTTTTTTAACAGGTTTTTGCGTAGTCATAGTCACGGGCCATTGTCATGAGTAAATTGAAATGCGATGCCGTTTAAATTGGCGAACCATCTACATTAACAAAATTTGCTGAAGTTAAAACAAAAAAAGTGATGAGACCAGGGAGGCTCATCACTTTCAAGAACGGGAAGGCATATCCTGGTGTGACAGATATTCCCTCCCGCATTCATGATAATTACATTTTGGCGTGCAAAGTCAGGAAGATTTGACGGCCATTTTTATACAGTGATGCTGGCAAATCTGCTGCACCAGGTGTTTTCCATACAGAGCTGACCAGTGGATTATTCAGATCTTTGCCGTCCAGGGAAATGGACAGGCTGTCATTGATCTGGTAAGCCAGTGTTGCAGACAAAGTGCCGATATCATTCTGGAACGCAGCGCTGTTACGGCTGGTACCATTGAGGAAACCGGAACGATAGCTGTATGTCAGACGTGCGCTGAATTTGTTATCTTCGTAGAACGCGCCAATGTTATAGGCATTCTTGGAAGTACCGATCAAAGTACAATCAGGCGCAAGCAGATCGCCGCACTTGGAACCAGGAGCTGCGCCAGTTTCTTTACCCAGAGTATAGGTGTAGTTGGCGTTGATACCAAAACCTGCTGGCAATGCCTGGATATACGACAATTCCAGACCTTTTACTTCAGCTTGTGTATTGATAGGCGTACTCATCGCATACACAGTGTTTTTCTTCTGGATCTGGTTATAGAACGTACCTGTGCTTGAACCATAGGTAACGTAACCATCCAGAGCAGAATAGAACGCATCAGCAGAAACCAGGGATTTCGGTGCGAAATACCATTCCACGCCCAGATCTACCGTATTGGCGCGGATAGGTTTCAGGTTAGGGTTACCACCGTTACCTGTACCTTGTACGTCACGCAGATCCAGACCAGCCATTTGACCCAGTTCAGGACGAGCCATCGTGCGGGAAACACTAAAACGTGCAACCATGTCTTTGTTCAGATCCATGCGGAAGTTTGCACTTGGCAGGAAATCGATATAGCTGTTGTTATACGTTCTTGGTTCAAAATTGCCGGAAGCACCGATTTCATTACGGGTAACTTGCTCGCTGGTATGGGCAACGCGCAAACCGAAATTACCGCTGATGCCTTCGCCAGCAAAGTCAGCCATCACATAAGCAGACTGTGTTGGTTCCTTGATGGAGAATTCATTTTGCAGCAAGTGGCCACTGTAGTTGGTGTACTGAGCTAACCAGGCATTCACAGAAGCTTGTGAGAATGTCCAGTAACCGGCGCCGTTTGCACCCAGGTCATTAAAGATGCTTGGGAAAGCTGTCAAACCAGACATAGGCAGATTCGCCGCATTGCTCAAACCTGGCAGGGCATTGTTACCAATCGATGTCAGATCACGTTTGTGTTCAGCAGCACGGAAGCCGAAACGCAAAGTAGGGATGCTGGACAGATCGGTTTTGAACGTACCGTCGATTTGTGCGTAATCTTCTTTGTCATTTGCTGTTACGTGGGAGCCATAAGTATATGGTGCGCCTGGTGTGCCTGGTGCGCCATTGTTAAAGCCGCCGATGGAGAACTTGTCAGCACCCGGTGTCACATAGATGACTGGCTTGTCAGAACCTTGTATTGTATAGCTGCCACCTGTCCAAGGCATCCAGATACCCATCGCGCCGCTGATGGTGTTGCCCAGGCCTTTGGTCGTACCGACTTTACCTGCCAGTGTCAACTGATCATTGACACGGAAAGAACCGTCAACATTGAAGAACTGCGACTGGCTTTCTGCTACAGGACGAGAGAAAATTTCCTGAACAGAGCTGGACATGCCGCTGCAAGGTACGCAGCCAGCAGGATTAGTCACTGTCAATTGAGAAATAACGCCCTGGTTCAAAGTGCCCGTGACAGCACTGGTTGGGAAACCAGTTGTCGCCCAGGATGGACCAACGAAACGGCCAAGGGATTGCATGAAATTGTGATTGACGTTAGGTGCATCCAGATGAGACTGGAATGCCGTTACATCAATGTTCACATCTTTGGATGGCTTGAACTGGAAGTCGATCAGGCCACCTTCACGGGTACGCTGTTGTTCAAACCAGGCAGTACCGCCGAGGAAGCTTGTCAACGCGCCAGAAGCTGGCGATGTTGCAGTATTGGCTGTACCTGCACCTTTGATCGCACTGTCAATCGGTGAACCGACATCAACTTTTTCCCACCAGATTTGATTCTCTTGACCAGCACGGCTCAGCGTACGTTTTTGATGGAAGCCCTGTACCAGGATACCCATGGTGGAGGCATCATTTTTCCATGCGACCATGCCGCTTAATTGTGCGTCAGATTTACCAGAGTTGGCTGAATTAACCAAACCGATACTTGCTTGGGCATTGAATTGTTTTTTGAAGTCCAGTGGTTTGCGTGTTTCGATATCCACGACACCTTCAGCGCCACCTTCGAGCAGGTTAGCCTGGGAACCTTTATGAACAGTCACACGACCGATCAATTCAGATGGGAACAAAGAGAAGCTGACACTGCGGCCACCGCCAACGATGTTGTCAGCAAACCAGTCACCACTTGATACTGAGTGGCCATTCAATGTTGTCAGTGTCAGGCCGAACGGTGTGCCGCGCAAAGCAACGCGGTCGTTTTCACCAAAGCTGCCTTCGCCACCGCCAGCTGCCGCAACACTGACGCCAGGTACACGCTGCAATGAGTCAGCCACGTTTTTATCAGGCATCTTGCCGATGTCTTCGGCTGTAATCACTTCAACGAAATTATCGGCATTGCGTTTTTGATTCAGAGACTGTTGCAGAGACGCACGAATACCAGTTACGACCACCTCTTGAGGGCCTGCTGGTTTCGCGGCTTCTTGTGCTTGCGCCTGCATTGCAACACTCATGACCAGGACCGCAACAGCGGAAGCCACAGGCGTTAGATTACTTCTCATTGGACTCAATTTATTTTGCATTTAATTCTCCTTCGGTTAAGACCTGTGAAAAGTTTCAGGTCCGTTACAAAAAATTGCCTTCTCCCCCATACCTTACGCACTTGACGTAGCAGACAGTGAGTATTTTCGGTACAACCCGCTGCAGAACAAAAAACATTCTGAGTTAACTACCACTCGAAACAACTACACCGGATGTGAAGCACTTTAGTGATGACGAAACAGGTTGTCAATCGGTATCTAAGTGGTATCTATGCGATGTTTAATTGGTTTCTTTTTTGACATCTATATGTCATGTATCTATTTGTTTTTATTGGATAAATTATTTTTTTTAATTTGCCAAGTATGAAAGTGGACTGATGTTTTAATTCCACAAGTGGTCTATAACTGTGCGTTTTTTAAACAAAAAAGTGGATTTGAAGTGGCGTTAAACTAAATTTTTTATATTAATTTATATATGCCTTTACTGATGCTTAAATAAGCAGATTCGGCGCGTTCAAAACGAAAGAAAAAATGAAGCCAGGGAAGCGAAAAAAAATACGTTCACCACGCTTTTTTACGAAGAGTTTTGCGTAATCCATGCTTTCGATCGTTAAGACCAGTTGTAAAAAAATAGCAGAATTTTGACTTAAATCTTTTGGTGAATTAAGGCGGGGAGGGGCGCAAATTTTCCGATAGTGCGGCATGCCAGTCACAACATTGTTAATACCACATAGATACCGCTTGACAGCCAGTTATGAGGACACTAAAGTGAGCCAAATTCAAAGACAGACGGTTCACATACCATATTGCATAGGCTGGAAGTGAAACTTGTACTGGAGTGGTATTTATTTTGCCCCGGGGGACGTCATTTTTCAGAGTTCATTTGTAGCTGAAAAATTGCGGGATATATGATCGTCATTGCATTCTTTTAATTCCATATCAAGCATGTGGTGAGGCTGAGCTGGTTTTGGAGGGCGTCATATGACGATACACATATGTCAGGACAGAGCGGCAAAAAAACCTTCAATATAACAATGGGAGTGGGAATGGATTTTTCAAATCGCCAGCAAGAGCCGGGCAAGAAGTTTGTCGGTTTAGGGCTGGTCATATTATTTCACGTGCTGGTGGTATGGGCACTGGTATCTGGACTAGCGCGCAAGGCCATGGAAG
>NZ_JBMPPL010000008.1:0-287600 GCF_049339485.1 Undibacterium sp. TJN19
CAGCCTGAGGTGCATCTGCGCCCTGTGGCGGTGGTGCCTTACAAATCGGTCGCCGCTGTCATGGCTGCGGCACAGCGTTTGGGCGTCACCAAGATCGGGATGGTCGGGAATGAGCAGTTCTTGAAATGATGAATAAGCATTTCATTGTGATTTCGGCACATCAATGCTGAGTTCTTAAGGTATGATAGAAAATTGGCAGGGGTTAACCCTGCCATTTTTCGTATTCACGGGGTGAGCCGAGCTTATTCTGAAACGGGTAGCCCCAAAGTTTAATAAATTTATTGATTGAGAGATCAACATATGAAGCAACTTCGCTTGTCTCGTATTGCTGTATTGATTGCAGCGATTGGCTTTGCAGCCGCACCGGAATTAACAAACATCGCAGCAAATCAAGCTTTCGCCCAGGAATCCATGCGTCCGGAAATCGGTCGTATCGTGCAAGCGGCTGGTGAATTGTACAAAGCGAAAAAATACAGGGATGCGCTGTCCAAGATTCATGAGGCTGACGGCGTCGGTGGCAAGACAGTCAACGAAAACTTCACGATAGAGCGTATGCGTCTGTCGATTGCTTCTGCGGCTGGCGACAATGATGCTGTTATTCGTGCTGCTGAAACCATTATTTCGGCAAATAAATTGCCTGGTAAAGACCAGTTGCAAATGATACAG
This sequence comes from Undibacterium sp. TJN19, assembly GCF_049339485.1. Lineage (NCBI taxonomy): Bacteria > Pseudomonadati > Pseudomonadota > Betaproteobacteria > Burkholderiales > Oxalobacteraceae > Undibacterium > Undibacterium sp. TJN19. The sequence goes on from NZ_JBMPPL010000008.1 coordinate 667, forward strand.
GTGCTGGGGAATGCCTATTTTAAAGCAGGCAATTACTCCAAGGCAGCCCAATGGTACAACCGTTATTATTCTGACGGCGGCACAGACCCTTCACTGCGCCCGTATTTGATTCAGGCGATGTCGCAAGGCGGTGATAGCGCCCGTGCCATGAAAGAAATCAATGCAGAACTGGCAGCAGACGAAAAGGCGGGCCGTACACCAAGCCTGACCAATCTTGAATACCTGGCCAATGACGCGTTGAAGCGCAAGGATATGGCAACTTATTCCAGCGCACTGGAAAAAATGGTTGGCTTCCATGGCAAAAAAGAATACTGGGTCAATCTGCTCAATAACATTGAAAGAAAACCAGGCTATTCCGAGCGTCTGAAGCTGGACTTAATGCGCCTGAAACTGGCTTTGGGTCAGATCACCAAAACTGCTGACTATATGGATATGTCTTTGTTCGCTATCCAGGCTGGTTATCCAGCTGAGGCAACCAAGGTGATAGACGCTGGTTATAAAGCAGGCTTGCTGGGCGAGGGTAAAGATGCTGATCGCCACAAGCGTCTGCGTGACATGGCTAACAAGACTCAAGATGAAGCAAACAAGTCTCTGGCTGCGAATGAAACAGAAGCCAAGGCAGCAAAAGATGGCAATGGTCTGGTCAACATCGGCTTTGGCTATGCGACTTCAGGCAACTATGATAAAGGTATATCCATGATGGAAGAGGGTATTGCCAAAGGTGGTCTCAAGAACGAAGAAGACGCTAAATTGCACCTGGGCGTAGCTTATATCTGGGCAGGCAAGAAGGCCAACGCTATCAAGGTTTTGAAAACTGTACGTGGTAGTGATGGTAGCGCCGATCTGGCACGTTACTGGATTATTTACGCAAATCAGAAGTAATTTTTGCTGGTGATGCAGTAAAACAAAGGGCGCTCATGGCGCCCTTTGTTTTTTAGATGTGAACAAACACAATCAAGTTATCAAGAAGCCCGGGGCTGGCTTTAAATGAACTTAAATGGCTTTAAATACCATGCCAGTCGGGATGCTGCAGTTTCAGCCGTGTTTCTTTCTGTTGTTCTTGAAGTGTGCAATCAAGGATTTATTATTGTTGCGTACCGGTGCAACTGAGCGGTGTATCATTTTAGGTGCTTGTGCACTGCGGCTGATTTGAGCACTGGCATGCTGGCTGACCTGGGTAACCATGGGAACCTGTACATGCAGGGTCTGACCATGTGCAACATTATCATGCTTGAGTTTATTCCAGGTTTTCAGATCCGCGATACTGACACGATAACGCTTGGCGATTGCTGCGAGATTATCATGTTTGCCAACCTTGTAGCTAACCTGTCGGGTAGATGTTCTCTCCATGATCAATTGCGCTTTTTCGGCAATTTCCATGGAAATGTCGTTATCCGGCATTTTGGCAGATTTTGGCACCAACAAGGTAGAGCCAGCCTTCACCATCATCTTGGCCGGGATCAGATTCACTTCACGTACCAGTTCAGGTTTCAAGCCCAATTTGCTGGCCAGCGATTCTATGCGCTCGGTTTTTTGCACTGTATGTGCCGACCAGCTTGAAAGCGGGCCTTGCCACTTATTCAGATTTTCCTTGAACAAGGCGGCATTATTGGTAGGCAATAAGATTTTGGTATTGCTATCACCCGTAATCACAGGGCGGCTGAATTGTGGATTCAGCGCGTTGAATTCGTCCAGCGGCAATTCGGCTAATTGTGCTGCAACCCTGACATCAATATCCCGGGTTTTTTCTATTGTCACAAAATACGGCTCGTTGTCCAGTTTCGGCAAGGCCAGGCTAAATTGCTCAGGGTGACCGATGATATTTTTTACAGCCTGTAACTTGGGCAAATAATTTTTTGTCTCATTTGGCATATGGACCGACAGACTTTGAAAGTCTATTGGCAAGCCCAGCGCCTGCTGCTTCTTGATGGCACGCTGCACCGATCCTTCGCCCCAGTTGTAGGCCGCCAGTGCCAGTTGCCAGTCACCAAACATGCCATACAGTTTTTCTAAATAGGTCAGGGCGGCATCGGTCGAATCTAGCACGCCGCGCCTGTCATCCTTGAACATGGTTTGCTTCAGATTGAAATCGCGACCTGTCGCTGCCATGAATTGCCACATGCCACTGGCTTTGGCCGTTGAGATGGCTTGTGGATTAAAAGCTGACTCAATAAACGGCAACAAAGCCAGTTCCGTTGGCATGCCACGTTTTTCCAGTTCCTCAACAACGTGGAACAAATAGCGCGAGCCACGTTGCACCGTGCGCAGTATGTAGTCTGTGCGTGTGCTATACCAGATCAGCTGATTGGTGACGAGCTGGTTTTCCAGGTCGGGGATAGCGTAACCAGTGCGAATTCTTTCCCATAAATCGGTCGTTTTATCGGTGAATTCAAGCGTGGAAATAGTGCTTGGAAACTGCACTGGAATTTCCTGGCCGGCAACCGGAGCTGGCGCGACAGTCTCTGGTGCAGATGCCAGATCGCGTGAGGACGGCAAGGCATCAGCCTGACATATTTGTGGCACTGTACAAGCGAGAAGAACAGCGGCAAATAGGGGGGTAGGGTTTAGTCGGAATCGTTTCATAGGCAAATAATTGACTAATCGACCATAGTCGACGTGGATTGCAGGATCGTGAGAGTGTACGCAAGTGAGGTTTGCAGCGTCAAGAAAAATGTCAGTTTAATGACAAGTTTTACAAGTTTAAATAGATGTCTGAATAGCATTCAAATAGCTTGGATCTTTCAGCTTGGACTTTATGTCGCTTGCAAGTTTGGGACTTAAGCCCGGAACGTGAGCAAAGGCGGACAGTGGCCGTATTTAAGCGCAATTTGAGTTTTGATGTTTCAGGTTAAATTGCCTATTCCATTAACTTAACTAAATTGCACCAATTTGCAGTGCTGCAATACAATACAGTTTTTCATGCAAAATAGTGGGTTTCTCCATGCAAAACAGATTTAAACCAGTCTTGCTGGCGCTAATGACCAGTGTCAGCACAGCCGGTAGTGTCATGGCCTATGCCGACACCATCATCGATAACGCCCGTGGATACACCCTGAATCAGAATCAGCAATTAATACAATTTCAGGCGCTGGCATTTGATGATGCTGGCAAGGTCATCGCTATCGGCCAAGGGAAGGACCTGGCCGCCAGGTTGCCTTCAGCAAGGCATATTGATGCAGCTGGCAAAACCCTGTTACCAGGCCTGATCGACGCACATGGCCACGTGTTTGCCTTGGGAAGCAGCCAGACCCAGCTGGGCTTGCGCGTAACCAGCAACCTGGAGCAGGCACAGCAGGCAATTGCCGACTATGCCCGCCGCTTCCCGCAGCATCAGTGGATCATTGGCGGGGAATGGAATCAGGCCAACTGGAAATTGGGCCGTTTTCCAACCGCGCAAGAAATTGATATCGTTGTGAAAGACCGGCCAGTCTGGCTGGCCAGGGTCGACGGACATGCAGGCTGGGCGAACACCAGGGCACTGCAATTGGCCGGCATAAACAAAAACACGCCGGACCCGGCTGGTGGAAAAATTGAAAAAGATGCGCAAGGACAGCCTACCGGCATTCTGATTGACAGTGCCATGCGCCTGGTAGACCAGGTATTGCCAGCAGCTTCTGAGGCCGAGCAAAGAGTGGCGCTGGATGCCGCATTGCTGCAACTTGCTCAAGTAGGCCTGACCAGCGTGCATGATGCGGGTGTGTCTGAGCCAGCAGATAAATTATTTCGTGAATATGCAGCACAAGGCAAGCTCAATACCCGTGTCTACGGCATGATACGTGGCACAGATACTTTCTTTGATAAGGTTTCTGCTTCAGGTCCATTAACATCCTATGCGGATGATCATTACGCTTTGCGAGCCGTCAAGTTATTTGCCGACGGCGCACTGGGCAGCCGTGGTGCGGCCCTGATGGCACCCTATTCAGATGCGCCGCATACCCAGGGGCTGTTGTTCAAATCACAGGATGAAATGTCAGCCATGATCAAGAAGGCTGCCAGTAAAGGTTATCAAGTCAATGTGCATGCCATTGGCGATGCAGGTAATCATCAGATACTGGAAGGTTTTGCCGCCTTGCCTGCCTCCATGTCCGCAGATTTGCGTCACCGCATTGAACATGCACAAGTTGTTGCCCTCACAGATATTCCCCGTTTCAAGCAATTGGGCATATTGCCATCGATGCAGCCTACCCACGCGACATCTGACATGAACATGGCGGAAGACAGGGTTGGCGCTGAGCGCATTAAAGGTGCTTATGCGTGGCGCAGTTTCCTGCAACAGGGTTCACGTATCGCTTGTGGCTCTGATTTTCCGATAGAGTCGCCCAATCCCTTCTGGGGCATCCATGCCGCCGTGACGCGCCAGGATATGTCCGGCAAACCAGCCCAGGGCTGGCATGCCGATCAGGCCATGACACTGCTGGAAGCTTTTCGTTGCTTCACGATTGATGCTGCCTATGCTGCGCATCAGGAAAATATTCTGGGAAGCCTGGAGAAGGGAAAGTGGGCCGATTTTATTCTGATCGATCAGGATATGTTCCAGATACCGGTTCAAAATATCTACCAGATCAAGGTTTTGCAAACCTGGGTCGGTGGTAAACAGGTGTATCAGGCAACAAAGTGATTGTCTGATTGAAGCGCCAGCAGCCCGTCTTTTAAATGGGCTTCTGGCACATGGTGACGTGCTAAGCTGTTTTTAACTGTAATTGCGGCTCTTTGATAGGCAGATGTATCAGCGCTGCGCCCACAGCCAGAGTGATATCGATATACCACAACAGATTGTAATTACCCGCTGCCTCAAATACCTTCCCGCCCAGCCATGCACCCAGAAAACCACCCAACTGGTGGGTAAGCATGACGATGCCAAACAGACTGGCCATATTCGCCGGACCAAAAAATTTTGCTACCAGACCAGCTGTGGGCGGCACAGTCGACAAGAAAGTCAGCCCCATCACGGCGGCAAAGACCAGTACCACCGGGCCTGTTTTTGGAGCCAGTAAAAACAGGGTGATGGCAATGGCGCGTGTTGCATACAGCAAAGACAATAAAGATTTCATGCGCCAGTGCCCAACGGCCCAGCCCATGGAAATACTGCCGACGATATTGAACAAACCCAGGATAGCCAGCGACCAGGCACCAAATTCTGCCGGTAATCCACAACTGGCGATGACGCCTGGTAAATGCGTGGACAGGAAGGCAACATGGAAGCCGCAGACAAAAAAGCCGGCAGCCAGCATCAGATAGCCTGGATTTTTCAGTGCGCCGTAAATGGCTGCTTTGGTGCTGACCGGTTTTTGACCGTTTGTCGCATTTTGCATTGGTTTGCCGCTTAGCAGAAAAGCCGCAGGCAAGGCCAGCAAGACGATCAGCCCCAGTATCTGCATCGCATTATTCCAGCCATAGTTCACCATCAACGTGATCGCCAATGGTGCCATGATAAATTGACCAAATGAACCGCCTGCATTCACGATGCCGGTGGCGATGCCACGATTTTCTGCCGGTATCATGCGGGTGGCCGTTGCCATCAGCACTGCCGGACCCGCCATGCCAGCACCGCCAGCGGCAAGCATACCTATGCTGAAAATCAGGCCGGCAGTTGTGGTCATCAAGGGCGTTATGAAAGTGCCCAATGCAACCAAAGCGATGCCAAGGAACAAGACGCGTCCTACACCCAGCTTGTCGGCAATCGCGCCAGCAAACGGCTGCGTCAGACCCCACCATAGTTGACCAAATGCGAAAGCCAGGCTGATGTTGCCGATACCCAGCCCTGTGCTGGTATTCATGGGGCTTAAGAAAAGTCCCATGGTTTGTCGCGCCCCCATGGTCAGTGAAAAAGTTCCGGCTGTGCTCAGCAATACAAGCCAGATGGCGGGGTAGTGATTACTTAAACTGGGTTTGGTATTCATGGTGCTCCCGTGTCATCCGACTTTAAATTTAAATGATATTTGTCATGATTGAATATATTACGATCATAATTTATAATGTCAAGACAATTTATTGAACGCGAGGTGTAATCATGAAAGTCAGCAGAGAACAGGCGAATGAAAATCGCGAGCGCATTCTGGATGTCGCTGCACAATTATTTCGCGAACATGGCTTTGACGGCATCAGTGTGGTGGATCTGATGAAAGGCGCTGGTTTGACGCATGGTGGTTTTTATGGCAATTTCTCTTCCAAAGAAGATTTGATTGCGCAGACTTGCACACGCACCATGACGCGTTCGGTAGAGAGATGGAACAAGCTAAAAGCCGCTGCGCCAGAAACGGCTCTGTCGCGTATCGCAGAAAGCTATTTATCGCCGGCTCACCGGGATCATCCTGGACAGGGTTGCGCGCTGGCCGCGCTGGGCTCTGATATGTCGCGGCAAAGCCCGCTCGTTCGCAGTGCGGCTACGGAAGGTACGCGTGGGCTGGTTGATGTGCTGGCAAAGTTGCTGCCTGGTGAGTCGGAACAGGCGAGAGAAGACAACGCCATGGTGGCGTTTGCCAGCATGGTCGGTGCCGTCGTATTGGCACGTGCGGTGGATGATAAAGAATTTTCGCAAAACATCCTGCAGGCAGTTGCCGACACATTGGTGAAGTAGTACCAATGTGTGTCAGAAATGCGTTCTATGTGACGTAACCTGTCATTGTTGTCTGCGGATTTTTTTGTATATGGCAGGACTTTGATTGTGTCACCAGCAAGCCCTACATCTTCCTGCATTTAATCTTCGTTTCTGTGCAGGTCAAATTGCAATGCCGCCAGTTTGGCATACACGCCGCCATGCTCTACCAGGGACGCGTGGGTGCCGGTTTCAACGATGCGGCCATGTTCCATGACAATGATACGGTCAGCACGCTGCACGGTGGCCAGTCTGTGTGCAATGATCAGCGTGGTGCGGCCTTGCATGGCGACTTCCAGCGCACCTTGCACCAGGCGCTCGGATTCTGCATCGAGTGCGCTGGTCGCTTCATCCAGCAATAATAGTGGTGGATTTTTCAACAGGGCGCGCGCGATGGCTATCCTTTGCCGCTGGCCGCCAGACAGGCGTACACCACGTTCGCCGAGGAAGGATTGATAGCCTTCAGGCAGCCTTTCAATGAATTCATGGGCAGCCGCCATTTTTGCAGCGGCAATGACATCGGCATCGCTGGCGTCAGCACGGCCATAGCGTATGTTTTCCAGCGCATTGGCCGAGAAAATGATGGTGTCCTGCGGCACGACGCCGATTGCCTCACGCAAGGTGTGCAGATCAAGTTGACGGATATTGACGCCATCAAGCCGGATTTCACCACCTTGCGGATCATAAAAACGCAGCAATAACTGGAACAGCGTAGTTTTTCCCGCACCGGAAGAACCCACGACGGCAACCGTTTCACCAGGACGTATATCCAGATTCACATTCGACAGGGCAGCAGTGTTGGGGCGCGATGGATAGTGGAATTCCAGTCCTTGCAACGATAATGATGCCCCCTTTGATTCATGGGCCAGGCGTATTGGCAATGACAATGCCTGAGCCGGGTTTTGTATCGGTGATTTGACTTCTATCAATTCCAGCAGACGTTCTGTGGCACCAGCAGCGCGCTGGGCATCGCCCATTACTTCAGAAAGCGCACCGATGGCACCTGCAACGATGGAAGCATATAAAATAAACTGTCCCAGTTCACCACCACTCATGCGGCCCTGCATGACAGCATGCGCACCCAGCCATAGTACAAACACGATCGCGCCAAACACCAGCAGTATCGCCATCATCGTCAGCAAAGACCGTGCGCGTATGCGGCGCATGGCAGTTTTGAATGCGCCTTCTACCGAGCTTGAAAACCGCCCGGCCTCTATATGCTCATGCGTAAAAGCCTGTACGGTGGGCATGGCATTCAAAATTTCACCGGCGATGGCCGATGCATCTGCAATGCGGTCTTGTGAATCGCGTGACAGCTTGCGTACACGGCGGCCAAAAAAGACGATAGGCAATACCACCATCGCCAGCATGACAATAATGATCGATGACAATTTGGGGCTGGTCACAAACAGCATGACCAGCCCACCCAAAAAGAGCAGGAAGTTGCGCAGGGCCATTGATATGCTGGTGCCAACCACAGTCTGTATCAGGGTTGTGTCAGTCGTCAGACGCGACAAGACTTCACCGGTTTGCGTGGTTTCGAAAAATTCAGGGCTTTGTGTTACTACGTGTGAATAGACAGCATTGCGTATATCTGCAGTAACACGCTCACCCAGCCATGACACCAGATAAAAGCGGGCCGCCGTTGCTACACCAAGCACGCAGGCGACAGCAAACAGGGCGATAAAGGTCAGATCCACATGCTTGATGCTTTTATCCCCGCCGCCAAAACCCAGGTCTATCATCTGCCGGAAAGCATAAGGGATTGCCAGGGTTGCCGAAGCAGCAACCAGTAAAGCGATACCAGCGAGTAGGAACTGACTTTTATAGGGGCTTAAGAATGGCAGCAAACCTTTCAGGGTTTCCAGGCTGCTGCGCTGGGAGACTTCAGTCTTGGAAGGGGGTTGTGTCATGCGCAGTCCTGTTGAAGATGCAAACGTCAGCTAAACAATAGCAAAGAAGGTAGATGATGTTGCAGTTGTCAATATCAATAGCAATTGTCAGTCTTTTTATGTGAATCAATTGATAGTTGCCAATTGTGGCGGTTACGTCAGCAGATTTTGTCAACAAATGTATCTTGTCAAACGTTGATGCAGCATTCTTAACAGAAAGGCAGATATGCGTATCCGCATCCAGCAAGTCAGGACCATCATTAGCTTGATAACAATTACTTCGGCAATTGCGGCAAGCAGCATTTTACTCAGTGGCTGTCAAAGCACCATGACACGCGTCAATGATTGCAAAGTGGGTGACTGGGTCAGTATCGGTACGAAAGATGGCGCAGAGGGCCTGGACAAGCGTTTTGATGATCGCCGCCGTTTTTGTTCACTGGTTGATGGCGACAAGATCAAGGCTGAATCATCCGCCAACTATGATCAGGGCTGGTTGCTGGGAAATTATCAATACTGGTCAAGCCTAGGCCGTGAAGACGGGCGTGCTGCCCGTGCCATCAGCTATTTCGAGAGCCAGTCAAAATCACAGACTACTCAGCGTAATCACACGCCCTTGAATCACCACGCCTATGAACAAGGCTGGCAGCAGGGTAATGCAGATTACTGGTATCAGACTGGCATGCAGGACGGCAAAGCCGCACGCAATGCTGGTGAAGAAGAATCAAGGGCAAAGGCCGGCGCGGCAATCGGTTTTCAGTTGGCCGCGTATCAGCATGGCTGGCGCGATGGCAATTATGCCTATTGGGAGCAAACTGGATATCAGGATGCACATGACGGGATTCCCGACCTTGAGTTACAAGGCAGGGCTAAAAAGGCTGCGTCAGCCGGGTTGCTGGTACGTGAAGATGCCTATCACACTGGCTGGAGCCGTGAGATCGTCGAATACTGGAAAAACCTGGGCTGGAATGATGCTGTTTCTGGCCGTGATATTCATACCCGGCGTGACGATGCGCAAAAGCGCGGATTAAAGATCTTTGAGACTGAATACCAGAAAAAATGGGAACAGCGACTGCAACAATACTGGCAAGACATGGGCAATAAAGATGGCTATGGATATCCTGACCAGTTAGAGCAACGCATGGCGAACGCCCGTCGCGACAATGTATTTGTGATTGCGCAGACCCGCGCTCTGTATCAACAGGCATGGGCAAATCAAAATGCGCGTTACTGCACCGTTGAGAATGCATTTAACTGGGGACGGCAAAATCAGGCGATGGCGGTGGAGGTCTGCAATGCCGGCATGCAAAACCAGTTAAGACGCGCCTTGCTGGGCGGTCAGGATTACGAAAACCTGGCGCGCAGGCAGCGTGATGCACACAATGACTTGCTCGTCAATAATGACCGTTATGAAGATGCCGAACGTAAATTGCGCCGTCTTGAGCAGGAAATCAAACGCGATCAGGACGACAAAAATCGCCCAAAAAATGAAGACACTGCCAATATCGATAAAAGGCGTGAGCGCGAACATCATGATCTGCACGACATCATGAATAATGTGCGCCGCAAGATTGATGAGCTGAAAACATGGGAATTTCGTTATGAGCAGCAGATGCAGCAAATCAAGCGTGATCTCTACCTGAATTGAAGTCTTATAACTTGTTCACAAATCGGGCTTGCAACGACTGTGTGATCGGCGTGTAGAATTAGAGGAATTGATATGCAGTAGATATTCTCGCGCTGAAAGCCAAGTGATGAAACGTGTATTGAAATGGATAGCCCTGATATTGTTGCTGCTGGTCCTGACGCTGGGGGCGGCACTGGGCTGGTATTTGCACGGCAAGCGTGTTGAGCGCTCTGGCAGCGTCAATCTGCAAAACCTCAGTGCAGAAGTCATCGTTCAGTATGATGAACGCGGCGTCCCGCATATCCAGGCAAAAAACGAAGCCGATATGTATCGTGCCCTTGGTTATGTACATGCCCAGGACCGGCTGTTCCAGATGGAAATGGTACGCCGCCTGGCCAATGGTGAGCTGGCAGAAATACTGGGCCCCAAACTGCTGGATCTGGATCGCCTGTTCCGCACTCTGGGCTTGCGCGCGCATGCGACCGCTTATGCTGCAAAGCTCGATAAAACCGCAGCCTCTAGCAAAGCACTGGATGCGTATCTTGATGGTATCAACCAGTTCCAGGCCACCCACCCGGCCCCGCTGGAATTTGATTTGCTGCATATTCCCAAACGTCCCTTTACGCCAGCAGACACGATCGCTGTATCTGGTTATATGGCCTATAGCTTTGCTGCTGCGTTTCGTACTGAACCCGTCCTGACGCATATCCGTGACAAGCTTGGCCCAGAGTACCTGCGTATCTTCGATCTCGATAATCATCCCCAGGGCGCGTTGCAGGCATCGCGCCAGCTTGATGCCGGCGACTGGCAAAAACTGGATCGGCTGGCCCAGCTCAGCCAGCAGGCAATAGAACAAACCGGTTTGCCACAATTTGAAGGCAGCAACGCCTGGGTGGTGGCGGGTAGCCACACTGCCAGCGGCAAACCTTTGCTGGCCGGTGATCCCCATATCGCTTTCTCTGCACCATCGGTCTGGTATGAAGCGCATTTGTCGGCACCGGGCTTTGAATTGTATGGTCATCATCAGGCCCTGAACCCCATGGCCTTGTTGGGACATAACCAGCAATTTGGCTGGAGTCTGACCATGTTTCAAAATGATGACCTGGATTTGATCGCGGAAAAAGTCAACCCGCAAAACCCGGAGCAGGTCTGGTATCACGGTCAGTGGGTCAATATGCAGACACGCGAAGAAACCATCGCCGTCAAAGGCGCGCCGACAGTGACCCTGAAACTGAGAAGCTCGCCGCATGGGCCTATTATTACCGATGCCTTCAAAGACAATTTCGGTAGCACACCAGTGGCAATGTGGTGGGCTTTCCTGGAAACTGAAAACCCGGTGCTGGATGCCTTCTATGAATTGAATCGCGCCGAAACCCTGCAAAAAGCCAGAGCCGCCGCAAGCAAGATACATGCACCCGGCCTGAACGTGGTGTGGGCCAATGCCAGTGGTGATATAGGCTGGTGGGCTGCTGCCAAACTCGTCAAACGACCAGCTGCCGTCAACCCCGCACTGATACTCGATGGCAGTACCGAGCAGGCTGACAAGCTTGGTTACTCGCCATTTTCAGATAACCCGCAAGAAGAAAATCCTGCACGTGGATATATCATTTCTGCCAATCGTGAACCGGCACAAAACGCAGCCCTGCCTATAGCTGGTTACTACAACCTGCCAGAGCGTGCACGCCGCCTTGACAGCTTGCTGGCGCAAGCTGGCGTGAAATGGGATCAAAAGAACAGCCAGGCACTACAGCTTGATAACAGGACCGATTATGCCCGTCAGGTCTTGCAACTGGTGTTGCCTATCCTGAAAAAACAGGTTATCGACGCCGATGGCCAGCGCTTGCTGGCGCAACTGGAAAAATGGGATGGCAGTTATCAGGCCGACCGTGTATCACCAACGATATTCAGCCAGTTCCTGTATCAACTGACTTATGCAGCGATGGCCGATAAAGTGGGGGAGGTGCAATTCAAGAACCTGTTACGCACACGTGTACTGGACGCCGCATTACCACGCCTGCTGGCTGATGAGCATTCCCCTTGGTGGGATAACCGCAAGACCAGGGCTATCGAGACCAGGGACGATATTGTCGGTCTTGCATGGCGTGACAGCATCACGCATCTGCAAAATACCTTCGGTTCAGACAGCAAACAATGGACCTGGGGCAGGGCACATACACTGACACATAATCACCCGCTGGCCCAGCAAAAACCGCTGGACAAAATATTTAATGTGGGGCCTTTCCATGTGCCTGGTGGGCGTGAAGTGCCAAATAATTTATCTGGCCCTATTGGCCCGGCACCCTGGGCTGTCGTGTATGGGCCATCTACCCGTCGTCTTATCGATTTCGCCGATGCCAGCAAGGCGCTGGGTATCAACCCGGTAGGGCAAAGCGGGGTGTTGTTTGATGCGCATTACAATGATCAAGCGGCCAGCTATGCAGCAGGCAATTATGTGCCGCAGTATTTGAGCGCAAAAGATGTGGCGGCGCATGTCAGCAGTACATTGGTATTGCGCAGTAAATAAGATGACTAGCGAGGATGACCAGCGAGGATGACCGTCAGCATAAGTTTGAATAAATTGCTTTTTGATACATAAACGGCAATTTGTGCAGGCTTTTTGTAAATATTTAAACCCGAAACTATCCAAGCCCTTGCAAGCCTTATATAATCGCGCTACTTGATCGGGAGAGCGTGACGAAAGTTACCGCCGAAGGGGCTAATACCCAAAAAACTCTCAGGCACAAAGGACCGATCAACGGGGTAGTTAAAAGTTGCCCCAACTCTGGAGAGCGGTAGCGGCAGACACGTTTATTTTTATAAATATTCGCCGTACTACCCACCGAAGGTGCGCACGGGCAGCAAACATACATTGCTCCCGTAATCTCTCAGGTACCAGGACAGAGGGGTATGCGATTTCAGCGCATGCGGCGTTTATTCGTCGGCATGCGCGTGTTCGTCCCTTCAATCTGGCAACCTGGTAATGAGGCACTCATGACGCAAGCAGCGACATCACTCAAGGCAACTCCCCTCAATGCAGCCCATCGTGCGGCTGGCGCAAAAATGGTTGATTTTGGCGGCTGGGACATGCCTGTCAACTATGGTTCCCAAATCGAAGAACATCATGCAGTGCGCACTGATTGCGGCATGTTTGATGTATCCCATATGTGCGTCGTTGATTTGCAGGGCGAAAATGTGCGCAGCTTCCTGCGTGGCCTGGTGGCCAATAATGTTGATAAATTGCAGGTGGCGGGCAAGGCCCTGTATTCCTGCATGCTGAAGCCTGAAGGCACGGTCATCGACGACCTAATCATTTATTTCTTCAGCGAAAACTGGTTCCGTCTCGTCGTCAATGCCGGCACGGCAGAAAAAGACATTGCCTGGATGAATGCCCGCAATGCAGAAACCAATAGCGGTCTGACCATAACCCAGCGCCGCGATGGTGCAGACGCTTTCGCTCTCGTAGCAGTGCAGGGCCCAAATGCCCGCGCCAAGGCATGGGAAGTCTTGCCAGAAACCAAGGCAGCTAGCGCAGAAATCAAACCTTTCAACGCAGTCATCGTCGCCGACACGTCCTTTGGTGAAGTCATGGTGGCACGCACTGGTTATACTGGTGAAGACGGTTTTGAAATTGCCGTATCTGCTGACCGCGTAACAGATTTCTGGAATGCCCTGGTTGCAGCCGGTGTCAAACCTGCTGGCCTCGGTGCGCGTGACACCCTGCGTCTGGAAGCTGGCATGAATCTGTATGGCCAGGATATGGACGAAACAGTCAACCCCCTCGATGCTGGCTTGGCATGGACCATAGACTTGGTCAGTGAACGCGATTTCGTTGGCAAGCAAGCATTGCAAACACAAGGCCAGAATGCCCAGTTCCTGGGTTTGATCCTGCGTGAAAAAGGCGGCATCCTGCGCGCCCATCAAAAAGTAGTGTGCGCACAAGGCGAAGGCGAAATCACCAGCGGCACGTTCAGCCCGACCATGGAACAGGCAATTGCACTGGCGCGTTTGCCTATGGGCGTGTCTGTAGGCGATACTGTGCATGTTGTTATCCGTGACAAGCAATTGGCCGCATCTGTCGTCAAACTGCCTTTTGTCCGTAATGGCAAAATCCTGGCCGTATAATTTGATCTGCAAGCTGTACTGTGTATTTGTTCACTCTTGTACAGCTTCATTTGATTAGCCACTCATTAATTCAAAACAATTTATTTATCTGGAGCCCATCATGAACGTACCAGCAGACCTGAAATACACGACATCCCACGAATGGGTACGCACAGAAGCAGACGGCACGATCACTGTCGGCATTACTGAATTTGCTCAGGATGCTTTGGGCGATATCGTTTTCGTTGACCTGCCTAAAGTTGGTACAGTACTCGACGCTGGCAAGGATTGCGCCGTGGTTGAATCCGTCAAAGCAGCGGGCGATATTTATGCACCGGTGACTGGTGAAGTTGTCGGTATCAACGAAGCACTGGCCGATGCACCAGAATCCATCAATGCCGATGCGTTTGCTGCATGGCTGTTCAAACTGAAGCCAGCCAATATTGCTGATGTTGATGCCTTGATGAATGCTGAAGCTTACGCAAAAAATATTGCTTAATTAATGCATATAAGGTGGCCTGATGGTCACCTTATTGCTTTGGATTTGCCTGAGTGCGGTTTGCCCTGCATAGTTCCGCCTGATATCCCACGTTACTCTTCTGTACCCCATATACCATGACCCGTCCTTCACTGACCCAACTGGAAGCGCATGACGCTTTCATCGCTCGACATATCGGCCCTTCTGAAGCAGAACAAGCCGCCATGCTGAAAACCCTGGGCTATGCTGACCGCACAGCCCTGATTGATGCCATCGTCCCGGCCAATATCCGCCGTCACGATGTGCTGCCACTGGCGCAATTCACAGAAGCCAAGTCCGAACAGGAAGCACTGGCCACATTGAAGGCACTGGCGTCGAAAAACCGTGTACTGAAGTCTTTGATTGGTCAGGGTTATTACAACACGCATACGCCTGGCGTTATCCTGCGCAATATCTTTGAAAACCCTGCCTGGTACACAGCTTACACACCGTACCAGCCAGAGATTTCCCAAGGCCGCCTGGAAGCCATTTTGAACTTCCAGCAAGTCATCACGGACCTGACTGGCATGGACATCGCCAATGCCTCGATGCTCGATGAAGGCACGGCTGCGGCTGAAGCCATGACGTTGATACAGCGCGTAGGCAAATCCAAATCCAATGTGTTTTATGTGGCAGCCGATGTCTTGCCACAAACCCGTGAAATCATAGAAACCCGCGCCAAGCCACTGGGTATAGAAGTACGTACCTGCGCTGGCAATGAAGCGCTGGACAATGATTGCTTCGGCGTCTTGTTGCAATACCCCGGCGTTGATGGTTCCATCATGGATTACCGTGAATACGCAGCAGCCTTGCATGCCAAGGGCGCGATGGTCATCGCTGCTGCCGATTTGCTGGCACTGACACTGATCGCGTCCCCAGGCGAGTGGGGTGCTGACGTTGTTGTTGGTAACAGCCAACGCTTTGGCGTACCACTGGGTTTTGGTGGCCCGCATGCAGGCTATATGGGTACACGCGATGCGTTCAAGCGCAGCATGCCTGGCCGCTTGGTTGGTGTGACGATTGATGCGCAAGGCAACAAGGCTTATCGCCTGGCCCTGCAAACACGCGAACAACATATCCGCCGCGAAAAAGCCACATCGAATATCTGTACTGCCCAGGTGTTGCTGGCAGTGATCGCTTCCATGTATGCCGTCTATCACGGCCCTGCAGGCTTGCGTCAGATTGCTTTGCGCATACACTGCCTGACTGGTATTTTGGCTGGCGGTCTGAAACAACAGGGTCTGGCTATCGCCAACACTACTTACTTCGACACCCTCACAGTCAATGTCGCCAATGCTGCTGCCTACCATCAAGCTGCCCAGGCTGCGGGCTACAATCTGCGTCAGATTAGCGCAACACAGGTTGGCGTCTCTCTTGATGAGACAGTCACACGTGCTGATGTTGAAGCTTTGTGGGCAATTTTTGCCAAAGCAAGTGGCATCACAACAACGCCAGATTTTACGGCGATAGAAGCTGGCGTCAATGATGCTTACCCGGCAGCACTGACACGTGGCACAACTTATCTGACACATCCAACGTTCAACCGCTATCACGCAGAACATGAAATGCTGCGCTATCTGCGCAGCCTGGCTGACAAAGACCTGGCGCTGGACCGCACCATGATACCGCTGGGTTCATGCACGATGAAACTGAACGCCACCAGCGAAATGATTCCTGTGACCTGGCCAGAATTTTCCAGCATCCATCCATTCGCGCCAAATGACCAGACCATCGGTTACCGCGAAATGATCGATCAGCTCGAAGCCATGTTGTGCGCAGCAACCGGTTACGACGCCGTATCCCTGCAGCCAAATGCCGGTTCCCAAGGTGAATACGCGGGCTTGCTGGTGATCCAGGCTTACCACGCTTCCCGTGGTGAGGCACACCGCAATATCTGCCTGATCCCATCTTCTGCACACGGTACCAATCCAGCATCTGCCAGCATGGTAGGCATGGACGTGGTTGTGGTTGCTTGCGATGACAAGGGCAACGTCGATCTGGCTGACCTGCAAGCCAAGGCAGAAAAACATAGTGCAAACCTGGCAGCAGCGATGGTGACTTATCCATCTACACATGGTGTGTTTGAAGAAGGCATACAACAACTGTGCGAAATCGTGCATAGCCATGGTGGCCAGGTGTATGTCGATGGCGCGAACATGAATGCGCTGGTCGGCGTAGCCGCACCGGGCAAATTTGGGGGCGACGTCAGCCATCTGAATCTGCACAAGACTTTCTGTATCCCTCACGGTGGTGGTGGCCCAGGCGTAGGCCCGGTTGCTGTTGGTGCGCATCTGGCGAAGTTCCTGCCTAACCAGAAATCCACTGGCTATGTCCGTGGTGAAGATGGTATCTCTGCCGTTAGCGCCGCACCATTTGGCTCTGCCAGCATCTTGCCTATCTCATGGATGTACATCGCCATGATGGGTTCTGAAGGCTTGAAGGCAGCGACAGAAACAGCGATACTGGCTGCGAACTACATCGCCAAACGCCTGGCCCCGCATTACCCTGTACTGTACAGTGGTCATGATGGTCTGGTTGCGCATGAGTGCATCCTGGATCTGCGTCCATTGACTGATGCTACTGGCATCAGCAATGAAGACGTGGCCAAACGCCTCATCGACTTTGGTTTTCACGCACCGACCATGAGCTTCCCTGTGCCTGGCACCTTGATGATAGAACCGACAGAAAGCGAATCCCAGGCTGAACTCGACCGCTTCATCGATGCCATGATCAGCATCCGTGAAGAAATCGCCAAGGTTGCCAGTGGTGAATTCGATGCCAAGGACAATCCGCTGAAACATGCGCCACACACGGCAGAAGTGCTGATCGCCAACGAATGGCCACATACTTACAGCCGTGAGGTGGCAGCTTACCCGGTTGCTTCCCTACGCAAAAATAAATACTTTGCGCCGGTTGGCCGTGCCGATAATGTTTATGGTGACCGTAACTTGTTCTGTTCCTGTATTCCTGTCAGCGATTATGAATAAGTGCTGATGTCGTCATCGGAATTGAAAGGACATGCTTTGCATGTCCTTTTTTTATATTTTCAATTCAGTATGGGAGAGGAGATTCCTAAACTTAGCAGTTTGGCGAATTGTCTGGCGGCCAGTGGCCGGCTAAATATGTAACCCTGACCTTCTTCACAATGGCGTTCTTTTAAAAAAGCCAACTGGCTTAATTCTTCCACACCTTCGGCGATCACTTTTTGCTTCAGGCTATTGCCCATGGCAATGACGGCACTGACAATAATGCCGTCGTTATCTGTTTTGCTGGACTTTATTTCCTGTACAAATGACTGGTCGATTTTCAGCACATCAATCGGGAACTGGTTAAGGTAACTTAAACTGGAATAGCCTGTGCCAAAATCGTCTACGGCTAGTTGTATGCCCATTTCCTTCAATTGCTGAAGTATGGAAATGCTACCTTCTGCATTATGCATCAGCACGCTTTCTGTAATTTCCAGTTGCAGGCAAGCGGGTTCCAGACCTGTTTCCATCAAAATATTGCGTACACCCTCGATAAAATCCTGGCGACGAAATTCTACGGCTGAAATATTGACTGATATGGATGCAATTCTTAATCCTGCATCCTGCCATTGCTTGGTCTGTGCACATGCTTCCCGTAATACCCAGCGGCCGATAGGAACGATAACGCCACATTCTTCTGCAATGCCGATGAAACGAATGGGCGGAACCATGCCCCATTGCGGGTGCGTCCAGCGCAGTAATGCTTCAGCGCCTGTAATGGCACCGCTTTCCAGATTGATTTTTGGTTGGTAATGCAATGAAAATTCATTTCGCACCAGGGCCAGCCGCAAGTTGGCTTCTATCACCTGGCGCTCAACCGCACGAACATTCATATCCTGTTTGAAAAATTGATAGTTATTTCGACCCCGGTCTTTGGCTTGATACATGGCCGTATCAGCGTTCTTTATCAGGGTTTCTGCATCCTGCCCATCCGCCGGGTAAACGCTGATACCGATACTGGTCGTCACATACAGTTCATTCTTGGCGATTTTGTGTGACTCTGCCAGCGACTTCAATAATTTTTCAGCGGTAAAGGCAGCGTTTTCTGCCGACTTGTCATCGGTTACCAGAATCACGAATTCATCTCCGCCCTGACGACTGACTGTGTCGGAACTGCGCACACATGCGCATAAGCGCTCAGTAACAGATTGCAGGAGTTTGTCACCGGTCGCATGGCCTAATGAATCATTGATGTGCTTGAAATTATCCAGATCCAGAAATAATACTGCGAGATGGGTATCGCGACGTTTCGCCAGACCTATCGCCTGTGAAATTCTGTCGTTGAGCAGCGCACGGTTCGGTAAATTGGTCAGAAAATCATGTTGCGCCAGGTGTGCCATTTTCAAAGCCATTGCCTGTGAAGCGGTAATGTCGTGAAATACCATGACAGCGCCAGCGAGTTTGCCGCTGGAATCATGGATAGGGGCAGTTGAATCTTCTATCGCCACTTCGCTGCCATCCCTTCTGATCAATATCGTTCCCGGTGTCAAGATCGTCGCCATGTCTTGTTGTAAGACCATGGCAACTGGATTCGTTTTAGGAAGGCGCGTATTGCTGTTGAAGAGGGGCATGACGGCAGTGATGGGTTTGCCACGTGCTTCTTCCCTGGTCCATAAGGTCATGTGTTCTGCTGCGACATTCAGATAATCGACATTGCCTCCCATATCAGTACCGATTACGGCATCACTGATAGAGTTGAGCGTAATTTCTGCACGTGCCTTGTCAATGTAAACAGATTCTTCAACAGCTTTGCGCTGTATGATGTTTCTTAAGGATTGCGGTACCAGATAACTGGCAAAGTGGCCTTTGCTTAAATACCCTTGTGAACCTAACTGGACTGCTTCCATGGCGAGCGTCTCGTCAGTGCCGCACAAGGTCAGAATAGGCATTTTGGGCACGGCCGCAATCAATGCATTGAAAGTCGCCAAACCGGTGCTGTCGGGCAAAGACAGATCAACCAGAATCGCGTCAGTGTTCCCTTTTTTAAGATGCCGCAATGCCGTTGACAGATGGGTCTCAGATGTTACCTGATAGGGACCATCTTTCGTTTTGCAAAGGACATCTTGTAAAACCTTAACGTCAGCCATCTCGGGTGTAAGAATCAGAATTTGATAGGCCATGAGTATTCGTCCCTTTTGATGCTGTTAACGTGCCGACTCCGGCGATTTGGTCATCCGGGAATGTGGTTCTTCAGGCTTGGCAATGGCGTTGTAAAGTACGCAGCATGAAAGGATTGCTCGTATTAACCGAATTTGTGTCCCACATTTCTGCTCATTTCGCAAGCTAAACTACGCATGCCACCTCCGCTTGTCTGTGCGATATCCCACAGATAGTGAAGTGAAAGAGAACGAATTTGTATCAACGAAGCGCTATACAGGTTGATACCTGAATTGCGCCGGCCCGAATCCACAAAATAAAAAAGACCTCAGAACTGAGGTCTTTGCTGATTCATGCAGAAGGCAAGGCTTATTTACCCTTATAAATTCCAGCTTCAAGAATCACGTCATTACTGCGGAAAATATAGGTCGTCTTGTTTTCAATTTGTTTTGAAACTGGATTGTTGTAGCGATAATCAACCCAGCCTTTTCCTTTGCTTTTGGCCAGGGCAATGATTTCCTTGCGATAGTATTTGCCGTCAGCATCAGGCAAGTCCAGCATGTTCTTCCCGACCAGTTTGGGATTGATGGGATGGGCGATGACGATGCCGTCCATCCCGCGCAAGTACAGATAAATCGAACCATTGATGAATTCCGGGTTTTTATTATTGATTTCCTGTACCAGCGCGTCCTTGCCATTTTTTTGCAGATACACCATTCCCTTATCCACCATGGCAACTGCGTCAGCGGGATTGTCCTGGGCCAGGACGATATTGAGTTGACTCATAAACAGCAATGCTGCCAAAAGTTTATAGTTTTTCATTTTGTCGTCCCCTGAAGGGTGAAATTTTCTTATTGGAAGCACTTCAATATCAACTTACGAATATACGCATATGTCAGGGTGCTTGTTCCAGACTAGTGGAAATGATTTGAAAACGCAAAGCTTTCAAGGAAAACTGTCTCCATAGTGCATCCGGCCTATTTTCACGCGTAATGCAGGGTCTTGATTTAACTTTTCTTTACAGGATAGATGAGGCGATATATTGCTTTGCAGCAAAAAACTGCTTAAAATATGCGCATATTTCCACATGGCAATTTATGCCTGTCAAAGTATCAAGCCTATCAAACCTTTAACCATCCATTCGCCCATTTGTCCAAGTATCCGATCATGAAAAAAATCCTTTTAGCCTCTTTGTTGCTGGCCTCTGTTTTTACTGCTTCTGCCAATGAAATCGCTCCTGCTGTTGATAAGCAATCTTGCGAAAAAGCCGTTTATCCAAAAGCTGCCCTGATGAATGAAGAAACCGGTACCGTGGTTTTGTCTATCCTCGTCGGTGCCGACGGTACTGTGGTGGACTCCAAGGTAGAAAAATCCAGTGGCTCCAAGGCGCTTGATAAGGCTACACAAAAAATTTACTCTTCCTGCACATTCAAACCAGGTGCCAAAGACGGCAAACCGCAACAAGCCTGGACCAAACTTGAATATGTCTGGAGCCTGACCTGAGTATGTATGCCTGCACCTGAAGCTGGTACAGGAAACAACAAAGGATGTCGTCAGGCATCCTTTTTTTATGAACGGCTGGAAAAAATAAACAGTATTTCAGCTGACATGCCCAGGCCCAATTAGGCTAAAGATCTTCATTTTACTGTCGATAAGTTAACAAGTTTTTAAGCAATCACTTACTTCAAGGAAATGCAATTGACCACCGCAACGACGATTGCAAGCCTGAATTCTGCTGCTTTTAGTTTGTCTGGCCCGGGTTTGCAAACATCAAGGAATTCATCAACGCAGAATGTGGCGGCCACGGCTACTACGGTCACCGCAGCTGCTTCATCGGCCTATTCATTGAATTTGCAGGCATCAAATGTCAATCAGGTACCACTTACTTATGACAAGTCAGGCCTGCAACCCTTTAATCCCGTTCAGGTCTGGTCAAACAATGAAAATGATGAATTGAGCCAGTTGCTGGGGCAGCGCAATAGCCTGGATGGCGCGGCAAGTCGCTTCAAGGGACTGGGTGCGGCCTTGATCGCGCGCTATCAGGCAACACCTGAACCCTACCAGCAGGCAGTAAGCAGTTATGTGGGGGCTGTCTCTGCCTCATCTGCTGTCGCCAAACCGGAAGAGCTGGCAAAGGCCAGTTTTGACAAGCTTGAATATCACCCGGATCAAAGCGTCAATTTAAGTGTCAAACTCCATTCTGGCAGTACCATCAACTTCAGTATCAAGAGTAATGCAAATGGTATCAGTGTTGAGGCAAGCGGCAGTGCCGAACTGGGTGAACTGGAAAAGAAAGCACTCGATACGATAGCCGGAGGACTGGAAAGCGCAGTCGCAGCCTTCTTCAATGGTGGCCACGTCAATCTTGATGCCATATCGAAATTTGATACCAATGTTGTTTCGTCTGTCGCACTGGATATTCAGAGCGCTGACAGTCAGTTAAAGTTTCAAATTGACCAGACGCAGCATCAGTTAAAAATCAATACGACAGCCGGCGCGATTGACATTACCGTTGCGCGTGACAATACGGTTTTACCTGGCAGCACAAGCCAGAGAAATCAGGCGATACAACATTATCTCGCGCAAATTGACAGTGCAAGCTCACGCGGCCATGCAGATGACAAGCTGATTTCCCTGTATAAAGAAGCCTTTACCGGCATGCACAAAATCAATACACAAAATGCTGATGATAATGCCATCAACCTTAATACCGCACCCGTAGACAGGCCTGTTTTCTGGGACCAGTCCATACAACCCTTGCTGACCGGGTTGGCCGATTTTGATGCAAAAATAACCGGGGTGGAAGACGCATCAAATCCAGCGCGCTTACAGGAAACAGATTTTTTCAACTACCAGACTTCACAAAAAACACAGACGACAGGTGGCGGCTTAAGTGGCAAAGTCAGTCAGGTACTGGATTCCAGGCTGAGTGCAGCTTTTCATGAAGAATTGAAAACCGGGAAAAAACCACTATTGACGGAAAGCGCCAGCTCACAAAATTATCGATATACGACAATTGATGACCATGTAACGAGCAAGCTTGTACTGGGTTTTGAAAAAGGTCAGTTGGCGAGCGCACATCTTGAAAAAACGGCGAAACAGTTAACCTCAGTTTCTACCTATGAACTGGGGGTACTGAGAGCAAAACAGAATTACCCCAATTCTCAGCACCAAGTTGACGACTTCAGGGTAACTGCTGATCGTGGTGATAATACGAATACCGAAGCATTGCAACGCACACGCATTATTGCGCAACTTAGCGGGAAGATATTTGCGGATTTTGACGGTTGAGATCGGTCAACCACAAATCCTGCGCTTCTTTTAAAGTGACCTGTTGCGCCAAGTATTTTATGACAAACGGCGTGTTTGAAGCGCCCTTGGTGTCGCCCGGCTGATCTGCTGTACTTTGAAGATATTCACCACCTGGGCCAGTTCTGCGGCCTGATCATTCAGCGCCTGGGCAGCGGCAGATGCCTGTTCTACCAGGGCGGCATTTTGCTGCGTCATATTGTCCATATCAACGATCGCATGGTTGACCTGTTCTATGCCTGAGCTTTGCTCCTGACTGGCTGAGGCAATTTCTGCAACAATGTCAGTCACACGCCTGACGCTGGCGACAACTTCGTCCATGGTGGAACCTGCGATAGCAACCAGCTTGCCACCTTCTTCCACTTTCTCTGCCGAGCTGTCTATGAGGGTCTTGATTTCTTTGGCAGCAGAGGCAGATCGCTGTGCCAGATTGCGTACTTCACTGGCAACGACCGCAAAGCCTCGCCCCTGTTCACCAGCACGCGCAGCCTCTACCGTAGCATTCAAGGCCAAGATATTGGTCTGGAAGGCGATGCCATCTATCACGCTGATAATGTCGACGATTTTTTTCGATGACTCATTGATGGAACCCATGGTGGCCACCACCTTGCCTACCACGCTGCCGCCCTGCGTCGCCACTTCAGATGCTGAAATGGCGAGTTGATTGGCCTGTCGGGCATTGTCGGCATTTTGTTTGACTGTGGAAGTCAGTTCTTCCATGGTAGAAGAAGTTTCTTCCAGTGCGCCAGCTTGTTGCTCGGTACGGTTTGACAGATCGAGGTTGCCTGATGCAATTTCGCCTGAGGCCGTGGCAATGGATTCTGAACCGGTACGCACCTGGCTGACGACAGATGCCAGTTTGTCACGCATGGTTTTGATCGCAAACAGCAGGCTTGATTGATCTTTGTCTTTTACATAGATATCTGTGGTCAGGTCACCTTCAGCGATATGGCCAACCACTTCTGCGGCATATGCTGGTTCACCGCCCAGTTGCCCCAGTATGGCTCTGGTCATGTGCCAGGCCAGCACGCCAACCATGGACATCATGATGGTGCCAAGCCCCAGCAAGATGCCTGCCTGCTGCCAGAATGCCTCATTGATGTCGTCGATATAAGTGCCAAAACCGACAAGCCAGTCCCATGGGCCAAATTTCATGACGGCATAGATTTTGTTGACGGGTCCTTCAACACCAGGGCGGGTACCCGGCGCCTGTACGATACCTATGGTGCTATTCACTAGTGAGGCACGATAGCGCTCACCCGAGATTTTCATGTCTTTTTGCGGAACCCCTATGCGTGCAGCACTGGGGTGTACCAGTAACAGGTCATCGGTATAACCGCGCACAAAAAAATACAGGTCTTCCTTGTGGAAGCTGGAAATCGCCAGTTTTGCCTGCTTTTGTGCTTCTTCCCGCGTCAGTTTGCCAGCCTGCTCCTGGGCATAGGCTTTTTCTATTGCAGCATGCGCCAGGGTAACCAGGTCAGATATTTGTTCAGTACGTTCCTTCATCATGGTCTGACGCAGAGAATATAAGGAGATGCCTGAGATGACTGTGATGCCAAGCAAGGTGATGGCGCACAACAGGATGATGCGGGTGCTGAGTTTCATGGCTTGGTCTCACTTTATATGTGCTGCCAGCAAGGTATTTTTTGCATCAAAACCACAGAATCAATTACGTTGCCTATATATTAATTCCCGGTCTTGCCGATATACCGCAAAATATACTGCTGTGTATATGAGTTCGCGTGTGGCATGGCAGTCTTGTCAGGCCAGAGCCTGTGAAATCATTGTAAGTGAGGATGGCAGGCTTGAGTCAGTGAATTTGCGTATAAACGACAGGCGCGGCGCTTTGTTGGAATTATCGTTGCGCATAGCTGCTGGAGATGACAGCACCTGTATGCTGTCATCTTGGCCGAAGGCTCTTTGTGATGGACTTGTTTGCTTATTTATACAACGGCAACTGCATGGTGACAGGTTTGATATCCAGGCGCAGGTTTTGTATGGAATAGCTTTCAGAACCGGATGCGTTGGAATAATAGCCCTGGCTGTCGGCGACTTTTCTAAAACTGAATTCGAAACCCAGTTCGGGTTGTTGGTCCATGCCAAAAGTCAGGCCAATTGCGCTTTCCTGCTTGCTGTCGATTAAATGAAACATCAGGTCGGTGACGACCGTATTGGCCAGAATATCTGGATAGAAGCGTTGATCGGTATTATAAGGCTGGGCCGGGTTCAGCTTGCCTTTCAGTTTATCAGCCGACGGGGTCAGTACTTTGCTTTGCAGATTGAAGCGATCACCACGATCGAGGTAGCTGATGCGGGCATTGCTGACGTTGAAATTGCTTTGAGTGACATCAGTAGTCGCTTCACTCAGATCAAGCAGGATAGCACCTTTGTAGCCTATGACTTCCACTTCATTTTGATGGGTAATCACCATCGCCGTATTTTCATCCACGCCCAGGCCCAGCTTATAATTTTTCTTCAACATGACAGGCAGCATGCGGGCAAAGCGACCGCGGATAATCAGGTGCTGATCAATAAAGACATCCGGTCCAATAAAGCCAAGACCGTTTGCGATTTCCTTGCCATCGCTGACCCCCAGCTTCAGCGTCGGTAAGACTGGTTTGGCGTCATAGAACATGGTGGTACTCATAATGGCAGCACCGGCGCTGCTGCCAGCGATGACACCGCCACGACGATATATTTCCCAGATCGCTTCCAGCATCGCTGTTTTACTGCCATCTGCATTGACCAGTGCCTGGATGATGCGACCCTGGTCGCCACCAGTAAAGTACACGCCAGTTGCGCCTTTTAACTGTTTCAGCCATGCGGCATCGCTGGCGATATCTTGCGGCCTGAATTTAGGGTGCTTGACCGACAGGGGAATTACAAAGGCTTGTGCACCGTGCTGGTTTAATGATTCTACTGTCAGCTCACCTGAGCGCTCAGGGTTGGCAGCGGCGGCAGGGATGACCGCTATCTTTGCCCCCTTGCCACCGGCTTGCTGGACTATGCGTTGCCACACTGCGGCATTGTCAACGCGTAATGCGCCACCGATAATGACCAGCGAGCCTGAAGGGGGAGGGATGTCTTTTGCGTCAGCAGTCATAGGGAACTGGAAAACAATGGCAAGGCAGCATGCCATGAAAAGTTTAAATTTACGTCTTGTATATGTCAGGAAAATGTTCATTGCTTCGATTCCGGTTTTACCACATGAAGTGATGCTGAGGAAGCTTTCTCTGATGCTGGTACGGTATCAGCTTACCTCAGGATTAAAAAAGGGAGCAAACATCATTCAATGTTGCTCCCAAACGCGCTTTCAGAGATGTTTTTAGTTAAGTAAATGCAGCATAAGCTCGGCTATCATTTGAAGGCATAATTGGCTGACATATAGAAAAATCGTCCGCGTGGGTCGGTATAGCTGGGGTCATACCCGGCCAGGAAACTATAAATCTGGTTAGACCTTGGCGGGTTGGTATCGAGCAGGTTTTTGATACCGGCCCTGAAAGTCAGAGCTTTGCTGAATTTATAGCTGCTGCTGACATCCCACAAGACATAGGCTTCCACATCGCGAACAGAGCCGTCAGCCAGTGGGTTTTGATCGTGATAACCCTGGTAGTAAGTCTGTTGCAGGCTGGCACCCCATGGGCCGCGGTCAAAATCGAATGTCAGGGTATGCCGCCAGCGTTGTACTACCTGGGTATCGGTATAGACACCAACACCATTTACTTCAGGGCTGACAGCGGTGTTCCTGGTTTTATAATCGAATACATACGTACCGTTCAAACCCACGCTGAATTTGCCCAGGCTGTTTTCTGGCAACTTCCAGTTGACGTTGACATCAACGCCCGAGGTTTTCAGTGAGCCGATATTTTTGACACGGCCGTCGACTGACAGGATAGGGCCAGGTATGCCTGGCAGGGCAGGATCTGCTGCACCGCGTATGGCATAGCCGGGGTTGGATTTTGGATCGCTGAAATATGCGCCCTCATTGGCCAGCAGGGTGTCGGATTTCTCTATGCGCCAGTAATCGAGTGATGCCGTCAGGCTGCGCATCGGTTCCAACACGATACCGGCAGAGTATTGTTTCGAGGTTTCCGGTTTCAGGTTGGCTGTACCGCCCTTGATCAGGTCAGGCTGAATGCCGCAATAATCGGGGTTCTTGGTGTTGTCGATATTGCCGACTTTGATACATCCCAGCGGGTCGTTGTAGATGCCGCTGGTTTGACCGGTACGGGCCGGTTCATTGATATCAGCCAGGCTCGGGGCGCGGAAACCAGCGCTGTATGAGCCCCGGAACACAACTTCCTTGGCAGGATTCCAGCGCAAACCCAGCTTGGGATTAGTGGTGCTGCCGACATCGTTATAGCTGTCGTGGCGTAAAGCCAACTGGGCTTCCAGATTGGTCAGCAAGGGCAGGTTCAATTCTGCGAACAGGGCTTTGACAGTGCGGCTGCCACCATAGGCAGATGCTGCGCCGTCACCACGGATTTCACCTGCTGCCAGCAAGGCTGAAGGCGTGAATTCCAGTTTTTCACGCCTGTATTCTGCCCCTACGGCCAGACCGGCATTGCCGCCTGCCATGGCAAACAATTCACGTGAAGCCTTGAAATCAAAAGAATCCGTCGTGGCCCTGGACTGGCGTGCTGCATCACTGATTTTTGCAGCATTCAAAAGTGTCGTGCCGTCTGTGCTTGAAGGACCAAACGGGTTGATCTTGCCAGTCAGGAAGGCGCTGTCAAAAGCCGAGGTTTTCACATAGCCATTGATGTATTTGTCATCCACCTTGCTGACACTGTGATTGATGGCGGTATCATAATCCCATCCAGCTATTGTTCCCTTTGCGCCAATCACAAGACGCTGTGCGATCGCGTTGACTTCATTGGTGCGCGGGCCGGCAGCGCTCAAGCGCAAACCTACGCGCAACGGCGTTTTATTGGTCGTGATCAGGTCATTGGGATAATAGGGGCCATTGACAGGGTAATTGAGATTGGAGACTGTCAGGGGGCTGATGCGGTAGGTGGTTTTGGTATCGCTATGCAGGGCTTCGGCAAATAAGGTGTTGTCGCCATTAATTGCAAACTGGGCACGACCTAAAAGTGATGCACGTTGTGATTCCGGAAAAATTTCCGTGTCGTGCATATAATCATACAGACAGGCCTTGCTGCCTACAAAGCTATCGGCGGCGAAAATCGTTGCAGGTGGGTTGCAATTGGGTGCGCTGGGGTTCAGGCGCGAACCTGTCGTACCACCGCTGGCGGTGGTACGGCGCACATTGGCCGGAAAGGTATTCGAACTGCCCACATCCAGATTGATGTCAGGTTGATAGACTGAACCTATCCAGCTGCGTTGGGTAGCGCGCAGACTGCCTGTATTCTGGAAATTGGCTACGCCCATCAGGTTGTACCGGTCTTTGTTCAAGTCACCGATACCGCCAGACAGGCTAACTATTTTCTTGTCAGCGCCACCATGCTGAGTATCACCATAGTAGGCTGATATTTCTGCGCCCTGGTAATCGGGGCGGGTAATGAAGTTGATGACGCCACCAATGGCATCGGCACCATAGATCGCTGATGCACCATCTTTTAATACTTCGACGCGCTGGATAGCGGCAGCAGGAATGGAATTCAAGTCTACGCCAGAAGCCGTACCAGGCGATGCGAAATTGGCCAGGCGGCGGCCATTGAGCAAGATCAAGGTGGAAGACACGCCTATGCCGCGCAGATTGGCTCCGTTGAAACCACGTTGCGTACCGCCGTTGTCACTGAAGCTGGCACCGTCGGTCAAGGCAGCGGAACTGGCAGATACCTTGCTCAGCAATTCAGCAGCGGTCGTGACACCCGCTTTTTCTATCGCTTCACGGTTGATGATCTGAACCGGCAAGGCGGTTTCGGCATCTATACGCTTGATAGATGAACCCGTGATTTCCACGCGTTGCGGTTTATTTGCCTCATTTGATGCATTGGTTTCAGTTTGCGCCCACGCACTTTGTTCCGCCATGCCCAGCATCGCCATCACAGTCAGTGCAGACCAGGTTGCAGCTGCTACTTTCTTGGGTATGGGCTGAAACATTTGTTTTCTCGTTGCCATTGCCTTGCTCTCCTCAGGTTTTACAGAAATTTAAAAAAAGCATCCCCCTCAGGCACCCCGGAGGGTGACTGTGATTTGCTTATTTTTTGGAATTTACTTCTTGGTTTTGTTGCTATCCGGCTGTGTATATTTCACGTTATTGTCAGCACTGTGCAAATAGGCTGAAATGGCTTCCGTCAGGCGCATGGCCTTTTCTACATTCTTTTTGTTCGATACCATGATGCTGCTGACCAGCGCTTCTATCACGGCAATTGCCGCGCTCGAACTGCTGGGCAAAACACCATGTGTGCTCGGTGCCAGCAATAAAAAGTCGCCCAGTTGCGCGATAGGTGAAGCCGGTGAATCCGTAATTGTCACGATGCAGGCTGAATGATCCCGCACAAACTGGGTGAGCTTGATGACATCAAGTGCATAGCGCGGGAAAGAGATAACGATTAATACATCCTTGTCAGAAATATTGGCCAGATGGCCGGCCGCGACCTCAGTGCCGCCATAGCCAACGACTTCAATCACATGCGGGCAAAAGGGTTGCAGGTGCAAAGCCAGTATGCCGGCCAGGTGTGCACTGAGGCCAAAACCCATGACGTAGACGGTGGCAGCTTTGCTTAAGCGTGTGACGATTTGCCCCAACACTTGCTCTGACATGCCCTGGTTTGCTGCATCAATATTGGCTGTGGCAAATTGCATGCTGTTGTGTGCCGGCGAAGGCGCATTTTTCCCGGATTCTATGGTGTTGCGCAGTTTTTCCACCGGTTGAAAAACCGCCTGTACCACTTCTGCAATCTGGTTACGCAGACCTGCATAATTGGAAAAACCCATGTCGCGCGCAAAACGACTGATAGTTGCGGTAGAGACCTCGCATTGCTCTGCCATATCTTCTATACCCAAGGCAGTCACTTTCACCTGGTTGCGTAAAAGAAAATTGGCGATGCGTTTATACGAAGCCGAACCTTCTTGCAGCACCAGCATCAGTGATTCACCCAGCGTTGATCTGGCAAACACCAATTCTGGTGAGGTGGATTCAACTGGGGTATTTAGTTTTTTCATGCGAATAATTTGGTAAGCATTCTTTTGTCGATGAATGAACTGTAGACCGGTTTAAAAATATTTTCAATAGATATTGTCTGTTTTTTTTCATAAATGTAGAATATGTAAAAAATCGTTCATAAAATTTACGGGGACAGACAGATAAGGCGCTGTTGTTTTTTCGGCTTACTTTCATTTCAGAGCAACTTGAATCATGCATGTCAGCCAATCTCTGATTTTGCATTTCAGGCGAATTCAAGAAGATGTGTGGTTTAAGCCTCATTTTTGTACTTCCTGCGGATTACATGACGATCCTGATTCATCCTTTAACATCGAAGAAAAGAGTGTTCTATGCAGATACAGCGTCATGCCTTACCACCTGCCAGTAGCGGAACAGTTCGTGAAATACAGAGTTTTCACTATGGCAATGCCAGTAATGGCCGTAAGGTATACATTCAGTCTTCGCTGCATGCCGATGAAATACCTGGCATGCTGGTTGCGCACTATCTGCGTGAAATGCTGGTTAAACATGAAGCACGGGCAGATATTGCGGGTGAGATTGTCGTCGTCCCCGTCGCCAACCCAATCGGGCTGTCACAAGATGTGCAGGGCACAGCTTTTGGGCGTTTTGATCTGGCGACCGGTATAAATTTTAATCGTGGCTACCGTCATCTGACATCACAATTATTACAGCGGCTGGAAGGAAAGCTGGGCGCAGACAGCAATACAAACACCACCCTGGTAAGGCAAGCTGCGCGCAGTTTGCTGCGCGAATGGCATACAGAATCTGCCACCGAGAGCCAGAAAAAAATTCTGCAAACCTTGGCGATTGACGCTGATATTGTGTTGGATCTGCATTGTGATAACCAGGCCGTCATGCACTTATATACAGCGACGCCACTGGTGAACGCCGCCATGCCACTGGCAGCTTACCTGGGCGCACAGGCATTGCTGGTCTCGGTGTTGTCGGGCGATGACCCTTTTGATGAATCATGCTCAAGACACTGGTGGGAGCTGGCAGAGCAATTGGGTACCAGCACACCACTTGGCAATGCCTGCCTTGCCGTGACAGTTGAATTGCGGGGCGAAACCGAAGTCAGCCATGAACTGGCTAAGGCTGATGCGCAGGCCATCATTCAGTTCTTGCAGCATGCTGGGCATATTGCTGGTGACGCGCCCGCTGTTCCGCGAGCACTTTGCAAAGCCACGCCCCTGGAAGGGGTAGAGCCATTGTGCGCACCGCATGCGGGTGTGTTGGTATTTAGAAAAAACACAGGCGAACATATTTTGGCAGGTGAAAAAATTGCCGATATTGTCGACCCGTTCAGCGGCATAGTGACACCCGTGCTGGCGACTGTCCCCGGTATCTTGTTTGCGCGGGTTGCCAGACGCTATGCAACGCATGGCATGCGCATAGCAAAAATAGCCGGGCCAGTGGCTTATCGAACCGGCAATTTGCTGTCTTTGTAGGGAGTAAATCATGTTGAAAAAACTCAGGTTGCCAAATACCTTTGTCTTGCTGTTTTCATTGCTGGCATTGATTGCCATCGCCACCTGGCTGGTACCTGGCGGTAAATATGATAGTCATGTCGTCAATGGCAAGACACTTATTGATCCCGCTACGTTCCATTATGTCAGCAGCAATCCGCAAGGTGCAGTGGCGTTGATGATGGCGCCGATCAAAGGTTTTGTCGAAGCCGCACTGATCATTGGTTTCGTGCTGATTGTCGGTGGTGCTTTCTCGGTATTGCAAAAAACCGAGGCGATTGACGCAATGATCAAATCGGTCGCCAAGGCACATACCCATTCGCGACTGGTGCGCGCAGCGATTATTCCCTTGTTTGTCACTCTGTTCTCGCTGGGCGGTGCCACCTTTGGCATGGCAGAAGAGGCGATACCCTTCGTGATGATTTTTATTCCGCTGGCACTGGCATTGGGTTATGACTCGGTGGTGGGGGTATCGATTCCTTTCATCGGCTCACAAGTCGGTTTTGCGGCTGCTTTTCTGAATCCCTTCAATGTCGGCATTGCGCAGGGCATCGCTGGTGTGCCCTTGTTTTCTGGCATAGGTTTTCGCTTGCTGGCCTGGGTGCTGGCGACGGCGGTGACGATTGCCTTTCTGAGTTGGTATGCGGCGCGTATCAAGAAAAATCCCTCACTCAGCCCGACCTTTGTTATTGATCAGGAAAAACGTGGCAATCTGAAAATAGAAGAATTCACCAGCTTCACAGGCATGACTGCAACACACAAAGCGGTATTGTCTTTATTCTTGTTGACATTGATGACCATGGTCGTGGGCGTCGTCAGATACAGCTGGTATATAGAAGAAATCGCTGCATTGTTCCTGGTGATGGCAATACTGGTCGGCATTGTCGGAAAATTGCCCGCCGATAGCTTTGTCGAGGCTTTCATGCAGGGTGCCAGGGACCTGGTGACGACGGCACTAGTGATTGCATTGGCGCGTGGCACGATGATACTGGCGCGTGACGCCAATATCATCGATACCATGCTGTATTCACTGATGCCGTTTGTGCAGTCGGCCAATCCCATTTTTGCTGCCCACAAGATGTTTGTGATTCAGTCTGTCATCAATTTCTTTATTCATTCCGGCAGCGGGCAGGCAGCGTTGACCATGCCCATCATGGCTCCCCTGGCTGATCTGGTGGGGGTGACAAGGCAGACAGCCATACTGGCTTTCCAGTTCGGCGAATTTACGACACCGATGATACCGACATCAGGCATTACCGTTGGCGTGCTGGCACTGGCACGCATACCCTGGGCAAGCTGGGCAAAATGGATGATACCGCTGCAATTACTTTATTTCGTGCTGGCGCTGAGTTTGCTGGCTTTGTCTTGTGTGATCAGCTGGTAAGTTCTGCTTACTCTTCATCTGCGAGCAGTTGTTCCAGACGTTTGGGATAATTGTTCAGAAAGTCACGGGTCACCGCAAAGTGTTCCGTGTCTTCATAGCTGGTTTCCGTAATGCCGCTGCCGTCAAACTGGTAAATTTTTGCATGCGGATACGACAGCAATATCGGTGAATGGGTGGCGATAATGAATTGCGAACCATTCTGCACCAGTTGATGGATGACGCTCAGGGCTGCCAGTTGGCGGTTTGGTGACAGGGCAGCTTCGGGTTCATCCATCAGGTAGAGTCCATTGCCTTGCAGTTTGTTGAGCAACAGCGCCATGAAAGACTCGCCATGCGAGCGCGCATGCAGCGAGCCGCCGTAGCCTTCGACATAGCCGACTTCATCCATATAAGTGGCGACGTTGAAGAAGCTCTCTGCCCGCAAGAAATAACCATCGCGTGGTTTCTTGAAGCTTTTGGATAATCTTAAATTCTGATGCAACGAAGACACTGATTCGGTAGTGCGAAAAGCGACGTTCTTCGTGCCGCCCTCCTGCCCATAACCCAGTGCCATGGCGATGGCTTCCAGTACGGTTGATTTACCTGCACCATTTTCACCGACGAAAAAGGTGACGTCTGCATGAAACTCCAGCATATCAAGTTCCCTGACAGCCGGAATGTGATAAGGGTAGCTGTCAAAATCAATGACAGTATCATCGCGCATGCTGACGCGTTGCAGATAAGGTTTGGCGGAAAGGCTCATGGCGTCATTTTAATGTCGTGCGTTACTGGGGCGTACAGATGCAGTATTTAGTTCATTAACCAGCGCCGCATTGCAAAACTCAGTGCATCCACCATGGCTACCAGCACCAGCATGGCAATGATGACGGTGGCTGCAGTCTGCATCTGGAACAGTGAAAGATGATACTTCAGCATCTGCCCGAGGCCACCGGCACCCACTACGCCGAGTATAGCGGCCGCGCGGATATTGTTTTCCCAGCGGTACAAGGTGTAAGAAAGCATTTGCGGCAGGCTTTGTGGCAGCGTGGCATACAGGAAGGCGTCGATGGCAGAAGCACCATTCAGGCGCAAAGTTGATTCTGCTTGTGGTGCGGCGTTTTCCAGTACTTCGGCAAACAGGCGACCAAGTACACCGGTAGTATGAGCGGCCAGCGCAATCGTGCCAGCAAACGGCCCCAGGCCAGCGGCAATCAGCATGACAGATGCCCACACCAGTTCGGGTATGGCACGCGCTACATTCAAAAATAATCGCGTGCTGCTTTTTGCCGCCTTGCCAAAGCGGCCACTGGCTGGCAGGGCAAGAAACAGGCCCAGTATGGCGGCAATCAAGGTACCCAGTGCGGACATGGCCAGGGTTTCAAATGAGGCCAGGGTGGTTTTGCTGAGCAGGGCAGGGCTGATGTCTGGCGGTGCAAAACCTTGCATGAATTCCCAGGTTTTACTGGCGGCATCGTCGCTGAACAGGGCACGCCATTCCATATTCAGGCTGACAAAGCTGGCTATCACCAGGAAGAGAATGCTTGCACTTAATACCAGCTTGAGTGGGCTATAGTATGAAGGTGCAGCGGGCATATGGTTGTCATGCGTACTCATGCCAGTGCCTTGCGGAATAATTTACTGGCCAAGTCGGCGATGCCAACCAGCACCACAAAAACGATCAACATGGTCGACACTTCTGCGCCAGACAACATTTTCATGGATTCATCCATACGCTGCCCCAGGCCGCCAGCGCCGACAAAGCCCATGACGACCGAGCCGCGTATCGCGCATTCCCAGCGGTAGATGGTGTAGGAAATCAGTTCCGGTGCAGCATTAGGCAAGGCACCGTACAGAAATGCTGTCAGGCGGCTGCTGCCGTTTCTGAGCAGGCTGTCGGTGGCGTGAGCATCATTGGCTTCGAGGATTTCTGCATAGACTTTGCCCAGCATGCCGGCATAGGTGAGGGCAATGGCAAATACACCAGCAGTCGGCCCCAGCCCTACCAGACGCACAAACAGCAGGGCCCACACCAGTTCGGGCACGCTGCGTAGCAAGACTAGCTTCCAGCGTACGATCTGGCGCAGCAGTGTCGCCATGCCATGCATGCGGCCGCCGCCTATGCGTGAAATCGATAAATGCGCATTGACGATCAGGGTCATGGGTATTGCACCCAGCAAGGCCAGCGTCAGACCAGCGGTGGCCATGGCAATGGTTTGCCAGGTCGCTTCCAGCACAATGAGTAAAAATTCTGGGGAATGCGCAGGTGGGAAAAAACCGGACAGGAAACGCCAGGTCGCGCCCAAGCTCTGTGCGTCTATCAGTTGCCAGGGCTTGAATTCAGTGATCAGCAACATGGGCCAGAGCAGCACCAGCATGCACAGCGTGACTGTTACCCGCATGCGCCATGCAGGGTCATGCGGGGTATCTGGATGACTTGCCTGGTAGATCATCTTGCTTAAAAACAGCGGAGAGTGTCAGGCAGGTCAGACAGGTCAGCCAAGTCAGACTGGTCTGGGGCTGGCATTTCAATTTTTTGTGCGCTGAGATTGCCCGCATTGCCGGTATTCCGGTAAAGATCAGCGATCATCTGATCATCCACCTTGTCGCTGTCGAACAAGACTTGACCAGCACGTAATCCTATGATGCGCGGGAAGTGCTGGCGTGCCAGTTCCACCTGATGCAGACTGCAAATCAGTGTCGCTTGACGTTGCTTTGCTTCCTGCTGCAGGGTATTGAGGGTTTGCAGGGCCAATGTAGGGTCAAGCGCAGAAAGCGGCTCATCCACCAGCAGCAGGCTGGCATCGGACAACAGTAGGCGTGCCAAACCACAGCGCTGGCGCTCGCCACCAGACAATTTATCTACCCTGGCATAGAGCTTGTGTTGCAGATCAAAATGCTGCAAGGCTTGCCAGGCAGCCAGCGGGTCTGCAGGCTTGATCAGATTGCGTAGCGCCTGCGCTAGCGTCCATTGTGGCAGGCGACCTGCCAGAACAGCAGTAACGACGCGCTGGCGTGCAGGCAAAGGCGGGGTTTGCGGTGCCAGGAACAAATGATGACGCAAAGCATGACGCGCCTTATGCGACAGTGCCCAGACATTTTTATCCATGAAGTGATATTGCCCACTGGTTGGCCGATGCGCCGCAGCCAGGGTATGCAGCAGAGTGGTTTTGCCCGCACCAGACGGGCCTATGATGGCAATCTGCTCACCCTGGCTTACCGTCAGGTTCAGGTTTTCAAGTATGTATTGCTGTTGCGCTTGCCCTGCCACCGGCGCAGTGTGTACGGCACCGGGAAAAGCCACGTTCAATTGCTGCAAACGCAGCTGTGTTACCGTCATTGCTGCCGACATTACTTCAGCAAGCCGGCATTATGTGCCGCTGCTTCGATGGCTTTGTAGTTGTCAGCCTTGGTCGTGATGAAGCGTGTTGCACGTTGCAGATCTAGGATTTCCTTGTCTTGCGGATTGGCGGGATCAAGATTCAGGAAGGCATCGGTGATCTTCTTGCGCAAGTCGGCAGGCATGTCCGCACGGACTGACCAGTTATAATCAAAATAGCCTGGCGTGGTGTAAAACACGTGTACCAGCTTGGTATCAACCTTGCCCTGCGCCAGCAGTTTTTCCCAGACTGAAATATTCAGGGCGCCTGCATCGACTTTGCCACCAGATACGGCAGCGACAGTTGCATCATGCGCGCCAGAAAATGCAATACGCTTCATATCCGTATCAGGGTTGATCTTGGCTGCCAGCAAATAAGAGCGCGGCATCAGATGGCCGGAAGTGGAAGATTCAGAACCGAAGGTGAAGGTCTTGCCTTTCAGGTCTTCGAGTTTAGTGATGTTTTTATCGGTGGTAATGAAGACTGATTTGAATTTTTCGTCTTCTTCACGTTGTACCAGCGGTATGACCTGGTCTTTGCTGCGGACCTTGGCCTGGACGAAAGTGAAGCCACCAAACCAGACCATGTCGAGTTTTTTATTGATCAGGCCTTCTACCGAAGCTGCATAGTCCGTGACGGGAATGAACTCCACTTTCATGCCCAGTTTTTTCTCCAGCAGTGCACCCAGAGGTTTGAATTTTCGCTGTAATTCTGTGGGCGCTTCGTCCGGTATGGCTGATACGCGAAAAACCTGTTGCGCCAGACTTAGACCAGAAAATGTCAACAAGCCAGTTGCAAGTGCAAGGTGTAAGGCGCGACGGAAAAGAGAAAAATGTGGAGCAGGTTTGGACATGGCATTTCCTTTTGGCCGGATATCAAAAAATACGGCTGAAGATTCAGCCGCGTGATGAACTTCTCGTTGGTCTAAGACGGGTTTATCTGCTGTATCGAGTGCGCATCAAAATGTTGCAAAGGCAGGTAATGGCATTGGTTGCGGCCATACTTCTTTGCTTCATAGAGGGCGGCATCAGCACATTTCAGCAAGGCATGCTGATCAATATCCGGGTGTTTGTAAAAATTACTGAAACCCACACTGATACTGATGTGTTCACTGACCCGGGATTTGATGTGGGGAATATTCAGATCCAAAACTGAAACGCGCAATTTTTCTGCGAACTGCATGGCAGAATCAGGTGCCATATTTGGCAACATCAAAATGAATTCTTCGCCCCCAAAACGGGCCAGCACGTCAGTCGCCCTTAACAATTGTTTGCGCAGGGCAGAGGCAACCTGTATCAGTGCCTTGTCACCTGCAACGTGGCCATAGCTGTCGTTGTATTCCTTGAAATAATCGATGTCGACCATGAATACTGACAAGGGCACGTTATGACGTACCGCATGGCCTAGTGCCATTTTATAATGTTCGTCAAAGAAACGGCGGTTATAAATACCCGTCAGGCTGTCGGTCGTTGCTTCCCGTTTCAAGGTCTCGGAATGGGAGAGCAGGATTTTTTCGCGCTTGATCGATGTCGTTGAATCACTGATCTGTATCAGGCAATCACGTCCGCCAAATTCTGATGCGATCGGGGTCAGGGTAATGGACTGGTGTATGCGTTTTTTTTCCGTTTCCTGTTCGCCGCGCTGAAACAGGGGCAGGGGCGAACGATGCAGCGCATTCGACAAGACTACCGGCAGGCCGTAATTCAGCGTATTGCTGATGGCACTTAAGATCGCACGGCTGGGAAGTTCTTCAAAAGCTTCGGATATATGTTTGCCTACGGCCTGCGTAGACTGAACACCACTATGTTTTTCCACCCAGCCATTCCATAGTCTGACGATCTGATTGCAGTCAACGACAATCAAACCCAGGCTGATGGAATTTAATATCTGTTCCAAAGCGAACGGCGAGGGAAGTAACACTTGTGTCATCAGACAGCTCCCAGAAACCTGTCCAGCTGGAAGACCAAATCCTTCAGGGAAGTTGAACTTAACAAGAAAATCAAATGTCCTTCAGAATGCCGTCTTTCTATCGCCAGATCAATATGCAGCAACAGGATATAGGGTTGATCCAGATCATCACTGATGCGGCGGAATATCTCTTCGGTCGTGGCCACAGAATAATCAGGCAGAGAACAATTCAGGGGGATATTGAGCATGTCTGCCATGGCAGACAGGCAGGCGTTCAGGATGATATTGCCCAATTCACACATGGCTTCTTGCTCAAATTCAGCCAGATCTTCTATGCTGATTTGCGAGCCCATCATATCGCGCACGATTTCCAGCGCATGCGCTTCGGTAAACAGCAAAATTGCTTCTGCTTCAAATGAACCGCTAAATGTCTGATGTACTGCCCCAAATTTTTCGCTTTGCAAGCCGATGGCGGCAAAATCTATTTCAGATGACTTGCGAATCTCTACTGATGGCACGGACAACCGGACTTCGTCACCGACAATATCGCTGAGGCTGGCCGCGGCCCGCCCTGCTCCGACATTGAAGACCTCGCTTAATGCATCGAGATGAAGTTCGGTCAAGGAATTCATTGTCCGCTCGCGAAATATTTAAGTACGATGGTGATGGATTTTTCTGTAACCGGTTTTGCTACAAAAATCGTGCCTATGGAGTTGGCCCTTGTTTGCATTGTGTCCTGCACGTTCGCAGAAAAAATCGCAATACGAATCCTGGGATTTTTCTGCAATATCATTTCAGCCGCATCCGTGCCGAGCATGCCAGGCATATTGATGTCCATTGTGCAAAAGTCAGGCTGATGTTCTTCTACCGATTTAATGGCTTCGTCGCCATTGCCTGCTTCAATAATTTCCCACTCTGGATGAGCGGCCTTGATGTGTGCACGGATCACCATGCGTGAAACCTTGCTATCATCAACAATTAGTAGTTTTTTCATAATATTTTTTATATGGGACGAATCTACCTGGCAGCTGCAAATCGTGCTGGTAGTAGCTTAAATTCATTTTACCTTAGAGCGCAGAAAATTTAGTAGTCAAGATGATCAATTAATGTTTCTTCAGACGTCGCCATAGGGTGGTTCTGCTGATCCCCAAATAATCGGCTGCTGCCTCACGGTTTTGACCGAATTTTTCCATGACCTGCTCCAGTGATTCCGGTATCAGCAACGGTGCAGGGCTTGTTGTTAAATCGGTACTGATAGCCAGTTCTGGCAAAGTTCTGCTGACAAAGCCGGGCGTCAGTGCCTGTAAGGGTTCGGCTGCCAGGAACAGGGCCAGTCTTTCCATCAGATTGCGTAATTCCCTGACATTACCCGGCCAGGTGTATTGCTGGAGAAGCGGAGCGCAGCTAGCGATTTCTGCATGCAGATTGGTATGCTGGCGTACACCCATGGCTGCCAGGGCGTGTTTCAGGCACCATTCTGCCAGTGGCAGCAAATCTTCTTGCCTGGCCCGTAAAGAGGGTAGATGCAGACGCAATACGGCAAGCCGGAAATACAAATCGGCACGAAACCTTCCTTCTTTTATCCGGGCTTCAAGATCGCAATGGGTGGCGCTGATGATGCGCACGTCCACCGGTATTGGCCGCATGCCGCCCACACGGACGACTTCACGCTCTTCCAGCACGCGCAGCAAACGGGTTTGCAGGGGCAGGGGCATTTCACCAATTTCATCGAGAAAGACCGTGCCGCGGTGAGCAGTTTCAAACAAACCCGCATGACCGCCACGTTTGGAACCGGTGAAAGCCCCTTCTTCGTAGCCGAATAATTCCGATTCCAGCAGGCTTTCAGCGATGGCACCGCAATTGACCGCCACAAAAGGCTGGCGCGCTCTTGGACTTTCCCTGTGCATGGCCTGGGCTGCCAGTTCTTTGCCAGTGCCGGTTTCACCTTGCAACAGGACAGTGGCAGGAGAACGGGCAAACAGAGCAATGGATTGCCGGGTGTTTTGCATCAGCGCTGAATCACCGCGTAAATCACTGAGGGTATGCTTGGCACGCAGTGATTCGGCAGCCGGGTGATGGCGGCCCCGAGAAGATTCCAGTCTTGTCAGTCGGGCAATTTCGAGTGCATCATCAAAAGCCTGGCGTATTGAAGCGGCAGAATACATGAAGATGCCTGTCAACCCGGCTTCTTCTGCCAGGTCAGTGATCAGGCCGGCACCGACGATAGCCTTGATGCCTGTTGCTTTCAGTTCGCTGATCTGGGCACGGGCATCTTCTTCGGTGACATAGGTGCGCTGTTCCAGCGGAAAGCCGAAGGTGTTCTTGAAATCGGCCAGCTCAGGCATGGTTTCCTGATAATTGATCAGGCCTATGGCAGGTGACACTTTACGCGCCCTCGCCAAGGCCTGCATGACATCAAAGCCGCTGGCTTTGGCGATGACGACAGGCACGGGCAAACGGTTTTTCAGGTACGCACCATTTGAACCTGCTGCAATGACAGCATCGCATTTTTCAGTCTGCAAGCGCTCGCGCAGGTATTGCGCGGCCTCTTCGAAGCCCATATGAATAGGTTCTATGTCTGCAATCCCATCATATTCAACCATGATGTCGCGGAACATATCGAACAATCGCGAAATTGAAACTGTCCAGATGACGGGTTTGTCACTACTATCTCTTGGCAAGGCAGGGTGTTTCATATTAGTTTCAATTATGTTTCAAATTTTATTTTGAAACATAATTATGAAACATTTTGCCGATAATGACTAGCGACACTCATGACTTCATCCAAGATAAGTGCTTGATTTGTATATGAATCAACAATTTTCATGGCTAGCAGCCCGGGTTGGCACGCTGATTGCAATGCGGGTAGTCAACTCTGTTCATTAACCTGAAAGAATTCACATGAGTAATTACTCCGCAGGCGCAGCCTTTCGTAAGGCCATGCAAGAAGAATCCCCTTTGCAAGTGGTAGGTGCGATTAACGCTAACCACGCTTTGCTGGCAAAACGTGCCGGTTTCAAGGCGATCTATCTTTCTGGTGGCGGTGTCGCTGCCGGTTCACTGGGCTTGCCTGATTTGGGCATTTCCAACCTTGACGATGTTCTGACCGATGTGCGCCGCATTACTGATGTTTGCGATCTGCCTTTGCTGGTCGATGTGGATACCGGCTTTGGTTCATCCGCCTTTAACGTAGCGCGCACTGTCAAATCCATGATCAAGTTTGGCGCTGCTGCCATTCATATCGAAGACCAGGTAGGAGCCAAGCGTTGCGGCCATCGCCCAGGTAAAGAGATCGTCAGCAAGCAGGAAATGGTAGACCGCGTCAAGGCAGCGGTAGATGCGCGTACCGACGACAACTTCGTCATTATGGCACGCACCGATGCATTGGCAGTTGAGGGCCTGGAAGCGGCGATAGAGCGTGCACTGGCTTGCGTAGAGGCAGGTGCTGACATGATCTTCCCGGAAGCGATTACTGAACTGGCGATGTACAAGCAATTCGCCAATGCAGTCAAAGTACCTATTCTGGCAAATATTACCGAGTTTGGTGCCACTCCTTTGTTCTCTGTTGAAGAACTGGCCGCGGTGGATGTGGGTCTGGTGCTGTACCCACTATCAGCTTTCCGTGCCATGAACAAGGCGGCAGAAAACGTCTATGGCGCGATACGCCGTGATGGTACGCAAAAGAATGTCGTCGATACCATGCAAACCCGTATGGAATTGTATGAACGCATCAATTACCACGACTTTGAGCAAAAGCTAGATGCGCTGTTTGCGCAGCAAAAAGCCAAATAAGACTAAATAGACTTTCCCGACCTTGTGCTGCATCAAGCCAGCAGACGGGAATAGCACATCTAATGTATCAATGGAGAAAAAATCATGACTGAAGCAGTTCCTTTCAAACCCAAGAAATCCGTCGCTCTGTCTGGGGTTACTGCGGGTAATACTGCCCTGTGTACCGTAGGCAAGACAGGTAATGATCTGCATTATCGCGGCTACGATATCCTGGACGTGGCGGATGCTTGCGAATTTGAAGAAATTGCCCACTTGCTGGTACATGGCAAATTGCCCACTGTTGCAGAGTTGCGTGCTTACAAGACTAAATTGAAAGCCTTGCGTGGCTTGCCAGCAAACCTGAAAGCGGCACTGGAATGGCTACCTGCTTCATCACATCCTATGGATGTCATGCGTACTGGCGTTTCTGTACTGGGTTGTGTCTTGCCAGAAAAAGACGATCACAACACTCCTGGAGCACGCGATATCGCTGACCGTCTGATGGCATCGCTGGGCTCGATGCTGCTGTACTGGTATCACTACAGCCATAATGGCAAGCGCATAGAAACCGAAACGGATGATGAATCCATAGGCGGTCATTTCCTGCATCTGCTGCACGGTGAAAAGCCAAGCGCTTCGTGGGAAAAAGCCATGCATACTTCATTGATACTGTATGCAGAGCATGAATTCAATGCATCCACTTTTACTGGCCGTGTGATTGCTGGTACGGGGTCAGACATGCATTCTGCCATCACTGGCGCGATCGGTGCCTTGCGCGGCCCTAAACATGGTGGTGCGAATGAAGTCGCGTTTGAAATCCAGAAGCGTTACGACAATCCTGATGAAGCAGAAGCGGATATCAAGAAACGCGTAGAAAACAAGGAAGTTGTCATCGGCTTCGGTCACCCTGTCTACACCATCTCTGATCCACGTAACAAGGTCATCAAAGAAGTGGCGCGCAACCTGTCTAAAGAAGCTGGGGCAATGAAGATGTTTGATATCGCCGAACGTCTGGAAACCGTGATGTGGGATATCAAGAAGATGTTCCCTAACCTGGATTGGTTCTCTGCCGTGTCCTACCACATGATGGGTGTGCCGACCGCCATGTTCACACCCTTGTTCGTGATCGCGCGTACATCGGGCTGGGCAGCACACATCATAGAACAACGTATCGATAACAAGATCATTCGTCCTAGTGCCAATTATGTAGGTCCTGAAGATCTGAAGTTTGTTCCCCTGAATAAACGTAAATAAGTTAAACCATAATTAGCAAACCAGAGGTTGCAAGATGACAGTGCAGGCAGATTTCTCAAAACTCAGCATCAGGCGCGCTGTGAAGCAGGATCTGCCGCGCCTGCTGGAACTCATCGCTGATGATGACCTGGGCAAGAACCGTGAAGGTGTGGGTTCTGACGACGCATGTTATGTCGAGGCCTTTGACCGCATAACAGCTGACGACAATCAGTTTCTGATGGTGGCCGAGATGGATGGCCGCGTCATTGCCATGCAGCAGGTAACTTTAATCCCTGGCCTGAGCCGGAAAGGTTCTACCCGCGCCATGATAGAAAGCGTGCGGGTCGATGGCTACTTGCGCGGGCAGGGCATAGGTCACTGGTTTATTGAGCAGGCCATACAGCTGGCTCGTGAACGCGGTTGTCAACTGGTACAGTTGACCAGCGACAAGAAACGACTGCAGGCACATCGCTTTTATGGCAGCCTGGGTTTTATCGCATCACATGAAGGTTTCAAATTGCAACTCTGAGTTGTTCTGCATTGCCCTGAATACCGAATACTAATATTGAAAATAGCGAGCCATGAATACTCAATTCCGCAAGCCACTACCCGGCACTACTCTGGATTACTTCGATACACGTGAAGCAGTAGATGCCATCGTAAAAGGTGCCTATGACAAGCTGCCCTACACTTCACGTGTATTGGCAGAAAATCTGGTGCGCCGTTGCGACCCGGCTATGCTGACTGATTCCCTGCGCCAGTTCATAGAACGCAAGCGCGACCTGGATTTTCCGTGGTTTCCAGCCCGTGTGGTTTGCCATGATATTCTGGGCCAGACTGCGCTGGTAGACCTGGCGGGTTTGCGCGATGCGATTGCCCTGCAAGGCGGTGACCCGGCACTGGTTAACCCCGTCGTACCTACCCAACTGGTGGTCGATCATTCACTGGCGGTTGAGTGTGGTGGTTTCGATCCCGATGCTTTCGACAAAAACCGTGCGATTGAAGACAGGCGTAATGAAGATCGCTTTGACTTCATCAACTGGACCAAAAAGGCATTCAAGAATGTCGATGTGATCCCACCCGGTAATGGCATCCTGCACCAGATCAATCTGGAACGCATGTCACCGGTCGTGCAAGTGACAGATGGGGTAGCTTATCCAGATACTCTGGTCGGTACCGACAGCCATACACCGATGGTGGATGCACTGGGTGTGATCGCAATTGGTGTCGGTGGGCTGGAAGCAGAAAGTGTCATGCTCGGCCGTGCATCGTGGATGCGTTTGCCTGACATC
This sequence comes from Undibacterium sp. TJN19, assembly GCF_049339485.1. Classification (NCBI taxonomy): domain Bacteria; kingdom Pseudomonadati; phylum Pseudomonadota; class Betaproteobacteria; order Burkholderiales; family Oxalobacteraceae; genus Undibacterium; species Undibacterium sp. TJN19. Next base: position 45,373 of record NZ_JBMPPL010000008.1, read on the forward strand.
ATTGGGGTTGAACTGACCGGCAAACCGCAAGAAGGCATCACTGCTACAGACACGGTATTGGCATTGACAGAATTCTTGCGCAATCAAAAAGTCGTGTCGTCTTACCTGGAATTTTATGGCGAAGGTGCATCACACCTGACCCTGGGTGACCGCGCCACCATTTCCAACATGGCACCAGAATTTGGTTCCACTGCGGCGATGTTCTACATCGATGAGCAAACCATCAAATACCTGAAACTCACAGGCCGTGATGATGAACTCGTCAAACTGGTAGAAACCTATGCCAAAGAAACTGGCCTGTGGGCAGATACGCTGAAGAATGCAGAATATGAACGCGTACTGAAGTTTGATCTGTCTTCCGTCGTGCGTAATATCGCTGGTCCGTCCAATCCGCACAAGCGTGTACCGACATCGGAACTGGCAGCACGCGGTATCAGTGGCACGGTTGAAAATGAACCTGGCCTGATGCCTGATGGCGCCGTCATCATCGCTGCGATTACCAGCTGCACCAATACCAATAACCCACGCAATATGGTGGCCGCCGGTTTGCTGGCGCGCAATGCCAACAAGCTGGGTCTGACTCGCAAACCCTGGGTCAAGAGTTCACTGGCCCCAGGTTCCAAGGCCGTGACTTTGTATCTGGAAGAAGCCAATCTCATGCTAGAACTGGAGCAACTGGGCTTTGGCGTGGTTGCTTACGCCTGCACATCCTGCAATGGCATGTCCGGTGCGCTTGATCCTGTCATCCAGAAAGAAATCATAGACCGTGATTTGTATGCGACGGCGGTGTTGTCGGGTAACCGCAATTTTGATGGCCGTATCCATCCGTATGCGCAACAGGCTTTCCTGGCTTCGCCACCTTTGGTAGTTGCTTATGCCATCGCGGGTACTATCCGTTTTGATATTGAGAAAGATGTGCTGGGTCTGGATGCATCTGGCAAACCAGTGACCTTGAAAGACATCTGGCCAACGGATGCAGAGATCGATACCGTGGTTGCTGCCAGCGTCAAGCCTGAACAATTCCGTAAAGTGTATATTCCCATGTTTGCCAAACAGGCAAATGATGGTGAAAAAGTCAGTCCCCTGTATGACTGGCGTCCACAGACTACCTATATCCGCCGCCCACCGTATTGGGAAGGTGCACTGGCAGGTGCGCGCAACATGAAGGGTATGCGCGCGCTGGCAGTCTTGGGTGACAACATCACGACTGACCATCTGTCACCATCGAATGCCATCATGCTCGACAGTGCTGCTGGCGAATACCTGGCTAAGATGGGTTTGCCAGAAGAAGATTTCAATTCTTATGCAACTCATCGTGGCGATCATTTGACAGCGCAACGTGCCACCTTTGCCAACCCGACCTTGAAGAATGAAATGGTCATCGTTGATGGCAAGGTCAAGGCAGGTTCATTGGCCCGCATAGAACCAGAAGGAACTATTACCCGCATGTGGGAAGCCATAGAAACCTATATGGAACGCAAGCAGCCGCTGATCGTGATTGCCGGTGCCGATTATGGTCAGGGTTCATCACGTGACTGGGCAGCCAAGGGCGTGCGCCTGGCGGGTGTAGAAGTGATAGTCGCGGAAGGTTTTGAGCGTATACATCGCACCAACCTGGTTGGCATGGGCGTCTTGCCTCTGGAATTTTTGCCGGGTGTGAACCGCCTGACGCTGAATATCGATGGCACAGAAACGTTTGACGTCATCGGTGATCGTATGCCACGCGCAACCCTGACGCTGATCATCAACCGCAAAAATGGTGAATCAGTGGCAGTGCCCGTGATGTGCCGTCTGGATACGGCAGAAGAAGTCTCAATTTATGAAGCCGGTGGCGTCTTGCAGCGTTTTGCGCAAGACTTTCTGGAGTCTGCCAAAGCTGCATAAGCTTTACTGGCACTGCTTGCAAGCGCTCCTCTTGATTGAGGCGCGCTGCCTCTGAATCAAATTTTAAAGAGTTAAAGACTATGGCCCATCTTCCACAGATCAAGATCCCGGCGACGTATATGCGCGGTGGCACCAGCAAGGGCGTGTTTTTCCGCCTTCAGGATTTACCTGCGGTTGCCCAGCAGCCGGGCGCAGCACGCGATGCCTTGCTGTTGCGTGTGATCGGCAGCCCCGACCCTTATGGCAAACAGATCGATGGCATGGGCGGTGCGACTTCCAGCACCAGCAAGACTGTCATTCTCTCAAAAAGCAGCAAGCCTGATCATGATGTTGATTACCTGTTTGGTCAGGTGGCTATAGACAAGGCCTTTGTCGATTGGAGCGGCAATTGCGGCAACCTGTCTGCGGCTGTCGGTACTTTTGCCATTAGTGCTGGTCTGGTGGATGCTGAGCGTCTCCCGCAAAACGGTATAGCCACTATCCGCGTTTGGCAGGCAAATATCAGCAAGACCATCATTGCCCATGTACCTATGACTGACGGCGCAGTGCAAGAGACGGGTGATTTTGAACTCGATGGCGTGACCTTTCCGGCAGCGGAAGTGCAACTGGAATTTATGGATCCTGCCGCTGATGAAGAGGGCGCAGGTGGTTCCATGTTCCCGACCGGTAATCTGGTCGATGATCTCGACGTGCCAGGTGTGGGTACGCTCAAAGCGACCATGATCAACGCCGGGATTCCGACCATCTTCATCAATGCAGATGCAATAGGCTATACCGGTACTGAATTGCAGGATGCCATCAATAGTGATGCCAAAGCTCTCGCCATGTTTGAAACCATACGTGCCCATGGCGCGTTGCGCATGGGCCTGATCAAGGATATCTCTGAAGCTACACAGCGCCAGCATACTCCCAAGGTAGCCTTTGTTGCCAAGGCGGTTGACTACACTTCATCCAGCGGCAAACAAGTCCAGGCAACTGATATCGATTTGCTGGTACGCGCCCTATCCATGGGTAAGCTGCACCACGCGATGATGGGCACGGCAGCCGTGGCCATCGGTACTGCGGCAGCCGTACCAGGCACGCTGGTGAATCTGGCTGCTGGCGGTGGAAAGCGCACTGCAGTGCGTTTTGGTCATCCGTCCGGAACTTTGCGGGTAGGGGCTGAGGCTACGCAAGCCAACGGCGAATGGAGTGTCACCAAGGCCATCATGAGCCGTAGCGCACGTGTACTTATGGAAGGCTGGGTACGCATACCCGGCGGCAGCTTCTGATTAGAGGCTGTTGCAAAATTAACCTGGCGTTGTTGCGCCGCCTTGCCGTACTAAAGTACTGTCTGCGTCGGCGACGCCTAGTCGGGGATACTTAGCCGGGGGCGCCTAGCCATCTTAATTTTGTAACAGCCTCTTATTTTTTAGCGAGCCTGGTAAGGCTGTAGCAAGCAAAGTCATTCAAGATAAACATATGCGATTCTCAGGTGGAAACGCCTGAGAGCAGGGCAGGCTTGCGCCCGATTTTTTTGCAAGACTGTGAATTAAAGGATAGCCATGTGGTACGCCCTCGCTGGTAGTTTGAACTCCATCTTCATATTGATCAGCCTGTACGGCATCTGGTCACAAGTGAAGATGGTCTGGGATAGAAAGGCTGCGGCGCGGACAGCCCATGAGGTGAATGGTAATGAGAGCGACAAGCCGACTGACTTGCTGTCCTTAAACCAGTTCACGGTCAGCTTCCTGGCGTATTGTGCATTCTTTGTCTATGGTTATTCCATACAGCCATTCAATCATTTCATCGTCTGGCCGAGGATGATAGCAGCGATGTTGATACTGGCTTTGTTGTGGGAAATTTATAGAGACCGACAGACCAGGCTTGCTTTTGCTTCTTCCATGATGGCGGCAGTGATCATGTTGCTGGCCTTGTCCGGGCTGATGATAAGCTGGATTTTTGGCGGAACTTTTATAGATGAAGGTCGCAGGGCTTCTCAAAGTCTGATCGTGCTGGTCACTCTATTTTTAGCTCAAGGATATGCGCATCAGATCAGCCTGATCTGGAAATCTGGTAAGACCGGTGCGATCTCTTTGAAAATGAGTCAATTCATTTTAGCCATGGATGTGACGACGATCTTTTTTGCCTTTGCCATGGGTTTGCAAACTGGTTGGCCTTTATTGTTTTTGGCGACGGTCAGTGCCATCACCAAGCTGGCCATCATGTATCTGTTTAAATGGGTTGAGCTCAGCCCTTTGGCATTCCAGCGCAGGAGTCGTATAGCGTAAGTGCTGATTGCGAAGAATACGGTTTTAGTGATAATAAAATGAAGGAGATTCTATGTCTTATGCTGCTTTTTATCAAAAATCCATACAAGAGCCAGAGGCTTTTTGGGACCAGGAAGCCAAACTCATAGACTGGCACAAACCCTATGAGCAGGTGCTTGATCACGGCAAGCCGCCATTCGCCAAATGGTATGTAGGTGGTGAAACCAATCTCTGCCATAACGCTGTCGACCGCTGGCTCGCGAGCCAGGCAGACCAGCCTGCGCTGATCGCCATTTCTACCGAAACCAATACCGAAAAAACGTATAGCTTTGCCGAGCTGCATGCAGAAGTGCAGCGCATGGCGGCGATCATGCTTGGGCTGGGTGTCAAGCAGGGCGACAGGGTCTTGATCTATATGCCCATGATCGCTGAAGCGGCATTTGCCATGCTGGCCTGCGCGCGCATAGGTGCAGTACATTCTGTGGTATTTGGAGGCTTTGCTTCCAAGAGCCTGGGTACACGTATTGATGATGCCAAACCGGTGCTGGTGGTATCGGCTGATGCAGGCATGCGTGGTGGCAAGGCTGTGCCTTATAAACCTTTATTGGATGAAGCCATCACCCTGGCTGAGCACAAGCCTGCACATGTCTTGCTGGTAGATCGCGGTCTCGATAGCATGCAACTGGTGGCCGGGCGTGACGTAGACTATGCGGCTGCAAGAGCGCAGCAGATGGATGCTCAGGTGCCTGTAACCTGGCTGGAATCGAATGCCATGTCCTATGTCTTGTATACCTCGGGTACGACAGGCAAACCCAAGGGCGTGCAGCGTGATGTTGGTGGCTATGCAGTGGCTCTGGCTTCATCAATGAAGCACATATTTTGCGGTAAGCCGGGTGAAACCTATTTTGCGACTTCAGACATAGGCTGGGTGGTCGGCCATTCTTACATCGTTTATGGCCCGCTGATTGCCGGCATGGCGACCATCATGTATGAGGGCACACCGATACGCCCCGATGCAGGCATCTGGTGGAGCATTGTTGAGAAATACAAGGTCACGCGCATGTTCTCGGCACCGACAGCGGTGCGTGTCTTGAAAAAGCATCCGTCGGAGCTGATGCGCAAATATGATCTGTCTTCACTCAAAGCCCTGTACCTGGCAGGCGAGCCGCTCGATGAAACTACGTCCAGCTGGATAGCCAATGAACTAGGTGTGTCCATTATCGATAATTACTGGCAGACAGAAACTGGCTGGCCCATCCTGACCGTGGCCCGTGGCGTGGCGCAGACCGCTACCCGTCTCGGTAGCCCGGGCATTGCCATGTATGGCTACGACGTGCGCATCATCAATGAAAACACCGGCGCTGAGTGCGCGGCAAATGAAAAAGGCGTGGTTGCCATCAAGGGACCATTGCCACCCGGTTGCATGCAAACCGTGTATGGCGATGACCAGCGCTTCGTCAATACTTACTGGTCCAATTTCTCCCACGAGCAGTTGTATTCCACCTTTGACTGGGGCATCAGGGATGCAGATGGCTATTACTTCATCCTGGGCCGTACCGACGATGTCATCAATGTCGCCGGACACAGACTGGGTACGCGCGAAATCGAGGAAAGTATTTCCAGCCACCCTCAGGTTTCTGAAGTCGCTGTGGTCGGCGTGGAAGACAAACTGAAGGGGCAGGTCGCCGTTGCCTTCGCGATCCTTAAACATCCTGAACTTGCCACGACAGCCGCACAAAAACTGGCCCTGGAAGGCGAAGTGATGGCAGTGGTTGACCGGCAGTTAGGTGGCGTTGCCCGGCCCGCACGTGTGCATTTCGTGACCTTACTGCCAAAGACCCGCTCTGGCAAGTTATTGCGCAGGTCTATACAGGCGATTTGCGAAGGTCGTGATGCGGGTGATCTGACGACCATAGAAGATCCGGCATCCTTGCAGCAGATTCGTGCGGCTTTAAGTTTGTAAATTCATTATCTCAGCAGAAAAATAAAAAGGGAGCTGAATTTGATTCAGCTCCCTTATGCATGGCTGGTGTTGAAAACTAGCCCAGCAAGGCCGCAGCAAGTGTCTGTACTTCTTCTTCCGACTCTTCCAGTATGCTGTTGAGTGTGCCGTCACCAACGACAAAATCAATCTCTGAAGAATATTGCTCTGACTCTTCCGCATAAGAGTGGATATCCATAGGTGAATGCGTGGTCGCCAGTTCATTCGCCAGCAGCAGTGTGTCGCCCAGGGTTTCTGGCGGCATGGCGCGCAGGCCAAACCACAGCGCTTCAACAGCCTCTACCACCGCCTGCGGTAATTTCAGACTCTTGATGACGGCGCTGCCGATTTGTGCCTCTGATGATTCACGATCGATAATGGTGTCTGAAAACGATGGCAAATCATCCACATCTGAATCAGGGGCTGGCAGGTCGCGCTCTATCAGCGATGGAAATTCATCCACACGTGACAGCAAATAAAAATTACCGACTTCATGCACGATGCCGGCAAACATTGCCGTATCAGGGTCGAGCTTGGTGATGCGGCGCGCAATCACCCGCGACAGGGCAGCAACCTGGGCCGTATGTTCCCATAGCTTGTTGGTCATGACCTGCAATTGCTTGTTCTTGCTGGTGCCAGCCAACTGGCGTACGACCAGAGAGGCAACGATGGCACGCAAGGTACGAAAACCGAGGCGGCTAATGGCCGCCTTGACATTGGTGACATCATTACCACGGTTATAAGCGGCAGAATTGGCGATGGCAACCATGCGGGCAGCCAGAAATGGCTCATTCAGGACCAGTTTGGTCGCCGTATCGATACTGCAATCCGGGTCATCCAGTGTCTGTTGAATTTTGAGGGAAGCCGCAACATTGGTGGGGAAAACCAGCTCACCCCGTTTGGCTTGTTCAGCTATGCTGTTGAGTGCATCGATTTTATTCATCGCAGATGTCTTTTGCACAAGTTAAACAAACATTGAATTAGGTGTTATTGATTCAGCCCATCCTGTCAGGATGGGCTGAATCAGACACCAACTTGATATTCATTCATTGCTAAAATTGATAGAAACCGCCTATATGATTTCATTCTGCTTCAGTTAGTGATGCAGGTCAATCAAGCAATGAAAAATAAATGCAATCTTTGCTAATTCGTCTTTTGGCTGGCAATCCAATGGTCTACTTTTGTCTCCAATAATGCCAGGGGCAAGGTGCCATCGCGCAGTATCACGTCATGGAACTGGCGCAAATCAAAGCGTTGCCCTAAAGCTGCTGATGCTCTCTGACGCAACTCCATGATTTTCAATGAACCTATCTTGTAACCCAGCGCCTGACCAGGCCAGGCCATATAACGCTCGGTTGCCTGTCTGGCACCTGCCTCGTTATAGCCCAAAGTTGCCTGTTGATACTGTATTGCCTGTTCACGTGTCCACCCTTTGCTGTGCAAACCGGTGTCTACGACCAGTCGGGTGGCGCGCAAGAGTTCATCGGTCAGGTGACCGAGATAGGCATTCGGGTCGTTTTCAAACAGGCCCATTTCCCTTCCCAGGGTTTCTGCATATAAAGCCCATCCCTCGGTATAAGCATTATTGCCGCCGAATTTGCGGAACTTAGGGATATTGAGTTCTTGCGATGTTGCTAAATGGAAATGGTGCCCCGGTTGTCCTTCATGCAGGTACAGGGTTTTCATACCGGTAGTGCTGTAGTCTGCCGGATTGTTGATGACTGCCCAGAACACGCCAGGCCGTGAACCATCGAAAGCCGGTTGGGTGTAATGATCAGATGCGGTTTGCCGGCTGATTTCGGGCTCGGCACGAATCTCCAAAGCAGCTTTGGGTGTCTTGCTGAATAATTCAGGCAATTTCGCGGTGACCAGCTTTTCTATCTGGCGATAGCCATCCAGTACCTCAGCTTCAGTCTTGTATGGACGGTACTGGCTTTGCGTATCTATCCAGGCTGGCAAACCTGCAGGCTCACCCTGGTACCCGAGTTTGGGGCCCAGTGCGATGAATTCACTTTGTATGCGGGCGACTTCTTTCAAGCCGATGGCATGTATCTGCTCAGGCGTGAGACTGGTGGTCGTCTGGTTGCGTACCCAGGCCCGATACCAGGTGTCGCCATTCGGCAGGGCACTCCATCCACTGCTGCCGCGACTGGCTTCCAGATAGTCATGCGTCAGGAATTGATTGAATTGGCGTAACGCTGGCAAGAGTTTGACAGTAATGATACGTTGATAATCGCGGCTTAAACGCTGTTTGTCTGCGGCAGAAAAGCTGTCAGGAAAATTTTTGACGGGCGCGTAATAAGCCTGGTCTTCTGCTGTTTCCGTGACCAGCTGGGCATATTGAGGCAGGGCGGAGGTGACCAGCGCCTTTGGCAATACGATGCCGCGCTTCATACCTTCCCGCATATTCACTATGGCTTGGGTCAGCCAAGCGGGCAATTGCGTCAGACGGCGCAAGAAAATTTCGTATTGCTTGACGGTTTTCAGGGGTTGGGCGCTTTGGCCCGAGGCAAAATGGGCAAGGGTAACAGGCAAGCCATCCATCTGATTGATGGGAAGCAGGTGGTCGTCAAACTTTGCCATTTCCAGGCTGGCCTGCAACTCATAGTCCAGGCAGTCATAAGTTATTGTATCTGTAGCAGATAATTGCGCGCGCTTGATACTTGCCAGTTTCAAGGCAGTTTCTTTCCACATGGCGACTTGCCTGGCTTTAACTGCTGGTGCAAGAGTCATCGGCAGTTTATCGTCATAACGGGTATCGCCGTTATAACTGGCACCTATGGGATCGAACGCCGTCTGTTTTTCATAATAGGCATCCGCCAGTTTATTCAGGCGTGCGCCTGCCTGCGCATCTGCCCTGGTCAATTGCGCATTGTTCACTTTCTGCGCTTGGTGTGTCGCAGTGCTGGCTGGCGATGCCATGACGGCCGCAGTACTCAGCAGACCAATTGAAATCAGTAAAAGTGGTAGAGAGCGCAATTTGCTCATGTGAACGTCCCGGAAAAATGTTTGAATTGAAAAGACAATTTGCAAGCATACCATTTCGCTGATGGTGTGCTCATACTATGAAGTCAGCATGAATAGACAATCTGACTGCAAGCAGGTTCCCTGGGTGCTGATTGAGAGTCAAGAATTTGTGCGTCGCCAGATATAAGCAGGTAAAGCTTTTGAAAGTTCAGCCGTTACCAAGTTAGTTCTGGAAAATCCTGATGGGGTGGCGCTTCCCTGGTGCCGCCTGCTGCTTCATTGTGCTCATGATTTTTGCGGACGACATCAATTGCCGGGCACTCGCTTTCCAGCAGTCTCGATAATGTTGGATTGTGTTTTAATTTGCTAGCCCACAGGCTGGAGCATGTCATGAAAATCGCCTCTTCGGATATATCCCTTTCATCTAGCCATATCGCCACGAGCAAGTCAGAGACGCAGGAAAGCCTGCGTGCCTGGAAAGGTGATCAGCGTCCGGATTTTGAAGGTCGCAACCTGGGCAGTGTCTCCAGCAATGTACAGATTTCTGATGCCGCGCGAGCGGTTCAGGCCAGCTCTGTTGATGCGACATCATCTGCGAAAAGTGTGGATGATGTATCCGACAATGATCCGCGCGTTCAGCTCATCAAATACATTATTGAGTTGATGACCGGTAAAAAGATACATCTCTTAAGCAGTTCCGATCTGCATACTGATGCAGAATCCGGCGCAGACAATACCCCGGCTGCCAGTGCACCTGCGCAGGCTGCTCCTGCGCAAAAGGCAGGTTGGGGAGTGGAAATCGATAGCCAGCATTCTTATACCGAAACCGAGCAAACTTCATTTCAGTCCATTGGGCGCATCGTCACTGCCGATAATCAGGAAATCAATTTTAATCTGTCGTTTGAACTGAACCGCAGCTATCACGAAGAAAGCACTAGCAATATTCGTCTGGGCGATGGCAAGAAAGTCGATCCACTGGTGCTGAATTTTTCCGGCAACCCTACCCAGCTGAGTTCACAGAAATTTTCTTTTGATCTCAATGCTGACGGTACCAAGGAAAATATTTCATTTGTACAGGGTGCAGGTTTTCTTGCGCTGGATAAGAACAATGACGGCAAAATCAACAATGGCAGCGAGTTGTTCGGGCCGGGGACGGGTAACGGTTTTGCTGAACTGGCGGCCTATGACACCGATGGCAATAACTGGATAGATGAAAATGATGCGATCTATCAGAAGTTGAAAGTATGGACCAAGGACGCGACGGGAAAAGATCAGTTGCAGACACTGAAACAGGCCAATGTAGGTGCGCTGTTTTTAGGGAATGCCGATACCCCCTTCGCCTTGAAAAATGCGCAAAACGTCAGTAATGGTCAAATTCGTTCATCAGGTCTCTGGCTGACTGAAGATGGCAAGGCACAGAGTTTGCAGCAGATAGATTTGTCGGTGTAATCAAGCTGCCATCCACCGGGATAAGTTGGGTGGCAAGCTTATACTGCTGCATAGCCATAGCTATGCAGCAAACTTAAAACTCTTCCCAGTCCGATCCCGCGCCTTCTGTGGGCTTTTCTACAGAAGATTTTTTCAAGTTGCTGCCGTTGCTGCTATTTTTGCTATTACTACTGGCATTGCTAGTAGTTGGTCTGGCAGGTGCCTTGCTGATTTTTAAGGTGTTGCCTGCAGGTTTGGGCTGTGCTGGCCTTGCTTTGCTGACAGGGGCGGGCGCTGGTGTTTTTGCTGTAATGTCGAGTTTAAATACACTGACTGCCTGCGCCAGTGCACCTGCCTGTTCCTGCATGCTCTCTGCCGCCGCAGCTGCCTCTTCGACCAGGGCAGAATTTTGCTGCGTCATTTCATCCATATGTGAAATGGCGAGATTAACCTGTTCTATACCAGCGCTTTGCTCCTGGCTGGCGGCAGTAATTTCACTCATGATATCTGCAACATGCTTGATGGAAGTCACTATCTCGTCCATGGTCATGCCGGCTTCATCAACGAGCTTATTACCCAGATTGACTTTTTCTACCGAATCATCGATCAGGGACTTGATTTCTTTCGCTGCGCTCGCGCTGCGCTGGGCAAGGTTCCTGACCTCAGCGGCCACTACCGCAAAGCCACGTCCCTGTTCGCCTGCACGTGCGGCTTCCACTGCGGCATTCAGCGCAAGGATATTGGTCTGGAAGGCAATTCCATCTATGACGCCGATAATATCGACGATCTTGCCTGAACTGTCCTTGATCGAACCCATGGTGGTGACGACCTGCCCAACAATATGCCCACCCTTGGTGGCGACTTCAGAAGCTGAAATTGCCAACTGATTGGCTTGCCTGGCATTGTCTGCATTTTGCTTCACTGTGGATGTCAGTTCTTCCATCGAAGAGGCTGTTTCTTCCAGCGAACTGGCCTGGGATTCAGTGCGGCTTGACAAGTCAGCATTGCCAGCGGCAATTTCGCTGGAGGCGGTTGAAATCATGCCGGTGCTGTTGTGCACCTGGCTGATGGTCATGACCAGGCTATTGTTCATATCGGCCAGCGCACTCAGTAACTGCCCGGTTTCATCGCGTGAGCGGACTTCTATCTTGCCAGTCAGGTCACCATTGGCGACACGGGTAGCGACTTTAACAGCGGCATCAAGCGGTACAGTGATAGAGCGCGCGATCCAGGTTGCCACTGCGGTACTGAGAGCCAATGCGATCAAACCCAGTACCACCATCAGGTTACGGGAAAACATGATGATATTCTTGATTTCCTCGCCGTTGGCCGCCATGTCAGATTTTTGCATGTCACTGAGGAAGGTGATATCGGTCAGCGATTGCTTCAGCGCGGGGAACGTCGCTTTGCCCATCATGGCGATGGCTTCGTCTTTTTGATCAAGTTCGATCAAATCCCCGGTTTTGCTGAAGGCGACAACAAAGGCTGCATTGGACGCAACCAGTTTTTCGACAGCATCCTTTTCTTTCGGGGATTGTGCCAATTTCTTGAGTGTATCCAGTAAAGCCGTTATTTTCTTTTTATTGGTGTCAATGGAGGCGTATTGCTTTGATCTTGCGTTCTGATCCGGTGTTATGAATAATTCTACTGTGCGGCTGCCATTTTCCTGTATCAGAGCTGAAATCTCCAGGGCACTGGCTACACCCACTGCATCGTTTTCCAGGATTTGCCTGTTGCGGTCAGCGATTTCATTGAGTCGTATGACACTGATGGAAACCATCACCAACATCGTCAATAAAGTAAGGCCAAAGCCAAAGCTCAGGCGCACTCTGATTTTCAAATTACTGAAGTTCATGGTAATGATCCCTGTATAAATCAGTTCGATAGGTGGAGACTGTTACTTTTGAGGATACCTAAATTTCCGGCTATTCGGTATGGAAATTTACATTTATCCAGACCCGTTGTCGGTTTCCCGACAATTTCCAGTTTGCCTTCATGTAAAATCACCAATAACTTAAAAATATAGAGTATTTATGAAGCTTGCAACATTAAAAGATGGTTCCAGGGACGGCCAATTGCTGGTTGTTTCACGCGACCTGAAAACAGCCTGTATTGCTGATGCCATCGCGCCAACTTTACAACGTGCGCTCGATGACTGGAATTTCATCCATCCCCAACTGGATGACTTGTATCACCGCCTGAACGCCGGGCGTGCCGCCAACAGTTTTGACTTTGAAGCGAAAAATTGCATGGCCCCCTTGCCACGGGCATTTCAATGGGCTGACGGCTCATCTTACGTCAATCATGTGGAATTGGTGCGCAAGGCAAGAAATGCCGAAATGCCTGAGAGCTTCTGGCATGATCCCCTGATGTATCAAGGGGGGAGTGATGACTTTATCGGCCCACAAGACGATATTGTCATGCAGTCAGAAGAATGGGGTATCGATTTCGAGAGTGAAATAGCCGTGATCACCGGTGATGTGCCTATGGGTGTCAAGGTACAGCATGCGGGTGACCATCTACGCCTGCTGATGCTGGTCAATGATGTGTCCTTGCGTAACCTGATACCGGCAGAGCTGTCCAAGGGTTTTGGCTTTTTCCAGTCAAAACCGGCATCCAGTTTTTCCCCTGTGGCAGTCACGCCAGATGAACTGGGCGATGCCTGGAAAGACGGTAAAGTGCATTTGCCTTTGCGTTCCAGCGTCAACAATATGCTGGTAGGGCAACCCAATGCAGGCGTGGACATGGTGTTTTCTTTCGCGCAATTGCTGACGCACTTGTGTAAAACACGAAACGCCCGTGCTGGCACCATTATAGGATCAGGCACAGTATCAAACAAGGACGCCAGCAAGGGTTACAGCTGCATCGCAGAAAAACGCGCCCTGGAGATGATTGCTGTCGGTGAGCCCGTGACGCCGTATATGAAATTTGGTGACAGCATCAAGATAGAAATGCTGGACAAGAATGGCAAGTCGATTTTTGGAGCGATAGAGCAAAGCGTGGTCGAGCATCACAGCTAGATCTGCTTCATCAGGCCAGGTCGGGCATGTTTAAAAATGAAGGGAATTGTATGACGCGTGTGTATTCTTGTTCTTTGCGCGCAGCCATACTGGCTGCCATGGCGGTAGCATGTGCCACGACGGCGCAGGCGCAAATCAGGATAGGCGTTAATTTGTCTACGACTGGGCCGGCTGCCGCGATAGGCTCTTCTTCAAAAAATGCCATTTTGCTGTGGCCCAAAGAAATCGCGGGCAAAAAAGTTGAGTACATCATCCTGGATGACGCGACCGACCCCGGCAATGCAGTCAAAAATGTACGCAAGCTGACCACGGAAGAAAAGGTCGATATTATTGTTGGCCCCAATACCACGCCCAATGCGCTGGCCTTGCTGGAGACTGTGGCTGAGACAGAAACGCCGATGGTGGCCCTGGCCGCTTCTGCCAGCATCGTTGAACCTATGGATGCAAAGCGCGCATGGGTATTCAAGATGCCGCAAAATGATACGCACATGACCACCATATTGACGCAGCACATGGCTGATCATGGCGTGAAGACGGTTGCCTTTATTGGGTTTGCCGATGCCTATGGCGAAGGCTGGTGGCGTGAATTTTCCAAGCTGGCTGAGCTGCGGCATATCAGGATCGTCGCCAATGAACGTTATGCGCGTACAGATACCAGCGTGACCGGCCAGGTCTTGAAAATGATGGCAGCCAAACCCGATGCGGTGTTGATTGCCGGTTCTGGCAGCCCGGCGGTGTTACCGCAAAAAACCTTGATAGAGCGTGGCTACAAATCACAGATTTACCAGACCCACGGCATTGCCAGTCTTGAATTCTTGAAGCTGGGTGGCAAGGATGTAGAAAATACCTTATTCCCCACCGGACCAGCCGTGGTCGCCAGGCAATTGCCGGAAAAGAATGCAGTGAAAAAAGTCTCTGCTGATTTTGTTCAGAAATATGAAGCTGCTTACGGCGCCAATACCATTACTCAGTTTGCTGGCGATGCCTGGGGTGCGTATATGCTGATTGCCAATGCAGTGCCGGTGGCGTTGAAGTCAGCACAGCCAGGTAGCAAAGCCTTTCGCCTGGCCTTGCGTGCAGCAATCGAAAACACCAGGGAACTGGTTGTGCCCCAGGGCATCATCAATATGAGTGCGACCGACCATGTGGGGCTGGACCAGCGTTCACGCGTCATGGGTAAAATTGAGGGCGGCAAGTTTGTCTATGCATATGGCGGATAAAAATCAGCTTCAGCCATACACTTGATCACCGTTTCCTTAGAGCTGCTTTATTGCCTGCCCATCTGGAAAAACACATTCCTCGCACCATTCTGCCCCAGCGCAAAACCTAAATAAATAGGACCGATGAAACTGTTGAAACCGGCAAATAGGCTTGCGCTTTTACGTAAGGAACTCAAGGATATATCGCTGCGTTTATCCCATACATTGCCAGCTTCAAGCGAAGTACCGAGGAACAGGCTTTGGCCTGCCAGGTCAAATTTCACCGCACGCAGCAAATAAGTCAGGCTGCCGTACAGCATATAGTTTCCGGTAAACTGATCCGGCTGATAGGCCGACAATTGCTGGAAACCACCGAGTGTCGAGCCTATGCCACGTATCTCGGTATCATTTTGAAACAGCCCCGCGCCATTGAGTTTCAGGTTGATACTGTGGTTCTCGATACTGGTCGCCCAGGTGGTATTGATGGCCAGTTCCTGGTAATTCTGGTGTGAGCGGTTGGTGCCCAAAAATACATTGCCATCGAATTTATAGCCATAGCGTGGGAAACTGGCATCGCTCAACTGATCAATGACGATGGCTGCTTTCAGGCCGAACTGTTGCAAGTCTGCGCTGGGCAGGGCTTCTGACAGCACATTGCCATTTTCATCGCGATAGAGATAGCCACCGAGTTTTGGCCGGACCCGGTAATGATTGAAATTCAAACCCAGCCTGGCTTCGCCCAGTATGCTTTGTTCACCCAGGCGCAGGGCCAGGTCCAGGCCCAGTTTGTCGCCACGGAAATTGTATTCTGCAATGCGGGTATCGCCGTTATATAAATTTCTGGTGCTTTGTCCAATTTCCGCAAAAGGGGACAGGTACATGCCTTCACGTTCAAATAGCGGTTGCCGCAATTCTGTGTGGAATTTAAGGCTGTTCCCAAATTCAGCATCATTACGCCATTCCAGGCCGCTGTCTGTCAGCCAGGGGCGGCGATGACCTACCTGCAATTTGAAACCACCCGTGCCTTCGAAACCGCTGGATAAAGCCAGGCCAAAGCGCAGGAAGTGTGGCCCCCAGTTGCGGCCATAGGCGTTCACGCGTACGCCATATTCTCCGTCGCGCTCTACCAGTTCATGATTGATGCTGTCAAATTCACGTGCGTTATTCAGGATGGCTAATTTGCGGTTGATTTCTTCAGCCTTGTATTCGCTGCCTGCGGCGATATTCAATTGACGGCGGATATCACTTTCCGGTACCGCACCATTGGTGGCGACATCGACAAACTGAATGTTGATCTTCGGTAGAACGGGGTTCAGACGCATCTGGTGTTTTATTGCGTATAGTTGTGGCGTCACGCTGTAAGCCTGCAAGCGTTGCAATAATTTTTGTGTATCGCTTTCACCGATCGTCACGGCTTCCCTGGAACGTGCAAAATCCATGAAGCTGATATTGCCCAGTTGCGGTTCTATCAAAATATCGTCAGGCCCCAGCAAGGCTTTTTGTGCTTCCACATTTTGCTCGGTCAGTATATTGACCATCTGCTGGCTGATGTTGAACAGGGTTTGCAACTGATCGCGTGGCATCAGGGGCGTGCCTATGTTGACGGCAATCACGATATCGGCCCCCATCTGACGCGCGATATCAACAGGTAAATTCCTCACCAGGCCACCATCAGATAATAAGCGCCCATCGATTTCTACAGGTGCAAATACGCCGGGTGCCGCCATGCTGGCACGTATGGCCTTGTGCAGCGGGCCCTTGCTGAATACCACCATTTTTCCTGTTTCCAGGTCAGTAGCAACAGTACGGAAAGGAATCGGCAGGCGATCAAAATCGATATCCGGCTGCAGGTGAGCAGTCCAGTTTTGCAATAATTCCATGAACTGTGTCGCCTGTACGACACCCGTGGGCAGGCGCACACCGTTGGCACTCAGGCCCAGTGTTGCACCCAACGGATATTGTTCATCTTCTTCACGCACGCTTTGGGGCAGCAGCCGCCGCTCAACGCGATCCAGCGCGATGTCATTGAGTTTCAGCGCATCCAGGCGCTTTTCAATTTCTGTGGCAGAAAAACCGGCCGCATACAGACCACCAACTACAGCACCCATACTGGTTCCGGCAATACAGTCGATGGGAATATGTAATTCTTCCAGCACCTTTAATACCCCCACATGGGCAAAACCACGGGCACCACCACCTGACAAGGCCAGGCATATCCTGGGATTTTTTACCTGCGCATGTTGTACGGTCAGGCTTTCTGCATGCGTGATATCTGTTGCCAAGAGGCAAGTGGAGATGCTGAAAATAATCAAAAATAGTGATTTGGGCATGGCAGGAAGTGAGGAAACATGGAATTCTTGGCTCAGGGTCTATATACTAGCGGAAGCATATTAAACGAGGTTAACTTAGGTTTAATTGCATAAGAGATTATCCTTGCCCTTAGAAAACGACCTATGAACCTACATCAATTGCGTTTTGTTCGCGAAGCTGTGAGACAGAATTTTAATCTGACTGAGGCCGCCAAGGCCTTATTTACTTCACAACCAGGTGTTTCAAAGGCAATTATCGAGTTGGAAGAGGAATTAGGCGTTGATATCTTTACCCGTCATGGCAAGCGTATCCGTGGCTTGACCGAGCCGGGCAGGGCAGTCTTGAAGTCAGTTGAGCTCATCATGCAGGAAATTGATGGCCTGAAACGCATAGGCAAAGAATATGCAGCGCAGGACAGTGGCAGCTTTACCATCGCCACTACCCATACGCAGGCGCGTTATTCCCTGCCAAAAGTGGTGCAGGCCTTCATGCAAAAATACCCGAAGGTAAGATTGTCACTGTTACAGGGCAATCCCAAGCAAATTGCTGAAATGGTCATGCGTGACCAGGCTGACCTGGCCATTGCCACAGAGGCCATCGCCGGATTTGATGGCCTGATTTCGCTGCCATGTTACCAATGGGAGCATGTACTGGTGCTGCCACATGAACATCCCTTGCTGAAATTGAAAAATGTCAGCCTGGAAGAAATTGCCAATTATTCCTTGATCACCTATGACGCAGCCTTTGCGGGGCGTACCAAGATAGATCATGCATTCCAGATACGTAATCTGAAGCCGGATATTTTGCTTGAAGCGATTGATGCCGACGTCATCAAGACCTATGTGGAACTGGGCATGGGCATAGGCATTATTGCCGGCATGGCTTTTGATGCAGAGCGCGACAAGAATTTGCGCGCCGTGCCTGTGGGTCATTTGTTTGGTATAAATGTGTCGCGCGTGGCCATCAAGCAGGGTGCCTATTTGCGCAGCTATATCTACACCTTTATCGAATTGCTGAACCCGACACTGAATCGTAAAATGATAGACAGCGTCATGCAGGGGAATAAGGACACTTACGATTTATGAACATGCAGGCGTTGAGTGAATGGCCCTCAGCACAAAGACAGCAGGTGCAGGGCATTTTGACGGATATCGATGATACCTTCACGACACACGGCAAAATCAGTGTGTCCAGCCTGGATGCGCTGGATCGTGCCAGACTGGCAGGTTTGAAGCGTATTGCTGTTACCGGCAGACCAAGCTACTGGACACTGCCTTTATTAAGATTATGCGATTTTGATGCTGTCATTGCTGAAAATGGTGCCAGTGCTTTCTGGCTGGACAAGCAAGGGCAGCAACAAGCCCAGTTTTATGCAGATGCTGAAACACGTCGCGAGCACAGGCAACAACTGGATGCCTTTGCCGTTGTCATGCAAAGACATTTTCCGCATATACTGCCGGCCGCTGATGCGCCGCAGCGTATCGGCGATCTGGCATTTGATATCGCTGAAAATATTCCGGCGATATCCATGACTGAGCTTGACGAGGTGGTTGCTCTGATGCATGAGCATGGTTTTCATGCCACCACCAGCAGCATCCATGCGCATGCCTCGGTGGTGCCGTTTTCCAAGCAAAGCATGAGTCAGCAGGTATTGGAACAGGTATTTGGCGTTACTGATGAAGCCGCTTGCCGTTCTTATGTATTCATAGGTGATTCGGCCAATGATGCCAGCATGTTTGCGCATTATCCCATGTCGGTGGGGGTGGCCAATGTACGAAAATTTCTTGACCGGTTTGACAGCCATCCGCGTTATGTCACGCAAGCAGAATATGGTGCAGGCTTTGTGGAGCTGGTCGATTTTATGTTGAAAGATAAAAATGAGTGAAAATAAAATGCGCGACTATTACGCGCAACGAGCAAATACTTTGGAAAAAGTGTATCAAAAGCCGGAGCGCCAGCATGACTTGAAAGAAATTCAGGCCAGGGTGACCGATGTGCTGAAAGACCAGCGAGTGCTGGAACTTGCCTGTGGCACCGGTTACTGGACTGAGCGATATGCACCTGTGGCAACATCGGTCCTGGCAACGGACTATAACCAAGCGATGCTGGATGTTGCACAGACCAAGAACTATCCATCTGGCAAGGTGGAATTTGCGGTGGCGGATATTTACGCCATGACAGAAGCCGCAGCCGGCCAATATTCTGCCTGTTTCGCTGGTTTCTTCTGGTCGCATGTGAAACGTGACGAGCAAACCGGCTTGTTGCAGCATCTGAGCAAGATAGCTGGAAAAGGCAATATGCTGGTCTTGATTGATAATAATTATGTCGAGGGCAGCAGTACGACGATAGCCCGCACTGATCTGGAAGGTAATACCTATCAGTTGCGCATGCAGGAAGATGGCAGCCGGGTGGAAATCATCAAGAATTTTCCTACCGATAGTGCGCTGCGCAAAAAATTTGGCTCTGTCGTTCGTGACATACGCATTTTCAGAAATACCTATTACTGGATGCTGACCTGTACGCTGAAGTAGACAATCTACAGTTCTAGTATTGTTCCTCGGAAGCCTGCCGTGCTACATTGCAAGTCGTTTAAAATTTTCTGGAGTAATTCATGGATCTACAAGCTTGCACTGAAGCGATACGCGCTAAAGTTGGTGACGACAGCGGTTTGAATGCGACACTGAAGTTTGATTGTGGCGACAATGGCGTGGTTTTTGTTGATGCGGTGACTGTGCCCAATTCTGTCAGTAATGAAAATCAGGAAGCATCCTGCACAATCACGATCGCACTCGAAGATCTGGCGGCTTTGCTCAATGGCCAATTGAACCCCATGAATGGATTCATGATGGGCAAACTCAAGGTATCTGGCGATATGAGCGTTGCGATGCGCCTGCAAACAGTCGTATAAGACTGTACCTGATTTCGTTCAGGCGCAATGCTTGAAGCATCGTGGTAGTAAAAAACGGCATTTTCAATGCCGTTTTTCATGTGTACCAATTTTTATGCCAAAGACATTGCACCCAGCGCCAGCGCTGAGGTGCCATCGGGATAAAGCGCATCATAACAACGCGTGCAACTGTTGCAAAACAGATGAGAGCGTTTGACGAATTTATAGCGCAGTATCAGTTGTAACTGTACGCCGCTGCAATAAGGGCAGTGCTCGCGCATGCTGCCGGCTGACGGCGCATCTTCAGATTGATAACCTTCATCAATCATCACACCTTCTATCACCTCCCTGGGATCAAGTTGAATCAGGTTAAAATCTGGTGCTCTGGCATTACGCCTTTCTGAATAATTATCTTGCTTTAGGGAAATTTGATTGCTGCTCACTGCCATCATGTTTGCTCCTGAAAAACTTCTGCCCCCTGTTTGCAAAGTGAAAACTGCTTAGGGCAGGCTTTCAATCTAGTAAAATTCAGAACTGAAAACAAGGGAAATAAGACAATATGTCTTCGCCGGAAAATAAACGGATTTTGACCATACAGCCGCACAATTGGCCATGCGAACTACGTGAGACCGACAGTTTGCTGGAAGCAGCCCTGCTTGCTGGCATACGTTTGCCAAATTCATGCCGCAATGGTACTTGTCGTACCTGCATGTGCAAGCTGGTGTCAGGTGAGATCGTATATCGCGTAGAGTGGCCGGGTCTTAGCCTGGAAGAAAAGCAGGAAGGCTGGATTTTGCCCTGTGTGGCGCAGGCACATACTGATGTCGTGCTGGACGTGCCTGCGGCTGTCAACCTGTTTGATGCATCCTGATCTGTTGCTGACACTCACTTATCTGCGGCGTTGCTGCATAGCCCCAGCTTGCTGTCCTGGCGATTCCAGCATGCTGTATTGGCTGTCGGTACCGGATGTGGCACACCTTCATCATCAATGTTAACCAGCCTGGTTTGCCAGGTGATAACCCCTTTTTTATCCAGCTGCAGGCGTAGTATCCAGCCACGGGTCTGCGGCTCATTATCAAGTTCATCCATGACGAAATTGCCCAGGCTGTAAATGATGGGCTTGCCCTGATAATGTTCAACATCCTGTATCACATGCGGGTGGCTGCCAATGACAGCATCGGCACCGGCATCTATCATCAGACGCGCAAGTTGACGCTGGCGCGGGACGGCGACTTTGTCATTTTCCCAGCCCCAGTGCATGAAGGGGATGACCAGATCAGCATGATACAGCTGGCGCGCCTGTTTGATGTCGGATACGACCTGGGTATCTTCGCTCCAGGCGACCCCGGCGGCCTGCGCTTCTGCTTCAAAACTGCGCGGCATAAATTCATCATAGCCTAGCAAGGCAATGCGCAAACCCTTTTTCTCGATGATCAAAGGTGTATGCGCTTCCCGCAAATTGCGCCCACCGCCAAAATGCTGTATCTGCTGCTGATCAAGCAAGCCCAGCATTTGTTCGAAGGCAGCGCGGCCAAAATCGCCCGAATGATTATTGGCAATCGACACCGCATCCACATGCTGCTTCAGGGCTGTCAAGGTGCGCGGATGGGCGCGGAAAGTAAAATTCTTGTCGGCCGGCTCGCCAATGGTGGCAACCACGCATTCGAGATTGACCACGCGAATGTCGGCATTTTTGAACAGGTGGGCAACGGCAAAAAATGGATCCTTGCCATCGGCGATCATCTTTCCTGGCTTGCCATCCAAAACCACATCGCCCGCAAACAGCATACTGACACTGTCATCTGCCTGCACTCTGGCATGCATCAGACTGCAAATGCCAAGCACAGCCAGCAGCACGAAGAGTTTGTTTTTATTTTTCATGGGCTGACCTCTTGCAAGCTACAGTAATACTGCAATTCCCGTTCCACATCGCCGGCATACAAAGAGTTTTTTGGGGTTAGCAGGCTCTCTGTTTCGCTGAGCCTGAACGGTGGCAGGTAAGTCGCCTGATGAATGGGAATATCACTACGCCGGGTTTGAAAGTATGTATACAGCTTGATGGTTTCAATGGCTTGGGCTGTTCCTGTCATCACCGCCTTGAACCTGAAACGTTCGCCAATATTGACCGCGACGATACTGTAAGGGTCTTGTGTTACATAGGTGTCGATGATTTGCGTACTACCGGCATAAGTGACGTGACAACGCAGCAACGGGGAGGCAACAGATGAAAAGCTGGTACAGGCAAGCGCCAGGCCGCATAGCAGACAACGAAAAATGTGCAAAATTTGCGTCTTGTTAGCTGTTTGCATAAAAATGCTGCAATCGTTTGATCGGACGCCGATTATTGCAGCATTTTTAGTTGTTGTGTGGTTAATATTTTCGACTGGCCTCCGCAAATTGCAGAAAATTGGAGGGCACAGAGAAACGTTCGCCATAACGTTCCTGCAATTCACGCGCCCGCAATACAAACAGGCGGCTGCCTACATGGTTGACAAACTGCACCGCACCACCGGTCCATGCGGGAAAGCCTATGCCAAAGATGGAACCGATGTTGGCATCACGCGCAGATTCCAGCACACCTTCATCAAGACAGCGCAGGGTTTCTATCGATTGTATGTACAGGAAGCGGTCACGCAAGTCTTCATACGGTGCCTTAACTCCAGGTTTGCCAAACAGTTTGTCCAGTTCCGGCCACAGATATTTTTTGCCCGCGTTGATAGATGTAGCTTGTGGATATTCATAAAACCCGGCACCAGCCGCTTTACCTGCGCGCTGGTGCTGGTCCAGCATGGCATCGATGACAGGCGCAGACAAAGGCGCTTCCCACGGTATGCCTGCGGCTTCGAGATCGGCCCTGGTCTGTTGTGTTACATGGCGTGTCAGTGTCAGGGACACTTCATCCTGTACCGCTAGCGGGCCAACCGGCATGCCGACAGAAAGGGCAGCATTCTCTATGAGCGCAGCAGGCAGACCCTCGGCCAGCATGGCCAGACCTTCATTGACAAAGCTGGCAAATACCCGGCTGGTGAAAAAGCCGCGTGCATCATTGACGACGATGGGCAATTTGCCGATTTGCAATACAAAGTCATAAGCGCGTGCCAGGGTGTCTGCACTCGTCAGCTTGCCTTTGATAATTTCAACCAGCTGCATTTTTTCTACTGGTGAAAAGAAATGCAGGCCGATGAAGCGCGTGGGATGCGTCACCGCATTGGCGAGGCCTGAAATGGGTAGGGTAGAGGTATTCGATGCCATGATGCCGGTTTCACCCAGAAAAGCTTCTGCTTCTTTGCTGACACTGGCTTTCAGCTCACGACTTTCATAGACTGCTTCGATAATCAGCTCGCAGCCTGCCAGGTCACTGGCTTGTGCCGCAGGCTCAATCAGGTTTAATTGCGCGGTGGCTTTTTCTGCCGTCATGCGCCCCTGGCGGACTTTCTCTTGCCAGCGGCTTGCAACCGCATTCTTACCTTGCATGGCCTTGTCTGCGGTCACGTCTTTTAAAACCGTATGTATGCCACGGGTTGCGCTGACTGCGGCAATACCTGCACCCATCATGCCTGCACCGATGACGCCCAGTTTACTGACAGTCGATTTTTCTATGCCGGGTGGGCGACTTTTTCCAGCATTGATTTCCTGCATCTGGAAGAACAAGCTACCTATCATGTTTTTGGCGATCTGACTGCTTGCCAGTTGTGTGAAATAGCGGCCCTCGATTTTCAGGGCATTGTCGAAGTCGACTTGTGCTCCCTCTACCATGGCCGCCAGTATCGCCTCAGGGGCAGGGTAGTTGCCACGGGTTTTATCGCGCAGCATGGCGGGGGCCAGCATGATCATCTGCATCAGCGCTGGCGAGTGGGCTGCACCGCCGGGCAATTTATAGCCATCGCTGTCCCAGGGCTGTTTTGCCTCGGGATGGGCTAATATCCATTTTCTTGCCTGCGCCAGCATATCGTCAGTATCATTTGCCAGCGCATGTATCAGGCCCGCCTTCAATGCAGCAGAAGGGGATATTTGCTTGCCTTCCAGCAGGTAGGGCATGGCTGCCTGCAAGCCCAGCAGGCGTACGGTGCGCACGACGCCGCCAGCACCGGGTAACAAACCCAGGCCGACTTCAGGAAATCCCAGCCTCGATTTACCCTGGTCTGTGGCGATGCGGTAATGGCAGGCCAGTGCCAGTTCCAGGCCGCCACCCAGTGCGCTGCCATTGATGGCCGCCACGACGGGCTTACCAAATGTTTCCAGCCTGCGCAGCACAGCCTTGTTTTGTTCCACCATCTCAAAGCAGGCTTGCGCGTCTTCTGGCCCTATATTGATCAGTTCGCACAAATCGCCACCCGCAAAAAAACTGTCTTTGGCCGAGCTGATGATCACGCCGCTGACCTGTGATTTTTCCTGTTCCAGTTGTTCGACTGCCTGTACCAGGGCAGCGCGAAAGCCGGCGTTCATGGTATTGACGGTCAAGCCCGGCATATCCATGCACAGGGTAACGATATTGTCTGAGTCTTTGTGATAACTGATCATGTTGCCTGTTTCTCCGGATTTCATACACGTTCTATGATGGTGGCAATGCCCATGCCGCCACCCACGCACAGGGTGATCAGGCCGCGCTTTAACTGGCGTACTTCCAGCTCATCGATAAGACTGCCAAGCAGCATGCAGCCAGTGGCTCCCAGCGGGTGACCAAGTGCAATTGAGCCGCCATTCACGTTGACCTTTTCTTCCGGTACGTGCAGGTCTTTCATGAATTTCATGACGACAGCAGCAAAGGCTTCATTGACTTCGAACAGGTCGATGTCATCAATGCTTAATCCCGCTTTCGCGAGAGCCTTCAGGCTCGCCGGTCCTGGGCCGGTCAGCATGATGGTGGGGTCAGTGCCCGTGACTGCTGAGGCGACTATACGGGCGCGTGGCGTCAAACCCAGGCGTTTGCCCATGTCTGCACTGCCTATCAGTGCCAGTGCTGCACCGTCGACAATGCCAGAAGAATTACCGGCAGTGTGTACATGCTGTATCCGTTCTAGCTGTGGGTATTTGCGGATGGCGACACGATCAAAACCCATCTTGCCAGGTGTCTCAAATGATGCCTTCAATGTCCCCAGAGTTTCCATGCTTGACTGCGGTTTGATGAATTCATCTTCTGCCAGGATGATCAGGCCATTCTGGTCACGTACCGGGCGTAATGACTTGTAGCGTCCCGCCACCCGCGCAGCAGCAGCTTTTTGTTGCGAGCGCAGGGCGAAGGCATCGACATCGTTGCGGCTGAAACCTTCGAGCGTAGCAATCAGGTCAGCCCCTATGCCTTGCGGTAAAAAATCGGTCTGCATACTGGTTTGCGGGTCTGCTGCCCAGGCACCACCGTCCGACCCCATCGGTACACGCGACATGGATTCGACGCCGCCAGCCACGACCAGGTCTTCCCAGCCGGAACGTACTTTTTGTGCTGCCAGGTTGACCGCTTCCAGGCCTGATGCGCAAAAGCGGTTCAACTGCACGCCTGCCACTTTCCAGTCCCAGCCTGCTGCCAGTGCCGCAGTCTTGGCGATATCGGCACCCTGATCCCCGACTGGTGTCACACAGCCCAGCACGACATCATCGATCAGGGATGTGTCCAGTGACAGGCGCTGCTGCATGTCTTGCATCAGTCCTGACAATAATGAAATCGGTTTGACACTGTGCAGAGATCCCTCTTTTTTTCCTTTGCCACGCGGCGTGCGCGGGGCATCAAAAAGATAGGCTTCGTTCATTTTTCTTCTCCTGGGCGATGGCTTTATTGATGCCCAAGTGTAAGATGTTACAATTATTAAAGCAATTGCTTGATTAAATTATTTGATATTTAAAAAATTTAAAGCGCAGCAAATTCACAGTAAATAAAGATCCTAAAAAACACAGGTCGACGATGACAAAACAAATGATTGGTAATCCCGAATTTCAGCATGTACTCAAAATTGTCATTGAGGAAAAAATCCCGTTTTGTAATCTGTTGGGTATGAAGGTGACGTGTTTTGATGCGGATGCCCCGCAACTGTCTATAGATATGCGTGATTCTTTGCTCGGCAATTTTGCTCAGGGCATGCTGCATGGCGGCGTGATTGCCTCACTGCTAGACAGCGTGGCTGGGGTTGCCATTTTGCTGAAGATGGCCGAGCAAAGTCCGCAAGATGATGTCGCTGCCCAGATCAGGGAATTTGGCAAGATGAGCACCATCGATTTGCGTATTGACTATTTGCAACCAGGTCGTGGCAAGCGTTTTGTCGCCACTGCTGAAGTGACTCGTCTGGGCAAGCGTGTCGCCAATGTACTGATGGATTTACGCAATGAAAAGGGCGACCGTATAGCCACAGGTGCAGCGGCATTCATGCTGCATGGAAGAGCTTGAAGCTTTTTTTGCCTTTCTTTGGATTTCTACTAGGATGACATATGTGACGCCCTGCGACGTTATTTAACGTTTTGCCAAAAAGGAGCCTGATATGAGCATACGTCTGGATAATGCCAACGGACTGGCAACTATCGTATTTGACAATCCTGACAATATGAATGTGATGGGTGTTGAAGAAATACGTACCCTGAACCGCCTGACTGCGCAGATTGCTGACGATGCCTCGGTACGTGTTGTCGTCATACGTGCTCAAGGCAAGGTGTTTGGTGCCGGTGGGGATATTGCCAGCTTTCGCCCTGGTGATCCGACATCCCCTGAAGCCATACGTGAAATCGGTGCCGAGCTGAATCAGGCGATCTTGCGCCTGCACAATCTGCCGGCAATCGTGGTCGCGTCAGTTCACGGTGCTGTGGCTGGAGGCAGCATGGGCACCATGAATGCAGCTGATCTTGTAGTGGCAGCAAAAGGTACGCGCTTTAACATGGCCTATGCAAAAATCGGCGCCAGCCCCGATGTCGGTAACACCTGGTTTCTGCCGCGCCTGGTTGGTAACCGAAAAGCCCTGGAATGGTTATTGTTTTCAGAGAATTTCGATGCAGACCAGGCGCTGGCCTTTGGACTGATCAATCTGGTTGTTCCGCCTGAGCAGTTATTCGATGTGACTGAAAAACTGGCCATGCGCCTCTTGCGTGGCCCGCGTGAAACCTATGCGAGGATGAAGCGCCTGATTTACCAGTCAGAAGCAACATCACTTGAACAACAGGTCAATGATGAAATTAATGCATTTGCGTCAGTGACGATGACGCCTGATTTTGCTGAAGGGGTATCCGCCTTCCTGGGCAAGCGGGCAGCCCATTTTGGTTGCAAGCTGAACTGAAGGCAGGCATTTCAGGGAAATTCAGCAGATTTGTCCTATTGCCGCCAAGAAAAACACAGATAAGTTCTGGTAAAAGTGTTTTATTTTACTTTTTTGCGAAATTCTGCGTATAATCGTTCAGTCGTTGAGATTCAAAGTGGTAGTGCAGTATCAGTCTGTCATTTCTTACTTGGTTGAAACGATTTATCGGGCATATGCCCACATTAACTGAAATAGGAAATTGTAATGGCAACAGGTATTGTTAAATGGTTCAATGATTCAAAAGGTTTCGGCTTCATCACTCCAGATGAAGGCGGTGAAGATCTGTTTGCTCATTTCTCCGCTATCCAATCTAACGGCTTCAAATCTTTGAAAGAAAACCAACGCGTTTCTTTTGAAGTAACTACAGGCCCTAAAGGCAAGCAAGCTTCCAACATTCAAGCAATCTAATATTGCTTTGATTGTCAGTTTGGTTCTGCTGTAAAAAATCCCCGAGTTATCGGGGATTTTTTTTGCCCGTTTACAAATTCAATACAAGCCAGACACAAGCTAGTTACAAGCAGGATATAAAATGCTAGCTAAAAACTTGTAAATGTACTTATACTAATCTACGCTCTTCGGCAATAAAGTTGTCCTGCATCAATACTCTCAATCGAAATTTTTGTATCTTGTTTCGGACGGTACGAAACGCAAAAGGGGAAGAAACGATGTTCAATCTGACAATCCGGTTAAGACTGATAGGTACAATGGCTTTCATGGCCGTGATGCTGGTGATTGGTGGTGCTATGGGAGTCTACGGCGTCAGAAACAGTAATGCCGTGATCAAGGATATTTTTTCCAATCAATTACCTTCGGTTGAAGCCTTGGGGCAGTCAAGGGTATTCATCCTGCGCTCCCGAACAGCAATTGACAGGGCAATTGCCCACCCAGATGCCGCTGATAATGCCGACACCATCAAACGGGCTGAAGAATTTCTCGCCAAATCAGACGACTATTGGAAAAAATATCTTGTCTTGCCGCAAGACGAAGCAGAAAAGAAAATTTCAGATGAAGTTGCTGCCTTGCGCGACAAATACATCAAAGAAGCGCATATGCCTATGTTGAATGCCATCAAGGCTGGCAATAAAGATGAGGCAGACAATGTGAACATGAAACTGGTTCCGCCTGCCTTTAGCGCTTATTCAGACAAAATGGCTATATTAAGTGAATATCAATTCACTGGTGCTGCCGATGAACTGCGCGTCAGTGAAAATGAATTCAAAACCTTTATCTGGGTGGATGCGCTGGGAGTGCTTGGCGGATTGATCGCCGTGTTCATTTCTGCCTATTATTTGCTGACTGCCATTTCTCATCCCCTGAAACAGGCGATCTCACAATTTGAAGCCATCGGCAATGGCGATTTGACCAATCAGCTCAAACCCGCATCCAATGATGAAATGGGGCAACTGGTCAGCGGACTGGAAAACATGCGTCAGAGCCTGATGCAAACCGTCACCATGGTGCGGCAATCAAGCTCATCGATTGCCATTTCTTCGGAAGAAATTGCCAATGGCAATATGGATTTGTCTGGTCGTACAGAACAGCAAGCGGCCAGTCTTGAAGAAACCGCTTCGTCCATGGAAGAACTGACTTCCACCGTACAGCAAAATGCCGATAATGCGCGTCAGGCAAATACCCTGGCATCCAATGCCTCTGACGTGGCCAGCAAAGGCGGGCAGGTGGTTGGTGATGTGGTGCATACAATGTCTTCCATTAAAGAAAGCTCGAAGAAAATTGTCGATATCATCGGCGTGATTGATGGTATTGCGTTTCAGACCAATATCCTGGCACTGAATGCGGCAGTGGAAGCAGCACGTGCAGGTGAACAGGGACGTGGGTTTGCCGTCGTGGCGACTGAAGTGCGTAACCTGGCACAGCGTTCTGCCAATGCCGCCAAAGAGATCAAGGAATTGATCAGCAGTTCGGTGGATAAGGTGGAAATTGGTTCGCGCCTGGTTGATGACGCCGGCAAAACCATGGATGAAATTGTCGTTTCCATCAAGAGTGTTGCCGACATCATGGCAGAAATTACCTCAGCCAGCGCAGAACAAAGGGATGGTATCAATCAGGTCAGCCAGGCAATCAGCAAGATGGATGAAGCCACACAGCAAAATGCGGCTCTGGTGGAACAGGCCGCCGCCGCAGCAGCCAGCATGCGTGACCAGGCCGGTAATTTGAATCAGGCGGTCAGTATTTTTAAACTCGATGCGAATGACCATGCACCAGCAAAGACAGCGCTCACTTCACCTGTCAAAGTCGTAGCGAAACAAAGACCCGCGGCACAACGCGCTCCCATGAAATCCTTGTCTGCGAAGTCTTCGACCGATATGGCCGGCACGAAAAAGCAAACCGCTCCTGCTGCGCAAGATGATTGGGAAGAATTTTAATTTGCCAATTGATTAAGCAATCTTTGAACGCAGATAAATTTATCTGCGACTTCTTATTTGGTTAAAGACTTCCATTTTTCCAGCAATTCCCGCAGTGCCTGTGGTTTGTTTTGCGGCGCTGAAAAACCTGCCTGATTCACGGTATTGACGCCATGGCAGGATGCGCATACCCGCATTTCACCACGCTGAAAGGTAATCCAGTTGCGTTCACGCACAACCGCATTGCCGGCCTGATCCGTGGTCTGCCAGGTCAGTGCACGGCCAGCCGGTACAAATGCCGCGGTTGAGCCATCGCTGGCAATGGTAACGCTGCCAGCAGGCGCGTTTTTCTGAATGGAATTATGTGACTTATCCAGATCCCCCGGCATTGCCAGCACCCGTCGGCCGGGCCGGCCAGGATAGGCGCGCAGCAAATCGGCTTCAAAAATCTGGAAAAACGAGACTGGGTAGACTCTGGCGTCGGGGTGAATAGTTGAAATGGTTTTGACGCCCCCAGGCACTTGCAAATTATAGGGTTGCTGCATATCGGCTCTGTCACGGCTGGTTTGATCGCGCGTCACAATCAATGCCAGATTATTTTTCTGCAGCCATGTGCGCAAGTCTGTTTCATTGATGCCTGCTTCCGCCAATACTGCACGCTCTGGTGTTTCCAATGACGATGTTGCCACCCCTGGTTTTTGTTGTGGCCGCAATTCAACCGCGTCCATCTCCCATAGCGCTCCGTGATAATTGATGCGCTTCAGGCCCTCCCACCAACTGAGGGATTTATAGATGCCTTTGCTTAAATGTTCACCCGCGACATACATACCTGTTTGCGCATCCTTATTCAAAAATCGCAAACGTAAATTTTCCAGTGTCTCGCCTTCAGGCGGTGGCAGCCATGTCGAGGTATGGCTGGCGATCAACCTGCCATCAGACAAAGGCAGGGGATTGCGATAGCGCCCACCGGCCAAGCTGTCGTTGGCCGCCGTAGCGGTCACAGCTTGCAAGCTGATTTTTTCGGGATTGAAGCCAGGCGGTGCGTAAAATTTCACCAGATGGTTGCTTGTGAAGGAACCGGATTCACGCGCATCAGTAGCATAGTAAGTGCCGCGGCTGCGCGGGTCTTCGCGCATATGAAATAAACCAGCTTCGTGTCTGAGGGCAAATTGATTTGCATGCAGTGTATCGACAGTATGATTTTTCAAATGTACATCGTCACTGAAGCTGGGCGTCATAAACCCGAATGCCAGTTCATGCTGCCCAACATGATTCAGGGTTTCTTCGCCACTACCATCCTGATTGATTTGCCATGCCGTAAAAAAATTACTGCGAAAGGCGCTGACGTTCCCATACACACTTTTTTCACCCGTTCTTGATTCTGGAAACAGTTCTTTGCGCCCGCCCAGTTTGGCTGATGTTGCTGTCTCATTTTCATAATTGTATGAATTGAAGGGCAGAGCCAGGCCATTTTTCAATGCATCGCGGTCACGGTCAGCCAATTGGTCTTGTTGCAGATGATCCCAGCGTGTGAAGATCACCCTGCCATAGCTGTCGATGATGGGGGTGAATGCGCCGCTGGGTGTATGGCTCAGTATTTTCAGTTGTCCGCTGGCAGGGTCCAGGCTCCATAAACCGCTGATGGTTGGTGTAGCTTCATATTCATCCAGTTGCGGATAGAGATGTGCCTGACCATTGTGTGGTCGGTCAGACGTGAAAATGATGTGTTCGTCGCTGCCATAAACCGGAGAGACATTGTTGTAATTTTTATCTTGATGAGAAACTTTGCTAATGCGCACTTTTTCATTTCTGGCTAAGCCTGTGACCTCATAGATTTGCCAGAACGCCCTGGCCATTTGCCCAGGCGATTGAGGTGCGCCGGTCAACATGCTGAAGACCGCTTTCTTGCCGCTCCAGTGTGAGGCTGGTTCGCGCACGGCAATGGCAGTGGCGCCCTGAAAACCGCTTGCACCTAATCCCGCTTCTTTGGTCAGGTTGCGCAGGCTGCCATCCGGGTAGCGCAGCATCAGATCACCACCACGCGGCACTTGGGCAATACCTGTCATATGGTTGGCAAAAGCCGACAAGCGCGCAGCCTGATCTGTGTGCAGGGGAACCTGAGTGACAAACAGCACAGGGTAGGAGTGCATTGCTGCAAGCGCCTGATGCACATATACGGTCAACGTGGCCGTGCTGATTTTGCCCTGCTGATCAGTCGCCGTCAGTGTATAGGCAGTGCTTATGCCAGGTTGAACCACCATACCCTGCGTGTTGCTGACATCGATGGTTTTTGCCTCATGCACCGCGCCCAGGCTCAGCTTGGCGATTCCTTGTACTTTCCATTTCAACTGATTGACTTCGCCCGCAGAGATAACCGGTTTTTCAGCTTCAAAGGCTAAAATTGCCATTGTCGCGGCTGTCTTATTTTCCGGGCTTTCCTGCGCCTGATTATTTTTTTGTCCGCAGGCGGTAAGGGCCATGCATATTGCAAGAAAACAGTAGCGGACAATATCTTTCATCATTGAGGTGTTTGAGTAGTCGACTGAGGCAGATAGTGGGATTGTAGCCTGACCATGAGATCGCTCTTGAAATCTTTGCAAAATTCAGTCATTCTGACACATGGCAAATTCGGACATCATGAGTTTTGTTTTACCCTGACAAAATTGCAGACGGGGTGTACCCCAGCCCAGGTTTATACCGCAAGTTTTGAAACCTGACTACGTGTTAATTGGAAGCGGGACTGACAATGCAAGCAGCTATGAGTAAGCAAAGAAACAGGCAGCAAACCAGGCACATAAGCAGACAGACAAGCAGACAGGCAATCGCCATGAAATCATTCATGGCAATATTGGCAGGTGTGATTCTGGTTTCTTGCGGTGGCGGTGGGAGCAGTAATGGCATTGCAAGTGGAACTGGTGATGTCATTCCGCCCAAAGAAACGCAGGTGAATGGTCCGGCCTGGTCGGGCTTTGGGCGCAATGCGCAACACGATGCCATGTCAGGTATTGCGACCCAGGCCCTTAACCGCATCGTCTGGAGAACCGCTGTCGATGTGGCGCCGCAATATTCGGCAGGTGGTTATCTGCTTTACCACTATGGCTCTCCTGTGATAACGGCAAAAAATACCGTGATCCTGCCAGTCAAGTCGGCGGCAAATGACACTTACCGGTTTGAAGGGCGTTCGGGCAGCACCGGTAGCCAGCTCTGGCAGGTAAGCAGTGACTATGTCATGCCAGCGCATCGCTGGACACCCAGTTATAACCTGGCACTGACATCTGCCAACCGCATATATGCACCTGGTGCTGGCGGTAAAGTTTACTTCCGCGACGATGCCGATTCTGCCAGTGCGACAACACAGACTACGGCGTTTTATGGCGACGCTGTTTACACCGCATCAAAAGCGGCACTGGATGCCTCGGTGTTTATCAATACGCCGATTACCAGCGATGCGCAAAACAATATCTATTTTGGATTTACCGCAGACGCAGGCAACCCGGCGGGTCTCACCAGCGGTATTGCGCGCATTACTGCGGACGGCAAGGGTAGCTGGGTCAGCGTGAAGAATCTGGTTGGTGACGTTAGTATCACCAAGGCAGCTACCAATAGTGCGCCTGCCATTTCTGCGGATCAGAAAACTGTATACGTCGTCGTGAACGGCAATGCTGGCACCAGTGTGCGCCAGCCTGGTTATTTGCTGGCACTGGACAGTACAACTCTGGCAATCCAGAGCAAGGTCTTGTTAAACGACCCAAAAGAAAAGACCGCTGCATTTGTTTCTGATGACAGTACTGCTTCACCAACAGTCGGCCCTGATGGCGATGTCTATATCGGGGTACTGGAAGCGACCGCCAGCGCGCACAACCAGCGTGGCTGGATGCTGCACTTCAATGCGGATCTGTCGAAAAGCAAGATACCAGGCTCATTTGGCTGGGATGACACGGCATCCATTGTGCCCGCCAGCATGGTCAGCAGTTATAAGGGCAGTTCGTCTTACCTGATCATGGTCAAATACAATAACTATGCCCGTTCCGGTTCTGGTGACGCAAAAAACAAGGTGGCAGTTCTTGACCCCAATACCAGTCAGCAAGACAGTATTTCTGACCAACAGGTGATGACGGAAGTATTGACCGTACTTGGTGCAACGCCTGACCCTAACTATCCGGGTGGGGTCTATGAATGGTGCATTAATACGGCAGCCGTCGACCCGTTCACAAAATCGATATTGGTCAACAGCGAAGATGGCAACTTATACCGCTGGGACCTGACAAGCAATACCCTGAGTGAAAAAATACGCCTCACCAGCGGTCTGGGGGAATCGTATACGCCAACAGCGATCGGACCAGACGGCCAGGTGTATGCAATCAATAATGCCGTGGTGTTTGCCGTCGGCAAATAACAGATCAGAGCGGACCAGAGCAGATCAGCCCAGGGTCAGGATTTTTTCCAGTAATTGGGCTGGCTGTAGGCATGCCTCAGAAAATCGATGAAGGCGCGTATGCGGAGCGGCAGGTGACGCCTTTGCGCAAAAATCGCATAGATGTCATTGCCCGGCGCATTGAATTCATCGAGTACGGTGACCAGTTTGCCTGTGTCGATTTCAGCGCCCACTTCCCACATTGAGCGCCAGGCCAGGCCTTTGCCTGACAAGGCCCAGTCATGCAAGACTTCGCCATCATTACAGACCATATTGCCTTCTACCTTCAGTGTCACATTTTTACCGCTCTGGCGAAAAGTCCAGCCACGCTGGCTGCCGTCGGCGCTGAATGCCAGACAATTATGCCGGCTGAGTTCATCCAGGGTTTGCGGTGTGCCAAAGCGTTTGATATAGGCAGGTGAAGCCACCACGACACGCTTGTTGTCGGCCAGTTTGACGCCGATCAGATTGGAATCGGTCAACGCGGCGATGCGTATAGCCACGTCTATGCCTTCACCGATCAGATCGACAACACGATCGTTCAGGCTTAACGTCAGTTTTACATCGCGGTGTTCACTTAAAAAAGAGGGCATCAATGGGGCCACATGCTGGCGCCCAAAACCCGCCGGGGCTGAAATCGTCAGCGTACCGCTGGCACGGGCGCTGCGTTCTGATACCGCGCCTTCTGCCGCGTCCAGGTCGGCTAGTATGCGCTGACAATCCTCCAGAAAAGCTTCACCCTCATTGGTCAGCGCCAGTTTGCGGGTGGTGCGTTGCAAGAGCTTGACGCCCAGTCGTTCTTCCAGCGCATCCAGGCGGCGGCCTATCATGGCGGGAGCCACACCTTCAGCCCTGGCTGCTGCCGACAGGCTGCCGCGTGTTGCCACTTCTGCAAAAGTAGAGATTTGTTTGAACTGATCCATAAGAGCTTGGCTTCTTGTCTCTTCATTTGCAACTAAAATGAAAAGATGTAGTGATGAAATTCGACGATTATAGTATTTTATATTGAATATACTGCTTTCATGATGATTAGCATTCAATTTTCTACATTCACTCTCGCCTGCGTTTTGTTGGGCATTAAAGAAAACCATGACCATCTCCGCCATTGCCTTTGACGCCTACGGTACCTTGTTCGATGTGTATTCCATCAGCGAACAGGCGGACAAGCTGTTTCCGGGCAAGGGCGGGGCACTGTCTGAACTCTGGCGCGACAAGCAGATTGAATACACGCGTCTGCGTACCATGTGCAGCATGTACAAGCCATTCTGGGAAGTGACACAGGACGCCTTGCTCTTCAGTTGCCAAAAACTGGGGCTGGAGTTGAATCTTGATGCGCAAAATACCCTGATGGGCCAGTATGCGCGGCTGAAAGCTTTTCCTGAAAACCTGCCTGTCCTGCAAGCCTTGCAGGCACAAGACATGAAGATGTCGATTTTATCGAACGGTAACCTGCACATGCTACAGTCTGCTGTCGATGCCGCAGGCATGCAGAGCATATTCAGCCATTTGCTGTCTGTCGAAGTCGTCAAAAAATTCAAGACTGCACCTGAAGCCTATCAAATGGCACCCGATGTATTTGGAGTGCCTGCAAAAAATATTCTGTTTGTATCCAGCAATTGCTGGGATGCCTGTTGTGCGACCTGGTTTGGTTACACCACCTTCTGGGTTAACCGGCAAAATGCGCCGCTGGAACAACTGGGCGTTACGCCGCATGGCGAGGGGCGCACGCTGCAAGACCTGATTCCCTTTATAGCAAAACACCGCAACTGATTTCGTTTTAATTCATTTTTTCTGGAGACCACAATGACACAACTGACTTTACCTGAAGGCATGCAAATCAGCGGCGAAATCAAGCCAGGCTTTGCCGAAATTTTGACACCAGAAGCCCTGACTCTGGTTGCCAAGCTGAGTCGCGCGTTTGAGCCGCGCCGTCAGGAATTGTTGGCTGCCCGTGTAGAACGTGCGAAACGCCTGGATGCCGGTGAAACACCAGACTTCTTGCCAGAAACCCTGCATATCCGCGAAGGCGACTGGAAGATCGCGCCTATCCCCAAAGCACTGGAATGCCGCCGTGTAGAAATCACCGGCCCGGTAGAGCGCAAGATGGTCATTAACGCCTTTAACTCTGGCGCTGACAGCTACATGACAGACTTTGAAGATTCCAATACACCAAACTGGGATAACCAGATCACTGGCCAGATCAATATGCGCGACGCCGTGCGCCGCACCATCAGCCTGGAACAAAATGGCAAATCCTACAAACTGAACGACAAGATCGCCACTCTGGTCGTACGCCCTCGTGGCTGGCACCTTGATGAAAAGCATGTGCTGGTCGATGGCAAGCGCATCTCTGGCGGCATTTTTGATTTTGCCCTGTTTCTGTTCCATAACGCCAAAGAACAACTGGCACGTGGCGCTGGCCCTTACTTCTATTTGCCTAAGATGGAATCGCACCTGGAAGCGCGCCTGTGGAACGATATCTTCGTCATGGCACAACATGAAATTGGCCTGGCACAAGGCACCATCAAGGCCACAGTGCTGATCGAAACCATCGTTGCTGCCTTCGAGATGGATGAGATTTTGTATGAGCTGCGCGAACACAGCTCCGGCCTGAACGCTGGTCGCTGGGATTACATTTTCTCTTGTATCAAGAAATTCAAGAACGACAAAGACTTCTGCCTGGCAGACCGTGCCAAGGTCACGATGACAGCACCGTTCATGCGTTCGTATGCGCTGCTGTTGCTGAAAACCTGCCACAAGCGCAATGCACCAGCTATCGGCGGCATGGCAGCGCTGATCCCTATCAAGAACGATCCAGAGAAAAACGATATCGCCATGGGTGGTGTGCGCACTGACAAAGCCCGCGACGCAACTGATGGTTACGATGGCGGCTGGGTAGCGCATCCAGGTCTGGTCGAGCTGGCGATGACAGAGTTCAAGAAAGTATTGGGCGACGCACCTAACCAGATCTCCAAACAACGCCCAGATATCGAAGTCAGCGCCAAAGACTTGCTTAACTTCCAGCCTGAGACACCGATCACTGAAGCGGGCCTGCGTTACAACATCAACGTCGGCATCCATTACCTCGGCGCATGGCTGGCGGGTAATGGCTGCGTGCCTATCCATAACCTCATGGAAGATGCGGCAACAGCAGAAATCAGCCGTTCACAAGTCTGGCAATGGATACGCTCTGCCAAGGGTAATCTGGAAGATGGCCGCAAGGTCACTGCCGACATGGTCCGTGCGATGATCCCGGAAGAACTGGTGAAGGTAAAAGAAATCGCAGGCAATGGTGCCACTTATGACCGCGCAGCGCAAATCTTTGAAGAGATGTCGACTTCTGAAGATTTTGCTGAATTCCTGACTTTGCCTTTGTACGAAGAAATTTGATGTAAAGCCAGATATGCCGTTTGTGCGGCACTGACAAGAAAACGACCTCATGCAGGTCGTTTTTTGTTTTCCGATGTGTTTCTTCAAGGGCTTTGTTTCTACTCATCGACAGGCACAAATGTGAAAACTTTGAAAAACATGGTTAACTATTCGACCAGTCATGTTTTTATCTGCGTTTGCATCACAAATTTTAACAATAAGGCAAGATAAATTTGCTATATTGGCGCTTGCTGTGCCTTGTTCTGCATACCGTAAAACTGGTAGGGGTACAGATAGACAGGCAAATATGAATAATCTCTTTCAATAGAAAAGTGAGCGAACAAATGAAACAATACGGTGCTGAATTTTTAGGAACATTCTGGCTGGTGCTGGGTGGGTGCGGCAGTGCTGTGCTGGCAGCGGCTTTTCCTGGTGTAGGCATAGGTTTGCATGGCGTGTCGCTGGCGTTTGGCCTGACGGTACTGACGATGGCATATGCAATTGGCCATATCTCTGGTTGCCATCTGAATCCAGCTGTGTCGATAGGTCTATGGGCAGGGGGACGTTTTCCCGCTAACAAGCTACTGCCCTATATTGTTGCGCAAGTATTGGGGGGTATCGTTGCGGGCGGTGTCCTGTACCTGATCGCCAGTGGCAAGGCGGGTTTTGACGTGTCTGCCGGTTTTGCTTCGAATGGTTTTGCCGAGCATTCGCCCGGTGGTTATTCGATGGTGGCTGCACTGGTGACTGAAGTGGTCATGACCATGATGTTCCTGGTGATCATCCTGGGCGCAACGGATAGCCGCGCACCGCAGGGTTTTGCACCTATCGCCATCGGCCTGGGCTTGACGCTGATTCACCTGATCAGTATCCCGGTGACCAATACTTCGGTCAATCCTGCCCGTAGTACCGGCGTGGCCCTGTATGTTGGTGGCTGGGCTATACAGCAGTTATGGTTATTCTGGGTTGCCCCCATCGTTGGTGCGGTTCTGGGCGCGGTCAGCTATAAAGCCATTGCTGGCGAAGCAAAATAAGTTTGTCACGCAGAAGACCCTGCCGGTGCCGGGATAATTTCCCCACTGGCAGGCAAGGCGAAAGTGGGCATGATATCCTTGGACCTTCTGTTTAACGACAAACATCATGCCCAGCAATCTCATTAATTCTGCCGACCTTATTGCCGCCACTGAACAATGGCTTGAAAAAACCGTTATTGGTTTGAACCTCTGCCCATTCGCCAAGGCAGTCCAGGTCAAGCAGCAAATTCGCTATGTGGTCAGCCAGGCGCGTACGCCAGAAGCTTTGCTCGAAGACCTGGAACGTGAACTGGAATTATTGGCAGAAGCCAATCCGGAAAAAATAGAGACCACGCTGCTGATACACCCCATGGCATTGAATGATTTTCTGGATTTCAATGATTTCCTCGATGTCGCTGATGGCATGCTCGAAGAACTGGAACTGGACGGTCAATTGCAGATCGCCAGTTTCCACCCTGACTATCAGTTTGCCGGCACAGAGGCGGACGATATTGAAAACTATACCAATCGCTCGCCTTATCCGACCCTGCATATTTTGCGTGAAGAAGGCATAGACAAGGCAGTGCTGGCCTTTCCTGAAGCGGAGCAGATCTACGAAAAAAACATGGAAACCATGCGTGAACTGGGTCACGAAGGCTGGCGGCGTTTGTTTTCCACTTACGTTAAGAAATAATTGCAAACGAATCTGGCAAACCAATTGAATTCTTATATTGATATGCAAATAAGTAATTTGTAATTGCTTTGTCGATTAGCTGGTAAATTATCTGCACGAAGGATTTCTGATTTTTAATACTGGCGGGGAGTATGTGATTTTAAAGCTCGTGATTTCATAGCTTGTTTTTCAATAGCGTACGTCATACTCCCCGTAAAATTCTGCATTTCAAAATGATTTATACGAATCTGGCTGCACCAGCCAGCTAGTCATTCGCATATTTCATATCAAATCCCTTGTTCTAATACACATATTTCTGAAGAAAATTTATTTTCATGGCGCGCGCAACCAGCGTTTGTTCAGGATTTCTGTATTGCAGTGCCTTGTTATTTTGCAGAGCAGCATGTACAGTAAGAGGTTGATTTCACGAATTTTTCACCCTTTAGTTTTCTATATCTATGGCTTTAATCGTCCACAAATACGGCGGTACTTCGATGGGTTCGACAGAACGTATCAAGAACGTCGCCAAGCGCGTCGCCAAATGGCATGATGCCGGTCACCAGATAGTCGTGGTGCCTTCTGCAATGTCAGGCGAAACCAATCGTATCATCGGCCTGGCAAAAGAAATTTCAGCCCAGCCTGACCCACGCGAACTTGACATGATTGCCTCTACCGGCGAACAGGTCTCGGTCGGTTTGCTGGCCATTGCCTTGCAGGCGATAGGCAAGCAGGCTGTGTCTTACGCAGGCTGGCAAGTTGCCATCAAGACTGATTCTGCCCACACCAAGGCCAGGATCGCTTCGATTGATGAAACCAAGGTCAAGGCTGACCTCGATGCAGGCAAGATCGTCATCATTACAGGCTTTCAGGGTGTTGATGAACTGGGTAATATCACGACCCTGGGTCGTGGTGGTTCTGATACCTCTGCAGTGGCTGTTGCGGCAGCGTTGAAGGCACAGGAATGCCTGATTTATACGGACGTTGATGGCGTTTACACGACCGACCCACGTGTCGTGTCTGATGCGCGCCGTCTCAATACCGTCACCTTTGAAGAAATGCTGGAAATGGCTTCGCTGGGTTCCAAAGTGCTGCAAATCCGCTCTGTCGAATTTGCTGGTAACTACCGCATGCCGACCCGCGTCTTGTCATCACTGACTGACCCATTAATACCGCTGGAAGAAGAAGCGAATTCCGGCACCCTGATTTCGTTTGAGGAAGATACACACATGGAACAAGCTACCATCACCGGCATCGCGTTTAACCGTGATGAAGCAAAGATCACCGTTTTAGGTGTGCCAGACAGACCAGGCATCGCCTATCAGATCCTGGGCCCGGTTGCCGATGCCAATATCGAAGTCGATATGATCATCCAGAACCAGTCCGTCGAAGGCAAGACCGATTTTACTTTCACCGTACCACGTGGCGAATATACCAAAGCCATGGAAGTGCTGGAAGGCAGCGTCAAGGCGCATATCGGTGCGGGCAGCATCGTTGGTGACTCCAAGGTGTCCAAAGTGTCTGTCGTGGGTGTGGGCATGCGTAGCCATGTTGGTATCGCTTCCCAGATGTTCCGTACCCTGTCAGAAGAAAGCATCAATATCCAGATGATTTCTACTTCCGAAATCAAAATCTCGGTCTTGATCGATGAAAAATACATGGAACTGGCAGTGCGCGCCCTGCATAAAGCCTTTGGTCTGGAAAACGCATAAAATTTTTTCTGACTTGCCTGTTGACCAAAGTCACACAAGCAGCTATTATCACGGTCTCAATTACAGCTGAGTTTTTAGCGGTTGTGAGTGTGGAGATGTGGCCGAGTGGCCGAAGGCACTTCCCTGCTAAGGAAGCATTTGGGGTAACCTGAATCGTGAGTTCGAATCTCACCATCTCCGCCAGCAATACTGAAAAAGCCCTTGGTTTTCCAAGGGCTTTTTCTTTTCCTGTCCGACATCTACGCTTACAATGCCCCTTTCTCTTCCATAACATCTTTGCCTGATTCTTGTGAAGAGCACAGACGAGTGAACCTCTTCAAAGATTAGTAGTCTATTAAGATCGTTGATGAGTTTTTTGCTATCAATCAGTCTGGTGCCGCGCGGGGCGCTGGCATTTCTTGTGAAACATGGAGTCTGTATTGTTGAATATTTCCCCAATTAAAACCGCCATCATTGCTTCTTCGATCTGGGTGACGGTATTGTTGTCGGGATGTGCTTCTTTGCAACTGGATGAAAGAAATCCGCATATAAATACCAAGGCGACTGCGGCGATTGCCGATGTTCCGCGTGCCAGTTATCCTTCCAGCTTAGGTTGTAATGCCGCGCTTGAAAACGATGCGTGTGCCCATCCCATGTTTGTCGGTGTCGCCATTTCTGGCGGCGGCTCACGTGCTGCCAATTTTGGTTTGGGTGTGATTGCGCAGTTGCGCAAGCTCGGCCTGTTTGATGAAGTCACTGCACTTTCTTCCGTGTCAGGTGGCTCTCTGGCAGCTGCTGCGATCAGTTTGAAGCCGCTGGAAAGTGACGCCGATTTCAATCTGCTTTCTACCCAACTACGCAAAGACTATTTAACGTCGTGGGTGTATCGCTCAGCCAATCCCCTGAATTTTGTACCAACCCTGACATCTGGTAAAAATGCGACAAGGACTCTGGCAGATGTTTTTGATGCGGGTATTTTCAAGGGCGCCGTGTTTGGCGATCTGGGGCCGGGCAGGCCAGGAAGACCTTCTTTGTATATTAACAGTTCGCATGCGCACCGTTTTCTGGGCGCCGCTACACTGACAACAAAAGGGCTCAATTCATCTGAGGCGAGTTTGCAGGGTTTTACTTTTACCGATGCCGCATTCAGGGAAATTGGCTCCGACTTGAATCAACTTCGCGTTGCAGATGCAGTGGCTGCGTCTGCTGCTTATCCTGGTTTGTTTGTGCCGCTGGCACTAAAAAACTTCAATGCAGACACGGACAGCTATAGCCTTCCAAATCCGAAATTTCTGCATTTGTATGATGCAGGTTCATCTGATAATCTCGGCGTAGATGCCCTGGTGCGTGCTTATTCAGAAACCCTGGCGGGCACCCAGAATTCGTCCTGTTTACTGATTTTGGTCGATGCGCATGTCAACGACAGAGGAGATCAGGGCGGGTCATTGGCTGATACCAGAAGCAGCATGATTGACTATGTCATCAGTCCTTCTTTATATCAGGCATTCGACTCACTTCTCGAACAGCGCAGGGAAGCGCAGCTCGATCTTTTTGGTGTGTCGCTGGCGTCAGACCGGCCTGACAGGTTTAATCCCAATGTCAATATCCCCTTAAAGAATTACGCCATTTCCGGGGTCGGAGATTCTGCTGGTGACAACCCTGGTCTGGCCGGTGGTGAAGCAACATCCTCAACTGGCAAGGCTATCAATAACGCAAACTGCGCGGTGTGGCATATTGGATTGGATCGCCTGCTTGATTTGACGAAGAAGGGTAGTTCGCGCAAGCGCAAGGCAGTTTTTCAGAAAGCCGGCAGCGATGAATATCGTGATGATACGCATCGTGACAACCAGCTTATCAAGCTCGACAGATTCGTCAATTCGATACAAACAAATTACAAACTTGCTTTAAATGGTCCGGGACGTTGCGATGAGGTGCCTATACAAAATTCTCTTTTCGAGGCGGCCCGCATGCTGACGACGACAGATTTTGATTCGACAGCCAGGCTGGCGACCTGGTTGAAAGAGCATCACCGTGAGCGCTTGTCGCAGAATCTTGCCGGTCTGCTGGATTCTGGCACTGGAACGGCGGATGCCGGTATCGCTCAGGTTCCCCTTTATTTTGTGCATGAACCAAATTCGTCATACCCTCTGGCATCATGGATAAATTGTAGTAAATAGGAAAGCATCGCTTTGACCCGAGAGGGATATTCATGCAATAAGGGCCAAAGCTTCCACGATTTAGTTTTCTCCCTCAGCGGAGGAAATCGCTGTATCGACAATGACCTGCGCTTCATGAAGCACCTGTTGAAGATGGGCTTCGCCAATAAAACTCTCTGCATATATTTTGTAAGTGTCTTCCGTACCGGATGGGCGGGCAGCAAACCAGGCATTGGCAGTCACGACCTTGATCCCGCCAATAGCAGCGTCATTGCCAGGCGCGTAACTCAGCATTTGTTCTATCTTGTCACCACCAAGATCGCCTACGCTGATCTGTTTTTCAGATAAAGCCGCGAGTTTTCGTTTTTGCTGCCTTGTTGCAGGGGCATCTACGCGTTCAAAAAAGGGTTCGCCTAATTCGTTTGCGAGTTTGCGGTACAAAACACCAGGGTCGTAGCCTGTTTTTGCTGTCATTTCTGCTGCCAGCAGGGCGGTGGAAATACCATCTTTTTCTGTCGTCCACACCGAACCATCTATGCGCAGAAAACTCGCCCCTGCGCTTTCTTCTCCACAAAAACCAAGGGCACCACTCTGCAAGCCATCAACGAACCATTTAAAACCTACTGGCACTTCGTACAGGCCTCGTTCCAGTTTTTTTGCCAGCCTGTCTATCAATTGTGTGCTGACGACGGTTTTGCCAATTCCAGCAGAACCAGCCCACTGTGGCCTGTGTGTAAATAGATAATCAATGGCAACTGAGAGGTAATGATTGGGTGGCAGCAAGCCCGCCGACCTGCTGACAATGCCGTGCCTGTCATGGTCGGTGTCGCAGGCGAAGGCAATATCGAATTTGTCTTGCATGCTGATCAGGCCCTGCATGGCATATTTTGAAGACGGGTCCATGCGGATCTGACCATCCCAGTCTAGCGGCATAAAAGCAAAGCTGGGGTCAATCACGTTATTGACCACTGTCAGGTCTAACTGATAGCGATCTGCGATGGCTGACCAATAATGGACGCCAGCACCGCCAAGCGGGTCCACGCCGATGCGTATCTGTCCGTCACGAATGGCATTCATATTGACGACACTGCCAATTTCATCGACATAAAAATCCATGAAGTTGTAACGATGCGTGGTCTTTGCCTGCATGGCTTTGCTGCTGGTGATGCGGCGTACACCTGCCAGATCATTCTCCAGATATTGATTTGCTGCGTTTTCTATCCATTCGGTAATTTGCTGATTGGCCGGACCACCATTAGTTGGATTGTATTTAAACCCGCCGTCACGCGGTGGATTGTGGGACGGAGTAAGAACGATGCCGTCTGCCAGGCCTGTGAGATGATTGCGCCGTTTGTTGTAACTCAATATCGCAAGGGAGATGGCCGGGGTAGGTGTGTATTCATCATTGCTCGCCAGCATGACCTCAACGCGATTGGCCGCCAGTACTTCCATGGCGCTGGCGCATGCCGGTTCGGATAAGGCATGCGTATCCATACCCAGAAAAAGTGGGCCATTAATGTCATTTAAGCTGCGAAAATCACAAATTGCCTGTGTGATTGCCAGCACATGGGCTTCATTGAATGCACTGTCGTAAGCTGATCCACGATGCCCGGATGTTCCAAACTTGACTCTTTGTTCCAGAACGGATGGATCCGGTTTTAAAGTGAAATAAGCTGTGACCAATTTTGAAACGTTGATCAGTGAAGACAATGGTGCCAGTTTGCCTGCCAGTGGATGAATAGATGTTGTCATGGTTTTTACCCGATAGATGAACGATGACGTAATGCCTGCGCCCTGGCTGCCGCGACGACATGGGAGACATCGAAACCAAAATGTGTTTCGACTACTTTGCCCGGGGCGGAAAGGCCAAACGACTGCATGGATATCATCGTGCCGTGCTGGCCGGTATAACGTTCCCAGCCAAATGCCGATGCTGCTTCAACCGATACCCGGGCCAGCACGCCTGGTGGCAATACGTGATCACGATAAGCTTCGCTCTGGCTTTCAAATAGATCCCAGGATGGCATACTGACGACG
This sequence comes from Undibacterium sp. TJN19, assembly GCF_049339485.1. Taxonomy (NCBI): domain Bacteria; kingdom Pseudomonadati; phylum Pseudomonadota; class Betaproteobacteria; order Burkholderiales; family Oxalobacteraceae; genus Undibacterium; species Undibacterium sp. TJN19. Next base: position 90,285 of record NZ_JBMPPL010000008.1, read on the forward strand.
CGGGCGCGAATGCCTTCTGCGCTCAGTTGCTCGTAAGCGGCAATACAGAGTGCTACTTCGCTTCCCGTTCCCAGCAGTAATACTTCTGGTCCTTCATCGACCGCATCGGCGAGTATATAGGCACCCTTTGCGACTCCACTGGCGCTGGCGTATTTTTGTCGGTCTATCGTAGGCAATGCCTGCCGCGACAAGACCAGGCTGGAAGGTCGATCACTGATTTTCATGATCACCCGCCAGGCTTCCAGCACTTCATTCGCGTCCGCCGGGCGAAGTAAAACCATGCCGGGCATGGCACGAAATGACGCGAGCTGCTCTACAGGCTGGTGAGTAGGACCGTCTTCGCCCATGCTAATCGAGTCATGCGTCCAAAGATAAATGACCGGCATGCCCATCATTGCAGACAAGCGGATCGCCGCACGAGCATAGTCGGTAAATACAAAGAAACTGGCTGCAAAAGGCCGTAACTTGGATAGTGCCATGCCGTTGGCGATAGCACACATGGCATGTTCACGTATGCCGAAATGAAAATTTCGTCCTGCATAACTGGCAGATTCATTCCCCAGTTCAGCGCTGAAGTAGGCATTGTCAATGGCGACAACGGCTTCAAAATCACCTGCCGCGTCAAAATTCAAATTTGTCTTGGTGGATGGTGCCAGATCGGCTGCGCCGCCAAGTAACCACGGCATGTGTGCGGCGATGGCATTCAAGACTTTGCCCGAGGCTTCTCGCGTGGAGAGCCCTTTTTCGTCTGGTGCAAAGTCAGGTAAGGCAAGATCCCAGCCGTCTGGCAATTCACCGGCCTGCATGCAATCAATTTGTTTTGCGAGTTGTGGATGCTGCTGGCAATAGTCGGCAAACAAGCTATTCCACGAGGTATGGGCGTCTTTGCCACGTTGACCAAATTGCGCACTGAAATGTGCCTGCACGCCGTCAGGTACGGCAAATTGCGCATCCGGGTCCATGTGATAAAACTGTTTGGCCAGTCTTGCTTCGTCAATGCCAAGTGGTTCGCCATGTGCCTCCCGGCTGTCTTGCTTGTGGGGTGCACCATAGCCTATATGACTTTGCACGACGATCAGCGTTGGCCTGTCCTGGGTGTCAACAAAACGCTGTAAGGCACTGGTCTGTTGATCCAGGTTATTCGCATCAGCTACGCTGATGACTTGCCAGCCATAGGCGCGAAATCTTGCTACGACATCTTCTGTAAAGGTGATTGCAGTCGTACCTTCAATGCTGACGTGATTGCTGTCGTAAATCCAGCAAAGATTGGCCAATTCCAAATGGCCTGCCAGGGAGGCCGCTTCAGCACTGATACCTTCCATCATGTCGCCATCACCACACAAGGCGTAAGCATTGTAGTCAAACAGGGCATAGCCAGGTCTGTTGTAGGTGGCGGCCAGCCAGCGTTGCGCAATTGCCATGCCAACACTGTTCGCCAAACCTTGACCAAGTGGCCCTGTGGTAGCTTCTACCCCCGCAGTCCAGCCGTGTTCCGGATGCCCTGTGCAGCGGCTGCCAGCCTGACGAAAGCTTTGCAGATCTGCCATGCTGACGGCAAGATTGTCATGCGCATTATTTTCATTGGTATTATTTTCATTGATATTATTTGCATTGATATTATTTGCATTTGACTTTACACCACATAAATACAGCATGCTGTAGAGCAGGGCTGAGGCATGGCCGGCGGACAGTACAAAACGGTCGCGATTGGGCCATGCAGGGTCATCTGCATCAAATCGCAGGTAGCGCTGCCAGATGCAATAAGCGGTTGGTGCTGCACCCATAGGCGTTCCGGGGTGACCCGAATTCGCCTTTTCCACCATGTCGATGGAAAGCGTACGCAAGGTGTTGATGCAGAGTTCATCCAGCAAGCCCGGATGCGTTGTGCCACTGATCTTGGTGGCCTGGTGAGTGGCGCCTGTATTCATGACGGATGTTTCCCTGCTTTTGATGCCGATCCCGGCGTAATGGGTGCCACATCATTTTTTTTCTCAAGTTGCCTGCTCTTTTCAAGAATGACCGACATCAATGCATGCCAGGAATCTGAAAAAGCCACCACACCTTCAGTTTGCAAGCGTGCTGCCAGGGTTTCAAGATCGACGCCTTCGCGCCGGAATTCCTCCAGCACTGAGATGGCATAACCGCCATCGGCGGGCAGGGCTGTTCCGGCCTTGCCATGATCGGCAAAGGCTAACAGGGTTTTCTCTGGGATCGTGTTAATGGTATTTGCGGCCGTCAGTGCTTCAATGTACATGGTGTCTGGGGCGCTAGCGTCTTTGGTGCCGGTGCTGGCCCACAGCAGTCGTTGCGGTGGTACACCTGCTACGGCAAGTTGATGCCAGCGCTGTGACTGTAGAAGTTCGCAATGTGCCTGATAGCATTGCATGGCAATTGCTATGCCAAGACGGTTTTGGTATTGCGGTGAAATTTCCTCCTTCACGGCCACATCCCAGCGGCTGACAAAGACCGATGCGACTGAAGGAACGTGCAAGTGCAGGCCGGCCAGTTGGCGTCTCTCCATGCCGCGCAAATACGCGTTGGCTGCCGCCAGATACTGTGCCGCTGAAAACAGTAAGGTCACATTGACTGGAATGCCATTGAATATTGCTTCTTCAATCGCTTCAATACCTGCGGCGGTCCCCGGGATTTTTATAAACAGGTTTGGCAATTTTGCCTGTGTATGCAAATGCGTCGCTGCCCTGACTGTATTGACGGCGTCGTGTGCCAGCAGTGGCGACACTTCAAGTGAAACCCAGCCATCAACGCCATTGCTGGCATCATGGACAGGTCTGAACAAATCAGCAGCCTGTGTCAGGTCTTCAAGCGCCAGCGCAAAGAACAGTTCTTCCCCAGATAAACCGGCCGCAGCCAGTCGCCCGATAGCATCGTCATAGATGCCGCCAGCGCTGATTGCATGCTCGAAAATGGTCGGGTTTGAAGTCAGGCCAGTGATGGCGTATTCCTGGATGTAGCGTTGCAAGGTACCGCTGGTGAGTAGTTGACGATTGATATTATCGAGCCACAGACGCTGACCCAGATCATGCAATGTGCTGGTATGAGAATTCATATTTTTCCAATTGGCTTCTTAAGCACTGAAAGGTCATGAAGTGACGGTTGTCGGGCTGTCAAAACTGACGAACGCGTTGTATTTGTAATCCATCAGATCTGCCAGGCAATCAACGCTGATGTCTGCTGGCGGATACATGGCCAGCGTGTCTTTATCCAATGCAAAGTGCCCCTGGCGGACGAACACTGTTGTCAGTCGATTTTGCATGATCTTTTTCATTGCCGTCAGCACGCGCAATTTATCGTCGATCATGACATAGTGCTGTCCTGGGTATTGCTGCAATATGGCATCCAGCATTTTCTCTTTATGGATATAGATCAGCACCTTACCGCCCACGGCATCCCATAGGCCTGAACGCAAGATTTTTCGAGGTTGAAAGACAACATCTCCGTCAGAGACAATGACCGTGCTGCCTATCGTATCAAGCTGCGCTATCAATTCCAGTGCAGAGGGGTATAAACGTTGTGCGAAAAGATAATCAACCAGAAAACTCGACATTTTGAGTAAAGCCTGGTTGCTCGCGCCATGCGTATTGCCGGGCTGACTGTCGGTTAAAAATGCAGGATCATTGCGATAGAGTTGCAATGCGCCGAGGTAGTCGGCGTAACCCAGATCAACGCGTAATTGTTCGAAGATTTCCCAATACCGGGCGGCCCTGGCAGAACCAAATTCCTTAGCTAGGTGCTGACCGAAATCGGTTAAAATTTGATCGTTGTTGAGCAAGGTATTGTCAACGTCAATTAAAAATACCAGGTCTTTTCTTACCGGCATTTCTGGAAGTGCATGCTCGTTTTCGGCAGGCGTCATTTTTTCGACTCTGGTGCAGACGCACTCGGTTTTTCAAGATGCCCACCGAATTCACTTCGCATCGCAGACAACAGGCGATTTGAAAAATCACCGCGACCACGCGAAGCAAAGCGTTCAAACAGGGCGGCACTTAACACGTTCATCGGCACGGCTTCTTCTATGCCAGCAAGCAAGGTCCATCTACCTTCGCCCGAATCCGAAACTTGTCCACCATAAGCGTTCAAATCAGGATCTTTCAGCAGAGCTGACGCGGTCAGGTCAAGCAGCCAGGAATTAATCACGCTGCCACGCCGCCAGACTTCAGCTATATCAGGTAAATTCATGTCGTATTGATAGAACTCTGGATTGCGCAAGGGCGTGGTTTCGGCATCGTGTTCAGGCTTAACTTCAAGCTTGCCGATGTTGGCGTGACGTAAAATATTCAAGCCTTCTGAATATGCCGCCATCATTCCGTATTCGATGCCGTTATGTATCATTTTGACGAAATGACCTGCGCCATGGTCACCGCAATGCAAGAAGCCCTGTTCTGCGTCACTGACGGCAAGCATCTGCAGTACGCGATCAGGCGTGCGCGCAGCCGTCGCGACACCGGGCGCAAGGGCAGAAAATATCGGACGCATATGTTCGACAATATTGGCTTTGCCACCTATCATCAGACAATAACCGCGTTCCAGACCGGCGACTCCGCCACTGGTTCCTACGTCCAGATAATGCAGGCCCTTCGCATGTAACTCTGCGCTGCGCCGTATATCGTCACGATAGTAGGAATTGCCCCCATCAATAATAATGTCACCCATAGTAAGCAGGGGAACCAGGGTCGCCAGAACCTCGTCAACCCTGCCTGCTGGCAACATCAGCCAGATTGCCCGCGGTAGCGACATTTGCAACACCATGTCTTGCAGCGACTTGGCGGTATTGGCACCTTCGGCCTTTAAATTTGCCATCGCCAGATCTTGCGTGTCGTGTATTACACAATCGTGACCGTTTCTTAACAGGCGACGAACCAGGCCGGATCCCATCCGGCCCAAACCTATCATGCCGATTTGCATCGCGATTCCTTTTTTCAGTACTCGTTGATGCGCAGATTGCGCTGATAATAAAATACTATCTGTTCGTTGGCGCACGAACTGCGACTCGGCGATGTGTGCGTCGTGCTTGTAAATGCCTCTGAAAGGCTAAGAACACCGGGGAGTTTGAAGAGGCAGATAGTGCTGAAGCGATGGTGTACCAGCCGACACCGAAGCTGATATAAGGAAACGCGGGAGTCAAATGCGCCATTCTTTGCTGAATGGATAGATCATGTCCAGGCGTATCTTATTCATTTCATTCCTGAACGTGCTGCCTTGACCTTTGCTTATCCTTGGGTAAAAGCATGCTGTCTATTTTCTGTAATGAGATAGCATCGTTTGGAATAATGATAATAAGAATGATTCTTGTTTACAGATATCTTTACGTTTGTTACAATTCGCCATCAAATTTTTACTTTAAATCCCAGCCATTCACTCCCCTGAAGAGCCAGCGGTATTTTTTCTTTTATTTTTCTCCGGAAATATCATGGCCCATATCAAGAGTCGCAAGCATATGCATGCTTGCTTTAATCTGACCGCAACCGCCGCTGCTGCCGCAATCTTGCTGCCAATGGCTGCCCAGGCCGCAGAGCCCAGCTTGCCAGAAGTCAAAGTCACTGCAAAGACTGAAAATGAATTCAAGGCTGACAAGGCTGCTTCACCGAAATATACTCAGCCTCTGGTTGATACAACGCAAACCATTACTGTCATCAAACGCGAGCTGATTGATCAGCAAGGTGCGCTGACTTTGAGTGATGCCTTGCGCAATACGCCAGGCGTGGGCGCATTTTTCTTGGGTGAAAATGGCAGCACCAATACGGGCGACGCTATTTACATGCGTGGTTTTGACGCATCCAGCAGCATTTATGTGGATGGCGTACGCGACCTGGGCTCTATCTCGCGAGACCTGTTCAACATCGAGCAGATTGATGTTTTGAAAGGCCCTGCAGGTACAGATGGCGGCCGTGGTGCACCAACAGGTTCCGTTAATCTGATCAGCAAACAGCCAGGCATGGATGATGCGACCTTTGGTTCTGCGACCTTTGGCAGTGGCAAACAAAAGCGTGTGACTGCTGATTTCAATAAAGTCATCAGTGCAGAGCAGGGCTCTGCCTTCCGTCTGAATGTGATGGATCAGGATAGTGGCAGTATCAGCCGTAATGAAGTCAACAACAAGCGCTGGGGTGTCGCGCCAACTTTTGCATTTGGCCTGAAGGGCCCGACACGTTTTTACCTGAATTTCCTGCATGTCAGTCAGGATAATGTGCCTGATGGTGGTGTGCCAACCCTGGGCTTGCCAGGCTATAGCAGCCCTGACCCGAAGCGTCCATTTTTGGCAACCGCACCCAAGGTCGATCCAAAGAATTTTTACGGCTCTGCCACTGACTTTGATAAAGTCACTGCGGATATGTTTACGGCAAAACTGGAGCATGATTTCAGCAATACTGTAAAACTGGTCAATACGGCACGTTATGGCAAGACCAGCGAGCATTATTTGCTGACTTCCTTCATGGGTTCTGCGGCTAATTTGCTGACACCATCGACGACTGATTTGTCTACCTGGACGTTGGCACGTGGTACGCGTACACTGAAGGATCAGGTAAATGAGATATTGACCAATCAGACCAATCTGATTGCGGATCTCGATTTTTCTGGTTTGAAGCATACCTTATTGGGTGGTCTGGAATTCACATCTGAAAAACAAAACACCTGGGGTAATGATGGCCTGGGCATATTACCCGCGGCGAATTTCTACAATCCAAATCCACGTGACACCATCACAGGCTTGAACCCGGTACGGAATGCTGTCTTTACCCGTGGTTCAACAACGACGGCCAGCGCCTACGTATTTGATACCATCAAATTCAGCCCGGAATGGCAAGCCAATGCCGGTGTCCGTGTTGACCGTTACACGACAGATTATTCTGCTGCGAGCCTGTCAACGGCGACCAGCAATCCAACGCTGCCGGTCGGCACGCTGGTACCAACCAATCTGAATTTGAATGGCAATCTGGTCAATTTCAAATTGGGTGCTTTGTATAAACCTACCAAAGACAGCAGTGTTTATGCTTCTTATTCCACATCCAAGCAACCACCGGGCGGTTCCAACTTTGCGTTGAGCACCGCAGTAAACAGTGCGGCGAATCCGAAATTTGATCCGCAAGAAACCAAAAATACTGAAATTGGTGCCAAGTGGGATTTGCTGGAACAAAAACTGTCTTTCACAGCTGCGATTTATCGCACTGAAGTTTCCAACGATGTGGTGCAAAACCTGACTGATCTGTTGTATTACCAGACTGGTAAAAAGCGTGTCCAAGGCGTAGAGCTAGGTCTGACAGGTGCGATTAACCGTAACTGGCTGGTCAGTGCCGGTTATGCCAGAATGGATACCAGCGTAGAGGCCGGTCCACTGGTGACTGCCAACGGTTTGAATAACCTGGCTTATGCGCCTAAACAGACCTTTACTGCCTGGACATCTTATCAATTGCCAATGGGCGTGAAACTGGGTGGTGGTGCACGTTTTGTCGATGCACTGTTGCGTGGTACAGATAGCGCGATCGGCACACCCGCTTCGACAGAAGCCTATTGGGTATTCGATGCGATGGCCAGTTATGCAGTGAATAAAAATATTGATTTGCAATTGAATATCAGCAACCTGGCCGATAAAACCTATGTTGCTGCCATCAACAAGAGTGGATATCGTTACACACCGGGCGCACCAAGAGCGGCCAGTCTGACGGCGAACATCAAGTTCTGATGTAATATTTTAGTCATTCAGACGAATGGTTTAATCAGCCCCTCTGTTTCAGAGGGGCTTTTTGTTGGAGTAAGCAAATCATGATGTTACATATACCTGGCGTACTTAGTCGTGAACAAGTTATTGAAATGCGTCGCAGACTTGATGCTAGTGACTGGATAGATGGAAAACAAACCGTAGGCGAGCAGGGCGCAAGAGTTAAACGCAACCGGCAATTGCCTGAGCATTCGCCCCTGTCGCAGGAATTGGGAAGTATTGTGCTGGCAGCCCTGAAGCGCAGCCCCTTGTTCTTTGCCGCTGTCCTGCCTTTGCGTATCGTGCCACCACTGTTTAATTCTTATGCGGGTGGCGAGCACTACGGCTTGCATGTGGATGGCTCTGTGCGGCCGGTGTCAGATGCCACCTATAGTCTGCGCACTGACGTGTCGTCGACGCTTTTTCTCTGTGAGCCTGATGAATATGACGGTGGCGAGTTGGAAGTGGTTGATACCTACGGTACGCATGAGGTCAAATTGCCTGCCGGAGACTTGATTTTGTATCCGTCCAGCAGCTTGCATCAGGTCTTGCCAGTCACCCGCGGCGAGCGTGTCTGTTCCTTTTTTTGGACGCAAAGCATGATACGTGACGATGCACGCCGCACCATGCTGTTTGAAATGGATCAAACCATTACCAGCCTGCGCAGCCAGTTAGGCGACAGCCAGGAAGTGCTTGGGCTGACAGGGCAGTACCATAACCTTTTACGCATGTGGGCAGAGACTTGATGCGCAGATGCTTGCCGGTGGTTTTGATGGGTGACCGGATAATTTGATTGCATTTTAGATAATATTAAAATGTTGCAATAATAAAAAGATAATTTCCAACCGTATCAATTGTGGTGACATAAGCTTATTTACAAGCCGTTCATCGGGCAAAAACGGCCGATCAACAGTTTCCCTTCGCCAATTTATATTTTCTGTCTTATAGTCAGATTAATGGCTAGAATCTCCATATCGTTCACATTTGGCAAATAAGTAATTTCATGAATAATCGCGCAAAACGTGTAAGTAAGCTTGCCGGGTTCTCTTTGGTAGAGCTAATGGTTACTTTGGTCATTATGTCCATATTGACTGCCATCGCTTATCCTAGCTTCCAGCGCTCCATGCAACGCGCAAGGGTTACCTCAGAAGCTACCTCATTTTCCTCTGACTTGGCTTATGCAAAAGGTATGGCCAAAAAAAGTAGTACTGAAAATAAAACCCGCAGAGTCAGTGTATGCGCAAGTTCAGATGGCGCCACTTGTACTGGTGGTTCGTGGAATTCGGGGCGCATTATTTTTTACGATGATAATGGAGACGGTATAGTGACATCTGGCAAGGATCAGGTCTTACAAGTTAGGGGACCTGTCACAGGGACGACCGTAATTAGTGTGACAAATTTCAAGACTGGCGGGATTATTCAATTTAATTCGCTTGGCGAGGTTGGAATAGCAGGCGTAGTAAAGATTTGTGATAGCAGCTTGGGTGGTAATTCGGGGACGGCTTATTCCGTACTTTTGAGTGGCCTTATCAATGCTAACCGCACTGCCGCGTGCCCTTAAGGTCTTGGTATGAAAAAAAATAAAATGGCGTCGCTTAAACAAATGGCCGGTGTGTCCATGCTGGAAGTTCTAGTCGCGATCTTGATACTGTCGATGGCTGCGTTGGCAAATGCTGGTTTGCAAATTGCGGGTATGCGCCTCAATGCCAGCTCTAAACTCAGATCCATTGCGATAGCACAAGTTTCTGACATGGTGGATCGCATGCGTTCAAATCGTGGCGCGCTTCCTACATATGCTGCTACCTCTGGCATTCCTTCTGATCCTGGTTGTACTACTGCCGCTACACCTTGCACTGCAGAAGATATGGCAAAACATGATATGTTTGAATGGAATACTGCCAATTCTCAATTGCTACCCGGTGGTGTTGGCATGGTTTGTCTAGACAATACCGCTAATCCACAATCTAAGACCTATGCCACTGCTTGTTCCAACACTGGTTCATCCTACAGCGTAAAACTTCAATGGGATGATACCCATGGTAACGGCACTGCAACTCAATTCTTTGTGATTAATTTTCAGCCATGAAAAATAACTTTTTTTCCAAACATTACCAACAAGGGTTGACTATCATTGAATTAATGATAGCTTTGACTTTGGGGTTGGTTATTTCCATGGTGGCAGCGTCAATTTTTGCTTTTAGTTCTAAGGGTTTTTCTGTTCAGCAAGAACAGACAAGTATTCAGGAGGCGGGACGTACAGCCCTTGGAATTCTGGGTAGAACCGTGCGGACGACTAGCGATTTTGGTTGCCGGTCAGATTGGACGGTGGTGAAATCTAAGTCTTTCGTGAACAAGGTTAATCCAGCAGCGTCCTATGCGTACACTTTTGGGACTGACCCGCTGAGTGCGCAATTGGTAGGTTACACAGGAATAACTTCAGATTGGTCGCCTACAATCCCTACAGATCTGCCTATTCCAAGCAATGCAGATAAAACCAGCGATATTATTACTGTGCGTGGTGCTACGGGCGATCCTGCTACAGTGGTAGCACCATTTATGACAACAGTAACAGATGCTGTTACGGTTAATACTCAAAATGGTTTTGCCGCTGGTGATGTGCTGGCGATTTCAGATTGTAGCTCGACAACCATTTTCCAGGTGTCTGGTACCCCCGATGCCTCAGGTACTTTGGCACATACTACTAGTGGTACGCCGGGCAATGTGGATACTGCCCTGTTTAAAAATTATCCAAGTGGAGCGGATGTCTACAAATTAGTTACCACGACGTTTTATGTCGCTCCTAGTCAGTTCAATACCGGTCCGTCGTTATGGCGCATAGTTGGTACGAACGCACCTGAAGAGTTGGTACAGAATGTGGAAAGACTTAAAATTGTATATGGTATGGATCCTACTGTTGGAGTGGACAATACCAAACGCGATTATTCTCCCAATTATTATCTGGCCGCAAATGATACCGGCATAGATATGACCAAGGTAGTTAGCGTCAGGATTAATGTTCTTGTGCGCTCACCCAGTGACAATGTCAGTACTATTAACCAGACTTACATTTTCAATTCAGCGTCGGTGACGGCAACCGACAAGAGGTTGCGCAACTCTTTTACCACAACTATTAACTTGCGAAATAGAGTTTTGTGATGCATCAAATTAAACTTTTTAAAACTAGAGACAATGTGTCTTATGCGCGTGCTAATAGCCTGGCAAATCAAAGAGGTATTTCACTGGCAGTCGTACTCGTGCTGGTGGGCTTGCTAGCAATGATAGGTATCAGTGCTATGCAAATGAATATTTTACAAGAAAAAGGCGCAGGTAATTACCGCGATCAAGACGTGGCGTTTCAAACGGCAGAATCTGCATTGCGTGATGCCGAGCTTTATGTCGATACCTACTTGACACCTACATCGAATTTTGCAGCTGATTGTACGGGCGGCTTGTGTCTGCCTTCTGCAACTTCGACACCGGTTTGGAGTGATGCGACCATGGACGTCTGGAACAACGCAAGCCGGACGCTGCCTTATTCTCAGACCGCAGGTGATGTCAGCCAGCAACCGAGATACATTATCGAATTAACTGCGCAAAATATAGACAATGGTGCCCTAGATGTGGGGGGGCTACCTGGTCCCAAGCAAGCTACTTATCGGATTACGGTAAAGGCCTGGGGATCCACCCCATCTGCACAAGTTCTTTTGCAGTCCGTTTATCTGAAATGATGGAGCAATCATGAATAAGCCAAGTAACAACCTATTAGTAAAATTACGTTCACCGGCAATTCTGGCCGGCGTTATGGCACTGCTGAATTCACCTGTAGTGGGCGCGTCGCCGATAGTGTTATCGCAGACACCTTTGTTTGTCACGAATGCCGTGTTGCCCAATGTGCTGGTAGTACTGGATAATTCTGAGTCGATGGACGGCACCATGGCAGGTAAGCTGATTGCCGGTGATGACGCAACGACCAGGTCGAACATAGCGCGTTCGGTCATGCGCGATACCATCACCAATTATCGCACTGCCTTTAAATGGGGTTTGATGTCTTTCGACGTCACCAGCAGTAACTTTTATGTGACTTATGCCTACTTTCTTGGTAGTGATGCAGGTATGACATTTACCGATGGCTGTTCTGGGTCGCCACTCAAAACTTCGGGCGGAAAACCCTGTATCACCAATCCCCAGCCGTTTGCCGGAGCCAGTTACATCACTTATGATTCGTCCGGCGACGATGCTTCAATCAATGACGTACTCTATACCTCATCACCGAATGCTGGTTCGAATGAATGTAATGTTGTAAATGTGGGTGGGCTGAATTATTGTTCGGTGATCTGGGGAATTAATAATGGCGCGGGTAAGAGTTATTATTTTCGCGGCAAACATAATGTGACGACTTCCTGGAATCTTGGCGATTTTACAGGTAACCCATTAGGTGCAGGCGCGCAAACATTTAGTGAAACTGATGCCGGCTATGTGCCTTCAAACCCTCCTATCACTCGCCAGGTTTATATTCCCCGCGCTTGGGGTTATGGTGGTACAAACTCTGGCAAGGGTAAATTAAACGAAGCAGTTATTGCTGATAGCACCGCACATTACAATAACCTGATGTCTTATCTGGCTACCGAAACAAGTAACACCGGTAGTTCTGAAATCAAGAATAATTCCACCTTTACACCGTTGCCAGGCACTTTGCAGTCTGTAAAGACTTACTTTACTGGTGGCTCGTCGCCGGTACAATATGCATGCCAGAAAAACTTTGTAATGCTGGTGACCGATGGGATGGCGACAGCGACTAACACTGGCGCACAGTATACTGCTGCTGATCGGGCGGCAAACAAACCTTTGAATGATACCGTGGCAGCGATTGCGGCATTGCGTAATACAACGCCACCGCCAACTATCGCTAATCCTGACATAAAAACTTATGTGGTTGGCTTGGGTGATACGGTACAAAATCCTACTGCCGTGTCTGGACTAAATTCTATGGCTGGGGCTGGCGGTACTGGCAGCGCTTTTTTGGCGTCGGATCCTACTGCATTCTCAAATGCGATCCAGGCGATTGCCAACAATATCACTGCGCAGGTTGGCTCGGCATCTGCTGTGTCTTTGAATTCTACGCAAATCAATAGTGGCTCTGCACTTTTCCAGGGTAAATTCAGTAGCATAGACTGGTCAGGTCAATTGTTGTCTTATCCAGTCACTTCAACAGGTGGGATAGGAGCGTTGAGTTGGGATGCTGGACAGGTCTTAAACGGACAAAACTGGAATTCCGGGCGTATCATTCTTACTAATAATTTGACTACCACCAATGCTACAGGGCGTGGTGTTGCATTTCGCTGGCCTTCTAACCCGGCTGCGCCAACTTCGACAGAGATCAATTTAAGTCAGGTTACAGCGTTAAATAAAAACGCATCTGGTACAGCCGATGCGCAAGGACAATTGCGCTTGCAGTATATTCGCGGAGACAGAACAAACGAGGGCGCCAGCCCATTATTCCGAGCCCGTACTCGTAGCGTATTGGGTGATATTGTTGACTCGAACTCTGTCTACGTGGGGAAGCCACCTTTTACTTATCCCAATAGTCTGGAATCAGCTAAATATGTCACATTTGCGCAAAACAAGGCGGGACGCACGCCCATGGTTTATGTAGGCGCTAATGATGGTATGCTTCATGGCTTCAGTGCTCTAGATGGCTCTGAAAAGATTGCATACGTACCAACGCAGGTCTATTCCAATCTATCAAAATTGACTGATCCTAGCTATGCGCACCGATTTTTTGTAGATGGTTCTCCGAATGTCGGAGATGTATTCTACGGCGGTGCATGGCACTCTGTGTTGGTTGGAAGCCTACGCGGTGGTGGTCAAGGTATTTTTGCACTCGATGTCACTGACCCCTCTAATTTTAGCGAAGCCAATGCTGCAAGCACTGTCTTGTGGGAGTTTAATGATGCCGATGACGGCATCGAATATGATCTCGGCTATAGCTATACACAACCTATGATAGTCAAGATGGCCAATGGCAAATGGGCAGCCATATTTGGTAATGGCTATAATAATACGATTGCTGACGGCAAAGCCAGCGCAACTGGTAATGCTGCCATCTATATTGTTGATATCCAGACTGGTGCCTTGATCAAAAAACTGTATACCAATACAGGTTCAGCTTCGACACCAAACGGCATAGGCAGTGTTACACCTGTGGACGTTAATGGTGATTCTGTTGTAGATTATATTTACGCAGGCGATTTGCAAGGGAACGTCTGGAAATTTGATGTGACCAGCACTTTGCCAGCAGCTTGGGGGCCGTCGTTTGGTACAGTTCTTGCACCTTTGCCGCTGTTTATTGCAAAAGATTCGACCAATAAATTGCAGCCGATAACTGGGAAAATTACTGTAGGTAGAAATCCAGTATCTGGGTATATGGTGTATTTCGGTACGGGTCAATATCTGGGCGTCCCCGACTTGACAGATACTTCACAGCAAAGTTTTTATGGTATCTGGGACAATGGTGCGACGGTCAGTGGACGTAGCGTCTTGCAAGGTCAAACTATTAGCACTAGTACATCAACCACTGTTTCTGGTACTTTCCGCACCAGCACTTCGAATGCGATTGCGGCGACGATGTACACGACGGGTGCCAAAAAGGGTTGGTATACTGACTTACCAACCAGTGGTGAACGTCAAGTGACCGACCCGTTGTTGAATGATAGTAATATCGTATTTTCTACCCTGATCCCAAGTACAGATCCTTGCGCGGCTGGTGGGAGCGGCTGGATTATGGAATTGGATTCTGTCACCGGGAATATGATTTCTGACCCTATATTCCCGACAACATCGACAACAGAGTTTTCATCCTCTGATATGGCTACCGCTGGTGTTCAAACCGCTTCAATACCGTCGACTCCAAGGGTGATCAACAAGCAGGGTGTATCATATGGTAATACCGGCAATACCGGCGGTAATACCAGCGGCGGCGGCGGCGGCGTTGTTTCGGCGAAAGAGAAAAAACTAACTAGCCAGTCTGACGGCAGTATTGGTAATCAAACTGAAAAAGCGGCAATCACCCAAAAACGCGTCATGTGGCGTCAAATTCAGCAATAATCAGGAGGCTGGTATGAAACGACAATCTTTAATAATAGGTGGTTTGGCTACTATCTGCGTTGCATCGGCCTTTGCAAGCACGACACAAGCGGACATTGATCTGCTAAAGCAAAATACTGGCAACGTATCTTCTTCTTATGTGCAGAGTGTTGATACATCTAGGAAGACAATTACGGTAGATCAGACAACTTATGCGATCACGCCAACAACGGTGATTCAATCCGGTAATAAAACTGTTCCGGCCTCCAATATACAAAAGGGTACGCGCGTCAAAATTGACGCAGAGAAAAAACCGGGACAAATACTTACTGCTAAGAGCATTTGGGTAATGCAGCAGCCAAGTGGAAAATAAGAGGCTTATTTATGAAAAAAAATGCAGGTTTCACTCTGGTTGAGATAATGGTTGCTGTTGTCGTTATTGGCATAGTTTCTGGTGTTGCTTTGACCAGTTATCAAAGTAATGTCAAAGCGAGCCGACGTTCTACTGCACAAGCTGACCTGATGGAGCTGGCTAGGTTTATGGAGGGCATTCATACACCTGCATTAACCTATACGCCAGGCGGTAGCAATCCGACTTTGCCATTTGCGAATTCGCCCAGAACTGGTACTGCTTACTATACTATTGCCATACAGGCTGCTACTGCTCAGACGTTCACGTTGCGTGCAACGCCCACAGGAAACCAGGTTGGAAATGGCATGTTGGAAATTGACTCTACAGGTGCAAAACGCTGGGATAAGAACAATGACAGTTCATTCTCAGCAGATGAAAATGTATGGAAGTAATCGTGAGGCTTGTTTATTTTTTGCTGTAAGTTGGCAGAATTTCACTGTCTGATATGGTTTGTAAAAATGCCGCTTTTTGCGGCATTTTTTTTGTGGCTGAACTAAAACCCGGTTGAGGTATATGATTCACGCCAATGATTCAGTTTTCATTTTTCAAATTGGACATAGACGGCGTTTGTAAAAATGATTACATTTACCGTATGAGCAAGGGTTTGGCATCTGTCCTGGCTCCACATCTCGAATAAACCACTACTGGGGGAGTATTCATGTCTGCAAATTCCAAAAAATTTCGCCTCATAACACGCAGTGACTTTGACGGACTGGTATGTGCAGTGCTGCTTCAGCATCTGGATATGATCGAAGACATCCTTTTCGTTCACCCTAAAGACATGCAGGACGGCAAGATTGTGGTGAGTGAAAATGATATCAGCACCAATTTGCCTTATGTCGCAGGCATACATATGGCGTTTGATCATCATCTGTCAGAAGCCTTGCGCAATACGGACGTGGATGCTGGCAAGCATGTTATCGAGCCTGACGCACCTTCTGCCGCGCGCGTGGTGTATAACTACTACGGTGGTTTGAAAGCTTTCCCCGCATCCTGGAATGAGATGATGGCCGCCGTCGATAAAGGGGATTCAGCGCAGTTCAATCGCCAGGAGGTTTTGCATCCTGAACGCTGGGATTTATTGAATTTTCTGATGGATGCCCGTACTGGCCTGGGGAGGTTCCGGGATTTCAGAATCTCGAATTACAATCTGATGATGGAATTGATCGCTTTGTGCAAGACACAAAGCATTGCTGAAATCATGCAGAACCCAGACGTCAAGGAACGTGTTGATCTGTATTTTGAGCATGAAGAAAAGTGTAAGGAGCAAATACGGCGGTGCGCAAGCGTGCACCAAAATCTGGTGGTATTGGATCTGCGACATGAAGAGACGATTTTCGCAGGAAATCGGTTTTTGATTTATGCCTTGTTTCCGGAAACGAATATTTCCATCCATGTCTTGTGGGGTTTAAAGAATCAAAACACGGTATTTGCCACCGGTAAGTCGATTTTGAACCGCACTTCGAATACGAACATTGGACCATTGATGCTTGAATTCGGTGGTGGTGGACATGAAAATGCAGGTACCTGCCAGGTAGAAAATGACAGAGCCGAGCAAGTGCTGGCGACGCTGATCGCCAGAATTAATCAGGATGGCTGACAGCGCCCACGATGGCCTGCGGGTGTTTGTTCAGAACAGGACCTGTATGCCATCGGGTAAGAATTTCGCGTATTTTTCCAGCGATTTACGGATGGCGTCAGCATTGAGGGTGTAATGAAAATCTTCTGCTGTCTCACGGATTTTTTGTGCACCAAAGCGCTCATGAAATTTCCAGACAGATTCATTACCCTTGCGCACATCAAAATGTGCCTGTTCAAACCCCAGTGCCAACGCAAAGTGATAGACCAGCAATGCCGATTCTATAGAACTGCTATTGGCTGCACCTGCTTGTATGATCCACGAACCCCAGCAAAATGAGTTCGCTTGCTGGTCATACAAGCGCACAGTGCCTATATTTTCCCGTTCTGCATTTTGTATGATGAAATAAATTTGATTTGTATCAAGTGCATATTTTTCCAGCCAGCGTACTTGCTGTTCCACATCAGGTGAAGTTGCAGAAAGAAATCTCGCCTTCGTTGCGTCGGTGCGCAGACTGATAATAAATCGTGCATCATTAATACCCGCATTGCGCAGGCGCAGTTTGTTGCCAATAATTTCCTGCGGTTTCAGATAAACGGGTTTTAATTTACAGCCTCGTTTTCTCAAATTGAAAATGACTTCTGGGTTCTGGTCATTCATCAGGGTTTGTAAAATGTCATCCGGCGTATGAGCATGCATTGCCACGGCAGCACGTACCTTGCCTGACGCCGATCTGGATAACTGGCGCAGCGTTTCCGGCTGGGTGCTCAATTCGCCAGCCAGTTTCAGCTCAGTTTCAGAATGTAGATCTGTGGTGTTCGATACAGGGGGCAATTGTGCTGACATCGGTAAATCATTTTCAGTAATCCTTGGAAACAATGATTTTACTTGGCTCGCGAGCCGACGTACAGTTACATGACACGCTTCATTTAAGAATCTAGCGATAAGGCATAGTCAGGCAGTAATAAGCCTGGACTGTTCCTGCTGGATCAGGGCATGTATGCGCTATTTATTTGCCGGCGACCGGTTCTGCATTGACGACTATATTTTTGTAATATATATGGCTTGCCGCCTCGAAGCCAGAATCCATGCCAAACAAGAGCCACAAGCTACCGTTGGCATCCGTCGTCACATTCAAATCTGCCTGGTTGGTCAATTTCTTTTCCATATACGGCGCCTGCCCGCAATCTGTGCTGGCATTACCTATCGTACCCAGCACCTGAGCAAATTTACCAGAGCCAGATTGCCCGCCGCGATCGATGTTCATGGTGAACTCTTCTCCCTTTTGCACCGTCAGAGGTTCAGTCGCAGACGCACCGGCAAATACCCAGACGCTGTCACCAGGCGAGCCACCTACACCAAAACAGCCACTCGCGACATTGCTTACTATGGTGGTTTGGAAGCGCAGCGCGTACTGTGTATTGGGCGCAAAGCCGGTGTATTTCTTTTTGATATAGATGAACAGGTCGTCGCTCTTGTTGGTCCCAAACGTATATAAAGCCTTGCCAGAAAACGGTAAGGGCAGGACACGATATTCAGTCAGCATATCCACGGGTTTGGTTGAGGTGGAAAAATCCGATGTACCTGATATCCAGCCAACAGGTTCTGTGTTGAAATCTATACTTAGTTGTACAGGCAGTGGCGCTGGCACATAATTGCTGCTGCCACCACCACAGGCACTGAGCAGAATAGCGGTAGTAAGGGCGGAGACCGCACGAATACTGAATTTCATTGCATAACCTTTTATTGAAAACATGAACTGCGAGAGAGAATAACGATCTCATCGCTGCAAGTCAGTCTCAAAGTGTCAGATATTTGTCTTAAATTTGTATTAGTGACGCCATTGAAATTGTCTAAAAATTGTAAGTGCTCTTCGTTTTGCCTGGCATTTTTCGCAATTTCTTGACTGCCTCAACTACAATGCGGTCAAAGGAGAGGATATGTTTCGTGTAATGCTGGTTGAAGATGATGCCAAGCTCGCCAGTCTGGTGGCCGAGTATCTTGGCGAATATGAATTTACCGTTGATATTGTCAGTCGTGGCGATATCGCGTTGGCACATTTCCAGCAAACTTTGCCAGATATCGTGGTACTTGATCTGATGTTGCCAGGCCTTGACGGCATGGTGGTATGCCGCCAGATACGGGCCATCAATGCCGTACCAATTCTGATTTTGACCGCCCGTGAAGACGCATATGATGAAGTGTCCGGCCTGGAGCAAGGGGCCGACGATTATGTCAATAAACCGGTGCAGCCCAGAGTATTGCTTGCGCGCTTGCGTGCCCTGGTGAGACGTGTAAAAGAAGTGCCTGCTGTTGATGAAAATGATGACCTGGTTTTTGGCGCTTTCCGCTTGTGCCGCAGCGACCGCACGGTATTCTGGCGCAACGAGACTGTGCTTCTGAACAGTGCGGAATATAAATTATTGCTGGTGCTGGCCCAGGCTGCCGGCAAGGTATTGTCGCGCAATGATATTTTGATAGAAATGCGTGGCATAGAATTTGATGGGCTGGATCGTAGCATAGACAATAAAATTTCCCGCTTGCGGCGCAAATTTGATGACCCGCATGCCGACAAGATTAAAACTGTCTGGGGAGAAGGGTATCTGTTTAGCCCGTCTGCCTGGGATTAAAAAATGAATCGCCTGTTTTTACGATTCTTTGCCCTGGTGATGCTGGCTGTGACGGTCGCCACCGTTGCCATTTATGCGGCCATTACCTTTTTCTTTGGCAATCCGCTGGAAGAAGTTGCGCAGCAGCAGGCATCAGGTCAGATTTTTCTGTTGAGCCAGTATGTCGACCAGGCTGGTACTGATGAATGGCTGCCGCGGCTGAACAAGATCAGGGAAATCACTCATGCCAGGCTGGAATTGATCCCCTTAAGCACAGCACTGACTACACTGGCCGCAGATAAAAAAGCCAGACTCATGCGTGGCGAGGTTGTCATTGATGTCGATAGCAGATCTTTTTATCGCCGGGTCGATTTGAAAGGCGAACGCTATATCGGTAGCGCAGATGAAGTGATTCATGCTCTCGACCTGCCTATTGATGTAGCACCTGTTTTAAAGACAGAAGTGCTACGCTACATCATCGTTGCCATCTGCCTGTTGATACCGATTGCCATCTGGTCGAGTTCGCATTGGCGTGGTTTGCAGGCGCTGGAGAAAGTTGCTGATGAATTTGGGGAAGGGCATTTGCAGGTTAGGGCGCAAACCCGCAAAAGCGAGAGTATTTACCCATTAGCGCAACGCATGAACCAGATGGCCACTCGCATAGAGAGCTTGCTGGAAGCGCAGAAAAATCTGCTGCATTCAGTCTCGCATGAATTGCGTACACCCATAGCCAGGCTGGAATTTGGGCTGGAACTATTGCGTGGTGCTGCTCAAAATCCGCAACTGGAAGCCAGGCTGACATCTATGGAAGCGGATCTGGCAGAACTCAATTCCCTGGTCAACGAATTGTTGAGCCTCAGCAAACTGGATCAGCAACAATCATCTCATTTCACGGAATTTTCTATTGCCAGCTGTGTTCAGAGCAGCCTGGATGGACTTGTGCATATGTTGTCCGGATTTCAGGTGAGCCAGGATTTTTCTGATGAGCTTGGTCGTATGCGTGGTGACCCGCGCCTGCTGACGCGGGCGATCAGTAATTTATTAAGAAACGCAGCCAAATATACCAGCCAGCAAATTGACTTGTCGGCCAGAAAGAGCACAAACGGAGATGTGGAAATCCTGGTTGATGATGATGGCCCGGGTATCCCTGTAGAAGAGCGTGAGCATATTTTTGCAGCCTTCTACAGGCTTGACCGCAGTCGTGACCGTGCAACGGGCGGTTTTGGCCTGGGTCTGGCGATTGCTCAAAAGGCGGTACAGGTGCACGGGGGCCAGATCAGCGTGCAAGAGGCGCCGTCAGGTGGTGCCAGATTCATCATTCGCTTGCCTGCCGGTATCGCCCTGGCCTCTGCCTGAGTACTTTCTCCCATCCCTTACAAATTCATGACATTTGCCAGACAAGTCGAGGAAGACTTGTCGACATGCCTTGCCTATCATCCTTATCCATCGCAGTTCGCTTTTTTGGGACCGTACAAGTGAAATAAGAGAGAGATGGATGAGTAGCAGAGCTTTAATTACAGGCATTACCGGGCAAGACGGCGCTTATCTGGCCGAGTTGTTATTGAAAAAGGGCTATACCGTGTTTGGCACTTATCGCCGTACCAGTTCAGTCAATTGCTGGCGCATAGAAGAACTGGGTATAGCCAGCCATCCCAATTTGCATTTGCTTGAATATGATTTAACTGACCTGAGCGCCAGTATTCGTATCTTGCAAAACACGGGTGTGACAGAAGTCTATAACCTGGCCGCGCAAAGTTTTGTTGGCGTTTCGTTTGAGCAGCCTGCCACGACAACAGCAATTACTGGTGTGGGCGCCTTGAATCTGCTGGAAGCCATACGCATCGTGAACAAGAAGATACGCTTTTATCAGGCGTCAACTTCAGAAATGTTTGGCAAGGTGCAAGCCATTCCGCAAGTGGAAAGCACGCCGTTTTATCCACGTAGCCCCTATGGCGTCGCCAAATTATATGCGCATTGGATGACGATCAATTATCGGGAATCGTATGACATCTTTGCCAGCAGCGGGATTTTGTTTAACCATGAATCCCCTTTGCGTGGGTGTGAATTTGTCACCCGCAAGATTACCGATGGCGTCGCAAAAATACGCCTCGGGCAACTCGACTATCTTGAACTTGGCAATATGGATGCCAAGCGAGACTGGGGCTATGCGAGAGAATATGTCGAGGGCATGTGGCGCATGTTGCAGGCAGATACGCCAGACAGTTTTATTCTGGCCACCAATCGTATGGAAACCGTGCGTGATTTCGTGCAAATGGCGTTTTGGGCTGTCGACGTGCAATTGCATTGGCGTGGCCAGGGGGAAGATGAAATCGGTATATGCGCAAAGACCGGCAAAACCCTGGTGAAAGTGAATTCTAAATTTTATCGCCCGGCCGAAGTCGAATTATTGATAGGCGATCCAGCAAAAGCGAAAACAGTATTGGGTTGGGAAGCAAAAACCGGTCTGGAAGAATTATGTCAGATGATGGTGGAAGCAGATTTGCGCAGGAATACTTTACGCACCTCTTATTGAATGCAATGGCACAGCTACAACGGCAATCATCGCCTTTGTTCAAGGCTGTATGGATAAGTCAAAAATTAACCGGGATGTCCTATGAAGGTCTTGCATTTTTACCGTACTTATCATCCCGATACCTTTGGCGGAGTGGAACAGGTAATCCGACAGTTGGCCGTAGGCACGACACGTTTGGGTGTCAATAATGAAGTGCTGACACTGACACGCAGTCGTGACAATCTGGAACTGGAAATGGAAGGGCATCAGGTTCACAGGGTAAGACAAAATTTTGAAATCGCTTCAACCGGATTTTCGTGGCAGGCACTCTCGCGTTTTACCGAACTGGCGAATAGTGCAGACATCATTCACTATCATTTCCCCTGGCCTTTCATGGACCTGATGCATCTAATCGGCAGAATAAGGAAACCCAGTATCGTGACCTATCATTCAGATATAGTGCGGCAGAAATTTCTGGAAAAAGTGTATCAGCCTTTAAGGCACTGGTTTTTGAATGATGTCGACAGGATCGTGGCGACTTCCCCCAATTATTTATCCAGCAGTCCTATCCTGCATCGCTATCGCGAGAAAACGGAAGTTATCACGTATGGTCTGGACAAGGATATTTATCCGGAAGCTTCACCCACAATAGTAGAAAAGTGGCGGCAACGCTTTGCTGGCCGTTTCTTCCTGTTTGTTGGCATGCTGCGTTATTACAAGGGCTTGCATATTTTGCTGGAAGCGGTTGCCGATACAGAGATACCTGTCGTCATCGTTGGTAACGGCCCTGAAGAAGACGCCCTGAAGCAGCAAGCCAGGGATTTGAATTTGACCAACGTGCATTTCCTGGGAGCCTTGCCGGAAGAAGACAAGATAGCCTTGTTAAGTCTTAGTTATAGCCTGGTATTTCCCTCGCACTTGCGTTCTGAGGCTTTCGGTATTTCACTGCTGGAAGGCGCGATGTTTGCCAAACCCATGATTTCAAGTGAAATTGGTACTGGTACGACGTATATCAATATTGCAGATGAAACCGGTCTTGTCGTGCCGCCAGATAATGCATTTGCCTTGCGGGCGGCGATGATGGAATTGTGGCATAAGCCAAAACTGGCAGCGCGAATGGGCAAGTTTGCACAACAACGTTATCAAACCTTGTTTACGGCTGAAATGATGGCGACCAATTATGTACGCCTGTATGTGGATGTTATTTCGGGAAATGCGAAGACACCGTAGATCTTCATATCCAGGCATTGTGGAAATCAGGTGAACTGTCTATGATGCGATTTTTCAGCATCCCTGACGCCAATAAAGACCAGATTTTCATTACTGTGTTTACAATAGGCTGGGTAATCAAACGATCATATTTATTCAGCATGAAATCCATTTCTCTCGCACTTCTTTTTACTACCGCAAATATGGCGTTTGCCCAGACGCCTGCTGCCAGCATGCTGCCGGATGGTAGTACTGATATGTATGTTGGTGCCGGCCTTATTTCCGAACCCAGTTGTGAATATGGGGGTGAACAAAAAACACGCCTGATGCCAAATGTGCAAATTCAATGGAGTAATGGGGTCTTCTTGCGCAATACCAGTTTGGGCTGGCATCTGAACAAGGGGAGTGATATTGAGTTTGGTCCCTTGCTTGAATATCAGCGTGGCTGCAATGCATCTGCCGCCCGCAAGCTGGCTGGCTATGGTGATGTGGATGCCAGTTTTCAGGTGGGGGGATTTTTAAATTATTTCCCTGTTCAAAACCTGCGCCTGAGTTCCAAATTATTGCTCGGTACCGGAGCCGGTAGAAAGACCGGTTACCTGAATGTGGAAGCGCGCAGTTACCATAAACTGGCAAATCATCATGGTCTGGCATTTTCGACAGGCCTGGTCTGGAGCAAGCGTTATTACGATCAGTCAGGTGCCCGCTTTGACCCGGATATGTTCATTACATCTGGCGCAGTCAGTGGTAGCAGTAATGGAATGATGCCCGGTTTTGATGCTCCCAGAATCAAGGAAAATCTGGCAGCAACAAATGCAGACGTAAGAAATGCCTATGTCGGCGTGAACTGGAATTGGGAATTCAGTTCGAGCTGGATGTTGACGTCACACGTGACAGCAGCGCACCAGTTTGACAGTGACAAAAATAGCCTGTGGCTGGGCAAGCGAAATTATGTGACTGTCTATTCAGGTTTCGCGTATCGATTTTAATCCGTTTAGAAAAAAGCATGCTCATTAAGTATTCCTCATTGATTGCCACGATGCTGTTTGCATCGGGGGTCGCGTATGCGCAGGTAACAGGCGCAGAATCGACCCAGAAACTCCCTGTGCAGGAGTCAGGTAAAAAATTGGATACGGAATGGATCAGTTATCGCAACGCTTACAAGCTGATGATACAGTTTGAAAAATATGGCAAGCCCAAGAACCTGATTCAAAATCATTTTCAGGTCAGTAGCCGCAGTGGTGCAGCCCTGCCAGACGATTTGCAACTGACACTGGTCAGTAAAAGTATGCGACTGAATTTGCCATTGGATACCTTGGGCAGAACGCATTTTCCCTTGCTGAAGTCTGCCTATGATGAAAACGCAGAATTGACTGTTAATCGTTTCGCAGAACAACTGAGTTTTCAGGCAAGGTTATCGATCATTCCCCGGGCTGATGGTGTCTATGAAACGGCAGATTTACGTAGCGCATGCGAGCAAGCCTTGGCTTATTTGAAGACAATCAGTGATGCCACGGTGACGAACAAGAAGTGTGTGGGAGTGAAGTTTTCTTATCCCAGAAATATCCTTGATACAGGAATCAAATTCAGAAATGCCGGTATGCACTTAAGTGCATTGACAGCACAAGAGGGTAGTGCTTTTTCCAGTGAAACTGGGAAAGCCTATAAAACAATGACTATCCGCTTTGATGAAGCGACAGAAAAAGGCCAGGTACTGACGCAAAACCCGCCAATTGCTATCGCTCCCCTATTTGAATAAGTGTTTTACGGATCTGATAAAACACGCAGGCAAATAATAATCAAAACGGTATTTATAAAGTATCTGTATTACCAACGACGCCAGTGTCCGCCACCACCGCCCCAGTAAGCTCCGCCACCAATGACGACAGGAGGAGGGCTTACCACCACTGAAGAGCCATAACCGTAGCCATAGCCATAGCCATAGCCGTGGGCTGGCACGACAACGCAGCCAGATAAGCCACTTGCAGCAGCTATTAGTGTAAGAACGGCAATAAATTTAATTCGCATGACAACCTCCTGTTAAGTCTGTACTCCTATAATGCGTGGCGAAATTTATCGTTGACAGCAAAAATGTAAGCCTTTGTTTCCTTTTGTTTTCAAAAAACAATGGTGTTGCGAAGACGATTTGCCAACAGGCAAGCGCATGTAAGGTATTGTTGCGACGCGGAACTTTGCTTCATGTGGTATGGTCAAAGCCTCGTTCCCTACAACCATTGCAAAAATAATATTTATATGCACGCTTCCTTACGACCGACAATTTTGTCTTTGGCCATCATGGCCGCCTTCAGCCAGTCTGCCAGCGCACAAACGACGCCACCCAAGAACGAATCTGCCGAAAAAACAGATGCAAAGGCAGCCAAGCCTGAAAGCAAAGTTGCGGTTGATCCAAAAATACAAAAGGTGGAAGTGCAGGGGGCGCGCAATTATGATGAGCGCCGCCAGGATACCGCGACCAAGATTGTTGTAACGCAAGAAGATATCGTGCGTTATGGTGATACCACCATCAGCGAAGTATTGAAACGTTTGCCGGGAGTCACCATCGGTGGAGTGCAAGGGCGTGGTGGCGATATACGCATGCGCGGCCTGGGTGCCGGTTATACCCAGATATTATTGAATGGTGAACCCAGCCCACCGGGCTTTTCGCTGGACTCTTTGTCGCCTGACCTGATAGAGCGTATTGAAGTCATACGCGCTGCTACAGCTGACTTAAGTACCCAGTCGATTGCCGGTGCGATTAACATTGTCTTGAAAAAATCTGTACAGACTGCACAGAAAGAATTGAAAATAGGCTTGTTTGAAGATGGCGGCAAGTTTGGTGAAAACCTCAATTACCAGGTATCAGACAAGGCTGGGCGCATGTCTTATTCTCTGTCCGGCAACGTCACTCATGGGCAGTATGAGCGTCCATCCTATTATGATGAAATTGGCACTGACGCCAATGGTAAAACAAATCTGATACGCCGTACCGATACTCTGGGCTGGGGCACGTTCAACAGCCTGGGTTTTTCACCCAGGGTTAACTGGAATTTTGAAAACGGCGATACTTTAACTACCCAAAGCTTCGTCAATGCCAATCGCTTTACCGGGCATAACCGCGAATCATCGAATACCACCTTGGGTATCCTGCCAACCTATGTCAGCGATTCACAGGAGATCCAGTCGGACTTTACAATGTTCCGTACCAACCTGAACTGGATACACAAGCTGGAAGACAGCGCCAAACTGGATATGAAGCTGGGTGTGAACTACAACAAGCGTAATTCCGATGTGGAATTATTGGGCTTTGATATCAACAGTGGCCAGATACTTGACCGTAAAACCACCTCCGGAGCGACCGATAAAGGTCTGACCATGAGTGGCAAATACAGCGCGCCCTTTGTGCAAGACCATTCCTTCGTTTTTGGCTGGGATGGTGCCTACAGCAAGCGCAGTGAAACCCGTGTACAAAATGATGTAGTCAATACCGCAATCAGCTTATTGCACCCCATCAATCTGAATGAAACCTTTGATGCTGATGTGACACGTCTGGCCGTGTTTGCGCAAGATGAATGGAATGTCAGCAAGCAATTGTCCGTCTATGCTGGCTTGCGCTGGGAAGGGCTTGATACCAGCAGCCGTGGCAATACTTATAGCGAAGTGCATAACAAGTCCAGCGTCTGGAGCCCCATACTGCAAACCCTGTATAAACTGCCTGACAGTAAAAATGACCAGGTGCGGTTCGGCATTACCCGTACTTACAAGGCACCAGATACCAGCCGCCTGATTCCACGTCGTTATATCTCTAACAATAATAGCGCCACCAGCCCGGACAGCATCGGTAATCCGAATCTGAAGCCTGAACTGGCCTGGGGCCTCGATGCTGCATATGAGCACTACCTGCCAGGTGGCGGCATGCTCAGCGCCAGTGTTTTCATGCGCAAGATTGACGATATCACCCGTACCCAGTTGTCGAATATTAATGGTATCTGGGTTAGCATGCCGGTCAATGATGGGCAGGCAACGACGCGTGGTATAGAGCTAGAAGCCAAATTGCCTCTGCGTGCGATGATGAGCGGCGCACCGGCAATTGATTTCCGTGCCAACGTGTCATTCAACTGGTCTGACCTCAGTACCGTACCTGGCCCTAATAACCGCCTCGATTCGCAAACACCTATTAGTGCCAATCTGGGGGTAGATTACAAACTCGACAAGTTGCCGTTGACCATAGGTGGCAATGCCAGCTTCCAGGATGGTGGGCCTATCCGTATCTCTGCTGTTCAAAGCACTTATTCAACACCCAAGCGCGTGCTGGATTTGTACGCCTTGTGGAAGTTTGATCCCAAAACCAATCTGCGGGTATCGATAGGCAATGCCTTGCATCAGGATAATATCGGTGCCAGTACCTATGCAGACAGCAATGGTTCTTTAGTGCAAACCACCACGACACCAACCACAGTGACTGCCCGCGTCATGTTTGAACATAAGTTCTGAAACCAAAGCCTGAATCTGGGGCAGGTCTGACCTGCCTCAGAAGAAGTTTGCAGGACTGAGATGAAGAAAAGAAGAATCAGTTTTTTGCTATCGTACGACAAGACAAGGGTAGATTGGCAGTAGGTATCGTGGTCATATCCATTCCCTTGACGGTCATTTTTGCAGGCACTGGTGCAGATGCACAAACCCAGGCCACTGGGACGATGGCCGCATCTTCAACCACAGCAGGACGCAAGGTCAGTATTTTGCCTCTCAATGCAGAATGCGCATTATTGCCAAAGGTAATATTGATCGCCCCATCCTTGATGGCGACTGAGCTGACGAGGTTGCTGACTATCTTGTCGGCGGTTGGCAAACCTGCAGCCAGGTTATCAGCCGGAAATTTCTGATCGACCAGCCATGCTGCCGCTACCGGTTTTTTAGCGATCTCTGCCAGTGGTATTGCCGCCTCAATCTGTTCCCTGACAATCTTGTAAAGATATGAGGGAATTGCCAGAGCCGCGAGGATGGCGAGCACGGCCACCACCACCACTACTTCCAAAAGTGAAAATCCAGACTGTTTTTTCATAGACAAGCTTTAAAGTGTTTTCAGAAATATAGCGGATAAGCACCCTAACTCACAATCGAAATATGGCTTTTGGCAATAAGTCTTATCATTACAACATTTTAGCCAAAGTGACAGCATATATTTGTCTCATATTTTCCTGAAACGTACGGCTTGTTGGCAGTTGCTTAGTGCTTGTATCAAAAGCTTGTATCAAAGGCTTATTCTAATCAGGATATGACACAAAAGCTGCTTTCGTTGATAATGCGGGCACTTGAGCAATATCAACCTGATTAAAGCCTGATGCCTGATGAATGATCCTATTCCCCTGTTTACTTACAGCACCACTTTGCTTGAGCTGATTTCCTTCGTGCTGTCTGTGATTACCGTGGCCTTGAATATACGACAGTTGCATTGGGCCTGGCTGTTTTCGATACTTGCCTCAGGCTTGTATGCAGCAGTTTTTTTTGACGCCAGACTGTATGGCGACATGGGTTTACAGTTTGTCTTTATTGTCGTGTCGATATGGGGATGGTGGGTCTGGTTGCGCGGTCATGGTGGGCAAGATGCCTTGCCGGTATCTAGGCTCACATCCAAAGGCAGGCTGATTGCCCTGGCTGCCTGCCTGCTGGCATTTGGCCTGCTTGCCTGGTTTTTAAAGGCGTATACCGATACGGATGTCCCTTACGCAGACGGTTTTTTAACTGCAGGCAGTTTGCTGGGCCAGGTTTTGCTGAGCCGTAAAAAGATTGAGAACTGGCATGTATGGATACTGGTCGATATTCTGTACGTTGCCCTGTATGTCTATAAGGGCCTGATGCTGACAGCATTGTTATATGGAATTTTTGTCGTGATGGCCATCATGGGCCTGCGCACCTGGAGTAAAGCATGTCCACAATAAACCGCATCGTTATACTTGGTGCTGAATCATCAGGTAAATCTGCCCTGGCCGAGGCATTGGCCGCCCATTACAAGACTGTATGGGTGCCGGAATATTTGCGCGAATTTGTTGAGCAGCATCAGCGCGTACCGAGGCAGGAAGAACAGATAGTGATCGCCCGTACCCAAGTGCAACGTGAGGCGGAACTTGAAAAGCAGGCCAGCGAGTGGTTATTTTGTGATACTGGCCCGCTGATGACGGCCATATACAGCCGTCATTACTTCCCCGGCCCGGATGCTGAACTGGACGCACTGGAACAGAGTCATCAATATGATTTTACGATAGTCACTGCCCCAGATTTTCCGTGGACTGCCGACGGTTTGCAGCGCGAATCAGCCGCCGTGCGTGACAAGATACATGAAGAGGTCTTGCAGATATTGGATGAGCGTGAAATTCCGTTTCTGCTGGTAGAAGGGAGTATGCAGAAGAGGCTGGAGCAGGTACAGTTTGCACTCTCTTTCCTGTTGTCGTGAAACCCTCAAGCAGGTAAATGCCAGCGCACACATAAATAAAAAGCACTGCATCTTTTAAAGGGAAGCAGTGCTTTTTTAGTGGCTGGCCGTAGCGCGTGACAAAGAAATTTAATTGTTTTCCATCAGGCTCTTCAAGTGATCCGCGCGTGCCGGGTGGCGCAGTTTTTTCATGGCCTTGGATTCAATCTGGCGTATGCGCTCACGTGTCACTTCAAACTGTTTGCCCACTTCTTCCAGTGTGAACTCGGTACTGGTTTCCAGGCCGAAGCGCATGCGCAAGACTTTGGCTTCGCGCGGGCTCAGTGAATCCAGTGCTTCTTTCAGTTTTTCCTGTACCGATGCCTGCATGGCGGCAGCCATAGGTGACAGGGTCATGCTGTCTTCAATGAAATCACCGAGTTGTGAATCGCCATCGTCACCGATAGGCACGTCCAGCGAAACCGGCTCTTTGGCGATTTTCAAAATCTCGCGTACCTTGTTTTCTGGTAAACCCATTTTTTCAGCGATAGCTGCTGGCTCTGGTTCCAGCCCGGTTGATTGCAGCAACTGGCGGCGCACGCGGTTCATCTTGTTGATGGTTTCTATCATGTGTACCGGCACGCGGATAGTGCGCGCCTGATCGGCAATCGCGCGTGCAATCGCCTGCCTGATCCACCAGGTTGCATAGGTAGAAAATTTGTAGCCACGACGGTATTCAAACTTATCGACTGCTTTCAGCAAACCGATATTACCTTCCTGGATCAGGTCCAGGAATTGCAGGCCACGATTCACATATTTTTTGGCGATGGAAATGACCAGGCGCAAATTGGCTTCTGTCATGGCGGCCTTGGCTTCGCTGGAACGTTTTTCTCCTGCCACCATTTGCTTGTTGATTTCGCGCAGATCATTGAGCGGCAACGCTACATTTTGTTCCAGGTCTATCAGTTTTTGCTGCAATTCACGCGCAGCATGAATATGCCTGCCCACCAGTGCGCAATAAGGGTAGGTGCCACTGGCTTCCTGGTTAATCCATTCAGGTTTGGTGGCATTTTTGCGGAAATGTTCAACAAAATATGGGCGCGGCATGCCGCACTTATTAACCAGCAATTCCAGCATCTGTTTTTCAGTCTGACGCAGCGCTTTCATTTGCTTGCGTAGTGTGTCACACAGTTTTTCTGCTGTCTTGACACTGAAGCGCATGCCTTGCAGTTCACGCGTAATGGCCATCTGTGCCTGCTGGTAAGCGGGGGACTGATAACCATCCGTGGCGCGGGCGACCTGCATTTGTTCAAAGCGCATGGCAACGACGGCAAATTTTTGTAAAACCGTGGCCTTCAGTTGTTGTAACTGTTCATCACTGATGCCGCTGGCGTTTTCAGCCACGGCATCGTCGTCGTCATCCAGGTCATCGAGGTCGTCAGCATCGGCAAGTTCTACTGCGGGCGCGTCTGCCGCATCGGGATCAAGCATGCCGTCGATAATGTCATCCACACGGATTTCATCCTTGGCTATCTTGTCGGCAATGACCAGTATTTCCTGTATCGTGCCGGGGCAGGCAGAAATGGCTTGAACCATGTCTTTCAAGCCATCTTCTATGCGCTTGGCAATTTCAATTTCGCCAGAGCGTGTCAATAACTCGACACCACCCATCTCGCGCATATACATGCGTACCGGGTCGGTGGTGCGGCCAAAGTCAGAATCCACGGTTGCCAGCGCGGCAGCGGCAGCGGCTTCAGCCTCGTCTTCGCTGACGTTGGTAGCGACATTGTCAGTCAGCAGCATCATGGCAGCATCAGGCGCACTGTCATAGACCGCGATACCCATATCGTTCAATGTACTGATCACGCCCTGTATCATTTCGGCGTCAGCTACATCATCCGGCAGATGGTCATTGATTTCGGCATGGGTCAGATAACTGCGGTCTTTACCCAGGTTGATCAACTTGGTCAACTGACGGCGGTATTGCTCTAGTTGTTCTTCGGTATTGGCCGTGATGGCCGGGCCAGATTTTTTGGCCTTGGCACGGGCTGCACGCTTGATCTCGGCAGATTCTGCGGCATTCAATGCCTGAATTTCATCATTTTCAAAATGAAATTCAGAAGACTTGCGACCACGCTTCGCCGGCTCTTTCATCGCTGGCAATACATAAGCGGATGTGTCTATGTCCTTGATGCCAAATGGAGCTGCTGTTGCCGCCAATGCAGGCATGCTGGTGGCCAGGTTTGCTGTCAATACGCCAGCGGACGATGCTACTGGTTTAAGTGTGACCACCGGTGCTGGCGGTGCCAGTTTGCCCGAGCCTATGCGCGCTTCACGCTTCACCATGACCGGCGCAGGTGTTGCCTGGTCTGCCAGTAAAAGCTTCTTCGCCAGCTTGGGTGCGGTCTTGCGTATGACTACGACACGCGGCTTGGTGACTTCGTTTTCTGCGGCAATAGCTTCTTTTTTCGCTATATCATTTCCCGCCGCATCATTGACGCTGGCACCAGGCGCTGCCATCTCATCGACGCCAGTTTTTTCTGGCGCCGGCATATCGTTTTCAGCGCTTGCTACGGCCAATGCAGCTGTTTCATGCGTATCAACCGCTAGTGCTGCACTATCTTCAGTAGCCGTATCATCGGCATCAGCATTGCCGTCTTCCGACGCCACCAGTTGCAAGCGTGAGCGACGTTTGGTGATGACGGTAACGGGTGTTGCCACCAGTGTTGGCGCTTCTTCTACAGAATCGCTGACAGGCACGACCACCTGCACCGTCGTTGTGCGCGAAATGGTCAGCGCCGGACGGTTTAATTGCAGGGATGGTTTTTTACCTAAAGTGAGCGTAGAGCCTGTTTTTGTTGCGGGAGAAGTGTTTGAGTCAGTTAAGCTGTTTTTCATGTAACAAATTCGAGTACGACAACAAATGCTTGTCAATGGTGTTTGGCAATAGCAAGGGCGAAAAGCTGCTGACGATCATCAAAGACAGATCTACGGCAGGCACGGCGCGGATGAAAAAGCCCGCTGGTAAAAGCGGGCTTGAAGCATCTTGCTGAATCTGAGTCTCTTTAGAGACGAAAGGGCAGAATTATCCTCGGCTTCGCGCTTCTTGACAAGCAAGACTTCACTTTGGCATGCAGAAAGTTTTCGCATCGCTAGGCTATTTTGTCCATTCACTGGCGGGTATTGCTAACAAAGCAAATTATCGTTACAGAATTTGATGTTTTGATCTGCATCGATTGACAGCGATATTTTTTTGATGTGTCAGGTTTTATTTTAGGGATATTTGATTTACATCAAACTCTTGTACCGGAAGGATTTTGGACAAACTGTTAAGCTACGGGCCTTAAGCATCTCCTTTGTTGGCCTAATGATGAGCACCCTTGTTCGCTGTCTTTCTTTTAACTTGCAGAAAATCCTTTCGTGTATGTACGTAATGGCCTTGATGGCAGTGATTTCGCCTGCGGCGAGCCTTGCGCAAAGTATTCCTGATAATCTGGCGCAACGCCTCAAAGCATGTACCACCTGCCATGGCGCTGAGGGCAGGGCAGCTACTGACGGGTTTTATCCGAGGATCGCTGGCAAGCCAGCTGGTTATCTGTATAACCAGTTAGTGAATTTTCGTGATGGCAAGCGCAGTTATCCAGCCATGCGCTACATGGTCGGCCATATGTCGGATGCATACCTGAAAGAAATCGCGGAATATTTCGCTCTTCAACATCCACCATATGGTGCTCCCCAGGCAACTGAAGCGAGCGCGCAAGACCTGGAGCATGGGCGAACTTTAGTGATGCAGGGTGACAAATCCCGTAACCTGCCTGCCTGTGTTGCCTGTCACGGAGAAAAAATGACGGGAATTGCCCCATTTATTCCTGGTTTGCTGGGTGTGCCACGCGATTATCTGGTCGCTCAACTGGGTGCCTGGCAAACTGGTAGCCGTCGTGCTCATGCACCGGATTGCATGCAGCAGGTAGCGAAAAAATTGACGCCTCAAGATATCGCTTCGCTAGCAGCATGGCTGGCCATACAAAATGTGCCGACCGGTAATAATGCCATTGCGGGCAGCGTCAACGGTGACCTGCACCTGCCTTTATCCTGTGGCAGCGTGCCTCGCTGAATCAGATATGAACATGAAAAAAATATTATTGTCTTTATTGCTGGGCGTGATCGCCATTGTTTCCGTGGTAGCTGCATATGGCTATTACGTGATTGACGACAACAGTCAATCTGCATCCTCAAAAACGGTGTTGTCCCCATCTGAGCAGGTTCTCAAGGGGGAATATCTGGTTCGGGCGGGTAATTGCATGGGTTGTCATACTGCACGGGGTGAAGCTGCATTTGCAGGCGGCCGTGTCTTGCAGACAGAATTTGGCAATTTTATTTCTCCGAATATCACACCCGACCAGAAAACCGGGATTGGTGAATGGACTGCCGACGATTTTTGGCAGGCGCTGCACAATGGCAAGGGGCGGGGCGGCCGTCTGTTGTATCCAGCTTTTCCCTATACCAATTACACGCGGGTGACGCGGGCAGATTCTGATGCCATGTTTGCCTATCTCAAATCCATCCCCCAGGTTGTACGCAGCAATCAGGCGCATGAGCTTCGCTCTCCTTACGACAAACGTGCACTGCTGACATTCTGGCGCGCATTATATTTTCGACCTGGCGTTTATCAGGACGATAGCAAACAGAGTGCAGACTGGAATCGTGGCGCCTATCTGGTCAACGGCCTTGGTCATTGCAGTGCCTGTCATAGCAGCCGCAATGCGCTTGGTGCAAACGGCGGCACCACAGATTTGTCTGGCGGTGAACTCGCTTTAACCAGTTGGTATGCACCTTCCCTGACGCACAGCAAGGAAATGAATCTGACGCAATGGCAGGCGCCGCAATTGTTTGCGTTGCTGAAGACCGGTGTCACCGATCACACTGCCGTATCCGGCCCCATGGCCGAGGTCGTGGCGCTCAGTTTGCAGCATGTGTCTGATGCGGACCTGACAGCGATGGTCACCTACCTGCAAGCGATACCGCCTGCAAAGGCAGTTGATGCAGATATGCTCGATAAAGCAATGGCAGCACCGCCGCCATGTAAGGACGCCATGGAAGCCATCATGCGGCAAGGCGGGGCCTTATATAAAACCCATTGCATGGATTGTCATGGGAGCGGCGGCGAAGGTCTGAAGTCAATTTATCCAGCCCTGAAGGCAAACCAGTCGTTGCAGGCTCATATCATCGCAAATCCGGTACGGCTGATTCTGTCTGGCGGTTTTGCACCTGTTACAAAAGGCAACCCACGGCCTTACAGCATGCCGCCATTTGGCCAGACCTTGTCGGACAGTGAGGTCGCACTGGTGTTGAGCTATATTCGTAATGCCTGGGGCAATCAGGCTGACGTTGTCACTTCGGCTGAGGTCAACCGTTACCGCACTGCGCCTCTGGATTGATTTTCTGCACTCGCATTTCTATCGATAATCAGCGAAAGTATAAGATGTAACAATCATTAGGGAAGTTAGTTTAAGTCGCAAGATAAGTTAAAATTGCTACTTTATAAATTATTTTTCTTATTATGCGTCGTCATTTAAGTTCAGTTTCATCCGCACTTTTGCTGTTGTCATGTAGCCCTCTGGTTTTTGCCATTACACCAGAACAAACCAAAACTCCGGCTCCGATCAAGGGGCTGGTGGTAGATCAAAGTTCAGATGCACACCTCATCATCAGTTCGGTTCCTGCTGAATCAGCAATGGAGCGATTCGAGATGGTGGACGCACAGGGCCGCAACGTTGCCTACGTTGCGATGACTGACGGTGATACCGGTGGTCTGGTCTTTGTGGACAATAAATTGTTTGGCACAGTCTCAAAACAGGATGCCCTGGCATTTTACAGTTGCCGTGGCTATGCCAGCGCCACGCAATACCATTGGGCCAAAGATGCCACGGCCTGGACACAGAGCTTGCTGGCCAACAGCCAGGCAACCAGCAGTATCAATTTGCAGTTTTCTGGCAAATCAACCATGCGCAGTATTGTTGAAGTCGTCAATAATCCTGCTTTGGCACAGGTGGGGTCACTGGTTGATATTGGTACTAATCCCCTCGGTATCATCCGCAAACTCAATACCGCCCGCGAGAGCTTTGCCGAGCGTGAATTGTTTGAAAAAACCAGGCGTCGCCTGATGGATGTCACTACCGGCATTAATGAAGAAAAAGTAGCAGAAATCGTCAAGCCTGAAGACGTATCCTTTGTCGTTGGTGGCCTGGTCATGGCCTATCCCAAATTCTCTGTCGAATACTTTGTCGGTGATGGTATCGTCAAAGTCATCCAGCAGCCTTCTTTCCAGTTTTTGTCGCGCAAGCAGGCGGCCCTGTTTTATGTACCCAATGTGAAATGGGAACAATGTACGCCCGCGAACTGGAAAAGTGCCTTGCCTGATATAAAGCTTCAATCGCAAAAAAGCTGACACAGGAAAGTTAATCTGGAAGTAGACTAAGCGAGACTTCAAACAATATGT
The DNA here is from genome assembly GCF_049339485.1 of Undibacterium sp. TJN19. Taxonomy (NCBI): domain Bacteria; kingdom Pseudomonadati; phylum Pseudomonadota; class Betaproteobacteria; order Burkholderiales; family Oxalobacteraceae; genus Undibacterium; species Undibacterium sp. TJN19. Next base: position 126,308 of record NZ_JBMPPL010000008.1, read on the forward strand.
CGAAAATATTTCTGTCAAATGAATACTGTTTCCTCTCGCTGCGTTATTGACCACATTACGGTGACGGCACCCACGCTTGTCTCAGGTGCCGCTTATGTGCATCAAATATTAGGTGTGGCACCCCTGCCAGGCGGCGAACACCCGCGCATGGCTACGCACAATATGCTGTTGCGGCTGGGTGAAGCCTTGTTTCTGGAAATTATTGCGCCCAACCCGCTGGCACCCAATCCAGACCGGCCACGCTGGTTTGAGCTCGACAGACTGGATGCGGATTCGCCACCACGCCTGTCAAACTGGGTGGTACGCAGCACCGATATCCATGCTGCGCTACACGCTGCCAAGGAAGACCTGGGTAACATTGAACCCATGAGCCGTGGCAGCAATCACTGGCTGATCACCATTCCCGAAGACGGTTCCTTGCCCATGGAAGGCCTCGCACCTGCGTTGATCGAATGGCATACCGATCAGCATCCCGCCAGCAAGATGCCGGATATGGGGCTGAGCTTGGTAAAACTGGAATTGCTCCACGCTGATGCGGGCAGAGTTTTGCGTTTGCTCAATGCGCTGGAACTGCAAGACAGGATCACTGTCAAACCCATAAGCAAACATATTAGACCGCAATTGATCGCACATATTCAGACTCCGCACGGAATATGCATATTGTCGTGAAACAGGTGTTCCTGTGTACAGCTTGTTGCAACATCTGAGTACGCTTTTGGGCATTCTCGCTCTTGCTGTCTCGTATTTGAAATGGTTAAAGACCTTGCCCCACGTGGTAGTCGTCGAGCGCCGTGAAAATGATGGCTGGCGTTATCTATTGTTTGTCAGCACAGCGATGTCGTCCTTGGTTACGGTGACGCCCTTCGTCTATCGTCTGTCCTTTACTGCCAATGGTTTTTTTGCGATGCAGAGTTTTCTCTTTCGTCTGGCCTTGAGTGCTACCACCATGTTTGTGTTGTTGATGACGATCGCCGCCTACCTGATAGGGCGGGCACGTGATGCAGGTTCAAGCCTGTAGTCCACGGCATTTACCTTTGGATGTTCGTCCGGTCACAAGAAAATGCCATGCCGCAGACAATTTCCTGCGACTATTCCTTGCTTTTGCTCGCTTGGTAATGCGTATGTCATTTCTGCTGGCTATGCTTCTTCCTTGCAGATCGACAATAAATTGTTTATATTGTTTACGTGTTTATTCTCCTGGAGGTTGATATGGCTAGCGCAACAAACAAAAAAGTAAGTCCCGTAGTAGCAAGTACCGTCAAAAAAGCAGTGGCAGTGAAGAAGCCGGTCGCCGCAGTTAAAAAAGCAGTGGTCGCCAAGGTGGCGCCAGCAGCTAAGGCTGCTCCAGCAATCAAGACCGCAGTGCGGGCGAAAGCAGTGGCCAAGCCTGCCGGCAAGGCTGCAGCGAAGCCAGTTACCAAACCTGTCGATACCAAACTGGCTATTTCGACGACAAAAATTATTATTGAACCAGTTGAAAAAGTGAAGAAAGCAAAACTGGTACGTGACAGCTTCACCATGCCGGAAATCGAATATGCTGCGCTGGGTGCTGTAAAGAAAGCCTGTCTGAAAGCGGGTATAGAAGTTAAAAAAAGCCAGTTGCTGCGCATAGGTGTGGCTTTACTGGGCAAAACCGATGTCCCCAGCCTGAAAAAAATGATCGCTGAACTGGCGCCGCTGAAAGCTGGCCGCCCTAAGAAAGAGAAATAAATCCCTTCAGCCTTTGTATTGCATGGAAATCCCCGCCAGACTTGTGCTGCCCGGGGATTGTTGTTTTTTTGATCTGTCATAAAACCGACATCTGCCTGTCATCTTGCTGAAGTAATCCTTCTTTATCCTTCGTTCGTCGAATCAACGAATAACTGACAAGGACGATGAATGCGATTACTCACCATACCCGCGGATGCTAATCCAAGTTTTTCCAAGCTCACGCTGAGCCTGGCAACAACAGCAAAAGAAGTCAAGGAAGTACAGCGCCTGCGTTACAAGGTCTTTATCGAGACTATGGGTTTGTCCGCCTTATCCAACCCCGATGGGCTGGACAAGGACGAGTTTGACGATCATTGCGATCACCTTATCGTACGCGATACCAAAAGCCTGAAGGTCGTCGGTACATACCGCATCCTGGGCCCCAATGCAGCGCGTCACCTCGGGCGTTATTACTCTGAAACAGAATTTGACCTGTCCCGTCTGCACAATATCCGTCACAGCCTTGCCGAGGCCGGTCGTGCCTGCATACATCCTGATTACCGTAGCGGCGCCGTTATCATGCTGCTGTGGGCTGGCCTGGCAGCCTTCATGCGCCGTGAGCGTTGTTCTCACCTGATTGGTTGCGCCAGTATCAGCCTCACAGATGGCGGCCAGAATGCAGCTGCGATCTATCGCGGTTTGTCCGCAGGTGATTTTTCACCGCTGGAATACAGGGTAACGCCACATCTGCCTTTCCCTCTCGATGAAATCGATAGCAGCACGGTGGAAGCACGCATTCCACCCTTGCTGAAAGGTTACCTGCGCGCCGGTGCCTGGGTATGTGGTGATCCGGCCTGGGACCCTGATTTTCACAGTGCAGATTTGTTCGTCATGTTGCCTCTGGCAAATCTTGATAATCGTTATGCGCGTCATTACGGAACAGGAGAGCAATAATCATGAAACCAGCCGATCAGTTCCTCAATAGCAAATTGTTTAAATCCGGTAAAAAAGAAACCCAACGTTTCCGCACAATCTGGATTTCGGATTTGCATTTGGGAACGAGCGGCTGCCAGGCTGCCAAGTTGCTGGAATTTTTAAGGGCCACTGATTCTGAAACCCTGTACCTCGTGGGTGACATTATTGATGGCTGGCAACTGAAACGTCGCTGGTACTGGGATCAGACGCACAATAACGTGGTGCAGACGGTATTGAAAAAAGCCAAGAAGGGCACGAACGTCATTTTCGTACCTGGCAATCATGATGAATCAATACGCCAGTTTATTGACCTCGATTTTGGCGGTATCAAGATCCGTGATGAACTGGTGCATACCACGGCTGCCGGCAAGCGCATGCTGGTGCTGCATGGTGATCGTTTCGATGGTGTCATCGCCTGTGCCAAGTGGCTGGCCTATGTGGGTGACAGTTTGTATACGGTGATTTTGAAGTTCAATCAGATATTTAATAAATGGCGGGCCAGGGCTGGCTTGCCTTACTGGTCGCTATCACAATACCTTAAATTGAAGGTGAAAAATGCAGTCAGCTATATCACCCAGTTTGAAGACGCGCTGGCAGAAGAAGCCAGGCGCAAAGGTGTTGACGGTATTATCTGCGGTCATATCCATAAGCCTGAAATCCGCGACATCAATGGCATTTTGTATTGCAATGACGGTGACTGGGTGGAAAGCCTGTCTGCCCTGGTAGAAGATGCGCAGGGTGTGCTCAAACTGGTGACCTGGCATGACATCATTCACCCTGAGCCACTTGCCGGTTTAAACCACCTGGAAGAAGCAGAATTACATCTGGAAGAACCTGAACTGGTTCAGGCTTCGCTGCAAAGCGTGGTGTAAAACCGGATGAGATGGGTCAAGGCTTGAGGGGGACTGGTTTTAACCAGGTCCAGAATCTCTGTCCAAACTGGTTACACAGCAGCCCGCCGAGCACCAGCATGCCAGCGGTAATTTTCCACCACAGCAGGGGTTCGTGCAAAATGATGGCGGCACTCAACATGCCCGCCACTGGTACCAGCAGGGTAAATGGGGCAACGGTTGCTGCCGGATATTTACGCATCAGCCATGACCAGATACCAAAACCAAGCAAGGTATTCGGGTAGGACTGAAAGGCAATAGCGCCTATCGAAGTCCAGTTTAATTGCGCATAAGCGAGCTGCCAGGCTGCTGGGCCTTCCATGATCCATGATGCGATCAGCAGCGGCGGGCTGGCAATCGCCGATCCCCAGATCACCATCGCCAATGGATTAACCACGCCAATTTTCTTGGTCACAATATTGGCGATACTCCAGCAAATACCACCAGTCACCACCATCAGGAAACCTATCATGGTGGCCTGGGCTTCAATGTGCATGCCAACCAGTGCCATTCCTGAAAAGGCGATCAGTGCCCCGACAATTTGCATGACTTGCGGCTTTTCACCCAGCACCAGTACGGCCAGACCCATGGTAAAGAACGCTTGCAACTGTATGACCAGCGATGCCAGGCCAGCCGGAAAACCCAGTTTGATACCGCAAAACAGCAAGGTGAACTGGAAGGCGAACTGGAACATGCCATAGGCAGCTATCCATTTCCAGGCTGTCTGGGGGCGCGGAATAAAAAAGATCAGTGGCACTGCAGCAAAGACAAATCGCAACGCAGTGAACAAGACCGGCGGCAAACCCTGCAAACCTATTTTGATGACAACAAAATTGATGCCCCAGATGATGACGGTAAGCAGGGCTGCTAATATATGCGTAGGTTTCATCGGCGGGAGAAGGGTTGCCTGAGTCGGGCAGCCATACTAACAGCTAGTTCAATTTGTTGCTGGCGACGCAATTATTTGCAAATGGCGATAGATGCGACTGGCCTTATTTCACGACCAGATCGGGCGACATGATGGCCTTCAGATAGGTTTGCATGATTTCATTTTCGCGCTGCTTTTGCGTGATCCACCAGACATTTCCTTTGCGCACACTATATTCCTGCAAAGGGTGGCCCAACAGCTCTGCTGCCACCTGGCCCAGGTAAGGCTGGTGACCGATGATCAACACAGGTTCGCGACCATTGGGCCAGTTGGTCACAGTCAAGATATCGGCCACCGTTGCCAGCGGGCCCAGTTCAGGTACAACCTTGTATTTTCTGCCGCAGGCGATCAATGATTCTGCCGTATCCCGGGTGCGGATAGTCGGGCTGACCAGGATCTTGCAAGTCTCCGGCAAGGTGCTGTCAAGCCAGTAGGCAATCTTGCCAGCCTGCTTGAGACCTTTGCCTGTCAGTTTCCTGAATTCGTCAGTGATTTCGGCAGTTGCCGGTTCGGCTTCGGCATGACGCCAGAGAATTAAATCCATTGAATTAAATCCATGACTAATCGTCCGTCTCAGATAATGAACCCAGGCTTTGCATTAAATATTGTTGTGCGCAAAAACGAACTTGCTTGGCGCGGGCCTTCTTGCGCTCATAACGGCCATCAGAATCCAGCACCCAGGCGTTGACATTGTCTTTCAGGTAAGGTTCCAGGCCTTCTGCAATGACCCGTTTCTTCAACGATTTTTCCAGGACAGGGAAGGCCACTTCGATACGGCGGAACAGATTGCGGTTCATCCAGTCAGCACTGGCCAGATAGACATCATGCGCCAGGTCGTTACGGAAGTAATAAATACGGCTATGCTCGAGGAAGCGGCCAATAATCGAGCGTACCCTGATATTTTCTGATAGGCCAGGCACACCGGGGCGCAAGGCGCAGGCACCGCGTATGATCAGGTCGATTTTGACCCCATCAGCCGATGCAGCATACAGCGCACGTATGACCGATTCATCCAGCAGCGCATTCATTTTCGCAATAATGCGGGCTGGACGGCCCTCGCGGGCGATGCTGGCTTCATTGCGTATGGCCTTGATGATGGCAGGCTGCAAGGCAAACGGTGCCAGCCACAGATAGTCCAGTTTCTTGGGCTTGGTCAGGCCGGTCAGGTGTATGAACACCTCATTGACTTCTGCAGCCATGCCAGGATGGGCAGTCAGCAAGCCAAAGTCGGTATAAAAGCGGGTCGTTGACGGGTGATAATTACCGGTACCCAGATGGGCATAATGACGTAGCAAGCCGCCTTCTTCGCGGCGTATGACCAGTGCCAGTTTCGCATGTGTCTTCATGCCGACTACGCCGTAGACGACTTGTGCGCCGGCACGTTGCAACTTGTCGGCCCAGTTGATATTGGCTTCTTCATCAAAGCGCGCCATCAGTTCCACGATGACGGTCACTTCCTTGCCCAGTCTTGCTGCCGTGATCAGTGATTCCATCAAATCGGAATTCATGCCCGTGCGATAGATGGTCTGCTTGATCGCGACCACGCTGGGGTCTTGCGATGCCGAGCGGATGAAGTCGATGACGGTCTGGAAAGGCTGGAAAGGATGGTGCAGCAGGATATCTTGCTTGCGCAGCAAAGTAAAAATATCAGCATGCGCATATTTGACAATGGATTTGGCAGCGAATGGCGGGAAACGCAAATTGGCCTGCTTGACATGATCCACCAGCTCACTCAGTCTGACCATATTGACAGGCCCGTCGACTGGATATAAACGGTCGGTATCGAGTGAAAATTGTTCAAGCAAGAAGCGCGACAGGTTTTCCGGGCAGTTCTTGGCCACTTCCAGCCTGACGGCAGCACCAAACTGACGGGTTTGCAATTCACCCTGCAAAGCCTGGCGCAGGTTTTTGACTTCTTCTTCATCGACCCACAAGTCACTATCGCGGGTTACGCGGAATTGTGAATAATTCAATACTTCACGACCATTGAACAGGTCTTCGATATGGGAGTGAATGACAGATGACAACAGGCAAAACGCCATACCGTTGTTTGATACTTCATCTGGCAGCTTGATAATGCGTGGCAAAACCCGTGGTGCTTTGACGATGGCAATGGCCGTACCGCGGCCAAAGGCATCCTTGCCTGCGAGTGAGACGATGAAATTCAGACTCTTGTTCACCACTTGCGGGAAAGGGTGGGCCGGGTCCAGGCCGATCGGCGTCAGCAAAGGTCTTACTTCACGTTCAAAATAAGCTTTCACCCAGGCACGCTGAGCCTCATTGCGTTCAGAGTGACGCAACAGATGGATGCCCTTTTTGGATAGCTGCGGCAGGATTTCCTGATTCAGCAGTTCGTATTGTCTTTGTGCTAACTGATGGCATTCATTGCTGATCCGTTTTAGCATAGCCAAAAAGGTGGGATGCTGTATCAGTTCGCCATCTACGGTATTTTGAGCCAGCAGGCTGGCAACCCTGACTTCAAAGAACTCATCAAGGTTACTGCCAACGATGCATAAATATTTCAGACGCTCCAGCAAAGGAATTGTCTTGTCTTCAGCCTGCGCCAGCACACGCCAGTTAAAGGCGATTTGTGACATTTCACGGTCAAGAAAGATCACTGCACGCGATAATTCTGTCACATTTGCTTTCGCTGGCTTGGCCGCCTTGGTTTCAGTGGCGTTGTCAGGCTTTATTTCTTCAGCCGCGGTGCTTGCTGGGTTTGCTTCCTGGTTTTGCATAGTATTTCGCATGTCATAAAACCCGTCATATATATACGCAAACATTCTAGAGGGTTTAAGTGACAAGTTTATGACATAAAAGTAGTTAGAGGAGCAATTATTTCATTAGCTTTGCACTACGTCATAATCTTGTCATATTTGGCTTGTACAGTGCGCCTCGTAGTACTGAATACCTGTTATTTAACTCTGAGGTGAACATGCAAATCAAACGTGTTGTCAAAACTCTCATCGCTGCAATCGGTGTTGCCGTAACTTTCTCAGCTGCCCAAGCAGCCGATATTACTGGTGCCGGCGCGACTTTCCCATACCCAATTTATGCAAAATGGGCTGAAGCCTACAAAAAAGCCAGCGGCAATGGCCTGAATTATCAATCCATCGGTTCCGGTGGCGGTATCAAGCAAATCAAGGCAAAAACTGTTGATTTCGGTGCTTCCGACATGCCTTTGAAGGCTGAAGAGTTGGATGCAGAAGGTTTGATACAGTTCCCGGCCATCATTGGCGGTGTGGTCCCTGTCGTTAATCTGGATGGTATCGCAGCAGGCAAAATGAAAATGACAGGTGATGTACTGGCTGCCATTTACATGGGCAAGATCACCAAATGGAATGCACCAGAAATCGCAGCCATCAACCCTGGTCTGAAATTGCCAGCAGAAGATATCACTGTAGTTCACCGCTCTGACGGTTCTGGCACGACTTTCCTGTGGACAGATTACCTGAGCAAAGTCAATGCTGAATTCAAGACAGCAGTTGGCTCTTCCACAGCTGTTAAATGGCCAGTTGGTGTAGGCGGTAAGGGTAACGAAGGCGTTGCTTCCAGCGTCAAGCAAATCAGAAATTCCATTGGCTATGTCGAGTACGCCTATGTAAAGAAAAACAAGATGACTTACACCTTGTTGAAAAATGCTGATGGCCAGTTCGCTGAACCAGATGATGAAAACTTCAAAGCAGCTGCTGCTGGTGGTGACTGGAGCAAAGCACCTGGCATGTACCTGGTATTGACTAACCAGCCAGGCAAGCTCACATGGCCTATTACTGGTGCTTCTTTCATTCTGATGCATAAAGCACAGGCTGAAGCTGAAAAAGGCAAAGAAGTATTGAAATTCTTTGACTGGGCCTTCAAAAATGGCGGCGCCATGGCTGCTGAACTGGAATATGTGTCCTTGCCAGCACCAGTCGTCAAGCTGATCGAAGACAACTGGAAAGCAAAAGTAAAAGACACTTCCGGTAAGGCAATCTGGTAAGACATTGTCATTATTTCGCTGTTAAGCCTGTTCAGACATTGAACTACACAAAATCAAGCTACCCGGTTTTTACCGGGTAGCTTCCGGTGGAAAAGACACCTATGACTACTCAAATGTCCTCCGTCACCATGACTGCACCAACTGCCATTTCATCTTCCAATAATGCGCCTTCCTCACAGATCAGCCAGGCTGATGTTGTGCGTATGGCTGCGGTAATGCGCCGCCAGCGCTGGCAAGATTTTTTCTTTCATAAACTGACCTTTAGTTTCGCTGCCTTTGTACTGGTGGTGCTGGTCGGTATCATCATTTCCCTGTTCTTGCGTGCCATACCGGCAATGCAGGAATTTGGACCAGGTTTTGTTACGACGATAGAGTGGGATCCGGTTAACGACAAGTTCGGCGGCATGATCGCGATTGTCGGTACGCTGGTGACCTCTGTCATCGCCTTGCTGATTGCTTTCCCTGTCAGTTTCGGGATCGCCTTGTTCCTCACCGAAATCTGCCCGCCGTGGCTCAAACGCCCACTCGGTACCGCAATTGAATTGCTGGCCGGCGTGCCCAGCATTATCTACGGCATGTGGGGCCTGTTCGTGTTTGCGCCTTTGTTTTCGCAATACGTACAACCTGCGCTGGCTGCTACGCTGGGTAAATTGCCGGTAATCGGTATCTTGTTTTCCGGCCCTATGATAGGTATGGGCATTCTGGCTGCCGGCATCATTCTGGCGATCATGATTATCCCTTTCATCTCTTCTGTCATGCGTGACGTGTTTGAAGTCGTGCCACCAGTATTGAAAGAATCTGCTTACGGCCTTGGTTGCACGAAGTGGGAAGTGGTACGCAAGATCGTGTTGCCTTACACAAAAATCGGCGTAGTTGGTGGCGTCATGCTGGGTCTGGGCCGCGCCCTGGGTGAAACCATGGCGATTACCTTCGTGATTGGTAACTCCCACCATTTATCGTGGTCCCTGTTCGCGGCTGGAAATAGTATCGCCTCGACGCTGGCCAATGAATTTGCTGAAGCAGAGTCAGTCTTGCATACCTCGTCCCTGTTCTTGCTTGGCCTGATTTTGTTTGTCATCACTTTCATCGTGCTGTCAGCTGCTAAATTGCTGCTGCTGGGCCTGACCCGTAAAGAAGGAACCAAATAATGGAAAATTCGACTATGCAGGCCGCCAGCAATCCCGTTTATCGCCAGCGTCTGCGCATGCATAAATTGGGTATTGCTCTGTCTTCAGCGGCGATGGCGATGGGTGTCATTTTCCTGATGTGGATTTTGTTCACACTGATCATCAAGGGCGCATCGGCCATCAGTTTCGCCATGTTCACCGAATCGACGCCTGCACCTGGCAGCGATGGTGGCGGTCTGATGAACGCCATCGTCGGCAGTTTCATGATGGTAGGCAGTGCCACACTGATCTCAACCCCGATCGGTATTTTGGCCGGCATCTACCTCGCGGAATATGGTGACAAGAGCTGGTTTGGCGGCGTTACCCGTTTTGTGACAGACATCATGTTGTCTGCACCATCCATCGTAGTCGGCCTGTTTGTGTATGCGATCTATGTTGCCAACGTCAAGCATTTCTCTGGCTGGGCAGGCAGTATCGCGATTTCTCTCATCGCCATTCCTGTGGTTGTACGCACTACTGACAATATGCTGGGTCTGGTGCCTGCGAGTTTGCGTGAAGCTGCATTTGCGCTGGGTGCACCACGCTGGAAAGTCGCCTTGCTCATACGCTTGCGTGCAGTCAAAGCTGGTGTCGTTACCGGTATCTTGCTGGCAGTTGCCCGTATCTCCGGTGAAACCGCACCTTTGCTGTTCACTGCGCTGAACAACCAGTTCTTCAGCGGTAATATGAATAAGCCTATGGCCAACCTGCCTGTCGTCATCTACCAGTTCGCCATGAGTCCTTATGATAACTGGCGTGACCTGGCATGGGGTGGTGCCTTGCTGATCACGTTCAGCGTACTGGGTTTGAATATTTTATCGCGCACTTTGTTTAACCAAAAAACACAGCATTAATACTGGCCTCGATATGACTACTACACAAGACTCTACACAGAAAAAAGCAATCGAAATCGGCGGGCTGAATTTCTACTACGGCGCAACCCGTAGCCTGCGCGATATCAATCTGAATATCTATGACAAGAAAGTAACCGCCTTTATCGGCCCGTCAGGCTGTGGTAAATCCACTTTGCTGCGTACGCTGAACCGCATGTATGATCTTTACCCAGGTCAGCGTGCAGAAGGTAATATCATTTATAACGGCAAAAATATTCTGGATGCTGATCAGGATATCAACCTGCTGCGCGCCAGGGTCGGCATGGTGTTCCAGAAGCCGACACCTTTCCCTATGTCGGTGTATGACAATATCGCTTTTGGCGTACGTTTATACGAAAATCTGTCCAAGGGTGAAATGGATGAACGCGTTGAATGGGCTTTGAAAAAAGCAGCCATCTGGACAGAAGTGAAAGACAAGCTCAACAAGAGCGGTCTGAGTTTGTCCGGCGGCCAGCAACAGCGCCTGTGTATCGCCCGTGGTGTTTCAGTAAAACCAGAAGTGTTGTTGCTGGATGAGCCAACATCGGCACTTGATCCTATCTCTACGGTAAAAATCGAAGAGCTGATCAATGAACTCAAAGAAGAATATACGATCGCCATCGTCACTCACAACATGCAGCAGGCTGCCCGTTGTTCTGACTACACGGCGTATATGTATCTGGGTGAATTGGTCGAATTTGGCGAAACTGATCACATCTTCATGAACCCGGTGAAGAAAGAAACACAAGACTATATAACTGGCCGTTTTGGCTAATAAACCTTGGGCTCAGGTAAGTGCCACCAGTTGCCAGTATCGGCAAGCAGTGTGCGGCTTGAGTCTGCTGTTTAATTTCTGCAATCAAGAATTCAGGAGAAACCTGTGACAGGCGAACACTCTTCAAAACAATATGATATGGATCTGGAGACGATACGTTCCAAGGTCTTGTTAATGGGCGGCCTGGTGGAAAGTCATTTCCATGATGCGATGTCGTGCTTTCGCACCGGTAATGCCGAACAGGCTGAAAGCGTGATCCAGTCAGATCTGGAAGTCAATCGCCTGGAAGTGTCGCTTGATGATATGTGCAGCCACCTGATCGTCAAACGTCAGCCCGCAGCAAATGATTTGCGTACCGTCATGGCGACAGGTAAAGTTATTACGGATCTGGAACGTATCGGTGATGAATCTACCAAGATCGCCCGCATTTCCAAAGACGCCGCAGCCAACCGCCGTGGTGTGCAAATGTTCAGCGGCTATGAAACCGTGCGTGTATTGGCCAGCAGTGTGGCTGACATGCTGCATCAGTCTCTGGATGCATTTGCCCGCCTGGATCAGGCCAAAGCCATACAATTGATTGCCCATGATGCCATCATTGACAATGATTTCCGCTCTATCATGCGTAATTTGATTACCTTCATGATGGAAGACCCGAGTACCATATCATCTTCGCTCAATGCGTTGTGGGTTGCCAAGGCGATAGAACGTATCGGCGACCATGCGAAAAACATCGCCGAGCATACGATTTATATCGTTGAAGGCAAGGATATCCGTCACTCCGACTACGTGACAAGCAAGCAGGAACAACAGAATTAATTATTGATAATGGCTAACGACACGACAATACTCATTGTGGAAGATGAGCCAGCAATCGTAGAACTGGTAAGTTTTTCTTTACGCGCTGCTGGCTGGAACACTTTTGCCGTCAACTCGACTGCAGAAGCCTGGGAATACCTGCAACGCCGCACACCGCAACTGATCTTGCTTGACTGGATGTTGCCAGATCAGAGTGGCTTGCGCTTGCTGGCGAAAATCCGCTCTGACCGTCAGTTCAATGAAATACCCGTCATCATGCTGACCGCAAAAAGCATGGAAGAAGACAAGATCGCCGGTCTTGATCATGGCGCCGATGACTATGTTACCAAACCGTTTTCACCGCGTGAACTGACTGCCAGGATCAAAGCCCTGTTACGCCGCAAGAGCCCGGAGCATGCGCAAACGGCGCTGACTGCTGGCGCTGTGGTGCTTGACCCTGTCAGTTGTACCGTCAAGATAGAAGACAGCAAGGTTGATATTGGCCACGCAGAATACAAGTTGCTGAAGTTTTTCATGGCACACCCAGAGCGTGTATTTTCCCGCAGCCAGTTGCTCGACAAAGTCTGGGGTGATCATGTCGTCATTGAAGAGAGAACCGTCGACGTGCATGTGCTGCGCCTGCGCAAGGTGCTGAAAAACGCCGAGTCCCTGATCAAGACAGTGCGCAGTGTCGGTTATATGCTGTCTGAAAAATAAACTGCCCTAATTTACATAGGTTACATAAGTTAAGCTGATGGCGAGTGGCGCAAAGGACTCCGCATTCTGGCGCTGCTGTCTGTCGGTGGTCAGGACTTCATTGTTAGCAGGGCTATCTTCAGCAATTCTGCAAAGGCCCTGTTGCAAACTCAGGCAAATCTGAATTGCCGGCGCAAAAGCTTTATTATTACTATTCTTCATTATTCCAAGCACCATTCAGGATACTCAGGATCATTCATGTCTGCTCGTCTCATTTTCTGGATTTCAGCACTTTTGCGTATTTCGCTGGTGCTGATTGCTACCACCTGTGCAGCTTATTTATGGGGAGCGATACCAGGTCTGGTTTTGGGTATGTGCGGCCTGGTCGCTCTGTTTTGCGTACAACTGTTTTATTTGCAGCGCCTGGCTGAATGGTTGGATCATCCCAGCAGTGCGCGCCTGCCAGATGGCTGGGGTGCCTGGACCGATATATTTTCCAGGTTATACAAGATACGCCGTGGTGATGAAAAAAACCAGGCCGAACTGGCCGAATGGCTTGCACGTTTCCGTCAGGCCATGACCTTGTTGCCGGATGGCGTTGTCATCATGGACGACGTATTGTTTCTGGAATGGTGTAACCCAGCGGCGGAGAGCCATCTTGGCCTGAGCCTGGCGCAAGACAAGGGCATGCGCGTGACCAATCTGGTACGCAGTCCTGAATTCATGGACTACATTATCCTCGGTCGTTATGAAACACCGCTGACACTATCATTCCGTGAGCGTAAACTGATCGCCCACATCATCCCGTTTGAAAACCGCAGGCAAATCCTGGTGACCCATGATGTGACTGAGTCCGAGCGCATAGACATGATGCGTCGCGATTTTATCGCCAATGCGTCGCATGAGTTACGTACGCCGCTGACTGTCATCAATGGTTTTCTGGAAATCGCGTCCATGCAGAGCGATCTCGATAACCAGACGCGTAATATGCATTTGAAACTGATGACCGAACAGGGTGAACGCATGCAGCGCCTGGTAGAAGACATGCTGACCCTTACCAGACTGGAATCTGTTGATTATCCGCCGCGTCCGGAACATATCAACATGCTGGCTCTGCTTGAACAGATACTGCAGGAGGCGCATGCGCTGTCCGCAGGTAAGCATCAGATCAGCCTCGATTGCTCCGGCCCTGATATTCGTGGCAGTAATGATGAAATCCGTAGTGCGCTGACCAATCTGATCACCAATGCCATTCGTTATACGCCTGAACACGGCAATATAAAAATTACCTGGATGGATACCGCGCAGGGGCCGAAATTCATCGTGCAGGATAGTGGTATCGGTATCAGTACAGAACATATTTCACGCCTGACTGAGCGCTTTTACCGCGTCGATAAAAGCCGCTCACGCGAAACACAAGGTACGGGGCTGGGCTTGGCTATCGTCAAGCATGTGTTATTGCGGCACAAAGCCAACTTGATCATCGAATCCACACCAGAGGTGGGCAGCAAGTTTTGTGTGCAGTTTCCGGCCAGTGTCGTGGATGCCTAGCCGAATGTCTGGAACTTATACCCTGTTGACAGGATGAGTTCCAGTCAAGATATCACCAGAAACTGAACACCATCTGTTTAACAGATGGCGCAATCTGAGTCAGATCTATTTATTGATTGCTACAGTACGTTCTTGCAGCCAGGCCAGCGCAGCACCAGATACGCGTGCAGACAAGCATTGCAAGACTGTGACATGGTAATCGTTGAGCCATTTGATTTCATCTTCGCGCAGGAGGTCGATCTGGATACAGCGCGTATCAATCGGGCACAAAGTCAAAGTCTCAAATTCCAGGTACTCACCAAATTCTGTTTGTAATGCGGGTACATTTAACAGCAAATTTTCTATCCGCACCCCCCATTTTCCTGGGCGGTAAATGCCTGGTTCATTCGACGTAATCATTCCCACTTCCATCGCCATATGCGCGTCGGCAATGGTAGTGGATATGTTTTGCGGGCCTTCATGCACATTGAGGAAGTAGCCGACGCCGTGCCCGGTGCCATGGCCATAATTGACCCCTTCAGCCCAGATAGGCGCACGCGCGACCGTGTCGAGCATGGGTGACAGCGTGCCCTTGGGGAAGCGCATTTGCGACAAATTGATCATGCCTTTTAACACCAGCGTGAAATCGCGCTTTTGCGCGTCAGACACCAGGCCAACGGGTACGACACGGGTAATATCGGTCGTGCCATTCAGGTATTGTCCGCCTGAATCGATGAGCAGGAGACCATCGCCTTCAATGACAGCATGCGATGCTGCCGTGGCGCGATAATGTGGCATGGCACCGTTGGCATTGAAGCCGGCAATGGTATTGAAGCTTGGCGATACGAAATTGGGCTGGCGTGCACGGGCAGCACAAATTTCTTCATCAATGGTCAGTTCTGTCAAACCTGGCTTACCAAGTGCTGTTTCCAACCAGCTAAAAAATTCACACAGGGCTGCGCCATCCTGTTCCATCGCTTCACGTACAAACTGCGCTTCTTCTGCTGTCTTGCGTGATTTGGCAAATACGGAAGGGTTGATGGCTTCAGTAACGGTGACGGTGGCCGGTATCGCCTGACGGAAACCATAGGTAATACGGCGTGGGTCAAGTAATAATGTTGAGCCTGCGGGTAATCCGGCCAGAGCCGTTGCCGCTTGCGCATAGGCCTGCACTTGTACACCATCAAGTGCCAGCCTTGCTGCCAGGTCGGCTGAAATCTTGCCCTCGGACACAAACAGGCTGATGCTGTCCAGGCCGATCAGCGCATGGCCGACAAAGACCGGGTTATAGCTGACATCGGAGCCGCGCAGATTGAAAATCCATGCAAGGTCATCGACCGTCGAAACAAAATGCCAGTCGGCCCCTTTGCTGTGCATCTGTTCCCTGACTGCAGCCAGTTTGTCCGCACGTGAAATGACGGCAAATGGTGGCAGATGTTCGTAAATGGGGGATTGCGGCAAAGCCGGGCGATCAGTCCAGATATCCAGCAAGAGGTCCTTGCTTGTGTCGAGCCTGATATCTTTTGCCTTCAGGGCATGTTCCAGCGCACGGGCAGTGGCCAGCCCCAGCACCATGCCATCGACGCCTACCGTCTGTCCAGCCTTTACATTGCTTGCCAGCCAGTCTATATACAGGGTCGCCGCTGCCGAGGCGATTTTCATCATCTGTATGCCCGTCGGTGCCAGTTCGGCTTCAGCCGCACTCCAATAACGGCTGTCTACCCACAAACCGGCAAAATCTGCTGTGACTACCAGAGTGCCGACTGAGCCTGTGAAACCCGAAAAATAACTGCGGCCTTGCCAGCGGTCAGGCAGGTACTCAGACAGATGCGGGTCGGCAGAAGGAATGATGTAGGCATCAATCCCCTGCGCCTGCATGGCAGCACGCAATTGCACGAGGCGGGCAGGTATGGGGGATGTAATGGCTGAGGGGCTAATCGGGCTGTTCATGGAAGCTTTCCAAATCAGAAATCGGTATCAATATAATAGGCGGGCGTAGCGGGATATGCCCATCTTTGTTGCATGGCGAAGGGCAGACCGGAAAACCAGCCGCAAAGTTCCGCCTCGACTTTCATGGCAGCGCCAGCCTGCAAAGAAGTATACCTAAGATATATTAATTCAGCACTGCAAAACAGCCCACTGTGCCGATTTCTTTAATTTTTTAGAAAACGCCGCATCACATGAGGTGCAGGTTCGCTGGGGTTGGCGTGCGAGTATTCCAGTTCTGGTGCCAGTTCAAATTCGAACGCAGCGTACAGATCAAGCAGGCGTGGTTGGTCACTGCGCACGCCCAGGCGTAATTCTTCTACACCGGCGGTCTGGGCGGCGTGGATGACGGCTTCCAGCAAGTGTTGTGACAAGGCGTCCCCGCGAAAGGCGGGCAAGACGCCCATGCGTAACATTTCCCAGCAATCGGGTTCTGCATCCAGCGGCAACCAGCGTACAGAGCCGGCAGGCTCTTCATTGACCAGCAAGACAAAGCCGCCGCCCTGCATGAGGTCATTGCTGACGCGTTCTGCTGATTCCTGATGGCCGGACGAAGTGACAGCCACTTTTTCTGACCAGCAGTTGCGGGTCAGATGCGCGATCAGTTGCGCATCTTCATGGCTGGCTTCGCGAACGACAATATTCATGACGAAGAGGTTTAACGGACACGCATACCCGGTTGCGCACCTGGCCACGCTTCCAGGATATACAAGCCCGGGTTGGTTTTTTCATCAGCGGCTGAAGCTGCCAGTACCATGCCTTCTGACATGCCGAACTTCATCTTGCGTGGTGCCAGGTTGGCGACCATGACAGTGAATTTGCCTATCAGCTGTTCTGGCTGGTAAGCCGACTTGATGCCGGAAAACACATTGCGCGTGCGGCCTTCGCCGACATCCAGTGTCAGGCGCAAGAGTTTGTCTGAACCCTCGACATGCTCACAATTGACGATTTTTGCTATGCGCAGATCGATCTTGGCAAAATCATCAATCTTGATTTCTTCTGCCAGTGCTTCAATATCAGAGCCAGCTGCTGTACTGTCAGTTTTTGCTTCCGTTTTGGCTTCAGCACTGACGCCAGTGTCAGCAACAACGCTTGCCGCCGGCGCTGGTGCATCAAACAGTTGATCAAAAATCTTCAGTTCCACCCTTTGCATCAAGTGCGTATAAGGATTTATCTTATGCTGATGCGGGATAGCTGTATTCACATCGGCCCATTGCAGCGGGCTGATGTTCAGCTGTGCTTCGACCTGCGTCGCCAGTTGTGGCAATACCGGCTTCAGGAATACTGTCAGAATACGGAAAGCTTCCAGCAAACGGCTGCATACTTCCTGCAATTTGGCATCATTCTCCGGTTTTTTGGCCAGTTCCCATGGTTTGTTGGCATCCACATAGGCGTTGACGATATCGGCTTGTTCCATCGTTGCGCGCAGGGCTTTGCCATATTCGCGGGCTTCAAACAGTGCCTGGATTTCTGGCGCAACCTTGCGCAGGTTGTTGATGAAGGCGTCATCTGCCGTTGCCCAATCTGATGTCACCACGCCATCGAAGCGCTTGCTGATGAAGCCGGCTGCACGACTGGCGATATTGATGTATTTGCCGATCAGGTCAGAATTGACACGGGCTACAAAATCATCCGAATTCATATCCAGGTCTTCGACCTTGGCATTGAGCTTGGCGGCGAAATAATAACGCAACCATTCCGGGTTCATGCCGATTTCCAGATAGCGCAGTGGCGAAATGCCAGTGCCACGTGACTTCGACATTTTCTCGCCAGAGACGGTCACAAAGCCGTGTGCATACACATTGTCTGGTGTCTTGTAGCCAGAGAATTTAAGCATCGCAGGCCAGAACAGTGTATGGAAATAGGTAATGTCCTTGCCGATAAAGTGGATTTGTTCAGTCGTCGGGTCAGCCATGAAGGCATCAAAATCGCGGCCCGTCTTGCCAAAGTAATTTTTCAGCGAGGCCAGGTAGCCGACAGGCGCATCCAGCCAGACGTAAAAATACTTGCCTGGCTGATCAGGAATTTCTATGCCAAAATAAGGCGCATCACGGCTGATATCCCAGTCACCCAGACCGCCTTCACCTTCCAGCCATTCCTTGCACTTGTTGGCCACTTCCGATTGCAGGCGATTGTCTTTCAATGCCCAGCCACGCAAGAATTCTACACATTTCTCATCCGACAATTTAAAGAAAAAATGCTCGGACGATTTCATGACCGGCGTTGCGCCCGTCAATACAGAGTAGGGATTTTTCAGGTCAGTAGGGGCATACACCGCACTACAGACTTCGCAGGAATCGCCATATTGATCCTTGGCACCACATTTAGGACATTCGCCCTTGATGTAGCGATCAGGCAGGAACATATTTTTAACCGGATCAAAAAACTGTTCTATGGTCTTGCTGGTAATAAATCCGGCAGATTTCAGTTTACGATAAATGTCTTGCGACAACAGATGGTTTTCTTCACCATCTGTGGAATGCCAGTTATCGAACTGGATATGGAAGCCATCGAGGTATTGCTTGCGCCCGGCAGCGATCTGCGCCACAAATTCTTGTGGCGTAATGCCTGCCTTTTCAGCCGCAATCATGATAGGCGCGCCATGCGCATCATCCGCACCGACAAAATGTACCTCATGACCCGACATTCGCTGATGCCTTACCCAGATGTCAGCCTGGATATATTCCATGATGTGACCAAGGTGGAAAGGGGCGTTAGCGTAGGGCAGGGCAGTGGTAACAAACAGCTTGCGGGTCATGGTTGATGCACTTTTATGAACGGACAGGGTCATTATTTTAACAGCGAATGCTGTTATTGAAGCGGCTTTGGCCGGATCAGGCTATTTTGCTGGCAGGCCAGCCAGAAAAACGCTTGCCTGCAGGATGTATTTAATGTTATTCAGATAATAAAAATCAAACGATCCAGCGGCCATCACGATAAACCACTTCATCATCCAGCCTGACTGACTCGGTAACAGCAAATACATCAACATGATGCCTGCCTTCGCCGCGCTTGATATGTGGTTTGGCATAGCTGCCATGTTTGGCACCCAGTGACAAATGTACGCCACACATGCGCTCATACGTACCTATATCTCGCACGCTACGCTCTTTGGAAAAAGCGCGGTTCATGCCAAAGCCCAGTTCGCGTACCCAGACGACCGTGTCATCTGCACGTATATTTGCCAGCACCTGATCAAATTCAGATGTGGAATTGATGGTATCGACTACCTGGCCCTGTTCCACTATCAGTGTGATAGGCTGTTCTGGCCGGTTGACGGTAAATGTGGTATCGCCAAAGGCGAAAATATTCACTTTTCCGTTGACGTGAGCCAGGTCGACTGATTCGGTAAACACTTCACCGATGGGGAACTGACCGCCTATATTTTTCATTTCGCGATAATCGCCGACATTCAGTTTGGCTGATTCCAGCTTGCCTGCAAATACCAGCTCTGCACCACCGCTATCGACAACGGCCTGGCTGGCATTGTCGATTTTTTGCTTCAATGCCTTGCCTGTGCCGCGGTAATAGTTGGCATCGTAGGCCAGTGATTCTATGTAATGCAGGGCTTCCTGCCCTGGCATGCGTGCAAGATGAGGATGCTCTATCACCTTCAGGTCACGCTTGAACAACTCCACACGCAGGCGATAGGCTTCCAGACGGAAATTGGTTGATTGAATCAACACTACCAGGTCATGCGCAGAAAGGGCATTCAATGTGGCCAGAATAAATTCAGGTGTCTGCGTATCAAAGTTGATGAACTGGGCTTCTGGCAGGCAGGCACGGTAAGCCGCCGTCAATGCCACGGCCAATTCACAGCCACAATCAAATACGACAACAGCCGCATGCCCTGGCCCGTGTTCAAAGGCATCGCGCAAAATATCACGCAAATGCTGAGTAGCGCTAATAACTGCCGCTTCCGGCAAAGGTGTAAAGACGGGCAGGGTAGTCATGCCGCTAACAGGTGCAGCTGCGCTGCTGTCGTGACTTGTCATGTTTCAGTTTGCAAATTGCATGGTTACGCGCAATTGCATCAAAGTAAAGTGAAAGCTGTTGCTTAAAAGGGATCTAAGGCATCATTTTAAAGCAACTGACAGGGCCGAACTTGATTTAGGCAAAGGTTTGCCTGAATTCGCTTGTTATAATTGAAAGTTAGTGCTTTAAACAGTGCTGAATCGATTAAATGAGCAATAGATTAAGTAAGCAAACGAGCAATAAGTAAGGCAAAAACAGGCGCGCAGACGCCATGTCTGAACCAACTATAAATCAACCAGGGAATCTTCGTTATGCCTAAGCAGTTCTTGAAGTGGGTAGCGTTCATCATGTTTGCTGTTTTCAGTAATCTTGTCCACGCACAAAATGCAGCGCAGCAGGCCGAATTGGATGCTGCCTTTGATGCAGCAAAAAAAGTCAGCCAGCGTGGCCCGGCAGAAATAAAAATGATAGACCAGGCGGTGTTGAAGTTGCCTGCCGGTCAGGTATATGTGCCCATGCCTCAGGCCGGGCAGTTGATGCATGCCCTGGGCAATTCCAATTCTCCCGGTCTGATGGGTGTGATTTTCCCGGAAGAAGGGGGCTGGATGATTGTTGCCCGTTATGAAAAATCTGGCTATATCAAGGACAACGATGCAAAAGACTGGAATGCCGATGAATTGCTGACCAGCCTGAAAGAAGGGACAGAGGCCTCCAATGCCGACCGCCGTCAGCGCGGCATACCAGAGATGCAGGTAGAAGGCTGGGCAGAAAAACCGAATTATGAAGCGCCGACACATCGCCTGATCTGGTCTGCCATTACAAAGAACAAGCAGGGGCAGGATAATGACCCCGGTGTCAATTACAATACCTATGCACTGGGGCGCGAAGGCTACATCAGCCTGAATCTGGTGACATCATTGAAAGATGTACCGCAACAAAAATCTATCGCCAAAAATTTATTAGGCCAACTGGAATTTGCCGATGGCAAGCGCTATACCGACTTCAATATCAGCACTGACAAAGTCGCCGAATATGGACTGGCAGCATTGGTCGCAGGTGTCGCTGCCAAGAAGCTGGGTCTGTTTGCGCTGCTGTTCGCTTTCCTTGCCAAATTCGCCAAATTGGCCTTGGTGGCGATAGTTGGTGGCGGCGCGATGATCGCCAAACTGTTTGGTCGGAAAAAAGCCGAATAATCTGCTCATGCCAGATCATTCATTAATACATCAAGATAAACAAAATAGATAGAGCAAGCGTACCGATGATCAAAATTCTTTTGCTTCTGCTATCAGGTGTCAAACTGGGCAAGTTATTGACGACTGGCGGCACCATGATCATTTCTGTGGCTGTCTACGCGTGGATCTTTGGCTGGTGGTATGCGGTGGGATTTGTATTGCTGCTGTTCGTTCATGAAATGGGGCACTACATTGCGGCCCGCCAACGCGGCCTGGATGTGGGTTTGCCTACGTTTATCCCTTTCGTTGGCGCATGGGTGGAATTAAAGGACATGCCACATAATGCCGAAACCGAGGCCTATGTCGGTCTTGGTGGCCCGCTGGCAGGTACGGTGGCTGCATTGCTCTGTTATTTCCTGGCGCGCAATTACGATAGTGATGTACTGCTGGCGGTGTCGTATTCAGGCTTCTTTTTAAACCTGTTCAATATGATACCGCTGTCCCCCTTTGATGGCGGGCGTATTACGGCGGTGTTAACACCCCGTATCTGGTTTGCCGGCGTGCCGGTTTTGCTGGCCTTGTTCTATTTTCGCCCTAGTCCTATCCTGATACTGGTTGGCTTTCTGGCATGGCCGCAATTATGGCGTGCCTGGAAATATGACCCCGAAGCAGAAGAGAACAAGGCTTACTACGATATCCCCGGCGAGACACGGTTTACCTATGCGGTCTATTATCTTATCCTGCTCGGCTTTCTCGCCGTGATGACTTATGACGTGCATGAGATGGTGCAGGCCTCGAGAGTGGTGCGCGGGATTTAGGTAAGGAGGCCTGACTAGAGTTCAGGTTTGTTCACCATCAAAAAATACACGACCAGCATGGCGATGAAGGCCGGGTAGCCAAGACATTCCCACAGTTTTGAATAGTGCCAGTACAGTGCAGGTAATGCGCTGTTGTTGACCAGTGCAGTCTCAGCCATGGCCTTCATGCGGATTTGCAGCCATACCACGGGTAACCAGCACAGGCCGGCCAGCACATACATGGCAAGTGACCACATGATCCAGGGTGTGCGCAAAGGCCAGCCAGCCATATGAACCAGCGCAAACCCGCTCAGCGGCTGGAAGATCACGGCAGGTGTTGTGAAACACCAATCGGCGATGACCACCAGTCTTGCAACCACGACCTGCGCTTGCAATTGCTTGCTGCGATTGGTAAAAAACAGATAAAACGCCGAGCCAAACCCCGTGCCGACCATCAGGACAGAAGACAGGATATGCAAGGTTTTAAGCAAGAGGTAGGTGTTCATTTTGATACTCTTTGTGTTGTCATTTTTTGACCCGATGCATGCGCATACAGATAAAGCAGTAAGGCCAGGATGGGCAGATTTTTCAGCACAGGCCCAAAGGGGTGCAGATAAAATTCAGGTGAAAAAATCGCGATGATGAGGCTGTAAGAAATGATTAGTATGATTTGTGCCAGCCACAATATGCGACCAGGCCATAACAGCGTCGCAACACCCAGCCCCAGGTCCAGCATCGATGCCGACATCAGTACCATGAAGGCAGGCATGCCATTAAGACCCAGCGGTGCCAGAAGTTGCAGGCTGCTTTCAACGGGGTAAATACCAAACGACAAAGCAGCAGTGACCAGCCACAAGATGGCCAGGGTCAGGCGAAATAAAGGCAGACACCATTTGGCAATGGCGGCACTGGCCAGCATGTCTGCCGGTATGCCATCAAACCAGTGCTTGGCGGATGTTGGCGGTTTTTGCAAATGCGCTTCAAAGGGGCCGGCATCAGCCGTATTGCCTAGTTCCAGCATGCTCAAACTGTCTGGTGTCAATATTTTTTGCGGCAGGTGCATTGCCATTTTGGCGATCGTACGCATCAGCGGCATGGGAATGCCAAATAGTAATTGGGGTGACATGCCCATCGCCAGACGATAGTTTTCCAGCATGGCGCGATAAGTCATGGCTTGCGGGCCTACCGCATGCAAGACCATTTTGTTTCTTGCTGTATTTGCCAGCCAGATGACGATGGCAGTACAGATGTCATCAATATGCACAGGCTGTAATTGTTGCTCGCCATGTCCTGGCAAACCCAGCGCAGGCAGGCTGGCCAGGCAACGAAAAAGACTGCTGCTGATACCATCAATGCCAACGACCAGGGAAGGGCGCAAGATCAGATAAGTCAGACCGGTTTGCATGAGGTGGGCATCGGCTGCGCGTTTGGTTTTCATATACGCGCTGGTCACGACATCGACATTACCGTCTTGTTTACCACCCAGCGCAGATAATTGCACCACGGCTTTCACACCGCAATAGCTGGCCGCCTGGAACAAGGCGATAGGTGCATCGCGGTGTATATCTGTGAAGCGCTGTGTTTCTGATTCGTTCAATATGCCAATGGCATTGATGATGACATCAATCTGCCCCAGTTTTTGCAGGCGTGCGATCCAGACTGCGGGATCCGTATCTTGCGCATAGTTGATTTCAAGTTCAGAAAATTTGTTGCAATCAGCCCCCATACTACGTTGCCGCACACCATGACAAACCTCGTGCCTTGCCTGTTGCAGCGCGAGACTGATGTGGCGACCCAGGAAGCCATTTGCACCGCAAATTAATATTTTCATGATGGAGGCAAATTTACTTTTTGATCGGGCAGGCACCATCTTTGCAGGCGCGGCTGCGGCGTTCGGCCCGTTTTGCCGCAATAAGCAGGATCAGACCAGACAATTTGTCTGACAACAGATGGCGGTTATTTGCCAGGCGCAGATAAGCCCAGTCAAATACCGGTTTCAGCACTGGCCACCCACTAGCAGATGTCAACCAGCCCAGACCCACGGCGGCATACGCCAGCCGTATTGCTTCCGTGCTGTGTACCAGACTGCCATCAGGTTTTACAGCGTAGATGACACGCATCATTTCTTTTTGAGATATGCCATAGGGGCTGGCATCAAAATCACTTGCCGATGCGTCAATGAATTTTAATAAACCCCGCGTATTGCGGGCTTTCAAATTGTCCATTTCCAGCTTGCAGACAGGGCAGGATTCGTCGTACAACAAGGTCAGCGGATAGTTTGTCATTGTGCTACTCCTGATTTTTGATATTCAATTTTCATACTCTAATTTTTATTTCTGAAATTTCTGTCAAAACAGAAATAAATTATCAAAAAAAATGCCTGAGCATCTTTTTTATGGCTTATTCGCCCCGTACAAATTTTTGCACGGTTGCGCCCATCTTCAACAACTTCATCAAGGTACTCGGTTCCAGCCTCAGCATTTCATCGGTCCAGGTGGTCAGGGTTTTCATCAATGCCAGGGTTTCTGCTATGCGCAATTGGGTGGCCTTGTCTTCCTGATCCAGGTCCGGGCTGTCCAGGCATTGCTGCAAGGTCGCAATCGTGGGATTGAATTCCCTTTCCTTACGCTCACGTACTACCGCGCGGAATAATTCCCAGACATCCAGCGAGGTTTCAAAATGCGCACGACGGTCTCCCATGACATGGGCCAGCTTGACCAGTTTCCAGTTTTGCAGCTCTTTTAATGAATTCGATACATTCGAACGTGCCACACCCAAAGTGTCAGCAATCTCTTCTGCCTGCATGGGGCAACCCACTATATAAAGCAGCGCATGAATCTGGCTGACAGTGCGGTTAACACCCCACAGGGTGCCCATTTCGCCCCAGTGCAGGATAAATTTTTGTTTGACAGGTGTAAGTTCCATAAGCACAGTGTAGTTAATTCCTTTATTTCAGTCAAGACAGAAATAAAGGAATTAACTGAATAATCAAGAAAACCGGATTAACGCTACACTAAACTCTCTTTGTCATCAGCGGGGATAGTGATGGAAAACAAAAACACGGTATTGGACTTCTGGTTTGGTCATGAGCAGGATGATGCACTGACCGCTAAAAACCAGGCTAAATTGTGGTGGTCTAAAGATGAAGCCCTTGATGCTGCCATCAGGAGCCGGTTTGCCAGCCTTAGTGAGCAAGCCCTTCAAGGTGATCTGGACGACTGGCAAGACAGCGCTCAGGGTCGGCTTGCGCTGATCATCTTGTGCGATCAGTTTCCCAGGAATATGTATCGCAATACCCCCGCATCTTTTGCTTATGATGCGAGAGCCAGGCAATTTTGCGAAGCTGGTCTGGCCGCGCAGGCAGATCGCCAGTTGCGGCCAGTGGAAAGGGTATTCTTTTATTTGCCGCTGGAGCATTCAGAGAGCCTGGCTGATCAGCAAAGGGCAGTCGCGTTGTACGATGCCTTGTGCCGGGATGTCAAAGAGACGCAAGCCCAGGCTCAGAACGAAACTTTTGGTGGATATTATCGGTATGCGATACGCCATCATGATGTCATCGCACGCTTTGGCCGCTTTCCGCACCGTAATGCGATTCTTGGCCGTATTTCAACACCTGAAGAGTTGCAGTTCTTGTCTGAACCAGGTTCGTCATTTTGAAAAAAGTAGACAAAAATGCGCTGTCAACAAGGCTCGTTGCATGATCCTGCCCTGAATGTCTGCATCAGTTAGCCCGCCTTGCACTACCTCTTATATCACCCCGTTCGGCCCCCTGTTGCCGAGATGCGTTCTGGTAATAAGGAAGAAAAGGCGCGCAAGTCAGTAAATTGTGATTAAATTAAAATGCTATTTTATCTAGATATCACCTGCAATGCTGGCCCGCAACTTTTCTGGAGTCTTAAACCATGTCTACGCAATTGTTAACGCCAGGTGTCTATGTCACTGAAGTGGACGGCTTCTCGAGTTCTGTAGTGCCTGTGCCTACTGGCATCCCCGTTTTTTTGGGCTATACAGCTGTCGATAGCAGCCAGGGCAAGCCTGTGCTTATTTCATCAATCAATGAATATATAAGCCTGTTTGGCGCGGCACCGCATAATGAATATGATTACATCAGTAATAGTAAGAGCAGCCAGGCCAGCAAAGCCGCGCCAGCCTTCATGCTGTATTTGGGTTTGCAATTGTTCTTCAATAACGGTGGGGGCACCTGTTACGTCATTTCTCTTGGCACTTACGACTCCGTCATCGCAGCAGGTGCTTTTAGCAAGGATGTCTATACCAATGCTCTTGTCACTGCAAGGCACTGTGATGAAGCAGATTTGCTGGTCATGCCCGATGCAGTTCATCTGAGTCTGGATGACTGGACAAGCGTGTCGCAAATGGCATTGCAAAGCTGTGAGCAATCCGGACACATCATGTGCATACTCGACGTGCACAATGGCTATCTGCGTGCAGATGGCAGTGTACAAGACCCCGTCACTGGCGGCGTGAGCGGTCATGGTTTCTACAGTATCGCCGGGCTGGGCGAAGAATTCAATAAATATGGTGTCAGCTATTATCCCTGGCTCAACACCAATATCGTCAGTGTCAGCAGCATAGACTATAGCTGGGTTTCAGCCAGCAGCTTGCCTTTGCTGGTCGCCGATTTAAATGCGGAAGCACCAGCTTTGTTCCCTGTTGATTCTGCAACTGACACGAATAAATTGCAGGCTTATCTTGCTATCGTTGCCTCATTGACGCAGGCAGCCGACCCAGTCGCAATACGCCAGCGTCATCAAAGCCTGATGGCCGTATCGCCGGTTTACCAGTCCTGCATGAATCATATTGCAGCCAGCGTCAATCTATTGCCACCTGCCGCTGCGATGGCTGGCGTTTATGCGCGTACCGATCATACTTTTGGTGTGTTCCAGGCACCGGCCAATACAACCATCATCAATGCCGTTTCCCCTGCGGTGAATATCAATGATGAGCAGCAAGCTGACCTCAACATGCCCTTGAATGGTCTGGCCGTCAATGCCATACGCAGTTTCCCCGGCGCCGGTTTGCTGGTCTGGGGTGCGCGCACCCTGGCGGGTAATAGCGATGACTGGCGCTATATCAGCGTCAGGCGCACCGTCATGATGCTTGAGCAATCCATTAAATTTGCTTTGCAGGCTTATGTATTCCAGCCTAACATCAGCCTGACCTGGAACAGCGTCAATGCCTCAATCAGCAATTTTTTGAATTCACAATGGAAGGCAGGTGCCCTGATTGGTAGCAAGCCATCTGAAGCATATAGTGTCAGCGTCGGGTCGGGCAGCACCATGACTGAACAGGACATATACAATGGGCTGATGAATGTGAGCGTTTCAGTCGCGCTGGTGCGTCCGGCAGAATTTATCATAATGAGCTTCCAGCAGGAAATGCAAGCCAGCTGACAAGATTTTGCGCCTGCTCGCGCCCGGCGCCATGCGGGTGTGCAGCAGGCCCTCACAAATCAGTCATACCCAAATGTTGCCGGGCCTTTGCTTAAATTGCGCGGTGCCGGTGGCGCCTTGGGAACAAAATTAAACTGGAATTTGACATTGCTGGAACCATCGGCCAGCACCTGCACGGTCTGCGCCAGAGGTTCGCCCAGCATATTCGGCGCCCAGGCCTTGACTTCGTATTTGCCGGCAGGCAGGTTATTGATGACCGCGTTGCCAGAGGCATCTGTCTTGGTGAAATAGGGAGTATCCACGACATAGATAAAGCCACGCATCCAGTCATGGAAGTGACAGACCAGGGCGACTTCGCCGGTTTTATCGAACAGGATAGGCGCAGGCTCTTCTTTTTTGCTATTCACCCGCAATTCGAAGGTTTTTGCCGGGGAAAATGATTTCAGGTGATGCTCGTGATTATCCTTATTGGGAAAACGCACCAGGCTACCGCTACGCACTACCGTCAGGTAAGGGCTGAAGGCATAGTTTTCCTGGGCGACAATGCTGGTGTCACCGGCTTTTTTGGGTGGCGTCGGGGTATCAAGCGGCGTCGCAAACAAAACGGCATTGCTGACTGATTGCGCATTTTTATCGGTCAGGTGGCCGACCAGCAAACCTGCAGTGGCATGATTGGACAAACTGACCAGGCCAAGCGTTGAAACAAGTGCGGCAATGGTTTTTGCTTTGGCTCTGGCTTTATTGAATGCCATTTTTTGCATGAATGTCTCCGTTTTTTGAGTAGTACCAGCAAGTATTGAAAAACATTATGCTTGAACTTGGCTGACCGGGGAAGTTTGACTTTGTACAGGATGGCCGATATGTTCGATATGCACACAGGCAACAAGGCTATCATCAGGTAAATCGCGTTTTTGCGCTAGACTTGCAATATATCTTTGGAGAATTGCATGAGTATGACTGTTGATGATGTAAAAGCCGCGTTGGCAAAAGTAACAGACCCCAACACTGAAAAAGACTTGATAAGCACAAAATCAGTCAAAAACATCAAAGTTGAGGGTGCTGATGTCAGCCTTGATGTTGAGCTGGGCTATCCGGCCAAAAGCCAGTTTGATCTGATAAAAAATAGTGTAGTCACTGCTATCGCCGCCTTGCCTGGTGTTGGCAAGGTTACGGTCAATATGTCTTCCAAAATCGTCGCCCATGCAGTGCAACGCGGCATCAAATTGATGCCGAATGTCAAAAACATTATCGCCGTTGCTTCAGGCAAGGGTGGCGTCGGTAAATCAACGACTGCCGTCAACCTGGCACTGGCGCTGGCTGCCGAAGGTGCGGCAGTGGGCATACTGGATGCCGATATTTATGGCCCCTCACTGCCGATGATGATGGGTATTTCAGGTCAGCCTGAAACTATTGATGGCAAGAGTATGGAGCCGCTGGAAAACCATGGCCTGCAAGTCTCGTCCATCGGTTTCATGATAGATCCAGATAGCCCCATGGTCTGGCGTGGCCCCATGGTGACACAGGCTCTGCATCAGCTATTGGAGCAGACCAACTGGCGTGACCTTGATTATCTGATCGTTGATATGCCACCCGGCACGGGTGATGTACAACTGACCCTGTCGCAAAAAGTGCCGGTAACCGGTGCCGTCATCGTCACCACCCCGCAAGACATTGCCTTGCTTGATGCGCGCAAGGGCCTGAAAATGTTTGAAAAAGTTGGCATACCTATTTTGGGTGTCGTCGAGAATATGAGTATTCATGTTTGCTCCAGTTGCGGTCATGCCGAACCTATTTTCGGTGAGGGCGGCGGTCAGAAAATGTGTGCAGATTTTGGCGTGGATTTCCTCGGTGGCTTGCCGCTGACGATGTCCATCCGTGAGCAGGCGGACTCTGGCAAGCCAACCGTGGTGGCAGAGCCAGACGGCAAAATCGCCGGCCTGTATAAAGACATCGCCCGCAAGCTGGCGATCAGGGTGGCAGAAAAAGCCAAAGACATGAGCAGCAAGTTCCCCAGCATTACTATCCAGAACACCTGATAGTAAATAGTAACAGCGAAGAAACTGCACATCATGGATCAGCAGACTGATTACCGCTTTATGCAAATGGCGCTGGAACTTGCTTCCCGCGCCACCATAGAAACTTCCCCTAATCCCAAGGTCGGCTGTGTCATTGTGCGTAATGCTCAGGTCATAGGACAGGGCTGGACGCAGCCGGTTGGTCAGGCGCATGCAGAAGTGCAGGCGCTGCGTGACGCGCAGTCAAATGGACATGACGTGCGCGGTGCAACAGCCTATGTCACGCTGGAACCATGCAGTCATTTTGGCCGCACGCCACCTTGCGCGAATGCTTTGCGTGAAGCAGGCATTGCGCGTGTCGTGGCCGCCATGCAGGATGCCAATCCGCAGGTCGCGGGACGTGGGCTGGCCATCTTGCATGATGCAGGTGTCAGGGTAGAGTGCGGTAATTTCCCCGAACTGGCCGCGCAGGCGCGTGAATTGAATATCGGTTTTTTCAAGCGCATGGAAACCGGTCGCCCCTGGGTCAGGATGAAAGTCGCTGCCAGCGTCGACGGTGTTACCGCGCTTGCCAATGGACAAAGTCAATGGATTACAGCACCCACTGCTCGGCAAGACGGCCATACCTGGCGCGCCCGTGCTGATGCCATATTGACAGGAATAGGCACAGTGCTGGCAGATGATCCTGCGTTGAATGTGCGTGGCATTGCCACGCCACGCCAGCCGCAAAAAATCATTATTGATTCCACGTTGCGTATTGCCATAAACGCCAAAGTCTTGCAGGGTGGGGCTATCGTGATCTGTGCTGTTGCTGATAATGAAAAGCAAAAACAACTTGAGCACGCTGGTGTAGAAGTGGTTTGCCTGCCAGGCGAGGGCGCGCAAAGCGGGCGGGTCAATCTGCCTGCGTTGTTGCAAGAACTGGGCCGCCGCCAAGTCAATGAATTGCATGTGGAAGCAGGTGCTATCTTGAATGGTGCGTTGATCAGTCAGGCTTGCGTTGATGAACTGCTCATCTATCTGGCGCCCAAATTATTGGGTAGCGGTGCAGGCTTGTTTGCCTTGCCACAGCTCAGCCATGTTGACCAGGCGCAAAAATTGATTTTTCATGATGTCAGCCAGGTAGGGGATGATTTGCGCATCCTTGCACGCCTTGCCTGAGATAAGAAACGCTTGCTGATGACTGACCATCAGCTCGGCCAAAGCCAGCATAGTGAAACGAATGCAGAAAAGAAAAAAGGATCGTTGAATAATCAACGATCCTTTTAAACTGGTCGGAGTACAAGGATTCGAACCTTGGACCCCCTGGTCCCAAACCAGGTGCGCTACCGGACTGCGCCACACTCCGAAAAAACTAAACTTTTACTTCTTGCTTGCATTTATTTTATTTATTTCATTTGCATCAGACTACTTCAATACAACAAGCATTTCTGGTTGATTTGAAATAAAAGGGATCGTCAATGACGATCCCTTAAAATCTGGTCGGAGTACAAGGATTCGAACCTTGGACCCCCTGGTCCCAAACCAGGTGCGCTACCGGACTGCGCCACACTCCGAAGACCAATATCTTACTGTTTTGCCTGGCTGCTGTCAACCTCTTTGCATTTAATGGCTTATGTGCGCCTGACGACGTCAGTATTACAGTGATTGCTGGCTTGCAAAATAGCGCTTGCTTCCGGTGACAGGATCATCAAAAGAAATCGATTTTGCCAGTAATTGCAAGGGATGCTCAAAATCATCACCTTTACATGCCAGGGCCACCGGATAAAAAGCATCATTGACGATCGCTGCGCCCAGGCTGGCCATATGCAGGCGCAGTTGATGCTTCCTGCCAGTGACAGGCTGCAATTGATACAGGCTGTGATCGCCACGTCTTTCCAGTATGTCGATATGGGTTTCAGAATTGGCTGCGCCAGTGACTTCCTGCATGACAAAAAACTTTTTCGCTTCTTCCATACGGCTGCGGTACAGCATGGGAAATTGCAAATCAGCGAGATGCGGGGCCAGTGCATGATACGTCTTGTGCATCTGTTTGCCCTGAAACAGCGATTGATATTGCCCGCGTGTTTCCGGGTTGTGCGAAAACAGGATGACGCCAGCCGTTTCCCTGTCCAGCCTGTGCATGGGTGTCAGATCCAGCAAGCCTGTCTTTTTTTTGAGCCTGACCAGTAAAGTCTCATGCAAGAAACGGCCAGACGGGATGACGGGTAAAAAATGCGGTTTATCAACCACCAGCAGATGTTCGTCCTGGAACAATATCTGTTCTGTAAAAGGAATAGGGGTTTCGTTTTCCAGTTCACGATAATAGTAAATGCACATGCCGCGCCTGACAGGGCTGCTGGCTTGCAATGTCTTGCCCTGGGCATCCACTACTTCGTTTTTATTCAGCCGCGCCTGCCAGGTACTGGCCGCCACATCAGGAAATTGTTCGAGCAGAAAACTCAGGGCATTATCCCATTGCCCTTCAGGCAACCAGATATAACTGGGGGCGACACCATCTCGAACGGGCAGGGGATAGGACATAAGGCGATAATGCGGGGGATCTTTACAGGAACTTTTGTGTGAATTGTGTGCGGCACAATGGCCTTTCACAATGCGCCATATTAACATGCTGCAAAGCGCTGCAAAAAAAGCACCGGCAGGTGGCAATCCCATGAATGTATCTTCCCCCACGCTTAAACGGTAAAATGTTGGTTTTAACTCTTTGAGCGTCATCTCTTGCCAGACCCTGCGCTGGCGATGTGGCGCATGCTTGTGATCTCATGACTGTACGTACCCGATTTGCTCCCAGCCCGACCGGCTATCTCCACGTAGGTGGCGCACGCACTGCCTTGTTCAGTTGGGCCTTTGCCCGCCATTTTGGCGGTACTTTTGTTTTGCGCATCGAAGATACCGATCTCGAACGTTCGACGCCAGAAGCTGTCCAGGCAATTCTTGATGGCATGAACTGGCTGGGTTTGCAGCATGATGAAGGCCCTTTCTATCAAATGAAGCGCATGGAGCGCTATAGCGAAGTACTGGCCGACATGCTGAAAAAAGGCACGGCCTACCACTGCTATTCTTCTCCGGAAGAAGTCGAAGCCATGCGTGAACGCCAGCGTGCTGCCGGCGACAAGCCGCGCTATGACGGTACCTGGCGACCAGAAGCAGGCAAGACCCTGCCGGCGATACCGGCTGACCGCAAACCCGTCATCCGCTTCAAGAACCCGCTGGATGGCGATGTCAGCTGGAATGACGTGGTCAAAGGCCATATCACCATAGGTAACCGTGAGCTGGATGATTTGGTGATCGCCCGCCCGGATGGTACGCCGACCTACAATTTCTGCGTCGCAGTCGATGACTGGGACATGCAGATCACTCACGTTATCCGTGGTGATGACCATGTCAACAACACGCCGCGCCAGATCAATATCCTCAATGCGCTGGGTGCCACCTTGCCGCATTATGGCCATGTGCCTATGATCCTGGGTACGGATGGACAAAAACTCTCCAAGCGCCGCGATGCAGTCAGTGTCATGGATTATCTGGACAAAGGTTACCTGCCAGAAGCCATGCTGAACTACCTGGCGCGTCTGGGCTGGAGCCACGGTGATGACGAAATATTCTCGATGGAACAAATGTGCTCATGGTTTGATCTGAGCCACTTGTCTGGTTCGGCAGCGCAATTCAATCCTGAAAAACTCGCCTGGATCAATAACCATTACATCAAGGCCGCAGACAATACGCGTCTGGCAGACCTGATCAGGCCGCAAATGCTGAAAGATAATGCGCAGTTTGACAATGCGCCTGAACTGTCAGCCGTTATCGCCTTGCTCAAGGAACGCACCAATACCACGCTGGAACTGGCACAGGCCGCCATGCTGTTTTATCGCCAGCCTGCGGCTGAAGCTGCATTGCTCACGCAACACGTCACAGAAGCCGTATTGCCGGCCTTGCGGCACTATGTCGAAGTCTGCAAGACGGTGGAATGGAACAAGGCCGCCTTGTCGGCTGCAATGAAACAAACCCTGGCAGATTTTTCGCTGAAGATGCCGCAACTGGCCATGCCTTTGCGTTTGCTGCTGACAGGTCAGTTGCAGACGCCATCGATTGATGCAGTGATAGAACTGTTTGGCCGTGAAGTTGTTTTGCAGCGTCTGGCAGTTATTGCAGCTTAGAAAGGCTGGGGGGGCTTTACATCTGGGTAAGCATCCCCTATAATCTCGTTTCTGTTCTGCGCTGGGGGTATAGCTCAGCTGGGAGAGCGCTTGCATGGCATGCAAGAGGTCAGCGGTTCGATCCCGCTTACCTCCACCAAAAAGTGGCAGCGTAGAAACAGTGAAAAGTACAAACTTGTTGTCCCCATCGTCTAGAGGCCTAGGACATCACCCTTTCACGGTGAGTACAGGGGTTCGAATCCCCTTGGGGACGCCAATCAACTTTATCAAGTTCATTGTGGACAACAAGTTTAGGCCAGCAGTACGGACAGATTCTGTCCCCATCGTCTAGAGGCCTAGGACATCACCCTTTCACGGTGAGTACAGGGGTTCGAATCCCCTTGGGGACGCCAGTAAGTTCTCGTTAAGAGATGAAAAAAGCCTTGAGAAATCAAGGCTTTTTTGTTTTTCGCTGAATGATTTAAATGATTGCTTTAACTTAACGACGCATTGATCAATGTACTGATCGAAGTATTGATTAATTTAATCTACACATCTATAGAATGGGCAATCGCGATCTACAATCTTTGATTGCCCTATTTTTAGTTCAGCTTATTTCTTCGCCTGATAAATCCTGTCAAATTCTGCGCCATCATCAAAATGTTTTTTCTGTGCCTGTTTCCAGCCACCGAACACTTCATCGACAGTGAATAAACTGATGGGCTTGAAAGACGCGGCATATTTTTTTGCTGCGATTTCAGAGCGGGGACGCAGGAAGTGTTTGGCGATCAGTTCCTGGCCTGCTTCGGTGTAGAGAAATTGCAGGTAAGCCGTGGCGATTTTGCGTGTGCCCAGTTTGTCGGCCACTTTTTCAACTACGGCGACTGGCGATTCTGCGAGTATGGATACCTTCGGATAAACCACTTCAAAGTTATCACCAAACTCCTGGCGCACCAGTTGCACTTCATTTTCAAAGGTGACGAGTACGTCGCCAATTTCCCTTTGTGTGAACGTGGTCGTTGCACCACGACCGCCAGCATCAAGCACAGGCACGTTTTTAAATAACTGTTCTACCAGTTGACGTGCCTGCGCCTCAGTGCCACCGGCCTTGATGACAGAGCCCCAGGCGGCCAGGTAACTATAGCGGCCATTGCCTGAGGTTTTCGGGTTGGGGATAATCACTTTCAGGCCGAGTTTGCCCAGGTCTTCCCAGTTGGCGATGTGCTTGGGGTTGCCTTTGCGCGTCAAGAACACCATGGTTGAATAAAAGGGCGCGGCGTTATTAGGGAGCAGCTTGGCCCAGTCCTGTGGCAACAAACCTTTGTCGGCCAGGATATCAATATCATTTGCCTGGTTCATGGTCACGACGGATGCTTCCAGCCCGTCGATGACAGAGCGCGCCTGCTTGCTGGAACCACCATGAGACTGGTTGACGCTGACCGTTTCACCAGTTTTCTTTTTCCAGTCGGCGACAAAGGCCGGGTTGATATCCTTGAACAGTTCGCGCGTGACATCATAAGACGCATTCAGGATGCTGCTGGCAGGTGTTGTCGGCGCAGCCATCGCTGAAGAGTTGATGGCAAACAGGGCGATGCCGGCAGCCAGTATCGTCACGCCTGCCGCACTGAAGCTGAAGCGACGCTGGCGCACCGTGGTTTTAATCATTTGCTGTATGTGTTCGTTTTTCGTCATGCCTTGCTCCGGTTTGATGTCAGTCTTTTCGATAGTGGCATCTTCCCGAAAAACCTGGTAGTTGGGAACGATGATATTTAGTCTTTCATAGACGAAAATCGCATAAGAGATGCTAAAGAGTACATATCAAATGCTCGCGGGAAATTAAAATAATAAATAAGCAAGTGCGAAATGAGTCTAAACACAGCTTATGCAAGCGGCACAACGTGGCGCTTAATTTTGCTACACTGAGCGCCTGATATATTTATCCATGGTGTATTTCTATGAAAATGATTTCTACTTTATTGGCTGGCTTGCTGGCAGGCAGCTTTGCAACTTTGCCTGCACTGGCCGCTGACAAGGCACAGGCAGCGTCAGCCCATGCGGGCGCGCAGGGTGGCATAGACTGGCGCAAAGACAATAATGTCGATGCTGCTTTTGCCCAGGCCAAGGCCAGCAATAAACCCTTATTCCTGTATTGGGGTGCGATCTGGTGCCCACCTTGTAACCAGGTGAAGGCCACCATCTTCAATCGTCAGGAATTCATCGACAAGTCACGTCATTTCATCCCCGTCTACCTGGATGGTGATACCCCGGGGGCGCAAAAATTTGCGGCGCAGTTCAAGGTGCGTGGTTATCCGACCATGATTTTGTTCAAGCCGGACGGCACGGAAATTACACGTTTGCCCGGTGAAGTCGATTCTGAGCGTTACTTGCAGGTGCTGACGCTGGCATTGAATACCACCATGTCGGCGCAAGATACCTTGAAACTGGCCCTGGCCGGTGGCAAGACACTGAAAAACGAAGACTGGAGCTTGCTGGCCGATTACTCATGGGATGACCCTGAGCAAAAACTGGTTGCCGATAAAGAAGTCATCGTGACGCTGCTGAAATTGTCTGACATCAGCCCGCCAGGCTTGAATGCCACACGTCTGTACATGCGCGCTCTGTTTGCGGCGGCAACGGCCAGGCCAGGACAAACCGTGCCAGCCATAGACAAGCCGCAGGCCACAGACAAGATCGTCAAGGCTTTGTCTGACCCGAAAACCACGCGTGACAATATGGACCTGGTGGCAGGTGCAGCGGCTGAACTGACGGAGTTTCTGACGACGGCCAAATCTGACGCGCGCAGCAAACTGGTGCGCACCTGGAACGCCGCGCTGGTCACCCTGGCGGATGATGCCAGCATTTCCAAAACCGACCGCCTGGGTGCAGTCGGTGCCCAGGTCGCCCTGGCGACACTGGACAATGCCAAACCAGAAGCCGGTTTGCAAAAAGATGTGCAAAAACGCGTCGCGCAAATTGATCAGGCAACGACCGATGCGTACGAGCGTCAGTCGGTGGTCAATGCGGCGGCGCATGCTCTGGGTGACGTAGGCTTGTTGGATGATTCTGACACTTTGCTGAAGGCAGAATTGAAACGTTCACATTCACCTTATTATTTCATGTCTACCCTGGGCTCCAATGCCAAGAAGCGTGGCGACAAGGTCGCCGCGGCAAACTGGTATGAGCAAGCCTACAATGCTGCCAAAGGCCCGGCTACGCGCCTGCAATGGGGTTCCAGCTACATCAGTAACCTGGTAGACCTGGCACCGGAGGCAGATGCGCGTATAGAAAAAGCCGTGCAAAGCGTGTTGACCGAAGTTGCCAAGGTCGATAATGTTTTCTATGAACGTAATCGTGCTTATCTGGAAAAAATGGGCAAGAAACTCGTCAGCTGGAACAAGGATGGCAAACACCAGGTAGCCTTCACAAAAGCGCGTGGACAGCTTGATGGCATTTGCGCCAAGCTGCCAGCCAATGACCCGCAAA
This sequence comes from Undibacterium sp. TJN19, assembly GCF_049339485.1. Taxonomy (NCBI): domain Bacteria; kingdom Pseudomonadati; phylum Pseudomonadota; class Betaproteobacteria; order Burkholderiales; family Oxalobacteraceae; genus Undibacterium; species Undibacterium sp. TJN19. The sequence continues at coordinate 163,578 of NZ_JBMPPL010000008.1, forward strand.
AAGCGGTGTGCCAGGGCGTGCTTGCCAAGTCCTGATCTGGCAAGACAAAAACAGGCTGGCTGACAAGATAACAAGAAGCCCGTACCAGTTATTGCTGGTACGGGCTTCTTGATTTGTTGATGCCTTAGAATTATTCAGGTTTGAATTGATGGGCAAACGTGAATTCATCCGTCCTGGCCCTGTAGCGCAAACCCTTGCGCAAAGCCCAGCTTGCATATTGATGATGCAGGGGGATGACGGCATAATCCTGCAAGGCTGCCGCTGCTGCTTTTCTGGCAAAGTCTTCGCGCTTGTCTGCCTCGACAGCACCTAATGACGAGGCAAGCAGTTCGTCAAGGGCATGGTTGCTGTATTTGCCCCAGTTCCAGCTACCCCAGCCCGTGTCGGCGTTAACCGTGCCCAATACCGTACGCAGGGCGAAATCACCGGCCAGTGAACCCCAGCCCAGCAAAGCCATGCTGTATTCTCCCTTTGCTGCTTTGGGGAAATAGACTGCCAGCGGTTGCGTCTCCACCTTGGCCTGTATGCCTATGCGGCTTAGGAACTGGGCAACGGTTTGCACCACCTGTTCATCATTGATATAGCGGTTATTCGGCCCATGCAGGGTGATGGCAAAGCCATTCGGATAACCGGCTTCGGCCAGCAGTTTTTTTGCCCCTTCAGGGTCATAGGCTTCCACTTTTACCGCATCGTTATGGCCAAACACACCTGGTGCGATCAGGTTCGATGCCGGCACAGCCAGCCCTTCAAGCACACGTTCAGTCAATGCCTTGCGATTGATGGCTTTGGAAATGGCCTTGCGTACGCGTATGTCTTTCAGCGGATTGACCGTCAGGGACTTGCCTGCCTTGTCGGTAATATAGGGGGATACCCTGGCCTGGTGATCGAGTTGCCAGAACAGTGTGCGCCAGGAGATTTTTTGTTCCAGCCTGAATTTGGGATTGCTTTTCAGCTTTGCCAGGTCAGCTGGCGGTATGCTTTCTATTGCATCAACATCCCCAGACAACAGGGCGGCCATGCGGGGCGCACCGCTGGTGATGATGCGAAAAGTCACTTTATCCCAGACTGATTTGTCACCCCAATAGGCATCGTTTTTTACCAGTTCGACCAGTTCACTCCGTTTGAAGCGGCTAAATTTATAGGGGCCGGTACCTATCGCCGCCTTGCCGCTATTGAAATCATCTGTACTGGCCTGTGCGGCTGCTTTTTTGGAGACGATGAAAATCGAGCTCATGTCCAAAGGCAAGGGGCCATAGGGTGTCGCCGTTTTCAGGTGCAGGGTATAGGGATCAATGACCTGCTTGCCGGTGATTTGCTTGGTAAAGCTGGTATATGGCCCCGGGCTGTTGACAAGCCTGGCCGGACGCTCAAGCGAAAACACCACATCCTCTGCCGTCATTTCACTGCCATCATGAAACTTGACGCCACGACGTAATTTGAATTCCCAGGTTGTGGGGTTGATCGCTTTCCACGACAGCGCCAGGCCAGGTGCCACGCGGCCATCCGCATCAATACTGACGAGTGCATCAAACAGGTGCGAAGCCATCGCATTGTTAGGTCCGCTATTGAAGTAATGCGGGTCGAGGGAATTGACATCAGCAGCCAGGCCTATTTTCAGATCAGCGGCCTGGCTGATAGCGGGCAGGGATGCACTTAAAGAAAATGCGGAAAGTGCGATGACGGTGGGAAAAAACAGTTTTTTGAAAATAGAAACCATGGGCAGCCTTCAAACTTGAATATTGCAAGCTTACCATTACTGCAAAAAATCATCAGGGGGGCTGCCGCCAGTCGCAAGTATCGCAATCGGCACTGGTTGAATTGATAAGACCAACTTACAACTTGAAGCATATTCTGCAATAAGGACATGAAACTATTTTGCGCGATTCCAGGTACAACAGGGCAATGCTGTCTGCACTGTAACAATTACCAGTTTTACTTAAGTTGATTTACACATCGTTACTTGTGAAAGCCCGTTGCCTGAATCTATATTGATGACATCGGGCGGGTGAAATGCATGTGCTAAAAAATCTTCCTCCCGACTCAAAAAACGTTCTCAATGGTTTCACCAAAAAGAAAATCGATAAAACATGAAAACCCTGACGAAAATATCAAGCTTTGCAGTGCTGGTCATGGCGGCAAGCGCCTTTAATTTCCCCTCGTATGCTGCCGATCTGTCCACAGATGCCGAGGCTTTGCATGTGCTGAACCGCCTGGCTTACGGCCCGCGCCCTGGTGACCTGGAGCGTGTCAAAAAAATAGGCGTTGATGCTTATATTGAACAGCAACTGAATCCGCAATCCCTGCCTTTGCCAGACAGCCTGCAAAGAAAGCTGAAGGCACTGGATGTCAGCACCCAGAGCGCAGGTTCAGTGTTGTTCGATTATCAAAAAGCGCTGAAAGACAATAATGACGGCAGTGACGCTGCACAAAAAAAACGGCGCGAAGTGATCGGCCATATCAGTGAAGAAACTGCACAGGCGAGGTTGTACCGCGCCATAGAAAGCCCGCGCCAGCTCGAAGAAGTGATGGTGGATTTCTGGTTCAATCATTTCAATGTGTTTAATGGCAAGGGGTTGGACAGGGCGCTGATTGCCAGCTATGAACGTGATGCCATCCGCCCCTATGTATTTGGTAATTTCCGTGATCTGCTGGGCGCAACGGCCAAGCATCCGGCGATGCTGTTTTATCTGGATAACTGGCTGTCCACTTCAGCAGATTTCCAGGCGAATGGGCGGCAGGTCAGGGCAGGAGGGCAAAAGGCAAAATCCAGTGGTCTGAATGAAAATTATGCCAGGGAAATCATGGAGCTGCACACCCTGGGTGTTGATGGCGGCTATACGCAGAGAGATGTGACCGAACTGGCGCGCATGCTGACGGGCTGGACGTTTGATCCACGCGCCATGGTCAGGAATAACCAGAATTTCTATTTCGATGCTGATCGCCACGACAGGGGTACCAAGCAATGGCTGGGTAAAACTGTCGGGCCACGCGGCCAGGCCGAAGCCGAATTTGCACTTGACATATTGGCCTTGCATCCCGCAACTGCACATCACCTGAGCTATCAGCTGGCGCAATATTTTGTCGAAGACAAGCCATCTGCTGCATTGGTCGACAGGTTGGCCAAACGCTATCTCGATACCCGTGGTGATATCCGTTCTGTATTGCAAACCCTGTTTGCCAGCGCTGAATTCCGCGATCCCAAGAATATGGCTGCAAAGTACAAGACACCGTATCAATTCGTCGTTTCTGCCGTGCGTGCCAGTGACATACCTGTACAAAACGTCAGGCCGATACTGGGAGCGCTGGCCCAGCTTGGCATGCCGCTGTATGGCAGCCAGACACCTGATGGTTACAAAAACACGGAAGAAGCGTGGATGAACCCTGATGCGTTGACTCGTCGCATCAACTTTGCCACGGCACTGGCAACTGGCCGCCTGCCATTTAATACCGTAGTGGATGACGGCGAAAAAATGGGCAAGAAACAATTAGCCAAACAAGCGGAAGATAAACCCGACAAGCCCGCAGTGATGGCCGCTGTCAGTGCCAGCAGCCTGATGCAAACCATGGGCACAGGTTTATCAGCGCGCACCAGAGACATTATCAATGGCAACCAGGAAGCCTTGCGTGCTTCCCTGGTATTGGGTAGCCCGGATTTCATGCAGCATTGAACATGGGAACACAGATATCTTCATTCACGATTCACAGTCACGATTCACAGTCACGATTCACAGTCATGATTCATACTCATGATTCACAGCGAAGAGAACAAAAATGAAACGCAGAAATTTTTTATATTCAATGGCGGCAGGTGCAAGTTTGCTGATCCCGCTAGGACAAAACGCCTGGGCTGCAAGTGCTGGTAGTGGTGCCAACGACGCAGCAACAAAGAACAAGTTGATTGTCATCATGCTTCGCGGTGCGGTAGATGGTTTGAATGTGGTGGCGCCGTATGGCGACGCGAATTATGCAAGATTGCGGCCCACCATTGCGCTTGCCCGCCCGGGACAAACCGACGGTGCGATTGATCTGGATGGCTATTTTGGCCTGCATCCCGCGCTCGCTGATCTGCGTGATTTATGGCAACAAAAGAAACTGGCTTTTGTCCATGCCAGTGGTTCGCCAGATTTTACGCGTTCGCATTTTGATGCCCAGGATTATCTCGAATCGGCAACGCCAGGCAGAAAGGGCACCGCAGATGGCTGGATGAACCGCCTGCTGGGCACATTGCCAGGTACCACGACGCCTACCCGCGCTGTCAGTGTGGGTGCGGTCATGCCGCGTATTTTGTCAGGCAATATCGCAGCCAGCAATATCGCCAGTGGTGCTGCCGGTACCAAGGCCAATGTGCTGGACAGGCCCAAAGTGGGGGCCGCCTTTGAAGAAATGTACAAAGGCAATGACAAATACGCGAAAGCTTTTACCGATGCCAAAGAAGCACACCAGGAAATGATGGGAGCATCGATGGAAAACGAGCAGCAGGCAGCCGATGGTGGCGCACCCCTGCCAAATGGCTTTCCTGATGACAGCACGCGTATCGCGACACTGATGCGCAATGATCCAAAAATCCAGATGGTCTTCATGGCTTTGGGCGGCTGGGATACGCATGCCAACCAGGGCGCTGGCAAGGGTCAGCTTGCCAACCGTCTGGCACCACTGGGACAGGGGCTGGCCAATCTGGCGCGCCGCCTGGGGCCCATGTTTGATGACACCACCATCGTCGTCATGTCAGAGTTTGGCCGCACTGCCAAGCAAAACGGCAATGGCGGTACCGATCACGGTCATGGCAATGTCATGTGGGTGCTGGGTGGTAAAGTCGCTGGCGGCAAGGTCTACGGTGACTGGCGCGGCCTGGGTAATGATCAGTTATATGAAGGGCGTGACGTGGCAGTGACCACCGATTTCCGCTCCGTGCTGACGCAGGTTTGTGAGCGCCATATGGGTTTGTCTGACAATCAACTGGTCAAGGTTTTTCCTGAGCAAACTTTTGCGCGGGCAAATTTCAACCTGTTCCAGAACCGGGCCTGATTTTGGTTCGGTTCTAACCTGGCTCTGACCTGCTTCTAAAGCAGGTCAACGTTAAAAAGCCACCCTGCATCTGTGAGCAGGGTGGCTTTTTATCTTTGTAAATCATGCCGTCGTATTAATGGTCGTGCCTGTGACTTGTCCACTGGTATTGACTACCGGTTTCGGTTGTTCTGGTGGTTGCGGTGGCTCTGGCAAGTTCACGCTATTTTGTTTGTTGACCGTCGACGATGCCTGTGTGCTTTGTGTGGTCTGCGATGCGCCGGTTTTGCGCGCATCGGCAATCGCATCCGCAGTACCTGAATCGCGGTCAGGTGCCGCGCCTATTGTTTCGCTATTCTGCTTCGCACGTGCGTCAGCAGCCTGCTGAAGGAGTTGCTGTGTCTGTGCAGAACTGGAAGAAGTGACTGAAGTGACCATAATATTAACTCTCGTTGTGCTCTTGCTATGTGAATGCAACATACCCTGATATTGGGTAATACCTGACGATACGGGCTAAAGAATCCTGTTTTCAACATAGTGGTCTCGCCCGTAATTTACAAGCGGTTTACACATAAATTCACACTTATTGCCTTAAATAAACTTGATTTTAGGCAAGTTTATGACTTTTTCAGCTATTCATATACAGGGAGCTTGTATATACAAGTTCATTTATATGATTGGAAAAGCATTTTTCCTTTCGCTACAGTCCTGACTATGGTTATTTTATCTGGTCAGAAATTCAGTGATAAGTATTGAACAATTAAGCAAAAACTATAGCGTTCATGGTCGTTCAATTACGGCGCTAAACAACATCAATTTGACTATTGGAAAAGGGCAGATTTTCGGCATCATAGGACGTTCTGGCGCAGGTAAAAGTACCCTGTTGCGTGCATTGAACCTGCTTGAGCGGCCTTCCAGCGGCAAACTGTTCATCGAAGGTGAAGACATCACTACCTACGATCACAGGCAGTTGCATGGCCTGCGCCAGCGCGTAGGCATGGTTTTCCAGCACTTTAATTTGCTCAATGCAAAAACGGTTGCGGCCAATATTGCATTCCCGCTCAAATTATCCGGTGCCTATACGCCTGAACAAATCAGCCAGCGCGTGGATGAATTGCTGCAACTGGTAGGTCTGGATGCCCAGCGCCATCACTATCCGGCGCAGCTGTCTGGCGGTCAAAAACAAAGGGTGGGTATCGCACGTGCGCTGGCGAATTATCCGCATCTGCTGTTATGCGACGAGGCAACTTCGGCACTCGACCCGGAAACCACGCAGGCGATTTTGCGTCTGCTGCTCGACATCAACCAAAAGCTGGGGCTGACCATCGTATTGATCACGCATGAAATGCAGGTCATACGCACGATTTGCGATCAGGTGGCCGTCATCGATGCCGGTGAGATTGTGGAAACGGGCGAGGTGGTCGATGTCTTCCTGCATCCGCAGCATGTGGTCACACAAAAGCTGGTGGCAGAGAACCAGTCACTTGATTTGAGCATGCTTGCGCAAATCAGGCGCAAGGGCGGCAGTCGCCTGCTGCGCCTGACCTATGTAGGCAGCACTACGCATGAACCCATACTGAGTCGTATCGCGGTGAAAACAAAGGCAGAAATCACGATCTTGCAAGGTGTCATTGCCAGTATCAAAAATACGCCTTACGGGCAAATGATTGTGGAGTTGAGCGGTACGCCTGATGAGGTGCTGGCGGTGCAGGCTTTATTGCATGAGGCACAGGTCAGGATTGATGTTCTGGAGGATTTGCATTGATGGATTTTTCTCAAATCAACTGGAGCGACATTGCAGAAGCCACGATCGATACCCTGACCATGACTGGCTGCTCGCTGCTCTTCACCATCATTCTGGGTTTGCCATTGGGTGTGCTGCTGTTCTTGACTGCAAAAAAACAATTGCTGGAACAGTCAAAGGTCTATGCGGTGTTGTCGCTGGTAGTGAATGTTTTGCGCTCTGTGCCTTTCATCATTTTACTGATCGTATTGATTCCTTTCACGCTGTTCATGGTGGGCACTTCACTGGGCGTGCCAGGCACGATCCCGCCTTTGGTGATAGGCACGACACCTTTCTTTGCGCGGCTGGTGGAAAACGTCTTGCGTGAAGTGGACCGTGGCGTCATTGAAGCCTGCCAAGCCATGGGCGCGAAGACCCATCAAATCATCATCCACGCCTTGTTGCCCGAGGCTTTGCCTGGCCTGCTGGCAGCAGGAACGGTAACGACCATCGCGCTGGTATCTTATGCGGCCATGTCGGGCGTCATTGGTGGTGGAGGTCTCGGTGATCTGGCGCTGCGCTATGGTTACCAGCGCTTCCAGACAGATGTGATGGTAGTGACGGTAGCCATCCTGATTGTGCTGGTACAGCTCATACAGTTTTTCGGCGACAAGCTGGTTTTACGTTTTACACGCAAGTAATTTTTAATATTTGTTTTTGTTTTTATTTTTCATAAAGGTCTCATCATGCTAGTCAATTTCAAACGTCAATTCAATCAACTCGTGCTTGCGTCAGTCAGTGCAGCCAGCATACTTGCCAGCGGTGCTGCGCAAGCTGTGGAAACCCTGAATATTGCAGCCAGCCCGGTGCCACATGCAGAAATCCTGGAATTCATCAAACCGCAACTGGCAAAAGAAGGTGTTGATTTGAAAATCAAGGTATTTACCGATTACATACAACCGGCAGTACAGGTTAACGAAAAACACCTCGACGGTAACTTCTTCTTGCACCAGCCTTACCTGAATGAATTCAAGAAAAGTCACAAGAACGATATTGAAGTGCCTATCGCCAAGGTGCATGTAGAGCCATTTGCTGCTTACTCCAGCAAATACAAGAAACTGGCCGATTTGCCAGATGGGGCGACAGTCGCCATTCCGAATGACCCATCCAATTCAGGCCGTGCTTTATTGCTGCTGGCAAAACAGGGTTTGCTGAAATTGAAAGACCCAAAAAATATCTCTGCCACGCAAAAAGATATTATTGAAAATCCTAAAAAACTGAAATTCAAGGAGCTGGAAGCTGCTACCTTGCCACGCGTGCTGAACCAGGTCGATCTGGCACTGATCAATACCAACTACGCGATAGAAGCGAAACTGAATCCGGTAAAAGATTCCCTGTTCATTGAAGATGCCAATTCACCCTATGCCAATTTGCTGGTGGCACGTGAAGATAACAAGAACAGCCCGGCATTCAAAAAGCTGGTGATTGCACTGAATTCACCTGAAGTGAAAAAATTTATTGAAGACAAATATAAGGGGGCTGTTGTTCCTGCATTCTGATCTGGCCGCATTCCAGCAATACAGATAAAAAAAACGCTGCATATATTTCTATATGCAGCGTTTTTATATATCGCCCGCGTTTTTAGTTACGGATAACGCGTTTGTACTCGTTGGTACGGGTATCAATTTCAATCTTGTCGTCCTGGCTCACGAACAGTGGTACCTGAACGATATGGCTATGTGCTTCGATCGCATTTTCGATCTTGGCTTCTTTCAGGACGTTGCCTGAAGTATTGCCCTTGACCGCTGGCTCAGAGTACACAACCTGACGAACGATGGTCGTTGGCAATTCAACGGAGATCGCTTTGCCATCATAGAAAACTGCTTCGCATTCCATACCGTCTTTCAGGTAATGGAGGGCATCGCCCAGGTTTTCTTCTTCAATTTCATACTGTTCGTAGTCAGCATCCATGAATACAAACAAAGGATCAGCGAAATAAGAATAAGTAACCGGTTTTTTGTCGAGTACAACAACTTCAAACTTGTCGTCGCCACGGAAGACGTTTTCTTGCGGGCTGTTAGTCAAAAGATTTTTCATCTTCCACTTGTAGGTGAAGCCCGTGCGGCTGGAACCGTTGACGTCAGAGCGCAAAACGATCATAGGCTTGCCATCAATCATAATAATGTTGCCAACACGAATTTCTTTTGTAGGTTTCATAGTGAATATACGTAAAAAGTAGATTGCATAAAAATCATCTGTTGCCTGTTGACAAAAAAGCCCTGCAAGCCCACGGTTGATTGAATTTTAGAATACGGTAAAAATTAACCGCATATTGTACCTTATTTTTTCGTCTCACCGCTAGAAACTGTGTTGACGAACTTTACAAGGTTGGACGCCAGATCGCCGTTTTCCAGCATTTGCTGCCGCCAGTCGTTGCTCATCCCGGTAATCCTGTCGAAATCTGCATGCAAAGTGTTCCACATGGCAGCGTAATCGTCACCATGTCCTGTAACACCGTTCCACGCCAGGGAAAGCGCATGCAAGTCTGGCGTATTGGCTGTATGGCATTGCAAAAAAGCTTTCAGTTTCTTGTGGTGCAGGTTTTCATCCTGTGGATAGATATGCCAGATAAAGGGTTTGCCTGCCCATTGCGCACGGACGAAAGAATCTTCGCCACGTACAAAATTCATATCGCAGGCCCACAGCAGGCGATCATAGTCAGGCTGGGGAATAAATGGCAGTACACGAACCGTCAGGGCGCCGCGTGTTGCACTGGTGCCAGCGATGGCGTCTTGCCCCAGGAAGCTTTTTACGGCATCAGCAGCAACACCTTCTGGTGCCAGGCAGCAGATTGCTGTGCTGCCATGTTGCCAGACATCGAACATTGCATTGACTGGTGCTTGCGGATAACAAAACAGTGAAATTTTCAGCGCATCTATTTCTGCCAGACTTAAGCCCAGTTTGGCCAGAAAAGCCTGTCTAGCGATTACATCATCCTGGAATGCCTGCCTTTGTTGTTCTAATGCAGATTCCACCAGCAGGCCACCAGTTTTATTCGTAAAACCAGGAAAGAAAAAATACTTGGTCAAAGGCAATGATGGATGTGGCGAGGGCAGGGTGTGGCAGCCTTCCACCCATTGTTCGGCAGTCAGCCCTTCAAGGTTCAGCCAGACCGGGCTTGGTGTACATTTTGCCATTGCCTTGATGTAGGCTGGCGGTATGTCACAGGCGAAGAATTCAATGACGATATCGGCAATGTCACTGACATTGAATTCAGCCTGTTGGTCATGCCAGTGCCGTACGCTGACACCGGCAATCAACTGGCTTTCACTGTTGATGTCCACTTCGGGGCAGATGCGTTGAAAACTGATTAAATCATCGACCCACAAACTGACACGGATGCCGTGCTCATGTTGCAGTTGCCTGGCCAGTCGCCAGCAAATCCCGATATCACCATAGTTATCAACGACTTTGCAAAACAAGGCCAGTGATCCTGGCTTATGTCTTGTCGGTTGTTCTTTTACATGCATTTCTTGCTTCAATCTATATGGTCTGCTTCATCATTTCAGGCGAAATGATTTTTCCATTCACGCAAAGCGCCAAAACGGCTGCTGGCGTCTGCTTCTGGCTGGATCTTGCCACGTTCTTGCAAGCGGCTGATCACGCTGGCTTCGCGGCTGCGCAAAAATGGGTTGGTCTGTTTTTCGAGCGCTATGCTGCTTGGTACAGTGGGTATACCCTGGTCGCGTTTTGCCTGTTCTTGCACTATGCGTGCCGTTAATTGCTGGTTGCCAGGCTCGACCTCTTTGGCAAAACGCAGATTCGACATCGTATATTCATGCGCGCAATACACAGCAGTATCTTCAGGCAAGGCAGCCAGTTGGTCCAGCGAGTGCAGCATTTGCGCTGGCGTACCTTCGAACAGGCGACCACACCCACCTGCAAACAGGGTGTCGCCACAAAACAGCCATCGCTGTTCGGGTGCAAAATAGGCAATATGACCCAGGGTATGTCCCGGTACATCGATGACGCGCAAATCCAGCTTGATGCCAGGTACTTGCAGTTCATCACCTTGCTGCAATTTTTGCGTGACGACGGCAATCTTGTCCCTGGTCGGCCCAAATACAGGTACAGGTGCATGTGCCAGCAAGGCCGGCACGCCACCAATATGATCGGCGTGGTGATGAGTGAGTAAAATAGCGGACAATGTTAGACCATGCTGCGCCAGTGCCTGCAAAATTGGCTGGGCATCACCCGGATCAACCACGGCTGCATGCACACCGTCGTGGATTATCCATAGATAATTGTCGTCAAAAGCCGGTACAGTCAATATACTCAGAGAATTCTTCATAGACCCACATGGAAGCTTTGGAAAAAAACATTATAGACCTAGGTGAATGGTTGCAGCAGCCGGCAGGCCGTTATATCTGTGAGTGGGAGCAGGCTTTGCTTGACAAATTGACAGTCGATATTTTCGGCTTCAATGCCTTGCAAATAGGTTTGCCGCAGATAGATGCACTTGCTGCCAGCCGCATGCCGCAACGCTGGCTGACCAATTCGAGCGTGCCGGATGAATCATTGCGTCAACAGAACCGACCCATCGTAGTCGTACATGATTTTGCCGAATTGCCATTTGATACACATAGCATAGATCTCATCGTGCTGCCGCACGTGCTGGAATTTGCCAGCGAGCCACACCAGATCTTGCGTGAGGTTGAGCGGGTGTTGATACCCGAAGGGCGCGTTATCATCAGCGGCTTCAACCGCACGAGTCTGTGGGGGGCAAGGCAGGCGATGGGGCGCTTGAGCAAGAATTATTTCTTGCCCAGGAATGGAGAGTTCATCGGTCATCCTCGCCTGAAAGACTGGCTGAAATTATTGGATATGGAAGTGGGCAGCAGCGATTTTGGCTGTTATGCCCCACCTTTTAAAACAGAAAAATGGCTGCAACGGTACGGTTTCATGGAAAAAGCCGGCCAGCGCTGGTGGCCTTACCTGGGCGCAGTTTATATGTTGCAGGCAGTAAAACGCGTAAAAGGCATGCATCTGATTGGACCTGCCTGGAAACAGAAGCGGGTTTCCCACGCACATGCCTTGCCAGTAGCAAACAAATCAAAAAAAGAACATGGATAAAATAGAAATTTACACAGATGGTGCTTGCAAGGGTAATCCCGGCGTCGGCGGTTGGGGTGCGTTGCTGATTGCCGGCAATAAAGAAAAAGAACTGTTTGGCGGTGAAAAAGAAACCACCAATAACCGTATGGAACTAATGGCTGTCATACAGGCACTGGGTGCCTTGAAACGGCCTTGCCAGATTACCTTGCATACCGATAGCCAGTATGTGCTGAAAGGTATCACCGAATGGATTACTGGCTGGAAAGCCAAGGGTTGGAAGACGGCATCCAAGGCACCTGTCAAGAATGTGGATTTGTGGCAGCAACTGGATGAAGCGCGAAATATCCATGAAATAGACTGGCGCTGGGTGCGTGGCCACACCGGGCACCCCGGTAATGAAAGGGCTGATCAACTGGCTAACCGTGGTGTTGAATCCATCTTGTAAATATCTGTAGGGAAAAATATTCATGTGCATAGCAGGCATCCACACCAGCATACAACAGGGCGACCAGGGCGCACTGTCCATGCCTGGTGTGCCTGACAGCTTTGAGCATATTTCTGACCGTGCCGAATTTAAAAGGGCGCAGCATCGCCCCGGTGTAGAGTTATATCGTGCCCATATTGTTGCCCATGCATTTGAACCGCATACGCATGAAGCTTTTGGGCTGGGTGCTATTGCCAGTGGCGTTGAGCGTTTTCGTTACCTGGGCAGTGACCATCTGGCACCGCAAGATTCCGTCGTTCTCATGAACCCGGACGAACTGCATACCGGCAGGGCGGAGACGGATACAGGCTGGCGCTATCGTATGATGTATATCAACCCTGAAGTGGTGGCCGAAGTCACGGGCGAGCAAGGCTGGTGGTTCAAGGATGCGGTCGCGCATGATGCCATCAGCGCGCGCCGGCTGGGTGTCATGCTGGAGCAAATCTGGCAAGCCACGGACAAGCTGAGTTTTGACAGCCTCCTGTTTGATATCCTGTTTGAATTCAAACGCTTTGCCAGTGCGCCGCAAGCACCAGCGTCTTTGGCTAAACAGCGCTTTGCTGTCGTGCTTGATTATATGCGCACCAGCATGGCAGAGCGTATCAGCCTTGAGCAACTGGCGCTGGTTGCGGGTTTAAGTCCCTTTCATTTCTTGCGCAGTTTCAAGGCGCAATATCATGCGACACCGCAGCAAATGCTGATGGCCTTGCGGCTGTATGAAGCCAAATGCCTGCTGGGCAAGGGCTTGCCGCCGGCACAGGTGGCAGCTGCGACCGGCCTGACAGACCAGTCGCATTTGAACAAGTCTTTCGTGCGTCGCTATGGCGTGACACCGGCACGCTACCAGCAGCAAATGCGTGCATAGTTTTCACTTCAAAACTGATCACAAGCGCAATCTGGTACAAGACTGCTTTTCTATCCTGTTTTAAGCTGATTCTTTTCAGGGGATAGACAGCATGGGTATCGGTGTTTTATATGCGATGGCAGCAGGTTTGATGTGGGGACTGGTATTTATCGGTCCCTTGCTCTTGCCTGAATACCCGGCAGCGCTGCAATCTTTTGGCCGCTATCTGGCATTTGGCCTGATCACCTTGCCGATAGCCTGGATGGACAGGCGTCAATTGCGTTTGCTGAATAAGTCAGACTGGATAGAGGCGCTAAAGCTGGCAGCGGTTGGCAATATCCTGTACTACCTGTGCCTGGCCAGTGCCATACAACGATCAGGTGCGCCATTGCCCACCATGTTGATAGGGACCTTGCCTGTCGTCATCGCGATTACTGCCAATTTCCGCAATGCGCACCGTGACGGCAGCATTGCCTGGCCACGCATGCTGCCCTCATTATTGATTATTTTTGCCGGTGTTGCCTGCGTCAATAGCGTAGAAATAACCGCATTGCAGGCAGCCTCTGACGAAGATATTCATACCTATATCATCGGTGGCCTGTTTGCCCTGGTTGCCGTTGCCTGCTGGACCTGGTACCCCTTGAGAAATGCTGACTGGCTGCGTCATCACCCTGACCGCAATCCCAGGGTCTGGGCCAGTGCCCAGGGGGTTGCGACTTTGCCGCTGGCCATGCTTGGTTATCTGGGGCTGTGGACATACATGAGTGTGAGCGGGCAGGATTTTTCCATGCCATTTGGCCCCCGGCCACAATACTTCATCACCCTGATGCTCATCATCGGTTTGTTTGCCTCCTGGCTGGGCACGATGTGCTGGAACCAGGCCAGCCAGCGTCTGCCTACCAACCTGGCAGGGCAACTCATTGTATTTGAGACGCTGGCTGCGCTGGCCTACGCCTTCATTTTGAGCAAACGCATGCCAGAGCCCATGGTGCTGCTGGGTATATTTTTATTGATTGTTGGTGTTGTCACTGCCTTGCGTGCCAAACCTCAAACTGGTCACTAGAAGTTTGCTTCATCTATGCTGCCGGTAATTAATCCCGGAAAATATGGTATCCAAAGGAACGAATAGTTTGATTTGGGAATCAACTCTCTTCTTTTGTATTTATCAAATTTTAAGGATGCTTCTCCATGCCGGAAAACATAAGCAGCAGAAATGCCGGGATTGATTTTTTACGTGGACTGGCAATTTTGCTGGTCCTGCTTTTGCATTTCTCACTTGGACTTGGCTTGAAAGATAGCCCCCTCGGTAGTCTGCTCGGGCCAGATTTATTGCGTGCTATCGTCTTGAACGGCAATTATGGTGTCACTATCTTTTTCACCATTTCTGGTTACCTGATTACCGCCAACTCCATCAAGCGCTGGGGCAGTCTGGCGCAAATCAACTGGCGCGAATTCTACCTGTTGCGGATTGCCCGCATCATGCCACCACTGTTATTGGCGTTGCTGATCATCGTCACGCTGGGTGTTCTGGGCGTACCGTATTTTGATAATGCGGATAATGGCAATCAGTTACCGGCATCTTATTTCTTTATCGCTGCTGGTTCAGTACTGACATTCTGGCATAACGTGCTCATGCAATCGGCAGGTTATTTTAATTATTGCCTCAATATTTACTGGTCACTGTCGGTAGAGGAAATGTTTTATCTTGGCCTGCCTGTGCTGTGCATCAGCTTGCGCAAGCAGAGTCTGTTTATTCTGCTTTGTCTTGGCCTGATTGCTTATGCGCCACTTTATCGCAGCCAGCATCTGAAAAATGAAATTGATTATATGTATGCCTATTTCGCCTGCTTTGACGCCATTGCCATCGGCTGCCTGACTGCATTGCTGACGCAAAAAGTGACGTTGGATAAAACGATGGCCATAGGTGTGCGCTGGCTTTCCATGCTTGCATTGATAGCCGTTTATTTGCAGGGTATAGGTGGGCATGAGGTAGAAGGTTTTACGCTGATTTCCTTATGCAGTGCGGCCTTCCTGATGGCGACGACACAGGCTATGCAACAGGTTTGGGCAAATCGCAAGGGAATGGCCTGGCTGGGCTGGATGGGCAGGCATAGTTATGAACTGTATTTGTTTCATATCATCATGCTGGCATTGATGCGTAATGTCGTCAGCAAGAAAGAGTTGTCATATGAAATGCGTTTACCTTGTCTGTTTTTATTCCTGTTGCTGAGTGCGGCGCTTGCTGGCCTGGTGTCGCGCTATGTTGCTGAACCAGCAAATTTCTATCTGCGTAATAAATTCAAAAGAGAGAGCCAGAAAGTTGTTTCCTGATTTACAAGCCGTCCAATAAAGAGAACGGGCACGGGTTCGCGTTCGCGTGAACCTGTGCCCGTTACCTCCTTTCTCGCTCAGAAAAATCGCATCATGTAAAAGCAAATGAAAATCAGAAAGTATAGTTGACGGTGCTTATGACGATAGGGCTGGTTTTCTTTTTCGTCAATGGGCTGTCGGCAGCATCACCCAGCATTTGTGAGACACCCGCAGCAGTGCGAACAGACCAGTGTTTATCAATGACATGAGTCCACGCTACACTGGCCGCAGCCTGTGAGAAACCAGCCTTGGGGTTATAGGCTTTATAGCCCGAATTTGCGCTCTGGGTTGACGTGACACCGAAATAGGTCTGGTTGTATTTGGCATCGCTATAACTGACATTGCCAGACACTTCCACTTTATCGCCAGGTGTTTGCAGGATGGGGGCTGACAAACCGAAATGATAGACATTGCCATTTTCACGACGCGACAGCGCAAGGTTGGCGTCGACGCTAGCGTTGATCAGGCCACCGATGGTGGTTGCTGCATGCAGATTGGTGGTCGCAGAGGCAGAAACATCGCCCATGCCTTTGAGGTCATCGGAAGAGCTGAATAAATTTTTTGAATCACGTGCATCGTCACGGCCAGGGCGATAGCCAATTGCTGCACTCAGCGTGAAGTCATCTACTTTTTTCGCAAAACCCAGGCCGCGTGTCGTGCTGACAAAGAAACCGTTCTTGTTTTGATAGTCAGCAAAAACCGCCGGACCGAAACGATTTTTCTTGGCACCCGGATATTCAGGCGCATAAAACGCACCTACGCCAATCACGGCTTCCGCTTCGGCCTGTTCTGCCGGCTTGTCTTCGGCATGGGCTGCAAATGGCAGAGCCATGAAGGTCGAAAATGCGATGGCGGTCAATTTGAAAATATGTTTCATGGTGTTCCTTTAATCGGTGGGAAACTAAAATTTCTTGATGGCACTCAGGCCGCTCAACACCCTCGTATGGGAGAGCTTGGAGCGAAGTTTCGCAAAGAAAAATCATCAAAGCCAATGGAATATGGCAGGCTCAGTCTGCTTGCACGCCTGGTATTGAATTTCGGTACTTATGCCAGTTTATGCAGATCAGACCGCAAAATCGCAAGGCGCGATGGAGATAGGGGAGGGTGTGAAAAGGAAGTGATGGAAGTGCTTTTAGACAAGAAACGCTAAGTTTTGCAGTTGATCCGCATGCCCGGCGAACAAGCCGCAAATCTGATGTGCCGCAAGCAGCCAGATTTTCTTTGAAGCTTTAAAAAATATGGTGTAGCTGATTCAGAGACGTTTGTTCCACAAGGTTTTTCTTAGCAGCAGGCGATGCGTTACCCACGCAAACGTCGGAACCAGCATGGTGCAGAGAATGATGGTGCCTATTCCGGGTTCTTCACCACCCAGCCACACGCTACCTGCGTACAGCGCCGCAACAATTATCGAAGAAAGCAGGGCCATGGAAAAGGCGGGAAGCGGCCTCACACGCCAGACACCCGCGAGGATGGCACTCATTTCTGCCAGCACAGGCAAGGGGCGGGCGATCACTATCCACCACAAGGCTTGTTGTTGCGCATTGTTGCGTACGCTGTCCCACAGTGCCGCTCCTACCCATTGCCTTAGCCGTGCTTCAGGCATCATCCGGCCCAGCAAATAACCAAAGGCAAATGCCAACGCCAGGCCGGTCGCCAGGCTGATGCCACCCCAGAACGGCCCGAGGGACCAGCACACCGCCATTCCTACCAGACTGCTGGGAATGGGCAACAGCACATCTGCGATCAACAAGGCTATACCAAGCAGGGCGATCCAGATTTTGCCATTGGTATTTGCCAGCATCTGCGGCGTTAACTTGTCCAGTGCGTCGCCCCACAAACCAAACGGAATCAGTATGGCCAGCAAGACCAGCAGGCTGAGCGTGCCAAGACGCGACCAGGCACGCCAGGAATACAAGGGATGAGCCGCTTGGGTCTTCATGGATTCAGGCGCTTTCTGCAATGGACTGGCGAAAAGATTTCCGATTGAAATTATTGAAATTTATATTGCCAATAAGAATTTAAAATTTAATAACTATCAATAACATAACATTGCCAATTAAAATTGCAACTCGGCTAAATTGATTGTGTACAAAAAAACCACATATTGCCAGCTATGTTCATCATGAAAAAATTTGATGCAATCCACAACCAAGATGAGATTTCATAGGGAAGGTGGGGCAAACCGGTGGCAAAAATTTTATATCTTGAAGATAGATGTCGATGATTTTTTTCTTGCAAACGAGCTAATTACTTGCGTATTTTGCAAGCATGAAGGATGATGTTAATAAGATCATGAAAGCCATTCAATCAGGGGGCAGGATGTATCAGCAAAACAGCAGCCATCAGCAATGGCTGGAGCAGGCAATTACCAGCCTGGGTGGTGTTGCTGGCACGGTTCATATTCCCCGTGAGCAGTTTCTACACCTCACCGCAGCGGTGCATATCCCCGAACCGGTATTGAAGATCGTGGCTTGCATACCTGACGGTAAAGGCATGGCCGGTCTGGCGCAGATGCGCAAGCAAGCGGTGCAAACCTGTGATTTGCAAAATGATGCTTCAGGCGATGTGCGCCCTGGTGCCAAGGCGGTCAATGCGCAGGCGGCCATTGCCGTGCCCTTGCTTGATACGCAGGGTGAGGTGCAAGCAGTGATTGGTATCGCGTGGAACACCGCTGGAGAACTCACTGGCGAACAACAGCAGCAAATCAATGCCAGGGTCAGTGAATTTTCCGGGCACCTGTAGCAATTACCCGCATTTCTGCATGACTATATTCGTAAGGAGCGCGCATGATACGTCTCAAACCTGAACTGTTGGAGCTTGGTGATCACAGTTTTGAATTCAGGCTCAAAGCGCTCAAGCATAAATTGCAAGTCGCCATCGAGCTTGAGCATTCCACCATACCGCCCTATCTGTATGCCTTGTATTCAATCAAGACAGAGCAAAATCTGGAAATTGCCCATCTCATCAAATCAGTCGTCAAGCAGGAAATGCTGCATATGTCGCTTGATTGCAATGTGCTCAATGCGATAGGCGGCCACCCCAAAATAGACAGTCCGCATTTTATTCCTGATTATCCTGGTCATCTGCCTGGTACTGTAGAAGACAGCCTGATTGTTCCCCTTGCAGCCCTCTCCAAGCAGCTGGTGCTGGATGTGTTCATGGTGATTGAAGAACCTGAACAAACCGTGGATGGTGTAGACCCGCCACCAGACGGTATTACGATAGGGCAGTTTTATGACCATATCAAGATCGAAATCAGTGCACTCTCCAGAATGGGTAATATCTTCACGGGTGCCCATGAAAAACAGCTGGTCACGGGTTTTCCGGAATTGCAAGACAAGGGTGTGACCGATGAAGCCAGTGCCCTAGCTGCAATCGATATGATTATCGAGCAAGGCGAGGGGAGCCATATCAGCCCGCTGGACCCTGAGCATGAATTGGCGCATTACTATAAATACGCCGAAGTCTATTACGGCAGGAAACTGATCGCCAACCCGGCGCCGCATGTGCCTGTCCCGCCCTGGGTATTTGAAGGTCACCGCATAGAATTTGATGCCTGTGGCATCTACCCCGTCATCAGTAATCCCAATTCAAAAAGTTATATGGCAAACCCGCGCCTGGCAGATTTGAACCTGACTTTCAACCGCGCCTATTCGGACATGCTGCGCAAATTGCACAAGGTCTTTAATGGCCATCCTGACCAGTTGGCACTGGCATTGTTGTCCATGCAGGGATTGCGGCAACAGGCGCAACTGATGATGGCGCTGGAAGTCGTGCCTGGCCAGACCGCTGGTCCGACCTTTGATTATATTCCTGCCTGAGTTCTGGATACCTGGAGAGCATCAATGACGCAAACTAACTGGTGGATGTTTCATGGCGATACCGATCACAGCGGTGAGGTAAAAGGCAGCCATATCAATCGCGATACGCTGGATCGCTTTACACTCCTGCATGACATTCCCATTCCTGGCCCGGTCTTGTCCGTGCCAGCCATCGTGGATGGGTTTCTCTATGTCGGTCTGGCAAACAACCATGAATTGCCTGGTGCGAATGGCGGCAAGTTCATGAAGATAGAACTGGAAAGCGGCAAGACGGTGGCCCATTATGAATGGCCGATAGATCCGAAAGAAGGTGATACCCACGGCTTCATGGGCATGGGTTGTACGCCGGCCATCTGGCAGGACAAAGTTTATTTCAGCGCTTTCAACGGTAAATTTTACTGCCTCAGTGCAACTGACCTCAGTCTGAACTGGGTGGTGGATTTGCGCCATGCTGACCTGAAATACAATCAACCCGCATCCAATCTCGGAGATGTCTCGGCAGGCGTGCCTGCGGCTGGCTGGTCGTCACCCGTCATCGCTGCCGAAGATGGCAACAACGGACTGGTATTTGTCGGGATGGGCGAAGGTGAAAACCCCGGCTGCTTTGGATTTGTCTATGCAATCGATGCCCAGACCGGGCAGGTGCAATGGATATACTGTACTTGTCAATATGAAGAAGGCGTGCCAAACCTTCCCAATGTATTGCCGCCAGAATCGGTTGATCCTGACACCTTGCCTGCCATGTATTCAATAGGTCCGAACAACCCGGCAATACGTGGGGCTTCGGTCTGGTCATCGATTGCTTATGATCAAAAGCTTGACCGCCTTTACTGCGCCACTGGCAACCCTGTGCCTGACAGTGCCTTGCCGAGCAAAGGTTTTTCCAACGGTATCTTGTCACTTGATGCTGCCACCGGGACATTTCGCGGCTTTTTCCAGCCACCGGCAGAGAGCAGTTATCGGGCAACCGATGTCGACGTGGATTTTGGCGGGTCACCAACCCTGATGACCATCAATGGCCGCCGCATCGTCACGGCGGGCTGCAAGAATGGTGGTTTTTTCAGGCTTGACGCGGCCACACTGGAATTATTGAACTGGCGTCAGTTACTACCTCATTACAATGACGGCACTCAAATCCCCACGGTCGATGCGCACGTATCACCCAACGACCAGCGCATAGACCCGTATGTACCAAACCAGGCATCGGATGACGAAGACCAGGAAAATTATTCCGGCACCTACAGTACCGCTGCCGTGCACAGCAAGCTTGGGCGACTGTTCATGGGGGTAGGCGGCAATAATTATCACAACGTTGAAGCAGGTATTGATTACACCACCACACCTTTCATGCGTGCGCTGGACTGGGAAACACTGGCAGACGCCTGGGCCATGGACCAGAGTGACCCACGTTTGTATATTGAAGCGCAACCGCCTATGTACCGCACGCCGGGTGAGTCTGGTCTCAGTTCACCGGTGGTGGTAAATGACCTGGTGTTTTTCTCTACTTCCAAAGTAGCGGTATATGCCTTTGATGCCTATAGCGGCAAAATGCTGTGGCAAGACCAGCTGGGCGAGCAAACCGGCGGGATGAACGGCGGTTATGGCTATTGCCTGGGCCCTGCGGTGGCCGGGAATTATATGGTGGTCGGTGCGCTGGTATTTGGCAAACAGGGTGGCGTGTTACGCATCTATGGATTAAAAGACTAAAGGAATCATTATGCTCGCCGTCATTTTATTTGGTGTCGCCGCCGGTCTGGATAACTTGCAAGTGGGGTCTTCGCTTGGTCTCTTGCCTATGCAAAAAAGCCGCCTGCACTTGCTGGCAATTGGCTTTGCCATTTGCGAGATTGGCGGTGCATTGCTGGGCTGGATGTTTGGCCATGTGCTGATCGAATTCATCGGCCCGGTCGCACCAGGTGTGGCACCGGTCATCATGCTGGTGTGTGGCCTTGTCGTACTGATGCTGGCCTATCGCCATGATGCAGAAAACCTGCCTAAATTTGTCAATCACAAGGTCCTGCTGCTGGGTTTGCCAGTGGCGCTCAGTCTTGATAATGTGATTGCTGGTGCGGGCATCAGTTTTTCTGGCTTACCGGTCATGACATCGGCACTGCTCATTGGAGTGATCAGTGCTGGCATGTCGTGCTGCGGTTTGTATTTTGCGCATTGGATGCGACAATTTTTACCAAAAAGAATAGAGATGCTCGCGGGTATTTATCTATGCTTTCTGGCTGTGCGCATGATGTATGCCGACGTAGGTTGAGGCACCATGCAGGCATTTGTCAAAAATCTTCATTTTCCTACCAGCCTGGCAGTTGCTGCGGATGGCACAGTCTACGTGGCCGAATCAGGCCTGCCTTTTGATGGTGCGCCAAAAGGTGGCCGGGTACTGCGTGTCAATGATGACGGCAGTGTACTTGAATTGCTCAATGGCCTGCGCCAGCCTGTCAATGGCCTGGTCTGGCACGAGAATGGGCTGATCATTTCAGAAGGTGGCTTCCCCGGTCGCATCAGTCATCTGGACCTGGCAAGCGGACGGCATACCACGCTGCTTGATGACTTGCCCGGTTTTGGTAATTACCACACCAACATGGTGGCAATCGGGCCGGACAACAAGATGTATTTTGGCCAGGGATCCATGACCAACAGCGGCATCATTGGTACCGATTCAAATGACCTGGCCTGGCTGCGCGAAATCAAGCATGCACCAGATATCCCGGGTTACGCCATTACCCTGACCGGTCATGTCGCGACTGTCACTGATCCTGAAGGAAAGCCTGTGTCTACCGGGGCATTTGCCAGGTTTGGTAATGCCCATGCTGCCGGGACACGTTTGCCAGGGCAAACCCCGGCTACCGCCAGCATCATGCGTTGCAATCTCGATGGCAGCGGGCTGGAGCTGGTTGCCTGGGGTATGCGCAATGCGTATGGCTTGCTGTTTTTGCCTGACGGCAGGTTGCTGGCCACTGAACAGGGTACAGATGTGCGCGGCGTTCGCCCGGTCTGGAATTGCCCTGATTTTCTCTATGAAGTAAAGCCGGGCGCATGGTATGGCTGGCCAGATTATTTTGGTGGCTTGCCGATTGATGCACCCGTTTATCGCAGTCCACAAGGACAGGCGCAAGCCTTTGTACTGGCGAATCATGCTGAGCTGCCACCGCCACAATTGCCCTTGCTGGCATTTGATGTGAATGCCTGCGCAGTCAAACTGGCGCAAATCCCACCTGGATTAAAGCACGCCGGTGATCTGATTGTGGCGCAGTTTGGCGATGAGCGGCCAATGACCGGCCCGCCCGGCCCATGGGTAGGCCGCAATCTGGTCAGGGTAAGCGTCGATGACTGGCGTACACATTCTTTGCCACAATTGCCCTGGCACAGGCCGATAGATGCTGGTTTTTCTGTCGATGGCGCTTACCTCTATGTGGTGGATTTTGGCGACTTTGAATTTACCGTCCAGAAGGACATCATCGCCCGCGCTGGCAGTGGTGGCATCTGGAAAATACCTGTTGATTTTATGGAGCTGACATCATGAGCACGGTTTCGTTTGAAAAAGATATAGCGCCGTTGTTTAACCAGTTTCGTGCCTCAATGATGTGGCGGCTGGACCTGACCAAATACGACGATGTGAAACAGAATGCAGATATGGTACTGGCCCAGATTCAGGGCGGTATGCCACCACCACCTTATCCACCCCTGACCAAGCAGCAGGTGGCGATGTTCCAGGCCTGGATAAATCAGGGTTTTCCCAAATAAGCAGCGCACGTCAATTCTGGAAAGAGAGAAAATATGAGCCTCAATGCACATACACTGATCGGTAGCTGGGAAATGGTGGAAGCCTGGGATATCGGTGATGACCCCAATGACCCGACCAAGAAAACCTACCCCTGGGGTAATCCCTCGGCAGGTTATTGGGTCTATGATAAAAGTGGTCATTTCAGTCTGATGATTTCAAAAAATCCACCCTTGGCCATTCCCACTGACCCGTTCAGTGGCCAGCCGCAAGCAAGCTGGCTGACACCGCAAAAGCCCTGGGAAGTGCCACAGTCATTGCTGATCGACAGCTTTGCCACTGCCAGCCCCTATGCCTATTTTGGCACCTATACCGTAGAGATGGATGACAAGCATCCGCATCTGGGTGGCACTATCGTCATGAATGTGTTTGCTGATGTGATGCGTGCCTACACTGCCACGGTGCAGAAGCGCAGTTTCGTGTTTGACGGCCCTGACTATCTGAATGTCGGTACACCAGGCCAGTATTTGCGGCGGCTCAAACGCTTGAGCTAGGTTGCGCCTTAAAAGCTGTTGACGATCTTCAGCGCGAGCAAGATCGGGACTCATGCGCCGCTCCTCAACCCGCTGATGCACGCTCGCTACAGATCGTCGACAGATTCTTACAGTGTCCAGTTGATGGCAGCGCGCAACCTGCGTGCTGCCATAGGTGTGCCCATCGATTCTTCAGCCCGGTTATTGAAGACATTGTCGATTGCAAAATTTAGCCATGCCTTATTCCCCGCAGGCATGCGCAGGGAAACATCTACTGTGTGCCTGGCATCAAGCCAGCGGTCACCTGTCGGTATGGATGAATCAAGGCGGCGACTGAGGTAGCTGCTATGGATGGATAAATCCCTGCGCTCACCGAGCGGGATGGACAGTTGCGCACCTAACTGGTTTTCAGGGCGGAAGCGCAAACTGGCGATGCCATCCTGATCGCGCACCCGCATCATCGTGCCTTCCAGCTGCAAACGCCAGTCATTGCCAAAGTTGTGACGGGTGCGCCACTCAACACCCTGCGCTTCAATTTTGGCGCGGTTAAGCAAGCGTGGCGGTGGGCCGGCATCGAAGTCAATCAGGTCAGGATAACTGGCGCTGAAAATGCTGATGCGAGTGGGCCAACTGCTGCGCTCATCGCTGGCATAATAGATTTCACGCTGCGTGGTGCGTTCACTACGCAAATCGGGATTACCCACCAGCGGGTGACCAAGTGCATAGAAGCTGGGTTGTTTGCTACCCTGGGAAAATGAAAACCCCCAGTGTGCCTGGGTATCTGCAATACGCCGTTTCAGCGAAAAAGCCGGATTGGTAAAGGTATCTCCATGCTCAACTATTTCATAACGCAAGCCTGCTTGTGCAGTCCACAGACCCCACTGGTAATTCGCTTCGCCAAACACGCTGCTGGTATTTCTTTGCAGTTCAAATTTGGCGGGTAATGAAAACCTGCCGAAATTGATCAGACTATCCATGCTGCCTTGTTCGCGCTGATGTTGCAGGCCCAGCGTTACCTGCATCTCCTGGCTGACTGACAGCAGCCATAAACCCTGTAATTCATGGCGCTGATAATCTGTCAGTGTACGTATCGCAGGCAAGCCCGCCGGATCACGTTTGCCACTTGCCACGCCAGGCGTGTTTTCTTCACCATTGCGTTTCAGGGTACTTAACTGCATTTCAACGCGGCCCATCTGTTCAGTGTTGATTGCCAGTCGCCCTGATGCCTGCGTACTGTCGGCGCGCCTGCTTTCAAGGTTGCGGCGTACAGCATACAGTTCACCACCGCTGTCATCCGGGAAGGCCAGGTTAAGGCTGTCATTGTGCCTGGCTGTCAGTGATACATAGCCATTGCGTTCCAGGCTTTGTTGCCATGCCCCGTTCACGCTGCGTGTGCGGTTGAACCCCAGGGTACTGTCGCCTTCTTCACGGTCGCTGATGCTGCCGCTAAAATTATTACCGGCGTAGCTGGCTTGCGCACTGCGCAGATGATTGCCGCCAGCACCCAGGCTGATGCTACCCTGATTGGGGGTACGGCGTGTGAAAATATGAATCAGTCCGGCTATCGCTTCTGCGTGCACGACGCTGGCATTGCCACGGACGATTTCTATGCGTTCTATATCAGCTGTTGTCAGCGTATTTAAATCCACGGCACTGCCGCGTGAAGACAGCGGGTCGTTCTGCCGTATGTAATCAACCAGGATCACAACATGACTGGGGTCCGCGCCGCGCAAAAACAAAGAACCAAAACCGCCGCTGCGCGGACTGCGGTCCACCACGATGCCAGTCTGTCTGGCCAGCACTTCGCTGACGCTGATATCGCCCATGGCAGCCAGTTCTTCGCGGCCGATCATGGTCACATCCTGGGTTGCTGCGGCGGCCGTTACTGGCAGGGCGGTGGCGCTGATGTAAACTTTGGCGTCGTTTTCCTGTGCCGTCGCAGTGATCGTACATACCGCACAGACCGAGAAGAGCAGCAGCGCAGTATTGCAATGTATCTTGATGGAACGTTTGTTGATATCAGTAGCAAGTGAACCTTGATCAGTATGAAAGCATTTCATCAGTTGCTGCCTTTGCAGTTTTTTTGTAGCAATCATGTGAGCACGTCATTCCGCTATGCAAGCTGGTTGCTGGCTTAACCTGAAGATTTTCACCGAATGGAAATTGATAAAAATCTTGGGAAAAAGATATTTTTAATTTAACAGCAAAATACTTAATAGTATTCTTATTGTCAATGAGAAAATAACAAAAAAACAACGGTATGGATTTAGTATTGCTGTGTTGCTTGAATGGAGGGGATGAGGCTGGCTGTACTCACCAGGTATTGCTGGTGATGAGGCGGTGCGACGATAAGACCAGCGTTTTTTGAAATTAGATTAGGAGTCGCAGCCACTGCAAACTGTCAGGCAGAATTGTCAGTGGCTACGGGGAAGACAGTTTTTTAACTTGCGCTCGCAGTGGTCAAGGTGCGTTTTTCTTTCGCTTCTATCAATTTTTGTATGATGACACAGGCAGCCTTGGCTTGTTCTTCGTTGACATCAATATTTTCGATGACTGAACGTTTGAAACGTATGCCATTGATAACGCCACTGTTTTCAACGAAACCCAAAGTCAGTTCACGGTTCAGGAAATAATAAGCAAGTGCTATCGCTATGCCTACCAGTAAAATTACCAGGGAGCCAGTGGCCCCCAATGCTTGTGAGAGTAAGGATGAAAATCCAAGGCCGATAACAAAAAATGTACTCGCCTCTTTCCAGGGCTTGTGATAACCGTAGTAGCTGGAACATATACTTTGCAGAGGAATCATGCGCGATTCTGTGCCAGCCAGCGAGTTACTGGTAAATTCCACGCGATCAAGACCCACCATGATTTTTGTCGTTGGATCGACACCTAGCAAAGATAAAAGCCAGGCGATCAGGCCACTTTTGCGTCCAGTGACGCTGATGAAATTATTCTTGTCGTCAATTGCCTTGTTGCCGACTTTCCATTCTTTAATAACGAGTGCGCTCATAAATATTTTTTGAAATGATTGCTGCAAGAGAGCTTCTGCAGGGAAGCCAGGGACACCAAATAAATGGGAGGTTTCAAGATAACACAGGCAAAGCCCGGTAGTTAAAGTTATATACCTAAGTATGTTCTTGCCAGGCACTCAAAACCCAAGGCAGGGATCTTTGTTGTCTCGCATAGAAGTTCTTGTGCAATATCATTCCGGTGACGCCAGCCTTGTCAGAACTGGGCCCTGCAAGCGCCGTATTGTCATATGTGAAGCTTCTGTCGCACCGATGGCGTCGTAAAAGCGTTTGCTCAGGTTTTTATCTTTGACTGTTAGCCACTCGATTCTGGAACAGGTATGTTCAACTGCTATTTTTGCCAGATGCTGCATGATAGCTTTTCCCATGTGGATTTCTTTCACGCCATCGCTGTGACCCAGTTCAATCAACATGCTTAAAAGAGTGCTGATTTCGCTTTTTTGAACTGGTCGGACAATGATCATATTTGTTTGAATTTAGCGCATTAATGATGAGGTTCAAGCAGGGTCGCGGTCCAGCGCCAGTTTCAAACGTGCGGGCTGGTCAACAAATAGAAATATTTTTGTCAATCCAGTTCTGTTCAATTGAAAATGAGATATTTCCAATATCGCATCTGCATGCAAACTGATGACCAGATTCGGTCTGTCAAACGGCGTGACAACGATGGAGTTGGCGGGGTAGCGTAACTTCTCGCGTGGGCGCTGTGCATCGTCATGCGTGAAATACTCACAGCTTACGATGGCCGAGCGAGGTATTTTCCCTGTACTTCGTGCTCCCACTTTAAGATATAAATCCGTCTCGCTCAAGATGTGGTGACTATGATTGACCAGATAGCGGTCTCCAAGCAACCAGATCAGGGAATAGGCCGTTAATGCAAACAAAATAATATGAACCAGATGCCGCTTTGCTGGGTCGGCCTCTATCAAGGCGATCATCAAGGCAGAGAACGGGATTTCAGTGCATAAGGCCAGCAGGATAATGGCAAATACCGTGCTGTATGAACCTTTATTCAGAAAGCCGAAAGCTTCGCCTTCAGGATGGCGCGTTGTTTTCTTTTGTGACAGCCAGGCATAAAACCCCCGCCACATGGCGCGGTCCAGGCGAAAAAATGCGGTGATTTCTGATGGGAGCAGTGTGGGAATGCATGCTACCCATCCACCACCTTGCTGCCGGGCTTTTTTTAAACGCTGCAATGCGGCGGTTGCCTCAGATAAATCCTTGAACACCAGCATGATCAGCATGGCGGGCAGCGTAAATTTATTCAGTAATCTGGTTTCAGGTGATTTAATGATCAGGGACAGCACGGCGCTGGTGAAGAAAAAAACTACCTGAATTTTTAAAAAATCAAACCAGCTTAGGTTCATCCAACATTGCCTGAGATTTCGCATGGGGGTATATAAAGCAGGGTGGAGGCTAGGGAAATTGTTGCCATAGGTGAGCAAAATGTACCATTAATTTGCCAATAACGCCGGGCGCTTATAGTGTGCGCTATAGCAAGCGAGCATGACCATTCACTTGCCCAGCATGCGCTTTAATGTCGTATCGCGATCGACAAAATGGTGTTTCAGCGCGCCCGCCATATGGGCGAGGATGGTTGCGATCAACACGTAGGCGCTGGCATGGTGCAAAATTTCACCCAGGTTTGCCCAAAATTCGCTGTAGGCCATGACTTCGGCCGGGTTGCCAGGCATATGCTGGGCCGGGACGATCACCAGGCCAAACACGCCAAACCCGTGACCGCCAGCGCCTGAAAACAGCATGCCTGTCACTGGCAAGGCGATGGAGGCAATCATCAAAACCCACTTGATGATTTTTGCAGCCAGACGTTCAAACGCTGAGTAATCGGCAACGGCCTTTGGCCAGCCACTGGTCATGCGCCATATCACACGCAACAAGGCAATAAAAAAGACCGCTACGCCTATCGATTTGTGGATGGGATAGAGATTCCAGGCTTCTGCCCGACTCATGTAAAGGCCAGTCGCGCATAAACCCATGATGATGACAGCAATGATCCAGTGTAATGAGATCGTGACTGTGCTGAGTTTTTCTACTTGATCCATTGCGGCTTTCCTTCATCTGGCCAATAACAGATGGACAATGACCGCGCCTGAAAGTTTCAAAGCTGCGTGCTTGATACTGCTTTCACAGGCATTAGACTGTTTCTGCAAGAAATTCCCTGAGCTGGAATACATTGCCCTCTGGGTCATGGCCATCGCAGATGAGGCAGTTCTGAAATTGCCATTCATGATCGGTTGCATCGACCTGTCCGCCCAGGGTAGCTGCGCTTTCCCTTGCATTGTGAATACTGGCGACAGTCAACATCAGCTTGATGGCGGTATCTTTCCGGCGATCTGGCGGTATCCGTATCTCGAAGCTGTCTGCGATATGCGCAGGGATAGCGTGAATCACCAGTTGAAATTGCGATGATTCAAGAATGGTATAAGTATTGTCCACGAGCGTCCGCGTCAGTTGCGTGACTTGCTCGTAAAAAAGACTGAGTTTGCGTACATCTTTTGCATAGATGACTGCGCCGGGGGATACATGGTTTGGCATAATCTTCCTTGAGTCTTGAAACGGATAAAAGAAAAGCTGCGCTGTGTTCACCTAAGCAGTAAAGGATAGACGGACGCATTCTTGCCAGGCATCATGATTTGACCCCTTGATGCGCCAGCTCGCGCTAAGCTAAAAAGAGAAAATCATACCGAATTTTACACGCATTGTTTTTTTGATCATTATTTTGTTTGCCCTTAGAATACGAAGACAGGGGAAAATGCTGCAATGCAGTTTATAATTTCAGCTGTTACAACATTAATGATTGGCATTTCCATCATCAATCTGGGTTCTGGCAGGAACCAAGTTGGACATGGTGAGTCTCATAGACTATGAATCAGGTTTCAAACCAAGCACACACAGGGTTTAACAAAAGACAATCCAGCCAATGGCGTTCTATCGCACTGGCTGCGTTAGTGCATATGCTTTTGCTTGGCTTTTTATGGGTGGGCATACGCTGGCAAAATCAGGAAAGTACCGCCGTTGAAGCAGAAGTCTGGGACTTGACTTACCGTGAAGCAGCCCCCAAGCCTGTGCCCGTGCCTGAACCAGTCGTAGAAGAAAAACCGAAACCACCGCCACCGCCGGTCAAAGAAGAAGTGCAGCAGGAAGATCCTGAAATCGCTATTGCGCAAGAAAAAAAGCGTAAATTAATCGAGAAGAAAAAAGAAGAAGAGCGCCAGCGCGAACTCGACGAGAAGAAACGCAAGGAAGAACAACAGGAAAAATTGGCCGAGCAAAAACGCAAGGCTGAAAAGCTGGCATTGGATGAAGCCGATAAGAAGAAATTACAAGCCAAGGAAAAGTTGGCCAATGACAAGCTTTTCAAAGAGCAAATGGCGAGATTAAGTAACCAGGCAGCCAACACCGGCAGCGGCGGTACGGGAACTGCTGCAAAATCAACAGGTAATAACCATGGTGATCCTGGCTGGGCAGCAAAAGTCAGTGCCAAAGTGCGTTCCAACACTGTTTTCATTGAAGGTGATAGCACGAGCGCTAATCCTACAGTCGAATACAGCATTGACCTATTGCCAGATGGATCACTCCGTGGTGCAATACGCAAAACCAAATCTTCCGGCAATCTCAACTTTGATGAGGCTGTCGCTGAGGGTATAAGAAAATCGGCTCCGTTCCCGCGCGATAAATCCGGCGAGGTTCCGGCTAATTTCTTGCTAAGTCACAAGATGAAGGAATAAAACATACTCATGATGTCACTGTTAAAAAAAATTGCGATCAGTTCGATGCTTGCTGCCATAGGTAGCATGACTTTGCAGGCGTCTGCCCAATCACAGATCCGGGTTGAAGTTGCTGGTGTTGCCACGCAGATACCCATTGCAGTGGCTGGGTTTACTGATGAGGCATTAACACCCCAGCAAGTAACCAGTATCATCAAGGATGACCTGGCACGTAGCGGTTACTTCAAGATCATTGATGCCGGTGTCGTTCTCAATGAAACCGCAGCAGTCAATTTTGGTGACTGGAAATCAAAAGGTGCTGATGCATTGGTTGTCGGCAGCGTGCAAAGCCTGAGCGATGGTCGTTTTGACGTACGCTATAAATTGTTTGATACCGTGAAATCGGCGACACTTTCCGGTTTTTCGGTTTCTGCGCCACCGGCCAATATACGTCTGACAGCACATCGCATTGCTGACGATATTTATGAAAAATTGACTGGCGTGCGTGGTGTGTTTTCTACCCGTATCGCCTATGTAACCAAGTCTGGTTCCGAATATCGCCTGGAAGTTGCCGATGCAGATGGCGAGGGTATCAAGGTAGCCTTGCGTTCTCCTGAACCCATCATTTCGCCAGCCTGGTCGCCTGATGGCACCAAAGTGGCCTATGTATCTTTTGAATCGCGCAAGCCGGTGATCTGGGTGCAAAACCTGATCACGGGGGAACGTACGATCATTGCCAACTTCAAGGGCAGCAATTCGGCACCTTCCTGGTCGTCTGATGGCAGCAAACTGGCAGTCGCTCTGTCGCGAGATGGGCAGACTCAGATTTTTACGGTGAATGCCAATGGCAGTGGCCTGCAAAAACTGACAAGCAGTGCGGGTATTGACACCGAGCCGCAATTTTCGGCAGATGGACAGTCGATTTATTTCCTGAGCGACCGTAGTGGTGGCCCTCAGATCTACAAGATCAGTACGGCAGGTGGTGAGCCAAAGCGCGTGACTTTTAGTGGCACATATAATATCACCCCAAGAATTTCTCCAGATGGCAAGACTTTGGCTTATATTTCACGTCGTGACGGCAAATTCCAGCTGTATGCAATGGATTTGGCGAACGGACAGGAACAAAGACTGTCAGATACCACCAAAGACGAGTCACCAAGCTTTTCACCCAATGGTCGCTACATCATGTATGCCACGGAATCAGGTCGCCGCGGTTCGCTTGCAGTAGTCTCAGTAGATGGTAAGGTGAAGCAAAAATTGACGGTCCAGGCCGGAGATATTCGGGAGCCCACCTGGGGTCCTTTCATGAAATAAGCAGTACTTAACTTAATTAATCAGGAGAGAAAATGCGCTTCACATCCCAATCCAAGACTCTGGCCATATTGATTTCCAGTGTCGTGTTAATGACTGCCTGTGCTTCCAAAGTGCCACTGGAAGAAAAAAAAGTCGAAGAAAGATCAACACAAACGACGACGACAAACAATCAGGCTGACCCCAATGCGGTAAAGACAGTGACAACAACCGTTGACCCACTGACGCAAGGTGCTTTGGCCAAGCGCAGTATTTATTTTGACTATGATAGCTATGTTGTTAAAGACGAGTTCAAGCCTGTCGTCGAAGCGCATGCGAAATATCTGATCGCCAACAAAGGCCGTGGCATCCTGATCCAGGGTAATACCGATGAGCGTGGCGGCCGTGAATACAACCTGGCGCTGGGTCAGAAACGTGCCGAAGCGGTTCGCAAGGCTTTAGCTTTGCTGGGCGTGTCTGAAGCACAAATCGAAGCCGTTTCTTTGGGTAAAGAAAAACCAAAAGCAACTGGCAGCGATGAAGCGTCCTGGGCAGAAAACCGTCGCTCTGACATTATTTACAAGTAATTTTCACTGCGCCTGAAAGCCCTCTTCCAGGGCTTTCTTTCGCGCTTGACACCGGATACGCAGTCGTTCATCCGGTGTGCTTCAATCTTTTACAGATCGCCATGAAACTCAAATCCATACATGCGTCATTCATCGCGGTAGCATTCGCTGCTGTGTTGGCTCCTACCGTTGCCTCTGCCGGCATTTTTGATGATGATGAAGCGCGTAAAGCAATACTTGATCTGCGTGCCAAAATTGATGCTGTCAATTCCAGGCTCGACTCCAAACTGGAAACCAAGGCAGATAAAAATACCGCACTTGAACTGGCAAATGAAAACGAGTTGTTGCGTAGTGAAATCGCCAAGCTGCGTGGTCAGATTGAAGTATTGACCAATGACCTTGCCAACACCCAGCGCCGCCAGCAGGATTTTTATGTCGACCTGGATAATCGTGTGCGCAAGCTTGAACCCAAGCGCATGACGGTGGATGGCAAGGAAGCCACTGTCGATGTCAATGAACAGCGCGTCTTCGACGCAGCCATGACTTTATTCAAGTCAGCGGATTATAAAAATGCAGCGACTGCATTTTCCAGCTTCATGGTGAACTACCCGCAATCAGCCTATGCAGGCTCTGCCCAATACTGGCTGGGCAATTCGTATTATGCGCAACGTGATTGCCGCAATACGATTTCAGCCATGCAGCAACTGGTCAAGAATTATCCTGACCATCCCAAGGCACCAGATGCGATGCTCAATATCGCAACCTGCCATGTCGAGCTGAAAGAAAAAGCAGCGGCCAAAAAAGTCCTTGAAAATGTGATTGTGCAATATCCTGAGACCGAAGCTGCACAGGCTGCCAAGAACCGCCTGTCTGGCCTGAAGTAAGCCGCAAGGCCGATAATCTGGCAGCAGCGTTGACAGGGTACCTGAAACCTACTATAATCTCGGTCTTTCGGGTCGTTAGCTCAGCTGGTAGAGCAGCGGACTTTTAATCCGTTGGTCGCAGGTTCGAATCCCGCACGGCCTACCACGAATACAAAAAGACTTAGGTCAACATCTAAGTCTTTATCTTTTTTAGCAGTTTTGGGTCGTTAGCTCAGCTGGTAGAGCAGCGGACTTTTAATCCGTTGGTCGCAGGTTCGAATCCCGCACGGCCTACCAAAACAGAGGACTCAGGTATAAAGCCTGAGTCCTTTTTTGTTTTTCAGAAGACTGTTCAATGGCAGTTCATGGTTTGTGCCTGCCATGCTTTTTTGCCACTAAGTCCTGCCAGATTATTTTAGCTTAATTCTGTTTCAGTTTGATTTCAATTAACGAAGTTGTTATGGTGGATCATAATCAGCATGCTTTCATCCCTTTAAGTCAGTGATTGCATGCCTTTTCTCTCTACGAGCGTCACAATATGAAAAAGAAAACAGATAGAACTGAAGTGAAGAAAACAACAGAGGCGAAACAATCGCAGGAAAAACACGAGATTCGTGAAGGCCAGTCACTGGAATTGCTCAAAGAGCTACACATCCTGACGCGTGATGGCAAGATGAACCAGGACAGCCGCCGCAAACTCAAGCAGGTTTATCATTTGTATCAATTCATTGAGCCTCTGTTGCTGAAGCTGCAAGAGGATCATGCTGATATCAGCCTGGTTGATCATGGCGCCGGCAAGTCTTATCTGGGCTTCATCTTGTATGACCTGTTCTTCAAGTCAGCGCAGGCGCAAAGCAAGGCCAGGATCTATGGCATAGAAACGCGTGATGAACTGGTGCAACGCTCGACAGAGCTGGCGCAGCGCCTGGATTTTCCTGGTATGTCTTTTCTCAATTTGTCGGTGGCTGATTCCATCACTTCTGATGCCTTGCCGGAAAAAATTGATATCGTCACAGCTCTGCATGCCTGCGATACGGCGACAGATGATGCCATACAGTTTGCGTTGAAGAAGAAGGCGCAATTCATGGTGCTGGTGCCCTGTTGTCAGGCAGAAGTGGCGGCAGAACTGCGCAAGGCCAAAGGCGATGCGGTGAAAAATAATGCCTTGTCGGAAATGTGGCGTCATCCTATCCACACGCGTGAATTTGGCAGCCAGATCACCAATGTACTGCGCTGTTTGCAACTGGAGGCACATGGTTACCAGGTACGTGTTACGGAATTGGTAGGATGGGAACATTCGATGAAAAACGAACTCATCGTGGCAGAATATAAAAACCTGCCTGCCAGGCGGCCGGCAGAGCGTCTGGCTGAAGTCCTGAAAACAACAGGGCTGGAAGCCATGGAAAGACGGTTTTTCGTGCAATAGCGTCGTTTTCAGGACAATGACGGAAATAGTCACTGACCGGTCATAAAAAATGATTAATATCATTTATGCTTAATTTGTTTCGTACACGTCTTTACCTCATTTCAGAAAAGGATAGAAAACATGCTGGCCGCCGTTGATCTGGGTTCCAACAGTTTTCGTATGCACATCGCCCGCCACGAGGGTGATGTGATCAAGGTCATCAAGAGCGCGCGTGACCCGATACGCCTGGCCGCAGGTCTGGACAAGAATGGTAATTTGACGCCAGAGGCGATACAGAAGGCAGTGTCCTGCCTGGTGCGCTTTCGTGAAATTCTCAACGCCTATCCAGTAGAAAGCCTGCGTGTGGTGGCTACCAATACCATACGCATCGCTAAAAACGCCCACGTCCTGTTACCCCTGGCAGAAGCTGCCATAGGCTGCCCCATCGAAGTGATTTCCGGGGAAGAAGAGGGCCGCCTCATCTATATGGGCGTATCAAATGCTGTTGCGGTTCCGGGCGAGCGCCGCCTGGTGCTTGATATCGGCGGCGGTTCCACCGAGGTCATACTTGGCCGTGGCCACGAGATTGTCAAAGTTGAGTCATTTAGCATAGGCACGGTCAGGCATAGTGCCAGTTTTTTCCCTGACGGGCGGCTGACCGATGCCGCTTTTGAAGCCGCCATTTTATCGGCACGTTCGATGTTTGAAGATGCGGCACCACCGTATCAACCTGAGCACTGGCGCAAAGCCTATGGTTCCTCTGGCACCATGCGTGCCATTTCCGATGCGATCAGCAAAGGTGGCCTGGGTGATGGGACATTGACCTTGAAAAGCCTGAATGCGCTAAAGCAGTATTGCGTGCAGTCTGGCCGCATTGATCAACTGGAATTAAGTGGCATCAAACCTGAGCGCGTGGCCATGGTGGTCGGTGGGCTGGCGATACTGATAGGCTTGCTGACCGAATTCAATATCGCGGTCTTGCAGCCTATAGAAGCCGGTTTGCGTATGGGGGTGATGTGGGATCTGTATTTGCGTGCCACCAAACGCGATCGCCGCGAAACTGCCGTGCATAAAGTGGCAAGCCTGTTCCACACAGACCTGTCACGCGCCAACCGCGTGGCGGACATGGTGAAGTCCTTGTATCAGCAATTGAAGCCAGCTTCGGAAACCTATGTGCGCTTATTGCAATGGAGTGCGACCCTGCATGAAGTTGGTATGGTGATTTCGCATACGGGTTATCACAAGCATGGTGCCTATATGATAGAAAATGCCGACATGGCAGGCTTTACCACACGCGAACAAAGAGTCATGAGCAAGCTGATACTGAGCCAGAAAGGTAATCTGCGCAAGATCGGTGACGGCCTGGCAGACCAGGATTTTGCCAAGGCAGTATTGGCCCTGCGTTTATCGGTCATGCTCATGCATTCACGTGCAGAAATTGATTTTGAGGATATACGCCTGAAAATGAAAGGTCGTATCGAGCTGGAAATGAAACGCGACTGGGTGACAGTCCACCCGACAGTCGCGTACTGGCTGCAAAAGGAAATCGAGTCTTGGCGTGAAATCGGCATTGATTTTCTGGTCAGGGCGAGTGTTTAACGCCTCCGAAAAAGACAGGTTTGCAACCTGTCTTTTTTTTTGAGTAATGCGATCTCTTCAAGCTGGCGCTAGATAGTGTCAGACTTTTGGAGTATGACCTTCAGCCTATGTCTGCTTTGCCGATTTTCTATCTCCCATCCCCCATCTTCGTCCCATATCCCGATCCCGTATGTGAAACCCAGAGTCAGTCATGAAGCGGTCGAAACCGCACAAACCGATTATTCGTAACCAGGCTGATAGTGATGGCAGTATGTCATGCGGTAGATTGCGACGACAGTGGGCGGCACAAAGCGCTTTGTTTGAAATACTTAAAAAAAATATTTCATTGATCATTGTATGAAACGAATGTTTCATGTAACATTCGTTTCATGAATAGACGAGATGAACTGCGCGACAACGCGCTTAATTATTTTCTGGAACATGGCCTGGCAGAGCTATCGTTGCGGCCGCTGGCGGAGCATATCGGGACCAGTGCGCGATTACTGATCTACCACTTCGAGTCCAAGGAAAAGCTGATCACGGTGGTGATGGAAGAGGTGCGTTCGCGTGTACAACTATCAGTGATGAAAATGATGCAGGCAAATCGCGGTGAAGCGAGCATGGAATCGTTCTGGAGCTGGATTACCGATAAAGAAAACATCCGTTATGTGCGCCTGCTATTTGAAGTCCAGGTACTGGCAATGCAAAACCCTGCCATCTATGCGCAATTCTTGTCCGATACCAGTTCCAGCTGGCTGGACGTGCTGGAGCATGGCATACCTGAGTCAGCCCAGCGTCGCACCATTGCCACCCTGTGCAGTGGCGTGATCGATGGCCTGGTGCTGGAATACATGAGTACAGGTGACCTTGATCGGACTACTGCCGCATTGAAATTCTTCGTCTCCCTGTTAAGTCAGCACTCAGGAAAATTCAGCAAGTAAGCATTTCTCTATTTGTGGACACTGCATCGGTGGTCGCGCTGAAGATGTGGCGAAGCCAGGCAAGCTAACAAATTTCAATCAATACAGACCTTCGAATGTTTTATTACGCATGATACTAACCAGCATAAGGACGTGCCTGACATGAACAGCATCAATAACACCCCGGCAAATGTAGTAGAAACAATAGACAACCCTAAGAAATTATTGGCCTCACCCCGGCACACCTTGATGCTGTTTGGCATCGTCATGATCTTACTGGTGGCTGGTGTGATGAACTCTTCAAACACTGGGGCAGCCAAACAGATACCTGATTCGAATCAAATGCTCAAGACCAACCTGGTCATGATCTGCGTGCTTTGGTATTGGGCATTTTTCATTTACAAAGGCATGAAAGATTATGGTCATTCTGTGCTGGAATTTTTTGGATTAACGAGCTTCAAACTGCATAAAATTTTCAGTGATTGCGCGTATGCAGCACTGGCATTCGCACTGATTTATGCATGTTCATATGGTGTGCACACGCTCTTGCCGGACCAGGCTTCGCAGGCAGGCAATCCGATTCTTTCTTCACAGCCGACGGGTTTCTTTGGTATAAGTGCCTGGATATGCTTATCTATCAGCGCGGGCATATGTGAAGAGATCGTGTTTCGTGGTTATCTTCAACGCCAGCTTACTTCAATGACGGGAAACGTCGGTGTCGCCATCGTGCTCCAGGCCATCCTGTTCGGTATTGGACATGCTTACGAAGGACTTAGCTCGGTATTGGCAATCGTGTTGCACGGCCTGTTCCTGGGTATTCTGGCAAAATGGCGCGGCAATATCCGCGCTGGTATTATTGAGCATGCTGGCTGGGATATTCTTGCCGGATTCGGATTCATCGGTGCAAATTGGTAGTCCTGTGAAATAAAAAGAGACAGATTTTCAAATCTGTCTTTTTGTGAATCTACCTCGAAATTTTGAATCTGTCAGAAATCAAATTGCGCTGATACTTTATAAGTACGCGGTGCACCCGGGAACAAATAGCCGCCCAGTGATTGCGTCACGTCACGCCAGTAAAATTTATCCAGTGCATTGTCGATGTTAAAGCGCAGGGTCGTCGCGGTGCTGCCAATTTGCGTCGTATAACGTGCACCCAGGTTCAATACATGATAGCCAGGCACGCTGACGGTATTGTCAGGGCTGAAGGCTTTGCTCGATGCATATTGCCAGGTACTGTTCAAATTCAGCCCCTTGATTTCTGCGACGGCATAATCCAGATAGACCGAAGATTTCAATCGCGGCACATTCATGACACGCTTGCCGTCAAGGCTGCTGATGCCGGTATTTTGCTGCTTGGCATCCAGTGCAGTCAGGCTGGCACCCAGATTCAGTTGTGGCAGTAACTTACCCTGTGCCGACAGTTCCAGCCCGGTATGCAGTGCTTCACCATTGCTGACATAGATGTTGCTGGCATTGGTATATTCCAGTGGTTTCTTGATGCGGAAAATCGCAGCCGACAAATTCAGATTGCGCTGGACATCGGCTTTGACGCCAATTTCAAACTGTGTCGATTTGCCAGGGTCCAGCATCTGATTGGCATTGCTGGTGCCAAAAGGCGCAATGCCGCCGTGCTCCAGACCTTGCGCGAAACTGCCATACAGCGAAACCGTTTGAACTGGATTGAAAACGATAGCCGCAGTAGATAAAAACTTGCTCTGGTCGTAGCCCGGATTGTCAAACTGTGTGCGTGAGATATGCAACTGACGCAAGCCAAGATGCAATTTCAGATTGTCTTGCAAGCTGATGATGTCCTGAACAAATGCTGACCATTCCTTATCTGTACGGCGCAAAAAGACCGGGCCGGTTTTGTTCATTGAAGGCGGAACGACGACGGGGTGGAACAAATTGCTCGTGCCCACATAGTCGTACACATAATCACCATAGTAATCACGTCTTTGTGAGTTACTGAGGCCAACAGCAAATTCATGGCGTAAGCCATCAGTAGCAAATTTACCGTTCAGCAGCGCCTGCGTACCCCATAATGATTTGGATTCATTGACGCTTTGATAGTCGTACACATCATAGTCACCGTTCGCGCAATAACCAGGGTACAAATTGGCTGAGCCACAGCCGTAAGGGAAGGCTGTGTAATCATCACGCTTGAATTCGTGCTTATTCGCCGCCAGCGACATGCGCCAGTCCGTATTCAACTGATATTCAAATCGCAGACCCAGATTGCTGTTGCGTGTATCAACCGGCCTTGCCCAGGGTTGCTCATTAAGCATCAGGTCAGCAGGTACGCCACGCGGCAAATCTGTGCCGTTGAACAATTGAAAACCAGGGACAGACAACTGTGATTTATGCTGGTAATCTGCATCAATTTGCAGCAGGGCCTGTGGGCTAATGTGCCAGTCAAATGCACCAGAGATAAACTGGCGCTCGCCATTTGCACCTTTCACATAGGAGCGCAAACGCTCACCAGCAGCGTTGATGCGGAAACCAAATTGCCTGTCGCTGGAATTATCGCTGATATCGGCTGCGCCATACAGAGTGCCGCGCTCACTGATTTCCATCGTGATTGAACGCAAGGGCGCAGTCGTTGGGCGCTTGGTCACATAATTGATGATGCCGCCTGGTGTTGCAAAGCCTGCCTGGAAACCGGCAATACCTTTTAATACTTCTATGCGTTCCTTGTTTTCCAGCGGGATTGAGGCATCACCAGGTATGGCGAAGCCATCCTTGCGATAGCTTGATGAGTTATCGAGTGCAAAACCGCGTATGGAAAATTGTTCTGCATAGCCGATCGCGTTATAGGCATCGTTGACGCTGGCATCAAATTTCATCGCATCGCTGGTCTGACGCACACGCAAATCCTGCATCTGGCTGCTGGTCATGACGTTAACTGAAAACGGCGTATCAACCAGTGGTGTTTCGATAAAGCCAGCTGTTTTGCTGCGCTCTGCCTTGGGCTCTGTGGTTTTGCTGCCTGTGATGGTGACTTCCGGCAAGGATTTTTCTGTGCTTTGGGCATAGACTGACGGCAGTGCTACATAGGCCAGTGCGATAGAAATGGCAATAGTGCTCGGGCGAAACGTGATGTTTGACATGATTTGCTCAGTAGTGCGTTGTGGCATGACAGCGCGGGAGCAAACAAAGAATCGGATTTGACGGGACTTTGCGCTTCCCTTCGCTGGCATTATCCAGATCAGGTAGAAGGGACTCTCTCACCCGGAAACACTATTTCCAGGACCCCTAGCCAAGCCGCTACTTTAACATGAAATGAGCGGTGTGCCTTGCGCTGGGGCGACGGTACTGGTGTCCGGCATTTTATGGCGTGTCCATAAATACGCGAAATCATTATGAGAATGACTTTTCAGACAAGTATTTGTATAATTGAAAACATTGCGTTTAATATATCAAGCTACGCCTGTTAATTTGCCTTGCCTACTATGAGATCCCTATGTCTGCCTTCGTTAAAATAATATTCAGCCTGGCTGCCTTGAATGCGGTCGCGGCATATGCGCAGCAGCCGGTTAGTGCGCCCGAATTCAATCTGAAACAGGAGCGTGCATCAACCGGCTCAAATATCCAGCGAAATGCCGTGACCGGTTTGAATGTGCCCATCAATAAAGCGTATGCTGACTTGACGCCGGAACAAAAAAAGCTGGTGAAGTCCCGTTATGAAAAAATGGATGAAGCAGACGAACCACCTTATCCTTTGAATGGGGTCAAGGACTTATACCGTGTGATCGCAAAAGGCCAGGATGCATTGCATTTGCAGGGTGAATTAGTCATTTTTGCTGAAATCAATGAAGAAGGTAAGCCGACCTCAGTAGGCGTTGTCAAGTCACCTGATGCCCGCATGTCGCAGCTGGTTGCCATGGAGCTGATGAATGAGCAATTCAAGCCAGCAATCTGTAAAGGCCAGGCTTGCAAGATGAATTATCCGTTGCATATCACCCTGACGACATCCCATTGAAGCAGGGCGCCTGCGATGTCTTTGCAAGACCTCGCAATAGTAAAAGCGGCAGGCTGGCAAATTACAGATGAAAACGGCAGGCTAGGCTGTTTGTTTGACGATGCTCTTTTGTGTCCTGAAGTTCTTCCACAATCCTTCAGCTGAATACACGACCAGGGCAGCCCAGATGGCGATAAAACCAGCCAGTTTGTGGGTATCAAAAGGTTCGTGGTATAGCCACACGCCCAACAGCAATTGTATGAGGGGCGACATATATTGCAGCAAGCCCAGCGTCGTCATTGGTATGCGACGCGCACCTGCTGCAAACAAGAGCAGGGGGATGGCGGTGATGGGGCCGCTCAGCAGGATGAGCAGCTTGATGTTCGCAGCGCCGGCAATAAAGGCATTGTGACCTTGCATGCCCATCCAGATCAGATAGCCAAAGGCAAAAGGAAACAGCAGGGCAGTTTCCAGCGACAAGCCTTCCAACGCACCCAGTGCTGAGGTCTTGCGCAATAAGCCATAGCTGCCGAACGTGATGGCAAGTACCAGGCCTATCCATGGCAAGTGCCCGGTCTGGAACGTTAACCAGGCAACCCCAAACGCGGCCAGGGCAACGGCTATCCACTGACCTGGGCGCAGTCGTTCGCGCAGCAAGAGCGAGCCGATCAGGATATTGACCAGCGGTGTAATGAAATAGCCAAGGCTGGCATCTATCACATGCCCACTATTGACTGCCCAGATATAGACGAACCAGTTGGCAGATAAAAGCAGGGCGCTCAGGGCGAAGCCGGCAATAAGTTTAGGCTGGCGAAATGCTGGCCTGATCCATCCCCATTGCTTGCGCCAGGTCAGCACGCCAGCCAGGAACAGCAATGACCACACCATGCGATTTAATAAAATTTCCAGTGCGGGGACTTCGTGCAGTGCCTTGAAATAGATAGGAAACAGACCCCATAGCAAATAAGCGGAGCCTGCAAACAAAATGCCTTGACGCATGAGTGACAATCAAAAAATACGCTTGCACTTGCAAGCCGGATTCTTATTATCGCTGTAAAGACGAATGCTTGCAGGGCAGGGCTATTTTGCCCTGGCTGTTGCGATGTGTTTGCACAGGGCTTCAGTACCATCGAGTATGCGTGGCCCGGCGCGATTGAGCCAGTCGCCTTTGACAGCGTAAAAATTATTCTTGCGCACTGCGGTCAATATCGAAAACTGCTGCCAGTCTGACAGTGCATCGGTGCTTTCTCCGCTGGTCAGCATCATGTCGGGATTGGCAGCCAGCACTGCTTCCGTGGTGATGGTGGAACTGAGTTCTTTCAGCTTGCCAAAGACATTCCTGCCACCGCACAGGCGTATCGCAGAAGACACCATGTGATCATCATTGAGTGTCATCAGGGGTTTGCGCACCATTTGGTAGAACACGCTGACCGGGGTGGCAGATGCGGGTAACTGATAGGTTTTGCGCAGGCTGGCGAGGCGGGTGCGAAATCTTTCTGCGGCAGCCTTGCCTGCTGTTTCTGTTCCTGCCAGTATCGCCAGTCTTTCTATGGATGTTGCCACCATGTCGAAATCGCGTGGTTCGCTTTCAAACACGGTAATATGGTTGCTGCGCAATTTGTTTGCCAATACCTTTGCATTGCCGGTGCCCCAGATGACGACCAAATCCGGCTTGATTGCCAGCAGGCGCTCCAGATCCAGCGCAAAAATATTACCTATCGACGGCAATTTTTTTGCCGCTTCTGGATAGTCGCTGTAATCCGTCACAGCGACTATATTTTTTGCCGCACCAGCTTCAAACAATAACTCGGTCACATGCGGAGCCAGGCTGACGATGCGTTGCGCCGGTTGCTCCAGCGTGATCTGACGCTGGGAATCATCTGTGACCGTAATACCGGCTTGCGCGGCGCTGGCAAACAGGCTAAGCAGGGCAGTAAGGCTGGCAATGCGCAGGGCCGGGCAAAATATCGACATCAGATTTCCAGATTGTCGATCAGGCGGGTGTTACCCAGTTTGGCGGCAGCGACGACCACCAGCGGCGCTTGCTGGGCGATGTCACCAGCGGATGGTGGTTGCAAATCAGCGCGCTTGCGTATGGAAATGTAATCAGGTTTCCAGTGGCGTTCATCCAGTTTCGCCATGGCCCGACGTTCCAGTTCAAACATATCCAGATGGCCGCCACGCACTTCATTGGCAACGTCATTCAGCGCCTGGTACAGGGCAGGTGCTTCAGCGCGTTCTTC
Organism: Undibacterium sp. TJN19; assembly: GCF_049339485.1. NCBI lineage: Bacteria > Pseudomonadati > Pseudomonadota > Betaproteobacteria > Burkholderiales > Oxalobacteraceae > Undibacterium > Undibacterium sp. TJN19. The sequence goes on from NZ_JBMPPL010000008.1 coordinate 206,779, forward strand.
GGGTGACAGATACATATTGCGTGAAGACAGGGCCAGGCCATCTTCGGCACGATAGGTGTCCGCCGCGATGATTTCAGTTGGCAGGGCAAACTGTTTGCTCATGTTACGGACGATCATCAGTTGCTGGTAATCTTTCTTGCCAAATACGGCCACGCGTGGCTGCACGCAGGAAAACAGCTTCAGTACCACGGTAGTGACACCGGTAAAGAAACCTGGACGGAATTCGCCTTCCAGAATATTGCCCAGGTCATCCGGTGGGCGTACGCGATATTCTTGCGGTTCCGGGTACAGGTCTTTTTCGGTTGGAGCAAACAAGACGTACACGCCTTCTTTTTCCAGTTTTTCTACGTCAGCCTGAAAGGTACGCGGGTATTTGTCGAAATCTTCGTTGGGGCCAAATTGCAGGCGGTTGACAAAAATCGATGCCACGACTGGGTCACCATGTTTTTTTGCCAGGCGCATCAGGGATAAATGCCCTTCGTGGAGATTGCCCATGGTTGGTACAAAAGCAGTGCGAAGTTGCCCACTTAACTGGTCGCGCAATTCTTCAATGGAGGAAATGATTTTCATGTTGCTGCCCTATGTTGGGTAGGTTTTTTTTATTGAATGGCAATCAGGCTGGCGAATACGCCAGACGCACGTAGATGGGCGCAAATGCTTCTGCCTGGGTGATTTCTATCAGCGTTTCTTTGGCTAGTTCCAGCAGCGCCACAAAATTGACGACCAGTACAGGCGCGCCACGGCTGGGATCAAACAAATCAGAAAATTCAACGAATTTGGCTGATTGCAATTTACGTAAAATGCCCGTCATATGCTCGCGCACTGACAATTCTTCGCGGCTGATTTTATGATGCGCGACCAGGGTCGCACGTTTTAATACATCTGCCCAGGCAGATTGTAAATCAGCGATATCAACATGCGGCCAGTGCAGTACAGTGTTTTGCTCGACGAACACCTGCGCATGCAAAAAATCCCGCCCCAGTTGCGGGACGGCATTCAGGTCATAGGCAGCCAGCTTCATTTGTTCATATTCGAGCAGGCGACGTACCAGTTCTGCACGCGGATCATTGGCTTCATCGCTGTCAGCAGTCTTGTTTGACGGTAACAGCATGCGTGATTTGATTTCAATCAGCATCGCTGCCATCAGCAGGTATTCAGCTGCCAGTTCAAGATTATGCTTACGGATCTGATCGACATACTGCAAATACTGCAGCGTGACTTGCGCCATCGGGATGTCGAGAATGTTGAAGTTTTGCTTGCGTATCAAGTACAGCAGTAAATCCAGCGGGCCTTCAAATGCTTCGAGAAAAACTTCCAGCGCATCAGGCGGGATGTAGAGGTCGTTCGGCAATTTGAACAGCGGCTCACCATACAGTCTGGCAAATGCCAAACCATCGACAACATCAGGTGTGCTGTCGACTGCGCCAACCAAAGGGAGTTCGGTTGCGGGTAAAGCCGTTGTGGATGTCACAAGCTTCTCGATGGTGTCGATTTATCGAAGTTCTTGATGTAAAGGCTGGCTCAGCCTTTATTTTGATAAACGTAGGCTTGCTGGTTGATACGTGATTCTTGCTGACGTTTTTGGGTATCCAGATCGACAGGCTTTTTGTCCCACAGCAGGAAGCGGCCATCACGCTGGCTTTGCTCCAGCGCCGGGTTCGCCTCTTTCAGGCTTTTGATGAATTGAGTCGCTTCGGACTCGTACAACTGGAATTGCTTGGAAAATTTCATAATTTGAAATAAATACGAAAGATCAATTAAAGTCGCATTTTACTCTGCTTTTGACCTGATAACGGTTTTTGCACCAGGCTTGAGGTGCCAGATCATACAGAGTGGATCACAAGTCTTTGACATCCAGCCATTTTTTGACGTGCTGAGGGTGGTAGCTGGCAAATTTATGCAAAAGGGACGCTGCGTCTTTGTCTATGTACAACAAATCCAGATGCTGGGAGCGCAAAAACCCCTGTTCTACCGTGTGTAAAAGAAAATCATGCAACTTCTGGTAAAAACCACCGATATTATATAAACCTATTGGTTTTTCATGAAAACCCAGTTGTGACCAAGTTAATACTTCAAATAATTCTTCCAGCGTGCCTATACCGCCTGGCATGGCGATAAAGGCATCCGACAAATCTGCCATCATGGCTTTGCGTTCATGCATATTCGCAACGATATGCAGCTTGGTCAGAGCGGTATGGCCAACTTCCTTGTCCATCAGGGCTTGCGGTATCACGCCGGTTACCTGGCCGCCAAGGCGCATGACCTCATCGGCGATGATGCCCATCAGTCCGACATTGCCGCCACCATAGACCAGGCCAAGATTCTGCGCGACCAGTTGCGCGGCCAACTGGCGTGCGCCGGTCGCATAGTTTTCTGTAATGCCAGGAGAGGAGCCGCAATAGACGCAAACAGTTTTCATTGTGGATTCATCTTGCGCAAATAGTCTTGCGACAATTTTTCAAAGACATGCTTGGTTTCACCGCGCAGGTAAGGGCTGATCAATACAATGACCTGGTAGCAACCGCGTGCCAGCGATTCGGACATGGTTTGCAATTCAGTATATTTGCGGGGATTGCGCACATATTCATAAGAGAGCCAGTAGGTCGCCACGACCACCATATTGGTCGACAAGGCATCAATATCCATATCTGTTGCTTCAAACTCACCATCTGCGCGCAAGCCATTGCAGAGTTCGGTCGCTACCTTGATCTTGTGCGTCAGAATCTGCTTGAATTCCAGTTCCAGTTTGCGGTTTCTCGACAGCAGGTCATTGAGGTCACGATAGAAAAAACGGTAACGCCAGACCAGTTCGAAAGTCAGGTGCAGGTAAGTCCAGATATCCTGGATATTGGCTTTCCTGCCTTGAGGGAAGGCCAGTTTTTTGTTGATTTCAGCTTCAAACTGAACAAAAATGGAATTGACGATGTCGTCTTTGTTGCGAAAATGGTAATAGAGATTGCCAGGGGAAATATTCATTTCCTCTGCGATGACTGTCGTGGTGATATTGGGTTCGCCGAATTCATTGAACAGGCGCAGGGATAATTCCAGGATGCGTTCTCTGGTTCGACGAGGAGCTTTGTGTTGCATGTCATTCTTCTCGATAGATTATTTCATAAGAATAACATTGAAAAGCCAACATCAAAAGAAGATCAGTTACCTATCATTCGTCAGCGTCTGCTTTGCGGTCAATTTCGGCGGGAATATGAACCAGGCGTGTCTTTGCAAGCCGGTCATGCAGAAACTGGCCGTTTTTATCCAGGCGGGCTGTCATTGCCCATGCCAGCATACCGAGGGAGACGACAATAACCATCGGCCATTGTTTAAGGCCAAGCTGATAAACCAGCGCTGCCGCCGGCAAAAACCACATCCAGGCAAGACAATAGCGAACGATGGCCTTGACGACAGGCAGTTTGCCGCCATCCAGGTCAGTGACCTTGATACGCCAGGTTTGCATGGCCAGGGTCTGGCCACTACGGCTCCAGCAAAAGACAAAATACGCGCCTACAACAAAAAACAGCCAGAACTGCCGTGCGTGACGCAAGGTAAGGGCATGCCTGCTTTGCGTAGAGACGTCGAAAATCCAGCCAGACACGAAAACGATGCCAAATAGCAGCATGCCTTCATAGACCATGCAAATCAGTCGACGACGTAAAGGTGGTGCAGAAAGTTCAGGATTCACAGATTTACTTGGTAGTACCTTGCGTAGCAGCAGGTGTGCTGGCTGGTGTGGCATCAGCGCTGGACGCTGCTGGTGCAGAGGCAGGCACAGCGACTGGGGCAGGGGTGACGACAGCAGGTGGCGCCACAATGACGGGCTTGGCTGTTGGCGTTGTGACTGGTTTGGGGCCGATCTTCAATGGGGCCAGAATGGTCGGATTCTTCAAGGCATTTGCCGGAAGATTGGTGACACTTTTCTTTTTTTCGTTTTCAGAAGCGAGGCGTTTTTTCTCTTCCTCACTCAATTGCTGGTATTGCTGCCATTGCGCTGATTTGTGCTCTGCCTTGACTTGTGTTGACTTGGCGAAATTTTCACGGGCGGCCATGCGCTGTTCTGGTGTCAGTTTGACCCAGTCACGCATACGCTCTTGCAATCTTGCCTGCTCATCCGGCTTCATCAAGGCATACCGGTTTGCGATTTCCAGCCATTTTTTCTTGCCCAGGTCAGACATTCTGTCCCATTCCGGGCTAAGTGGGGCAAGTGCTTGTTTCTGTACTGGGCTAAGGTCTGTCCACAAAGGCTTTGAGGCGCTGCCAGGTTGACCAAGAGCGGATTTGGCTGATGTAGCAGGTGCAGGCGCAGATGCGCCACTTCCACTGGCAACAGCCAGTGGAAGTAATGCTGAAACGGCGATAAGGCAAAGCAATTTACGCATGAAGTGAAACGGCACGCCTATTCCTCCGTTTTGTTCAAATAGGCAGTAAACCCAGTGTCAACATAAGCGGCTGGTGGCAATTCATCCACCAGAACAGCAGTATCAATATCGGCCAGTTCATTGATGTTTTGTTGCTGCTCGTACTCATAAACGCCAATCAGGCCGGCCACCAGTACCAGTAACGGTAATGCGATGCCGAGCTTGCCCAACCAGGAGCCAGGGCCCTGGAAAGAAAAGCCTGAATTACCTGCAAGTATGCCTTTAAATGCTAATACAGCAACAGGTGCTTCCTGTTTCTTTCGTGCTATTGCTAATTTGCGTGCCTGTGCCAATCTGTCGAGAGTGGGTGCAGGGATGCTTTCCGCTGACTCATTCAGCGCTCTTCTTACCTTGTAAGCAAACTCAAGGTCTTTCGCTTCTTTTGAATAATTCATAGGTGTATTCCTTTCGCCTTGAGGGTTACGGCCAATGCATGTGTGGCCCGCGAGCAATGAGTTTTGACACTGCCTTCAGAGCAACCCATTGCAGCGGCGGTTTCCGCTACATCCATGTCTTCCCAATAACGCATGAGGAAGGCTTCCCGTTGACGTGCTGGAAGCTTTTTTATTTCTTCGTCAATTATATTCAGAACCTGCTCACGTTCTATCTTGTCCGCACTGGATTCGGAAGCTTCCGAGCCTTCTTCAGCTGCATAACTTTCCAATAAATCAAAATTATCGTCGTCTTGATTATTGGATGGCGTAATGCTGGAAAACAGGCTGACCCAGGTATTGCGCACTTTTTCCCGGCGGAAAAAGTCAAGTATCGTGTTTTGCAAGATGCGCTGGAACAGCATGGGCAATTCAGCGGCAGGCTTGTCGCCATATTTTTCGGCGAGTTTGATCATTGCTTCCTGAACAATGTCCAAAGCAGATTCTTCATTGCGCACCGTATAGACGGCATGCTTGAATGCGCGACGTTCGACGCCTTCTAAAAAGCTGGATAATTCTTTGTCTGTGGCCATTGTTGGCAATTACGTTGTTTAGCGGGCGTTTCTTTGCAAGCTGTTTGGTTTCGATTCATAAAGAATACGCCAGCACTCAAAATTGCGCACATGCTAGCAAAAATACGGCTTTATGTCCTGAATTTTGTAATGAATACCCAATTGTTAACTTTCTTCTACCTTTCCTGGACGAGGGAATTTGTTTTTTTACGAGAATTTTCCTTGACCAAAATGCTGCGACGCAGTACCTTGAGAGTCCGCTCCAAAATCTCGGGGCACAAAATGCTTGTCTGGAACAGCCCACAATGCCGTCGCCGACAGGTTCGCTTTAAGAAGCTGTTTGTTCTGACCCATGCCACAAGCGTGAGAAGTCTGTCGTTGTAAAGCCTTAATACTGATTGAACGAGTGCACTAAGCCTTGCCTGGCACCATATCCAACGGATGTGTAAAGGGGAATGTGAACGCACATAAAGGGATTTCAGCTTTCCGGTTTTTGCATGTCGATTTCGCCAGGAAAGAACATCCGATCAATCTCCTATGGACCTTGAAAGGACACAATTTATGAGTTCAGAATTTACAGGCGCAGAGATACTTGTCAAGTGTCTGGCCGAAGAGGGTGTTGAGCATGTATTCGGATATCCGGGTGGTGCCGTACTCTATATCTATGATGCAATCTTCAATCAGGACAAGTTCCAACACATCCTGGTGCGTCACGAGCAGGCTGCAGTACATGCTGCCGATGCTTATTCCCGTTCTTCCAATAAAGTAGGCGTGGCCCTGGTCACTTCCGGACCTGGCGTTACCAATGCGGTAACCGGGTTGGCAACTGCTTATATGGATTCGATTCCCATGGTGATCATTTCAGGTCAGGTGCCCAGTGCCGTTATCGGCCAGGATGCTTTCCAGGAATGCGACACCGTTGGCATTACCCGTCCTTGCGTCAAGCACAATTTTTTGGTGAAAGACGTCAGAGACCTGGCCGAGACTGTCAAGAAAGCGTTTTTTATCGCAACGACTGGTCGTCCTGGCCCTGTGCTGGTGGATATCCCTAAAGATATCAGCATGCACAAAACCACTTACAGCTACCCTAAAGAAGTCGAAATGCGCTCTTATAAGCCAGTCGACAAAGGGCATGCAGGACAAATTCGCAAGGCTGTTCAATTGCTGTTGCAGGCAGAGCGCCCAATGATCTACACCGGTGGCGGTGTAGTTCTCGCGCATGCCGCACCTGAATTGAACAAGCTGGTTGATTTACTCGGTTTTCCATGCACCAATACCCTCATGGGTCTGGGTGCCTACCGTGCCAGCGATGAAAAATTCGTCGGCATGCCGGGCATGCATGGTACTTACGAGGCCAATATGGCCATGCAGCACTGTGACGTGCTGATCGCCATTGGTGCCCGTTTTGATGACCGAGTGATCGGCAATCCCAAACATTTTTCTTCACATCCACGCAAGATCATTCATATTGATATTGACCCTTCGTCGATTTCCAAGCGCGTCAAGGTTGATATTCCTATCGTGGGCAATGTCAAAGACGTCTTGCAGGAAATGCTGTCACAACTGAGTGCAGTTGAGACGCGTCCTGATCCCAAGGCGCTGGCGACCTGGTGGAAGCAGGTAAATGAATGGCGTGGCCGTGAATGCCTGAAATACCCGACTTCGTCTGAAGTCATCAAGCCGCAATCCGTCGTTGAAAAAGTCTGGGAAGTCACCAAGGGCGATGCCTTCGTTACTTCTGACGTAGGTCAGCATCAGATGTGGGCCGCGCAATACTATCGCTTTGATAAGCCACGTCGCTGGATCAATTCTGGTGGCCTGGGTACCATGGGCGTCGGTTTGCCGTATGCCATGGGTGTGCAGATGGCCAATCCTGGCGCAACAGTTGCCTGTATCACTGGCGAAGCCTCGATACAGATGTGCATACAGGAACTGGCCACCTGCAAACAGTATCACCTGACGCCAAAAATCATTTTGCTGAATAACCGCTTCCTTGGCATGGTCAGGCAGTGGCAGCAAATCGATTATGGTTCACGCTATTCTGAATCGTATATGGATTCTTTGCCTGACTTTACCAAACTGGTGGAAGCCTATGGCCACGTCGGCATGAAGATAGAAAATCCAGCTGATGTGGATGGTGCAGTGCGTGAAGCCTTTGCCATGAAAGATCGCCTGGTGTTCATGAATTTCATTACCGATCAAACCGAAAATGTCTGGCCTATGGTCAAGGCAGGTAAGGGGCTGACTGAAATGTTGCTTGGTTCGGAGGATTTGTGATGAGACATATTATTTCCATCCTTCTTGAAAATGAAGCCGGTGCCTTGTCCCGTGTGGTTGGCCTGTTTTCTGCCCGTGGCTACAATATTGAAACCCTGACGGTTGCGCCGACTGAAGACCCTACATTGTCACGTATGACGATAGTCACTTCTGGTTCAGACGACATCATCGAGCAGATCACCAAGCATTTGAATCGCCTGATTGAGGTGGTCAAGGTGGTTGATCTGACCGAGGGTGCACATATAGAACGCGAACTGATGCTCATTAAAGTGCGCGCAGTAGGCAAGGAACGTGAAGAAATGAAGCGGACTGCGGATATTTTCCGTGGTCGTATCATTGATGTGACTGAAAAAACCTACACCATAGAATTGACTGGTAATAAAGGTAAATTGGATGCTTTCATTGATTCAATAGACCGTACAGCGATCCTGGAAACGGTGCGTACCGGTGGTTCAGGCATAGGGCGCGGCGAACGCATCCTCAAAGTGTAGTAGCGCGTACATCTGCTGCTTCCAAAAATACCCAATTAAAATACTTAATTATTAGGATACAAAATGAAAGTTTTCTACGACAAAGATTGTGATCTCTCCCTGATCAAAGGCAAAAACGTTGCTATCATCGGCTACGGTTCTCAAGGTCATGCACATGCACAGAACTTGAATGATTCCGGCTGTAAAGTCACTGTCGCCCTGCGTAAAGGCGGTGCATCCTGGGACAAGGCAAAAAATGCCGGCCTGAACGTGGCTGAAGTCAATGACGCAGTCAAAGCTGCTGATGTCATCATGATTTTGCTGCCAGATGAAAACATCGCTCAGGTTTACGCTGAAAACGTTGCGCCTCACGCCAAGCAAGGCGCAGTGCTGGCATTTGCCCACGGCTTCAACGTTCACTACGGTCAAGTCGTACCACGCGCCGATCTGGACGTTATCATGATTGCCCCTAAAGCACCTGGCCATACAGTACGTGGTACTTATAGCCAAGGCGGCGGTGTACCTCACCTGATCGCTGTGTATCAGGATAAATCCGGTTCTGCCCGTGACATCGCCTTGTCTTATGCGATGGCTAACGGTGGTGGTCGTGCTGGCATCATCGAAACCAACTTCCGCGAAGAAACAGAGACTGATTTGTTCGGTGAACAAGCGGTTCTGTGCGGTGGCGCGGTTGAACTGATCAAAGCTGGTTTTGAAACCCTGGTTGAAGCTGGTTATGCGCCAGAAATGGCTTACTTCGAATGTCTGCATGAACTGAAACTGATCGTTGACCTGATCTATGAAGGCGGTATCGCCAACATGAACTATTCGATCTCCAATAATGCAGAATACGGCGAATATGTGACTGGTCCTAAGGTCGTTACAGAAGACACCAAAAACGCCATGCGCCAATGCCTGAAAGATATTCAGACTGGTGAATACGCGAAGAGCTTCATCCTGGAAAACAAAGCTGGCGCGCCAACTTTGATTTCCCGCCGGCGCTTGACTTCCGAGCATCAGATTGAAGAAGTAGGCGCGAAATTGCGTGCCATGATGCCTTGGATCGCTAAAAACAAACTGGTTGATCAGTCGAAGAATTAATTCTTCAGATCGCCGGCACCATCTCCTCTACGCTTGTAAGCGCAGACGGTTCTAAGACTAAAAATCGCCCGCAGGGGCGATTTTTAGTTTCTGCCTTCCATAATTGTTTGCCGGTCCATGTAGATGAGATGTCTATTTGATACACAGGTGGGCTGGCATGTCCTGGAGTTTGTTTTCATTGCCAATAATCAGGGTTATACTTCGCAATCTTTTCCATTCCTTTGCGCAGGCAGCGGACATATTTACAGATTACGATAGCAAGAATGGCACCTATACTAAAACGAAAGCCCAAAGGTAGTTTCAAGTTCTTTCCCAAAGGGATGCGCAAGAACGCGGCTGCCAGCACGCATGATCCTGAGGGCTTACGTGTGCCCGCCAAACCCCGGCGCGGTATTTATTTGTTACCGAATGCTTTCACGACAGCAGCGCTATTCTGTGGTTTCTATGCCATTGTCATGGCAATGAACCAGCGCTTTGATCAGTCTGCCCTGGCGATTTTTGTTGCCATGGTACTTGATAGTCTGGATGGCCGCGTGGCCCGCATGACCAATACCCAAAGTGAGTTCGGTGCGCAGTACGATAGTCTGTCGGACATGATTTCTTTCGGCGCGGCACCTGCTTTGGTCGCTTACGAATGGTCGTTGAAGGGCATGGGCAAGCTGGGTTGGCTGGCGGCCTTTGTTTATTGTGCCGGTGCTGCGCTAAGGCTGGCGCGTTTCAATACCAATATCGGTGTGGTTGATAAACGTTACTTCCAGGGTTTGCCAAGTCCGGCGGCGGCAGCTCTGGTTGCCGGTTTCGTGTTGCTGATGGAAGACCTGCATTTTCCAGGTAAAGAGCTGAGCTGGAGTACCTGGAGCATAACCCTGTTCGCCGGCCTGACCATGGTCACCAATGTGCCGTTCTACAGCTTCAAGGACGTCAACCTGCGCCGTTCCGTGCCATTTATTGCGCCTTTCCTCATTGTTCTGGCTTACGTAGCGGTCGTCAGCGACCCTCCGAAGGTCTTGTTTGGCTTGTTTGTCCTGTATGGTCTGTCTGGTTATATTGTTTTGCTGTGGCGCTGGCGCAAGGGCCGGCCCATCAGTATTGTGCAGACCAGTGTGGATGATCACCATCACGATGAAAAATAAGTCGGCATCAAAATTCGTGCTGCCAGATTAAATTCGGTGTTTTTCAAGAAAGTCGCCATACAGAAAATGTATGGCGGCTTTTTTGCTTTTTCGCCTCATGAAAAATGGAATTTTACTGCTATAAATTCTTGCACTTTTCTGTCATTACGCTTATAGTCTTTGACATGAACTTCACATCCACATCAATAGCAAAAAACACTACGGCAGGCCTGTCTGGTCTGCTATCGCTATTGCTGGCATCTCTACTAGCGTTCACGCGCTAAATCCCCTACACCCACAATTCGAGTAGTCTCGCCACCCATGTGCGTCTTGCAAGGGTAGGCCAAAGAATATTCACAGTTTGCAGTTTTACATCTACAACATTTCAGATTTCAATTCATATCAGGAGCAATAACATGGCGGACAAACTCATCATATTCGACACAACCTTGCGTGATGGCGAACAATCACCTGGCGCATCCATGACCAAGGATGAAAAAATCCGTATTGCCAAGCAACTGGAAAGAATGAAAGTTGATGTGATTGAAGCCGGTTTTGCGGCCGCATCGCCAGGTGACTTTGAGTCCATCAAGGCGATTGCCTCCATCATCAAAGACTCGACGATCTGCTCTTTGTCGCGCGCCAATGACCGTGATATTGCCCGCGCAGCAGAAGCCCTGCAGGCCGCGCAGCGCAAGCGTATTCATACCTTCATCGCGACATCTCCATTGCACATGGAAAAGAAATTGCGCATGACGCCGGACCAGGTATTCGAACAAGCCATACAGGCCGTGCGCTATGCCCGCAATTTTACGGATGATGTTGAGTTCAGCCCTGAAGATGGCAGCCGTTCAGATATGGATTTCCTGTGCCGCGTGCTGGAAGCGGTTATTAAAGAAGGGGCAACGACGATCAACTTTGCCGACACAGTCGGTTATGCCGTGCCTGAGCTCTATGGCAATATGCTGAAGTCTTTGCGTGAACGTATCCCCAACTCTGACAAGGCGGTCTGGTCTGTACATTGCCATAATGACCTGGGTATGGCCGTTGCCAACTCCCTGGCAGGCGTCATGATAGGCGGCGCACGTCAGATTGAATGTACGATCAACGGCCTGGGTGAACGCGCCGGCAATACTGCGCTCGAAGAAATCGTCATGGCCGTGCGCACCCGCAAGGATTATTTTGATCTGCAACTCGGCATCGATATCAGCCAGATCGTGCCTGCTTCCAAGCTGGTGTCGCAAATTACGGGTTTTGCCGTGCAGCCGAATAAGGCCGTGGTGGGGGCGAATGCCTTTGCGCATGCATCCGGCATTCATCAGGACGGTATTTTAAAAGCGCGTGACACTTACGAAATCATGCGTGCCGAGGATGTGGGCTGGAGTGCCAACAAACTCGTCCTGGGTAAATTGTCTGGTCGAAATGCCTTCAAGCAGCGTCTGGAAGAGCTGGGCATAGCCCTGGAGTCGGAAGCCGATGTCAATGCTGCTTTTGCCCGTTTCAAGGAGTTGGCCGACAGAAAATCCGAGATCTTCGACGAAGACATCCTGGCATTGGTCTCAGATGAAGAGCATGCTCATAATAATGATGCCTTCCATTATGTTTCTCTTTCGCAACGTTCTGAGACAGGCGAATTGCCCTATGCCAAAGTCGTATTTACTTCCGATGGTAAAGAGGTGACATGTGAAGGCAATGGTAATGGCCCGGTTGATGCCATCGTCAATGCCATTGATTCCAAGGTACAGAGTGGGGCAGAGTTGCTGTTATTCTCAGTGAACGCGATCACGACGGGTACGCAATCGCAGGGTGAAGTCACGATGCGTCTGTCCAAGGCTGGCCGTATTGTTAATGGGGTAGGTGCAGATCCTGATATCGTCGTTGCTTCAGCTAAAGCTTATTTATCTGCCTTGAATAAACTGCAATCAAAGACAGAAAAACTGAATCCACAGATTTAAGAAGATTTGATTCAGGCTGAAAACGGTGTTATAGTCACGCGTCCTGCCATTCCGGCGGGATTGCTATTTCACGATAACGATGGTTTTGTAGCTGTTTTATAAAGACAGCGACTCTTGTTATCGCATGTTAAGGAAAATTATGTCTATCGAAAAAAATGCAAAAGCCGCTATCGTAGCGGACAATGCCCGTGGTCAAAACGACACAGGCTCTCCTGAAGTGCAAGTTGCTTTGTTGACTGCACGTATCAATGATCTGAATGGTCACTTCAAAGCTCACTCTAAAGATCACCACTCACGCCGTGGTCTGATCATGATGGTTAACCGTCGTAAGAGTCTGTTGTCTTACCTGAAAGGTAAAGACTTGAATCGCTATCGCTCACTGATCGAAAAACTCGGCTTGCGTAAGTAATTCTTGCTGAATTTAGCAAATAATTTGTAGCAGAAAGCCTGCGTCAGTTTACTGTCGCAGGCTTTTTGTCTATCTAGCGTTTTGATTTGAGCATCATGGTTTAGTCAGGTTTTCAAAAGAAGTGATTGAAAACGGACAAAAAGCAATCCAGGCGGGTTGCTCGCGGTGAGGTGAACGACAGCGCCTGAAAATCTGTCGGCAAAATAGAAAGGACACATTGTGTTTAATAAAATTACCAAAACCTTCCAATACGGTCAGCACCAGGTCACACTGGAAACCGGTGAAATCGCTCGTCAGGCATCTGGCGCAGTGCTGGTATCAATTGAAGATACCGTTGTGCTGGCAACGGTTGTTGCCAAGAAAGATGCAAAGCCAGGTCAGGATTTCTTTCCTCTGACCGTGGATTACATGGAAAAAACTTACGCTGCCGGCCGTATTCCTGGCGGTTTCTTCAAGCGTGAAGGTCGTCCATCAGAAAAAGAAACACTGACTTCCCGTTTGATCGATCGCCCCATCCGCCCTCTGTTCCCAGAAGGCTATCTGAACGAAGTTCAGGTCATCATCCATGTATTGTCTGTCAATCCGGAAATCGATCCTGATATCGCTGCAATGATCGGTGCTTCTGCAGCGATTTCCGTTGCTGGCATCCCATTCAGCGGCCCGGTTGGCGCAGCCCGTGTTGGCTATATTGATGGCCAATATGTATTGAACCCAACCGCAACTCAACTGAAACAATCCAAGCTCGATCTGGTTGTTGCCGGTACTGAGCAAGCCGTGTTGATGGTCGAATCCGAAGCACAGCAATTGTCTGAAGAAATCATGTTGGGCGCGGTTGTGTTTGGCCACGAACAAATGAAAGCAGTCATCGACGCTATCCATGAGCTGGTACGTGACGGTGGCAAGCCTGAAGTGCAATGGGCACCTGCTGCAAAAAATGAGCCACTGATCGCTGCTGTCACAGCAGTCGCAGAGCCTTTGTTGCGCGCTGCTTATCAAACCAAAGAAAAACAGGCGCGTACTGAGCAATTGAAGTCGGCAACTTCTTCTGTTGCGGCTGCGTTGGCTGAGCAAGCTACTGCCAAAGGCGAAGCTGCTCCTGACTCATCAGAAGTTGGCAATATCCTGTTCGATCTGGAAGCAAAAATTGTTCGTTCCCAAATCCTGGAAGGCGAACCACGTATCGATGGTCGTGATACACGCACTGTACGTCCTATCACTATCCGCACTGGCGTTCTGCCACGTACGCATGGTACAGCTCTGTTCACCCGTGGTGAGACACAGGCTTTGGTGATTGCTACTCTGGGCACAGCCCGTGACGAGCAAAAGATTGATGCGCTGATGGGTGAATATTCTGACCGCTTCATGCTGCATTACAACATGCCTCCGTTCGCTACTGGCGAAACAGGTCGCGTTGGTACACCTAAGCGTCGTGAAATCGGTCATGGCCGTCTGGCTAAACGTGCATTGCAAGCTGCTCTGCCTGATCCGGAAGATTTCAGCTACTCAGTCCGTCTGGTGTCTGAAATTACAGAATCCAATGGCTCTTCTTCCATGGCTTCCGTCTGCGGCGGCTGCCTGGCGTTGATGGATGCCGGCGTGCCGATGAAAGCACACGTTGCTGGTATCGCCATGGGTCTGATCAAGGACGGCAACAAGTTTGCTGTTCTGACAGACATTCTGGGTGACGAAGATCACCTTGGCGACATGGACTTTAAAGTTGCCGGTACTGCGGCAGGTATCACTGCCTTGCAAATGGATATCAAAATCCAGGGCATTACCAAAGAAATCATGCAAGTCGCTCTGGCGCAAGCCAAAGAAGGCCGTATCCATATTCTCGGAAAAATGCAGGAAGCTGTACCAGTCGGCAATACAGAATTGTCTGACTTTGCACCACGCCTGATCACGGTCAAGATCAATCCGGAAAAAATCCGTGACGTGATCGGTAAAGGCGGTGCGGTGATCCGTGCCTTGACAGAAGAAACTGGCACGCAAATCGACATCAGCGATGAAGGTATCGTGACGATCGCTTCTGTTGATGCGGCTGCTGGCCAGGAAGCCAAACGCCGTATCGAAGAACTGACGGCAGAAGTGGAAGTGGGCAAGGTCTATGACGGCACAGTATTGAAATTGCTGGACTTCGGTGCCATCGTTCAAATCATGCCAGGCAAAGACGGTTTGCTGCACATTAGCCAAATCGCCAATGAGCGCGTGAATGCAGTTGCTGATTACCTCAAAGAAGGTCAGCAAGTACGCGTTAAAGTGCTGGAAACAGATGACCGTGGTCGCTTCAAGTTGTCTATGAAAGCAGCCGCAGCTGAAACTGAGGGGCAGCCACAACCTCAGCAGCAACAGCAGCAATAATTGCCTGCAAATATGGCTTGATTTTTTAGGTGGCTTTGGCTACCTGGCTTCAAGTGTTGAAAACGCCCGTGTTTGCACGGGCGTTTTTTTATTCGCTTACAATCCATGCTTAACAGCAAAATCTTGCTGACACAAATGTGAGTTGCCATGAAAACAGAAATGCGTGCGATTGAAATTACCCAATATGGCAAGCCGGAGGTGCTGCAAGTTTGCGCCAGACCCATTCCCGTGCCTGGAAAGGGTGAGCTGCTGATCAAGGTGCATGCAGCTGGCGTAAATCGCCCCGACGTTTTGCAGCGCCTGGGCTTTTATCCTGTACCTGCTGGGGCATCGGATCTGCCTGGTCTGGAAGTAGCCGGTGAAATTGTTGCCGGTGACTTGAGTGGTAGTGTATTCAGGATGGGTGATCAGGTGTGCGCGCTCGTGCAAGGCGGAGGATATGCGGAATATTGTGTAGCACCGGTGGGGCAGTGTTTGAAAGTGCCTCAGGGGCTTTCAATGCTGGAGGCTGCATCGTTGCCAGAGACCTATTTCACGGTCTGGAGTAATGTGTTCCAGCGCGCGCATTTGTCGCCAGGCGAGACTTTGCTGGTGCAGGGAGGTACTTCAGGCATAGGTGTTGCAGCTATTCAAATTGCCAGGGCGCTTGGGCATCGTGTTTTTGCAACTGCCGGCTCGGATGAAAAATGTCGTGCAACAGAAAATCTGGGTGCTGAGCGAGGCATTAATTACAAGACAGAACGTTTTGCTGATGTAGTCAAGGAATTGACCGCTGGCAAGGGCGTTGATGTCATTCTTGATATGGTTGCAGGTAGCTATGTGCCACAAGAGATCAATTGCCTGGCTGATGATGGCCGGTTGGCAATCATTGCCTTGCTTGGCGGCAGCTCGGCTGAACTGGATCTGGCGCAGGTATTGCGCAGACGTCTGACCGTCACTGGTTCAACCTTGCGCCCAAGGGATGTCGCCTTTAAGGCTCGCATCGCGCAAGATTTGGTAGAGCGTGTCTGGCCTCTTCTGGTAGAGCGGGAAATTGTCCCTGTCATCTATCATGCATTTCCGCTGGAACAGGCGGCGCAGGCGCATGCAATGATGGAAGAGGGCACGCATATCGGTAAAATCATGCTGAATTTGCAAGCGTAATGATTATTTGTCGCGCCGGAAGGTAATTGATAGTGGCAATCCTATGCTGTATGTTGTCATAAATGATAATTTTTTCGTATATTAATTGCTGAATTGCAAGGGCTTGGTGGGAAATCAGGCATACCCAGTTTGACCCTGGTAGCGCTGAGGGCTACAATAGACGGTTATTTATATTTTGGCTCACTATGCGACGTACCTTAATAGCCGGTAACTGGAAGATGAACGGTGGTTTTTCTGCAAATCGTTCTTTGTTGTCTGAAATAAAGGCGGGTTTGCCTGCATCGTTGCAATGTGATGTGCTGGTTTGTCCTCCTGCGCCTTATCTGGCGCAAGCGGCTGATTTGTTGGGTACTACTGTTGTAGCCTGGGGTGGGCAGGATGTTTCTGTGCATGCTCAGGGGGCGTTTACCGGTGAAGTGTCTGCGGCAATGCTGGCCGATTGTGGCTGCAAATACGCGATTGTCGGGCACTCTGAGCGTCGTGCTTATCACGGTGAAAGCAGTGAGCAGGTTGCGCAAAAAGCAGTGCAGTTGCTGAAGGCTGGTTTGATTCCTGTTGTTTGTGTTGGCGAAACGCTGGAGCAGCGTGAAAGCGGTCAAACCAATGAAGTGGTGGCTGGGCAGTTAAATGCAGTTCTGGATTTGCTTGAGGTGTCGGCAGTGGCAGGAATCGTAGTGGCGTATGAGCCTGTGTGGGCAATCGGTACCGGCAAGACAGCGACGCCGCAAATGGCGCAAGATGTGCATCATTTCCTGCGCCAGCAAATCTCGCTTAAAAGCGCTGATATGGCTGAAAAAGTGCAGATTTTGTACGGTGGCAGTATGAAGCCTGAAAACGCCCGTGAGTTATTGGCCATGCCTGATATTGATGGTGGTTTGATAGGTGGGGCGGCGCTCAAATCGCAAGACTTTCTTGCGATTGTTGCCGCCAGCTGATTAATTTGTTGTGATGCTTAATTTTTTTTGGATGTTTTGAATGCAAACTATATTTACGTTGGTCGTCGTTGTTCAGGTCTTGTCCGCGTTGGCAATTATTGGCCTGGTTTTGTTGCAGCACGGTAAAGGTGCTGATATGGGGGCATCCTTCGGTTCTGGTGCGTCGGGTAGTTTGTTTGGTGCAACTGGTTCTTCCAACTTCCTTTCCAGGGCAACCGGCATTGCTGCGGCAGTATTTTTTGCAGCAACTTTGGGTCTGGCGGTTTTTGGTAGCAATCGCAAACCATCCATAGGCGTCATGGAGGGCGCGCAAGTGACTAAGCCTGTTGCTGCGGCAAGTTCGGCGGCAGCATCTGCTGCTTCAGTTACTCCGGCACCTGCGTCTGCGGCCTCTGCTGGTCAGGCTGGTCAGATTCCAAAATAAATTAGTTTTACCTGGCAAAAAACATTGAATTGCTGCAATTGTGCGTTGAACAATGAGGCTAGACATAGTAGAATGCTGGGCTTAAGCCGACGTGGTGAAATTGGTAGACACGCTATCTTGAGGGGGTAGTGGCGAAAGCTGTACGAGTTCGAGTCTCGTCGTCGGCACCAATAAAAATAGAGTCAGTTTTCTTTGCTGGCTTAGTCGAGGAAGTGGCCGTTTTTTGGTTTGAAGAATCAATCAGCGGCTTACTTCAATCTGGCATTCAATTACAGGTAGCCTAACGTGAACCTCGCAAATTATTTCCCAGTTCTTCTCTTTATTCTGGTTGGTATCGCTGTCGGTGTGGTGCCGCAACTATTGGGGCGTATTCTTGCTCCCTATAAGCCAGATTCTCAAAAAAATTCTGCTTACGAATGCGGTTTTGAGGCATTCGAAGATGCGCGCATGAAATTCGACGTGCGTTATTATCTGGTGGCAATTTTATTTATTCTGTTCGATCTGGAAACGGCATTCTTCTTTCCTTGGGGCGTGGCAATGCGCGACCTTGGATGGGCCGGTTTTCTGATCATGCTCGGCTTTGTGCTGGAGTTTGGCGTTGGATTTTGGTATATCTGGAAAAAAGGCGCTCTGGATTGGGAGTGATGGATTATGGCAATTGAAGGTGTATTGAACGAAGGCTTCGTTACCACGACAGCCGACAAGCTGATTAACTGGACGCGTACCGGTTCGATGTGGCCTATGACCTTTGGTCTGGCCTGTTGTGCTGTAGAAATGATGCATGCAGGTGCGTCGCGTTATGATCTGGATCGCTTTGGTGTCGTGTTCAGGCCGTCGCCACGTCAGTCTGATGTCATGATTGTTGCTGGTACGCTTTGCAACAAGATGGCGCCTGCGCTGCGCAAGGTGTACGACCAGATGGCAGAGCCGCGCTGGGTTATTTCCATGGGATCCTGCGCCAATGGTGGTGGTTACTACCATTATTCGTATTCCGTAGTACGTGGTTGTGATCGTATTGTGCCGGTTGATATTTATGTGCCAGGTTGCCCGCCAACCGCTGAAGCGCTGATGTACGGCATCATACAGTTGCAAAATAAGATCAAACGTACCAACACCATTGCTCGTTAATCGCGCGATCGCTGGGGCAATAATAAATTATGACTACCAAACTGGAAAACCTTGAGGCAGCAGTAAAAAATGTCTTGGGTGAGCGTATTCTGGACTTGAAGAATGCGCTGGGTGAAATCACTGTCGTGGTTTCTGCAACTGCTTATCTGGATGTGATGCGCGCCTTGCGTGACCATGCAGAAACCAGTTTTGAAGAATTGATCGACCTTTGTGGCGTCGATTACTCAACCTATGGCGATGGTGCCTGGGATGGTGCGCGTTACGCTGCTGTTTCGCATTTGCTGTCTATTAAACATAACTGGCGTTTGCGTGTGCGCGTGTTTGCGCCAGATGATGAAATGCCAGTCGTGCCTTCGCTGATTGATATCTGGAATGCGGCCAACTGGTATGAGCGTGAAGCGTTTGACCTGTTTGGTATCCTGTTTGATGGTCACAATGACTTGCGCCGCATCCTGACTGATTACGGTTTCATCGGTCATCCGTTCCGTAAAGATTTTCCAGTTTCCGGCTATGTTGAAATGCGTTATGACGCAGATCAAAAGCGCGTCGTTTACCAGCCTGTCACGATAGAGCCGCGCGAAAATGTGCCGCGTGTGATTCGTGAAGAACATTACGGGATGAAATAATGGCTGAGATTAAGAATTACACCCTGAACTTTGGTCCCCAACATCCGGCTGCGCATGGTGTTTTGCGTCTGGTGCTGGAGCTTGATGGTGAAGTGATACAGCGTGCTGATCCGCATATCGGTCTTTTGCATCGCGCGACTGAAAAACTGGCAGAGCAAAAAACTTATTTGCAATCCGTACCGTATATGGACCGCCTGGACTATGTGTCCATGATGGCCAATGAGCACGCGTATGTGATGGCGATAGAAAAAATGCTGGGTCTGGAAGTGCCTTTGCGTGCACAGTATATTCGCGTCATGTTTGATGAAATCACGCGTCTGTTGAACCACTTGCTGTGGATAGGTGCGCATGCACTGGACGTCGGCGCGATGGCGGTATTCCTTTACGCTTTCCGTGAACGTGAAGATCTGATGGATTGCTATGAAGCAGTCTCAGGTGCGCGTTTGCATGCTGCCTACTATCGTCCGGGTGGTGTGTACCGTGACTTGCCGGATCAGATGCCGCAATTCACAACATCGGCTTTGAAGAATGAAAAAGCGATGCGCCTGCTGAATGAAAACCGTCAGGGTTCCCTGCTGGATTTCATTGAAGATTTCACTAACCGTTTCCCGAAATACGTCGACGAATACGAAACACTGTTGACCGACAATCGTATCTGGAAGCAGCGCCTGGTTGGTATCGGCGTAGTGTCACCAGAGCGTGCGAAAGCCATGGGCTTTACCGGTCCTATGTTGCGTGGTTCCGGTATCGAGTGGGATTTGCGCAAGAAGCAGCCTTATGAAGTTTATGACTTGCTCGACTTTGATATTCCGGTTGGCGTCAATGGCGACAGTTATGACCGTTACTTGGTGCGCGTAGAAGAAATGCGTCAGTCCAACCGCATCATCAAACAATGCGTAGAGTGGCTGAGAAATAACCAGGGTCCAGTGATTACTGATAATCACAAGGTTGCGCCACCGCATCGTGTGAACATGAAGTCGAATATGGAAGAACTCATCCATCACTTCAAACTGTTCACCGAAGGTTTCCATGTTCCTGCTGGCGAAGCGTATGCGGCAGTGGAGCATCCAAAAGGTGAGTTTGGTATTTACTTGATGTCCGATGGTGCTAACAAGCCTTATCGTCTGAAAATCCGTGCGCCAGGTTTCGCGCATTTGCAGGGTTTGGATGAAATGGCAAAAGGTCACATGATTGCTGATGCGGTAACGATCATCGGTACTCAGGATATTGTGTTTGGTGAGATTGACAGATAAAGCGGCGTCCTGAGGGCGTCGAATCGAGGCATTAGCTATGTTGTTATCAGAGCAGGCATTTAAAAAAATTGATCGTGAACTGGCAAAGTTCCCGGCTGACCAGCGCCAGTCCGCTGTGATGGCTGCATTGGCTATTGCCCAGGATGAAACCGGTTGGGTATCGCCAGAAGTTATGCAGACGCTGGCTGATTACATCGGCATGCCCGCAGTAGCAGTGCAGGAAGTCGCGACTTTCTACAATATGTACAACACCAAGCCGGTGGGCAAGTTCAAGATTTCGGTCTGTACCAATTTGCCTTGCGCCTTGTCTGGTGGTGAGCGTGCTGCACATCACCTGAAGCAAAAACTCGGCATCGATTACAGGGAAACCACGGCAGACGGCCAGTTCACCCTAGTTGAAGGCGAATGTATGGGTGCCTGCGGTGATGCGCCAGTGATGCTGGTCAATAACAAACGCATGTGCAGTTTCATGTCGAATGACAAAATTGACGGTCTGGTCAATGAATTGAAAGAGGGTAAATAATGACGAGTCTGCACAATCGCCATATTAAGCCTTTGATACTGGCTGGCCTGGATGGCAAAAACTGGCATCTGCAAGATTACGTAGCACGTGGTGGCTATGAATCCCTGAAGCGTATCCTGAATGAAAAAATCCCTCCTGAGCAAGTCATTGCTGAGTTGAAGGCTTCTTCCTTGCGTGGTCGCGGTGGTGCGGGTTTTCCTACTGGTTTGAAGTGGAGCTTCATGCCGCGTCAGTTCCCTGGTCAAAAATATCTGGTCTGTAATACAGATGAGGGCGAGCCTGGTACATTCAAAGACCGTGACATCATCCGTTATAACCCGCATGCGCTGATTGAAGGCATGGCCATCGGCGCTTATGCCATGGGCATCACGGTAGGTTACAACTACATCCACGGCGAAATTTTTGCTGACTACGACCGTTTCGAAGAAGCGCTGGAAGAAGCACGTGCTGCCAATATGCTGGGCGACAAGATTGCTGGTTCTGAGTTCAACTTCCAGTTGCATGCTTTCCATGGTTATGGTGCGTACATCTGCGGCGAAGAAACAGCCTTGCTGGAATCGCTGGAAGGCAAGAAAGGGCAGCCACGCTTCAAGCCGCCTTTCCCAGCCAGCTTTGGTTTGTATGGCAAGCCAACGACGATCAATAACACCGAGACATTTGCTGCTGTGCCTTTCGTGTTTGCCATGGGTGGTGAAAAATACGCCGCACTGGGCAAGCCAAATAATGGCGGCACCAAGATTTTCTCCATGTCTGGTGACGTAGCCAAACCAGGCAATTATGAAGTGCCTATGGGTACGCCATTTGCAGCATTACTGGAACTGGCCGGTGGCATGCGCGACGGTAAAAAAATCAAGGCGGTGATCCCTGGTGGTTCATCGATGCCTGTATTGACCGGTGATGTGATGATGGCGACCGATATGGACTATGATTCCATCGCCAAGGCCGGTTCCATGCTGGGTTCCGGTGCGGTTATCGTCATGGATGAAACACGCTGCATGGTGAAATCACTGTTGCGCCTGTCTTATTTCTATTTTGAAGAATCCTGCGGTCAGTGCACGCCATGCCGTGAAGGTACCGGCTGGTTGTATCGCATGGTGCACAGGATAGAGCATGGTCATGGCCGTCCGGATGATCTGGATATGCTGAACTCCATCGCTGACAATATTCAAGGTAAAACGATTTGCGCGCTGGGCGATGCTGCGGCTATGCCGGTACGTGCTTTCATCAAGAATTTCCGCGAAGAATTTGAATATCACATCGAGCATAAGCATTGCTTGGTGCCCACTTACATGTAAGCCAGCTTCGGTTAGCACACTTAGAGTAGACCATGGTTGAAATCGAAATAGACGGCAAAAAAGTCGAAGTCCAAGAGGGCAGTATGGTGATGGACGCTGCCAATAAGCTTGGCACCTACATCCCGCACTTTTGCTATCACAAAAAATTATCTATTGCGGCCAACTGCCGCATGTGCCTGGTTGAGGTTGAAAAAGCACCTAAACCTTTGCCTGCCTGCGCCACACCAGTGACTGCAGGCATGATCGTGCGTTCGTCCAGCGACAAGGCAGTAAAAGCACAAAAAGCAGTGATGGAATTCCTGCTCATCAACCATCCGCTGGATTGTCCTATCTGTGATCAAGGCGGCGAATGCCAGTTGCAGGATCTGGCTGTGGGTTATGGTGGCACGGCATCCCGTTACGAAGAAGAAAAACGCGTGGTGTTCCACAAAGATGTGGGCCCGCTGGTTTCCATGGAAGAAATGAGCCGTTGCATACATTGCACACGCTGTGTTCGTTTTGGCCAGGAAATCGCTGGCGTCATGGAACTGGGCATGCTCAACCGTGGCGAACATTCTGAAATCACTTCTTTTGTTGGTCAAACCGTTGATTCCGAATTGTCCGGCAACATGATTGATCTGTGCCCGGTAGGCGCCCTGACATCCAAGCCTTTCCGTTATTCTGCCCGTACCTGGGAATTGTCACGCCGTAAATCGGTCAGCGGGCATGACGGTCTGGGTTCCAACCTGATTGTTCAGGTAAAGAATAATCAGGTCATGCGTGTAGTGCCGCTGGAAAACGAAGAAATCAATGAATGCTGGATTTCTGATAAAGACCGTTTTTCTTACGAAGCACTGAACAGCACAGAACGTCTGATCAAGCCCATGATCAAGCAGGGCGGTCTATGGCAGGAAACTGACTGGCAGACAGCGTTGGAATATGTTGCGCATGGCTTGCGTAACGTCAAACTTGAGCACGGTGCTGATGCTATCGCCGCTGTTGCTGCACCTGGTTCCACGCTGGAAGAGCTGACGCTGTTGCAACGTGTAGTTCGCGGCCTGGGTTCTGACAATATTGATTTCCGTCTGCGCCAGTCTGATTTCGCTCTGAATTCTTCTGTCAAACCTTGGCTGGGTACAAGCATCGCCAAGTTTGTACAGTTGAAAAACGTTTTCGTTATCGGTTCCTTCCTGCGTAAAGACCATCCATTGCTGGCAGCGCGTCTACGCCAGTCAGTGAAAATGGGTGCCAAACTCAGTATCTTGAATGCAACGGATGATGAGTTGCTCATCAAGCTGGCAAACAAGGCAGTTATCGCACCTTCGCTGTGGACAGCTTTCCTGGCTGAAGTCGCAGTTGCGGTAGCAGTTAAAAAAGACATCGCCAAACCGGCAGGTCTGGAAACTGTTCAGGCGTCTGCCAAAGCGGAAGCAATTGCGGCGAGCTTGCTGGCTGGTAATGCTGGCGTCTTCCTGGGTAATACAGCGTCTTACCATCCAGAAGCATCGAAATTGCATGCGCTGGCACAATGGATAGCTGAAAACACGGCTAGTGACTTCGGTTATCTGACAGAAGCAGCGAATACCGTTGGTGGTTACCTGGCAAATGCCATTCCTGCCAATAATGCCAAGCCAGTATTTACTGAAGCCAAAAAAGCTTACATCGTCTTGCACGCCGAGCCTTTGCTTGACAGCGCGCATCCGGTACAAGCCAAGACAGCTTTGGATAATGCTGAAATGGTCGTCGTCATGTCGCCATTCAAGCATGGTAGTGAATATGCTGACGTCTTATTGCCAGTGTCTCCATTCACTGAAACTTCCGGTACTTTCGTCAGTTGCGAAGGACGTGCACAAAGCTTCCACGGCGTCGTCAAGCCTCTGGGCGATACGCGTCCTGCATGGAAAGTCTTGCGTGTACTTGGCAATTTGCTGGGGCTGGAAAATTTTGATTTTGAAACGGCAGAAGCAGTGCGTGACACAGTATTGACGCAAGCTGACCTGACCGCGCAATTGAATAATCTGGCTAAATTGTCTCCTGCTGCACCAGCAACTGCACATGCTGGCATGGAACGTATTGCTGATGTCGGTATTTACAACACAGATGCCATCGTGCGCCGTGCAGCATCACTGCAATTGACAGCCGACGCGCGTGCGCCACAAGCCTGGATCAGCCAGGCTGATGCCGGCAAGCTGGGCATTGCAGACGGAGATATGGTAAAGCTGAGCAAGACAGGTTCCACTTTGATCCCTGTGGGAATTGATCCATCCTTGCCTGACAACGTCGTCAGAATCGCTGCGGGTCATGTCCTGACAGCCAATCTGGACGGTATGTTTGGTGCCATCAAACTGGAGCGTGCATAATGAATCTGCTGCTCTCTATCCAGGAACTGGGCCAGCATTACCTGGGCTATTTCTGGACACCCTTGTGGACGCTGATCAAGATCGTCTGCATCACCTTGCCAGTCATGGGCTGTGTTGCTTACCTGACCTTGTGGGAACGCAAGATGATAGGCTGGATGCACATCCGTCTTGGCCCGAATCGCGTAGGCCCCGCAGGTTTACTGCAACCTATCGCTGATGCGCTGAAACTGCTGCTCAAAGAAATCATCATTCCGGCCAAGGCGAACAAAGTCCTGTTTGTACTGGCGCCTATCATGACCATCATGCCTGCACTGGCAGCCTGGTCGGTGATTCCTTTCGGTCCTGAAACTGTCCTGGCAAACGTCAATGCAGGTTTGTTGCTGATCATGGCAATTACCTCGATGGAAGTTTACGGCATCATCATCGCCGGTTGGGCATCCAACTCCAAGTATGCTTTCCTGGGTGCCATGCGTGCTTCTGCGCAGATGGTGTCGTATGAAATCGCCATGGGGTTTGTACTCGTTATCGTACTGATGGTGTCCGGCAGTTTGAACATGACCGATATCGTCAATGCGCAGACCAAAGGTTTTGCTGCCAGCCATGGTTTCAACCTGTTCTCATGGAACTGGTTGCCCTTGCTGCCGATGTTTGTGGTGTATGTGATTTCTGGTATCGCTGAAACCAACCGTCACCCGTTTGACGTGGTGGAAGGTGAATCCGAGATCGTTGCCGGTCACATGGTTGAGTACTCTGGTATGTCTTTCGCCATGTTCTTCCTGGCTGAATACGCCAACATGATTTTGATCTCTGCCATGGCATCTCTGATGTTCCTCGGCGGCTGGTCTGCACCGTTTGGTTTCCTGGATTTCATTCCTGGCTGGATTTGGCTCGGTATCAAGACTTTTGTTGTGGTTTCCATGTTCATCTGGGCACGCGCATCTTTCCCACGCTATCGCTATGACCAGATCATGCGTCTGGGCTGGAAAGTATTTATCCCGCTGACCCTGGTGTACTTGGTCATTGTTGCAGCATGGATGCAAACTCCATGGAATATTTGGAAGTAAGAGGCTAAAAAAATGGAAGCAATCAAGGATTTTTTTGGCAGCCTGATGCTGCGCGAACTGATCAAGGGCCTGGCCCTGACAGGTCGCTATATGTTCGCCCGCAAGATCACGGTGCAATTTCCAGAGGAAAAAACACCGCAGTCACCACGTTTTCGTGGCCTGCATGCCCTGCGTCGCTACCCGAACGGGGAAGAGCGTTGCATCGCCTGTAAATTGTGTGAAGCAGTCTGCCCGGCCATGGCAATCACGATCGAATCGGACCAACGCGCAGATGGCTCCCGCCGTACTACGCGTTACGACATCGATCTGACCAAGTGCATTTTCTGCGGTTTCTGCGAAGAATCATGCCCTGTCGATTCCATCGTTGAAACGCATGTGCTGGAATATCATGGCGAAAAACGTGGTGACTTGTATTTCACCAAAGAGATGTTGCTGGCCGTAGGTGATCGTTACGAGACACAAATCGCAGCAGCCCGCGCAACTGACGCGGCCTACCGCTAACAGGACCGGTTCGATATGGAATTTACTACCGTTTTATTTTATGTTTTCTCGGCGATACTGATACTCGCTGCGACACAGGTTATTTCTGCCCGCAATCCGGTACATGCCGCATTGTTTCTGGTGCTGTGTTTTTTCACGGCCTCAGGCATCTGGATGTTGTTGAAGGCTGAATTCCTGGCCATCGTACTGGTACTGGTGTATGTCGGTGCGGTTATGGTGCTGTTCCTGTTTGTGGTGATGATGCTGGATATTAATCTTGATAAATTGCGAGAGGGATTCTGGAGTCACTTCCCGGTAGCTGCGGCAGTTGGTATCGTCATCGTGCTGGAAATGTCGGCTGTCTTGTTGCGTGGCTTTTTGCGTCCAGACAATCACATTCCTGCGGCAGCGGACAAGATTGGCAATACCAAAGCGCTGGGTATAGAGATTTTCAAGAATTACCAGTTTGCCTTTGAAGTTGCGGCTGCAATCCTGTTGCTGGCTATTGTGGCAGCAGTTGCCCTGACTCTGCGTCGTCGTAAGGACAGCAAGTATTTCGATCCGGCTGCGGCAGTAAAAGTTAAAAGCAGTGACCGCATACGCATAGTCAGCATGAAAGCTGAATCTGAACGTGCTGAAAACAATGCATTGGCTGCGGCGGCATCTACAGTAAAGCAGGAGACTTAAATGGCTTTGTCTTTGACACACTACCTGGTATTGGGGGCAATTTTATTTGCCATCTCTATCGTGGGTATTTTCCTTAATCGTAAAAACATCATCGTTTTGCTGATGGCGATTGAGTTGATGTTGTTGGCCGTGAATATTAATTTCATCGCTTTCTCACATTATTTGGGTGATGCTGCTGGTCAGGTATTCGTCTTCTTTATTCTGACAGTAGCCGCTGCTGAATCCGCCATAGGTCTGGCGATTCTGGTGGTCTTGTTCCGTAATCTGGACACGATCAATGTCGAAGATTTGGATGCATTAAAAGGATAATTGTGCGGAAAGCGCCCAGGCGTTTTCCGGCATTTGCTGGCGATTTAAGAAAAGTAATAAGCTAACAAAGGGTCATCATGGCGGGGCAACTTAACCCACAACTATTATTGGCAGTACCTCTGGCGCCTCTGGCAGGGTCTGCTATTGCAGGTTTGCTAGGCACGAAATTTTTCGGCAACGTGGTCGGACGTAAAGTCTCACATACCGCGACCATATTGGGCGTACTGATCGCTTTCGTCATTTCCTGCATTACATTGTCTGCCGTGCTGGACGGTGCAAGCTATAACGCGACGCTGTACCAATGGATGAATGTTGGCGGCCTGAAGCTGGAAGTCGGCTTCATGGTGGACAGCCTGACGGCGATGATGATGTGCGTAGTGACCTTTGTGTCGCTGATGGTGCATATCTATACCATAGGCTATATGGCAGAAGACGAAGGCTATAACCGTTTCTTCTCCTACATCTCCTTGTTTACGTTCTCGATGTTGATGCTGGTCATGAGCAACAACTTCCTGCAATTGTTCTTTGGCTGGGAAGCCGTGGGCCTGGTTTCTTATCTGCTGATCGGTTTCTGGTATACCAAGCCAACAGCAATTTATGCCAACATGAAGGCCTTCCTGGTGAACCGTGTTGGTGACTTTGGGTTCATATTGGGCATAGGCATCCTGGTCGCTTACGCGGGTTCCATGGATTACGTAGAAGTATTTGCCAAAAAAGAAGAACTGGCAAAACTGATACTGCCACATACCAACTGGATGTTGATCACAGTTGCCTGTATCTGCCTGTTTATCGGTGCGATGGGTAAGTCTGCACAGTTCCCTCTGCACGTCTGGTTGCCAGATTCGATGGAAGGCCCGACGCCAATTTCTGCCCTGATTCACGCTGCAACGATGGTGACCGCCGGTATTTTCATGGTGTCACGCATGTCGCCCCTGTTTGAGTTGTCTGATACGGCATTGTCCTTTGTTCTGATAATAGGTTCGATTACTGCCTTGTTCATGGGCTTCCTGGGTATCATCCAGAACGATATCAAGCGTGTGGTCGCTTATTCCACGTTGTCACAACTGGGTTATATGACAGTTGCGCTGGGTGCTTCTGCTTACTCGGTAGCGGTATTCCATCTGATGACGCATGCTTTCTTCAAGGCCTTGTTGTTCCTTGCGGCCGGTTCTGTAATTATTGGTATGCACCATGATCAGGACATCCGCAACATGGGTGGTCTGCGTAAATACATGCCGATTACATGGCTGACATCCCTGCTTGGATCACTGGCATTGATTGGTACACCGTTCTTCTCTGGCTTCTATTCCAAAGACAGCATTATTGAAGCAGTGCAGGCAAGTCATTTGCCAGGCGCAGGTTTTGCCCAGTTCGCAGTGCTGGCGGGTGTGTTTGTGACTGCTTTTTATTCTTTCCGTATGTATTTCCTGGTGTTCCACGGTAAAGAAAACTTCGGCCATGCACATGCTCATCATG
The DNA here is from genome assembly GCF_049339485.1 of Undibacterium sp. TJN19. Classification (NCBI taxonomy): domain Bacteria; kingdom Pseudomonadati; phylum Pseudomonadota; class Betaproteobacteria; order Burkholderiales; family Oxalobacteraceae; genus Undibacterium; species Undibacterium sp. TJN19. The sequence goes on from NZ_JBMPPL010000008.1 coordinate 235,501, forward strand.
ACGATCACCATGCCAAAGATGCGCATGCAAAGGATGGCCACGACGCACACGCAGATAACGCACATGATGACCACGACGCGCATCATCATGGACTGGCACCAGGACAAAAACCGCATGAATCACCACTGGTAGTATGGTTGCCGCTGGTCTTGCTGGCGATTCCTTCTGTCTTCATCGGTTTCTTCTCGATTGAGCCTATGTTGTTTGGCAAGTTCTTCGACAACGTGATCTTCGTCAACGAAGCGCATCATGCAATGGAAGAACTCAAGCATGAATTCCATTCGCCGTTCGCCATGGCCCTGCATGCCCTGATGACGCCGCCGTTCTGGCTGGCACTGGCAGGTGTGGCAACCTCGTATGTGTTCTACATGGTCAAACCAGGTATTCCTGCTGCGATCAAGGAAAAAGCAGGTGTCATTTACACGCTGCTGGACAATAAATACTATATGGACCGTTTCAACGAAATCGTCTTTGCTGGTGGCGCGCGCATGCTGGGTGGTGGTTTGTGGAATATCGGCGATAAAGGCTTGATTGACGGTCTGGTCGTCAATGGCAGCGCGAAACTGGTTGGATGGGTTTCCAGGGTGATACGTCAATTGCAAAGTGGTTATATCTATCACTATGCGTTTGTGATGATACTCGGCGTCATGGCCTTCCTTGCGTACACAGTGCTGTTTCCCTTCGCTAAATAAGTGACCACGGCTATAAAAAGATAATCATTATGCAGTCAACTTCTACTCTACTTAGCCTCGCAATCTGGTGTCCGATTGTGTTCGGTATTTTTGTACTGGCCTTTGGTCGCGACAGCAACCCTGGCTTGGTGCGCGGTGTATCACTGATCGGTTCACTGGCCAGCTTTCTGGTGACGATTCCTATTGTCAGAAATTTCGATAACACTGCACACGGTATGCAGTTTGTAGAGAAATTTTCCTGGATAGAACGCTTCAATGTATTTTATGCGCTGGGCGTTGATGGCATCTCCCTGTGGTTGATTCCTCTGACTGCGTTCATTACCGTTATTGTGGTGATCGCTGCCTGGGAAGTAGTCGAGAAGCAAGTTGCGCAATACATGGGCGCCTTCCTGATTTTATCGGGCCTGATGATTGGCGTTTTCTGTGCAACTGACGGTTTGCTGTTCTATGTTTTCTTTGAGGCGACCCTGATACCGATGTACATCATCGTGGGTGTCTGGGGTGGGCCAAACCGCGTGTATGCGGCGTTCAAGTTCTTCCTCTACACCTTGCTGGGTTCCTTGCTGACCCTGGTGGCGATTATTTACCTGTATCTGAAGTCCGGTCATTCATTCGATATCATGGTATGGCATAAACTGCCTTTGCCACTGACAGCACAAATCATGATTTTCTGTGCTTTCCTGATGGCTTTTGCAGTCAAAGTGCCGATGTGGCCAGTGCATACCTGGTTGCCTGATGCCCACGTTGAAGCACCTACGGGTGGTTCCGTCGTACTGGCAGCGATCATGCTGAAACTGGGTGCTTATGGCTTCCTGCGTTTCTCTTTGCCGATTGCCCCGGATGCGAGCCATTACATGGCGAACTTTATTATCACTCTGTCGCTGATTGCGGTGATTTATATTGGCCTGGTGGCTCTGGTACAAAAGGATATGAAAAAACTGGTGGCCTACTCTTCCATCGCTCATATGGGTTTTGTGACACTTGGCTTCTTCATGTTTAATGAGTTGTCAGTGCAGGGTGCCATCGTGCAGATGATTTCTCACGGTTTTATTTCAGGCGCAATGTTCCTGTGTATCGGTGTTCTGTATGACCGTGTACATTCCCGCGAAATCGCTGACTACGGCGGTGTGGTTAACACCATGCCCAAGTTTGCTGCCTTGTTCGTCCTGTTTTCCATGGCTAATTGCGGCTTGCCTGCGACCTCGGGTTTCGTTGGTGAATTCATGGTAATACTGGGTGCGGTTCAGTTTAATTTCTGGATAGGCATGCTGGCAGCAACCGCTTTGATTTTCGGCGCAGCTTATTCCTTGTGGATGGTGAAACGCGTCTTGTTTGGCGCTATTACCAATGAGCACGTAGCGCATCTGGCTGATGTCAACAAGCGTGAATTTTTCATGCTGGGTGTATTGGCGATTGCGGTAATTGCGATGGGTCTGTACCCGGCACCATTTACCGATGCAATGCAGGTGTCAGTGACAGACTTGTTGAAGCACGTCGCGACGACAAAAGTGTTGCCTTGATAGAGATATGGATGCGCACACCACGCAACGTCCAGTTTGGATTTAATTCGTGGCTGCAGATCAATGCTAGTAAAAAATGAATAATATGAACCTGATACCACTTTATCCTGAGATCTTTTTGCTGCTGGCAATCTGTGCCATCCTGCTCATTGATATGTTCCTGGCGGACAGCAAGCGCAATGTCACCTATGTCCTCAGTATCATTGCGCTGGCTGTGTGCGGCGCATTGACCGTGGCAAATTCTGATACGGTGATATCGATTTATGTCAGTAACAATATGTTTGTTTCTGACCCGATGTCGAATTTGCTGAAATTGTTCTCGTATGTTGCGGTGGGCATTACGCTGATTTATTCGCGTCAATATGTCAGTGACCGTGGCATGACCAATACGCATCTGGGTGGTGAATTTTATGTACTCGCCCTGTTCGCTCTGTTGGGGCAAATGATCATGATCTCGGGCAATAATTTCCTGATCATTTATCTTGGCCTGGAATTGATGTCCCTGTCGCTATATGCTCTGGTTGCCTTGCGTCGTGACCATACCGTATCAACAGAAGCGGCGATGAAGTATTTCATCCTCGGTGCTCTGGCATCAGGCTTCATGCTGTATGGTATTTCCATGTTGTATGGTGCAACTGGCTCTTTGCATTTAAGCGAAGTCGTCAAAGTGGCAGCGACAGCAACGGCCAACAAGACTATCCTGGTGTTTGGTATCGTCTTCCTGGTAGCTGGCCTGGCGTTTAAACTGGGTGTTGTACCTTTCCATATGTGGGTGCCTGACGTGTATCAGGGCTCGCCAACGGCGGTGACCTTGCTGCTGGGCGGTGCACCCAAGCTGGCAGCATTTGCAATTACTTTCCGTTTGCTGGTAGAAGGCTTGTTCCCGCTGGCGGTTGATTGGCAGCAAATGCTGGTAGTGCTGGCGGTCTTGTCAATGGCGGTTGGTAACCTGACAGCGATTGCGCAAACCAATCTCAAACGGATGCTGGCTTATTCCACCATTTCGCAAATGGGTTTCATGTTGCTGGGCATGCTGTCTGGCGTCGCCAACGGCAATGCTGATCTGGCAGTGGATGCATATAGCGCATCTATGTTCTACAGCATCACCTATGTATTGACGACTCTGGGTACTTTTGGTGTCGTGATGTTGCTGGCACGTTCCGGATTTGAAGCCGAGAACCTCGAAGACCTGAAAGGCCTGAACAAGCGTAGCCCATGGTTTGCGCTGGTGATGTTGCTGTTGATGTTCTCACTGGCAGGCATCCCTCCGATGATGGGCTTCTATGCCAAGCTGTCAGTTTTGCAGGCAGTCCTGTCTACGGGGCAGTTGTGGCTGGCCATCGTTGCAGTACTGTTCTCGCTGATTGGTACTTTCTACTACCTGCGTGTGGTCAAGCTCATGTATTTTGATGAACCTGTCGATAACAAACCTATCGTTGTGCATACTGACATGCGTATCGTCCTGAGCATTAATGGTCTGGCCGTATTGGTGATGGGCTTGTTGCCTGGTTCTTTGATGACAGCCTGCGTGAATGCCATCGCCAACACACTTAAGTACTGATACGGTAGATTAGTGAGTAGCTCTGCATCAAGCTGGCTGGTAATCGTATTGGCAGTCCTGGCTGCCAATCTACCCTTTTTAAACGAACGCTGTTTTGCGCTGGTCGCAATCCAGCGTTTTGTCATTTCCAAGCCGTTGTGGGTACGCTTGCTGGAATTGATCACGCTGTATTTCTGCGTAGGGGTAATTGCTTATGCGCTGGAAGCCGGCGCAGGTAATTCCTTTTCTCAAGGCTGGGAATTTTACGCCATCAATGCCTGCCTGTTCCTGGTACTGGCATTTCCTGGCTTCGTGTATCGCTATATGAGACGGCGACATGACTGACAAAATTCAGACCAATCTCAACTTGCAGGAAACCCGTGTTTCCGGTGAGCTGGCCTATGACGGCAGCTTCCTGAAGGTCGACAAGGATATAGTGTCGTTGCCGGATGGTCAGACAGCCACCCGCGAATATATACGCCACCCCGGTGCAGTGGTGGTGATTCCCCTGTTTGATGACGGGCGCATATTACTGGAAAAGCAGTTCCGTTATCCGCTGCACCAAGTTTTCATTGAATTTCCCGCAGGTAAAATTGACGCGGGTGAAGACCCCCTGGTCTGTGCCCAGCGTGAATTGCGCGAAGAAACGGGTTATACCGCAACAGATTGGTCGTTTGTCTGCACCATCCACAATGCCATCGCTTACTCTGATGAACATCTTGACATTTACCTGGCCAAGGGTTTGACAGCAGGGCAGGCGGCACTGGATGAAGAAGAATTCCTCGAAGTATTTACCGCAAGCTTGCCAGAAATGCTGGCATGGATCAAAAATGGGCAGATCACCGACGTAAAAACCGTTATAGGCACATTCTGGCTAGAGAAAATCCTGGCCGGTAAGTGGTGATTGCAGCTTGGAATCGTGAAAGCCGTAAAAACAAAACGCCGCTAATCAGCGGCGTTTTGCATTCATGACCTATCCAAAGCAGGCAGTGTTTACGGTATCTCAAGAAGTTATGAGTAAGCGTAGCGAGCAGGGCTAGTGTGAGTTAAGAAGCGTAGTTGTACGGATGTATGACTACGCATTTGCAAAAAAACAGGCTCGAAATCGCCCTGTGCAGTAGCTTAATCAGGGCTTCGCTTACATATTTGGATAATTCGGTCCGCCGCCACCTTCCGGTGTGACCCAGACGATATTCTGGGTCGGGTCTTTGATATCACAGGTTTTACAGTGCACGCAGTTTTGTGCATTGATCTGCAAGCGATCTTTGCCTTCTTCGTTCTTGACGAACTCATACACACCCGCCGGGCAGTAACGCGATTCTGGCCCTGCATAGGTGGCCAGATTGACTGATACCGGCACATCGGCGTTTTTCAGCGTCAGGTGGATAGGCTGGTCTTCTGCATGGTTGGTGTTGGAAATGAATACCGAAGACAAACGGTCAAAGGTCAGTTTGCCATCCGGCTTTGGATAGACAATCGGCTTAAAGTCGGCCGCTGGTCGCAGGCATTCATGATCTGCCTTGCTGTGATGCAAGGTCCACGGTGCCTTGCCGCGTAAGACAACCTGATCCAGCCATACCAGGGGAGAACCATAAGTGCCGCGTTTCAACAGCGGTTTGACATTGCGGGCCGTATGCAATTCTTCATGCAGCCATGAGGTTTCAAAGGTCGACGAATAGCGTGTCAACTCATCATGCTGGCGGTTTTCTGCAAGGGCATCAAAGGCGGCGCTGGCGGCCAGCATGCCAGTCTTGATCGCTGCATGACTGCCCTTGATGCGGCTCATGTTGAGGAAGCCAGCATCACAACCTATCAGTGCGCCACCAGGGAACACCAGCTTGGGCAGGGACTGCAAGCCACCCGCTGTAATGGCACGGGCACCATAGGAAATCCGTTTGCCACCTTCAAAGAAAGTGCGGATGGAAGGGTGGGTCTTGAAACGCTGGAATTCTTCGTAAGGCGACAGATAAGGGTTTTCATATGCCAGCCCGACCACATAGCCTACGGCGACCAGATTGTCTTCGAGGTGATACAGGAAAGAGCCGCTATATTGATCCATCAAAGGCCAGCCAGTCGTATGCACAACCAGGCCGGGTTTATGCTGCTTGGGATCGATCTCCCACAATTCCTTGATGCCTATGCCATACGATTGTGGGTCCTTGCCTTTGCTCAGGTCGTATTTGGCAATCACTTGTTTGCCCAAGTGGCCGCGGGCACCTTCGGCAAACAAGGTATATTTGGCGTGCAATTCCATACCCAGCTGGAATGACGATGTAGGCTGGCCATGACGGTCAACACCCATATTGCCAGTTGCCACACCTTTGACCGAACCATCATCGTTGTACAAGACTTCTGCTGCGGCAAAGCCCGGGAATACTTCTACGCCCAGCGCTTCTGCCTGCTGACCCAGCCAGCGCGTGACATTCGCCAGCGAAACGATGTAGTTGCCATGATTCTCGAAACAGGCAGGCAGCATCCAGTTGGGGGTGCGGTAGGCGTTTTTTTCTGTTAGTACCAGAACGCGGTCTTCGGTCACCTCGGTATTGAGAGGCGCCCCCATTTCCTTCCAGTTGGGAAACAGCTCGGTCAGTGCCTTCGGGTCCATGACTGCGCCAGAAAGGATATGTGCGCCAGGTTCGCCGCCTTTTTCCAATACGCAGACAGACACTTCTGTGCCTTTCTCTGCCGCCAGTTGTTTTAACTTAATGGCTGCCGACAAGCCAGCTGGCCCACCACCGACGATGACGACATCATATTCCATTGCATCGCGGGGGCCGTACTGTTCAAGTATGCTTTGTGTCATGGCTATTTTCACTTTCTGAATATTTTCGAACGAGCGTGCTTATTTATTCTTAGCATGTTAGCTGCTGTTAAGGTATTGCGCAACTGAGAGCGTACTCGAATATTCTTTTGTTATTGATACGCAAAATATCTGGAATTATCGCAGAGCCAACTCTGGTATGCATCAAGATCCTATGAAATAGATCTGATATTTCTGTAAAAATCTTCAACTAATTCAAATCCATACCACAAAAGCATAATCAGTATGTCATCATAGCGCTTCGTAGATGCGTAAGCTTATTCCAAATATTAGTGGAGATTCAGATGGGCATAGAAGTCAATTTCGAAGGCAAGATTGCGTTAATCACTGGTGCTTCCAGTGGCCTGGGTGCACGATTCGCCAAAATACTGGCGCAGGCGGGTGCACAGGTTGTGCTGGCCTCACGCCGCATAGACAGGTTAAAGGAATTGCGTGCTGAAATCGAAGCCGAAGGTGGTGCGGCCCACGTGGTTGCTCTGGATGTCACTGATTATGCCAGCATCAAATCTGCCATTGCCCATGCTGAGACAGAGGCTGGTCCCATCGACATTCTGATCAACAATTCAGGTGTATCAACCACGCAACGCCTGGTTGATGTGACCCCGGATGATTATGCCTATGTGATGGACACCAATCAGCGTGGTGCCTTCTTTGTTGCACAGGAAGCCGCCAAGCGCATGATCGCCAGACACAAAGGCGACCCGAAAAAACAGCACCGTATTATTAACATCGCTTCCGTTGCCGGTTTGCGTAACCTGCCGCAAATCGGCATTTATTGCATCAGCAAGGCAGCAGTCGTGCACATGACCAAATCGATGGCAGTGGAATGGGGTAAATACGGCATTAATGTGAATGCCATTTGCCCTGGCTATATTTCCACTGAAATCAATTCAGATTATTTTGCCACTGACGCAGGTCAGAAACTGGTTGATATGTTGCCACGCAAGCGCGTTGGCGTTCCTGAAGATCTGGATGGCATCTTGCTATTGCTGGCAGCTGAAGAATCACGCTTCCTCAATGGTGCCATTGTTACAGCTGATGATGGTATGAGCGTGCAATGATAGAGAATAAGGTTACGGAAAAGAAGCTCGTCTATACCGTCACCATTCCTATCCGGTGGGGCGATATGGATGCCATGGGGCATGTCAACAATACCGTGTATTTCCAATATATGGAACAGGCGCGGATAGAGTGGCTGAGCATGATGGGTTGTATGCCCGATGAAAACGGCAATGGCCCGGTCATCGTCAATGCCTATTGCACCTTCAAGAAGCCCCTGAAATACCCAGGCCAGGTAGAGGTCTGCACTTATATCGGTGCGGCAGGGCGCAGCAGTTTTGAAACCATGCAGGAAATGCGTTCTGTCGGCGATGGTTATGCCCTGTATGCTGAGGGCGGTGCCAAAGTCGTCTGGGTTGCGGCTGAAAATGGTAAGTCAATCGCCTTGCCTGATGCCATCAAGCAAAAACTAAGTGAGATTAAAACTGCTGGCAAACGCAAAACCTTGACTTCATCATAGTGGCACATTGGAAGGGCGGCCATAGTCCGCTAGTGCATTATTCCCAGCAGCTTGTGTACCAGTTCGCTGGAGGTAGACGCATTGAATTTGCGCATCAGTTTTGCCCTGTGCATTTCCACGGTCCGTGGGCTTAGTGCGATTTGCCGTGCAATCAGTTTGCTGGTTTTACCCTCAACCAGCAGGGCGGCAATTTCCCGCTCACGCGGTGTCAGTTCTGCGGTGACGGAACGCTTGGCGCTGAGGTCTTCAAAAGTCCAGATGCCTGCAGCATGCGGATCATCTTTATTCAAGCCACGTCCTGACACATGACACCAGAATAACTCCTGGCTGGCGCGCTTCATGATGCGCTCGTCTGAATAATAACCTTTGGCATTCATGATAGGCGTGATCCTGGCGCCAGTGCGTTCAAATTCGTCCGGACTGGGGTAAAGCACCAGAAAAGACTGGCCAAGCAATTCATTTTTTTTATAGCCGAACATTTTCGCCAGATCATCATTGCATGCGCGGATAACACGGTTTTGCGACACGCACATGCCGACCGGGGCTTGTTGAAATATGGATTCGAAATCTATGCTCTGTTCGACGTTCATTTCCATGATCTGCTAATGTGGTTTCAGTAAAGGCGTATTTTTACGGTATTGCGCAGTATAACGCAGCATCATATCCTGTAAGCTTACTGAAAATATAGCTTGTTGACAGCATTTCCCGCACTTCTGCTGTAGCATAAGCACGAGAAATATACTTATCAAGAATAACGAAAGGGGACACGATGAACAAGGTTTATCCTGATGCAGCAAGCGCTCTCGCAGACATCATGAAGGACGGGCAGACTATCGCTGTAGGTGGTTTTGGTTTGTGTGGCATTCCTGAAGCGCTGATCGCTGCCTTGCGCGATTCCGGCATCAAAGACCTGACGGCAATCTCCAATAATGCCGGGGTTGATGGTTTTGGCCTGGGGCAGTTGCTGACGACCCGCCAGATCAAGAAAATGATTTCGTCCTATGTCGGCGAAAACAAGGAATTTGAACGCCAATACCTGGCTGGTGAACTGGAACTGGAATTCACGCCGCAAGGCACGCTGGCAGAAAAACTGCGTGCCGGCGGTGCAGGTATCCCGGCTTTTTTCACCAAAACCGGTGTCGGTACCATCGTGGCTGATGGCAAGGAAATCCGCGAATTCGATGGCCAGAAATATGTGATGGAGCGCTCGCTGGTCTCTGACGTATCCCTCGTCAAAGCCTGGAAGGCCGACAAGTCCGGCAATCTCGTCTACCGCAAAACCGCCCGTAACTTCAATCCTAATGTCGCCATGGCTGGCAAGATCACCGTGGCGGAAGTGGAAATACTGGTCGAAACCGGCGAGCTTGATCCCGATGAAGTCCATACACCAGGTATTTTCGTGCAGCGTATTGTCGTCAATGCCAATCCCGAAAAACGTATAGAGCAGCGTACCGTACGCCCTTCAAAATAAGACTAGCAGGAGACACAAGATGGCATGGAATCGTGATGAAATGGCTGCACGTGCAGCACAGGAATTGCAAGACGGTTTTTACGTCAACCTGGGCATAGGCTTGCCTACCCTGGTGGCCAACCACGTGCCAGAAGGCATGGAAGTCTGGCTGCAATCCGAAAACGGTTTGTTGGGTATAGGCCCTTTCCCTACTGAAGAAGAAGTTGACCCTGACATGATCAATGCCGGCAAGCAAACGGTGACGACCTTGCCTGGTTCTTCGATTTTCAGTTCGGCAGATTCGTTCGCCATGATACGAGGCGGTAAAATCAATCTGGCTATCCTTGGCGCGATGCAGGTCAGTGAGCACGGCGACCTGGCCAACTGGATGATTCCCGGCAAGATGGTCAAGGGCATGGGTGGTGCGATGGATCTGGTCGCTGGCGTAGGCCGTGTTGTAGTCTTGATGGAGCACGTTGCCAAGGGTGATGCCCACAAGATCTTGAAAGCCTGTAATTTGCCGTTGACAGGCGTCGCCGTCGTCAATCGCATCATCACCGATCTGGGGGTGATTGACGTGACGCCAACTGGCTTGAAACTCGTTGAGTTGGCGGCGGGTGTGACAAAAGAAGAAATTATCGCCAAGACTGAAGCCAACCTTGATGTGAGTGTCCTGGGCTGACGCCTTGTTAAGGTTTTTCGAGCTGAATTAAAACAGGAAAGCCGCTGTATTTGCAGCGGCTTTCCTGTTTTATCTTGACTGATTAAGTCTTAATTGCAAACAGCAACTTCATTTCTTTGCTGGCATAGGGTAGGGCTTGGTGTCGCCACAATCATTGGCTATCCATTTGCCTGTCGTTTCCATATGTTGCGATACGGGCTGGCCATGCGCTGTGCCCTTGAAATCATAGACGGAAGTCAGGTTTTCTGGTGTATAACTGCCCTTCACCGTACCCGTGCCTTTCATGTCTCCGGTTTCGCACACAATATCCCCAGTGTAGCTATTACCTGAGCGCGTAAAGTTTTTGCTTTGGCAGCTTTGATCGCGTCCACTGGCGGAGGGCGGTCTATCCTGATCGACCATTTCTTTGGTAAAGCAAACTTTATGTACCATGCCGCCATTTTGCATGTCGGGCATCTTGATACCCATCTGCTTCATTTTTTCCAGTTGCTCAGGCGGAATCTTGGGCATGGTCTTCATGGCATCCGACTTCATGGTCATTTCCCACAGGCCGGGTTTCATTTTATCTGCCGCACTACAAGTTGCAGCAGTGAAAAAAAGCGTAGAGATGCCGACAAAACGAGTAAAAGTATGCATAGGAAATCCCGGTCCGTTAGTGTTATGCAACTATACATCTGAAAAAAAAGCGATGAAAGCAATAAATGTCAGCTTAAGGCAAGGTTTTAGGGTTTTGAGGCATCAAGTGTTATTGTGTCAACTTAGTCTTGTATATGTATGCCTCATGGCGTTGGTTTCGCTGCCAATGTAGTGATCCTTAAGCTTTGTTTGGCTTAAAAATCGTGCGCTGGAACATATATCAAAGATTTTAAACGCAACGAACGGTAAAATGTCATTCATAGACATTAGTAAAAATATTGCTCACAAGGATAGCTCATGCAGGCGACACGCAAAACAGTGCAATGTATCTCGCCTTCCGGCTTGCATACCATGTCCTATAAAGAATGGGGTGATCCGCTGAACCCTAAGGTTTTGGTCTGTGTACACGGTATTACGCGTGTATCAGATGATTTCGATGCATTGGCCATCGCCTTATGTCAGGATTATCGCGTGGTTTGCCCGGACGTGGTGGGGCGCGGTTATTCAGGGCGATTGCGCAACCCCATGCATTATCAGATACCGCAATATGTCAGTGATATGGTGACACTGTTGGCACGCCTGAATGCCACAACGGTACACTGGTTTGGCACATCCATGGGTGGCTTGATAGGCATGAGCCTGGCCAGTTTGCCGGATAACCCGATCGCCAAACTGGTCCTGAACGATGTCGGACCTGTGCTGAACCCGGATGCTCTGGCCAGAATCGGTGACTATATCGGGCAGGATGTACGCTTTGATAATTTCGAGGACGCGCAGGAATATATCAAGAGCATTTCATTGTCGTTCGGTCCGCATACGCCAGAGCAATGGGAAAAGCTGGCGCGTGATGTCTTGCGGCAGAATGAAGACGGTCAATGGGTGCGCCATTATGATCTTGGTCTGGCGATACCCTTGAAAGCCAGTACGCCGGAAATGGCAGCCATTGGACAGAATATGTTGTGGGCAGCGTATGATGCGATAAAGTGTCCAACCTTGCTGGTGCGCGGTGAGAAATCGGATTTACTCACAACTGCATCAGCACACGAAATGGCGCAGCGCGGGCCGTGCGCAAAGCTGGTCGAAATTCCAGGTGTCGGGCATGCCCCGACCTTTGTGCAGCCTGAGCAGATTGCCATCGCCAGTGATTTTTTATTGAACCAGGTTTGATTGCAGAGAAAATGAGTATTCAAAGATTTCATGTAGGGCCACGTTTGTCAGAAACAGCGGTATTTAATAATGTCGTGTATCTGGCGGGACAAATTCCCGATGATGCTACCCAGGATATGCAAGGCCAGACCCGGCAGGTACTGGCGCATGTAGACCGTTTGCTGGCAGAAGCGGGCAGCGACAAGACACGCATCCTGAGTTGCCAGATATTTGTGTCAGATATCAGCCAGATTGGTGCGATGAATCAGGTCTGGGATGCCTGGGTTGCAGAAGGCAATTCGCCCCCAAGGGCAACGGTAGAGGCGAAATTGGCCAAACCTGAATGGTTGATTGAGATCGTTGTTACTGCCGCACAGAAATAAATCATATGGTATCAATCTCGACCACAGCTTCTGAATCAGCGCTGCTTGAAGGTTTGTCTGAAGCAGATGCAGACCGCGTTATTGCTGCGCTCGAATTTGTCACGCCCCTGTATGTCAATAAAAATGTCATTACTGAACAAAATGCCTTGCAGTTTGTGAATGGCGTGGTGGCTACCCTGGCGATGTTGCGTACCGATGTGGATACGCGCATTGCAGCGCTCCTGTTCGAGTTACCGGAATTAAATCCTGTCGCGGCATCGCAAATAGAAATACGTTTTGGTAAGGAAATTGCCGACCTCGTTTCAGGCATACGCCGCCTCATGAAATTACGCGAAGCCGCCTTGACCCAGCATGACGTGGGACGTGGCAAAGATGCTGCCGAAAAAGCGGCGAATCAGATGGAAACCCTGCGCAAAATGGTGCTGGCCATGGCCACTGATATGCGTGTGGTGCTGGTAAGGCTGGCATCAAGAGTGACCACTTTGCGTTATTTTGCCGAATGCAAACGGGAAGATGGCGCTGCCCAGCAATACGCCAGTGAAACCATGGATTTGTATGCACCGTTGGCAAACCGCCTGGGTGTCTGGCAGTTGAAATGGGAACTGGAAGACCTGTCTTTCCGTTTCCTGGAGCCGCAACAGTACAAGCGCATTGCCAAGATGCTGGAAGAAAAACGGCTGGAACGTGAAAGCTTCGTCGTCAGTGCCATTGCCCGTTTGAATCAGGAATTGACCACCGTTGGCGTCAAGGCCGAAGTGACAGGCCGCCCCAAGCATATCTATAGCATCTGGAAAAAGATGAAAGGCAAGTCTGTCGATTTCGACGAATTGTATGACGTGCGTGCCTTCCGTGTCATCGTCGACGACATCAAGGATTGCTATACCGTTCTGGGTATCGTCCATAACGCCTGGACGCCGATACCCAAAGAATTTGATGACTATATTTCCCGGCCCAAGCCAAATGGCTATAAATCGCTGCATACGGTCGTCATCGTAGAAGATGGCAGGCCACTGGAAGTACAGATACGCACACGCGAAATGCACCAGTTTGCTGAATATGGTGTGGCGGCACACTGGCGCTATAAGGAATCTGGTGGATCAAATTTTTCAGCGCAGGAATATGATGAAAAAATTGCCTGGTTAAGGCAATTACTGGCCTGGAAAACCGATGTCACCGATGTCGTCGTCGAGCAGGAAGTTTTACAGCGCGAATGGGTGGAAAAGCTTAAAGCTGCCACGCTTGATGACAGAATTTATGTGCTGACACCACAAGCCAGGGTCATCGAGTTGCCTAGTGATTCGACGCCGGTAGATTTTGCCTACCACCTGCATACCGATGTTGGTCACCGCTGCCGCGGCGCACGTGTCGATAATGTCATGGTGCCACTGAATACGCCGTTGAAAAACGGGCAGACGGTGGAAATCATTACCCTGAAAGTAGGTTCGCCTCAGGCTGGTCCTTCGCGCGACTGGCTGACGCCTGAATATTCTGCCAGCACACGTACGCGTACAAAAATTCGCGCATGGTTTAATACCATCGACCAGGAAGAAACCCTGTCGAATGGCCGTGCCCTGGTTGAAAAAACCTTGCAGCGTGAAGGCAAGACCGCCGTCAACCTGGAAGACCTGGCGCGCAAGCTGGGATTTGCCGAAGTCAACGAACTATTTTTATCTGTTGGTAAAGATGAGTTCAGCCTGCGTCAGATTGAAACGGTATTGCGCGAAAATGTAGCTGAAGTCGAACCGGATGAGCTGAGCTTCACCAATAAAAGCCGTGCGTCCAGTGTGACCCAAGGTGCCAAATCTGGCGTGCTGGTAGTGGGCACCGAAGGTTTGATGACCCAGTTGGCACGTTGCTGCAAACCAGCGCCACCTGATGATATCGTCGGTTTTGTCACTCGTGGCAAAGGCGTATCAATTCACCGGCTGAACTGCAAGAATTTTGCAGAAATGCGCAATAAGGCACCCGAGCGTGTTATTCAAACCACCTGGGGTGATCATGGCAAGGACACTGTCTATCCCGTTGATATTTTTGTGCTGGCGCAAGACCGGCAGGGCTTGCTGCGGGATATTTCTGAAATTTTTTCACGTGAGAAAATCAATGTGATTGGGGTGAATACGCAGAGTGCCAAATCGCAGGCGAGAATGTCTTTCACTGTTGAAATTGGCGGCACAACACAATTGCAAAAAGCACTGACAGTTTTGCATGAGGTAAGTGGTGTGTTGGAAGTGCGGCGCAATTAAATGGTCGACCATTTAATTGCTTGGTTCCTCACTGAGATTGTCATTGCCAGCGCACTGGCGGTGACAATTGTTTGCTAGCCTTCATCTTCAGGCACTTCTGCCTGTAGCGTTATGTGATCAATCTTATGCTTGCTCAGCAGCATGCTTTTGACGCTTTCCAATATTCTGGGCCAGGCGCTCAGGTCTTCGATTTCGAGATGGCCAATCAGGGCAGGGAAGCCAGGTGACATTTCCCATACGTGCAAGTCATGCACTGATAAAACCCCGTTGATGCTTTCAAGATCCTGACCGATTTGTACATAGTCAATATTGTGCGGAACACCTTCCATCAGAAAATGATAAGACTCTGCAAGTACCGAAAATGTGGATTTAAGAATCAGCAGGGAAACAAAAATGGAAAGCAGCGGGTCGATCTGCATCCAGCCTGTCAGATAAATGACGGCACCAGAAACGATGGCTGCGACTGAGCCTAGCAAATCGCCCATGACATGCACGAGGGCAGCCTTGGTATTGACACTTTCCTTGTCATGCGACAAGACCCAGGCAACGACAATATTAATGACCAGGCCTATGCTTGCCACCAGCATTACCGTACCGCCTTGTACGACTTCCGGTGCTGAAAAGCGCTGTATCGCTTCTTTCGCTATCCAGATGATCACGCCCAGCATGACCAGCCCATTGACAAAGGCAGCCAGGGCTTCAGCGCGGCCAAAGCCAAAAGAATTCTTGGCTGTTGGCGGCCGTTTGGCAATCATTTGTGCCAGCAAGGCCAGGCCAAGCGCAGCGGCATCGGTCACCATATGCCCGGCGTCGGAAATCAGCGCCAGTGAATTTGACAAGAAGCCAAATGCGACTTCAACGCCGGCAAAACTCAGTGTCAGGCCCAGTGCCCAGGATAAGACTTTCTGGCTGCGGTTTTCAAAGAAATGTTTGTGCTCGGCATCGCCATGACGGTGATCGTGCAAATGCTCGCTATTGTTGCTGTGGGCTTGTTCAGACATGGCAGAAAATCGCTGGAATTGAGAAGATGGCGTTAGTGTAGCCTAAGGCGGTAATTTATAGGTTTGCCAAATTTATAGCAGACTGATTGTCCACGATTTGAGCACCTGTCGAAGGGCGGTGGAAAAATAATTTGGCCGTAGGGCTAGCAATTTCTCAAAAGTCTCTGCTATACTCTCGTTTCTTTAGGCGCGTAGCTCAGCTGGTTAGAGCACTACCTTGACATGGTAGGGGTCGTTGGTTCGAGTCCAATCGTGCCTACCAAAGATTTTAAAATTATTAAAACATTATAGTTAAGAGCGAGAAAGGCATCCTTGGTTATGACACCGCGAACTACCACTAAACTGGTTTGGGAGCGACTCTAGTCGAGGATACTTTTCGTTTGAAACAAACTGAAAAAGCACGGCTAGCCGTGCTTTTTTTTCGTCTGCGTTTTTTAGACTCATCCTTTATTTCAATTATCTCAATTATTTTTGTATTTTTTCCGCTTTGGAGAGTGACATGGTTTCAGTAAAACTTCCTGATGGTTCGCAACGACAATTCGATGCGCCGGTAACGGTAGCGCAAGTTGCTGCCAGCATCGGTGCTGGCCTGGCAAAAGCTGCTCTGGCTGGACGCGTTAATGGCAAACTGGTCGATACCTCACATCTGATTGATGCTGACGCGGATCTCGCCATTGTCACTGACAAGGATGCGGATGGCCTCGAAGTGATACGCCACTCTACCGCGCACTTGCTGGCCTATGCCGTCAAGGAATTGTATCCAGATGCGCAAGTCACTATCGGCCCGGTCATCGAGAATGGCTTTTACTACGACTTTTCCTACAAGCGCCCATTCACGCCAGATGATCTGGTAGCGATAGAAAAGAAAATGGCTGAACTGGCGAAAAAAGACGAGCCAGTTACACGCAAGGTCTTGCCGCGTGATGAGGCTGTTGCCTATTTCAAATCCATAGGCGAAGCCTATAAGGCGGAGATCATCGAATCGATTCCTGTTGACCAGGATGTGTCCTTGTACACAGAAGGTAGTTTCACTGACTTGTGCCGTGGCCCGCACGTGCCATCGACTGGCAAGCTGAAAGTATTCAAGCTCATGAAACTGGCTGGTGCTTACTGGCGTGGTGACTCCAAAAACGAGATGCTGCAACGTGTCTACGGTACTGCTTTTGCCAAGAAGGAAGATCAGGAAGCTTATCTGCACATGCTGGAAGAGGCAGAAAAGCGCGATCACCGCAAGCTGGGCAAGGCGCTGGATCTGTTTCACTTCCAGGACGAAGCACCTGGCCTGGTGTTCTGGCATGCCAAAGGCTGGACTATCTGGCAGCAGGTAGAGCAATACATGCGCAAGGTCTATCAGGACTGTGGTTACCAGGAGGTGAAGGGCCCGCAAATTCTTGATAGCAGCCTGTGGGGCAAGACTGGTCACTGGGATAACTACAAAGACAATATGTTTGTCACTGAGTCGGAAAACCGCGTCTACGCACTTAAACCGATGAATTGCCCTGGCCATGTGCAGATTTTTAATTCTGGCATGAAGAGCTACCGCGACCTGCCTTTGCGCTTTGGCGAATTTGGGCAATGTCACCGTAATGAGCCGTCTGGTGCGCTGCACGGCATCATGCGCGTACGTGGCTTTACTCAAGATGATGGTCATATTTTCTGTACTGAAGATCAGATCCAAGCGGAAGTCATGGCTTTCCATCCGCAGGCGATGAAAGTGTATGAAGATTTTGGTTTTGACAAGATTTTCATCAAGCTGGCCTTGCGTCCTGATAACCGTATCGGCAGCGATGAAATCTGGGACAAGGCTGAAGATACCTTGCGTACTGCTTTGCGTTCTTGTGGTGTGGAATGGGAAGAATTGCTGGGCGAGGGCGCTTTCTACGGTCCTAAAATCGAATATCACCTGAAAGACAGCCTAGGTCGCCCATGGCAGGTAGGTACCATGCAAGTCGATTTCTTCATGCCTGGTCGCCTGGGTGCAGAATATGTCGCAGATGACAACAGCCGTAAAGTGCCTATCATGCTGCACCGTGCGATTGTCGGCTCGATGGAGCGCTTCATCGGTATCTTGATAGAAAATCATGCTGCTGCCTTGCCTGTGTGGCTGGCGCCGGTGCAGGTTTCCGTCCTGAATATCTCGGAATCGCAGGCTGAATATTCACAATCTGTTGCAGAAATCCTGAAGAAACAAGGGTTTAGAGTAAATACTGATTTGCGTAATGAGAAAATTACCTATAAAATACGCGAGCATTCCATTCAAAAACTGCCATATATCCTCGTGATAGGCGATAAAGAGAGGGATGCCAATACAGTGGCTGTGCGTACGCGTGGCAATCTGGATCTGGGGGTAATGCCTCTGGACGCCTTTATAGCTCGTTTAAAAAACGAAGTTGAAACCAAGGTTTAACAGATTAGCAGCGACCCTGTTTTAAACAGGGCTGCATAGCCTTTTATTATTATTTTCGAAGGAAACTGCAATAGCTACTGACAAGTCACATCGCATCAACGGTGAAATTACAGCGCCAGAAGTGCGCTTATCCGGCGTTGAGAACGAGCCTCTGGGCATCGTAAAACTGGGTGAAGCCTTCCGCTTGGCGGAAGAGGCCAATGTTGATTTGGTGGAAATAGCGCCGACGGCGCAGCCGCCAGTTTGCCGTTTGATGGATTACGGCAAGTTCAAATACCAGGAGCAAAAGAAAGCTCACGAAGCCAAGCTGAAGCAAAAAGTCATTCTGGTCAAGGAAGTCAAATTCCGTCCGGGTACAGATGATGGTGATTACAATATCAAATTGCGTAATCTGACCAAGTTCCTGGATGATGGCGACAAGACTAAAATCACACTGCGTTTCCGTGGTCGTGAAATGGCGCATCAGGAAATCGGTATGCGTATGTTGGAGCGTTTGAAGGCTGATCTGGAACCGTATGGCCAGGTCGAGCAGTTTCCGAAGATGGAAGGTCGTCAGATGATCATGATTCTGGCACCGAAGAAAAAGAAATAATGAGAAATAACAGAAAATAAGTTTTGCTTATTTTCTGTGTGTTTCTTGAGCAGGTTTGTGAGGCACGCATCAGCGCGCATTGCGAAAGACCCACCTTCTGGGCGGGTCACAATAAGTGAGAAGTAGGCATCCAAGAGTAGCGATTGTTGCTGCCACCTACCATCATATAAAAGTGGAGCTGTCTTAAAAGACAGATAGTACTATGCCAAAAATGAAGACGAAAAGCAGCGCCAAGAAGCGCTTCCGCGTCCGTCCAGGTGGAACCGTTAAACGCGGTCAAGCTTTCAAACGTCACATTCTGACTAAGAAAACTACCAAGAACAAACGTCAATTGCGCGGTTCCGTCGGTGTTCATGACACCAACATGGTATCCGTCATGCGCATGATGCCAACAGCTTAACCTCATACTCATTATTTAAGGAGTTATTATGCCTAGAGTAAAACGTGGGGTTACAGCTCGTGCCCGTCATAAGAAAGTTCTCAACCTTGCTAAAGGTTACCGTGGTCGTCGTAGTAAGGTATTCCGTATTGCCAAGCAAGCAGTTATGCGCGCTGGTCAATATGCATACCGTGATCGCCGCAACAAGAAACGTGTATTCCGCGCTTTGTGGATCACACGTATCAATGCAGCGGCTCGCCAGCATGGCCTGACTTACAGTGTGTTTATGAGCGGCCTGAAAAAAGCCGCGATTGAACTCGACCGTAAAGTACTGGCTGACATGGCTGTGATGGACAAACCAGCATTCGCTGCGATTGTTAATCAAGTCAAAGCTAACCTGGCTGCCTAATCACATTCGAACCCATTTACGATCTGTAGCGAGCGTGCGTCAGCGGGGTGAAGAGCAGCGCAAAAAGCGGAATGTACTTTAGTACATGAGCATTTTGAGCAGCACATGAGCACCGATCAGGCAGGCGCAGTAAGATCGCAAATAGGTTCTTAGTGATTGCAATCAGTGAGTCGTAGCGACTGACCAAGGTCAGTTGCAAATATCAAGCGGGGCAGAGGTTGAATCCTATGCCCCGTTTTGTTTTCAGATCATTATTTCAGCTTCGTGGTAAGCGGGAACAAGGCATGAACCCTTTAGATCAAATCGTCAGCCAGGCACGTGCTGATTTTCTGGCAGCAAATGATGCTGCCGCATTAGAGAACGCAAAAGCCCTTTACCTTGGTAAGAGCGGTCAGATTACCGAGCAGATGAAAAGCCTCGGTAAATTGCCTCCAGAAGAAAAAAAAGTACAAGGTGCAGTGATCAATGCTGCCAAGGTACAGATTGAAGA
The DNA here is from genome assembly GCF_049339485.1 of Undibacterium sp. TJN19. Lineage (NCBI taxonomy): Bacteria > Pseudomonadati > Pseudomonadota > Betaproteobacteria > Burkholderiales > Oxalobacteraceae > Undibacterium > Undibacterium sp. TJN19. The sequence continues at coordinate 255,411 of NZ_JBMPPL010000008.1, forward strand.
TGCCTTGACCGAAAGACGCGATGCACTGGCCAATGCGCAAATGCAGGCGCGCCTGAATGCAGAAGCGATCGATGTCAGCTTGCCCGGTCGTGGCCGCAGTATTGGTGGCATACACCCTGTCATGCGCACCTGGCAGCGTGTTGAAGAAATCTTCCGTTCCATCGGTTTTGACGTGGCCGACGGCCCTGAAATCGAAACGGACTGGACCAATTTTACCGCGCTCAATAGCCCGGAAAACCATCCTGCACGCTCGATGCAGGACACCTTTTATGTCGATGGCAAAGATAGCCAGGGTAAGCAATTATTGCTGCGCACCCATACCAGCCCCATGCAGGTGCGTTATGCACGCATGAACAAACCACCGATCAAGGTCATTGCACCTGGTCGTACTTATCGTGTCGATAGCGATGCCACACACTCCCCGATGTTCCATCAGGTTGAGGGCTTGTGGATTGCTGAAGACATCAGCTTTGCTGACCTCAAAGGCGTGTACCTGAACTTCGTCAAAGCCTTCTTTGAGACCGACGATTTGCAAGTGCGTTTCCGCCCATCGTATTTCCCGTTCACTGAACCCTCAGCCGAGATCGATATCGCCTTTGGTAGTGGCCCGCTGAAAGGCCGCTGGCTGGAAGTGTCCGGCTCTGGCCAGGTACATCCTAGCGTGGTGCGTAATATGGGCCTGGACCCGGAAAAATACATAGGCTTCGCCTTTGGTTCTGGTCTCGAACGCCTGACCATGCTGCGTTATGGCGTCAACGATTTGCGTCTGTTCTACGAAGGCGATTTACGCTTTCTGAAACAATTCAATTAAAACAAATTTAAGCAGCGCATCCCTGAATTTTTGAGTGGCGCATCGCGCCCTGCATCCAACATTAGACGGCTGAATTATGCAATTTTCTGAAAACTGGCTACGTACCATGGTCGATCCGAAGATGACTTCGGATGAGTTGTCCCATCTGCTCACCATGTCGGGATTGGAAGTCGAAGAGGTAGAGCCGGTTGCTCCGCCATTTAGTCATGTCGTCGTCGCGGAAATCCGCGAAATCGCCAAGCATCCTGATGCTGACAAGCTCAATGTCTGCCAGGTTGATGTAGGCACAGGCAGCTTGCTGAACATCGTCTGCGGCGCGCCAAATGTGCGCGTGGGCATGAAGGTGCCATGCGCCATGGTAGGCGCTATTCTGCCTCCTGGTGCAGACGGCAAACCATTTGAAATCAAGATAGGCAAACTGCGCGGCGTAGAATCTTACGGCATGCTGTGCTCAGCCCGTGAATTGAAATTGTCGGAAGACCACGGTGGCCTGATGGACTTGCCATCCGATGCGCCAGTCGGTCAGAACTTCCGCGATTACTATCAACTCAATGACCTGAAATTCACCATCAAGCTGACACCGAACAAGGCAGATTGCCTGTCGCTACTCGGCGTGGCACGTGAAGTATCTGCGCTGACTGGCACCGCCATGCAATTGCCGGAAGCCGTTGTGCTGCCTGTGACTTTGCAGGAAGTTTTGCCTGTTAAAGTCAGTGCGCCTGACTTGTGTGGCCGTTTTGCTGGTCGTGTTATCCGTGGCGTCAATGCCCGTGCCGCAACGCCAGACTGGATGAAGCAAAGACTGGAACGCAGCGGTCAGCGTCCTATCTCTGCGCTTGTCGATATTTCCAACTATGTCATGTTGGAGTTGGGTCGTCCTTCGCATGTTTTTGATCTCGATAAAATCCACGGTGGCCTGGAAGTGCGCTGGGGCAAAGCTGGTGAATCGCTGAAGCTCTTGAATGGCAACACCGTTGCCATTGACGAATGGGTGGGTGTGATTTCGGATGACAAGGAAATTGAATCCCTGGCCGGTATCATGGGTGGTGATTCCACATCTGTCACGCTGGACACGCAGAATATTTATCTGGAGGCCGCTTTCTGGTGGCCGCAGGCGATACAGGGTCGTGCCCGTCGTTTCAACTTCTCTACTGATGCATCCCATCGTTTTGAACGTGGAGTGGATTTCGCATCTATCGTCGAGCACATAGAGCGCATCAGTGCACTGATCGTTGAAATTTGTGGGGGCGCGAGCCAGGTCAAGCTTGGCCCGGTCGATGACCAGTCTGTCAATTTGCCACAGCGTCCACCGGTGAAATTGCGTACGGCGCGTGCTGTCAAAGTCATTGGTGTTGCGCTTGACGATGCACAGATAGCGAATATTTTTACTCGCCTGGGTCTGGCTTTCACACAGCAGCCTGGTGAATTTTTGGTGACACCACCTTCATATCGCTTCGATATAGAAATCGAAGAAGACCTGATTGAAGAAGTCGCCCGTGTTTATGGTTTTGAAAATATTCCGGCTTTGCCACCTGTCGCGGCCAGTGCCATGCTGATAGCGCCAGAAAGCCAGCGCTCTTTGTTTGCCATACGCCGCCTGATTGCTGATCAGGATTATCAGGAAGTGCTGAACTACAGTTTTGTTGAAGAAGCATGGGAAAAAGATTTTTGCGGTAATGATGCGCCAGTGCGTTTATTGAATCCGATTGCCAGCCAGATGAGTGTCATGCGCACCAATCTGATCGGCAGCCTGATCGCAAATACCCGTTATAACCTGAACCGCAAACTGAACCGTGTGCGTATTTTTGAAATCGGTGCAGTGTATTTGCAGGATGCCAGTGTGCAGGATGGCCCGCTCGAAGTGGCAGGCTATCATCAGCCCAAGCGTCTGGCTGCACTGGCCTATGGTCCGGTAGCGGAAGAGCAGTGGGGGCAGGATACCTGCAACGTCGATTTCTTTGACGTCAAGGCTGATCTGGAAGCTTTGTTTGCACCCAAAACCTTGCGCTTTGCCAAAGCTGAGCATATTGCATTGCATCCTGGTCGTAGCGCTACAATCGAGTGCGATGGTAAAGTGATTGGCTTTATTGGTGAATTGCATCCGCGTTTGCAGCAAAAATATGACTTGCCACTGGCGCCAGTCTTGTTTGAAGTCGATGTCGCTGCCTTGCAAAATATTGATGTGCCGGTATATCAGGAAATTTCCAAATTTCAACCTGTGACCAGGGATATCGCCTTGGTTGTCAAGCAAACAGTTTTGGTGCAGAATTTGCTGGATGTATTTACACGTGAAACGCAAATAAACGAAGCTTGTAAAATCGTGCAAGCTGTTGTTTTGTTTGATGAATATCGTGGCAAGGGTCTGGAAGCTGATGAGAAAAGTCTTGCTTTCCGCGTTAGCTTGCAAGATACTCAAAGTACCCTGCAAGATGATAAAGTTGAAGCAGCGAAGCAAGCGCTGGTGGAAGCTGCTGGCCTGCAATTTGCGGCCAAACTGCGTTGAGTTTACTTATATCATCAGACCTATTAGATTTACTTGAGAAGAGTTTCAAAATGAATGACGTTATTTCCGCTGAATTTCAGTCGGTGCTGGATGCTGATTTGAATCGTGCGATGCTGGAAGCCAGGGCGCGCTCACAGGCGGAAAAGGAACTGCCTACCCTGACCAAGGCAGAATTGGCAGAACTTTTGTTCGAGCATGTCGGTTTGAACAAGCGCGAAGCCAAGGATATGGTAGAAACTTTTTTTGATGAAATTCGTGACGCACTGGAAAGAGGCGAGGCCGTCAAGTTGTCCGGTTTTGGTAATTTCCAGTTGCGTGACAAGCCGCAACGCCCCGGTCGCAATCCTAAAACTGGCGAAGAAATTCCTATTACCGCTCGTCGTGTCGTTACTTTCCACGCCAGTCAAAAACTCAAGGGCATGGTCGATGAAGTTGGTAATCAACCTCTTGCACACGCTGCCTGATATTTTCCATGACTGAAATCAAGATTGAGTCTTTTGTACTGCCGCCTATTCCGGCCAAGCGGTATTTTACGATAGGCGAAGTTGGTGAATTGTGTGGCGTTAAACCGCATGTTCTGCGTTACTGGGAACAGGAATTTTCACAACTCAAGCCTGTAAAGCGGCGTGGTAATCGCCGTTATTATCAGCATCATGAGGTTTTGCTGATACGCCGTATCCGTGAACTGTTATATGAGCAGGGCTTCACCATCAATGGAGCCAGAAATAAGCTTAATGTGCATGGTGGTCCTGCTGATCCCGTGGTGATAGAGCATGCAGAAGAACCAGTGAATCTGCATCAGATACGGGATGAATTACTGTCCATACAGGCGCTGCTAAAAATTTGAGAATGTACCGACAATCCGTTTGACCCTGAATTACTTAAAAAACCACCGTGCTGCGCAGCAGCGAATACGGTGGTTTTTTTATTGCTTCACAATCTGGCTTATAGCTGAAAAATGTATATGACCGGAATGAATAAGTGAGGCGCTTTAAAAATCGAGATGGCTCAGGGCTTCCCGCTAGGCGGTCAATTCGACCAGGCAGTTTTTGCAGCAGCCTTTAATTACGCCGCCAGTTTTCTTCTTTCCTTTCTCTGGATTGCGATATCAAGCGGATAGTCCTGGTGAGACGTATTTGCCAGATGCAATTCCGGTACCTCAGCAACTGATTGTTTGGTTTTGAATACACTGACCGCTGCACCCAGCAAGGCGGCCTGTTCTTCCAGCCTTGCAGTGGATTCGGTCGCTTCATCTACCAGGCGGGTGTTATCCTGGGTGATCTGGTCAATGTCGGCAATGGCTTCATTGACCTGCGATATTCCGGTGCTTTGTTCCTGGCTGGCATCTGCAATTTGCCGTATCAGTTCCGTCACTACGTCCACGTTCACGGCAATATCTTGCATGGTTTTTCCAGCCGCATTGATCATGCTGCTACCGTCTTCCACTGCTTTGCCAGATGCGGCGATCAGTTGCTTGATTTCTCTGGCAGCATTGGTACTGCGTTGAGCCAGGTTCCTAACTTCGGCAGCGACCACTGCAAATCCGCGACCTTCCTGTCCTGCTCTGGCTGCTTCCACGGCGGCATTCAATGCCAGAATATTGGTCTGGAATGCGATACCATCCATCACACCGATAATTTCTGAAATCTTTTTTGAGCTGGCAGTGACGGTCTGTATGGACAAGATCGTGTTATCCATCACCTCTAAGCCCTGCTGTACCCTTTCTGCTGAAGTATGGATAAGACTATTGGCCTGTGCCAGGTTGCCTGCGTTTTCTGTAATGGTGGCAGTCAGTTCATCTATGGTGCTGGCAGTTTGTTGCAGGGCGCTGGCCTGGCTTTCCGTGCGGCTGGCAAGATCCGTATTTTCGTCATGAATTTCTCTGGCGATGATGTCCACCGTCAACGCGCTATTACGTATATTCGCCACCATTTCACTTAAACCAGCATTCATTCTGCCAACTGCATTGATCAGGTGTGCCAGCTCATCTTTTCCTTTGCTGCTGATTTCATGCTGCAGATTTCCCGCTGCCGTTTGTGCAATGGCTTGTGTCAATAAATTCAAGTCTCTGGTCAGCGCAAGATAAATGGCAGTCAAAAAATAACTGGCGATCAGTAACAGCAGAATAATTCCTGCAGACATCTTCCATGCACTTTGATTTGCCTTGTCAATTTCTTTAGCGAGATTAGCATTGACCAGTTCTGCAATGGCAGTATTTGCCATGCTCAGTCTTTCAAGAGTTTCAATGCCAGCCTGGAAGAAAGCAGTTCCTGAAGTCTGGTTCACAGAAGCTAACACCTCATCTTGAGAGCGATCCAGATATTTTTTTACGTCTGCAATCTTTTCCTGTATCTGCACCGACGTCACTGCATATGCCGGGTTGCTTTTGCCCATGTCTTGCATCAATTGCGTCAGCTGCGACAATTCGTGCCTTGCCAGCATATGCAGGGAATTGAGCATCACATCTTCACCTGCCTCAAACAGACCGCTATCTATATAGGCGGCACCACGACCTGCAATTATGGCGATTTTTTCTTCTATTTGTGGCAGCGTATGTACGTAGGAATTTGCCAATTGATGTGTTTTCAAATCACTGTCCAGTGTCAGCTTTGACGTATTGGCGATATTGGTAATTTCCATATCCAGGATGGCGATCAGTTTGCTGTACCCGGCAAAATTGTCTACCGCTTTCAAACTGCTTTGCCTTCCTTGCAATCCCTTCCACAGAGATTTGATTTGCTCCTTATTGTTCAGCAATTCAATTTTTTGCTCCAGCTTGCCCTGGTTGCCGGCTATTTCGTTGTCAAGCTGCTTGTTACCAATAAGGCGCATATGGGTCAGTGCGCGCTGTTTTTGCAGTAAACCGCGAACGGTGTTTCTGTCTGCAATTTTTTGTATGGCGATCTGTTTTTCATGAATCTGCAAAACGCCCAAGCGCAAATCCTGAAAGAGCAAGGCGAGTACGACAAGTAAGGGAATGGCAAAAGCAATTGCTACGAAGCTGAACTTGCGAGCGATTTTAAAATTGCGAAAAAAATGGATGGCAGGGGAGGTGGTCGAACTTAGTATAGTCATTTGGGGCACCAATGATATGTGAATACAATTTCCGGGTAGCCTAAACCGTCAATATGACTATGCCGTGACCTTGGCATGCAAATGACAGAGCTTTTTCTGGCCCCTGTCTTGATGATATGAACTCATCTCATTCCTGTTTATAAAATGAGTCATAGTTAAATCAAACGTTTGATTTATGTGTTAGGATGCGCAGCATGGGAAAATCTAAACACATCACAACTGTCCATCAGCCAGCCGGGAGCAATCAGCCTTCGCCAGCCGCTCACAGTGGTAAAACACTCCGGGTCGATGGCATAGAAGCGCGCACACGTCTGCTTGACAGCGCATTGCATCTGTTTGCTGAACGCGGCTATGCCAAGACTTCCACTCGGGAAATCGCCAGAGCTGCCAACGTCAATATTTCAGCTATCAGCTATTATTTCGGTGACAAGGCTGGCCTTTATCGTGCCGTGTATAACGACCCGCGCACCAATCCTACTGTCGATCCGGCCATCTTCGAGCCGGGAAACAGTGATTTGCGTTCTGCCTTGTCCATGCTGCTTTGCACCTTTACCGATTCTTTGAAACAGGGTGAAATCATAGAAACCTGCATGAAACTGCATCTACGTGAAATGCTGGAACCGACCGGGCTGTGGGTGGAAGAAATCGATAACACCATACGGCCAGCCCATCAGGGGCTGGTCAAGCTGCTTTGTCGTCACCTCGGTGTAACGCGCGCTGATGATGACATCCACAGACTGGCTTTTTCCATTACCGGTCTGGCGATTTCCCTGATGCTCAGCGGCGATATCATGCAAGCCATCAGGCCAGCATTGATAGCCAAGCCAAAAGCAATTGATCTGTATGCCGGGCGTCTGGTTGATTATGCCCTGGCGATGTGTGAAGACGAAAAACGTCGTCGCCTCTTGCATTCTTCTGAAATTTCAACTTCCTGACAACGCCATGAAAATAACACGTCTCATTCTTACCGTCAGTGCGGCATCTGCATTGGTGGCCTGCACTGCATCCGGGCCGGTCAATGCGCCATTGACACCACCTGCGCCGCAATGGCAAGCCAGCTTGCCGCAACAAAATGAAAAAGCCGCAGATTTACGACTCTGGTGGCAAGCCCAGGCCGATGCCACATTGCTGGAATTGATTGATGCGGCACAGGCGGTCAGCCCTTCCGTTGCTCAGGCATGGTCGCGAATACAAGCTGCAAGGGCGAGCAGGGTAGCCAGCGGTGCAGCCTTGTTGCCGTCGCTGGATGCTGTGGTTAATAGCAGCCGCGTGAAAAACCAGCCTGGTGTACCTGTTGCGACAGTTTCGCAAGCGGGTTTGCAGACAGCGTGGGAACTGGATTTATTTGGTGGCAACCGGGCAACCAATCGTGCAGCGCAGGCCGATTTTGAAGGCAGCCAGGCCTTGTGGCATGATGCGCGGATATCTGTCGCTGCTGAAGTGGCGCAATCCTATTTTTCTGCGCTCAGTTGCCAGCAATTGTCCGATTTGACTGCACAAGATGCAAAATCCCGTGCAGAAACTGCCAGGCTGACTGACTTGAGCGCCCAGGCAGGCATGACCGCCAGTGCAGTCGCAGGCGTGACACGTGCCAGTGCCGCTGAAGGCAATAGCCGGGCCATACAGCAGGCTGCGCAATGTGATCTCGATATCAAGGCGCTGGTTGCCATGACCGCCATACCAGAACCCGAGTTGCGCCAAAAATTGACAGCCGCTGCTGCCACGTTTAAAAACCTGTTGCCCGCTGGCGTCACCAGCGTGCCCGCCAAGGCGCTCAATCAGCGGCCAGATATCTATGCGGCCGAAAAAGAAGTGACAGCCGCCAGTGAGCAGACAGGTGCCGCAGAAGCCCGTCGTTACCCGCGCCTGAGCCTCAGTGGGTCAATAGGGACGATGCGGTATAGCACCATGGGTACAGATACCAATATGAATACCTGGTCAGTTGGCCCGCTGGCCCTAACGCTCCCCCTGTTTGATGGCGGACAGATCTCCGCCAATATTGAAGCTGCCAAGGCCCGTTATGTTGCTGCCGCCAGCAACTACAACAGCAAAGTCCGGCAGGCGGTACGTGAAGTGGAAGAAGCATTGGTGAACCTGCAAAGCACAGATGCGCGTCGTCTGGATTCTGAATTGGCGGCAAGGGCTTACAGTGAAGCGCTGGCATCTACTACGGCACGCTATAACAAGGGTATGGCCAGTTTGCTGGAACTTGAAGATGCGAGACGCACTGCATTTGCTTCGCAATCGACTTTAGTGAACTTGCAGCTCGAAAGAAACCGTGCCTGGATCTCGCTGTACCGCGCCCTCGGCGGCGGCTGGGATGCCAGCCAGCCCGTTCCTACCAGCAATGGCAACGTTAACGGCAAGGATAGCGTCAGCATGTCTACTGGATCAAATACCTGAATCGAATGAATAAACAGGAATATGGCGACGTGCGTTCAAACCGATATCCAACTGATATCCAAACCAATATCCAAACTGATATTCAAGCCGATAGCGCGACCCATATTCAAACTTCAAACCAATACTCTAACGAATAATTAACGATTAGTAGAAGGCAGATTGCTATGATCAAATTCACTTCACGCAAACCAATTTCTCTTGGCCTGGCCCTGGCAGGCATGATTGCCGTCGGTACAGGCAGTTTATGGGTGACAGCGTCATCCGTTGCCGCAGACGCGCCCGCTAAAGCAGCAACCAAGCCCGCTCTGACAGTGACCACCACCAAGGCCAGCATCAGCACTCTGGCTATCAAGCTGGCTGCCAATGGTAATGTCGCAGCCTGGCAGGAAGCCCTGATAGGTTCAGAAGCCAACGGCATACGCATACAGGAATTACACGCCAATATCGGCGATGTCGTACAGCGCGGACAATTGCTGGTCAGTTTTGCCAGTGAAACGGTGAAGGCAGACCTGGCCCAGGCTCAGGCTGGCCTGGCAGAAGCCAACGCCAATCTGGCTGATGCCACCGCCAATGCAGAGCGAGCGCGTTCATTGCAAACCAGCGGTGCCTTAAGCGCACAGCAAATTGGCCAATATGTGACCACCGAGCAAACTGCCAAGGCCAGGGTAGAATCTGCCAGGGCGACAGTGGATACCCAGCAGTTGCGTATGAAGCATACCCAGGTACTGGCACCCGACAGCGGCATTATTACCGCACGCGCTGCAACGCTGGGGGCCGTGGTTGCCAATGGGACAGAATTGTTCCGTATGATACGCCAGGGTCGTCTTGAGTGGCGCGCCGAAGTCACCGCCAGTGAAATGGCCAGGATAGCACCAGGTACCGAAGCCATCGTCACCGCACCGGGCGGTGCGCAATGGAAGGGCAAGGTCAGAATAGTATCCCCTACCGTCGATGCCCAAACCCGCATGGGTCTGGTGTATGTCGACCTGGTGCCAGATATGAAAGCGCTTAAACCTGGCAGCACGGTAGTCACCGCATTCAAACCCGGCATGTATGCCAAGGGCGAATTCATCATGGGTAACTCACAGGCATTGACGATACCTCAGCAAGCCGTAGTGGTACGTGATGGCTTCAGCTATGCTTTCCGCCTCAATGCCGATGGCCGTGTGACCCAGATCAAATTGCAGACGGGCCGCCGTATCGCTACCAGCGACGGTGATCAGGTCGAGGTCACACAAGGCTTGAACGCTGATAGTACTATCGTTGCCAATGGCGCAGGCTTTTTGAATGATGGGGACGCGGTGAAAGTCGTGGCAGCGGTCAAACCAGCGGCGGCTGCTCCTGCCCAAACTCCAACTCCAGCTCCAGCAGCTGGCACTGCCAGGAAATAAGGGACAGACATGAACTTTTCTTCTCTCTCAATCAAGAACCCGATCCCTGCCATCATGCTGTTCGCGCTGCTGACGCTGGCAGGGATATTGTCGTTCCGCAGCACGATAGTGCAGGATTTTCCTGATATCGAATTACCTATCGTGACGGTCAGTGCGCCGCTGTCAGGCGCTGCACCGGCACAGCTGGAAACCGAGGTCGCACGTAAGATCGAAGATGCCGTTGCGTCCTTGCAAGGCGTGAAAAACGTCTACACCAAGGTACTTGATGGCGACGTCGAAGTCACCGTCGAATTTGTGCTGGAAAAAGTGATTTCGGATGCAGTCAATGAAGTGCGTGATGCCGTGGCAACCGTACGTGCTGACCTGCCCAGCGAAATGCGTGATCCCACAGTCACCAAGGCATCTACCGCAGGCCGTGTCATCATGACTTATACGGTCGAGGCCGCAGCATCGACTCAAGACGCCACCGTCAAGGCAGGTGAAAGCAGCCGGCCAGATGATCAGGAACTGAGCTGGTTCGTTGACAACACAGTCGCAAAACGCCTGCGCAGCGTGCCAGGTGTGGGGGCTGTCAGGCGCATGGGTGGTGTCAGCCGCGAAGTACGGGTGGAGCTGGACATCAATAAAATGGCGGCACTCAATGTGTCCGCTGTGGACGTATCGCGTCGTTTGAAACTGGTACAGCAGGAAGCGCCGGGTGGTCGCGGTGATGTCAGTGGTGCCGAGCAATCAGTGCGTACGATTGCCACCGTCAAGACAGCGGCAGAACTGGCGACGCTGGATATACCCTTGCCAGATGGCAGGCATATCCGTCTGGACCAAGTTGCCCGCGTCCTTGATACCGTCAGTGAACCGCGTGCTGTCGCTACGCTTGATGGCAAGTCTGTCGTCGGTTTTGAAGTCTTCCGTACCAAGGGGGCGAGTGAAGTTGATGTCGCCAGGGGGTCGCACGCAGCTGTCGCTGAATTGCAGGCCGCACATCCGAACATGAAGTTTCACCAGGCCATCGACAATGCCCAACCGGTCGAAGAAAATTTCGATGGCTCGATGGATTTACTGTATGAAGGCGCTTTGCTGGCTATTCTCGTGGTCTGGTGGTTCCTGCGTGACTGGCGTGCAACGCTGGTGGCTGCGGCAGCCTTACCTTTGTCTGTCATACCTACTTTTCTGGGCTTGAAATATTTTGGCTATACGCTTAATACGGTCACCTTGTTGTCACTGGCCCTGGTAGTCGGTGTGCTGGTTGATGATGCTATTGTTGAAATCGAAAATATTGCGCGCCATTTGCATATGGGTAAAACACCGATGCAGGCAGCGATGGAAGCCGCTGATGAAATCGGCATGGCGGTTATCGCCACCACCTTTGCGCTGGTTGCGGTGTTCTTGCCTACTGCTTTCATGGGAGGTGTACCTGGCCTGTTCTTCAAGCAGTTTGGCTGGACCGCAGTGATCGCGATTCTGGCGTCGCTGGTGGTGGCGCGTTTGCTGACACCGATGATGGCAGCCTACATCATGAAATCGCCAAAACCATCTGGCAAGTCTGGTGAGCATACCGAGGGTATGCATGGGCAAAAAGATGGCTGGGTCATGACACGTTATATGAAGACCATGCAATGGTGTCTGCGTCATCGTCTGGTGACGATGATTGCTGCTACTGTCTTTTTTGTATGCTCGATTGGCCTGGTGGGCTTGTTGCCAACCGGTTTCGTCCCATCCGCTGACCGTGCGCAAACGCAGGTAAATATTGAATTGCCACCAGGCAGCACGCTGGCAGAAACCCGTGCAGTGGCTGAGCAGACACGTGTGGCCATCATGAATGATAAAAATATCCTGAGCGTGTTCAGTTCTGTAGGTGGTGGTTCCAGCGGTGATGCTTTTGCGCCAGGCGCCGCAGCAGAGGCAAGGAGAGCCGTGTTGACGGTCACAGCCAAGCACAGGAATTCGCGTAAAGAATCCATTGCCGATATCGATGCAAAAATCCGTCAGCAAGTCATTAATATCTCGGGTGCCAAATTCAATGTCGGCCCCCCGGATACCGGCGTCAAAATGCAGCTGGTATTGCAAAGTGAAGACCCGCTGGCATTGGTAGAGGCTGCTAAAAAAGTCGAAAGGGAATTGCGGACCCTGAAAGGTGTCGGCAATGTCAGCTCCAGCGCTTCACTGGTAAGACCAGAAATCATAGTCCGCCCTGACGTGGCACGTGCAGCAGATCTGGGTGTGACTGCGGCCAGCATAGGTGAAACAGTGCGCGTGGCAACAGCCGGTGATTATGACCAGGCCTTGCCCAAGCTGAACCTGTCACAACGCCAGGTGCCAATTCGTGTCAAATTGCCGGACAGTTTCCGCGCTGACCTGGCCGAGATAGAGCGCCTGACCGTGCCCGGTAAAAATGGCCCTGTCATGCTGGGCAGTGTCGCCACCGTAACAATGGAATCCGGCCCGGCGCAGATAGACAGGCTCAACCGTAGCCGTAACGTCACGCTGGATGTAGAACTGGGCAGCCGTCAACTCGGTGAAGTCAATGAAGAGGCGCGTGCCTTGCCCAGCATGAAAAACCTGCCACCCTCTGTCAGCATTGCTGAACTGGGTGACGCCCAGGAGATGCAGGCACTGTTTGCCAGTTTCGGTATTGCCATGATGATTGGTGTGCTGTGTATTTATGGTGTGCTGGTGTTGCTGTTCAAGGATTTTTTGCAACCCATCACTATCCTGGCGGCCTTGCCCTTAAGCATAGGCGGTGCATTCGTCGCCTTGCTGATTACCGGCCGCGCCTTGTCCATGCCATCAATGATTGGTCTGATTATGCTGATGGGTATCGTCACCAAGAATTCCATCTTGCTGGTGGATTATGCCGTGATTGCCCGTGAAGCTGGTATGAGCCGTTTTGATGCCCTGGTTGATGCCTGTCATAAGCGTAGCCGCCCCATCATCATGACAACGATTGCCATGGGTGCTGGCATGATGCCACTGGCACTGGGTTGGGGTGCTGACCCCAGTTTCCGCTCGCCGATGGCGATTGCAGTGATCGGTGGTCTGATCACTTCGACCCTGCTCAGTTTGCTGGTGGTGCCAGCCGTGTTCACCTATGTGGATGATTTTGAACACTTACTTGGGAAAATCAAAAATCGCTTGAAGGGCGGCAGTGTGGCCCCGGTAGTTCACTAGGTTTTAATTCCGTCAAGTCCTGGTTCTTATGTGCGCCAGGTAACAGTCAGGCATATAAAGGCCCGATAGCATGCAAAGATGCTGTCGGGCTTTTTTATTATTGTCTTTTTGTTATTTTTTTAAGATCATTGATATCGGATGGCAATTTCAAGCTGTGATCAGTATGTGATAAGCATGTGATAAACATTTGACAAGTAAGTTATGAAAAATAATTTCTAAAAATAAGTTGTAATAAATAGACAGAAAGAGCAAGTCATTGCGCGAAGATATATCTAATTATGAAGTCCAATCAGGCTTTGCTATAATGCCAGCCAAATTTGTTACAAATTGTATATACCAGTTTTGTATTTTTAGCAGCATGCAAACCGCTGTTCAGTATCAGTGCTTAGTGGAAAATTAAAATAATGCGTGTGAATGGGGTTCGTTTTTCAATTGCCAGTCATGCTGCCTGGGCACCAGGGGTAAATACAACAGAAGCTTGGAAGGAATGGGCGCAAGCACCTTTCCCGTTTGCGGGAGGCGCTGACCCGCTTGTCACTGCAATGCCAGCGATGCTGCGCAGGCGTGCAGGTTTTCTTGGCAAAATGGCACTTGAAGTTGCCTATCAGTGTCTGGATGGGCGTACCGGTGTACCCACCGTATTTTGTTCACGTCATGGTGAGGTGGCACGCGCTGTTGATCTGATTTCAGAATTGGTAGAGCAACAATCTGTGTCGCCAACCGGTTTTGGTTTGGCTGTGCACAATGCCAGTGCTGGCTTGTTTTCTATTGCGCGTAAAGATCAGGCAAATCATATAGCGCTGGCAGCCGGGGACGGGACCATAGAGCATGCAGTCATCGAAGCCTGTGGTTTATTGGCGGAAGGCGAACCTATGGTATTGCTGGTTGCCTATGATAATACCTTGCCAGATGTCTTTAGCCAGTTCAAGGAAGGAAATGAGCAGGCTTATGCCTGGGCCTGGTTGATGGTGCCAGAACAGGCTGATGTGATTGAATTGAGTTGCCTGTCGTCTGATGGGGTGATGCAGGGCAATGCTGCCATGGCAGCAGGGCTGGAAGTCTTGCGCTTTCAACTGAGTGGGCAGACATTGCTGGAACGTGTGGCAGGGCAGCGCTGCTGGCGATGGTCAAGACATGCTTGACCGACTCGGGCGGTATTGGCGTGTCCTGGCTACGGGCATCAGTTTTACTGCCTTCGGTATTGGCGGCTTGCTATTGAGGGTGCTGGTTTTTCCAGTATTGCAATTGCTTGTCAGGCAAAAAAATCAGCGTATTGCCTGGTCACGCAGCATTATTCGTTGGGTTTTTCGTGGTTTTGTGGGGCTGATGCGTTTGCTTGGGGTTTTACGTTACGAAATCGTCGGGAGTGAAAAGCTCGAGCGCAAGGGGTTGCTGATACTGGCGAATCATCCGACTTTGATTGACACCGTATTTTTGATGGCATTTGTGAAACACGCAGATTGCATAGTCAAAAGCAATTTGTGGAATAACCCGTTTACCCGTGGGCCGGTGAGGGCAGCAGGCTACATCAGTAATGAACAAGGTACGGAATTGCTGGAAGCCTGTATCGCTACCCTGCGTGCAGGGAATAACCTGATCATTTTTCCTGAGGGGACGCGCACTCCGGCAGATGGCGTGATCAGCATGAAACGTGGCGCCGCAAATATTGCAGTGCGTGGCATCTGCAATGTGACGCCAGTAGTGATAAGTTGCGATCCGCCCACCTTGGGTAAAGGCGAAAAGTGGTGGCGGGTACCGCCGCATTTTGCAAGGTTCCGGATAGAAGTGAAAGAAGACATTCCCATCCAGCGTTTTATTGGTGCTGGTGAATCAGATGTCATGGCAGCCCGTCATTTGACGGAGTATCTGCAAAATTATTTTACCGAAGAAAGTCAACATTATGCTTGAGCAAGAAGTAAAAGAATTGATCATAGAAGTGTTGCAGCTGGAAGACATTACCCCCGCTGATATAGATAGCAATGCGCCTTTGTTCGTAGAAGGGCTGGGTCTTGATTCTATTGATGCGCTGGAACTCGGCGTGGCATTGCAAAAGCGTTATGGCATTTCACTGTCGGCAGATTCAGAAGATACACGCCGTCATTTTGCGTCGGTGAACGCACTTGCTGCATTAATTGAAGCAAATAGAAAGAAGTAAGGGAGCTGGTGATGGTAGTTGTAAGTGCAATGAGTAAGGACGAGCTTTTTGTGTGGGTAACAGAGCTGTTGGCCGATATGTTTGAGCTGGATAAATCTTCGCTGACGCTGGAGTCGAATCTTTATGCCGATCTGGATATCGACAGTATTGACGCGGTCGATCTGGCGGTGAAGTTGAAACAAATGACAGGCATGCGTTTACAACCTGAAGTGTTCAAGAAAATCCGCACTATTGGTGATGTGATTGATGCGCTTGTCGACCTGCCTGCGGAGTAATCAGCATCATTCGCGTAATTTTGACCGCAGTGGCGGTCATTCTGACTGTGTTATACCCGCTCGTGATCTGGTATGGTCAGGGGCAGGTGGAGCCGCGCTGGCTCGCAGGTCTGTTGCTACTGGCTGCCGCTAGCAGAATACCAACTTTTAAGGTCAGTACGGTTGCACGCTGGTTCATGCTGTGTGCCTTATTGCTGGCCGCCTGTGCCGTGTGGGCAAATGCCTTGTTGCCGTTGAAATTGTATCCAGTGCTGGTCAATGCGGTGTTGCTGAGTGTATTTGGCTTTAGTCTTGCCGTACCACCTTCAATGGTGGAACGTTTTGCGCGTTTGCGTGAACCTGATTTGCCAGATGTCGCAATTGCCTACACGCGTCGTGTGACGCAAGTCTGGTGCGCCTTCTTTATCATCAATGGTGCCCTCGCTCTCTCTACCGCCTTGTGGGCGTCTGAAGCGGTCTGGTCACTTTATACAGGCGTCATTGCCTACCTCTTGATGGGTTTGCTGTTTGGTATTGAATACCTGGTACGCCTGCGCTTTAAACGACTTCACCATGTCTGATTTTTATCCCGATCCTTGCCAGGCATTGGCCTCCCGTTCAGCGCAGAATGTCATGGGCTGGAATGCGTCAGGCCCTGTCTTAAAGACAATGTTTTTACAGCGTATGGCCGCGTGGGACAGTCTGCTGCAAAATATTGCCGGAGATAATCTGGCATTGTATATGGATGATAGTCTGGAATTTGCCGCCGCCTTGTTTGCTGCATGGCAGCTAAAAAAAACGGTATGGCTGACCGCTGACACCTTGCCTGCCACTTGCCAGGTATTGCATAAAACCGTCGATGCATTTCTGGGTAATTTCCCGGATGCATATCAGCCCTTGCAGGCCGCAGCGCAGTCAAGCAGGCTGGCCATCCCTGGCAAGCTTGATCCTCAATTTATCGGGCTGGTTGTGCATACTTCCGGCAGTACGGGTGTCGCCCAGGCTATACCCAAAAAATTGTCGCAATTGTTCAGTGAAGTTGCCAGCCTGGAACAGGTATTCGGCGCACGGGTTGGTCATGCCAGCATCGCGGCAACGGTTTCTCATCAGCATATTTATGGCTTGTTATTCAAGGTATTGTGGCCACTGATGGCAGGCCGCCCAGTCCACGCGCTGAGTTTGAATTTTCCTGAGCAATTTACCCAAGTGCTGGCGCAAGGCGAATCTGTTTTGATCGCCAGCCCGGCACATCTGAAACGCCTGCCGGAACATCTGGACTGGCAGTCAGTCAGGAAAAACGTACGCGCCGTATTTTCATCTGGTGGCCCATTGGCGCCTGAAACCGCCTTTGCGGTCGGTGAATTATTGGGAAAAATCCCACTTGAAGTTTACGGAAGCTCTGAAACTGGCGGCATTGCCTGGCGGCAGCGCCAGCACGGTGCAGTGGATGCCTGGGACGCCTTGCCCAATGTGATTTTGCGTATTGCGCAGGATCAGGGTTTGCTGGAAGTGCGTTCCCCTCATCTGCAAAATACAGAATGGTTACGCCTTGCCGACAAAGCGCAGATGACTGAACATGGTCGCCTTCTATTACTGGGGCGCAGTGACCGTATCGTCAAGATAGAAGAAAAACGCATTTCACTCGATGCCATGGAGATGGCATTGCTGGCTTCAGATCTGGTCAGCGAAGTCAGAGTTATTGCGGATCATGCTGATACCGGACAAAGGCAGAAACTGACAGCCTTCGTCGTCACTTCAGAAAAAGGTGCCGCAATCTTTTCGGACGAGGGGAAGTACGCCTTCAACCAGCGTTTGCGGGCGATACTGGCGGGCGTTGTCGAAGCTATCGCTTTACCGCGACGCTGGCGCTTTCTTGAGCAGATACCCGTCAATGCACAAGGTAAAACCAGTCATGTGCAATTGCTTGCTTTGCTCAATGAAGAGGCGGATCCGCGGCCACGTTTGCCACGCCTGCGCTTGCTGGAACAAACACCACTGCGGGTGATGTTTGAATTGATAGTGCCAGCCTCGCTGTTTTATTTTGATGGGCATTTCAACGTGGCACCGGTTTTGCCTGGCGTTGTACAGGTCGATTGGGTTATTCGTTTTGCCAGGCAATACCTGGACTTGCCACCTGTATTTCTGGGTATTCACGCCTTAAAATTCCAGCATGTGATTCATGCGGAAAGCCCGGTCATGCTGGAACTTATTCATGACGTAGCGAAAAGTAGTTTGCAGTTCCGTTATTTTTCCGACGCCGGGCAGCATGCCGGTGGACGCATCTTGTTTGCCAACGAAAAGACCACATGCTAGATAAGAAGTTTTCCCCTGAGCGCCAGAGCGCGTTCGCAGCCCGTTTTGAAGCGCAAAAAATCGCCTTCGGCCCTGTGGTCTTCCAATGTGTGCGTTATGCATGGAAACGCGGCATGCTGCAAGCACTGGCAGATGCTGGTGGCACCGGGTTGACGGTCACTGACATGGCTGAAACTGGCAAATGGACAGAATACGCCCTGAAAGTAGTGCTTGAAACCTGCCTGTCGGCAGGCGTCGTTTATCTGAGTGCGGGTCGTTATGTCATCGATAAAACGGGCTATTGTGTGCTGACTGATGCCATTACCCAGATCAACCTTGATTTTAATCATGACGTCTGTTACGAAGGCTTGTTCAAGCTGGATCAGTCTCTTGACCAGGAAAAACCGCTTGGTCTGACAGCATTTGGCAACTGGGCTACCTTGTATCAGGGGTTGTCGCAATTACCTGAACCCGCCAAGACCAGCTGGTTTGCTTTCGATCATCATTATTCCGACACATCCTTCCCGACGATTTTGCCTGATGTGTTTGCTACAGCACCACGCCGCCTGATGGATATAGGCGCTAATACTGGCAAGTTCAGTTGTGCAGCGCTGGCCTATAACCCCAGTGTAGAAATGCATCTGGTTGATTTGCCGCGGCAGTTGACCGTTGCAGAAGATAATTTGCAAAAAGCCGGTGTACACGAAAGAGCGAGTTTTCATGGCATCGATTTGCTCGATAAAGAAGCCGCTTTGCCTGCAGACATGGATCTGATCTGGATGAGCCAGTTCCTTAGCTGTTTCTCTGAACCGGCAATTGCGAGTATCTTGCAACGTGCATCTGAGGCATTGGCGACAAACGGTCAACTGCTGATCATGGATACTTTCTGGGATCGCCAGCGTTACGATATCGCTGCTTTTTGTCTCATCAACACTTCCCCATATTTCACTGCGATGGCCAGTGGTAACAGCAAGATTTATGAGAGCGCCGATTACATACGCATGGCCGAAGCGGCGGGGTTGCAATTATTAACGGCACGTGACGATATCGGTTATTGCCATTCATTGCTGCGTTTTGCCAAGGCAGGTAAGTAAATTGTTTAAACCCTGTGTCCTCATCCCCGTTTATAACCACGAGCACGCGATTGCCATGGTGGTTGATGGCATATTGACGCATGATGTCAATTGCATACTAGTCGATGACGGCAGTTCAGACGCTTGCGCCAAAGTACTCGATGAGCTAATTGCAACGCGGCCAGCACGTCTGCACTTGCTGCGCCATGCGCACAATCAGGGTAAAGGAGCCGCAGTCATGACCGGATTTGCTTATGCTGCAAAAACGGCTTACACGCATGTGCTGCAAATTGATGCCGATGGTCAGCACCGTGTGACCGACATTCCACATTTTCTGGCACAGGCAGCAGCGCATCCGCAGGCAGTGATCGTTGGTTATCCGGTCTATGATGAAAGCGTGCCCGCATTGCGCCTGTACGCGCGTTACCTGACGCATGTGTGGGTATGGATCAATACGCTGTCGTTCGCCATACGGGATTCCATGTGTGGCTTTCGTGTTTATCCTGTTGCGGCTGTCATGGCATTGATGGCGAAGCAGAGGATAGGCCGGCGCATGAATTTTGATACAGACATCCTGGTCAGGTTGTACTGGCAAGGGCTGGCGATGGTTAATCTGCCGACCCGTGTGGGTTATCCTGCGGATGGCGTATCGCATTTCCGCGTCTGGCGCGACAATGTGCTCATTACCGGCATGCATACCAGATTGTTCTTCGGCATGTTGCTGCGTTTGCCCAACCTTCTGGCGCGGAACTGGCGTGAGTCAGGCAAGTCGCAAAGGGATGGCAAATGACCACCAGGCCAGATACCTCACGTCACTGGGCGAATATCAACGAAGTCAGTTTCGTGGCAGGTATGCGCCTGTTATTTTGGATATTCCGCCTGTTCGGGCGCTGGCCGTTTCGCATTATTCTGTATCCCGTACTGGTCTGGTACGTACTTGCACAAGGTGCGGCAAGACGTGCTTCCATCGCCTATTTGCAGCGCATGCGCGCCTACGTGCCAGTAACTATAGGCTGGCGCGGCGTCATCAAACATTTTGCTGCGTTTGCCGAAAATATACTCGACAAGATGTTGCTGTGGGGTGGCCTGTTCAAGACCGGACAGGTACGTTACGAAGGCCAGGCGTATATGCATGAACAGGTCATGGCAGGGCGGGGTGGCCTGTTGATTTGTTCGCATGTCGGCAATCTGGAGATGTGCCGTGTGTTATCGCGCAATTTCCCTGAGGTCAAATTGACGGTGCTGGTTCATACCAAGCATGCACAGGCATTTAATCGCATGCTGGGACAGCTTGATCCCGCCAGCCAGATGGATTTATTGCAGGTGACCGAAATGACCCCGGCCACTGCCATGCTACTGGCAGACAAAATTGCTGCGGGTGGATTTGTCGTTATCGCCGGTGACCGTATTCCCGTAGCGCCACAGCCTCGCGTTGCGTATGCGCAGTTTCTAGGCCGCGAAGCAGCCTTCCCGGTTGGCCCGTATGTACTGGCGAGTATTTTGCAGTGTCCGGTATATCTGCTGTTTTCGCTGCAAATCAACGATATGCCGCATGTATGCTTTGAGCTTTTGCAAGAGTCAGTCAGACTGCCACGCAAGGGGCGCGATGATGCGCTGAAAGACCTGGTGGCTGCTTATGCTGCACGCCTCGAACATTATTGCCTGCGCGCCCCTTTGCAATGGTTTAATTTTTACGATTTCTGGCATTTACCTCATTTGGAAAAAACTGATGCATCCCGCTGACACCAATACCAGACTGCGCACTGTCCAATTTGACCGTGACAGGCTCAGCATAGAAGATATCGTCGATATCGCCAAGGGCAGGGCAACAGCAGAACTGTCTGCCGACCCCGCGTTTCGTGCGGCTATTGCCCGTGGCGCAGATTTCCTTGACCGCCTGTTGCGTGAAGACGGCACTATCTATGGTGTGACTACCGGTTATGGCGATTCCTGTACGGTGACAGTTCCGGCTGACCTGGTCGGTGAATTGCCACATCATTTGTATACCTATCATGGCTGCGGCCTGGGCGAATACCTGAGCCCGGCGCAAACGCGTGCGGTGATGGCGACACGCCTGGCGTCTTTGTCCAAGGGGTTTTCCGGCGTCAGCGTAGAGTTGCTGGAACAGATAGCGCGTTTACTTGATGCTGGTTTGTTACCCCTGATTCCTTCTGAAGGCTCGGTGGGGGCCAGTGGAGATTTAACCCCGCTGTCTTACCTTGCTGCTGTTCTTTGTGGGGAGCGTGAAGTCTGGCGCAATGGCATGCAGGTGCCTGCCGCTCAGGCACTGCACGAGGCCGGTATCAAACCCCTGCGTCTGCGCCCTAAAGAAGGTTTGGCAATCATGAACGGTACGGCTGTCATGACAGCCCTGGCTTGTCTGGCTTATGATCGTGCCAGTTATCTGGTGAAACTGACAACGTGTATCACCGCCATGGCATCGGTTACGCTGGACGGCAATGCACACCACTTTGATGAAGTGCTGTTCTCAGTCAAGCCGCATGCCGGTATGCAGTGCGTCGCAGCATGGCTGCGTGCAGACTTGCCAGCCGGCGAGGCTGAACGTAATGGCAAGCGTTTGCAGGATCGTTACTCCATCCGTTGCGCGCCGCATGTGATAGGCGTATTGGCCGATGCCTTGCCTTTCTTTCGCCAGGCAATTGAAAATGAATTGAACAGCGCCAACGATAATCCCATCATTGATGCCGACAATGAACGTGTTTTACATGGCGGACATTTTTATGGTGGCCATATCGCTTTTGCCATGGATGGCATGAAAAACGCTGTTGCCAACCTGGCTGATTTACTAGACCGCCAGATGGCCTTGCTGGTCGACAGCCGTTACAACCACGGCTTGCCAGCGAATCTGTCAGGCATGGAAGGGCCACGTGCCGCCATTAATCATGGCCTGAAAGCATTGCAGATCAGCGCTTCTGCCTGGACAGCCGAAGCCTTGAAACTGACCATGCCTGCATCGGTATTTTCACGTTCGACCGAATGCCATAACCAGGACAAGGTCAGCATGGGCACCATTGCCGCCCGTGACTGCCTGCGCGTGCTCGAACTGACAGAACAAGTGGTCGCCGCCCTGCTGATTACGGTACGCCAGGGCGTATGGCTGCGCGCGCGATTGAACCCTGAACTGCGATTGTCAACAGCCTTGCAACAAATGATGCATTCCCTGGAAACCGATATCGCTGTAGTACAGGAAGACCGTCGCCTGGAACCGGATTTGCGCCTGATGCTTGAACGCATACGCGAACAAGACTGGATGTTGTATGCGTAAAGTGAACAAGAATGCCGCAAGCAGCCGCTGGTTTGCTGAAACTGAGATGCTGGTACAGTTCTTTGACCTTGATCCGATGGAAATCGTCTGGCATGGCAACTACGTCAAATACCTGGAAGTCGTGCGCTGTACCTTGCTCGACAAGATTCAGTATAACTATGTACAGATGAAGCAGTCGGGTTATGCCTGGCCAGTCATCGATATGCAGTTGCGCTATGTTGCACCAGCCAGTTTTGGCCAGCGCCTGACATTGCGTGCAGAAATTGTGGAATGGGAAAACCGCCTGAAAATAGATTACCTGATCACCGATGCGGCCAGCGGCAAGCGTTTGACACGTGCCACTACGACCCAGGTCGCTGTTGATATCGCCAGCGGGGAAATGTGTTTTGTTTCGCCGCCAGTCTTGTTTGAAAAATTGGGAGTACCTGCACCATGAAACGTTTTTTTATCGCGCTGAGCATTACTGCTGTCGCCGCATTGCACAGTGTGAATGCCATTGCAGCGGCTGCCCCCATCGCAAAAATCCAGGGCATGCTGGCCAAGCCTGCAGTTTTATGTGGGCGTTTCGACCAGACCAAGCAGCTGACAGGCATGAAAAAGCCTCTGGCATCGAATGGCCGTTTTTGTGTGGTCAACGGCAAAGGCGTGTTATGGCGTACCTTGCAACCCTTTCCAAATACCCTGCGTCTGACACGCGACGAAATTGTGCATCTGCAAGGCGAACGCGTGGCGATGCGGCTGGATGCGCAGAAAGAACCTGCTGTGCGCATGATTAACAGTGTGCTGTTTTCCTTGTTGTCTGGTGATTTGAGCAAACTCGAAACCCTGTTTGAAGTCGATGGCACTGCCGATGTCTCCAGCTGGAAAGTCAGCCTGAAAGCAAAAGAAGCCGCACTGGCGAAAGCCATTGGTGCCATTTCGCTTGATGGTGGTTTGTACGTCAAGAATATCCATATCGACGATGCCAGCGGTGACCGTACCAGCATCGTATTTTCAGATATCAAGACAGGCGAGACTGCCATTACGGCGGAAGAGCTGGCACTGTTCTGATATATAAAATAATAAGATTTCAATAGCAGGGATGATGAGCGCAGGTATTCCAACAACGAAACGGTTTAAATCAAGCCTGGCAATTGCCTGGGCGCTGGTGGTCTGCCTGCTGCTTGCGCATAATGCTTATCTGTGGCTGGGCAAACGCATTACACCTGATACCGACATTCTGGCGTTGTTGCCCGTGCAGGAACGTGACGCGGTATTGCAGCAGTCTTTCGCCCACATGGTGGATACAGCACAGCAGCGCGTCATTATCTTGCTGGGCGCACCCGACTGGGAGCAGGCAAAACGTGCCGCCGATGCCTATCAAGCCGTACTGGCAACTCGCCGTGATTTGTTGGTGTCGACGACTATCAATGACCAGACTCAAAGCGACTGGCTGTCGACCTTTCAGAAAAATAGCCTGGGTTTGCTGACCGCGCAACAGGAATTGCAATTGCGTACTGAAACACCGCAATTCTGGACAGATATCGCGCTGGCAAAAATCTATGGTGCATTTTCAGGCCCCAAGCTGGGCGCATTCCAGGATGATCCATTTAGCCTGTTCAGTGGCTGGATACAGGAAAGGGCGCAGGAAACCCCAGTACGTCCACGTGATGGGCATCTTTTCGTTGCCGATGCTGAACGCCAGTATGTCTTGCTGCCTTTAACTTTAAAACCACCAGCTTTTTCACTGAGCGCGCAAGAGGCCGCATTGCCTTTGCTAAACAGGGCTGCCGATGCCGCCAGGCAGGCTGTCCCATCAGTACAAATCATCAGTGCTGGCGTGATCCTGCACGCAGCTGCAGCCGGGCAACAGGCGGCGTCGGAAATGTCCACTATCGGTGTTGGTTCCTTGATTGGTATCATTTTATTGATGTGGCTGAGCTTTCGCTCGCTGAAACCGATCGCCTTAATTTTGCTGTCTATCGGCGTCGGCTTTCTTGGTGCGCTGTCGATGTGCTGGATTTTGTTTGGCGGCATTCATCTGCTGACGCTGGTATTTGGCGCGAGCCTGATCGGTGTCGCGCAAGATTATGGTATTTATTTTTTGTGTAACCGTCTCAGTGCCGACTCCCAGCAAAGTTCACCCCAACTGCTGAAACGCCTGATGCCCGGCCTGTGCCTGACTTTGCTGGCGGCCGTCATTGGTTATCTGGGCCTGGGTATGACACCTTTCCCTGGCTTGCGGCATATGGCGGCTTTTTCGGCGCTGGGTCTGGTGTTTGCGTGGTTGACAGTGGTTTGCTGGTTCCCGCAACTGATCAGCGCGAGCAGCCTGAAAAGTGGCAGACTGGTGGCAGTCTATAGTGCGGCCTTATTGCACTGGCCGCGATTAGGGTTCAATCGCCGCAGCATGGCAACAATTACGGTTTTCATTGTATTTGCTGTATTTGGCTGTTCCCGCTTGGGTGTGAATGATGATATCCGCCTGTTGCAAACGCCGCCCAAACAACTGGTCAGCGATCAGATCAAGTTGGGTAAATTGCTGGATGCACCAACACCAGTCCAATATTTTCTGGTGCGAGGTAAAAGCGCTGAAATCGTCCTGCAAAGAGAAGAGGCATTGAAGCGCAAGCTTGATCCTTTGGTTATACGCCATATTATTTCCGGCTATCAGGCGCTGTCGAACTGGATACCTTCAGCACAATTGCAGAAGGCGCATCAGCAACTGATATACGAAAAACTGCTCGCAGATGGTGGGCCTTTGTCCATGCTGGCCAGTAAGGTGGAAGAAGATACAAGTTGGTCCGCTGGCATTCGTACCCACCTAAAGCAATTAACCAGCAACATGACGGTCGATGATTTCCTGAAAACACCGGCAGGTGAGCCTTGGCGCCACTTATGGCTGGGGCAGATTGGCAACGAGCATGCCAGCATCGTCGCCTTGCGCGGCCTTGCTTATGGTGCCGACAATTTTACGGCTTTGCAGCAGGCCGGCCATGGCCTAGAAGGAGTACAGTGGGTCGACAAGGTCAATGAAATATCTTCCGTGCTGGGGCGTTACCGCAGCTATATGGGCTGGGTGATCATGGCAGCCTACCTGGTCGTATTTGCGCTATTGAGTCCACGCTATCGTGGCAATGCGTGGCGGGTGCTGGCACCTACCATGTTTGCCAGCATAGCTACATTGTCATTGCTGGGTCTGGCCGGACAAAACCTGCAACTATTTCATGTGCTGGCACTGATGCTGTTGCTGGGAGTCGGCGTCGATTATGGTATTTTCATGCAGGAGCATCCAGACCGTCGCAATGCGACACCGTGGCTGGCAGTTGGTTTGTCGGCTGCCAATACCATACTGTCGTTCGGCCTGCTGGGCTTGAGCCATACGCCAGCCTTGCAGGCTTTTGGCCTGACCATGCTGATCGGTACCGGCCTGGTGTGGCTGATCGTCCCTTGTTTCACCTCTTCAGAAAGTAAGCATGCGCAAACCTCTTAAATTATTTATCCGTGGTTTGCTGATTCCTTTATTGTTAAGCGCCTGTGCCAGTGTTCCGCCCGCTAATTCTGCAAGGCTGGGTCTGATGCTGGCGCCGTCGGCGCTGGGTGATACTTTCAGTGTGCAGCAACATCTGAAAGTGGAAAGAAATGGCCGTATTGATGAACTGGATGCTGCGCTGGAAGTTGATCCCGCGCACCTCGAACTGGTGGGTCTGGCATTTGGCCAGCGCGTTTTGAGCCTTAGCTATGATGGGAAAGAATTGAAATCCTGGCGGCATGTCATGCTGCCGGCACAGGTAAAAGCTGAAGACGTGCTGGAGGACATGCAACTGAGCCTGTGGCCGGTAGAGGCCATTGCCATGGCATTACCAGAAGGCTGGCGTATAGAAGAACAAGGCCTGCACCGCACCTTGTATCTGGCTGAGAATGTGGTCGCGACCATTGATTACAGTGGTTTGCCACGCTGGAGTGGGACGGTGGTCTTGAATAATTTGCGCTACCACTACCGCCTGACCATACAGTCAGCATCCTGATCGCTTATTTGTCACTATGAAGATGTATTTAAATCACTGCGGTATTGTGTGCGCCCTGGGCGATAATCATCACGATATCAAGCAACACCTGCTGCATGAAGCCAGTACCGGCGTGCTGCCGACCGATGCCTGGTCTCCAGGCCGCGTCCTGCCTTTGGGCGAAGTTAGCAGCCCATTGCCGGATGTCAGTCACTTGCCCATAAGCATGCATAGCCGCAATAATCAGCTGGCACTGGCAGCGCTGGCGCAGATCAGGACAGCTGTCGATAATGTCGTTGCCCGTTTTGGTGCTGACCGCGTCGGTATTGTCATCGGCACCAGTACATCCGGCATTGCCAACACAGAAACCGCTTTGCGTGAATATAGCGAGCAGGGGCATTTGCCAGCATCGTTTCATTATGCCCAGCAAGAGATGTCGTCGCCAGCAGAAATGCTGGCTTTTGAACTGGGCATCAGCGGCCCGGCTTATGTGCATTCCAGCGCCTGCTCGTCCAGTGCAAAAGCGATGGCAAGTGCTGCACGACTCATTAAAATGGGTTTGTGTGATGCTGTATTGACTGGTGGCGTGGATACGCTGTGTGCGTTTACTGTCGCAGGGTTTTCTGCGCTGGAATCGGTCAGTGCTGAACGATGTAACCCCTTAAGCGCCAACCGCAATGGTATTAATATCGGCGAAGGTGCGGCTTTCTTCCTGATGACTGCGGAACCGGTAGACCGTGGCGCAAACATCATGTTATGCGGCTGGGGTGAATCTTCGGATGGCCATCATATTTCTGCGCCTGACCCTGCTGGCGGCGGCGCACGTCTGGCGATCGCGCAGGCATTGCAACGTGCGGGTATTGCCGCATCGGACATTGACTATATCAATCTGCATGGCACTGCCACCCTGCAAAATGATGCGATGGAGGCACGGGTGATTCACGATTTGTTTGGTGATACCGTGCCAGTCAGTTCCACCAAACCCTTTACCGGGCATACGCTTGGCGCTGCTGCCGCGATAGAAGCGGCCTTGTGCTGGCTGGCGATGCAGGACGATAATGCACAGGGTTGCCTGCCACCTCATTTGTGGGACGGCATTGCTGATGCTCAATTACCAGTCTTATGTCTGGCGACAAGCAGCAAGCCTTTGGGACGCCCATTGCGCTGGGCACTGAGTAACTCCTTTGCCTTTGGTGGATCGAATGCAACCCTGATATTGGGACGGGCAGTATGAATATGATAAACGCATCAAGCCTGCCACCGGTACGTGAACTGGTTCCGCATGATGGCGACATGGTCTTGCTCGACCGCCTGCTTGCAGCCGACGATGAAACCCTGTGTGCAGAAGTAGCAATACAGGCAGATACGCTTTTTTGCGATGGGCAGGGTGTAGGTTCCTGGGTCGGTATCGAATACATGGCGCAGGCCATTGCTGCCCATGCAGGCTATCTGGCCAGCCTGCGTGGTGAACCTGTCAAAGTAGGTTTTTTGCTGGGGGCGCGTCGCTATGAATGCAGCCAGCCACTGTTTAAGCTGGGCAGTATATTGCATGTGCACGTGAAGCGTGCGCTGCAAGGTGACAATGGCCTCGGTGCTTTTGAATGCCACATTGATGATAGTGCCAGCGCCACGGTATTGGCAACCGCCACAGTCACGGTATTTCAGCCTGACAATGTGAAAGATTTTTTGCAACGGAGTTCGTAATGAGTATGAGTGTGTTGGTGACAGGATCGTCGCGGGGCATAGGCAAGGCAATTGCATTGCGCCTGGCCCGCGATGGCTACGATATCGTCTTGCATTGTCGCAGCCAGCGAGAAGAGGCTGAACTGGTCGCCACTGAAATTATTGCCATGGGCCAGCAGGCCCGGGTATTGCAATTTGATATCAGCGATCGCGAACAGGCCGCATCAACACTGCTGGCTGATATCGAACTGCATGGTTGCTACTACGGCGTCGTTTGCAATGCCGGTGTGGCACGGGATAATGCTTTTCCCGCCATGTCAGGCGAAGACTGGGACATTGTTTTGAATACCAATCTCGATGGTTTTTATAATGTGCTGAACCCTGTCGTCATGCCCATGGTGCAACGTCGCAAGCCAGGCCGCATCATTACCCTGGCTTCAGTTTCTGGCCTGATCGGTAATCGTGGACAGGTCAATTACAGTGCTGCCAAGGCAGGCATTATCGGCGCCACCAAGGCGCTCGCAATCGAATTGGCCAAGCGCGCTATTACTGTTAATTGCGTGGCGCCGGGCTTGATAGAAACCGATATGATCAGTGAAGTACCGATGGAAGAGGCATTGAAAATGATACCCGCACGCCGCGTTGGCAAGCCCGAAGAAGTGGCAGCCGTAGTCAGCTTCCTGATGCATGCAGATGCGGCTTATGTCACTCGGCAAGTGATTTCGGTCAATGGAGGCATGGCATGAGTCAGACCAACCGTCGTGTAGTCGTAACCGGCATGGCCGGTATCAGTCCCTTGGGTAATGACTGGGCCAGCATACGCAAGCAACTTGGTGAATACCGCAATGCCATCACCCGCATGCAGGAGTGGAGTGATTATGATGGTTTGAACACGCAACTCGGTGCGCCCGCTGCACCGTTTGAGTTGAATGAACGCTATAACCGCAAAGCCACACGCAGCATGGGCAGGGTGGCCTTGATGGCAACCCGTGCCAGTGAGATGGCGCTGGCGCATGCCGGCCTGCTTGAAGACTCGCTGCTTACCAGCGGGCAGATGGGTATTTCCTTCGGTTCGTCAGCGGGTACGCCCAGCGCCATAGGTGATTTCGGCCGCATGATGGAAGAACGTACGACCAAAGGCATCAATGCCACTACCTATATCAAGATGATGGCGCACACCGCGCCAGTCAACATAGGTGTGTTTTTTGGATTGACTGGCCGCGTGATTACAACATCATCGGCATGCACTTCGGGCAGTCAGGGCATAGGCTATGCGTATGAAGCCATACGCAGTGGCAAGCAAATTGCCATGATAGCCGGTGGCGCAGAAGAGTTATGTGCGACGGAAGCGGCGGTGTTCGATACCCTGTTTGCCACCAGCGTACGCAATGACCACCCTGGTGATACGCCACGGCCTTTTGACGCTGGCCGTGATGGCCTTGTCATCGGTGAAGGTGCTGGTTGCCTGATACTCGAAGAACTCGAACATGCCTTGGCCAGAGGTGCCGTCATCCATGCAGAACTGGTGGGCTTTGGTACCAATAGCGACGGTTGTCATGTGACGCAACCCAATGCCGAAACCATGAAAATTGCCATGCAACTGGCCCTGGCTGACGCAGAACTTGTGCCATCCGATATTGCTTATGTGAATGCGCATGGCACAGGTACACAACAGGGTGATATTGCCGAAAGCCAGGCAACCGCCCAGGTTTTCGGTAACCGCATCCCCATCAGTTCACTGAAAAGCTATATGGGCCACACCCTGGGTGCGTGCGGCGCACTGGAAGCCTGGATCAGCATAGAAATGATGCGCGAAGGCTGGTTTGCACCTACCATCAATTTGCAGGAACTTGATCCTCAATGTGCAGAACTTGATTATATCCGGGGCGAGGGCAGGGCGATTGACGGCGAATATGTGATGTCCAATAACTTTGCATTTGGCGGCATCAATACATCATTGATTTTTAAAAAATACCGGTGATTTAAATTTCAGGATTTTAGCCTGACGCGCTTTTATAAAGACACCTGATAGAAGCGTGAGAATGAAAGCCAAATTGATTTGCTTGTTTCCCCCCTTTTTTAATTTGACAGTATTCAAAATGAAGACAGTTGTAAAACTCGGGTTGTTATTGGCAACATTATTTTCACTGAGCTTGTTGCAAGAGTGTGCAACTTCGGTTAAGGCAACTTCACTGGAAAACCCTGCGCCAAAGGAAGCATTTTCTGCTTTCGGGCGCATACAGATAAAGACAGCCATGTTTAAAGACGGTTATGCAGGCGATATGTCCGGCTTGACCAAGATCAATGAGAATATTCAAAAAGACATGGCCAGTTACGTCGATACGTGGAACAAACGCCCCGACAATGGACGTACTCTGATCATAGAGCCTATCGTTGAGGAAATGCAATTCAAGCATGGTGCCAAACGTATTTTGCTGGGGCCATTGGCGGGCAGTTCAGGCGTGTTGCTGCGCTTGAAGATCACTGATGCAACTGGTGTAACGATAGCTTCCCCCGAATTCTTCCAGCGCGCCGGTGCCATGGCAGCAGGGTTCATATTCGGGGTGCATGATAACTTGATGCTTACCCGCGTCGCGAATCTGGCGACCGACTACATCATCGCCAACTACACTACGGCAAAAGGTGGGCCAACAGGTGCCGATGAAAAAGCACTGGCGCGCTAAAACGAATTCGATGCACAGGGCATTTCATAGAGACACGCAACTGTTGCAAACGGGTTCGTCAACTGAATAAACGCCAGAACCAGTTCCACATGCCAGGCAATTCCGGTGGATTGCCGGCATCTTTGATGACCCTCACCAGGGCTGCCCGCTCCAGTTCTTCGCGGTCATCATAAAAGGGTTTTTCGCTGGTCGGTATTTCCAGTTCTTTTGCCACATCCAAAAGAATTTCCAGGTACTCATCCATATGATTGGCGGTATAGGAATTGATGTCATGAAATGTGACGATAATGGGCGTTGCCCCGTCGACTGAGGGCATTTCATTCCGGCACCATTGTGGACGGACTGTCAGCAGCATCTTGCGCATATTGCGACGCTTGGTGAGACTGAAATTGATGCCGTAAATGATGCCATCATTCGCACTCAGATCCGTCAACAGCATTTGCAGGCCATGGCCGTGATAACTATCCAGTGTACGGGCATCATAATTCCAGAAAGGCGGACGCACCAGCTTTGGTGCAATGCCGGTCATACCCGTCAGGTCAGCGATACCCAGGTCCAGTGAGGTATCGAGTTGTCCTTCTTTCAGATAACGATGATTAGAGTGACGCGGTGTCGCAGTATGAAAAGCCAGCACATGGCCAGCCTCTACTTCGCGTTTCAGCATGCTCCTGCCAAATTCGGTGCCGCCACCATTCACTGCTCGGGTTTGCGTGAAAAAAATCGCTTTGATATCTTGCTGGAAACGGTTTTTCAGCAAAGTGCTCAGCACTTTTTCTGTCGGGTTATTCGGTTGTACCGCGCTTGGCCCATCATCGAAGGTCAGGACAAACCGGATAGGGGCAGGATTTGCCTCGCAGGTATTGGTAGCTGACGATACATTGCACAATCCCGCTATCAGCAGGAATAGCAGGCAAGAGGAGGGGGAATGTTTGTTATGGAAGCTAAACAAAGTCGGGATACGGGTTTTGCCAGAAAGGCATATTGTATCTGCCCTCCGTAAATTTTTCTTGTTCATTTCTGGCAGTATAAACAACGAAGGATTGGCTAATATGTTTAATGGTCTTTTTAGCATTTTTCGGTGCTATGATCTGTGATCATTGTCAGAAAATGTTAATTCTTATCAAATCTTTGCTATTAGTGATTAATGATCTGTCTTGCGAGTAAATCAATATTGACCTGTTAACCTCACATCGCTACTATTTGTAATAGTGTGTAACTAATGCAATTTCGTATTTTTGAATTAATTTCCCAGGACCCCAAATGGCCAACACAGCAGCTGACATCCAGAAGTTATACATCGCTTATTTCAACCGTCCAGCTGACCCGTTGGGTCTGGCCTATTGGGTAGCAAGCAATTCGTCTTTAAAAGACATCGCCCAAAGTTTCTCAGTGCAACCAGAATACGCAGCGACTTACGCGAATCTGACGA
>NZ_JBMPPL010000009.1:0-228608 GCF_049339485.1 Undibacterium sp. TJN19
CGTAAGCCAATACTTCATCCTGATGATTGCTGATACCCAACATCGCCATTTGCGAACCAAAATTATTGATCAGTGGACCATCTGACCATGGGCAGTCATCTCTATCCTGATCATCTTCATCATAGCTTGACAAACAGGGATATTGCTTCACAAGTTGGACGTGCAATTTACGCAGGGACGGATGTATCTTGCCGCTTTCTTGCAGATAGTCTTCTTTGATATGCGCAGCTTCGGCCAATGCTCGTTGTCTTTCTTGTGGCAAGGGATTGGCAAATATTTCTATCGTATAGCTCATGGCAGTCGTAAATTGAATATAGAAGGTTAAATGGTATCAGGTGACACTGAAAAGTGTCACCTGATATTGCGTTATTGCTGACTTAGCGTCTTATCCATCTGCGCCTGCAAAGCACTCCCCACCGAACTACCCAGACTATCCAACAAAGCCGCCATCGCCTGATCACTGCTTGCTGCTGTCGTGCTGGTGTTGCTTGATGACGTTGTTGTGCTTGCCGGTATCACAATCGCACTGCTACCTGTTGTTGACTGTAACGGTGTTGCTGAGACCGTCGCCGCCTTGCTGTTGGCAGTCGTTGCCGGTGTCGCCGGACTCACCACCGTTGCATACGGGTTGGCTGCGGCAACAGACATCGCCATCGCCGTGTTGGTGCTCGTCTGTTTCACTGGCATGGCTGCCGCCTGGAAGCTGCGGTTGTTGGCAATGTAGATATTGCTGTTCCAGTTATTGACCACCACATTGCCATCAATCACCCCACTGCCTGCGGTCACTGTCGCTAATGGCGCCAGGATACTGGCGTTCAAGGCGACATTGGTGAAGGTCAACTTCTTGGCGGTACTGAAGTTGAACAGGGTGTTGTAGTTCTTGAAGCCATCTGGCATACCGCCTTGCATGCCACTGTCCCCTGTCACATTGATGATGAGTGTCTGCCCTGGGGTGAGGTTGACGAAGTTGGCATAGGTCACGCTGAGCAGGTCGGCGCCTTTGACATTGAAGATTTGTGTACCGCTGGTGCCATCGCCCTGAAAAGTCATGCCATTGAACTGGACGGTGGTTTTACCATTGGCGGTTTGGGCTGCCAGGTTGGTGGACAAATCTGTCAACTGGGTTTTGTTATCAGCAAAGCTGAATGGTGGTGCGGCCTTGACGACGGTGTCACCCTGTTGCAGGTTGCTGGTGGTTTTGCTGCTGCCATAGGTGGCTTTGCCATGGGTAGACCCACCATTGAAGGTGAGCTGGTTACCAACGATCAGTGACATGCCCTGGTAGTTCTTTTGGGTGGTGTCCATGCTGAAGGACGACACATTGAAGTTGTGTCCTACGGCCATGGTACCGGCGACTTCACCACCGGTGGCGGTGTAGTCATTAAAGACAAAGGCATTGAACTGCCCTG
Organism: Undibacterium sp. TJN19; assembly: GCF_049339485.1. Taxonomy (NCBI): domain Bacteria; kingdom Pseudomonadati; phylum Pseudomonadota; class Betaproteobacteria; order Burkholderiales; family Oxalobacteraceae; genus Undibacterium; species Undibacterium sp. TJN19. The sequence continues at coordinate 1,410 of NZ_JBMPPL010000009.1, forward strand.
CCAACCCCAGGTCGGCTGTGGTCATTGCCGGTGGGGCAACGGCAGTGATGCTCAGGCTGACGGTGGCGAGGTTGGAATCGACCTTGCCGTCGTTGACTTTGTAGCTAAAGCTGTCAGTACCAACATAGCCTGCTGTGGCTTTGTAGGTAAAGCTGCCATCGGCATTGAGGGTGACGGTGCCATGGCTGGCGGTGCTGATGAGCTTACTGGTGAGGCTGTCACCATCAACATCGGTGCCAAGCGCCTTGATGAGGATGCTGGTGGCATTGTCAACGGTAATGCTTTGGTTGCTGACGACCGGGGCATCATTGACGGCTTTGACTGTCAAGCTGACGGTGGCAATGTTGGAGTCGACCTTGCCATCATTGACGACGTAACTGAAGCTGTCTGTGCCGTTGTAGTTGGCTACTGGGGTGTAAGTCCAGCTGCCATTGCTGTTTTTTGTGACGGTGCCGTGTGCTGGCTGGCTGGTGATGCGGACACTTAATACGTCGGTGCTGTCAGCATCACTGGCGTTGCTCAAGAGGCTCAGGGAGACACTGGTGTCTTCATCGAGGCCGGCACTGCTGTTGGTGGCAACCGGGGCATGGTTGACCGGTGGGGTGGTACCAGGGGCATTGGTCGTTGCCGGGGTAAAGAAGTGGTAGGCATTGATCTGTACACCAGAGTTCCAGTTGTTGACGATGAGGTTGCCATTAATGGAACCAGACCCACCATTGACACTGGCATGGGGGGCAAGGATGTTGCCGTAGATGCTGGTGTTGATGGTGAAGGTATTGGTGCTGCTGAGGTTGAACAGGGTGTTATAGCCATCAAAGGCGTCAGTGACACCACCATCAAAGCCGGTATCACCAATGATGTTGACGATGATGCTTTGGCCTGGCTGGATGTTGTTGAGGTGGGTGTAACCGGCACTGGCAAAGTCAGCACCACTGACGGTAAAGACCTGGACTGCGGACGTACCGTCACCGGTGAAGGTGAGGCCACCGTATTGCAGCACGACAGTGCCAGTCACTGGCTGGTTGGCCAGGCTGGTGCTCAGGGTGGTCAGTTGGGTCTGGACATCAGCAAAAGCAAACGGTGGGTTGCCCTGAATGACGTGGTCATCTGCCTTCTGGCCATAGGTGTCTTGCGTGTGGCCATAAGACGCCGTGCCATTGATGCCGCCATTGTGATCAATGAGGTCATTGCCAACAATGAGGGAGAGGCCGTTGTAAGGCAAGTTCAGGTCATTGACGCTGTAGTTGCTGACGTTGAAGTTGTGACCGACGGCAACAGCCCCCTGGACGTCACCGTTGGTGCCGGTGAAGTCATTGAAGGCGAAGACGTTGAATTTGCCGGCAAGGCCCAGGTCGGCATTGATGCCTGACTGGGTGACAGCAGCAACGCTGATGTTAACAGTGGCGACATTGGAATCGACGGTGCCGTCATTGACCACATAGGCAAAACTATCTGTGCCACTGTAGTTGGCAACCGGCGTATAGGTCCAGGTGTTGTCTGCATTTTTGACCAAACTACCGTGCGCTGGCTGGGTGGTGATGCGAACGACCAGGACATCACCAACATCGACATCGCTGGCGTTCGCCAGCAGGTTGATGGTTTTGCTGCTGCCGCTGTTGAGACTGATGCTTTGGCCTGTGAGGACCGGGGCATCGTTGACAGGGACGATGTTGAGGCTGACGGTGGTGATATTGGAATCGACGGTGCCGTCGTTGACGACATAGGCGAAGCTGTCGCCCCCGTTGTAGTTGGCGGCTGGGCTGTAAGTCCAGGTGCCGTCCGGGTTTCTGGCTATGGTGCCGTGTGCCGGTTGTGTCGTGATGCGGACTGTAAGTGCATCGCCATCCACATCATTGGCGGCTGTCAGCAGATTCAGTTTGGTGGCATTGTCTTCGAGCAGGCTGACGCTTTGGTTGCTCAGTGTCGGGGCATCGTTGACCGGTGTCACGTTCAGGCTGACGTTGGCAACATTAGAATCAACGGTGCCATCATTGACCACATAACTGAAGCTGTCGCTGCCGTTGTAGTTGGCGGCGGGGGTGTAAGTCCAGGTGCCATCCGGATTTTTGGCTACAGTGCCATGCGCTGGCTGTGTGGTGATGCGAACTGTCAGTGCATCGCCATCGACATCATTGGCGGTAGACAGCAGGTTCAGTATTGCTGTGCTGTCTTCTGCCAATGTACGGGACTGATTAGCTAGTACCGGGGCATCGTTGACTGGTGTCACGCTCAGGCTGACGGTGGCGATGTTGGAATCTACGGTGCCATCGTTGACTACATAGGCAAAGCTGTCGCTGCCGTTGTAGTTGGCGGCTGGGGTGTAAGTCCAGGTGCCGTCCGGGTTTCTGGTTACGGTGCCATGCGCTGGTTGTGTGGTGATGCGAACTGTCAGTGCATCGCCATCGACATCTGTTGCACTACTCAACAAATTCAGTATTGCTGTGCTGTCTTCTGCCAATGTACGGGACTGAATAGCTAGTACCGGGGCATCGTTGACTGGTGTCACGCTCAGGTTGACGGTGGCAATGTTGGAATCTACGGTGCCATCATTGACTACATAGCTAAAGCTGTCGCTGCCGTTGTAGTTGGCGGCGGGGGTGTAGATCCAGGTGCTGTCCGGGTTTCTGGCTACGGTGCCATGCGCTGGTGGTGTGGTGATGCGGACTGTCAGTGCATCACTGTCAACGTCATTTGCTGTGGACAGCAGGTTCAATACGGCTGCTGTATCTTCTGCCAGACTGATGCTGCGGTTGTTGACCACCGTCGCATGGTTGACGTGGGCGACATTCAGGCTGATGGTGGCTTCTTGAGAATCAAGCTGACCATCATCGAGGATGAAGCGCAGGCTGTCGTTACCGTGGAACAGGCTATTTGGCACATAGGTGTAGCTACCATCGGCATTGGCGGTAAGGCTGCCATGGCTTGGCTGGGCGCTGATGCGGACGCTTAATGTGTCATGCTGGGCGTCGGTGCCATAGTCAGTCAGGTGGATGGTGATGCCACCATCTTCTTGTAGTTGCAGGCTGGCATTAGTGGCTACTGGTGCGGTATTGGCTGGCTGGACATGGAAGTACACAGTCACGCTGGCTGAATTGGCGGTGCCATCATTGATGTGGTAGACGAGACTGTCTTCACCGCTGTAGTTATTAGCTGCGGTATAGGTCCAGGTGCCATCGACATTGATGACCAGATTGCCGTGCGCAGGCTGGGTATCGATAACGGCGCTAAGCTTGTCGTGATCAACATCTGTTGCCACTGGTGCGAGTAGTGGCTCAAAACCATAGGCTTTGCCTGCGGTGACGTTGGCATCGAGATTACCAGCCACAACTGTTGGCGCATGGTTGACGTGATTAATGGTCAGGTGCACGGTAGCGACGTTGCTGGTGTGGGCGGCTATGTTTGCATCAGAACCTGTACCCTGGCCTGTGCCTGCATTGGCACCTGTGTCAACGCCAGTGACGGTGTAGCTGTACTGGAAGCTGTCTTCGCCGTAGAACAAAGCTGCCGGGGTGTAGCTGATGGTGCCGTCAGCGTTCACGACCAGGCTGCCATGGGCTGGCTGGGTGGTGATGTGCAGTTGGGGCACAGCCGCAGGTGTGCCGAACAGGTCGTTGCTCAATGGGTTGAGAATGACGGTCTGGTCTTCATTGCTGCTGACGCTGTCATCAAAGGCGACAGGTTTGCTGATGAGCTGGATGTCGCGCAGGCTGACGTGGCTGTTGCCAACACCAAAACCAAGCAAGTCAAACGACAGCAAGGCAGGTGTTGCCGCAATGGTGGCGCCATTGGCAATGCCTTGTTGCAGGTCGATGTAGTAGGTGGCGCTACCGTCGGGGTGCATGACTTTGCGCACGGTCTGGGCCAGGCGTTCTGTGCCATCGGTCTGGATGTTGAGCAAGGCGTCGCTATGGCTTAAGCCATCGGTACCAACCAGGGCGGCACCGGTGTTGGCGTTCAACAAGGCGACTTCGAAGGCGTCTTTGGGGCCAGCTTCTTCACCGTCAACCAGACCATTGCTTTGCAGGTCATGGCTGCTGATGGTGAAGGACAGATATCTGTCACCAGGGTTGAACATGAAGGATTGTGAAAGGTGGGCGTTGGCGTTACCGCTTTCGCCCAAGGTCACTGTGCCTTGTGGGGTCGTCGTGACGTTGCCTGCGGTTTGCCAGGCATGTAGATCACCATCAAAATTTCCAACGTTGGTGCTACTACTCCACGAGGCAGGCAGTTGCTGGCCATGGTTATCCAAACTAGCAGATGATTGGCTTATCGTGACGGGAAGGTTTTCCATCAATCGCGCGATATCACGCGCATCAGGCAAGCGCCTGACGCCTGGCGTCAGGTATTGCGACATGACGTCACCCGGACTATCAGACGTATCTACACTAGTTAATCCAAGTATGTGACCAAGTTCATGGATGACAACAGTCAATAAATCCAATTTGCCTTCTGCTGCACTGCCTGTTTTTGCGATAAATTCATGGCCCGCATCAGGCATGTCAAATTCTTCATTGATTGCGGGGCTTGTATCAACAAACCAACCCCAGCCAGCACCGTCAACTGAAAGGGAAACCTGTTTGCCATCGGTCAAACCGGCAAGGTTGGAACTCAGGGTTGCAACATTGAACTGCACTCCATTTAACAATGCAGGTGGCACCCCAGCGCTGATCCAATAGTTACGGGCCGTCTGAAGCGCAATCTGAATATCTAGCATCGTCAACGACTGCGTAGAATTACCTGGGCCCTGTGCAATGACATCCTGATGTTGGCCTTGATCAACACTACTGACCTTCCCTTTTCCTTTCCCAGGGACGTAAACTCTTTTGATTATGCCTTGTGGCGAATTTACATAAATATCAACATGTGAAGTAAGTTTGACTTCCTTTGGTGTAAGTTCATCGATCACAATTCCGCCTTTTGCAGCGCGCGGTCCTCTTGCCACAACTGTAATGTTCCTGCCTTCAGTAATCCATTTATACGCAAGGGTTTGATTTTTGGTTACTGTCGTTGATAAGTCCACCTTATTGTCCGAAAGTTCGCGAACACGACTAAATTTCGCATCAACCAGTTGATAGGCGTCAGATCCTTCTACCCTATACATATCGTCAATGCGTATAGTTATAGTTTTTACTTCACCAGGTTCGTTAAGTGTAATTTCCAACGTAACTTGCGATCCGTGATTTCTGATTCCAGGAATCTCACTATCTAACAATGCAGTAACCGCATCTTCATGGGTTCGCCAAGTCTCTCGGATTTCGGGATCTGATATTTCACGTCCCATTTCAACTTCTTTGCGGGCCTTGAATTCCTTGTATAACTCGTCACCAAGCTGGACAGCTTTTCCATGCGCTTCATTGATTTTATTTTCAATTTCGGCACGCGAAAATTTTCCGCTTTGAAGATCTTTTTTGAGTTTCGTGATTTCGAGATATTCATGCGCTACAACTGCCGTAATACCGTCATCTGAATTTAACAGACTTTCAGAAATTTGGACTGTCGGGCGATTGACGGGATTGCCGTCTTTGTCGGGCTTGAAGAAATCGTCCCAACCAAATAAATCAGCTCCATTGCTTTCTGGATAATCTGCAAATTTAAAACGGGCATACGCCTGCACATTATTTTTGTCCAATAACATCTCTTTGGGAACAATTTGAAATTCAATGGACAGCCCACTATCATCTACAACACGGACAACACGTGGATTTTCGGTTGATTCAATTCTTATATCGCCTTTGCCCAAGGCGCCGTTATCGCGACTGATTTCAATTGCGTTTTGCAAAGAGCGGGTTACGTTAGTGTCCCATAGTTTTTCAGTCAATTGCGATGATTCAAGCGCTGCGCCTTCAATTGCTTTTGGCTCACTCAGGTTGCGCCCTTTTACGCCATCTTCCATTAGTTCTTGTGAAGATCGCTTACCTCTTTTGGTAAGGTTGGCTATCGCATTATTCAGCGTTTTAATAGCGCTAAATTGTTTTTGCAATGCCGCTTGCGACTCGCGCACAGACTTGTTGTAATCCCTCATCGCTTGCGCTACTTGTGCAGGCTTAGTCTTGGCAGTCTCAAAAACTTTTAGGCGAGCTGCTTCAGTATTTTTCATCTGTAACTTGGCAGCACCGGCCTGCAATAACAATCCGGCTAGCGCCGCCATAATCCCCTCTGGATCATCATGTTGTAAAGCTATGCTTAAATCGTAGCCGGCAAGAAATCCACCACTGATAGGGTTGGCCTGCAACACTTGCATGCCAGCCATCTTGAGCAAATCAGCTTGTGTGGCAGTACCGGACTGATATAGCCGTGCCATTTGACTGATAGCAGGCATATCAGGCAGCGGCTGGCCGTATGCGATAGCATTCATGAGCGCAAGACTACGGACATGCACATCTAGCGCCTGTAAAGGGACTTCAATGAGGCCACTGGCAAGGCTCTCTATCACGTTCAAAATTTGTGCTGCCGTAGAATTTTTTGTATCGTATGTCACTTCTTGCAAGGTCTTGGTGGCTTCTTTGGTCCGCGCAACATAGGTCTTATTGTCTATTCCGTCTACCGCGAGATAGGCAGAATAGATGGTGGAAAAAAGGAAGTCAGTTTCTGCACCTGCCCTGATAGCCAAGGTTTGCAAAAGTCCTAGTTTTTCTTTGGGTGTGCTATCTACAGGCGGTAGCACCGGGCGGGTTACATCAATATGCCCTAATTCAGGAATGTCACCTGTAGATGAATAACTTCCGATTCCAAATACCCAGTCAAATGGCTGATCTTTGATAGGCCCATCATATCTAAATGGTTGGGCCTCTAGTACGGGAACAGATCTCAATTCACTACCTTCACGATCAATAGGGAATGATAGTTTGTTCTTTGTAGTTAGTGCTGCTTGAATCAATGCGCCAGCATTCCAGGAGAAAACTGCCTGGGACATGACTTCTGGCGCGCTAGAGTCTCCAGTATTATCAATGAATACGTCTGCGTAAAGACTTCCGTCTGGGGATAGCGAAAGTTGCCTTACGGATCCACCAGGAATTGGGGTGGTTGCCCCCATAAATTCAGGGTCGCCTTTTTCACCGAAAGGATCTCGTATAATGCCGATTTTTCCACCTAACTGTTTTCCAAAACCATAGCTATCACGTGCATTAAACAGGACATCATTGAATTTCAAGTTATAGTCGGCAACCAATGCGTATTGATCGCCGTCATAGGTCACTATTACTAATCCAGCCGCTTGCTGGATGTATTGTTGATGTTTCTTTTGCATCCAGTCACGATCAGAGATGCTTGGCGTCAACTTGGGAGATACCGCCGTAACTTGATTGCCTAATGTTCCATCATCGTTAATGGCCCACTTTAAGCCTGTCACACCCTGCGCAAAATCTTTTGCACTAGACAATAAGAACTCACCACGATTCAAACCACTGGTAATAAATTCTGGCCCCTTTGCAGAATTGCGAAGCGGATAATTGTACGCATCCAAGGTTTTAAAATTAACGCCGATTCTTCCATCCGCATCAACCTGCGCAAGATCAATGACATATACATTTCCAGGTACGATAAATGGGTTAACTGTGATGGGAATACTGGACGCCGGTGCTGTCACTGCCAGGTAACGACCGAAATTAATCGCCATATCCTGGAATCCAAATTTGATATCAGCACCTTCAAGACTTAATACTTGCTGGCGATTTAAGAAATCTTTAGCTGTCTGGTCTATATTGACTCGGAGCAAACGACCGCTATTAGGCCCATTTACCGTACCTTCTGTCACGTAAAGCCACCCACTATTGACCAATAAGCTTGTTATGCCAACGCTGGAGCCTTGAACCGCCAAGGTGTACACAATACTTTGCGTCTCTGTGTCATAGACATAGATTTTCCCATGGGCGCCTGCAATAAAAGCCAAGGTACCGTCATCACTGAAAGCAATTTCATCAGTGAACACACCATGGAAATCCAAAGCTTGCCCTTTCTCGTCTACTGTCACTTGTTTCACAAGTGTGGCAGTTCCAGCAGATTTAAACACGTTGAGTGTCGTCGCTGAAGTGATGAGGGTGTCATCGGCTATATCGTCTTTCCACGCAGGCGCTGTGTCGCTGTCAATTACTTTCTCTGACATATTTTCGCCGTCAGCACTAAAGGAGACGGCGATACGCTCTACATAAACGAAATGTTGAGAAAGTGCGATACCAGGTGGCAAAATAATTTCAAGAGACTTATCAGTCACATTTGAAGACGAGAACGATTTCCAGACCAATCCTTTGACTGGGTCTTGTCCAAAAATATTTGGTTCATCCAATTGATCGCCGCGCGGAACCAACCACACGTTATATCTGAAATTATTTGCAAATGAATCTGTTGGGACCAGATTTGTTGCACTTACTTTTAATGCTCTTGTTACGGGATTAAAATCGATGCCTGTAATTTGAGGTACTGTTGTCACACCCGGTGTAGTAGGAACATCAGGGAAGTTTATTGAAATATTTTGAGGTTCAAAGTCGTGATTCGGCACCTCTAACTGATACGAACCGTCGATTGTGTAGTTAAGCACAATGACCGCAGGGGCCGCAGCAAACAGGCTTAACGCTGCTATTGCCATCGCAGGATTTGTTGACATTGCTATAGCCATTTGGTTTGCCCATATAGCATCCCAATTTATCAATGCACCTGCAACTTTGATTTCACCAGTTTGTGGATCTTGTCTTTTCTTTACAGTGACAAGCATAGTTCCGCCAGCGGATGTGCCGGAATATGGAGGACTGGAAGTACGTGCCATTCCATCTCCGGCAATTACACCATTGTCGACGAGCCACCACGTATCGTGACGCACTCCTTGTGCGTCCACGATAATGCCTTTTTTCCAAAATAACACTTCTGTCCCCGGCGCAAGTATTTTTGCATTTCCAGTAACGGGATCTATAGGTGCCTGAACTTTCAGGGCTAACTGCAAGGGCAGATCAGACCTGACGTCTTGCATATCGATATCTACTGCGCCGAGCATGTCTAGCAATTCAGGCGCTGGTGGTGGCATTCCCAAATCATTCAAGTCACGGGTTTTAATTGATACCACAGCATTACTTTGCAAGGCTCCGGGCGCAATCATCACCAAATTGCCATCAGTATCCTGAACTGTAGCGCCCAAGCTCGCACTCACGTTAGCCGATCCAACGAATGGTTCTTGAACACGAATAACAATGTCGTGTTGCTTACCACCATAAACGACAGAAATTGTTGCTACACCACTATTTTTTGCATGAATCATTCCGTCAATACTAATATCTGCGACAGACGAATCACTAATGAAGTATTTGATGCCAGACGACGCGCTGGCAACACTTGTATGATCTGGCAACGTGACTTTAAGCTGTCGCTGCCCTACAAATGTAGGCAACTCTATGGCTCTTGGATACACGTCCACTTCAAATCCGTTTTCATCGAGTTGCGGAGATGAAGGATTTGTATCAACACTAAATACATTTACCCCTTCTATTCCACGCGCCTTAACGGTAACAATAGTCACGCCGGTAGATATACCAATTAAAGTACCATTGTTGGCGACTCTTAAAACATTTTCATTTGCAGATTTAGTTTGAAGGTAAGCGCCAGAAAGTATTACTCCGTTTTCATCTTCAAAGTCACCCGTCACATTCAAAGACGTGTTTCCGCCAATTGCCAACGTAGCGATGCGATCAACGTGTAGCAGCACTAGTTTCGCCCCGCTGACATTGACACCCAGTTCAATCGCATGCCCTGCCGCAAAGCCATCATCTGCCTGCACAGTGATCGTCGCTTGGCCTGCATAACCGACTTCTGGTGTGAACAAGACTGTCAAGCCATCTGCTGCAAGGGTGGCTGTTCCATGGGTCGCACCAATAACGCGCCAGAAGACCGGATCACTCTCTTGGTCTTCAGCGATATTGCTGAGTGTCACACTGCCATTCAAGTCAGTATGGGTTTTTACGGCATTGCTAAAATCTTGCGCCCTGGTCTTTGGTGCCACGTTGGTGTTAAGACCGTAATTCGCGTACAGGATCTGGCGGTCAGCCGCATTGACAATGCCATTACCATCCAGATCAGCTGTCAGGTTTTGGTTTGTCAATGCCTGTTCGAAGGCGGCACTGTCCAGGCCATCGACGATGCCGTCCTGATTGATATCTCCTGCAATGCCGATATGTACACTGGCATTGCCTGCACCTGTGATGCTGAGTAACTTCATACCCGCTTCTGTCACCGACAATAAAGTCAGGTGACGGCTGCCGTTCTGGCTTTGGCCCAAAACGGTCGCGCCACTGACGTTTAGTTGGACATCTGCACCCAGTGTTTCGACTGCCAGAATCAGGCGTGGTGCTGCCCCTGGTGTCTTGACGGTGGATGCCAGTTCGCTGTCCCTGACGGTGTAGCTGAGTTTTACGGTCTGTCCAGCGACCAGATTACCGGTCCAGTTATTGGTGGTTTGGGCAGCGGCGTTGGGGCCGTTAGCTATCCAGTTGACCGCTGCACCCAGGTTGGCGGTAATGCTGTCCTGGATCAAGCTGCCATCGGCATGGTAGCCAAGCTGGGTGCCATTGTTATTGCCGCCCAATTGACGCGCCAGAATGAGCTTACCTGCCTGGTCATAGCGGTAAGCAATGGCTTTACCAGCACCGGTGTTGGTATTTGCATTATTGCCGTCAGGCCCGCTGACCTGAATGATCTGGCCCTTGTCATTGCGCAAGAAGCTGACGCGGGCATTGCTGTCTGCGCCCACCAGTGCAACACCACTGTCACTGATTAGCCATTGCTGGCCATCGGTGAATTGGACGCTGTTAATCTTGCCCATGGCATCCAATTGATAACGGGTGCCATCTGGTCCGGTCAGGGTATAAGCCTCTGCCTGCCATGGCAGGCCAGTGCTTTGGTCATATAAACGGTTACCCTGACGCTGCAGGGCCACTGGCCTTGCATTGAACCCATTTTGGGTGTCGGTGGTGGTGGCTTGCAGTGTCCAGCCCTGATTGGTGGCGAATGTAGGGTGTACAACGGTCGGTGCGCTGGCGTTATTTGCATTTGTTCCGTTACTACCATTGCTCATTGATTCTGTGCTGGTACCCAAGGTAAAGCTCAAGAACTGAGTGGCAGCATTGGCTGTCGTCAGGCTGGATGGTACTTGCAGCCAGACATGGGCACCAATTTGCCACGGGGCGGTAGCGCCCAGGGCATCGGTAGTAAGTTGGTCTTGGCTTAAGCGGGTGTCCAGCAGACTGAGTGCCCAGTTACCCAGGTCGCCTTGTGGTTTGCTGGTGACATTTTGGGTGCTGAGATTGCGGTTAAGGGCAAAGCTGTGGTTACCGAGCTGGAAGCTGGCATCATTGCTGCTGGCCTGGTTTAAGGTTTTGTTGCTGCTGTCGATGATGACGCGGCTGTTGATTTCACTGGTACGGCCTGCCAGATCCCATGCTGTCAGGCGCAGGCGGTAGACGCCATTGGCCAACTGGGCCGGGTCCAGGGTGCTCAGGTCAAACTGGCCCGCAATGTGGCTGGCATTGCTGTTGACGCTGTTGAGCGTGGTCCAGGTGCTGGCATTGGCATTGCTGTCATTGCCACTATCATTACCATTGACTGGGGCAATTTCCAGTTTCCAGCCCATCAGTTGGGCTTCATTGATGCTGGCCTGAATCATGCTGGCATTGCTGATACTGAATGGGGCGGCGTTCGCATTGATGCTGGCGTTGCTGTTAGCCAGCGCACCACCCCAGCTCAGGGCGGGGGCGCTGCTGTCTTGTGGGTCACGCACCCGTATAGTCTGGGTGCTGGTGTCGCTGAAACCATCGACATCGTTGGCCGTCACTTGCAGTTCGACCAAACCAGCCTGGGCGGGGGTAAGTTTGACACGGCCTGTGGCGTCAAGTGTGACGTCAGTCCAGTTGCCGACAGTACCGTCGCTGCCAACGGTGCGCATGCGGATGTGGATGTCTTTGATGCTGCTATAGGCACTGGCACGTACGGTGGCCAGTACGGTCTGACCTGGCAACACCGGTGTGGCCGGGGTCAGGTCAACGAGGATGGCTGGTTTGTTGCCGGAGTCGTCAGCGACCACGCGCAGGGTAAATACTTCGACAGCGGTTTGTTTGCCGTCGAAGACACGGGCGGTGACGTTGACGTCGCCCAGTTGGCCTGGGCTTGGAGTCCAGTTGAGTTTACCATTGACGGCATCATAGCTGGCACCTTGTGGCAGGTTGTCAAAGCTGATGCTGAGGGCCTGGGTCTGAGCGGCACCGTCACTATCTGTCACGCGCAGGCCACCCTGTGCCTGGGCAAGCGTGCCGCCTTTGATGACGGGCAGGCTGAAGCTTTGGCCAACAATCAAGGCATGGTTGCTGGCCAGGATTTCTGGTGGGCGGTTGATGTCAAGCACCTTGACCTGCACACTGGAGATAGTGGTGGCTTTGCCATCGGTCACGGCAAAGCGGAAGGTAAATAGTTTGTCTTTGGCGTTGAGGTTATTGACGGTATCTGCGTCAGGTGTCCATTCAAAGCTACCGCTTTGTTCGTCAAATTGCACACCTGTTGGGGTGTCTTGGTCACGCAGCAGGCTGGCAGAGATGGCGTCGCCATCAGGGTCAACGTCGTGCAGGGCAAAAGCCAGGGTGTCGCCTTCCCAGACCAGTTGCAATGGTGTTTGCAAGACCAGCGGTGCCTGGTTGACGTTGGCAACGCGGATGTCGATCTGGTGGTCCGCATAGGCAGAACCATCGGTGGCACGCAGTGCGATTTGATACAGGCCTGCCGGGCCACCCGCAGCGGCTGTTTGTGCGGCCAGCATGCCGGGTGTCCAGCTGAGGGTGAGTCTGGTCTGACCATCACTGCCCGTTGCTGTTTGCATGGTCATGCCGTCTGGCATGCCTTTGACGGCCCAGTTGACGGCATCAAAGTCGGTATCGCGTACCACGATTGTGACAGACGCTGGCACGCCTTCAGTGGCGTTGACGCTGGTATTGGTTGTGCTGGTGGCTGTCACTTGCGCACCGCTGGCCTGAACGTTCAAGACTTCTGGCGCGCTGTTGGCTGCGCGTACGACGATGCGCATGTCGGTAATGACGGTGTTAGGCTGGGCGACAAAGTCTTCCGGCAGGATGACGCCGCTGTTTGCTGGTGGCAAGCCGCTGTCGCTGACTTCCAGGCTGATGTCGTGGCCACCCAGTTGGTCGGCTGTCGGTGTCCAGACAAGCCAGGCTTGACCATATTGTGGGTCACGCACAATGTGCGCACCGGCTGGCAGGCCTTGTGCGGTGAAGTTTAAGGCATCCTGATCAGGGTCGGTAACACTGATGGGGATGCGCAGTTCCTGGCCGACGACCGCGACAGAACGGGGGGCGACGCTGACGACCGGGGGTTCGGTCAGGCTGGTGGCTGACAGCACGAAACTGGTGCTGGTTGAAAGTGCCTTTAACGGGTCACCGCCACCATTGTTTTGTGCCGTCACCGTGATTGTGTAATCGCCACGGTTGTTTGCGCCTGGTGCGAAATGCAGTACGGCACGTGCATTGCTGCCTGTGCCTGTTTGTGTCAATGTGGCAAAGCGCGGCAGGCCAGTTACTGTCAAAGTGACAGGTTGTCCGTTAGGGTCCGTGGCCGTGATAGGTATATCTATGCTGCTGCCTTCTGCCACGGAAGCATTGCTGATGCTACCGAATATCGGCGTACTAAAACTGTCTTCTACAATGACAGGAATTGTGATCTGGCTGGACGCAGGGGTGCCGGTGCCATCACCATCGTCCGTTGCAGTAACGATAATCTGGTAGGTACCTGCCTGCGTGTAGCCAGGTGTCCAGTTGATTTGCAAGGTGTCTTCATCAAATGTGGCGCCTTGTGGCAATCCGGTTACGACATACTTAACAGTTGAAGTGCCCTGTCCATGCCCAGCGGGCCCTTGCGGCAAAAGACGAATTTTTGGCTGAAAATCTGGATTGTCAGGGTCATAGGCAAAGGCACTGATTTGTAATGGTTGTCCCTCAAGGATATGCCATGTTTCGGCCGGTGCAAATAATGGTGTTCCATTTGCATTGCTGACGTTAAACGTATAGTTTTGAGTAACTCTAGTCTTCGCAATTTCAACGCCATCAACACCAATATATGTGGCGGTCAAAGTAACGGGAATTACTACTTTTCCATGTTGATTAAAATCAGGCGTCCACGAGAACCAACCCGTTTCTGAGTTCAGTTTGGCACCCCCGGGCATCGATGCGGCATAATAACTCAGTTTCACCTCAGTCCCATCAGCTTGATGATAGATACCGGTTGGCTCCCATATTTGTCTATTGGAACCTGGCAAATTACCTACAATTTGCAAACCAAAACTTTCACCCTCTCTAAGTTCTCGCTCTGCAGTAGCGAAAAGCACAGGATTAGCGTAATCCTGATCAACATGAATATTAAAATTCTGTACTGTTGCCACTTTACCATCGCTCACTACAATGCTTATATTTGAATAGGTACCGGCCTGATCATAGTCAGGCGTCCAGTTCAATACTCCGGTAGCTGCGTTATAACTAGCTCCGTTGGGAAGATTGCGGAAACTAATTGTCAACGAATCTGCATCGGAATCTGTTACAGATATTGGGAGTGCCAGAGATTGGCCTTCACTTAAAGTAATATTTTCTATCTTCCTAATTACTGGCGCAGAATTACCTCCGGTTACTGGTATTTTGAAATGGCGTATAGCTACGCCTCCTCGCGAATCCTGTACACGAATAACTATTTCGGACTCAACCAGATCCGTTGAAGTCGGAATCCAATGCAAGGTTGCAATATTCCGATGTCCGACTGCTGAGTCGCCTATAGCCACGTCTGGAACTAATGTGAGCCCGGGAGGCCCCTGCACAATCTCCCAAAAAAATTCGGTCCCATCATTGTCATCTGCTGCAATTTTTGCGGTCCAAGGTGACCCTACTGTGGCAGAAGAAAAATTAGCTAATTCTGCAATCGGAGAATTTATATCATCCATTACAGTATTTAATGCTGCCAGTTCGTCATTTGGTAAATCCAACGGCAGATGTAATTCTGTTAAAAGCTCTGGCGTTATCTTTGATATAGATGCATTCGCTAAAATCAAAGCAGTAATAAGAGCATTCTTGTCTGCCAAATGCATACGAGATAGCAAAGCAAGCAAAGCTGCTGCTTCGGTTGGTGTTGGTGCATTCGAACGATCGGTAACAATCGACAAAGTCGGTGGCGTATTCGCATAAGGCAACGCATACACATTATGCGCGGCATCGAACTTCACAATCTGCCCGGTGGAGGCATCGGTACTGACCAGGCCATTCATGGGCTTGACAGTGACGGTCTGGTTAGCCAGGGTCTGGCCTGCCTTGATTTCATTGCCGTTGGCTGCCATGGCGGCGCTGAGGTCAATTTTCCAGAGGCCGGCTTGCTGGCCTGAACCCAGGCTGGCGTTATTGACTGCCCCGCCAAAGTATTGACCCGGATCAATCAGCAAGGTGATGGGTGCATGCAAATCATCCAGGCCGATGTTGGTAATGCTGATGTCGTAACTGATTTCCCCTGTCGCATGATTGGCGCGGGTGTTGTTAAAGCTCAGTTTGACGTTGCTGCTAAAGTTCATCAGCGTGGTGAAGTTGCTGATGTAACCGGTTTCCAGCGGTACCTGGTTGGCGCTACGGAGTTTATTCGACACCTGCAAGGCCCAGCCGCCGGCTGGCAAGTCAGGCAAACTCAGGATGACTGAACGGCTGGCGGCATTCCAACGGGCGGCCAGTGGGTGTACGCTCAGGTTACTGTTTGCACCGGTGGCAACCAGTGTGTAATTGAGCGGGTTCAAGACACTGGCGTCGTCGGTGCTATCGTTGCTGTCGGCCCCTGTCCACATGGCCTGATCAAAGTTAATGGCGAACTGGTTCAGTGGCAAGGGGATCATGGCGCCATCCGGGATGGTGCTGGCCAGGATGTGTGGCGGCCTGATCGGTGAGATCTCATCAATATGGCCGGTTTGCGCCACCAGGATGCGGCCATCGGCCGTGCTGACGATGGCTTCGCCTTTGGTGCCACCATTAGCGACTTGCAAAACGCGGTGCGAGGCCAGTTCTATCATCCAGACGCCGGCTGTTTGTGGCGTGGCTGTGGTGGATGTGGCTGGATGTTGTGCCGGGCTGCTGGAAGCCAGCAACAGGCCTGCCAGAGGCGAGCCCGCCTGGCCAAAATTGATGCTGTCGATGATGCCAGCCAGACGGTATTCGAGCTGCGCTCTGCCGCTTTCTTTACCTGACATCGGGAAACTGATGATGTCGGTGGTGGCCGTTGGCAAGGCGGTGTTGATGTCGCCACCAGTCCAGCGTACGCCCCACAGGCGGCCATCGGTACCGAAGGCGAGCTCACTGACGCGGGTGTTGGAGAAATGCGTCCAGATTTTGCCATTGGTGGCTTTGGGGTTGAATAGCTCTACCCCGTTACCGGATGAGACATAGATGGCGTCGCTGTTGGGGTCAATCGCCAGGGCCTGGGTCAGGGTAATACCGCCCGGGCCAGTTTGACGAGAAATTATTGACCCACTATGGGCGTCAAGCAGCAAGAGTTCGCTGCCGGTCATGACCCAGAGCTGACCAAGTTTGTCGACGGCCATATCTAGCACAGGCGCGTCGAGCGTGAACAGCGGGGTTACATTGTGACCACCGTCTTTGCTGTAGGCGAAGACTTCATTGCGCTGGCTGCCGGCGCTGGCGAGGATGCTGCCATCAGGCAGTTGTACCATGGCCATGGCACCGACATCACCCTGGCTGGCGGTATAGCCATCAGCAAAGCTGCGCAGTGTCATGGGAGCGATGACGCTTTGCAGGTCGCCCTTCTGTGCTGGTGCAACCAGACCTGGCAGGGCTTGCGTCGCCGACTGGAACAGGTCATTGCTGACGTAGGTGCGGTCTACCGGTGCGGCTGGCAGTTCGGTTGAGGTTTGTACGGTCTGGTTGGCGCCCAGGGTATTGCTGCTACTGCCGTCATCTGGCAAGACAGCATTAGTGACGGAGGCGGCTTCACGATTACCGGCATTGTCGGTGGCCGCGGCCAGAAATTCATACTGATGACCAATGCTGCCGGTAAAGACAGCTTGGCCCTGGGCAGAAGCGACCTGTTTTTTCCAGATATGGAAATCGCCACCATCTTCAGAAACGTAGATGGTGACGGTCTTGACGCCGCTGGCGTCATCAATGGCTTTCCAGCTCACGCTGTAGGCAGGTGCGCCGTTGCTGTCGGCAGGCAGGCTGCTGGCGGTAATGGTGGTTTGTGGCGACGCCGCATCAAGGGTATAGCTGATGTGGGTGCTTTCCACAGGCGGCAGGCCATCAAACCAGACGGTGGCGTTGGCATCAAGCTTGATGCCACTGACAGCTTTGGGACTGGCCTGAATGGTGTAGCCAACATAGCCGCTAATGCTCTTGCCACCATCATTTTGTTGGGGCAGCAACAAGCCGCGGCTGGCGTCGTTGAGCACTTCGCCGGTGTTGGGGTCGATGGCTTGCAATAACCAGGTGGCGGTCTGTGTAGCGGCATCTACACCGCCGCTGATACGCAGAATAAAACCCTTGCTGGCGACGAAATCAAAGTCGCGCTGGAAGACGGCATTGCCATCGGGGATGTGGACGTTGAGGTCGCCGATCTTGATGTCGTTGAGGCGGAAGGTACGCGCATCGAAATTGGCATCAAGCTTGGTAACCAGACGGACTTGTCCCAGAGCATGGTCAGTGGTGTTCTGGAAGCTCAGGGTGTAAGGCAGGTCGACATTGGCTGGCACATAAGCGACACCTTGGGCGTTAGGCAGCACTTGCGGGCCGCTGATGCCGATGGTGGATTGACCCGCCGTGGCTTGGGTGGCTGCCTGGCTCAGGTATTGGGCGAGGTTCAGTGCTTGCGGGCCGACGGGTTTGAAGTCCTGGTCAAGCAGGCCGATATGGCGCAGGTATTCCATCTCGGCACGGGAACCGGCAAAGACATTGAAGTTAATAAAGTGGGTAGACGTCGCTGCATTGGCATTGTAGTCCGCCGCATTGGGACCAACCGGAACGGGGACTTCAACAATGTCACGGTGCTCGGTTTCGCGCACTTCGTTGTAGTCGACGGTGGCAGTGGCGGCATTGGGGTCACCTGCACTGCGTGCGGTGTCGCCATACCATTGCTGCACTTTGTTGAAAAAATCAACCACGCTGCCTTGCGTGACGTAGCTGTCACCACCCTTACCCAGCAAGATGCCAGTAGCCAGTGTGGTATTGAGGCTGACGACTTGTGGATTAAGACGGATTGGTGGCGCCTGATCAACCGGACGCAACATGCCCCCTGCTTCGAGCGCGGCCAGCCAGCCTTGGGTCCATTGGGACGCGTCCGCCGCAAGAATTTGCAGGTTCAGCGGTGCCGTCTTGTCGGCCAGGATGGCAGTGCGCAGTTTTTGTGCATAGGTGGTTTGTTCGGTAATGAATTCATCGCGGGTAATGGGTGTGGCAGCACCAAAGACGTTAAAGCGGAAGGCCAGGGCCAGGCTTTCTCTTTCATCGAAATGCAGGTCAGTCTGGGATTTGAACTTGGCAGCCAGGCCGACTGAAATCTTGTCGAGATCATTGACGCCACCGTCCAGCAGGCCGGCAGCTTTCCAGTCCGGGCGTATTTGATACAGTTTGTCGCGCAGACCAACAAAATCATGGGCCATCCATTCGGCAAGGCCAGGGTAGGTTTGTATGTTGAAGGTGGCACTGGCCATACCATTGGCAGCAACGTCAAAGGCATAACCCGGGGTGAGGTTAAAGCCATTGGTATTGACTTGTCCATCGAGCGAGGCCCAGGGGATGTCTTTGCGTGCCGTACCATCGGTTGGCGTGGTGCCATAGTTCTGGTTATTGGCAATATCAGGGGAAATCTGTCCTGTTGGCTGCCCACCGACGTTCGAGGCGAAGGTGACGTAAGGTAACTTGAGGCCATCGACGATGTTGTTGCTGTTACCCATATTGGTAACACCCAGGTCGAAACGCACATACGGCGTATCGACGTTGGTCAGGCTTTGCAATGCAACGCTGTAGGTAGCTCCCTCACCCGGGGTGATGTTTTGCGAGCCGCCGATGCCGATGGTGACATCGGGTTCTATCATGCGGTCTACCAGGTAGCGGTAGCTTTCGGTGACGGTCTGGCCGTCCGGGTTGATGACCTGGATGTCATACAAGCCATGCGGCACATTTTGCAGGTTAAAAATGGCGCGTATATGGGTGGCATCAATGACTTGCCAGCGTTCTGGCTGGATTTCAAATACGCCCGGACGTGACAGCTTGACGAGGGCATCGGCCTTGAACTGTGTACCGGTGATATCCATGGTGACCCAGCGGTGACCATCGTCACCTGTACCACCGGCGTCAGGAGTAATGCTGGTGATGGACAGTGGCACCAGGTCAGCGCGCACCATGACGGGTGTGCTGGCAGGCGATTGACGGCTGCGTATCAGGACGTAATAATCCCCTGCCTTGGTGCTGGGGATGATGGCTTGCTGATCAGGTGAGACGGCCTGGTCGTAGGCGGCATCGTAATTGTAGCCGGTGGGGATGTCACCGTAGCGGATATACACTTCATTGGCACCGCTGCTGGCGCTGGAATCGAGCAATACACGCAGGGTCTGGCCTGCGGCCACGCTGACTTTGAACAACTGGTTTTGTCCGGTCGACAGCGTGGTGTTATAAGGCGTTGCCAGGGGCAGGCTTGGTACGGTGACATTGAGGCTATTGCCCGATGCAAGCAAGTTATTGGCTTTGCCTGGTGGCAGGTGCGCACCATTGGCATCATAGCTGATGGCGCCTTCGAAGACCTGGTTATAAATATCAGGACGAACAATCACACGCCATGGGCCATCTTTTAATGGCGGCAGATTGGCGATCAGTTTGCCGTCGTACGACAGATGGCCATTCAGGTCGCCATTGTGTTCCACTTTACCCAGAAGGATGTCGCCCAGATCCCACTGATTGTCGGAAGACAGGTAGATGGAATCTGTCCAGCTACCATAGGCTGGATTGTCGGAGGCATTGTTGACGGTGTAATTGATTTCAACGTTCTGGCCGACTTGTGCGCTCGCTGGCAGGGTCACTGCGGTGACGATCAAATCAGCAGGCGGTGGTGTCACGATCAATAAAGGTTGGTCAGCTGCGGCAACGTTATTGTCTTTATTGGTTTCCAGTACGGTGTTATTGCCCGCCCCCATGGAACGGTCAGGATCAGTAACAACAAAGACGTAATAGCTGCCATCCAGATTGCCTGGCGCCTTGAAACTGAGGTTGGCATCGTAGGAGCCGGATGCCAGCAAGCCGCCATTGTGGCTGACAAAGCCCAGGTACTTGTCGGTTTTGATATCCAGGTTACGGTCTTTGGAGAGATAGATCAGGTCATTCCAGCCTGCCTGATCAGGTGGGGTATCCCCCCCATGATTAACAACATGGTATTTGACCGTAAAATCTTGCCCGGCCACGACGGATGGCGGAATTTCTATTTTCGTGATCGCCAGGTCGGGTGAGGCGACGGCTGTAATTGGCAAGGCCAGGCTGGCAATGTTATTGCCTTCTTTGTTGAATTCGGCAATGGAACCACCGCCTGCACCATTTACGTCAACGACCAGCAAACCATCACGGATGGAACTAAGCGCTGGAGTTGAACTGGAATCACGGGCGATATCGGTATCGGTCTTGACAATCAGGTGAAAGTCGCCACTGATCGAGGTTGGCAGGGTAAATGTCACTGAATTGACATACGATTCACCTGCTTGCAAATAACGCGGATTACCAGATCCATCGTGCATATTGGCGGCACGTATGCGGAAGAATTTCTCTATCTCACTACCATTGTCGACGACTGGGTAATCGGTATCGTCGATGGAATCATCACGTG
This sequence comes from Undibacterium sp. TJN19, assembly GCF_049339485.1. NCBI lineage: Bacteria > Pseudomonadati > Pseudomonadota > Betaproteobacteria > Burkholderiales > Oxalobacteraceae > Undibacterium > Undibacterium sp. TJN19. The sequence continues at coordinate 22,287 of NZ_JBMPPL010000009.1, forward strand.
ACAGGAACAGGCCATCGTACCAGCTCGTTAACCTGGTGGCGCGCTGACCGGCATTGATGACAGTCCAGGTAGCCGTAATGGTCTGACCGGCTTTTGGGTTCGGATCAGAAATGGTAAATGCGCTGACCTGCAAATCAGCCTCTTTAAAGGTGACATGCAGGCTGCCTTGACCTACGTTGTTCTTATTGTTCACACCTTCAAATACGCTAGCTACGTACAAATGGTCACGCGCATTTGCATTGGTGGTTGGATCACCGGTCAGTTCTTCGAGGGTGGCACCGCCAGAATTTTGCGAGATCAAACCATCGCCAACATTATTAATGGCGTCGGTGATGACATAAATATAGTATTGCCCGCTGATGCCAGCAGGTAAAGCAAAATTGCCTGTGCTTGTATAACTTGCCCCTGCTGCCAGGCCATCGTCGTTTTTATGAACCACGGAACCGATTTGAGTCAGGTGCGTGGGATCAAACTTCGGACTAGTGCTGACATACACAGCATCCAGCCATCCTTGCGTACCACTCCAGACTGCGGCACCTTTGTTGGTGACTGTCCAGGTAATGGGAGTGAGCTCACCAGAATCATTTTCTGGCTGGGTGACGACGGATGTCACTTGCAGATCAGATGGCGCATTGCTGATATTGGCCGCTACTGCTAAGGCATTGTTGGTTTCGTCGAATTCATCGATAGGGTGATAGGTATCGGTATCTGTTTCGACAACCACATAACTACCAGAAACAGATGGGCCCAGCCGCACGGTGTCGCTGACGGTATATTGTTCGCCGTTGCCAAGCGCACGTTCTTGTTTGTATTCACCCAGCAGCCATTTGACCTTGGCTTTACTGAGGTCAGCGTTGTCGCTGAGCCAGACTCGGTCGCTCCATCTGCCGTTAACAGAACCGGCTACGCTCTTGACAGCGTAGCTAAAACTAAAATCCGTACCAGCCACAATCGTGGGGTTGAAGTTGACCGAGGCAACCGTCAGATCGGGTTTGGTCACGCCAAGAATATTGATGGGGCGCGCTTTGAAGTTATCGCTTTGCGTGGATGTGGGATCATCCATGTTGACGTTGGACGCCAAGGTATCTTGCGGAATGACATTGTAGGTGTCTGCCCATACCGTAATATTGTATTGTCCTGACGCGATATCGTCTGGCAAGCGCACGGACAAATGCCCCAGGTAGTCTTCACCAACGCCTAGCAAGCCGGTGTGGCTGACTTGCCCCAGAAGGATGTCGCCTTTGCTTGGCGATGGTTTCCCTTTGCTGCGGGTCAGCCAGACAGTATCTGTCCATCCATTGACGCTGCTGTTGTCACCACGTGTTGCGGCTTCGCCTTTATTGCTGACTTTATAGTTGACATCAATGTTGGCACCAAAGGTAGCCTGATCCGGTGTCACGACATTGCTGGTGACGAGGTCGGCAAAAGGTACGGGTTCAATATTGATTTTTTTGATGCCGATATTATTGGCTTCGTTCGGGAATTCTTCAATGTTGTTGTCGATATCGGCGGCAACGATGATGTAGGCATCACCACGGTAACGCAAAGGTATCGTGAAACTGGCGAGCTGGCTGGCATAGCTGTCAGCGGGTATCAGTGCCTGGGCATTATCAATGCGTCCAAGCAGGACGGAATTGCCATTGAGCTTGCCATCGAGTGACAAATACACGGCATCCACCCATTTGCCGGAGGTGGCAACCGAGCCGGTATTGGTGACGCTGAAGCTGACGCCTGCGGTATTGCCCGCTTTGATATCGCCAACGATATTGATCTGCCCTACATGCAAATCCGGGCGCGGGGTCAGATCTACCTGGATCTGGCTACCAGAGAGGCTGACGTTATTGGTACGCGCTGATCCATATTCATAAACCTGGTCACCATTTGTGGTGCTACCAAGCAGGCTATTGGTGGTGACGCGGACACGATACGCGCCTTCAGTGCGCAGCGGCAAGCGGATTTCTTCTTTTCTGGTATAGCTGATACCGGCTTCCAGACCGTGGGTATAGGTAAAGTTACCGAGCAAGATGATGTTGCCATTACCAGTGATGGGGATCAGTTCAACGGTATCTATCCACTTACCACCGGCAGGTGCACTGCCCTGGTTTTGTACTGTCCAGCTCAACTCTGTGGTGCTACCTTCCAGCGCGCCGGGTGGCACGCTGATGTTGGTCACGGCCAAGTCAGGCGAGGCTGATAACTGAACGGGAATGGCTATGCTGGTGCCGGTATTGTTGTCGGTATGAGTAAATTCAAATGGACCTTCGGTTTTAACGTTGACGTAGTAATTGCCGCTGATGCCATCAGGTACGTTGACCGTTAATGTACGGGTGTAGCTGCCGTCGACGGCTAGTTGTCCCAGATGCGATGCGGATGCCAGTTCATAACGGGTGCCGCTGCCGTCCGGGTTGCTGCTTAACCAGATGCTGTCTGACCAGTTTGATCGGTCAGTGATGCCGATACCTCGATTGGCGACTGACCAGGTTAGCTGCAAGGGCTGGCCACTAAATACCGGCGTCGATGTGGTGACGGATTCCACCCTTAAATCGGCATAAGGCTTGGGCATGACGTCAAGCATGGTCGTTGATTTGACCGTGTTGTTACTTTCCAGATTATTTTCCCAAACCTTGCCCTCTTTGTCGGTCTTGACGAAGACATTGCCATGACGGCTTAATCCATCGGTGGTCAGGTAGGTGACCGTGCCCGTATAGCTGTCGCCAACCTGCAAGCCACCTTGATGTTCTACAGTGCCTAATACGATATCGTCGCTATTGCCAATAATATCATCACTAGAATAAATGACAACGTCGGTCCATGAACCGGTGCGACCCGCACCCGTACCCTGATTGGTGACAACATAGCTGACGCTGATGTTTTGCTGCTCGCCAATCACCAGCGAAGGATTAGTGATGGATTGCACAGCCAGGTCAGCATAGGTATCTTGCGCAACAATGATGCCGGCGTCGGTTTGATTATTGTCGCGGTGACCATTTTCATCCACGGTATTGTCAGGATTGGTGACAACGATGAGTCGATATTGTCCACTGCTGTCTACCGGCAATTGCACGGACAGGGACACATTGGCGACAGCGCCGGAAGCGATACTACCGTGAACGACTTCCCCTAATTTAATATCGTCAGCACTGAGTATGCCGTCTCGCGACAGGTAGACCACATCACGAACATTAAGCGCATCCGCACTACCGTTGTTGTGGGTAACCCAGCTCAGGGAAGCCGTATCGCCGCCTTTGAGCTTATCGCTTACCGTCAGCGAGTCAACCGCCAGATCGGGGCTGACAAGCCGTACGATGGTGCTGCCTATGTTGTCGGACTCATTGAGTTCAGAAATGTAATTTGACGCATCCGCAATGACTTCGAGTCGCCACTGGCCGGCTGGCAAGTCGGGCACTTTGAAACTGATCTGGTTGGAGAAGACATCGCCAGGTAATAATTTTCTGGAGGTACCAGGAGAAGTGGCAACAGTCATATACTGCGCCGGGCCATCGATATTGACGAGGCGCAATTGTTCTTGCGTCCAGCTGTCGGCATTGTCATTACCTGTGTTTTTAACGGTGTAGCTGACTTGCACAGTGTCGCCAACTTTCCAGGTCTGGTCTGTCGTAACGGCATTGACGATGAGATTGGGCTTTGGTTGCGCCAGGATGGTGGTTTGACCTTGCGTGGCAACGATATTATTGGCTGTATTACCGGCTTCGTAAGAATTACCAAAGCCATCGGTTTTAACGACGAAATAATAAGAGCCTGTCATTGCAGCAGGTAAGCTGACATCAAGTGCACCGGTGTAGGCACCACCGATACTGACCGCGCCAACGTGAGTAAGGGAACCAAGCAGTACGGCATCTACCCCAATAGCCGGGGTGGATGAAAGGTAAATCTGGTCAACCCAGCGGCTTACATCTGTCGCCAGATTACCTTTGTTTTCAACATGCCATTCGATGTGGGCATCGCGGCCAGCATATGCCTGGGCAGGCACCATGATAATCGCCGGCACCAAATCAGTATACGTTGGTGCAATAGCCACCACACCAGACAAACGGATGTTGTCGGCCCGGGTATCAGGTTCTATTACAGCGCGATTGACGTCGGTGACGACAGCAAAACGATAGTTCCCGACCATGCGCGCAGGAATATGGACGGTTGCTGATTGGGTATAAGTGCCATTGATGGCGAGTGCAGCGGTGTATTTGACGTTGGCCAGCACGATATCATCGGTGTTGCCGATGGTGCCATCGCTGGTTAATATCAGACGATCTGTCCAGGAGCCGGAAGCCGGTGCAGTACCGGAATTGTTGACCACCCAGGTGATGACAACATCATCACCTGAACTGATGTTAGCCGGTATGGTAAAGCTGCTGACGTTTAGGTTGGCATAGTCATGGGACGATGCGCTGAACTGGCTGCTAGCGGTGTTGTTGGTTTCGGCATTGCCAAGCAAATTGGTTTCAAAGATGCTGCCAGCGCCTGAAGTATTGCTGTCGGCAACGATGCTGACATCAAATTGGCCGCTGCCAGTAGCGCCTTTTGGCAAAGCCACTTTGACAGAGCGGACACGGGCAGCACCGGAGGCAAGCACCTGACCAGCATCTTCAGGGAAACCAATCGCCGTATCGAGAATAATAGTGCCGAGGGAGCCATCAAGATTGCGCTGACGTACAACGACGCGGTCTTGATAATCAGCCGGTGCCGCAACAGCACCATGATTGACATCTTCCCACACGATAGTGACGAGATCCCCATCTTTGATGCCGGTTTCCAGAACTCCGACATTGCGTACCTGCAAATCCGGCCCAACACCGAATGCCTGCTCACCGACGTTGTCGCTTTCCAGCGCACCGGATGCATCATACTCTGCTACCTGCGCGTTGGCATCAACGATGACGCGCAAACGGAAACTGCCGATAGCATTGATACCGCTTGGCCAGACGATGTTGGCACTACGCGTAACATTGCTGCCACTCGCCAGATTCTGACTTGTAAAGCTTTGGGTCAGGTCAGCCACGGTGGCACCTGTCGTCAGATTGATCAGTTCAACCCGTTCTGCCCAGGCGCCAGTTGCTGCTGCATTGCCAGCGTTGGCGGTGATCCATGCGATACTAACCTGGTCACCAGCCTGCCAATTTGACGCAGGTGACATTTTTATATCACTCACTTGTAAATTCGGGTACGGTGCCAGGCCGCTACTGAATCGAGCGGTCGCTAGATTATTTTGTGCAGCGTTTCCTATTTCGTTCTGGGTATTATCGGCATTGGTTTCTATGGTGACTTCGAGATCACCTGCGCCGACAGTCCCAACTGGCAAACGCAGGGTTGCAGTTCTGCTGATGGAGGCGCCTGCTGCTATGGGACCGCTATCTTGCGATTCCAAATAAGGCAGGTTTGCCTGCAAAATGATATCGCCGGTATGGGTATTACGAACGACCACGCGTTCGTTAAAGTCACCGATCGTCGGTTTGGAACCCTTATTAACAGTTTGCCAGTTAATGCGGATTTCGGAACCAGATTGCAGCGGCGTGTCGGCAACTACAGGGATGACATTGACATTCTGAATCGTCAGATCGATACCTGCTGTGGCAGTATTATCGAGGTCAATGATGCGTGGATTAGTTTTTGGGTTAACGAATACTGCCAGGGTGTAGGGGACAGACGCATCGGTTCGTTCGCGGTCTTCGACATCGATGGTGTATTTGCCTGAGACGGTGGCAACCAGCGCCACGTCATTGAGGTCTCCATAAGCGACCTGTCGCCCATAGGGATCAACCACTCGGACATTGGCCGTGTAGTTGAAATGCCAGCCACCCTTTTCTGGTTCGTACACGTAGCTACGTTGTGCCAGGTCACGGAAATCAAGATAGATGCTGTCACCGGCTTGCGCGTTGATGCTGTAACTGGTGGTTTCACCCGTTGACAATAAGCGCCCTTCCACAATTTGTGCATTCACCAGAGGGATCGCGGCAGCGGCATCAAGCAGACGAAAACCAAATTCGGTCGTCGCATTTTCATTGCCATAAACGGTCAGGGTGTAGGTGCCTGGCTTTAAATTGAATTCACGTGCACCGGTATCATAGCCATCTGTTTTTGGTAGTTCCTGGTTAGCCAGATTACCTTCGTTATAGGAACCATCCAAGCGCCAGCTAACCCCCGCGCTGGTAACCATGTTCAAACGATCGAACTGTACCAGTTTCGTCTGATCCAGGGTCAAACTGAATGAACGGCTATGCTGCCCAGCAGGGAGCGTGCCCGTTACGGTCTGTCCCAGACTGATGTTGCGGACAGCGCTGTTGTTAACCTGGGTCAGTTGGAATGAAATGCTGCTATTGTTGATGTTGCTGGTGTTGCCCGAATTATCCAATACCAAATAAACCGGGGCTGTATCGCTGACTTCATAGGCAGGGCCATCCTGACTGACCTTGCCTTGTTGCAGCAACTGGCCAAACTGATTGAGCAAACGCCAGTTTCTGGTGCTGTAGTTGCCGGTTCCTCCCTGAACATTGAGATTGAGTTTATTGCCAGCGACTGCATCGATTTTATAAACTAGCGCTGAGTAACTACTCAGGGCCGCCGTGACTGACTGTTCGAGTTGCAAACCAGGTACCTGGCTATCATTCAAATTACGCAGTGTAAAATCGTAAGTGCTTGGGTAATAGCTTTGCGCGATGTTTAAGGTATAGCGACCTGCTTTGAGGAATTGCGCTTCGCCATAGCTATTGGCTTTGAAGCTGACACCATTGACGTCGATAATCTGCGCACTTTGGTAAGCGGCATAGGCATCAGGTTTGACATTGCGATCCAGGTACCACAAACCAGATTCGCTGATTTCAAACGGAAAGCTTTGCGTTTCGCCACCATTGATATAGCCCGAGGCGCTAAAGACCGAAGTGACGGCTTGCGGTACATCCACTTCACCGACCGTTGCGGTAAAGGAATAGGCATTCGAAGCGACATTCGACAAGCTGTCACGTTGTACCTTGAGCAAAAATACGCCACCATCGCCTGCGGTGATATCAGTATCACCATTGGCAGGATTCCAGCTCGCCACAACCGCACCCGAATTGTTTCTTATCTCGACGCTACCACTGCCCGCCCATTGTTGAGCGGACAGATGGATATGATCGCCATTGCGTGCCTTGATTGACCAGACAGACTGGGTATCGCTTCCTGAAGGCATGCTTAATGTTTGTGCGATGCCGCCCTGTCTTTCCAGGTTGTGCATGGCTGGCAAGGAAGCTACAGTAAATTGTGCCGTACCTTCTGCATTGTCTACATTGTTGGTGACACGGACAACATAGTCACCGGCATCGAGGAAAGCATCGGGCTTCGTGCGGTCTGCGACGACATTGCCATTGGGCGTCACAATTTGGACGGTGGTATATGGGGAGTTCACGCTGATATCACGCAACTGCACCCAACCTGCTGTATCCAGATGGAAGTGATAACTATATTGATCCTGGCGACTTGCCATCGGGACAGATATCGGCTGGTTCCAGACCAGTTCAGCCGCCGCAGAAGCTGGTTGCCTGAGTTTCACCTCAATGTGCTGTAGAACATTGGAATCGCTGGACTGTTTGGCAAGGAGGTAGACGCCACCTGTTGCTGGTGTGGTAAAACTGACGGAATCCGTGTTTGTCCAGCCATCACTGATAGTGCGACCTGACTGGTCAACAACGACGTAATGGAGCGCGTCCTGATTGCCAACTGGGCTAGTGAAATCGAGATTGTATTGACGACCAGGCTGGATATCGAGTTTGAATATTCCAAGACTACGACCTGCGCCAAGGTCTGCACTGAGGGTCAACGGTGTCGCCTGGGCCGTTGCGGCACCGACCAAGGACAGCAGTTTGAATCCAAAATTGCCTGTGGCTGCGCCTGCGGCACCTACATTGATGGTGTAACTGCCAGCACTGAGTGTCTTCAGGGCGTAGCCAGACTTGTCAGCGAGGGGCAAATCCAGCAGATTGCCTTGCGGACCAGTCAAAGACAGGTAGGCCGCGCCTCCCATTGCATCAATTACAACAGTGCTGTCGTGATCAAGCGTGAAGTGGTAATGATTAATGTTGCCAGGGTTGGTGATGGCGGCATTGATCTGATCGCCAATATGGATGTCAGTGACAGGCTCGGCGACGACACCGATATAGACTGAGCTGTTACGCGCAGTTTCGTCAGCAGAACTTGCGCCGCCAAGTACAAACACATAATCGCCATTTGCAGGCAGAGTGACACCCTGCGACTGATCACCGTTTTGATACTGGGTTCCATTGGCAATGGAAACGCCGTTGGTGTCATACAAGTCCCAGCGTTGACCGTTCCTTGCTCCGCCCAGCAGACGGGCATCGATCAATAACTTTTGGCCTGCACTGCCGTGCACACGCCAGATGCTTTGCTGGCGGCTTTGGTCGACGGTAACAGGTGTAGTAACACCAAGGGTCAACGCCGGCAAATCACTGACCAGAGTCGACGCTAAATGGAAAGTACCCGGCGCATCCTGAGCAGGGTTAAATGTAAAGCCATAACTTCCAGCGGCCAGGTGATAGAGTCCACTTTGCGCAAAGGAATTATTATTGTTAGAAGCTAAAATTGTGGACGCGATGTCTGTTCTGTTCAATCTGACGTTATAAGCACCACCCGATACATTGAGCCAGACAAAAGCAGGTTCTGTCAGCGTAAAATTGTAGCTTTGCTGGTCAGCAGGAATATTGAGAGACGCATTGATTGTGCTGCCCAGGACGTAGTTTTCTTGTTTGATTTGACCTTCAGTAAGGGCAAAGGTCATATTGCCATTCAATTGGCCACTATTGGCAAACATCTGTACGCTGTAAGTGCCTTTTTGGGGGGCAGTAAAGGCAATACCAGTTTCCGGAGCATCATTGTAATTGCGTGTGTAGTGCCTGATGGACCCACTGGAAAAAGCCAATCCGTTTGAATCAACTACCTTGTAAAAAATATCTAAATTATATGGAAACGGCGTGATCGCATCCAGCCAATAGGTCTTGCCAGCTTCGCCAGCAATATTAATCACTTTATCCGGAACACCATTTGCCCAGTTGACATTGGTGGTATCACCAGACTTGATTTCATCTTTATTTTGCAACAACTTGGTGTTAAACGAAAAAGCGACGGGCCAATTATTTCCCTCATGATTGAATACTTGCAAAGTATAGGTACCAGCAGCAATACTAAACGCATATTGTCCGTCGTTCCCTGCACCTGAATTCAGGCGAGGTATAGCGTTACCGAATGCATCGATTAAATTTAAACTTATGCCATTTCGATCCGCATTCATTAAATCAGACAGGGTGAATTCAGATGCCGTATCTGCTGTGAAAGAATAGCGATAGACTTGGTAATTATGCAGAAACTGATTCTGAACTATTTGCCCTAAAGGCAAGGGCGTAGCCACACTCGATTGTTGGTTCACCATAAATCGAAGTGCCGTACCGCCTACCGTATCAAAAGCATTACGCTCTACGAGTAAAGTATAGTGACCGCTATGTGCTGGCGTGAATTGCAGCCCTTCATTTTTGGAAGGATCTCCTTCCCACACTTTTACACCAGTAGCATCATATAAACGGAAATAGTTACCCAGCGACGCATCAGCCAGACCGGTCAGCTGAGTTTCACCCTTGGCACTCAGATCGATGCCAAACACGGCATAATTTTGATCGGAAGCCATATCGACAACAATCTTGTCACCTGGCAGGATTTGCTGCGCCTGATCTGCATTAACCAGCTTAAACCGTGCATTACCACTACCATGGCTTAAGCTCAGTTGGTAATGCCCAGCTGGCAACCATTGGACTGGCATTTTCCAATTTCCCTGGACTGAGCCATACCCGTTCAAACTGCCTAAGAATTGTTCACCAATATGACCATTGGCCTCCACACCACGTGGCCCTGTCAATGTCCAGTCCTGGTAGTTCCCTTCCTGCCATTCAAGTGCAACCCAACCCTCAGTTGCCACATCAAAGTTATAGCTTTGATGTGGCAAGGGCGAGACTGCGAGCGTATTAACGTCAACAGGCGTGGCATTCGCACTGGAACCCGATGCAGGCTGACTCGATACTAGCAATTTCGCATCTTCGCCCGTATTAGCGGCACGGCGTACCATGACATACAAGTTGCCATCTGCAGCCATTGTCTTTGAAACGCTGTTCGGTAAAATACCATCGGCCAATAAAGTAGCTGCTCCAAATCCGGTCAACTTGTCAAAGGCACGCAACTCAAAATCACTGCTGGCTGCAAAATGCACTCCATCTTTAGACAAGCCTGCCGACACCGTGCTACCGGCCGTTTCCGCAACGCGATACCAGGCAGTTTCGCCAACTTGTAGCTGTTGCAATTCGGTGGCGACATTATTGTTGATTGCTGGCGCACCAGCCAAGGACGCCAGTCGGACAGACAATGATGTGGTCGGGCCGCCGTTGTTGACGAATTTGAGTGTGTAATGCCCTTTTTCCAGATACGCCATGTTGGCAAATGTAGCAAGGTCAGTGCTCAGGTCAGCAATATCGATTTTTTTACCATTGGGGCCAACCAATGTCGCGCTGACAGGAGCATCAGCAGCAAGGGTTGACCAGGACCATAGCCCACTCTGAGCAAGATCAAATGTCACTTCTGCTTCCTGGCCGGCAGCAGTAAATGTTTTATTGATGGCGTTGGCCAGGTTATCGGCAAGCACGATGTTTTCCTGTGGCAGCGGCAGAGGCTGGCTTACTACACTAGCGGTCAGATTGACATCAAAGGTATCACTGCGCACATGCAAGATATAGCGGCCATCTTTATTGATCGTGGCGGTGTTTTTACCCCAATTTGGCCAGCTTGCAACAAGATTGCCATCCAGGGAATACAAGTCAAAACTTGTCGAATCATCTGACTGGAAACTCCAAACATCACCTGCTTTCAAATCCTGATAAAACAGAGCATCAGTATTTATGTCAGTTGAATGAATACTCGTCAGAACGCCTTTTGCCAAAACCGATGCCGTACTCGAGTTTTGGATACGGATATGATTGAAGGTATCTCGACGCTGAAATACGCTCAGATTGTATTCGCCCGCCAAAGCCTTGAAGACAAATCCCTCACCAAAATCGGAAGAAATCAGTTGATTCCCGTCCGGCGTAGATAGACGCAATCCTGGATGGTCACGGAAAAAGACGCCATTTGTCTGTGTATCAGCAAAAATCAATCCATCTTCAGCAATACTCAGGCCATAGTTGGCAGAATAACGTCCATTATCGGCATCAATATTCGGCACCACCCATTCATTAAGATTGATCTGGCCTTGTTCCTGCGCTGCTGGTGCGATGGCTGTTACTTGTGCGTTCACAGTCAGCGCTGATTGCGTGCTGGCATCAGCAGTATTCGTAAATACAAGCGTAGCCGGGCCAGTGATATTGCTTTGCGTGACATCAAATAACTGATCACCAGTGGCATCATCCCTGTGTGTCACCACATTGAGCTTGTATCCGCTTCTGTCATAGGCATGAACGGTGTAAGCATGCTGACTATCAGAAGAATGGACGCGGAAGTTTGCTACATCCAGCGGCGTCACATCAAGTTTGAGCGCAATGGTTTGTGAAGCAGCCAAAGTACCCAGATGAAGTTCGGTGCCAGCAATTAACGGTATCGTGGACAGGGTACCAAGATTGACTGATTCAGCGACAGTAAAATCAATGCCTTCTGCGCCTGTGCTGGTCGCACCATTTCTGGTCACAGCTACATAGCAGGTTTGCGAAGTGCTGACAGACCAGTTTTGTTTTTGCAGATTAGAAAACGATCCCGTGTCCAGTTGATTGCCATAGCTATCAAAAATCGCATAGGTCTGCCCACTCGAGATTGATGACGCGAGCTGGTAGTTGACGCTTGCCAGGGCATCCATGCGGAAAAGTTCTACATTTTGTTGATCTGAAAATGCTGACGTGACATGTTGATTGGCGGCCACTGGGTCTGCCGCAATGGCAGTTTTAACCGTAAAAGAAAACTCTTTGCCAGGTTGCAAGAAACTGATCTGATAATGCCCGGCAGGCACCCAACCGAATGACGAGGTACCGTAAATATAAGTTTCCTTGATCGCACTGGCTATTTTTACAGCATTGATTACCCCTGGTGGATAATCAACAAATAGCAAGCCATCCTGCGCCAGATCAAAACTGTAAGTCGCATCGCTGCTGACAGCACCTGTGGTGACAGTTTGGCCTATGGTAATAGGCGTGCCTGCTGCAACAGTGTCCGCGCCTACTGGCGTGCGCACAGTGGTGAACAGGATATTGTCCTGGCCTGCGACTACACGTGTGACGCGTACAAAAATATCCCCTTGCGCCTTGGTTTGATTGAAGTCCCCAGTTACAGCCGTGCTGCCATTGAACGCAATACGGCCATAAGCATCAATAGCCTGGACACTGAAATCACCATTTTGGGCGTTGAGAGTATAGTGGAATTGGTCTTCTGGCGTAGAAGCGAGACGATACAAAGCCGATTCGCCGACAGCCAAGCTAGGGAGGTCAGCACTGATATTATTGGCCAGCGGCCGGGCAGTCTGCACAGATATTGCGTTGATTGCGTAATTGCCTATAGCATTGCCAGCACGGGCGACGAGTTCATAGTCGCCGGCGACCAGATAGACGGGAATTGCATCAGCGCCGGGCGTCGTATTTAGGGAGTGCCAGTCGATGACGGTTCCATTTGGCCCAATTAATTGCCATTGCCCGTCACTTAAGCCCTTAGTCGTTTCAAACAACCAGGTGCCGGACTCGGACAGATGGAAACTATTTTTTGTGATCTGTCCTGGTGCTAGCATTGTTCCAGCCAGATTGTTTGGTGCTGCATTACTCAGCGAACCATTGGCATGCGCGACATTTGTCCAGTTTTGGACTACCAGATTTCCGGAGAAGCCCGCATTGTTTCGTATTGAGCCGCCAAGCCATAGGTAATAATCACCGGTTTGAGGTAATACAATCGTAGCGTACTCGGAATTTCCTAACTCGCCCGCTTTAACGATGTGGCCTGTACGGTCTGTTACCTGGTAATGCGCAACGGCATTTGGCTGGTCGAACTGGGCGCTGAAACTCAAATTCGAATTTGCCTCAGCATGCAATTTATAGACATTATCTTCTCTGCCAGAAGATGAACCTACTGCAATAGTTTGTCCACTAGTGACATTGGCAGGCGCGGATTCTGCAACGGACAAAAGTTTGAAATCAAAGGCGCTGGTCGCACGACCTGTTGTAGAAAATTCGAGATGATAACGCCCTGGCATTACCGCCGTGGGTGGCAAGTCGTTTTCATCACGCCCGGATGTCCAGCCTGAGACGACCTGCCCTTTAGCATCAAGCAAGCGCCAGTTGACATTGTCAACATTGGAGATTTGATCCCATTTGAGCCAACCGCTTTGCGCCACATCGAAATCATAATTGACAGCAGCGCCCGGAGTTGGCAAATCTACGTGATAGGCTTGCCCCAAAACCCCTGCGACAGCAGGCGGAGTTTGCTTATACAATTTAAATGAAAACGGTATCGCGTTGCTTGGCGACGAAGCTTCTATGCTGATCAGATATTTACCGGTCGTGCTGGCAACGACTGCATTGCTATCCTCCCAATAAGCGCCCGCAGAAACGATTGCGGCGTCCGCACCGAAGATACGCCAGTTCCAATTGGATCCGCCAGCATGCGCAAAATAGAGCCTATCGCCGGCTTGCACATCAATCGCATACAGGGTAGCCAGTGTGGACGGGTTTATTTCTCCACTGATTTCCACATTAGCCTGCAGGGGAATAGCAGCTTCTTCACCCAGCAAGCGGAAATGGTAATTTCCTGTCTTGCCGTCCTTGGCATTGACCGTCAGGTAATAGGTGCCAGCATTGAGATCAAGGAAATTGTCACTACTGTCTTCAAGACCTTTTCCTGAAAACAGGCTTTTGACACCATCATCAAGTTGCCACTGAATTTGGTCGCCCTGCACACCATCAAAGAAGAAGCGCGACCGTTCTTTAACGACAAACTGATAACTGTCCTGTTCGCCAGGCTGGACGATGCTGCCTTCAATGTCGTGCACACCAGGTAAAATCACATCGGCATAACCCGTCATCGCCTGCTGGGAAACCGACTCACCTTTGCCGTCGTAAGTGTAAAGTGTACGGACGTCACCTGCGTTTTTAAGGCCATCAGTCAATTGGGCAAGCGTGCCTTCTGTTCTCAGTTCAACACTGACTTTTTGGGCGTAAACGCGTTTTTCAATAATTTGTTTGGCACCATCGTACAGTGATTGTGTCAATACGCCGTTGGTGTCGAGTGTCGCCAGCAACAAACCGTCGCGATCATAGAAATTACGCGTGCGACTATCCTTGGCATTATCTTTGACCAAGGCGATGTCTGCGGCAATGGGGCTGTCACCCAACTGACTGGTATCAATTGGCGTGAAATAGTGAATAAGTTCAGTCAGTTGTGAAGCGCCGTCATAACGATTCTCTGTGACTGCACCATTGCTGCCGATCTGGTATACCAGACGGCCAGCGTCATCCAACACTTGCCATGTGGAGCTGTCACCTGCTGTTGATACCGGCCTTATATCTGCAAGTTGCAGGTTCTTTGGCTCCCCATTTGAGTCGGTCAAGGTAGCCACATCAAGTGCTGAGGCGTACAGATGGATTTTGGTCAGGTTGCCCGCTTTGTTATAGGTGAATTCCGTGAGCTTGCCAGCACTGTCGATGGTGGCAATGTTATGCCCAGCATCATCGTAGAATTTCCAGGCTTTTAAACCACTTTTATCCTGGTAGGACGTGACCTGTCCTGTGACATCGTAGTGATAACTGGCGACAGCGGCAGCACCGTCGGTTGCCGATGTCACGAGATGGCCAAGGTTGTCGTAAATATTGACGGTTTTGATGCCCGCTGCATCCGTGACTGTGACGCGTCTGGCGGCATCGTCATACTGATTGATTGCAGTAGCCTGATTACCTTCGGTAACGCTGAGCACACGACCTAAACCATCATAGGCATAGGTGGTTTGTACTGTAGTGGTCACATCCAGTTTTGAGAGAAGGTGACCGTTCTGGTCATAGACGTAGCGGGTTTCGGCCTGACCTTCTGTCGCGCCACTGAAGGTGGGATCCACCAGGACTTTGACAAAGCGGATGACACTGGTCAATTGACCATGGGCGTCGTAGCTCATGTCGGTACGCAAAATATCAGTCCTGGACTGCGCCTGACCATCTTTGTTATGGACCAGGTTTTGTACTAAGGTATTGATGGTGTCGGCGGTTTCATTGCCGGTAAGGCTGATGGCATCGAGCGACTGGCCGGTATAGGCCAGGGCAGTAATGCGCTGGCCCTGGGCATTGTAGCGGTATTCGGTGATGCGCCCTTCGGCACTGACAATAAATCTGAGCAATTCGCCACGGCCAGAAGGAGCCGGCTGGTAATAATAACGCGTGACGCTACCATCGGCAGGTAATGCCGGACCCGCCCCATCGGCATCCGCTGTCAGGTAAATTGTCTCGCTACGCAGTTGTCCAAAACTGTCGTAGGCGCGGGCAACGGTGTTGCCGTTGGCATCGCGACTGGATGTTTGATTGCCTTGATCGTCATAGGTCATTTCATCGACATGACCGTTGTCGCCAGCAACACTGAGCAAATTGCCGTTAGCATCGTAATGCAAGTCGGTGTGGGAGACAGACAGATCAGACAGTGGCTGATCAATGGCGATCAATTTACCATTGGATCCGTAGGTCAACACGGTGCTGTGGTGTAAAGCATCGTCGACGGTGGTGATGCCGTTCCCAAAATCATAGGCAAAACGGGTGATATTGTGTTGTGCATCTTCAATTTGCGTCACACGATAATCACCCGCGATTTGCTTATAGGCGAAGGCGAGTTGTGTCCCGTCATCTTGTGTGATGTTGGAAAGACGCTTGCTGTTTCCGTCATAGGTGTAACGGGTGCTATAGACACTTTCCGTACCGCCCTGCTCTGCTGGTGCGATTGTCAGCGTTACGGCAGACAGGCGATTTTGTGTGTCGTAGACATAATGTACGGTGCTTTGATCATGCCATTGTCCGGCCTGATCTTGATAATGGGTAACAACTGCAGTGAGGTTGTTGCCGTCATATTGGTAGCTGGTGGATACACCATTGTCTGCCGTTGCCTTGGAGAGTAAGCCATTGGCATTGTATTCATAGCTGACGCGATAGCCGAGCTGGTCAATGGTGGCTAATAAACGCCCGCCTGTGATGTCATAGGATTCTGATAGACCGCTGTCGCCCTGACTCCAAACGAGTTGAGCGCCATCAATGCTGAGGGTGCTTTTAACTTCCCCTTCCTTTTGACCGGTATATTTTTGCAGGGCATCGTCCCAATGGAAGGTGACTTGCGAGCCATCGGCATCGGTCTTGACAACGCTGCTGCCCGCTACGCCAATCTGGCCGATCACATCGATGCGTTTGGCATAAAATCCTGTCAGCCAGTTATCACCATTGTCGTCTGTAAATTGGCCGTTACTATTGTAGGTGCGCAAAACACCAAGATCGAGGCCATGATCGAATAATTGCAGATCCTGGTTCTGAACAATCAAATTGCCATTTTTGCCATTGACATAGACTCGCTGCCCGTTTCGCCCTACCTGAGATTGACCCAACTGATTTCTTTGTCCTAGCAAATTCAATGCATTCAAATTCGCGCCCAAACCCTGACCATTTACTATTCCGACCATTTTGCTAACCCTTTACTTTTCGTAAATATCAATCCGTCGACATTGCTCAATAGAAATTTAAATTGGCAAATACATAACGAATTAACTGCACCATTACCTATATATGCAAGGCATCCACGGAATTCAAAAAATGTTTAGCGATTTCTTCAAAAAATTTTGAATGATTTTATTTATTTCAAAAATGAATGGCAAAACAGAAATTTCCACGAGGTTTAACGGATTTAATGTTTTTATGAAAACTATTGAAACTGCGTTGAATTTGTTAATGCTCAATAACAATGTTAAATAATTAATTCTTCTTTTTGTTGTTACTGCGTGTTACAAGAACATATTTGCCTTGACACCCTTGACAATGGTGGAGATGGGCGACCCATTGTTTTCAAATTGTTCCGCACAATACGCTACCTGTATGCCTGCGCGTTTGCATACACCTGACCATCAACCGCGACCGCAACGATTACCGCGCGAAATGGCTGGAATTGAGTTGGATGGCTTTTGGTGCCAAGGGCTTGGTCGCCATCACCTTTTTGGTTTGGTTTGTGCGTTTGCTAGCTGAATTGACCGTGTCAGTTTGATCCACCTTCCACTTCCTGGCGAAGGCTACCACCCGGTCATGCGACCCTTCAAATCCCAGTTCTTTCAGATCGAGATGGAGCTGCTTTAAGCTTCGTCGCTGCTTGCGATTTTTACCCGCTTCGGTTTTAAGCCAGCTTGAAAGCTGCAATGCATATTTGTCGATGGGACTGGTTGTTTGTCGCTCCGCATAGGCTGGCTCTGTGACTTCAGAGCGCAGATAGCGTCGCGCAGATAGCGCCGGACAGTGTTGCGAGAGATGCCAATTCGTCTGGTGATCTCCCGTAATGGAATCTGGTCACGAATGTGCCAGCGTCGAATAATACCTAGTAATGCCACGTCAATCACTCCTGCTCCCTGCTCATTAAGATAAGTAGGATTGTGTGCTAAACGTGGGTCACAATAGATGCAAATTATCCAGCAAAGTGGAGGTGCGGCGTAAAACTTGGACTGGTTTATGCCGTAAATCCGAGGCTTTTTCGGTATTCGAGGGGACTGAGTGAGCCAAGGGATATTTTAATGCGTTTTTCGTTATACTAGCGAATGTAGGAATCAACTACTTGAACGAATCAGCTTTGCGTTGTGTATCATTGAGAGCCACCCAGGCCAGCGATAGTGGGCGCCACGATCAGAGTGAACGATAGGTCGGTCTCCGCCGTTTTCTACCGTTTCAATGGCAGCATCTAACATCGTATTCACCAGATCTGCATCTGGACGTGTACCGATAGATCAGCTGATCACCAAGCCATCAAAGCAATCGATTATTGGCGATAAATACACTTTCCCAGCCGGAATCTGGAACTCCGTGATGTCGGTAAGCCATTTCTCATTTGGGGTGGCAGCCTGGAAGTCCCGATTGATGAGATTCTCCGGCGCTGGGCTGATTTCGCCCAGATAGGATCCATACCGACGCCTTCTGTTAGCGGTGACGACCAGACATTCCTGCTTCATCAAACGTTGTACGACTTTCTCCGAGATAAATATCTGGCGCCTGCCAAGTGCAGCACGCATCCATCGATAACCGTAGCAACGATGATTGCACTCGAACACTTCGGTGATGGCGAGACGCACATCAGCATACTTGTCAGCGCCTCGGAGTCGGATTCGATGATAAAAGTAGGAGCTGCGCGCGAGATCAAGTTCGACCAGAAGTTCTGACAGCGAATAGGTTTGCTTCAGGGCATCAACCAGCAGCGTCTTCTCCCGGTTGCTCAGGATCTGCAGATCGACGCCCAGGCTTTTTTTTAACAGTTCATTGGCCTTCTTCAAGAGTTGGTGTTCTAGCTGTAATCGCCGGATGTCCCGCTGAAGCGACTCGACTTGCCGCTGCAGCTCTGTTTGCTCAGGAACTGGCTTTGAATCGTTCTGGTGTCTCATTGATGGGGCTGCCTCACGACCGAGTAATTGATTCTTCCAGTTATACAACGTCGGCCTGCATACTGCTAGTTTTTGAGCAATTGCTTGTGCACTTGTCTTCCTGGTACACAGATCAATGACTGCCGCATTCTTGAATTCCGTGCTTCAAACACTTGATCCGAATAAATTTATTTACGAAGGCGTGAAGCCGGTCCAAAGCGTCCTCTAGCTTGTACTTCTCGATAGCTTTGCGAATGTGCTCGGTTACGACCTCAAAATCGCGTTCATCGGCAATGGCCGTAAAAGCATCCAGCTCGGCTACTAGCTAATCACTGAGTAGCCGCTGGGAAATCTTCCGGCAGTCGTCGATCAGCACGCCATCGCTGAGCTAACAGTTTTCTTCGCTATCGTACGAAATTAGACCCTAACGCGGTGGGCAGATGGAAACGAGTTCGTTAGGCTGCTTACGGATTAGGGTAGCTTTGGGAGTCTACCCGACAATAGGCCTCTCGTATCGTATTAAGATCCTCCAATGTTGGACCTTCGATGGATGACCCCTGAAACATCACACTATTTCTCGTTGAAACTGGGTGGCCATATGCCATGAGCACATGCCCCATTTCGTGAGTCGTAGTTATTTTCAGCCAATAATCCAAGTATATTGTTTGCGAAAGGGTGCTAAATTTTTGCAAATTCAGGTTTATTGTTGCCTTCTTTTTATAGTTACCATCGAATACAACACTAGTAGAACCGAAAGAGTCCGCGGTTGGCGTACTACCAAATCTCACTACGATGTCCGCGTCAGGCGTTGACACGAGAATAATAGCTCCAATTCCATTCCCGGCACTCGACCAATTGTTGGCGCTATAAAGAATTGCGTTCCGGTAGATAGATCTATTGTTTCCAATATCCACACCTGGGGCATTGCTTAGGTCGACATACAACGTAATCGGGAAGCGCTTCCAGCGGCTGATAAGAATTTCATTCTTATAATTGGGAGTGTTCCCGCAGGAGCCATATATGGTCACGTCTGATGGGATGACTTGACTTGATTTTTCTGAATTGCTGCCGCCCCCGCATGAAGCGAGAGCGCCCAGTAAAAAAACAAAGGAACAAATTCGTAAAGTTGAATGTTTCATGTTAGTAGCAATCTAAAAAATATTGATGTACTGAATAACCCAGGAAGCAGGCCCGGACAGGATGCGGCTTCAAGTCGTTCGGCTTGTGTTGATTCATTTTCTCGTTCTCGGCGTATTTCTTCCGTGAGTTAAGGTTTGAATCGGAGCTGGGACGACAATATTCGTCACGGCTCGTCTCGTTGCGCCCAGCGCTACCGCGATCAGAAGCCGTCTGTCTTTCATTTTTCGCTCGTTGTACTTCATGCTGAACGTCGCTCACCAAAAGCCAGGACAGTCCTGCTTGTCGAACGCAAGTAGTGCTTTCAGTTTGACAGTTCGCCTGTATTCCCGTAAATGATGCAGATGCATCATGCGGGCGTGGCAACTATGAGCGAGGCAGGTCAGATGTGGCCAATCAAGATGGCAAGTTCTCCTTTGCCACGAACACCGAGTTTTACATAGATTTTCTGGATGAAATTGCGCGCGGTTGCGGGCGCAATTTGCATGCGCCGAGCGACTTCTTTGTAGGATAGTCCTTGACTGAACAAGCGCGCCACCATCAATTCCCTGTCGGTCAGGCGCGCCAATACCTTGTCACTCAAGGCAAAAACGAACAATAGCCCGCGCTGCTGGCGCACTTTCATGCGTATTTTTGCGCCGCCAAATGACATGACACCGACCCGACTTAAGGCAGCAAGGACCGCGGCCGGCAGTCTATGCCCGTGCCAATTTGGAAACTCCAGGCTCACTATTTCGGCGAATCGTGATGTGCAATATTCAAGCGTGCCACCAGGCGTAATCACCGCCATCGCCTTGTCACATTCCGCTGCATCCATTCCCCGCAAGCGATTCAATTCGAAGGCTTGGCGTAGATGCGGGGCTAGTAATTCGAGCAGTAATTCCTCGTCTCCCGTAAAGTGCCGCGCATTGTGCGCACGGTAGAGTGAAATGCCATCCCAATAGGCAGTTTCCGAATTTTTTGCCGCGATCACCAAGCCATTGTTGTGGTTGTAACGATTTGCGTAATCTAGCACGATCAGCTTGTCGCGCTTGGCGTATAGGCACTGGGCATTGAAATTATAAGATCTGTCGGGAAGCGAGGTCACAGATTGGAGCACGGTGTCCCTGCTACTGATCTGTTCCCAATCCAGGTGGATGCTATCTGGCTCATTGTGCATTGTCGAGGAGTGGACGGTTGCCGTGTCGGCACCGACCTCGACGGCCATCATACGGGCCGAATCGAACGCCATTACCTGCTTGGTGATGGCGAAGGCAAACTCGGGAAATTCGTCGATGGGGACGTCCCGGGTACCGCGATACAAGCGCAATAGGAAATCGTTATAATCCATTAAAGCCCGTTGGTGGATACGCAGACACCATCAATGGCGGGCAACCAATGTTGTGACGCTAGTTCGAGGTGCGGGAAGTGGCCCGACTCTACAACCTGAATATGTGCGTTTTTGAGAAGCCTGTGCAGTGACTCGGTGTCTTCTGCAAGATCCAAATAGGGATCGAATGAGCCAAATATTGCCGTCACAGGACCGGGGAACGGGCATGGCAGCGGCAAGGCGCCACGCGCGAGCAGGCTGTCGAGGACTTGTTGAAAAGTCCGAAAGTCAAATCCAGCTGGACTCGACATCAATTCGGCAAAGCGTTCGCTATGAGACTTGGCATCCGGGCTCCAATAATAGTCGGTAAATCGCGGCACCTGCAATATCGCGCCAATCAGGCTCCAAAAACAAGCCGGCGCCGGTTCGGATTCGTATGCCTGGAGCGCACTTTCCAGTATGGCGGTAGGCGCTTTTTTCATCAGAAGGCGCGCAAAACGGTGGTAACTAATAGGCAAATCGAAGGTGGGTGCCAACAGCACCATGCTGTGCAATTGTTGCGGCGCCAGCGTTGCCAAATCCAGCGCGAGGCGGCAACCGAAGGAATTGGCGAGCAGGCGAATCGGCTTTCCCAATGCGACAAAATGTCGATGCAATTCGCTAGCGGCCGCTTCCAGTACAATGTCGTAGCTGATCGCATGGGGGCCGCTAGACCGCGGCTGCTCCCACCAAGCGATATCGAGCTGCTCGTTGATCCAGGTGCGCTCGGCCACGCTCGACAGTCCCGGTCCGCCATGCAGGAAAAGTGTGGAGTTAGGCATTGAAAAAGTCTCCAAAGATCAAATTCCAATCATATTAAACTGAAATCTTCATCCGTAGCGCCAGATATTTGAGGCTGCGCCGTTGAGGATGCAGCCTACAATTTGATTTCCATCTTTCGTCCAGAAAATGCGCATGCGGTTGGCCTTGGACGTAGCACCTGACCGATAATTCTCGACACCAAGCAGCCTATCGAGTGGCGATACGTTTAAGGTCGAGACCACTGGATGACAAATTCTTGGCATGGAGTGCTCGGCAGCGCTCCCAGTTTCATAGTGCGCTGCAAGCCGATCATGCGACTTATCACGCGCCTGCTATGTGAACGCCCTATAATTGGCGCAAGGAGAACGCGAATGCAAAACCTGAAAAATTTGATTCTTGGCGACATCTTCAGAGAAGCGGCAAATCAAGCAGTGAAAGTAGCGGTTGCTGAAGCTGATGCTGCGAACTTGCCAAGAGCATATGACCCCTGATTTTTCACTGATACGCAGCGCAGTTGGCGAAAAATGCCGACTAACCACGCACAATCAGTTGTCGTAACGCAACTCTAGAAGCCGATTGAGTTCCACGCACCCCGCCAGCGCCCCACATCCTCGGGCTACTGAAGTAGCGCTTTCTCCGTCGCCGCGTTCGCGGCTGAGTTACTGAAGGGCAGGTATGTCGAGGCGACAGAACAGCACCATAGTCGATCATGCTCAATCCATATCAGCAGTGACTGCCTGCGATTTGATCCCTATCTCTTGCGGCATTAATGAGTAGCCGGCGGTGTTGCACTAATGGCGCAACACGATCTTGGCGATTTTCTCTGACATGGCGTCAGGTGCCGGATCATGGGCATCGTTATTGGCCAGCACGGCGACAAAGATCGCTTCTTTTGGAAAGCGCCACGTATCTGCGCTGTAACCGCCTATGTCGCCACCGTGTTCAATTGCATCGCTGCCAGGAAATTGGCGGATGAACCAGCCATAGCCGTAGCCGGTGTGGCCGCCGCCAACTAAAGTGTAATTGGTCGCCATCCGCCCCCAGGACTCAGCCTTCAGCAGCAAGCCGCTGGTGATCGCAGCATCCCACCGGGCAAGATCGTCGACGCTGGTACGCAAAGCGCCTGCGGCAAAAGGCCAGCGCATGCTGTAGTGCGGCACACGGACGCTACCCTTTCTGCTTTGTGTGTATCCGACCACATCCGCGGACGGCGTCGAGCTTTGTTCGATCACTGTGTTGTCCATTTGCAGAGGCTGGAAAATCTGGCGCTGCAGAAAGTCCGGGTATGTCATTCCGGATACCTGTTCGGTGATGGCGCCGAGTAAAAAATAATTCGAATTGTTGTACGAAAATCGCTGGCCGGGTTGAAACTCAGATTGTGCGTCCTTGAAAAAAGCGATGGCTTCATCGACGCCCACATCTTTGTCCATCACCGTGCCGAATGCCGGCAAGGCGGTGTAATTTCTGATGCCGGAGATATGGGTGAGCAGGTGTCCGATGGTAATGTGACGGCCATGCAAGGGAAACTCGGCAAGTACTTGCTGATTTCATCCGATACGGCGAGCTTACCCTGCTCGGCCAGCAGCATGATCGCCGCCGCTGCGAATTGCTTGGTGATGGAACCCACCCGCAACGGCAAGCCGGGATGCATGGGCAAGCCATTCTCCACGTCTGCCATCCCATACCCCTTGCGGAGCAGTGTGGTGCCGTGTCGGGTAACGATGACGCTAACGCCGGGTTCGTCCGGTTTGAAGTATTTCGTCAGCATCGCGTCAATTTCCGCCGCACGCGCATAGGGGGCAGGTGTCTCCCTAATGGCACGCGCGGCATCATCAGATTGACCCCACGCGTCAGCACTTAACAGCATCAGTGGAATCAACAGGCCCGCAAGGCACCTGCATGGAAATTTGCTCAAAACAGTCACCCGAAAATTGTCCAGTTTCATTGGGTCGTCAGCCAGCGAATCGCGGTGAGGCACGCAGCATTGTTAAGAATTGTATATTTTGCAGCATTGAAAAATAGATCCCAACGCTGGCGTGGATACCCATGTTCACACTGACACGGTCAGCCAAAAGTGGCGCCAGAGACCCGGCCGTACATCCTCGTGTTTGGCTAGCAATCGTGCCCACCCTATGCAGATTCAGAAATTGACCGCCTACCCGCCTTGATATGCCAGATCAGCAGCAATGGTAGAAGCAGACCCGATATCCAATGGGACAGCGACCAGAGGTTGCGGCTGTCCTCCGTCACCAGATAATAGAGGCCGTATCCGCTGACGCTTAACCAGACAAGTAAAGTGATCATCAACCATCCCGTCGTCAGATTGCGACGGGCGTTGATGGCACGACGAATATGGTTGTTAAGCAGGCTGCCGATAAAGAAGCAGGCAAACATGGATGTCGCACCATGCATTTGCATGGATAGATGTTCGAGTGGATGCACGGTTTCACCAAATTCTCCGTTGACCCGCAAGCAGTAATGTGCGAGCAGCCAGAGTAAACCGGTGATCATCAGGGTCATGCCTATCCCATAAATTGTTCGCCTGTGCCAGCGCTCCAGGCGGAAACTGACTGAGCGGCTGCGGGCATGCGAAAGATGATGGGGATTATGTTTCATAGGGGTGCGATGCAATGCCCGGCATGGCCGGCGGCCAAAAGACTTAGATTATAATGGCTTGAGCACCAAATTGTGCCAGGCAGGAATGTTCGGCCTCGCCACTGGCCATTACCACTTTGGTCAAGGCATCAGCCAGCATGCATGACCTGGCCGATACGGAAACGCTGGATTTTGTCAGCACGCTTTCACCAGTTTGACCATTGACCAAGGCGCCATAGCTGCCCTGCTCTGTCTGTTTCTGAGAGAAATAGCTTGCTGATGTCGCCAATGCCTGATCCTGCAAATACAAGGCATAATTCATTTCAACTGGATTGGCTGGATTGCGCAACATGATCTGTGTCGGTATATCGCCAATGACGCGCAAGTCGCCACCGGCATTGACACAGGCGTTTTTCACGCCGGCCTGTCGCAGGCTGGATATGGCCATGTCGACGGCATAGCCCTTGGCAATGCCGCCCAGTTCCAGCCAGTCTGCCGTCTGTTTATGCACTTGCCCATCTTCTGTCAGGTGAAATGCCATTTTTCCGGGTTGATAGTCGGGAAGTTTTTGCGATGATGATGGCAACATCGCCCACGCCATCAAACAGCCAGCAATACGTATATCAAATAAGCCTTCGCTGGCTACGCAGACTTCCATGGCTGCCTGTAACACCGCATAAGTATGAGCATCTACAGGAATGACACTGCCTACTGAAGAATGATTGATCTTCATCAGATCACTGTCTGACGAATGAAAACTCATCAAGTTATGAATCAATGCTATCTGCTTGAATGCATCATCGAATACAGCTGCATGGTCGCTGTCATTGTTTTCTGTATTGCCATCGATCACTTCGTCAGCAATACTGATTTCGACCATGGTGCCCAACCAGGGTTGCGCCCTGCTTTTCACTTCTTGAGCACCACTTGCGCCAGTGCTGCAATCCGGCGCACGCCATCGGTGATATGGGTGCAAGAGAGGGTAGCACCACTGATGTTGGCGATGCCCTCCCCTATACTCAAACCTGCGCCAGCAGTTTTGCCGACGAACTGCTGACGCCAGTTGGCATTACGAATTTCAAAACCATGGCTTTCGCGATAACTCAGTATTTCTATTTGCCTGATACTTGCATCAGGTAGCAAGCCTACAGCATAAGAAATCAATTCAAATTTTCCTATCACGTCGTCAAGCACGATATAACCTAACAGCTTGTCATCCTTGAATGCAGAAAAACTTCGCCATGCCGCTGACCTTGCTGGCAAGCCTCCCAATTTTTCAATCTGGTGCATCTGGTCCAGTGTCAGTTGCAAAGTAACTGGCTTGAATGTGCTGGCATCCGGGAAAATCGCCTTTTGCGCCTGTTCCACAGTCAGATATTGCGTTGCGAATGCCTGGTTGCTAACGCCCGCCAGGCTGATCAATATTAAGGGCGCAACAGCGTCAGTTCTCATAATTCAGGCATTCAGATGATAAAGATATCTGCTAAGATATCAGAAAGAGTAGCCAACGCCGAGATTTAAACGGTCACGGCTACTATCGAGCTTGAATTTCTGGTAATCAGCCTTGAATATCACACCTTCACCCACTTTCAGGCTTGCACCGACGGTAGTGACTTTTTCATCTTCGTGCGGGGCAATACCCAAGCCCAGAGGCACCAGGGAATAGCTGCGCGCAGTATTGAATATTTCATAGCGAGCGAATGGTGTGAAAGTGTATTGATCATTTTTCCTGAGCTGGTAGGCAGCCTGGCCATACCAGCCGAAGAAGGACGATGGCACCGGCGTTGGCTGGCCGATAAAGGTCAGGTTAAGCGCATCGGTATTGCTGATTGTGCCGCGCGTGTAAACGGTAGACAAGTCCCACAAGCCAGGTGTATAGCGTGCATGCAGGTCCCACAATGTTACACGTGCATCATTTGCTGCAAAATCAGTCGTTGCGTGACCAGCTTTGCCACTAAACACCGATCCACCCAGTAACAAGCCAGGGATACCGCGCCAGTTCAGGGCCGCGTGTAAGCTCAGGTCATGGGCTTTTGCAAGCTGACCTTCCTGATGGATGCTGGCCAGCGGTGAATCAGCACCTTCTGTCGAGGCCGCATCCCATTTGCTCAGGTCAAATCCGGTTGTAATGCCCAAGTCCCAGGTCAGACCGTTGTCGTGCGTTCGCGACAAACCTATACCAGCCTCACGCCAGGTCGAAGGGATAATCGATGTTTCTACGAAATTACGTTGCACACCATGATATGCAGTCGGTTCGTGATTGGTATTTATCAGGCCCACTGGCATGAGGAACAACCCCCCTTTGATGCGCATGCCGTTATTGAGCTCATGCTCAACATAGAGTTGCTCTACCTCGGACTCTCCCTTGTCACTGGCAGAGGTAACGGCATGCTCCCATTCGAATTCGGCAACCATCTTGGTTTTCGCATCAAAACGATGGCTGATACCAATCACCGCACGTGCCACGTCAGCCTGGGTGTCGGCAGTTGAATTCCGGGGGCGTGTGTAATTGATTTCACCATAGCTGCTGACAACTGTCGACTGTGCCCAAGACGCTGTGCCACTTGCGTTACCGGCAGGATTGCCATTAGTTGCCCCTGTTGCGCCGGCAGCGGCAACGGTACTGGCCAGTGCTTCCTGCTTTTGCTCAACCACTTCAGTTTTTTTGCGTGCTGCTGCCAGCTCGGCTTTAATCGACTCCAGTTCAGCAGCCAGTTTTTCTATTCTTTGCAGTAACTCTGCTTCGCCCGCATGAGCTGGTAATGCAATCGCTGCACCCAAAAAAATGACGCTCAAGGCTTGTGCCAATAATGTTTTTTTCATGATTTCCCTTTGTAGATCTATCTATGTATTTTTATGAATCTGTTTATTTATAGCCGTCAGTGAGTGTGCCAAGAAATTTGATCACATCTTCGATTTCGTCTGCGCTCAGTGCCGCTGTCATACCGCGCTTGCGGTTGTACGGTACTTCGGTCACATTCACATTGCTCCAGTATTGTGGCGGCAAATCATTGAATTTCATGACACTGCCATCCGCAGCAAGGGGGTACCATTCTTCTGGGTTCGTATCACGCCGAACATAAAAGCCGAGTGCATCGCGCAAACTGGTAAAGCGGCCATTATGAAAGAACACTTTACGTGTGGCGACGTTGCGCAAGGTAGGCACCTTAAAAGCGCCACACAAATCGGTACGGGTGTTCAGATCCAGCCTGTCAGGGCCACATAAGCCGAGATCAAAATACGCTGGATTGGCCGTTGCAGCAATGCGCATATTGCGCGGCACACCAATATTGTCGTACGTGAAATCAGTAAACAAGGGCGAAGAGCCGTCAGCCCCCTTGCTACTGATGTGGCAGGCAGCGCAATTGCCCTTTGCCGGATTATTGAACAAGGCAAAACCGCGCAATTCTGCATCATTCAATTTAAGCTTACCCGCCAGAAATTGATCATATTTGGAATCATAGGGATGAAAATCACCGTCTTCCTTTTGGTACTGTTGCAAAGCGAAGGTAATGCGATCGAAGGCGGCATCTGCATCATCAAAGATACCGGCACCAAAAATCTGCCTGAACTGTTCAGCATAGCTAGCGCGCTTGAGGTTGGCGACAACATCCGCTTTGCTGGCATTGCCCATTTCATGCGGAGCAAGAAGTGGGCGCGCCGCCTGGATGGCAAAACTGCCCGCACGACCATCACGATCAAATCCACCTGTGGGCGTGCCATCGGCAGCGAAAAAGAAATTAGGTGTCAAATTGAGATAGCGTAGTGAAGGTACCGCACGAAAGCCAGGTACGTCCAAATTCGGGCCACCCAACTGGACTGCCAGATCGTTGGTCTGCGCATGGGCGTTGTCCGGATTATGACAAGATGCACAGGCCAGTTTCCCCGATGCAGACAAGCTGGTATCACGAAATATTTTTTCACCCAGCGCTGCCTGCGCACTCAATTGAGAATCTGCGACAGGTTCTGCCGCACTACCGCTACTGCTGGCGCCACCAGAACCACCACCACACGCCGTCAATAGCAACGCGCATGCCAGAAAAGTAAATACAGACACGCTAGTTTTAAAGACAGCGTTTCGCCCAGACATCATGGGGATGTCATTTTTCCCTCGAAAAACCATTGTTTATCCTTGAAATTTGGAATCAAATTCCACTTGCAGATGTATTGGCTCACGAGCCAAAAACATGGCAATCATGTGATGAAATGATTGAAATACAAATGAGAATCATTATTATTTCATAATTATACATAGTAAGCGAGCATGTAAAGCAAAAAAATGGAAATAATATGGAGAAATTAATAAGAAAACTTCATGCCGCCATCTGAAAAATGGACAGCATGAAGAATTAAGATTCAAGTAAAAAAATAATCAAACGCAACAGTTTTTCACGATCTCCCAATGTCTTTTTAGTGTCATAAATGCGTCTTATCATGCGTGCATTATCTGGACAAATCCCCTTCAGGAAAACATTTGGCATTTTTGGTGCAGATAAATTTTTGGCCTATATCGTTACGTCTATTTGCAGCGGTTTATAGACGCAAATTCATTGCATTCGATCAATATAAGCAAGTGATTAACGTAGGCATTCACATTTCTGGAATCGTATGAAAAAATATTTTAGTGTGCTCCTGGCGGGGATATTAAGTATCAGCGCCGCCATTTCTCCATTGGCAAACGCAAAAGAAGGTCAGCCTTACATTACCTCGAAAGATTTGGATTTAAACAAATTTCTTGCCCCGCCACCGGTAATAGATTCTTTAAAAATGAAAGAAGAACTTGCTGAAGTTCTGAATCGCCAAGTGACACGTACCAACGATATGGCAGCACGGGCCCAAGCTGATGCAATAGAGAATATCTGGCGCTTCAGTGAAGTCGTCGGACCGGACTTTAAAGTGGAAAAATTGCCTAAACTAAATGCTTTTTTTATCCGGGTCTTGGCATCCGAAGGCCCCGTCACTGATCCAGCCAAAGAATTCTGGAAGCAACCTCGCCCTCACCAATACAGTGACCTGGTCAAACCTGTGGTCAATCGCTCGAAATCATTTTCTTATCCTTCCGGTCATGCTACCGCAGGGACTTTGATGGCTGTGGTTTTAGCAAACATGCTCCCCGAGAAGAAAACAGAAATCATGCAAAGAGGCGATGAATATGCGAATAACAGGCTTATCGCGGGCATCCATTTTCGCTCTGATATTGAAGCCGGAAAAATTGCAGGTACCTTGATAGCTTACAATTTGATGAGCCGCGCCGACTTCAATACAGACTTCGAGATAGCCAAAAATGAATTAAGAAGCGTTCTGGGGCTGCCTGCCATACAAACGACGATCGTGGCACGTACAGAAAAATAAAAAATAGCAGTATTTGCATTAGATCTTCATTACGGAGGGATGCAGTGCCTTGCTGACTTAATGTAAGCTTCGTCAGCTCGGCTTTATGCTTATGTTAGACACAGCCCTATGATCGATTAGCGCTCCGCCATATCAATATAAAGTCAATAATCCACGTAATTGCAGTAATCCAGCCTGCCAATGCTGACATAGTCTTTCGCAAGACATAAATGCGGTATACGGCACTTCATATTGCTTCGCCAGATAATTAGTTTACGCAACGACGCAAAACCGTCCTATGCTACGAGTAGGTAAGCACCCTGCTGTAAAAGCAAAAGGAACAGATCATGAAGCGACGTACCATTTTGCAACTGGCCAGCTTGCAAGGGCTGGTTAGTTTGAACGCCCTCGCGCAGGAAACCAGGACCCTGCAAATTTCAACCTTAATTGAAAAAGATCCTGCCACCAGCATCGCTGAAAAAATTATTGATACTGCCTATCGTAAGTTAGGCTTGAATATGTTTGTCCATTATTTGCCCGGTGAGCGTTCATTGCGCAGCGCCAACAACGGCGAAATGGATGGCGAACTCTATCGCAGGCTGGGTATGGAAAGGGATTATCCCAACCTGATCATCGTGCCTGTGCCCTTGTTGACCTATGAAATCGTCATTTTCACACATGGCACCAGCTTCATCGTCAACGGCTGGGAAAGCCTGCGCCCCTATACGATAGGTTTTGTCAAAGGCATAAAAATCATTGAAAAAAATACCCTGGGGATGAAACTGGAAACAGCGCCCACCATGCGGCAAGCGTTCCAAAAAATGATACTGGGTCGTTCTGACGTAGTGATTGCCAACCGCGCATCTGGCTTGGCCGCGTTGAACGAATTGAAACAGACAGATGTCAGTGTGCTCACGCCACCATTGGCGACGTTTCCCGTATTTCATTACCTAAATAAAAAACATGAAGCACTCATTCCCGCCCTGACGACAACGCTGCAAAAAATGCAGAAAGACAAAACGATAGAAAATATTCAAAATACCGTCATGGCAGAATGGCAACGCAATGATTGAGTTACTTCATCATTCACGCTCCAGACAATAGACATGCCACATGCCGCGCTGCGGCCTTTCATACTCTTTCACGAAAACCATACCAAGCTTCAGCAAAGCATTTGCTGACCCTGCATTCGCTGGCATCACCTGCGCCAGCATGCGGGGGCGATCGATGGTTCTGAAACCATAGTCCAGTTGCGCAAGCCCAATTTCGGTCGCATACCCTTTACCCCAAGCGGCCCGCTGAAGCACAAAGCCGAATTCAAAATCGTCTTCACCCAGCGCATCACAAGGCTTAAGGCCTGCATAACCAATGACCGCCCCACTGCCTCGCTCTGCCAAAATGCCAATTTTTCGCCCGGTACCTTCATGATCAAAAGCGTCAGCAAAAAACTGCGCTGCTTCGTCATGCCCCATTTGATCCGCACTCAGATACTGCATCACAACCGGGTCACTAAACACCGTTGAAAAAAGAGGCTCAAAATCACTCGCCTGCGCGCTACGCAATATCAGACGGTCGGTTGTAACGATGGTGGTGGACATAGCTTGAACTTGAAATTAATCAGATTTGATTTTGCAAATTGTGAGAGAAAAAATCCAGGTTTCATTTTAACGCTTAAGCAGAAACTATGATGTCTGAAGATGGTGCTGTGCCCGTGGGCTTGCTTAGGGAGTTTGCCGTTTGGTGCAAACGCATTCGGCCACATCAGCATTTTCACGACTTTATACCAGCAGAAGTTTGGCATGGCATCAGTCCCTATGGATATCCACGCCAACATCCGTTCACCATTTTGCAACTTGGAATGAGTTATTGGGAGGAAGTTATTTGCGGCCAACTTCACAGACTGAAAGCTAAAAAAACATTTATTCGGGTAACAAAGCTGTTTGGGAAGATACTGGCAATCCGGCATAGGTCTTCGGTTTCAAGACCCATGCCGGTACATCAAAGCGCTCTACAAATTATCATTGTTAAAAATTATGCTAAATATTTTTTTTCGCCACTTACTGTATTCTTTAAGGCTGCGGCGTCAATAAAAATGCGCGCAATACACC
Source organism: Undibacterium sp. TJN19 (assembly GCF_049339485.1). Taxonomy (NCBI): domain Bacteria; kingdom Pseudomonadati; phylum Pseudomonadota; class Betaproteobacteria; order Burkholderiales; family Oxalobacteraceae; genus Undibacterium; species Undibacterium sp. TJN19. The sequence continues at coordinate 54,211 of NZ_JBMPPL010000009.1, forward strand.
ATTGATCTTGCCAGTACCCGCCAGTTGGCCATTATCGTTGATACGCAAGCTATTGGCATCGATCTCGCTCAAACCACTTACCAAGTTACTGACATCGACAATGACGCCACCATCGTAAAAGAAGGCTCGACTAACTCTATTGGACTCGCTATTGAGCGTGTAATAACCGATTACTTGCCCCTGACTATTGATCGCACGTCCATAACTATTGCCGGTCGCACCTCCCGGCATACCCAGATTACGCATACTGCCTGCGGCATACAAAAAGGCACGTTTTTCACCACTCACAATATTGGCATTGCCAACGATTTGACCAAGATCATTGATACCGGTGGCTGTGCTTGTACTACCTCCCAGAGTCCCAAGGTCATAGAACTGACGGCCATCGTATAAAAAAGCATGTGTCGCCTGACCATTACTTGAACCACCCACTACCATACCAGCGGAATTAATTGCCGCTGCCGCGCAACCGCCTGTGGGAGACAAGGCACCAATCTCAATTAAGCCACTGCCATAAGATAAGGCACAACGATTTTGTCCTGCTGCATTACGGGCATCGGCAGCGATAACACCAGAACGGTTAATTGCCACTGCCCTGCTGAAGCGACCACCCAAGGTGCCAAGATCCACCAACCCAGATGCCGTAGCCACAAACGCGTGTTCATCATAATTAGGAAATACACCGTAACCTACAACCTGATTATTATCATTGATGCCGTTAATAATTACATAAGCACCACCAAACCCACCTAATGGCGTAGTACGATTCCCGCTGAACAGGGCAAGTTCTATACGCATACCATCAGCACTTGTCATCATGCCTGCTGCCTGCCCATATCGGTTGGCGACCGACACCGCACCGGTGGTATTGCCTATAGATGCAACGTGGTCACCTTTACTCAAAAACGGATAAGGCAAACCATCTGCCCTTGCGGACGCACCACCAACCCGACCATCGGCTGTCAAAGCCAACGCGTTACTGCTACCCGACTCAAAGGCACCCAGATCCGTCAACTTCCAGCCTGCCGCCATGCTTTGGCCACTCATGGCCAGCAATAAGGTAAAACCACTGAGATATTTTTTCAGATTTATCTGTTTCATTCTGTCTGGTGAAATTCTGGTTCACAGACCAGAACGGCATTATGCACTTGAATTAGCGCACAATTTGGTGGCAGCCTGCACACCCCTATTTTATCCACCGTTAATCAAAGCTTGTGGCAAGCACAAGCCGACATGCCTGACGCCATTTAAAAACAGTAATAACATCAGCGCATGTAGGAACGATAACAATAGAAATAAGGTGATGCAAATGGGATTAATGGGCAGATTTATAGCGCTTAGAAAAGTAAGATTTGTTTAGCAAAATGGTGTATATATAGCGCCAACAATTGCCATTGGCATCGCTGGTGATGGGGTTGGTGGCAACACTTGCCGCTGATGTATTTTTAGGGCTCGCTACTCTGCAGGTTGGCGGTGATGGCCTTGAAGTGGGATCTGACGTAGAAACGAGATTACAGAAGGTCTGGGTGTTGACGACATCGCCTAAGAATGCAATAGAATTTATGATTTGGGGGCAATCATCACATCCTATTTTCTCTGCAAAAAATACAGATCGGATGTGGTTTATTATTCATCGTCCGCTCCAATATTTACGCGGCTTTACACCAGCAAAAGTGTGATACGGGATTGATCCTTATAAAACTTCATCGAAATTAGTGAGATACTTTGCAGCTTGGGATGGCCTGTCACGAGGATATTATTTGTGGCGTTAGCTTCAATGTTTGAAATCAAAAGCAAACATCCGCGCATGCAGCGAGACTACTCATTAAAGCGTTTGTTTTTTGCACATAATTTCCTTAAATTTTAACCAAAAAGAAAATTGAAAATCGCGTGTTTGATTAAAGATCAAGCTTTTTGCTATTCAAATTAACGGCCACATCCGATTTTGTCTGCAAAAAATGTAGCTAGAATGTGACGCTATCGCTAAACAGGACGCCAAAAGTTCTAATAAAGTGAATCTTGAAGACGTTAACCATTGCAGCCGCTCTCTTTTGTTTTGAAATAATACTTTCACTTTTATTTAATCGTTGCTGTTAAGAAAATACTCTTGTACGCTGCCTGCCTTAGTGAAAAAATTAGATAGAACAGCAAAAAATCTGCCGAAATTTTTAGCATCTGCGGATGGGCAGCGTAATTCTGCTGATAAGGGAATGATTATTGTTACTGCAATTCAATAAGGGGTTTATTTTCCAAACGAAAATTTCAGGTTTCAATATATTTTCAACTATCCTACAGGCAACACTTAAGCATTAGTTGCAATTTTTTAACATACATAAGTATTTGCTATAAACCGACAAAATTTAGCCTATATTAGCTGACCTTTCTCTTTTAGATTTTTTATGCATTCGTTTAGCAGCACCTTAGTAAATTCCGAGATTTTGTACGGCGAACAGATACCTGATTTTTTACGCGAAGAAGTGTTGGCCGACATTCTGGAAGCAAGCGCGGCAGCGTTTCCAGACAAGGTCGCGCTGATCTCTGGCGGTCAGGCGGTCACTTACCATGAATTGAACCAGCATGCCGGCCGTGTGGCCTCTGCCTTGATTGCGTCAGGCGTGCGTCCGGGAAACATTGTTGGCCTGTGGCTGACACGGGGCATCAACCTCCTGATCATGCAGGCTGGCATTGCCAAGTCTGGCGCTGCCTGGCTACCGTTTGATGCCGATGCGCCTATTGAGCGTATTGCAGTTTGCCTGAACGATGCCAATGCGGTCGGGATTGTCAGTTGCCAGGCATTTGCCGCTGAACTTGCCACACTGTCTTGCCAGAAATGGCTGGCTGAACCTTTATTGGCGGATGTTGAGCAGGCCATCTTGCCGCCTGTGAAAGCCAAACCGGTCGACCCGGCTTATGTCATTTACACGTCTGGCTCCACCGGCAAGCCCAAGGGTATTGTCGTTAACCAGGGCAGTATCTGCCATTTCCTGCGTAGCGAAAACCATGTGCTGGGCATACGCAATAGCGACCGTGTCTACCAGGGGTTTTCACTGGCATTTGATATGTCGTTTGAAGAAATCTGGATCAGTTACCTGGTCGGAGCAATTTTATGGCTGGCGCCAAAAGAAATTACTGCCGACCCGGATGCCTTGCCGCTGGCATTGAATGAAAACCAGATCACAGTTTTGCATGCCGTCCCTACCCTGCTTGCCTTGTTCACCCATGAGGTGGATAGCTTGCGCCTGATTAACCTCGGCGGTGAGATGTGCCCCGAGGTGCTGGTCAACCGCTGGTCGCGACCGGGGCGGCAGATGTTTAACACCTATGGCCCTACCGAAGCCAGTGTATCTGCCAGCCTGGCCAGGTTACAGGCAAATCAGGCTGTCAATATCGGCAAACCCTTGCCGAATTATTCTTTGCTGGTGATTGCCACTGATGTGGAAAATGGCTTGCGACTTTTACCGCCCGGCGAAACGGGTGAATTATGTATATCTGGCCCTGGTGTTGCAGTGGGCTACCTTGGGCGACCTGATCTGACGGCAGAAAAATTTCTGCCCAATCCGTGGGCCAGGAACCAGTTTGAAGAAAGACTGTATCGCACTGGCGATCTGGCCTGTTTTAACGCTGATGGCACTGTGCAGTGCCTGGGGCGCGCGGATGACCAGGTGAAAATTCGCGGCTTCCGCGTTGAACTGGGCGAAATTGAAGCGGTGCTCGCCAGTCAAAGCGGTGTTGGCGCGGTTGCAGTTGTGTTGCGTAAAGAGCAGGACATTGACCAGATCATGGCGTTTATCGTGCCAGAGAATATGCCTGACAATGCCGATTTTGCCTCACTGGCAGGTTTTGCCTCTGATTTGCGCACTGCGCTGAGCAAGGTGCTGCCAGTTTACATGCTGCCTTCCAGGCTGGAATTTTTAGCCGAAATGCCACGTCTTACTTCGGGCAAGATAGATCGCAACACACTGAAAAAAATTGAATTAAGTGTTCAGGAAATCAATACTGATTCAGACATCGCGGAAAATGAGACGGAAGAAGTTTTATTCTCTGCGCTGGCAGCTTTGTTCCCTGGCCAGGCGATTCGCCGTTCGTCCGATTTTTTCTCTGACCTGGGTGGTCATTCGCTGATGGCGGCAAAGCTGGTTTCCAATCTGCGCAAACATCCGCGTTTTGCGTATTTCAAGATCAGTGATATTTATCAGCACAGAAGCGTTGCCAATTTGCTGGCGGTATTGGAAAAAACCGGTCAGGTGCAAGACGCGACAGCAAAACAGACGAAACAGGTCTGGGCGCAGGCACCAGACTGGAAACGCTGGCTTTGCGGTCTGGGCCAGGCCATAGCCATTCCCTGGCTGGTGGCGATGCGCATGGTGCAATGGCTGGCCCCTTTCTTTGCGTATCATTATTTTACGGGCGAGCCTGAAGATTCCATAGCGCGCGCGGTATCGCTGTCGGTGGGGGTATTTCTGTTATTGACTCTGGCTGAATTTGCCATTGCCATCCTGGGTAAATGGCTGATCGCTGGGCGTTTAAAGGCCGGACGTTATCCCCTCTGGGGCTTGACTTATTATCGCTGGTGGCTGGCAGACCGTCTGGTGGAAGCAGCACCAACCTATATGCTGAGCGGCTCATCTCTATATGTATTGTGGTTGCGCGCTTTAGGGGCGAAAATCGGGGCAGATGTGATTATCGGGTCGATGACCCTGCGGGCACCGGATCTATTGCATATCGGTGACAGATGCAACATAGGCAATGCCAGCAATTTTGAAAATGCCCGTGTGCAGCATGGTGAGCTCATACTGGGCACGATACGTATGGACGATGAAGCCTATGTCGGCTCGTATGCAGTACTGGAAGGTGATGTACATCTTCAGGCTGGCGGTCACCTTGAAGCGCAATCTGCACTGAGTGCAGGTCAGCTTATTCCAAGGTTCAGGATATGGAAAGGATCGCCTGCAAGGGATGTGGGTGAGTTCAACCCACAAATTTATCCACCAAGGCCAGTCGTATCACGTTTGCGCATGACGGCTGAAACGGTATTTTTTGTTTTTGGATCATTGCTGATCAGCGCCCTGTTTTTCATGCCGGTCTTCCCCAGTTTCGTGACGATAGACTGGTTTGATAATTCGGAACTATTCCCTGCCTTGCAGGGCAATTCAGTCATCTTCCAGTTGGTGAAGTATTTCGTGCTGGCCTTCCCTGCCACCGCAGTGCTGATTGTGTGTACCGCCCTGCTGTCTGCTGGCATACGCTGGAGTGTGCTGCCGACCTTGAAACAAGGTATGTACCCCGTGCATGGCAACACCTATTGCGGCAAATGGCTGGTTAATCAGATACAGGAATCCAGTCTGAATGTTTTGCATGGTGTGTATGCGACTATCTATGCGCCTTTCTGGTATCGCCTGCTAGGCGCAAAGGTCGGGCGCGGTGCTGAAATTTCAACGGCCCTGGGCGTGGTGCCCGACATGCTGACGCTGGGAGATGACACTTTTATTGCCGATGCCGTGTTGCTGGGTGACGAGCAAATTGATGGTGGCTGGATGAGCATGCATCCGACCGTGATTTCACGTCGCAGCTTTGTTGGTAATGGGGCATATATCCCTGATGGTACTGTCTTGCCTGAAAACGTCTTGATCGGCGTGCACACCAGCGCACCGGATAATACGCAGATGCGTGAAGGCGACACCTGGCTGGGCTCGCCTGCCATTAACCTGCCAGCACGTGAAGAAGTCAAAGGATTCCCTGAAGAGCTGACTTTCCGCCCTTCCATCGTGCGCCGCCTGGGGCGTGGTCTGATTGAAGCCTTCCGGATTATTGCGCCCCACGCGATGGTGATTGCGGTTGGTTATACCGTAGTCCTTGATCTGATGCCTCTGGCGGGGGATGACCGCTGGGCGGAAGTCCTGTATTACTTGGTATTTGCCGGCTTGTTCTACGGCATAGGCAGTTTTGCCTTTGTGCTGGCATTGAAATGGTTGCTGATTTTCCGCTACAAGAAAAGCAGCGTGCCGATGTGGACACCATTTGTCTGGATATCTGAGGGCATTACCAATTTGTATGAGGGTATCGCTGTTCCCAATTTCATGCGTTATTTGCGTGGCACGCCGTGGTTACCGCTGGTGTTCAATTTACTTGGCTGCAAAATCGGTCGTGGTGTGTACATGGATACGACCGATATTACCGAGTTCGATTGTGTCAGTATCGGCGCTTACAGCGAGATCAATGCCCTGGCCTGTCCGCAAACCCATTTGTTTGAAGACAGGGTAATGAAGATAGATCATGTCAGCATTGGTGAACGCGTCTATATGGGGCCGCGCAGTGCTGTCTTGTACAGTGCAGTCGTGGCAGATGACGCAAGTCTGGGTGCAATGACACTGGTCATGAAGGGAGAATACATTCCGGCAGGTTCCAGCTGGCATGGTTGCCCTGCCGCCATGACAGGGGCCTGATTTTTCAATTGACGGCTTGCCCATCTAATTAAGGCAAGCCTGAACTGCGATAGATTTTGTCGCATATTCAGGCTACATCTTTACTGGTTTCTGCTACTGCATTAGCCAGTTTTTGCTTTACACGCGCAACCAGCGCCTCCCCTGCCAGCTCTGGCCGCCCACAATGAAATGGTGGTTGTGGTGCATATTCCAGCATCAGTTGTATTTCTTTTGCCTCTTCGTCGCCACGAATTTCAGCAACCACGGTGAGTGCAAAATCAATGCCTGCGGTCACGCCGCCGCCACTGATGCGATTCCGGTCTTTGACGACACGGGCTTCATCAATGATAGCTCCAAACATGGGCAGGTATTGTCGATAATTCCAGTGGCTGGCAGCCCGATAGCCTTTTAGCAAACCAGCCGCCCCTAATAGTAAAGAACCAGAACAGACACTGGTGATAAAGCCGGCCTGCTGGCCTTGTGCATGCAACCAGGCCAGCACGGTTTGGTCCTGCATCAGTCGCTGCGTGCCTGGGCCGCCGGGTACACATAGCAAATCCAGTTGTGGGCAGGTGCTAAAACTATGCGTGGGCATTAATTGTAAGTCGGCATCACTGGCAACCGGGTCGGTATTCTTCCAGACGAAATGCAGCTGTACATTGCTCATTCTGGCAAACACCTGCGCCGGACCTGTCAGATCCAGTTGAGTTAAATGTGGGTACAGCAAAAAACCTATCTTGTATACAGCGCTCATTGATGGCTCCTGATCTGAGTAATATGGGGAAGTTTCGATCAGCACGCATTATTTCGTATACACTGATTGGCATCAATGACAATAAATTGCCGTTTTCTGCCAAATCAGCATGCCAGCTATTCACCCTGAAATGACATCAAACCGCGTGGCCCGCGTCATTGCCCTCGTGGTTTTCCCAGGTGTGCAATTGCTCGACGTTGCCGGCCCAGGTGATGTGTTTTCCATGGCCGAACAATTCAGTGTCGATGCCTGTTTTGATGTAGTTCTGGTTTCTGCAAGCGGTGGTTTGATCGCTACGACCAGTGGCATAGAAATTCACACCAGATGCATCCGGGACGTAGCTTCTGAAGGGATAGACACACTCATCCTGGCAGGAGGCAGCCAGCAAGGCCTGATAGCTGCCATTAAAGATGCTGAACTATCTGCATGGGTGTGTCGTGCTGCGGCTACTGCGCGGCGCTTTGGTTCGGTCTGTGCCGGCTCATTCGCGCTGGCACAGTGGGGCCTGCTGGATGCGCGAAAAGCCACGACGCACTGGTCAGTATCGGCCTTGCTCGGGCGTTTGCATCCACATACTGCGGTGGAAGCCGATGCGATCTATATAAGAGATGGGCGTATCTGGACATCTGGCGGCGTTACGTCAGGCATCGATATGTGCCTGGCCATGGTTGAAGAAGATCTGGGCCTATGGGTAGCCGCACGCATTGCCAAACAAATGATTTTGCCACTACGCAGACTGGGCAATCAATCACAGTTTTCATCCGTGCTGGAAGCCCAGGCCGGACGATATGCGACATTGGTCGACTGGGTGCGTGCCCATATACGCGAATCCATCGATGTCAATTTGCTGGCAGCGCATGTGGGTGAATCGGTGCGCAGTTTCCACCGGCATTTTCAGGCAGAAACCGGCCAGACACCGGCCGCATTCATAGAAGCGTTAAGACTGCAACTGGCACGCGAACAACTCGATGCCGGTGAATCACTTAAAACCGCAGCCCGGCTTGCTGGCTTTACGTCAGAGCAGCACTTGTCCAAGGTGTTCTTGCGGCGGTCAGGCATGACGGCAGCACAGTATCGGTCAACGCACAAAATCAATATGCGTACGCAAGAGTTTTGATGGTCTATTGCAGTAAAGACTTCTTATTCAGTTTCTTGTTTTTGCCGCAAAAAGACCTGACTGGCCAGTGCAGTACCTGGTGCGTCACGCCCTCCCGGGCCGGGCTCAAATACAAGTTCGTGCAGATGCAGCACTTCTCCACATACAGCGCATGCCGGCACGGCAGCAGTGATATGTGAACAGCCCAGATGACGGATATGCAGCGGCACCTGGTCTTCCGGTGAAGCCCATTTATCCCCCCAGGCAGTCAATGCCAGTAAAACCGGATACAGGTCACGCCCGCGTTCGCTTAAACAGTAACGCCATACACGCTTGTCTTTGGAGTCGGCCTGCCGCTCGATGATGCCCTGCTCCAGCAAATGCTTGAGACGGGCAGTCAATACATTGGATGCCAGGCCAAGGTCACGCTGGATCTCATCAAAACGGTCAAAGCCCAGGAACAGGTCCCGTACAATCAACAGAGTCCACCACTCACCCACTACTTCGAGGGTACGGGCAATTGAACAGGAAAAATCGGCAAAAGAACTACGTTCCATAATTTAGCTTGCTTGATGCAAGTTAGTTGCGTATATTACTTTCATTATGCCAGTGAAAGTCCATCATGTATGCCTTCATCGTAGAACGTCGATTGCGCGCAGTTTTCACCGCCCTCAGTAGTGGCAATGCCACGCCCATGCTGGAGGGGCTGGCATCCGCGTTTGAATATCGTTTCGAAGGTGACTCACCTATTTCTGGTTTGCGCAATTCACGCGCGTCCATGGCATTGTGGTGGGAAAGATTGTTTCGTTTATTCCCCGGCTTGCAGTTTGAAATCAGGGAAGTCGCTGTATTGGGGCCGCCATGGAACACCCGCATACACGTAGTCATGGATTTTATTGTGCCGCATGAACCAGACGGCCCCTACCGCAATATCGTCATGCAGTTCATGCGCATGCGCTGGGGCAAGATTCATCATATCCATACATTGGAAGATACCCAGCGTTGCAGCCGCTATCTCGCCTGGAGCATGACTCAGGGGCGGGAAGAATCACAGGCGGCACCTATTACGGATCTTCCCTGGCCCGGAGAGGGACCATTTTTAAAGACCCAGGCAGCAAAATGAAATGGCTGAAATGGCTGACCAGCTATTCCAACCAAGCTGATCAGCCATTTTAATGAATACCAGTCAAGCGGCTATTCATTTTTCCTTGGCGTGCAGTAACTCCAGAATGCTGGAAAAATCCTTGGCACCTGCCCCGTTCTGGCTATGCATGCCGTACAGGTTACGCACCAGTTCACCCAAAGGTGTGGCAGATCCAGTGGCAAGTGCCGCTTCTGTCGCCAGACCAAGGTCTTTCAGCATCAAATCCACACCAAAGCCCCCCGTATAGCCGCGTGAGGCTGGCACATTATCCATGACGCCAGGATAAGGGTTATACAATTCCAGCGCCCAGTTACGCCCCGAACTTTTGCTCATGATGTCAGACAGGGTTTTGGGATCAAGACCATTTGCGACACCCAATGCCAGCGCTTCAGCCGTACCTGCCATCAATATCCCCAGCAGCATATTGTTGCAGATCTTGGCCACCTGCCCTGCGCCATTGTCGCCAGCATGAAAAATATTCTTGCCCATCGCACTCAGCACAGGGCGGGCACGTTCAAGACTGGTGGCATCGCCACCCACAATAAAAGTCAGGGTGGCTGCCGCGGCCCCTGCCGTACCACCAGACACAGGCGCATCAATCATTGCAAGGCCACGCGCACTGGCTGCCTGCGCCACCTTCTGTGCAGCCTGCGCCGCGATGGTGCTGCAATCAATGATCAATGCACCTTCAGCTATATACGGCAAAATACCTTGTTCAACATTATCCTTACCCAGATAAAGGCTTTCTACATGGCGACTGGCGGGCAACATGCTGATAACAACATCGGCACCCTCGATGGCTTGCCTGGCATTACTGGCGGCCAGAGCACCGGCATCTGCCAGTGTCTTCAGGGAGACAGGCGAGAGATCGAAGACGGTGAGCGAATAGCCTGCCTTGAGCAGGTTAAGAGCCATGGGCGCGCCCATGTTGCCAAGGCCGATGAAGGCGATTTTTGTTTGATTTGACATGATGGTTGATCTCCTTTTTTTTGATTCTGTCCCTTCAAGCGAAGGGGCTTTAAAATATGGATATGCTGGTCTGATTATGGATTGTCTGATGTGTCCCTCCCCTTCAAAGAGAAGGGTTAGAGTGAAGCTGGTTTTTTTTGCAAATCGAAGAAAGGAAAATAATTTCAAGCAGCTTGTCTTTGTAATTCCTCAACACTACCCAAATCCCCTAGCGGATGCTGCCCTGCCGCCCATGGACTCGTGAAATACCTCTCCCCGTCCTGAACTTGTAAGTCGTCCAAACTATCCGGCAACCATTGCGGCTTCTGGTCTTTGTCCATGATCAATGCGCGTATTCCCTCGACAAAATCATGGTTTTGCGCACAGACAAGCGCCGCTATTAACTCCATACGAAAGACTTCTGCCAGCGACAAATACTTGCCTCTTGCCTGCAATGCATGCGCCAGCCATACTGAAGTCGGGCTGCCTTTTTGCAGACTGCTGACAGCTTTTTGCAGCCAGGGATATTCTTCCTGCTGCGCAGCATCGACTGCAAGTATTTGCGCTACGATGGTGGGCAAATCAGGCGCACTACACAATCGGTTGATGAGGTCAAAGTTGTTGCGCAAAGGGCCTGCTGTGTCACTGGATTCGGCTGCAAACGCAGACAAGACCTGGCTGAGTCGCTGATGGTTCTGGTCAGCGTGATTACTCCACTTAGTGCACTGCAAAGCCGTCAGTACATCCGCCTTGCTGGCTTGTGGCAAAACCTCATCGGCCAATTTTACAAACAAGGCATCGCTGGCATTGATACTGGCACCTGTCAGTGCCAGAAAAAGCCCCAGCTTGCCCGGCATGCGACTCAGGAACCACGTACCACCGACATCGGGGAACAGGCCTATGGCAATTTCCGGCATCGCCAGCCTGGATTTCTCTGTTACTACACGATGACTGGCGCCTGCCATCAAACCGATGCCGCCACCCATGACGATGCCATGTCCCCAGCATAAAATAGGTTTGGCGTACGTATGGACCAGGTAGTCGAGACGGTATTCCTGTGCAAAAAAATCCAGTGCGTAAGGATTCGCCAGTACATCACCAGCCCGCTCTGACGTATGGTGGCTGCGCATGCTGGCATACAAGTTCTGCAAATCGCCACCTGCACAAAATGCTTTTTCGCCTGCTGCCTGCAAAATAACGATGGCAATTGCCGGATCAGTTTTCCATGCCTGCAATTGCGCCGCCAGCAATTGCACCATGTTCATGGAAAGGGCATTCAGGGTTTTCTCAGTATTCAGGGTAGCGACACCCAATTGCCGGCCATCTGCGGTTGCCAGCGTGCTGAACAAGACTGGCGCTGTCATGCGTTGCTCCATACCGGCTGACGTTTTTCCAGGAAAGCGGCAACACCTTCTTTTTGGTCTGCGGTATCAAACAAACCCAGAAATGCCTCACGTTCTTGCGGCAATACAGCGGCCAAGGGTTGCTTGCGTGCGCCCTGTATCAACTGTTTGCATGCCTTGACACTGACAGGACTTTGCTTGCCAGCCTGTTTTGCCAGTGCCAGTGCACGATCAAGTGCCCCGCCAGTCGCCACCACCTCTTCCACCAGACCTATGCGTAGCGCTGTGGCGGCATCGATACGTTCACCGCACAAGATCAGGCGTTTGGCCCATCCTTCTCCCACCAGCCAGGCCAGGTTTTGCGTGCCGCCTGCACAAGGCAGCAGGCCGACTGTGGCTTCTGGCAAAGCCATTTGCGCCTGCGATTCTGCAATACGCAGATCACAGGCCAGGGCACATTCCAGTCCACCGCCCATTGCATAGCCATTGATGGCAGCAATCGATACGCCACGGAACTGGCTCAGGGTTTCAAATGCTTCGCCAAAGCGTCGTGCCATGTCCAGTGCCACTGCCTTGTCACCATCGGCAAATAATTTCAGATCGGCGCCGGCGGAAAAGAACTTTTGCCCCTCACCTGTGACGACCAGGCTGTAGATTGCCGGGTTGGCATTGAGGTCATGCACCAGTCGCGTCAGGGCCTGCAAACCCGCTGAGGTCCAGGTATTGGCGGGTGGGTTGGCAATCGTCAGCAAGGCCGTGTTGCCGATGACTTCACATTGCAGGTTGGTGTAGCCAGTGTATTGTGTGGCGTTACTCATAAAAACTCCTCATTCGTAGTTTGACTTAGCATGTGGCGAGCCACGATGACACGCATGATTTCATTGGTGCCTTCCAGTATCTGGTGGACCCTGACATCGCGTAAAAAACGCTCTAGTGGATATTCACGGATATAGCCATAGCCACCGTGGATTTGCAGTGCTTCATTGCAAACAGTAAAACCGGTATCGGTCGCCAGTCGCTTGGCCATGGCGCAATACACAGATGCATTCGGCGCCTTGCTGTCGAGTTTGCTGGCAGCCAGGCGCACCATCTGGCGTGCGGCCACCAGTTCGGTTTGCATATCTGCCAATTTGAATTGCAGTACCTGAAAATCGGCCAGTTTCTTTTGAAACTGCATGCGTTCATTCATATAGGTTTGCGCGCTATTGAGTGCTGATTGCGCAGCACCGATGGAACAGGTAGCGATATTGATACGCCCCCCATCAAGGCCACGCATGGCAATGCGAAAACCCTCTCCTTCTCTTCCCAGCAAATGGGAACGGGGTATGCATACCTGATCAAAATTGACCGTACGAGTGGGCTGGCTGTTCCAACCCATCTTGTCTTCTTTCTTGCCATAGCTGATGCCAGGCAGGTTTGCCGGTACCGCAAAAGCAGAAATACCATCCGCACCCTCACCACCTGTACGTGCCATCACTACCAGCATATCGGTCGCCCCGGCACCGGATATAAATGCCTTGCTGCCATTAAGTACATAGTTGTCTCCGTCCAGTCGGGCGCTGGTGCGCAGTGAAGCTGCGTCCGACCCTGAACCTGCTTCAGTCAGGCAATACGAAGCCAGTTTTTTACCGGTTGCCAGCAAGGGTACCCAGTCATTTTGCACCTGTGTTGCCCCCCAGTGGGCAATCATCCAGCTTGCCATGTTGTGTATGGTGATATAAGCCGTGGTTGATGGACAGGCACGTGCCAGCTCTTCAAACACAATTGCCGCATCCAGCCTTGTCAGCCCCAAACCACCCAGGTCTTCTGGCACGTACATGCCGCAAAAACCCAGCTCGCCGGCATGGGCGATGACATCCAGCGGAAACATGGATGTCGCATCCCAATGCGCAGCTTGTGCCGCCATTTCATGGGCGGCAAAATGTCGGGCAGATTGCTGGTAGGCTCGCTGGTCTTCAGTTAATTCGAAGTCCATGACGATTTCCTTACTTGAGCGAGATAGTCGTATTCACCTTGCCAGCTGTTACGCTGTCATCAAACCAGCGTGCCGTAATCGTCTTGGTCTGGGTATAAAACTGGATAACCTGTTTGCCGTAAGGCCCCAGGTCACCAAGTTTGGATGCGCGTGAGCCAGTAAAGGAAAACAGCGGGACAGGTACGGGGATAGGTACGTTGATGCCGATCTGTCCGACATCGATATCTTCTTCAAAAGTGCGTGCAGCAGCGCCAGACTGCGTGAACAGGGCCGTACCATTGCCGTTGGGGTTGGCATTGATGATGGCAATGGCTTCGGTCAGGCTATTGGCACTGACTAGACACAGTACCGGGCCAAAAATTTCTTCTTCATAGATGCGCATGCCTGGTTTGACACCACCAAATACGGTAGGGCCAACGAAATTACCGGATTCATAGCCCGGCACATGAGGCTGTCTGCCATCAAGCAATAATTCAGCCCCTTCGCTGACACCTTGCGCAATCAGGCGCTCTACCCTCTCCTTTGCCGTGCAGGAAATGACAGGGCCAATATCCGTATTGGCCTCTGCACCCGCATTGATTTTCAGGCTGCGCGCTTTGTCCAGCAATTCTGGCACCCATTCTTGCGCCGCACCGACCAATATCACCACCGACAAGGCCATGCACCGCTGCCCGGCTGCACCAAAAGCAGCGCCAGCGAGATTGTTCAAGGTTTGTTCTTTATTCGCATCAGGTAATACGATGGCATGATTTTTTGCACCCATCATGCACTGCGCCCGTTTGCCTGCCAGCGTAGCGCGTTGATACACATGCGTACCCACGCGGGTAGAGCCGACGAAAGACACGGCCTTGATATCGGGGTGATCGCAAATCGCATTCACCACATCTTCGCCGCCATGCACAACATTCAAGACGCCAGGTGGGATACCGGCCTGCAAGGCCAGCTCAACCAGACGCATGGTGACCATGGGGTCTTGCTCTGAGGGTTTCAGGATAAAGGTATTACCACAGGCAATCGCCATCGGGAACATCCACAGCGGTATCATCGCCGGAAAGTTGAAAGGCGTGATGCCGGCACAAACCCCTAAGGGCTGGTTCAGCGTATAAGTATCAACGCCGCTGGCGACATTATTGGCGATCTCACCCATTTGCAGGTTGCCGATATTGGCCGCATGCTCGACCACCTCAAGGCCGCGGAAGATATCGCCTTCTGCATCGGCCAGGGTCTTGCCCTGTTCGGCTGTCAGCAATGCAGCCAGCTCCGCCATGTTTTCACGTATCAGCTGCTGGTATTTCAAGAAGATGCGGGCGCGAGTACCGATGGCAGTTTTGCGCCAGGTCTTGAACGCTGTCTTGGCGCTTTCTACAGCAGCCTGCATTTCTGCATCGGTAGCAAATGGCACATGCGCCAACACCTGCTGCGTTGCCGGATTAATGACGTTACGCCATTGCGTGGCTTTGGATTCGACTAATTCACCGTTGATGATGAGCTTGACGGTAGGAACCTGGGAGAGAATTGTCATGATGTCTTGCCTGTACTTTCCTGATTGCGCACGGACACACGGCGGAAACTCGTCCGCAACATAAGCCGTACTGATGCCTGAAAACAGCATGCACATACAGTTCATATATGCATGCTGGCCATGGACGCGACCATGCAAACGCATAGTGCGCATCCGCCACGCACCTTCCGTACGTGACCAGACCCAAGGAAAAAAAGAGAAAGAATTGTCAGAAGCTGATGTGCGCCAAACCTGATAACCAGGCTAAGAAAACCAGTTATCCAGACACAATGCATCGCTTCAAACACAGCCTTCCGCAATGTTTTCCGTAAAGATCAACAGGCCGGTATCCGGGCTTGCAAGTCTTGTTACATCGCCTTCCCAGTCATGCATGACCAGTGGCGTCGATGATGTAACCGCACTCACTTACCGTTGCGGAGGCAGCAGGGGCTTGGTCGCTGGCTTCTGACTGGCCAGCGACGACCACTTTCCCGTTTAACGCTACTCAAGAAAATGAGCAGCGCACCTGTTATTTTTAGAATAGCACAGGAATTGACGTTAACGTAAACGTTAATTGGTGAAAAAAATTCAAGAGGTGCTTTAGCGCAGGATTAAGCATGGTTGAACTTGTCGGTCAATTACAAAAATAACAGCGTCATTCCAACCTGCTTTTAGCTGGAATAAAATCAATGAGGACTTACACAAAATTGACCCGGCAAGACATCAGCGACGCAGGCAGTGCTTTTTATTACGGCGAGAAGCAACGTAGCTGCGGTTTTGCGCAAGCCCTATCAGCTTTGACGCGCGACAGAGCGACTATCAAAGTCAAACCGTCAGTACAAGTCCACTTACACTTTGTTGCGCATTAATATAAAACACGCAATTAATTGATTGACATGGTTTTTACGGTCATGCACCATCATCCGGCTTAAAGCAGCAATTGTGCTCTGTCTTCATGCCTGGGCATGTGGATATGCGGCTTTGTTCATCCACTCTATTCAACTTCATTTGCTTACATGAAAAAATCAACTACCTCTGGCGCTGTTCGTTTATTGTCATCAAGTCTGGCATTGTCTTGTCTGGTAGCACCTGTGCTGGCGGCGGACTATAGTCCCTATCCCAAGGCCGGTATTTATGATGCCAGCGATAAAGGTTTTGAGCGTTTGCTGACGGTAAAACCTGACGGCAAATTCACACTGGAAGTTTCTGAGAAAGGCAAGGCGGGCAATTTACGCAGCGGGTCCGGGGAAGGTAAATTATCCGATGCGCCTGGCGGCTGGAACTTTAGCGAGGGACGTTGCACTATGACCTTGAAACGCGCTGCTGGTGGCATGCAATTGCATGTAGAGGCATGTGCAGGTTCCTGGGGCGATGTTCCCTTTGATGGTAAATATGCGTTCCAGGGTGAAGAAGTTGCTGCGGCTCCTGTCAAACCAGCATTAGTTGCTACACCAGCGCCCAAAGCAGCTGCGCCAGCTCCTGTCGCAAGCACTATGCCCGCCCCTGCTGCTGAGCCCGCTGGAGCGGCCACAACGCCCACCAGCACGATGTCACTGTCGCGCAAGGAATGGAAAGATAAATGG
Organism: Undibacterium sp. TJN19; assembly: GCF_049339485.1. Taxonomy (NCBI): domain Bacteria; kingdom Pseudomonadati; phylum Pseudomonadota; class Betaproteobacteria; order Burkholderiales; family Oxalobacteraceae; genus Undibacterium; species Undibacterium sp. TJN19. The sequence continues at coordinate 70,977 of NZ_JBMPPL010000009.1, forward strand.
GGCCAGGTTACGGCCGAATTCATCACTGGCCACCTTGTGCAGGTATTGGCACAACGGTCCAGTGACACCCCGACAGGCCCAGGAATTGATCATTATTCAAATGCGGCAGTTATTGTCGATACCATTAACGACTATGAAAAGGCCACTGCTGCAGAGATGGCAAAACCGCCTTTGAAACAGTACGCACTTCCTTTGCCGGTTGTCACAGCCAAAGAAGGCGTGAAATTTGAAACTGAATGCAGTTATGGCAAATCTGCCATGGCCTTTGTAATCAGTGTCGACAGTTATGGAAAAGGGAATATTCTCACCCGCAAGCGGTTCAGCGCCTGGATGCTGGATAGCAAGCTGCAACTGACTGAAGTCAAGCCTGCCAGCAAGGTCAAATGCCCACAAACAAGCGCGTTCTATTGAAGGCACTTGCAAGCTATCATAAAAATTTGATCGGACACTGAAATGATGCTGCGTAGATTTGCCGGAAAATTTGCTCTCAATTTTCCAATCGCTCAACACCATCGTTCAGCGTCCATCTCTCATGGTGCAAGCTAAAAGGCACATTCTCACAATAAAGTGAAAATGTGCCTTACATCAATCATGCCAATTGAATAAACGCGATCAACAACAATCCTGATGCTCTTCATCCGCCGTTACAGTCGCCCGCAGCAATTTGGCGGCTTGCACCATGTTTTCCAGTGCTGCGATGGTTTCTGGCCAGTCGCGGGTTTTCAGGCCGCAGTCAGGGTTGACCCATAGTCTGGCGTCAGGCAGCACGCTACGGGCTTTTTGCAATAGTCTTTGCATTTCTGCGACACGTGGCACACGTGGCGAGTGAATGTCGTAGACGCCTGGACCGATATCGTTGGGATACGCAAATTCGCCAAAACCTTCCAGCAACTCCATATCCGAGCGTGAGGTTTCTATGGTGATCACATCGGCATCCATCGCAGCTATCCACGGTAGGATATCGTTGAATTCCGAATAGCACATATGGGTATGGATCTGGGTATCGTCTTTCACCCCTGCTGAGCACAGTTTGAAGGCGCGCACGGCCCAGTCCAGGTATGCCGCCCAGTCTTTGCGTTTTAGTGGCAAACCTTCGCGGAAAGCCGGCTCATCAATCTGTATCATGCCTATGCCTGCTTTTTCCAGGTCAGTGACTTCGTCACGCAAAGCCAGCGCGATTTGCAATGCCGTGGCTTCACGTGGCTGGTCATCACGCACAAAGGACCATTGCAGCATGGTGACAGGGCCGGTCAACATGCCTTTCATGGGCTTGCTGGTCAGGCTTTGTGCATATTCGCTCCAACTGGTCGTCATTGCTTCTGGCCGGTACACATCACCATAAATGAATGGTGGCTTGACACAACGGGAACCATAGCTTTGTACCCAGCCATTCAGAGTAAAGCCATAACCCCACAATTGCTCGCCGAAATATTCCACCATGTCATTGCGCTCTGGTTCGCCATGTACCAGCACGTCGATATCGAGCCTCTCCTGTTGTGCCACGACCAGGCGTATTTCTGCGCGCATGGCTTCGAGATATTCCAGGTGCGCCAGGCGGCCCTGCTTATAGGCGGCGCGTGCCTGGCGTATTGTTTTGGTTTGCGGGAAAGAACCTATGCTGGTAGTCGGAAACAATGGCAATTGAAAACGCTGCTGTTGCTTGCCTATACGTTCTGCAAAAACATGATGACGTTCAGCGTCTTTGGCTGTCACCGCTGCAAGACGTTTCTTGACCATCATGTTATGAATGCGCGAAGAATTGCGGCGACTGAGAATGGCGCTTTCTGCTGCATCAAATTGCGTGACGACTGCCGTTGCATTGCCATTCAACGCCTGCTTGAGTGCGACAATTTCAGTCAATTTCTGCGTGGCAAAAGCCAGCCAGTTTTTGCTTTCTTCATCCAGTGCAGTTTCATAAGCCAGATCGACTGGCACATGCAACAGTGAGCAACTTGATGCTATCCATAATTGCTCGCCCAATTGGGCATGCGCTGGCTGCAACTGCTTGAGCAGGCTGGATAAATCTGCACGCCAGATGTTGCGGCCATCAATGACGCCGGCGGACAAGACCCGGCCTTGTGGCCAGTTTTCAAGCAAGGCCGGCAATTGTTGTGGTGCTCTGACGAGATCCAGATGCACACCTGCCACTGGCAAGCTATGCAGTAATTCGGCACGATCCTTGACTGACTCAAAATAAGTTGCCAGCAAGAGTTTGGGTGTTTGCGCCGACAAGGCGGTATAGGCCAGCGGGAAGGCGTTCAGCCACTCAGCATCCAGGTCCAGCGCCAGGATAGGCTCGTCGATTTGCAGCCATTCGACGCCAGCCTGTTGCAAGCGTGCCAGCAGCTTCTGGTAAGCGGGAATAATTTTGGGCAACAAATCCAGTGAATGTGACAAGCCATTTTTTACCTTGCCCAGGTACAACAGGCTGAGTGGCCCCACCAGCGTGACTTTGGCCTGATGACCAAGGGCTTGCGCTTCTGCCAGTTCATCAAACAGCCAGTTGACGCCACCGTCAAAGTTCAGGTCAGCAGTCCATTCGGGTACAAGATAATGGTAATTGGTGTCAAACCATTTGGTCATTTCCATGGCGAAATGTTGCGGGTTACCACGTGCTGCAACATAGTAATCGGCTAATGTCAGTTCTGCTGCATGGAAGCCAAAACGGGCAGGCAGAGCGCCCAACAAAGCCAGTGTATTCAGTACCTGGTCGTACCAGGCGAAATCACCGACGCTGACATAGTCAAGGCCAGCCTGTTTTTGTAGTGCCCAGTGGCGGGCGCGCAAGTCACTGCCTGTGTCGCGCAAGGTCGCTTCGCTTACCTCGCCACGCCAGTATGCTTCTTGGGCAAATTTCAATTCACGTTGCGCACCTATGCGCGGAAAACCCAAAATATGTGCTGATGTCATGTCTTTCTCCTGTCAAGTCTTGCCATGATTACGCAAAGTCGACTATGATTCAAACGACATATTTTAAGAATCAACTTGAATTTTATTCATAATGCAATCCATACTTGAGCTACGACACCTGAAAACCCTGCATGCCTTGCGTGAAGCAGGTAATTTATTGCGCGCTGCGGTTTTGCTCAATGTGACGCAGTCAGCACTGTCACACCAGATCAAATTACTGGAAGAACATCACGGTGTACCGTTGTTTGAGCGCAAAACCACGCCTATCAGGTTTACGCCGGCTGGCGAAAGATTATTGCAGCTGGCTGATAGCGTATTGCCCCAGGTTGCCAGTGCAGAACGCGACCTGGCACGCATGGCGCAGGGAGTTGCCGGACAATTGCGCATTGCCGTTGAATGTCATACCTGCTTTGACTGGCTGATGCCTGCGATGGATGTATTTCGCCAGCGCTGGCCGGAAGTGGAACTGGATATTGTTTCCGGCTTTCAGGCTGACCCTGTGGGTTTGCTGTATAGCCATAAGGCAGATGTGGCGATTGTCTCTGAAACAGATGCATCAGAAAGCGTTGCCTATCACCCGCTGTTTCGTTTTGAAATCATTGCCCTGATCGCCAAAGACCATGCTTTGGCACAACGCGATTATCTGGTGGCACAGGATTTTGCAACGGATACCCTGATCACTTACCCGGTGCCCGATGACATGCTGGATGTCGTGCGCCAGATATTGAAACCGGCTGGCATCGATACCGCACGCCGCACGACAGAGCTCACGGTCGCCATGCTGCAACTGGTAGCCAGCAAACGTGGCATCGCTACCCTGCCCGTCTGGGCTGCACAAAATTATGTCAACCGCGATTACGTGCTGGCTAAAAGAATTACCCCAGCTGGCCTGACAGGCAGTTTATATGCGGCCTGCCTGCCAGAATTTTCCCATATGGCCTATCTCAATGATTTTGTTGCGACCATACGTGAATGCAGTTATCTGAATTTGCAAAATATTGAGCTCATCTAGAGGCAGATTCAAATCTAGCCCTAGCCTGGCTCTAGCCGTTCACACCTGATCTGCTGCTTCATCTGACTTCTCTGATTCCAGGGCCTGATTTTCCAGTTGTGAAAACTGCTCAAGCCCCCTGGCCAGTGAAGAGGCGCTGGGATTTTCTACAAATACGCAGCGTTTGCCAGTGCGTTTGCAAAAATCCTTGACGCGCCAATAGGCATTGTGACTGATGCAGCCAGTCTGGCATATCACCAGGTCGGCAGCAGCCAGGTTGGCGTCAAGCATACTTTGATTATCTTCAACACCGCCATCATGATGCGCAAAACGCCCGCCTACGCGCTCAATCAGGTCACGATAACTTGGCACATTGCCGCTACGCCCACCAACACACAACACAGTTTTCTGTTGCAGGAACAGTGCGATCGGGAAACTGCGCACAGTTGCCGACTCTACGCCGGCAGCATCATGACCCGCAGCCATCTCAGCAGTTTGTTCAATGGCATCCCTGGCTTCTTTTAATTTAGCCGTTTCAGCCAGTTTCTGGCGCGCTTCCCGCAGGCTGGATTCCAGTTCATTTTGCCGTTCGGTCATTTGATCGACCTTTTTTTGCAAACGTGTGCGCGATTCCAGATCAGGCATGGTGGCCTTCAACGCAACCAGATCAGCACTTAAAAAAGCAATGCCGCTATCCTTGCCTATACTTTCTGCACGCACCTGTACCAACAAGGTATTCAGACGCTCAATCTCATTCGCTTTCTCTGTCATGAGGCGCGTACTGCGCTCTTGCACCCGCGCCAGCTCCCTGGTCAATAGCGCGTTTTCTTCCACCAGCGCGTTGAAGCGTGACAGGTCTGCACGAACACTGGCACCAGCCTGATGTTGCAGCATATGCATATCGCGACACAAGCCCTCCTGCAAGCTGGTATCGCAACGAGGATGTGTCAATGCTGCCCAAAAAGCGCCTGCGACGTCGCCCAGGTCGATGGCATTGATCCATAGACGTATCACCGCTTCACGGGTTTTGGCTAGGCGAAATTGCTGGATCGTGCGGTTATAGCGGTGATCAAGTTCTTCCTGCAATGCTTCAGATACTTTGTTGCGACGGCCACATTCTGCAATTGCCCCCACATGAATCTCATAATCATCGGCAACAGATTGCCCACCCACGGCTTTATTGATGATGCGCCGCAAGCTGACCAGGGGAATACATACGCCCACCACCGGGCAATGGCATTCATGCGGCAAATCCCATATGCGCCGACGTCTGGAACCTGTTGCAGACGGCTTGTCAAGGCTATGGCCCTGCTTATTGCCCCTGGTAAAAAGAGCTGGCTCCGGATGTTCATTATCATGATCACACATAGTAATTCTCCATTCTCGTCGATTGCAGTCACAAGGCACATAGGGGCCTTGCCCGGTTCTGGCTAATGAATTTTTTCTTAATGAATTTTTTCTGCCGGCGGCAAATCAGGAGATGCCTCACCTCTTTCACCCGACTGCGCCAGCCCATGTCCCAGGTGATCAATCAGATGCTGTGCATCACCAAGCATGTCAGCCAGTGAGCGAAAGGCATCCAGTTCAAAGCGCATGGACACATATTGCAAAGACACATGGACGATGCCGCAATCAGGACAGATCATGACTTCACCAACCTTGCTATGCGCCAGTTGCACATGCTGGCAAGAGGATGACTGATGAGGACGTTTCATTATTTTCTCTCCGTTGGTGCTGGCGGTTTGATTGCTTCGCAGGGATCAATACGGGCATGCGGCGGTATGACATGCGTCGCATCGTAAATCTTGCTGGCTGTTGCTTCAGCTTGCACTGATTCTGGCTCTATATAGCCGTGGACCTGTGTACCGGCGAGTTCGCTCGCTGACAACCAGCGTGGCACGCCCAGGTCACGCCGTACATGACCATTGCCTGCCAGCAAAACCACGCCACGGCTGGCGTGATCAGCAAGAATTTTTGCCATCCACACGTCACGTACTACCTGGGCGTTCACCATGCTTTGCACCATCGCGGCAGGTATTTTTCCGCAATGCCCGGTTTCAATAGCCTGTTGCTGCCCCGAAATGAGGTCTTGTGGCAAAGCCTGATCCAGCCTGTAAGTGGTGATGCTTGCCTTATCCAGCACGCTCTTGAAGCCTTCACGCATGACCTGACTGGCATCAGAGCGCGACACATTGGCAGCAAGCAGAGGCAGCTTGTATTGCAGCGCCAGCGCAATGACTGGCCGGTAATAAGGCCATTCCCAGCGCTTGCCACCTGCTGCGTTGATGACGCAATCGGCGTCAGCACATTCTGCCTGCGCCTTGCTCAAGGCAGCCTGCGTTTCCCTGTCGAACTGCTCCATCGCAATGGCAGGCCGCCAGCCGTCTTGCACCATCTTTTGCAAGGCTTCAAAGCGTTGTTTGTGACCATCAGGATTGTCATGCACTTCGCCCAGCAATAAAATTTTGCCACTGACGGTATCGGCATAGGCATTCGTTGCCACCATCGCGATGACAGCTATCAGCAAACTAAAGGCCGACTTGGGTTTACTGTTTGTATAAGCACGCATATTTACCATCGTTCATTCATTTAAAGTAGTAGCGCAGCATCAGATCAGGCCAGCTTTCTCAGACGCGAAGGCTTGCGTACAGGTGACACCAGAAAATCACCATTTTCACTGGTGTAGCAATTCAGGCGGATACCATACAAGCTTTCCAGCGAAGGTATCGCCAGTTGATCAGCGGGCATATCGCCATGCAAGCTGCCATTCTTGATCAGGAGCAGGCGGTCAAAGCTTTGTATCGCATGGTTGATATCATGCAGGATGGCGATCACTGCATGATGCCTTTCACTGGCGTAGTGTTCTATGCTGTCGAGCAGATCAAATTGCAGACCCGAGTCCAGCGCAGCCAATGGCTCATCTACCAGTATCAGCCCATCTTTGACATTCCATAATTGTGCGAATACACGTGCCAGTTGCACCCTCGCCTGCTCACCACCAGACAGACTGTCAAACCGTCGCCCCAGCAAGTGTGATGCGTGTGCCAGCGCTGCTGCTTCGCTGACGATACGGTCCAGCCCCTGGTCCTGACTGCGCGCTACCCTGCCCAGGCCGATGACAAGGTCGGTTTGCAAGCCAAATGCCACATCATTCGTCTGTGGCAATACAGCCCGCTGCTCACTGAGTTCCTGCAAGGTCCAGGCAGTGATTGCACGTGAATTGAACATAAGATGACCATGCACAGGCGTTAATTCACGCGACATCAATTTCAACAGCGTTGATTTACCTGCACCGCTGGGCCCCAGTATCGCCAGTTTTTCACCGACAGCGACGTTCAGGCTGAAAGGTCCAAAAGCCTGTTGCCCCAGTCTGGTACCTACGTTGTCCAGATGCAGCAATTGTTTGGGAATGGAAGTTTTCATCAACATACGGTTTCAGGCGATGCGGCCGCGTGCCTTGCGTAACAAAATCAAAAAGAAAGGGCTGCCCAATATGGCGGTAAAAATACCCACAGGAATTTCTGCCGGAATCACAACAGTACGCGCCAGCGTATCAGCCACCAGCAACAGCAAGCCTCCGACGAGCATGGATTGCGGTATCACCTGTCTTTGATCCGATCCAACCAGTGCACGCACCATATGTGGAGCGATCAGTCCGATAAAGGAAATCATGCCGCACCAGGCAACAGTAAAACCGGTCAATACAGCCACGATCAGAATCACATTCCCGCGCACATAACGGACATCGACACCGACATGGGCAGCGGCAGCTTCGCCCAGTGCCAGCGCATTCATGGGGTGCAACAAGTGACGTGCACGCCACCAGGCGATGGTAAGCAAGGCGATCAATGCCAGCGTTACTGTCCAGATGCCGCCAGAGAGTGAGCCCAGCGTCCAGAAAGACAGGTTGCGCAGTTGTTCATCTGTTGCCAGATAAGTACACAGGCCGACGATGGCAGCAGCCATGGCATTCAAGGCCATGCCGGTCAGCAGCAATCCTGTGATTGAACCTGGTGTCAGCCAGCGGGCAATGCGATCCAGTGCGAAGCAGACACTGACGGCACCGAAGAAGGCAGCAAATGGCAATAACCACATGCGCCATAATGGTGGTATGGGTAAATTAAAACTCGCCAGCACCACGATAGTCAATGCTGCCGCCGATGCGCCGCCTGCGGTAACGCCCAGCAAACTGGGGTCCGCCAGGGGGTTACGGAACAAGCCTTGCGTCAGCGCCCCCGACAAGCCCATGGCTGCACCAACGGCGATTGCGAACAAGGCACGCGGCAGCCGGATATTCCATAATACATAACTGCCACCCGTCATTTGCTGGTCGCTGCCAAATGAAAACACAGCGGATATGGCGGCCTTCCAGTCGCTCAGCGATACGGGCACTGCCCCCCACTGCACACTCAGCACCAGACCGGTTGCCAGCAAAAGCGCCAGCAGCGATGCCGATCGGGGCCTGAGATGAAGACTGACAGGACGGGATAGCAAGGCAAGGCTACTCATGTCAGCATGGCCTTGGTGATGGCGGCATCGAGCAAGGACACTGCCTGCGGCAAACGCGGCCCGAAGCCCAGCAACAGCATGGCTTCCACAGCGATGACACGGTGACCGCGTCCTGCCGGGGTTTGTTCCACGCCCGGCATTTTCAAGAAGGCTTCCGTACCACCGGTGGCCTTCACCCCTTGTTCCGTCACCAGGATAATATCGGGCTGGGCAGCAATGACCGCTTCCGGTGTCATCGCTTTATAGCCAGTAAAGCCACTGCCACTGACGGGGCTGATGGCATTCTTTGCGCCGACATAGTCAATCATGGCCTGGGCGCTGGTGTCGCGGCCAGCGACCATGATTTGTGCAGGCGAATGAGCGAGGATAAACAGGATGCGTACAGGCTTGCTGTTTGCCTGCGCTTCCCTTTGCAGGATAGGTGCGCGTGCACGTGTCCATTCCTGTTGCAGGTTCTGCATCATGCTGGCAGCCTGTGTTTCACGCCCCGTCAGTTCACCGATGCGCTTTACACGGTCGAGCAAACCCTCAAAGCGATGATTGGCCGCCAGTATGGTGACCGGCACGCCAGAGGCTGTCAATTGGCGCAAGACCGCAGGCGGCCCCGCATCTTCTGTCGCAATCACCTGGGTTGGGGCCAGTCCCAATACGCCTTCGGCAGACAGGGTACGCGCATAGCCGACACTGGGCAATTTCCGGGCGACTTCGGGAAACAGCGAAGTCGTATCCACAGCTACCAGGTCATTGTTTGCATTGAGTGCATAAATGATCTCGGTCAGTGCACCACCCACGCTGACTATGCGGCGCGCGGGTGGATTGGCTGCCAGCGCCCACTGGCCGGTGCTTGCGAACAAACCGGCAGCCGCGAAACCACCCATTTGCCGCAATAGTTTGCGGCGCGGCAGTTCAGCCTGATGTTCAGACACTGCACCAGCACCCATCTGCATATCAGTTACGCTGCGCATGATTCCGATTCCTGCAACAGGTTATCAATCAGTGCACGCCATTCGCACAGTTCAGGCTTGCCGGGTTTGCGCTCACCAAAGAACATGGCAATGGTTTCTCCCTCTTTATCGAATAACTCCAGTGAAGTCACCAGGCCATCTGTGGTTGGTTTCTTGACGACCCAGGCGCTGGCGATATGGTCTTCGCGCAAATGCAGATTAAAGCCGGGATCAAGCACATTTACCCAGGGGCCCATGACGGCAATTTTCTTGATTGCACCAGAGTGGATTTGTATCATGCCCAGATTGCCAGTAAAAACCATGATGGGAACACCTTCATTCGAAGCTGATTGCAATAGTTCCTGACAACTGCTGATTTCCACTTTTTGCACAAATTTTTCTTCTGCCAGACGTAATGCCTGGGTACGGCTGACAGCAAACTTCCTGAGCAAGCCAAAGAAATCATGGGTGTCGCGCAACGATGCCCATGCCTGGCGAAAGCCATTGACATCAATATCGGCATCTTTGAGCTCAAGGCTCTTTTCTGGCGTGGCCTGTGTTTGCATACCGGTAATTTGCTCTTCGGCGGTAAAGCGGCTGACCACCGCCTCATAGGCAGCGATATCGCTTTGCGGCTTCATGAAAATTTTATGTATGGCCAAACCACTTGCATCGAAAAATTGCAGGCTTGATTGCAGGCCTTGTTCCGTTTTTTCACTGACTGCAAAACCATGTGCCCAGTGTTGATAAAAAACCCGTAAATCGATTTCACCGCCAAGCACCAGGCCCATATGATTGCTGTGACTGGCCTTGCGATACACACCAACTTTTTCATGGACACAGGATGCATTGCGCGTCAATGCCATGACTTCACCAAGCGGTTCCAGTGATTCGATGATATCGGGCCATTCTGACTTGAGCCTGATGGCGCGCAGGATGACATTGTCATCATCGAGCGATGCTGCCACGTGTGCAGCAATCAGTTCCCCTTCGGAGATATTGAGGCTTTCTGCAATGTCGCGGTGACGTGCCTTGCGTTCACGTCGCATGGTAATGAAGGAATCCCGAATAGCTTGATCTTGATCTGACATGGCAATCTCCTTAAAAGTCATAACGAACGGACACCTGGGCAGTGCGACCTGGTGCGGTATAGGCATCTTTCACGGTACTGTTGTCGGCCAGCCCACGGACATCGGACCAGCGCCAGTATTTGGCGTCCAGCAAGTTATTCAGATTGGCGGTGATGGTCAGATTGGCCATCGGCTTCCAGGACGCGCCCAGGTCAACGACGGTATAGGCGCCTGGGGCAAACTGAGGTGTTGCCGCCGGTGCGATACGGTCAGCATCCTTGCGTTGGTGATGCTGAACATTCAAGCGTGCGCCCCAGTTTGCTGTGTCATAGCGTAAACCGGCAACCAGCTTGACTGGATTGATGGTGTCCAGCGGCGTTTTTACACCACCGACTTCACTGTCACCCTTGGTGTAAGCGATACCGGCATTGGCTTGCCATTGCTGGTCGATCTGCCATTCAGCACGGGCTTCTGCACCACGGATTTGCGCTTTTGCCAGATTGATGTACTGGAAAATCATGGGGTCAGTCGCGGTACCAGATCCACTCATCACTTGCTGGCTGATGAAATCTTTATAGCTATTGTCAAAGGCAGCGACCGAGTAACGAAAACCGTCAACTTTGCCACGGAAACCTATCTCTACACTGTCAGCACGTTCGGCTTTCAGTTTTGCGTTGCCGATGCTGGTATAGCCTGACGCGAGATTGGTAAAGCCATTATTCACTTGGTCAGGCGTTGGTGCGCGAAAGCCCTTGGCAACCTGGCCGTAAGGTGTAAAACCGGGGGTCAATTGCCAGACCACGCCCAGGCGCGGCGTGACAGCCTGGTCAGACAAAGTGGCGACCGCGCCGCCAATATAGCCCGAGGCCGATGGTGCAAGCTTGTAATGGTCAAAACGCAGGCCAGGAATAATGCTGACCGCACCGGTTTCTATTTCATCCTGCACGAAAGCGCCGGCTATGGTGTAGGTCGTATCAGGGAAAGGCTTGGTCGGGAAAGTTTCACCAAATGGTGCAACTGTACCGTCACGTACGCCAGTCACTTCTGAACGGCTCCAGTCAAACCCGTAGCTCAGACGCTGGTCCAGTGCCCCACTCACATTACTTTCCATCTGCGTGGACAAGCCGATGACCTTGGTGTTATAGCTATTGTCACGTGTGCGGTCGGCTGCTGTATTTCTGTCTTCCGCCGAGAACTGCCTGACTTTGGCATCCTGCCAGTACACCTGGGTTTCTGCACGCTGTATCCAGCTTCCGTTAAGGTCCTTGAAGCGATGTTCAAGGCTGAGCTTGTTACGCTCGGTCTGATCGCGCGCATCAAGATCCAGTGTACTGGTGGAAACCAGCGGTGGCACTGAACGACCGGAAAGCACATCTGTGGTTTGCTTGCGTTTTTGCAGTTCTACGCTGGCCCCCAGTGTTTGTGTCCCATCTATGGCAAACAGGGCCTTCCCAAGCACATACTGGTTATCGTAATCGGCTGGATTGGGTTTGGTACGCGTAATGTTCGGAGCGTCATTATCAGCCTTGTTTTCTACTTCATGCCCTTTGCGGTAACTGCCCAGCAGCAAACCCTGCCATTGACCGCTCTTGCCTGCCAGGCCCAGCGTACTGGCCCATGAGCGGTCTATGCTGGCATAACCGGAACGTGCAAACCCACCAAAGCTTTGGCCCGGTTTCAGCAGGTCGGAAGGATCAAGCGTACGGAAGCTGACTGCCCCCGCCAGGCCATCGCTGCCAAACTGGGTAGATGTCGGGCCACGCAATACTTCTACTGCCTTGATACCATCGATTTCAAGAAAATCACCACGCCCGGTGGCAAAGGCGCCAAATGAAAAACTATTGGGAACACGAACGCCGTCTACCATCATCAGGACCTGGTTACCTTCCAGGCCACGGATATTAATGCCTTCATTGCCGGCACGCCCGGTGGCGCTGCCAGCCGCAGTGAATCGAGTCGGCGCAGCGCGCACACTGACATCGATTTCGTTATTGAAAATATCCTTAATATCGCGCGCACCGTCCTGCTGCATTTTTGCAGCAGATGTCACCGTTACCGTATTGGGAACCCGGTCAACGCTGCGTTCGGTACGCGTTGAAGTAACCGTGATTTCCTTGAGTTGGGTAACATCATTTGCTGTGGCTGGAGTTTGCTGGGCCAGGGCTGCGTGCGGGTTCAATCCCCACGCCATACCCAAGGCCAGCGCGATTTGCGTCTTGCGTAGCATAGTGCTTCCTAAAATAGTTTAGGCACTGGCTAGCGATGACTGGCTTGTGCAAATTTTTGTTCGGTAAAGAATGTTCCCGGCTGATTTTGATTTCGCACTGATTGTGGAATCAATGCAAAAAATGTGTACGGCGAGAATATACCCTCAATTATAAATGAGACTTATTCTCATTTGCAATTAAAATATATTTGTTCTTTTGAGACGAACGTGAAAAGCTTCGTTTTTGCCTGTCCACGGTCACTCACAGCCGTGTCAGCACTAAATCAGCGCTAAATCAACGTCACATTAACGCTTGAACGCCAGTAACAAAACACCACCGCCCACCATTGCTATGCCGCCCCATTCTCTTAGCGAGGGTCGCTCACCCAGGAAGGCAAACGCAAATATGGCCACCAGGACAAGACTGAATTTGTCTACCGGCGCAACTTTTGATGCTTCACCCATCTTCAGCGCCCTGAAATAGCAGACCCACGATGCACCAGTCGCCAAACCAGATAAAGTCAGGAATAACCATGTCTTGGGCGAAAGGACGAAGGGGTTGGCCCACTTGCCAAGGTAAGTTATCCAAACCGATAAGACCACAGCGATAATGACGGTCCTGATCAATGTTGCCAGATCAGAATCAACATTCTGAATACCGATTTTGGCAAATATGGCTGTCATCGCCGCAAACACGGCTGACATCATCGCCCAATAAAACCAGCTGCCTGATGCGTTCATATTTTCCCCCTGTATGAGTTTTACTGCCTGAGATTCGCTATCATGCCTTTAATTCATTTGTCCTGGTCACCAAATAATTGCTGGCTACCCCGTTGTGAAGAAATGACTGCTTTAAAACTGTGCTCCCGCAGCTTGCATTCATAATCCGAGATTGCCTCAAAGACAGGTTTGCCATCATGACTGATGGCATGCAAGGCCTGTGCCAATACAGCAGCATCGTAAAGTGCCGCGTTAGCCCCCAGGCCACTGGCCGGGCTCATGGCATGGATGGCGTCACCAAGGGCTGTGACCCGGCTTGATTCCCATGGTGGTATTGACTGTGTTGTCTTTACAGGCACCAGGGTCAGCATATCGGATGGCGTCAAAGCAAATAAAGATGTCAACTCAAGTGGCCACGCAGCACTGGTCGATACAATACAGGCGTGTATTTCTGTCGACGTATCAGGCAAGTTGCCGGTTTCATGCAAACCAAAACGGGCGCGTTGACCGATCAGGGCCCAATAAATGTAATCAGATACAGGTGTCAAACCAGAGTCCCTGAAAATGGGTGGGTCAGAATAAACCGGTATCTGCTTAAATTCCATCACATCAATGACAGCGGCAAGTTCTTTCTCAAAGATGACTGAGGTACCAGCCAGCAGTTGTGGTGCCAGGGTATTTTTGAGATTTTCAGTGAGCATGGTTTTACCATAAAAACAGACATTGCCAGTATCCTCAGGCCTGGCTTCAGGAAAACGCAGTTCACGCACCTTCGAATGAATACCGTCGGCGGCTATCAGTATGTCAGACAGAACCGAACTGCCATCAGAAAAATGAACACTCACCTTACCATCGCCCCGCTCTTCATAGCGACTCAGTTCTTTACCGAAGTGCACATGCTCGCGTATACCCGTCAGCAATACCTCTCGCATCGCAAGCCGGTCAGCCCTGAGATCAGGCTGATCTGCTTGGTCAGCAGACTTGTCGTCTTGCCAGTCGTCTACCCATTTTCCATTTATTGTTTCCAGCTGTGCATTGATAACCTTGACCTGACCCGCAGGGCGTGCGCATGTTTGCTGGAACAACATATATAAATCCATGGGCAAACAGGTGCGCAAGGCATGCTGCCCGGTCTGATCAATGCGGATGCGGTAACCTTGGTTGCGGCTGTCGGCTGCCTGGTCTTTTTCATAGACGCTGAAGGAGGTGCCGTTTTTTTTCAGACCCTGTGCCAGGCAAAGCCCGCCAAGTCCGGCGCCGATAATGCTGATGTGTAAAGCTGTATTCATAGTGCTCCCGCTATTGTCATGTGTCTGAAGAAAATACGCCTGAGACAATTATTGGACAAAGAGAGATGAAGCTGATAACGTTACTTTAGCTAAATATAATGAATTCAGGCCAACATGACTATGACACTGGCAACCAGGCAGGCTGACTTGCCTGATTTCAGCGATATGGCCGCAGGGCCTGCGCTTATTGCACTGAGGAGTGAAGACAAGGCAGATAGCCAGTTTCGTCTTGGGACGCGCGAATATGACTGGCATCGCCATATCCGGGGGCAACTTTTTTGTGTCGAGAATGGCTTGGTACAGGTACGCACTACCCACGGTGCATGGCTGCTACCACCACATCGCGCTGGCTGGATACCGCCCGGCCAGATGCATAAAGTCACCATCACTGGTGCCATGCATGGCTGGAGTGTCCTGCTTAACGCAGAATCGAGTACCGCCTTGCCGGAGCGCCCCTGGGTGATCGCTATCAATGAATTGATGACTGCCCTGGTGCGTCGTGCCGCCTCCTGGGACATGCATGCACAACTCAATGCACAATTAAACCTGGAGCAGGAAAATATCATACAGGTCTTGCTGGATGAGTTACGTCAGGCTCCGCACCAGCCCTTGCATTTACCCATGCCAGCTCATCATCGCTTGTTGCCGGTGACGGCAGCCATTCTCTCTAATCCGGGAGCAAGGCATGGCCTGAAAGACCTGGCTGAGCTGGCCTGCATGTCTGCCCGTACATTAAGCCGCCTGTTTCAGGCAGAAACCGGCATCAGTATTGGCCAATGGAGTCAGCAGGCTGGTTTATTGCACGCACTGGAACTGCTTGCACAGGGTGAATCAGTCGCCGCAGTCGCAGATGCACTGGGATATGCCACACCAAGCAATTTTATTGTCATGTTCCGCCGCTACTTTGGAGAATCTCCGGGACGCTATTTCAGCATCTAGGGTGGCATCTAAGGTGATTTGTATTACCCATCATACCCATCAAGCAAAAACTTGTTTTACCAGTTAGCTTTAGACAAAATCAACAACCATTTACGGAACAGCAAAATTTCCAGATGTCCGGCCTGTACGCCTGTGCTGCAATCCATCATGGGATTAACGTAGTAAGAGCGCTGGCGAAAATCACGGCAAACAAATAATTCGCGACGCCCCAGACGCATTAAAAATGAAGTTGGGGCCAGTTGCAGGCTAAAGCGGGTATCAAAGGATTGTTCGAGGTTTGCCATAATATTCTCCGTATCGGTTTTCAGTGAGCTGGTCAGTGATCATGATAGATGAGCAATAATTCGTCTTCGTTCATCCATGTGAAGTACTTTAACACAAAATACTGTATGCGCAATCAGTATTAATTTTTACTGTCTCTTTCTTTCCTCATGGAAGAATAGGTTTTGAAATTCCACGAACAATCACATATACTGTATATTTAATCAGTATATTGCCATGTCCAGTGTTTCCCCCATCAAGCCTGAACATATACATCCAGCATTGTGGCGTGCATCGCAACTGGCACGTGGAAATGGCGGCTATCTGGATACCGGCTACTCCGAGCTGAAGGCGGAATTGCCTGGCGGCGGCTGGCCACTGGGGCAATTAACAGAAATTTTGCTGGCACAAACTGGCACTGCCGAATTACGCCTTTTAAAACCTGCCCTGTGCCAACTGGATAACAGACCGGTCATATTGCTGGCGCCGCCTTTTATACCCCAGGCACTAGCCTTGGCTGATGCAGGCTTACAGACTACGCAATTGATCTGGATACGTTGCAACAAATACGTGGATGCTTTATGGGCGGCAGAACAGGTGTTGCGCAATGGCAGTTGTGGCGCGCTCTTGTTCTGGCAGTCACAAATACGCAGCGAAGCCTTGCGCCGCCTGCACCTGGCTGCGCAAAGTTCAGATACCTTATTTTTCTTGATGCGCACGCTGCGGGCGGCACAGGCACCCTCGCCTGCGCCCCTCAGATTAAGCTTGCGGCCCAGCCAGAATGGCCTGGAACTGGAAATAATCAAACGCCGTGGCAGTCAGCGTGACAGGCCAATCAGCATCTATTTACCACTTCATCATTACCTGTCCTCCTATGCGGGACGGGCGAAAGAAAATATTCCGGCGATCAGCAATCATGCACCCACACACCCATCATCCATTCTGGATCGCCATCCACTTGCCGCTGCTTCGACTTGAGGTCTTTGTCAAACCCTGGTTTGATGCAGAAGAACTGGCCGCCAGTGTAGTCCTTAGTCAGGGCCGGGTAGTTGCCATGTCGGCGCTTGCCCATCAGGCTGGTGTGTGTACAGGCATGCGCACAGGTGGTGTACAGATGCTGCTGCCAGATGTGCGCTGCTTTCAGCGTGATGTTCAAAAAGAATATGCCGCCTTAAACGCAGTAGCAACTGCCCTGCTCCAGTATTCACCCCAAGTCAGCCTGGCAGATGATGACAGCATCCTGATTGATATCAGTGCCAGCCTGAGCTTGTTTGGTGGTCTACGCACCTTGCGCAAACGCATACAGGGGACATTGCAAACACTGGGGTTTAGCGCAACAACCAGCATCGCCCCCGTTGCCAGGGCAGCATGGCTGCTGGCAAGAGAAGCCGCAAGAAAAAAACGGGCGGGCAAACATGCCCTTCATTTGAAAAAACTGTCACGCCGCCTGGACAGACTGCCAGTCGGCCTGCTTGCGACTGCGCCGCCCTTGCTGGACCTGCTGCAAGGCATTGCCTGTTATTCCTTTCGGGATTTACGGCAGTTACCACGACCAGGCTTGCAAAGGCGCTGCGGAAAAGCGATTTTGCATGAACTGGATCAGGCTTATGGTGAGCAAAGCGAACTGCATCAATGGCATGTTGCCAGCCCTGAATTTAAAGCCAGGATAGAGTTACCCGACCGCATAGAGCAAGCCGATGCTCTTTTGCTTTATGCACGCAGTTTGCTGGCGCAATTATTGGGGTGGCTGGCATCACAGCAACTTGCCGTCACGCATATACACATGGAGTTATTTCATGAGCGTGGCCGCCAGGCTATCCCACCCACCCTGTTCGATCTGCAATTAGCGCAAGCCTGCTGGCAGGAATCGCATCTGTTGTCACTGTTCAGGGAAAGGCTGACGCAGTTAAAGCTGGACGCTGCGGTGATCAGCATGATGCTGGAAGTCAAACAGACAATCCAGCGACAGGCACAAACTTATGCCTTATTTCCCGAACCCGGAGGCAAGGCAGAAGACCATCAGCGTTTGCTGGAATTATTGCTTGCCCGTCTGGGCGATGAAAATGTCTTGCAATCAGCACCGCAAGCTGATCATCGTCCTGAGGTAGCCAATAACTGGATATCAATCATGAAGAAAAGACCGGCCTTTGAACGCGACAATAGCCGTACTGCTTTGCGCCCAGACTGGTTATTACCACAGGCATTGGCGCTGGAAATCCGGCAACACCGGCCTTATTACCGGTCGGAATTAACGATCATTTCTGCGGCAGAACGCATAGAAGCAGGCTGGTGGCATGAGCAGGTGCAAGCAAGAGACTACTTCATGGCGACGGATGCCAGTCAGGTACGCTACTGGATTTATCGCGAACGGGCGACAGACCCTGATGCAGATGAACCAGTCTGGTTTTTGCATGGCATTTTCGGGTAGATATCAACATGAACAGCGCCTTCCTGCCAGATTATGCCGAGCTATTCTGCATGACCAATTTCAGTTTTTTGCATGGCGCTTCCCATGCAGAAGAATTGGTGCGTCGCGCTGTCACGATGGCTTATTCAGCCCTGGCAATTACAGATGAATGCTCTCTAGCAGGCGTGGTCAGGGCGCACAGTGAAGCTAAAAAAACACAACTACCATTGATCATAGGCGCGCATTTCAAACTTGAGGATGAAGACAGACCAGAAACCGCGTTGCATATCATCGCACTGGTACAAAATCGTGAAGGCTATGGCAATTTATCCGAGCTGATCACTCTGGCACGTGGACGCAGCAGCAAAGGTCATTATCTGCTGACCACGCAGGATTTCATTGACCCACCCCCAACATTACAACACCTGCGCGGCTTGCCTGACTGCCTCATGATACTGGTGCCAGAATATCCGGTAAGGCCGGCTATTCTGATGGCACAGGCAAACTGGCTGGCAAAGACTTTCCCCAAACGCGCCTGGATAGGTTTGAATCTGCTCATGCAAATGGCTGACGAATACCAGAAGCAGCAAATCTATCTATGCGCGGAAGAACTGGCCTTGCCTGTTGTTGCCATCGGCCAGGTAAGCATGCATGTGCGCTCGTGCAAGCCTCTGCAAGACACCATGACGGCAATCCGCATTGGCAAGCCAATTCCAGAATGTGGTTATGCACTGTCCATCAATGCAGAACAGCATTTGCGGTCGCGCCTGCGGCTTGCCAATATTTATCCGCGACAGGCATTGGCCGAAACATTGTATATCGCCAGTTTATGCAAATTTTCACTCACGGAATTACGTTATGAGTATCCCGATGAAGTGGTACCCAAGGGGCATACACCTGCCAGTTATTTGCGGGTTGAGGTCTATAAAGGCGCAGCCTTGCGTTATCCACAAGGCTTGCCACCTGGCCTCGCGGCCAGGATAGAACAGGAACTGCATCTGATCAATGAACTGGCTTATGAATCCTATTTTCTGACGGTATTCGATATCGTCCAGTTCGCAAGAAACAATGGCATTCTTTGTCAGGGTCGTGGCTCGGCAGCCAATTCCGTGGTCTGCTATTGCCTGCATATAACAGAGGTCAACCCGGAAACCCATACACTTTTATTTGGGCGTTTTCTGTCCAGGGAAAGGGGCGAACCACCTGATATCGACGTCGACTTTGAGCACCAGCGGCGCGAAGAAGTCATGCAATATGTGTATAACAAATATGGACGGGACCGCGCCGCACTGGCAGCGGCCGTTCATACCTATCGGCCGCGAGGTGCCCTGCGCGATGTTGGAAAAGCGCTGGGAATAGATCTGAGCATCGTCGATGCAGTCGCCAAATCGCATCGCTGGTTTGACAGCAAGCAAGAATTATTGAAACGCTTTGCGGAATGCGGGCTGGATGCCGATTCCAGCGTGGCCCGGCAATGGGCTTCGCTGACAAAACAACTGATCAATTTCCCGCGCCATTTGTCACAGCACACTGGTGGCTTTGTCATCGCCCGCCACAAGTTGTCCCGCCTGGTTCCCATAGAAAATGCGGCAATGGTGAATCGCAGTGTCATCCAGTGGGACAAGGACGATCTGGAATCCCTGGGTTTGTTGAAGGTAGACGTGCTGGCACTGGGCATGCTGTCGGCATTGCGACGAGCCCTTGATTTAATGGCGACTTTGCCAGACAAGCCTGCATGCTTGCAGGATATCCCCAGGGAAGACCCGATCACCTATGACATGATCTGCAAGGCCGATACCATCGGGGTATTTCAGATTGAATCGCGCGCTCAGATGAGCATGTTGCCACGCTTGCGACCAAGACAGATTTATGACCTGGTGGTACAGGTGGCGATCGTCCGCCCAGGGCCCATACAAGGCAACATGGTCCACCCTTATCTGCAAAGACGGCAAGGCAAACAAAAGATTGAAGAACATCAAAATCCCGCCATGCGTGCTGCCCTGGCACGTACACTGGGTGTGCCTATATTCCAGGAACAGGTCATGCAGATTGCCATGCTGGCCGCCGATTTTACGGTAGGTGAAGCCGATGAATTACGCCGCGCCATGGCGGCCTGGAAACGTAAAGGCGGGCTTGAAGGCTTCAGGGACAAAATAGTCCACAACATGGTCAAGAATAATTATGCGCAGGAGTTTGCAGAATCCATTTTTGAACAGATGAAGGGTTTTGGCGATTATGGTTTTCCTGAAAGCCATTCTGCCAGCTTTGCCATGCTGGCCTATTTCAGCAGCTGGATCAAACGTCATGAACCGGCGGTGTTTTTGTGTTCACTGCTGAATTCACAGCCCATGGGGTTTTATTCACCCTCGCAATTGATACAGGATGCGCGTCGCCATGATGTGCAGGTCAGGCCGATCGATGTGCAGCATAGCCAGTGGGACTCTTCGCTGGAGCCAGGCGACACCAGCACTGTGAACCGCTTTACCGGCACCGTACAATCCGCAGTGCGCACGGGCCTATCCCTGTTAAGCGGTATTTCAGAAGACGCGGCCTTACGCATCCAACAGGCGCGCAGTGAAGCTGCCTTCATGGATGTAGGAGATCTGGCGAAGCGTGCGCAGTTAAACCAGCATGAATTACAGGTGCTGGCTGCCGGTAATGCCCTGGTTTCCCTGGCAGGGCATCGACGTCAGGCGCTATGGCAAGCGGCCGGCTCCCTGCCAGACAAAGACTTGTTACGACCAACCAGCATACAAGAGCAAATTCCTGCACTGAAAGCACCTTCCGAAGCACAGGAAGTCCATAGCGATTACCGCAGCATGGGTTTTACCTTGCAGCGTCATCCACTGGCCTTATTACGACCACAATTATTGGCAAAACGTTTCTTGCCAGCAGAAATGCTCAATACCTTTCAGCAGGGGCAGTTTGCCCGCGGCTGCGGACTGGTCACGGGCAGGCAGCGTCCCGGCTCAGCCAATGGCGTGATATTCATTACCATAGAAGATGAAACCGGCCCGGTCAGTGTGATTATCTGGCCTTCATTGCTGGAAAAACAGCGGCGCGAAGTATTGAATGCGGGCTTACTGGGCGTGTATGGTATCTGGCAGTGTGAAGAAGAAGTGCGTCACCTGGTCGCCAAGCGGTTGGTGGATATGACGCATCTTCTGGGACAATTGACCGTCAGCAGCAGGGATTTTTGTTAAAAACATCTACTGCATGCTGTCGTTGCTGCAAAAAAATTTACTCTTCATTCGTCTCTGGTAAGGTCAGGCGGCCAGTATGATAATCATATTCATAGACTTCGCCATAGCGCCCCCATTCGATAGCAACTTCCAGTACCCGTTTGGCTTCATCCGCTTTCAGGAATTCTTCCAGCAGATCAATCAAAGGCTGTTCCGACAGGCTGCCATTGACTTCGCTTTCCAGATTGCGACGGATGTGCGCTGCCAGGGGTACATGCGTCAGCAATTGCTGACCAAATAATTCCTGTTTCTGGGCTTGCTCTACCTCGACGTATTTTTTGCCCAAAGGCGTGAGGATAATATCGCCCTTTTCCAGTATGGCAAAACCCAGCAGGCTCAGGGCTTCATAGGTAGGGAACAATTCTTCATCGGACAATTCTGTTTCTTCTGCCAGTTTCGGCAAGTCGGCACGGCCATTGAACGGTGCTTCTGCCAATAAATCGAGCACGCCTTCAATACGACTGACATCGGTTTCCGGCAGGCGGTAGCCAAGATGGCGTGCCGTTGGTGCATCTGCCGCCACTTCATGCGTGGCACGCATGGTCATCAGGCCATACACTTCATCAATGAGGGCGCGCACTTCGACAGAATCCACATCACGCGGCCTTGGCAAATCGATTTTTATCTCACAACGCACTGTGCCTGGATCGCTGGAAAGAATAATAATGCGGTCAGCCATCATGACGGCTTCTTCAATATTATGCGAGACGATCAAGATACCCTTGGTAGAAATGCGATCTTCTTCCCATAATTCCAGCATGTCGTTACGCAGGGTTTCACCGGTCAAGACATCAAGTGCAGAAAAAGCTTCATCCATCAGCAAGACATCAGGATTGGTGACCAATGCACGGGCAATACCGACACGCTGTTTCATGCCACCTGACAATTCGCGCGGTAAGGCACCGCCAAACCCGGCAAGGCCGATCAGCTCCAGCACGGCGTCGGCCCTTTGCTCGCGTTCGGCCGCGGGCACACCCTGCGCCTCCAGACCCAGTTCGACATTCTGCTGCACGGTTAACCAGGGGAACAGGGCAAACGACTGGAACACCATGGCAATGCCAGCGACAGGCCCGGAAATGGATTTATCGCGATACGCGACCTTGCCACCATCAGCGGATATCAACCCCGCCATGATGCGCAATAAGGTCGATTTGCCAGAACCGGATTTACCGAGCAAGGCGACGATTTCGCCATTTTTCAGCTGAAAATCGACCTTGTCCAGGACGATACGGGATTTACCATCGGCAGCCTTGAAAGACTTGCCCACCTGATGCAGGTCAAGCAAGGTATTTTGATTCAAGGCATTTTGATTGATTACTTGTTGATTCATCTTCATTCCTTACCATGCTTAATTGGTATGATCTTCCGCCAGCAAATACAATTTGCGCCAGAAAAAACGGTTCAGCAACATCACAAAAACGCACATGACGCCGATACCCAAAGCGATACGGTGAAAGTCGCCTGCTTCAGTCATCTGCTTGATATAACTACCCAGGCCATCAGCAATCAGCGTGGTTTTACCCCAGGTCACATATTCGGCAACGATGCTGGCATTCCATGAGCCACCACTGGCGGTGATCGCACCGGTGATATAGCTGGGGAAGACCGCTGGCAAATACACACGCTTCCATTTCAGCCAACCTTTTAAACCCAGGTTATCTGCTGCCAGACGCAATTCATTTGGTATCGTGGCAGCACCTGCCACCACATTGAACAAGATATACCACTGCGTGCCAAACACCATCAAAGGGCTTAACCAGATATTGGGAGTCAGATTGAACGTGACCATGGCAAATACAACCAGTGGAAACATCAGGTTAACCGGGAAAGCCGCTAAAAATTGCGCGATGGCCTGTACCTTTTGCGAATATTGTGGTCGTAAGCCTATCCACACAGCCACCGGCACCCATACCAGCGAAGCAAGCGCAATCAGAAGCATCACGCGCACCAGGGTAATCAGGCCCAGGCCGGTAACATGCAAAACCTCACCCCAGCCAACATTGCTATGGATGAAGCTGCCCAGACGGTACATGGCAAATACCGCAGCCAGAATGACGAGCACATCCCAGACCTTCGACCAGGCCGGATGCAGGAAGCGTTTTGGCCCACGTTCTGAGGTGCCATCTCCACGTACACTGAACCAGGATAAACCGCGACCAAGGAAAGTCCACAATCTTGCTGCCCATTCCCTGAACCAGCGACTATTGCGCATCCAGTCCAGCAACCAGGATTGCTGTGCCGTGTCACCTTGCGATTCTTCAAAACGGAATTTATCTGCCCAGGCTAATAAGGGGCGGAAGAACAACTGGTCATAAAGCAGGATACCAATCAGCATGGCAGCAATCGCCCAGGCAATTGCCACGCCATTACGCGCCTCAATTGCCACGGCAATGTAGGAACCGATGCCCGGCAGCTTGATGTCTTGTCCCGCCACAGAAATGGCTTCCGCCGCCACCAGGAAGAACCAGCCGCCAGACATCGACATCATCATATTCCACAGCAGACCGGGCATGGCGAAGGGTAATTCAAGGCGCCAGAAACGCTGCCAGCCCGACAGTCTGAAAATCTGTGCCGCTTCCTGCAATTCCGCTGGTACATTGCGTATAGACTGATACAGGCTGAATGCCATGTTCCAGGCTTGCGATGTAAAAATCGCAAATACTGCTGCGCATTCCACACCCAGTAAATTACCAGGGAACAGCGCAATAAACGGCGCTATTGCAATCGCCTGGAAACCAAGAATGGGCACGGATTGCAAGATATCCAGCGCCGGTATCATGATTTTCTCCGCCGCCGCATATTTGGCGGCAATCGCCGCAAACAAGAGACTGAACAACAATGAGAAAGCCAGCGCGGTGAACATGCGCAAAATGGTACGCAAGAGGTAATACGGCAGGTACAGCGGTTCCAGCGAAATCTGCAAAGTCTCGCCGACAGAAAAAGGACGACTCATCTGCATCGCGGCAAAAGCAAAAATTCCCAATACCGCCAGAACCAGGGGCAATAATGCCCAGTCCCAGCGATTTGGGCCCTTGCTTTCAGCGACGGTATCGTGTGACTGAAGACGGAACAATTCAAACATGCATACCCCTCATGTCGGTCTTACCGGTTTTGTCAGTCTTAAAAGTGCAAGAAATAAATGACATACTACCTCTCCTGTCATCAACAGGATGACAAAGATCAGATACGTGAGGGCAGAAAATGCTATTGTCAGCCGCAGGCTAGCCAACTTCAGTTGTAGCCTTACACGTAAATCAATAAATTGGGTAAGTAGGAGGAGCAGCAC
The DNA here is from genome assembly GCF_049339485.1 of Undibacterium sp. TJN19. Taxonomy (NCBI): domain Bacteria; kingdom Pseudomonadati; phylum Pseudomonadota; class Betaproteobacteria; order Burkholderiales; family Oxalobacteraceae; genus Undibacterium; species Undibacterium sp. TJN19. The sequence continues at coordinate 95,751 of NZ_JBMPPL010000009.1, forward strand.
GCTGGCTGCGGGAGACTACTACCCGCCAAAAATGGCAAGGTAGCAAGAGGATTTCTGTGCTTACATTGCCATGTTGAATGAAGATCGACAACTATAACTGTCCACAGAATGTGCTCCAAAAATGAGATGCGCGAACTTTAACATAGACTGAGTTTTGCAGGCAAGATATTGCAAAGCAAAATCTTATTTTTTGACGACTTTCATGCGCTCTGTCAGCAGTGCTGCAATTTCTCTTTGCTCCGCCTCTTTCGCAAAATCGAGGGCTGTCAATCCAAGGTCATTTTTCAAATGCGGATCAGCACCTTCATCCAGTAATAAAGCAATCGTATCAAGGCTGCCAGAACGTGTCGCGATCATCAATGGTGTGGTTTTATTTGGCGACTCGGTATCGATGTAGGCAGACTTTTCCAGCAACAGTGCGACTATATCTTTGCTGCCGCTGGCAGCTGCGTAATGCAAGGCTGTCCAGCCCGGCTGGTTAATTTCTGCGCCGCGTTCAATCAGGGCTTTTACCGCAGGCAGATTATTCAGGTAACTGGCCAGCATCAGGGCAGTATCGCCATTGGTGGCACGCGCTTCCAGCTTGATATCTTCATGCGCGAGCAGCACATTGAACACTTTCATGGATTTTTCACGCAATGCAATCATCAATACGGTTTCGCCACGCACGGCTTCGACGGAATTGACATCAACACCTTTTACCAGCAACTCTTTGACATCCCTGGCATTATCAAATTTGACGGCAAACAAAAAATCATCATAGGTATTTGCGCTGGCAAATGGCGATGAAATCAATAGCAGTAAAACAGCAAGGCCGCAGAGATAATTGACAAAACGCAGCTTGCGGTCACAAAGCAGAATAACTGGCATGAACATTGGCATGTAAGCCTTCAATGGGCGAATTGGAAAAGCCTGAAAAAATTCTCTGTTGTGGCAGTTTGCACATCCTTTACTGAGACGCCCTTCAAATCGGCCAGAAATTCACCGACATGCCTCACAAAGCCAGGCTCGTTCATCTTGCCACGATGTGGTGCAGGGGCAAGGTAAGGAGAATCCGTTTCAATCAGGATACGCTCAAGCGGTATCGCTTTGGCTACCGCCTGTAAGTCTCTGGCACTCTTGAACGTCAGTATGCCTGAGAAAGAGATATAAAAACCAAGATCAACCGCAGCTAAAGCAACCTCCAGTGATTCGGTAAAACAATGCATGACACCAGCAACGCCGCCCTGATCAACACCTGCACCCTCCTCCTTCAAAATACGGATAGTATCTCCGGCTGCCGCCCTGGTATGGATAATCAAAGGCTTGCGGCACAGGCGTGAAGCACGGATATGCTGCCTGAAGCGTTCGCGCTGCCATTCCAGGTCCCCTTTGAGACGGAAATAGTCAAGGCCAGTTTCGCCTATGGCAATGATTTTTTCATGATCAGCCAACCTGACCAGCTGCTCTGCACTGGGCTCTTCGGTTTCTTCATAATCAGGATGCACGCCCACTGAAGCATAAATGTGGGGATATTGTTCCGCCAAAGCCAGGACTTGAGGAAAGTCTGGCAAATCCACGGAAACGCAGAGTGCATGGCTAACACCATTCTCTTGCATTTTGCTCAGTATTTCTGGCAAGCGGATGGCTAATTCAGGAAAATTAATATGGCAGTGAGAATCAACGTACATGCTAAGGCAATCTAAAGGGAAGTTTTCCTGATCGCGCAGTAAACCAGCGATCAGGTGACATCAGGCCGCACCAGTCAAAAAACGGAAGCTCAGCGCGCAGAAATCAATTGTAATACGGCTTGGGCAGAGACGTTGGCCGTGTCACGCAACAGCGAATGATGCATGTCGATAAAGCGCTGTCTGAGCCTGTCTTGTAGAGCCGTATCGTTTAATTGCTGCCAGATGGCATCAGCCATGGCTTCGGGCCTGGCTGCCGACTGCAAAAATTCGGGAACCAGAAATTCACGTGCCAGGATATTTGGCAAGCCTATCCACGGCTGGTAGCCCATATGGCGCAAAATTTGCCATGAGGCTTCCATCATCTTGTAAGCGATAACCATAGGCTTCTTGAACAAGGCAACTTCCAGCGAAGCGGTACCGGAAGCAACCAGTACCGCGTCAGCCGCAGCAATCGCCAGATGGGAGCGGCCATCAATCAGCAATACGGGTACACCATCGAGTTTGGCATCCACCACCAGTTTGATGTAATAGCTACGCTGCTTTTCACCAGCCATGGGGACAACGATCTGCAAATGCGGATCGCGCTGGCAAAGAATTCTGGCTGTCTGGATAAAGGCTTCGGTATTGTATTTAAGTTCTGACATGCGGCTGCCAGGCAGGATAGTCACGACTTTTGCAGCCTGATCCAGCCCAAGTTCATCCCGTGCCGCCACCATGTCTGGCGCCATGGGGATCACCTGCGCCAGCGGATGACCAACATAGGTAGCCGGGATACCGGCTTCGCGATAAATCGCCTCTTCAAACGGAAACACCACCAACATATGCGAAACGGCTTCAGCAATTTTTTTAATGCGCCCGCCACGCCAGGCCCAGATGGAGGGGCTGATGTAATGCATGGTCGGAATACCTGCACGCTTTAACTGGATTTCAAGGTCAAGATTGAAATCAGGTGCATCGACACCGATGAAGACATCCGGCTTTTCGTCAAGCAACTGCTGCCGCAATTGCTTGCGTATACCGGAAATTTCGCGGTAATGTGCCAGCACTTCAAACAGGCCACGTACAGACAGTTTATCCATAGGCCAGTCATTGACAAAGCCATATTCAGCCATCCTGGGGCCACCGATGCCATGCATATGCGCATCAGGCAAAGACTGGCGCAAGCCGGACAGCAGGCGGTTGGCCAGCATGTCGCCGGAAGTTTCTCCAGCCACCATGGCAATAATCGGTCGATTTGTCACGGTGCCAATTTAACGAACAATGCCGCGCGATGCTGCGTCGAGAAAATCACGCATCAAATGGACGTTCGCCGTCTCATCAACTGGCAAATCTGCCAATTGCTGATCCAGTGCCTGTTTGGCCTCTTCCAGCGTCAAACCGGATTTGTAAATCAATTTATAGGACTGGCGTATTGCCGAAATCTGTTCACGACTAAAGCCGCGACGCTTCAGGCCTTCCACATTGATGCCGTGGGCTGCTGCCGGATTGCCGTTCAGCATGACAAACGGTGGCACATCCTGCAACAGGGATGTACCCATGCCGCACATGGCGTGCGGGCCGACTTTGCAGAACTGGTGAATATTGGTGAAACCTCCCAAAATCACCCAGTCACCGACATGCACATGCCCGGCCAGTGCCGCGTTATTGGCGAAAATGACGTTATTGCCAACCTGACAATCATGCGCCAGATGGACGTAGGCCATAATCCAGTTGTCATTGCCCAGGCGGGTCACGCCATTGTCCTGCACCGTCCCCAGATTGAAGGTACAAAACTCGCGTATCACATTATTGTTACCAATTTCCAGACGCGTAGGTTCACCGGCATATTTTTTGTCCTGTGGTGCAGCACCTATCGATGAAAACTGATACAGCGTATTGTTACGCCCTATCGTCGTATGACCTTCGATAACAACATGCGGGCCGATCTTGGTACCGGCATCAATCGACACATTGGGGCCGATGATGCTATACGCACCAACTTCAACACTACTATCGAGTTTCGCGCTGGCATCAACCAGAGCAGTCGGGTGAATAAGCATTATGCCTCCCTGGCTTCATCTTTCGTACGCATGGTGCACATCAACTCGCCTTCGACAGCCAGTTGACCATCCACCGTTGCTTTTGCCTTGTATTTCCAGATGCCACGCGCGACCTTGATGATTTCAACTTCCATCTTCAACTGGTCACCAGGTTCAACCGGGCGCTTGAAACGCGCACCGTCAATACCCAGAAAATAAACAATGGTATTTTCATCCGGCTTTTGTCCCATGGTCAGAAATGACAGTATGGCCGCAGTCTGCGCCATCGCTTCTATCATCAGCACGCCAGGCATGACCGGCTTATTCGGGAAATGGCCATTAAAAAACTCTTCATTGGCGGTCACATTCTTGATGGCGACAATGCTTTTACCCAACTCCCAGTCAAGCACGCGATCGACCAGCAACATCGGGTAGCGATGCGGCAAATATTCTTTAATTTGATTTATGTTGAGACTATTCATGATCTTTTTCAGTCAATGTTTTAATTGTTTTTTCAAGGTAGCGAATTTTTTCACGCATGCCAGACAAATTGCGCACGATAGCCGCAGTTTTTTCCCAATCGGCATTTTTGGCGAGCGGATAGAAGCCCGTATATTGCCCAGGTTCCAGTATGGAACGCGATACCATGCTGGCGGAAGAAATATGCACATTATCAACGATGGTCAGGTGACCCAGCACCATGGCGGCACCACCAAACGTACAATACTTGCCGATTTTGGCACTGCCTGCCACCCCTACGCAGCCTGCCATGGCAGTATGTGCGCCGATATGGCAGTTATGCCCTATCTGTATCTGGTTATCGAGCTTTACGCCGTCTTCAATAATCGTATCTGCCAGTGCACCGCGGTCTACGCTGGTATTGGCACCGATTTCCACGTCATCACCAATCACCACCCTGCCCGTTTGCGGGATTTTGATCCATTGGCCTTTTTCATTGGCAAAGCCAAAACCATCGGCACCTATCACGGCACCAGAATGAATAATGCAATGCCGACCAAGAACACAATAATCGTAAATGCTGGCATTGGCATGTATCAGGCTATGGTCACCGATACTGACACCCCGCCCAATTACAGCACCCGCCTTGATGACGACATGCTCACCAATTACCGCTTCAGCGTCTATGCTGACGTTAGGACCAATACTGGCTGTAGCGGCAATCACCGCCTGCGGGCTGACCCACGCACTTGGATGCACGCCCGCCTCGGCGGGAATGGCATTGATGGCGGCAAAATGCTGGGCTGCGCGGGCAAAATAGACATACGGGCTGGCGGCAACAATACAGGCGCCAGCATAGTCTTTGCCGATTTGCTCAAAGTCTGCCTTAGTCAATATGACAGCCGCAGCACGGCTGGCAGCAAGCTGATGACGTAATTTGGGATTGGATAAGAATGTGATGTGCTGTTCGCTGGCTTCGCTCAGGGGCGCAATACCAATCACAGCAACATCCGGTGAACCGATCAACTGACCACCGAAGCGATCGACCAATTCACCCAGCCGAATGCTCGTGGTCATAGGAATTATTTGGAAAGCGCTTTCAAAACTTTGTCAGTAATATCGATGCGCGGATTGGAATACACGACGTCTTGCAAGACAACATCAATTTTCTCGGCTTCAGCGATTTGCTTGATAGCTTTTTGCGCACGTTCAACCAGGGCTGCAATTTCTTCATTTTGACGCTGGCTCAGGTCTTCATTGAAAATACGCTGTTTGCGCTTGAAGTCCTGATCCAGTTCAGTAATTTCACGCTGGCGCTTGATACGGTCAGACTCTGACAGAACTGGTGCATCTTTATCCAGTTTTTCAGCCATGGCCTTGATCTTTTTCGCCAGATTTTCCAGTTCTTCGCCGCGTTTGGAGAATTCTACCTTCAGTTTTGCTTCAGCAGCTTTTGCCGGTACCGACTCACGGATGACCCTTTGAGAGTCAAAAATCGCAATTCTGGACTCTTGTGCCTGGGCCTGAGCAACGCTGAAAACGCAAGCCGCACAAACCATCAAGCGTTGCAACAATTTGGTCGGGGTAGTATGTTGACTCAAAATAATCTCCGTAACACGTACTAAAACAAATAAGGGCACTATAGCAAAATCAGAACCCGGTTCCCATCTGGAACTGGAATGCCTGTTTCTTGTCTTCCGGTTTGGCATTGAGTGCCTTGCCGAAGCTCAATTTCAATGGGCCAACTGGTGATATCCAGCTTATACCTATACCCGCTGAAAAGCGCAAATCTTTGGCACGAACTTTTTGTCCTTCGTCAAACACATTGCCGCCATCCACGAAAGTGAACCAGCGTAGCGATTTGTCGGCTCCCGGGAAAGGAATCTGTAATTCTACATTACCCAGCAATCTTGTCGCACCACCCAGCGCATCACCATTAGGATCCTTGGTTCCCAAAGAAGAAGGCTCATAGCCACGTACAGAACCGATACCACCTGCATAGAAGTTCTTGAACAAGGGGTAAGGCTTGCCACCCAGACCGTGACCATAGTCAAACTCACCATTCAAGGCGAGGACAACAGAACGATAAACAGGCTGGAACAATTGGGCATTATAAATCGCGCGGTAATACTTGAAGCTACCTACGGCAGACAATTCCAGATTGGCACGCTGATAACGACCGATTGTCGGGGTCAGCACGCTATCGCGACTATCTCTTTGCCATGCGGCAGTCAGTGGATAAGAATTGGTGACAGCTTCGCCAACACCATAGGCCACATCCAAACTATCCTTGGAGCCATTGCCATAGTCAGCAACATATTTCAGGTAGCGATAGGGGCTGCCAAAATAGGTTTCTACTTTGGTACGCTCAAAACCCAGACCAAAGAAGACAGTATCAACCTCAGAGAATGGTACGCCAAAACGCAAGGCACCACCTGTCGTCTGGATTTTATAATCGCCTATGCTACCGATAATAGGACGGGTCGTACGGATGTAGGCCTCGATATTGCGGCTGACACCATCATCGGTAAAATAAGGGTCGGTATGGGCAACGGCGATCGTACGATTCTGGCTACTGGTATTGATATCCAGGCCTATCGTATCACCACTACCAAATGCATTTGCCTGCTGGATAGAACCAGTCAGTGTCAATTTTTCAGCATTCGAATAACCAGCACCAAACAGCAGGTTACCTGTCGGTTTTTCAGTAACGGACAAATTCACGTCAACCTGATCAACACTGGTTGGCACTTCCGGTGTTTCTATCGTTACGTCCTTGAAATAACCAAGACGTTCTACGCGGTCACGTGAAGCCTTGATTTTCTCGCCGTCATACCAGGAACTTTCAAACTGACGGAATTCACGACGAATAACTTCATCACGGGTACGGGTATTGCCTGCCAGGTTGATACGGCGAACATAAACACGCTTGCCTGGATCGACAAAAATGGTAAATGCAACTTCTTTCTTTTCCTTGTCCAGCACAGGATTGGCATTCACATTGGCAAAGGCATAACCAAAATTACCCATACGCTCGGAAATACGCTTGGTGCTTTCCGTCAGACGTGCCGCATTGTAGATATTGCCTTTTCTGAGCAGCAACAATGACGCGAGTTCTTCTTCACGCCCCATGGTATCGCCTTCAAGCTTGATATCGGAAACAGTATACTTGTCGCCCTCTTCCAGATTGATGGTGATGTAAATGTCTTTTTTATCGGGGGTAATGGAAATCTGGGTAGACAGAATTTGCATTTCCAGATAACCACGGTTCTGGTAAAAAGAACGCAATGTTTCTATATCACCAGACAGTTTTTGCTTGGAATACTGATCTGCCTTGGTGTACCAGGTGAACCAGCCTGGTGTCGTCAAAGTCAGCAATTCACGGATTTCGCCATCTGAAAACGCTTTATTACCGATAATATTGATCTGTGCAATTTTTGCGACATCACCTTCGTCAACGGCAAAAGTCACATTGACACGATTGCGCTCTATCGGCGTGATCGTTGTGGTGATGTGCATGCCATACAAGCCTTTGGACAGGTACTGGCGTTTCAATTCCTGTTCTGCACGGTCAACGGTGGCTTTATCAAAAATGCGTGATTCACCCACGCCAATATCTTTGAGTGCCTTGACCAGGGCTTCTTTTTCAAATTCTTTGGTGCCCGTGAATTCCACACCGGCGATAGTAGGACGTTCTTCCAGCAAGACGACCAGCACACCATCCTGCACTTCAATCTGAACATCTTTAAAGAAACCTGTCGCATACAGGGATTTGATCGCAGTGGTACTTTTTGCGTCATCAAAAACCTCGCCAACCTTGACAGGCAAATAGCTAAATACAGTACCAGCCTCCGTCCGTTGCAAACCTTCTACGCGTATATCCTTGACGGTAAATGGCTCAACTGCGTATGCATTCCCGGTGCAGAGTGCAAACGCTGCCAAAGACAAGGCATGACGACGAAAATGGGCTAAAGTGAACTGCTCGATATGTAATTTCATTGGGTATAAATTTCTTTCAATACTCTCAATATTGCTATCTGAAATGAGTTTCTGTCATCAAGCCGACTATTATGACATTAGTCGGACGATGTCATTAAAAAAAGCTATTGCCATCATGGTCAATAGCAGAAAAACTCCGGCACGTTGCGCCATTTCGATGAAACGTTCTTGCAAAGGTTTCCCCGTCAAAACTTCCAGCGAATAATACAACAAATGCCCCCCATCCAAAACCGGGATGGGTAGCAAATTCATCACACCAAGGCTAATACTGATCAAAGCGATGAAACTTATATAACTTATTGGACTGGATCGCGATGTTTGCCCAGCATAATCTGCAATCGTCAATGGCCCGGTTATGTTCTTCCAGGAAATTTTTCCCACCAACATTTTGCCCAGCATCTTAAGACTAAAATAACTGGTGTCCCAGGTTTTTTCGACTGCCTTGCTAAAAGCACCCAAAGCTGAAGCCTGAACCAGGGTCATTTCAGAAGTCATGGGCTTTAACTTCACTTTCAACAAACCAACTGTATGACCATTCAAGTCTTGTGATACGGGAGTTACATCGACTTCAAATTCATTTTGTTTTCTTTGCACCAATAGCTTCAACGGCTTATTGGCGTTCGCGTTGACGACTTGCCTGAAATCAATAATGTCGAGCAATGGCCTGTGGTTTATTTCAAGTATGCGGTCCCCTGCCTGCAAACCAGCTTTCAACGCCGGACTATCTGCCTGAAGGTCTTCAAAAACGACTTCAGGGCTACCTGCCAGGTTAAATCCCAGGGCGTTAAAAAAATCACTTTCCAGCTCTTTATCACTTAAACGTTTCAACGGCAACTCAACCGACAATCGGGAAATGCTCCCAGACCTGTCAGGGTTGGCCCGTTCTACATCGACTAGTGGATTGGCATCTGACATACCCGCCTGTATCAGTTTCCACCTGACTTCTGACCAACTCTGCACCTTCTCATTATTCACCGCCGTGATCAAGTCTCCATGGCGCAACCCTGCCTGATAGGCAATGGACGCAGCAGAAGCCAGGCGTATCTTTGCTACAGGCTCAGGCACTCCATGCAAGAACAATGCCGCATACAGCACAATTGCCAACAGGAAATTTGCAATAGGGCCAGCTGCAACGATGGCAATGCGCTTCCATACTGATTGCCGGCAGAATTCTCTGGGCATATCTTCTGCGGCGATCTGGTCTGCACCAAGTTCACGCACATCCAGCATTTTGACGTAACCGCCAAGAGGCAACATGGAAATTGCCCATTCGGTCTGGTCTTTACCAAAACGCCGGGAATAAACAATCTTGCCCATGCCCAGAGAGAACCGCAGCACCTTGACACCGCACCAGCGTGCGACAAGATAGTGCCCAAGTTCATGTATGGTCACCAGGATACTCAGGGTCACCAGAAACGCCAGGGCATTTTGTAGCCAGATCATGACGGGATCATTGCCTCTGCAATTGCACGTGCCTCAGCATCTGAGGCGAGGATGCTTTCCAGATCCGGGGTTTCCGTCACTCTCATTTTATTCAAACTGCGCTCTATGATCTGATTGATCATGCGGAAGCCTATTCTTTTATCCAAAAATGCTTGGACAGCGACTTCATTACTTGCGTTCAATATTGTTGGCGCAGATTGACCTGTACGCAATGCTTCATAGGCCAGCCTCAGGCAAGGGAAGCGTTCCAGGTTTGGCGCTTCGAAATGCAGACTGGCCACCTTCAGCAAATCCAGTGGTGCGACACCGGAGTCTATACGCTCAGGATAGGCCAGACCATAGGCGATAGGTGTGCGCATATCCGGGTTGCCCAGCTGCGCCATGACAGAACCATCTGTATAAGACACCATGGAATGAATGACACTTTGCGGGTGGATGACGACATCAATCTGGTCGGCCGGCGTGGCAAACAGCCAATGCGCCTCGATTACTTCGAGACCCTTGTTCATCATGGTGGCAGAATCAACCGAAATCTTGCGCCCCATCACCCAGTTCGGATGCGCAACCGCCTGCTCAGGCGTGACATCTGTCAGCGTAGCGACATCACGGTGCAAAAATGGGCCGCCAGATGCGGTCAGCAGAATTTTATATATGCCGTGCCGCTCAGGATGACGGTCATAATTTCTGGGAAGACATTGAAAAATCGCGTTATGCTCGCTATCAATGGGCAGCAAAGCAGAACCACTGGCATGTATGGCATCAATAAATAATTGCCCTGACATGACCAATGCTTCTTTATTTGCCAGCAATACCTTCTTGCCTGCTTTTGCTGCCGCCAAAGAGGCTGGCAAACCAGCCGCGCCGACTATCGCTGCCATGACACTGTCACACTCGCTGGCCGCGGCAACCGCGCATAGCGCCTCTGGGCCATGCATGATCTGGATATGCGCCAATTGTTTTTGCTTCAGCAGGCCAGCCAGTTCATCCGCCGCAGCCGCACTGCCAACGACGACAACCCTGGGACTGAATTGCTGGCACTGTTCGGCCAGTTTTTTCACCTGACTATGGGCTGTCAGGGCAAAAATGCCATAGCGTTCTGGGTGTCTGGCGACCACGTCCAGCGTTGATACGCCGATTGATCCGGTAGCACCCAAAATGCAAAGTTGCTGTTTCTTCTGCATTTTTATCGCCACAAGTCCAGCAAGGCCGCCAAAGGCAAAACAGGGATCAGGGCATCAATCCTGTCGAGTACACCGCCATGCCCCGGCAATAAGTTACTACTATCTTTCACCCCTGCACGTCGCTTCAGGGATGATTCAAACAAATCCCCTACCACGCTGGCAGCAGTCAGCACAGTCATTGCTGCAACAAAAATCAGCCAGCCTTTTCTTGCCAATAACTGGGCAGTAAAGGTGTTTTGCAATGCTGGAACAAAACCGGTAGCGGCTGCTAACAGCAAAACACAAATCCAGCCGCCGATTGCCCCTTCCCAGGATTTGCCTGGGGAGATCTTTGGGGCCAGCTTGTGCTTGCCAAATGCCTTGCCTGAAAAATACGCGCAAATATCAGCAATCCAGACTATCGCCATGACAGAAAACAGGTACATCGGCGATTTTTGGAAAAACACAGCGATCGCAATAAAACAGGCAAAAATGCTGATGCCATACAGCGCACTCAGCATGCCGTTGGCAAAACTCTGCACATCGGGCAAGCCCCTGGCCATCGTGGGGAGCAGTCTGAACAACCAAAATGCAGTACAGAACGCGAACAGTAAGAGTTGCGAAAAACTATCCAGGTGGAAAAAGCAATACCCAAGCAATACCGACCAGATACCAGCCATCACCAAAGGCACTGGTTTTTTAAATACGCGCTGGCATTCCCACATTGCTGCGGCGAAAAATACCAGGGCAAGTACAGCAAAAGCGATGAAGGAAGCAGAATACAAAACCGGCAACAGTATCGCCAGAAGAACCAGAGCAGTTATTACGCGGGTTTTAAGCATCAATTGCTTTCTTGCGGATGGGATTGCTCGGATACTTGTGCACTGGTCCGGCCAAAGCGGCGCTCACGATTTTGGTACGAGAGTATTGCCACATCCAAAGCCGTAGCGTCGAAATCAGGCCAGAACGTGTCTGTGAAATAAAATTCACTATAAGCCAGTTGCCAGAGCAAGAAATTCGAAATACGCGTTTCACCACCCGTCCTGACAAACAGATCAGGCTCAGGCGCATAAGCCATTGAGAGATAAGAACTTAACTGGTCTTCGGTAATTTGCTGACCAGCTTTGCCCGCTTCACTCAAATGCTGCTGCAAGCGATTGGTCGCCTGTACGATATCCCAGCGCCCACCATAGTTAGCGCAAACGGTAACAGTAAGACCTTTATTATTGGCAGTTTTTGCTTCTGCCGCCACGATCATGGCCTGCAATTTGCTGTCAAACCGACTCAAATCGCCCACTACCTTCAGACGAATATCATTGGCATGCATTTTTGCCACTTCTTTTTCAAGTGCGGTCACAAACAAACGCATCAGCAAGGAAACTTCTTCAGCCGGGCGACGCCAGTTTTCAGAGCTGAAAGCAAACAGTGTCAGGTAAGAAACGCCACGCCTAGCGCAAGCTTCCACGATGCCCCTGACTGCTTCCACGCCCTTAGCATGACCAGCGACACGCGGTAAAAAACGCTTGGTTGCCCAGCGTCCGTTACCGTCCATAATGATTGCAATATGCTTAGGAATGGCGCCGACTGCCGGCACCTCCTTAGTGGAGCTTGTATGGGTCATGTAAATCCAGAATGTGTTGAAACGCGGGCGACGACTATACTGTCAACACTTCTTTTTCTTTTTCGGCCAACAACTTGTCTACTTCAGCAACAAACTTGTCGGTCAATTTTTGCACTTCATCCTGCGCACGACGCTCATCATCTTCCGAGCATTCTTTTTCTTTCAACATCTTTTTCAATGACTCGTTGGCATCGCGACGAATATTACGCACAGCAATCTTCGCATTTTCACCCTCGGTCTTGACCAGTTTGACCATTTCCTTGCGACGCTCTTCAGTCAGCGGTGGTGTTGGCACGCGAATCAACTCACCCTGAGAGGATGGATTCAAGCCCAGGTCTGCATCACGAATGGCTTTTTCAATCGCGCCCAGCATTTTCTTTTCCCAAGGCTGGACACCGATAGTGCGCGCGTCAATCAGCGTCACATTGGCAACCTGGGTAATATGGGTTGGCGTACCATAGTAGTCAACCTGTACATGATCCAGTATGCCAGTATGGGCACGGCCAGTACGTACTTTTGATAAATCGGCTTTCAAAGTCTCGATGGACTTTTGCATACGCTGATCAGAGTTCTTTTTAATATCTGCTACGCTCATCGCGCTCTCCTGTACAACATGACAAGTGCATCGTATCCTGCGACTGCCCTTGCCGAATTAATATGAAACAACCAAAGTGCAGGATTATACGTGCACTAATGTGCCTTCGTCTGCCCCCAGGATGACATTCTTTAATGCGCCCGGCTTGATAATGGAAAAGACCTTGATCGGCAGCTTCTGGTCGCGGCACAAAGCAAAGGCTGTCGCATCCATGACCTGCAGATGACGTGCAATTGCCTCATCAAACGAAATTGTCGTATAACGGGTAGCTGTCAGGTCTTTCTTTGGATCAGCAGTATAGACACCATCAACCTTGGTCGCCTTTAATACAATCTCAGCGCCAATTTCTGAACCACGCAGCGCTGCTGCTGTGTCCGTCGTAAAGAATGGATTGCCGGTACCAGCAGCAAACACGATCACTTTACCCTCTTCCAGGTATTGCAGAGCCTTGGGACGCACATAAGGCTCTACCACCTGGTCAATCGCAATCGCAGACATGACACGAGAGGTCAAGCCAACCTGACGCATGGCGTCAGACAGGGCCAGGGCATTCATGACAGTTGCCAGCATCCCCATATAGTCAGCCGTTGCCCTGTCCATGCCTTGCGCACCAGGCGCAACGCCACGGAAAATATTACCTCCACCGATAACGATCGCCAGTTCGACGCCCATTCTCGATACTTCTGCTACGTCGGCCACCATGCGCTCTATCGTTGCGCGGTTAATGCCGAAAGGATCATCGCCCATCAGGGCTTCGCCAGAGAGCTTCAAGAGCACACGCTTGTAAGCAGGTTTTGTCATGATAGGACTCCTTCTGGTAAGTTGATTAGTCTAAAAAATTTCATGTTTCATCAGAGCAGCTTTGATAAAGCTCTCTTGCTTTCCATTTGCCCTACAAACTATGCTTTTTCAACAATTCGCAAGGCAAATGAAACACTGATAGAGATATTTACACATGAATACCCGGACTTAAATACCTGGACACAAATACTTACAATCGCCAGGTTTAAAAAAACGGGCCTTTCGGCCCGTTTTTTATTATTTTGCCCGATTACGCTTGTTTCGCTGCGGCTACTTGCGCAGCCACTTCAGCGGCAAAATCATCTTGCTTCTTCTCAATGCCCTCACCAACAACAAACATGGTGAATGCCTTGACAGTGGTATTAACAGATTTCAACATCTGCTCAACAGTTTGCTTGTCGTTTTTAACGAAAGTCTGATTCAGCAAAGAAACTTCCTTCAGGAACTTCTGCACAGAACCTTCTACCATTTTTTCAACGATTTCAGCTGGCTTGCCAGACTCAGCCGCCTTCAAAGCAGCAACAGAACGTTCTTTTTCGATCAGATCAGCAGGAACCTGATCAGAAGACAAAGACACTGGTTTCATTGCAGCAATGTGCATCGCTACGTCTTTACCAACTTGCTCGTCCGCACCGTCAAATTCAACAACCACGCCGATACGTGTGCCGTGCAGGTAAGAAACCAGTTTGGCAGTTGTATCAAAGCGGACAAAACGACGGAAAGACATATTTTCGCCAATTTTGCCAACCAGAGCAGCACGCACTTCTTCTACTGTCTTGCCATCCAGTGGCAAGGCACCCAAAGCGGCGATATCCGCTGGGTTATGCTCAGCAATCAGCTTGGCACAAGTATTGGCCAGCGCCAGGAAATCATCATTCTTGGTCACGAAGTCTGTTTCGCAGTTAACTTCGATCAGGGAACCAACGTTACCAGCGATATGAGATGCAACAACGCCTTCTGCAGTAATACGGGAAGATGCCTTGGAGGCTTTGCTACCCAGTTTTACACGCAGAATCTCTTCCGCACGGTCCATATCGCCTTCTGCTTCTGTCAGCGCTTTTTTGCATTCCATCATCGGCGCGTCTGTTTTCGCGCGCAGTGCACCTACCAAAGCTGCTGTAATCGCCGCCATGTCATTCTCCTAGTTCAATGGTGTTTAAAGAAACACCGATATCAAATTTTGTTTAAAAAAAAGGGCGAACGACTGTTGCCCCATTTTTTCGTTCCAGGCCGCTATGGCGACCCGGAACTAAGTGCCAGAACAGGCAATTAAGCTTGCTCGACTTCTACAAACTCATCAGAACCTGGCTTAACAGCTTCCAAAACTTCATTAACTGCATTTGCACGGCCTTCGAGAATTGCATCAGCAACACCGCGAGCATACAAAGCAATCGCTTTGGAGGAGTCATCATTACCTGGAATGATGTAAGCAACACCTTCTGGGGAGTGGTTAGTATCAACCACGCCGATAACAGGGATACCCAGTTTCGCCGCTTCAGTAATAGCACCTTTATGGTAGCCAACGTCAACCACGAAAATTGCGTCAGGGATGCCGCCCATATCCTTGATACCACCGATGGATTTTTGCAGCTTGATCATTTCGCGCTGGAACATCAAACCTTCTTTTTTGGACAATTTTTCAACTGAACCATCTTCAATGGAAGCTTCCATGTCTTTCAGACGTTTGATCGATGTCTTGACTGTTTTGAAGTTAGTCAACATACCGCCCAACCAGCGCTGATCAACGAAAGGCATGCCAGCGCGTTGCGCTTCAGCTGCGATGATGTCGCGGGATTGACGTTTTGTACCTACCAGCAAAACTGTACCGCGGTTAGCGGACAATTGACGAATATACTTCATCCCTTCCTGGTACATAGCCAGGGTTTTTTCCAGGTTGACGATATGAATTTTGTTGCGATGGCCGAAAATATACGGTGCCATTTTTGGATTCCAAAAACGAGTTTGGTGACCAAAGTGCACGCCAGCTTCCAGCATTTCACGCATTGTTACAGACATAATAACTCCAGGGTTAGGTCTTGAATCCAGCCAGTGATCTTGACACTCACCTAATAATAAGGTTCGCACCGAAAGACACCCTTTTCGACCGGATTCGATTGATAAAATATTAATTAGCCAGTACCGCATTTCAATACATCTACAAGCTAACCATCTATTGTACTATGAAAATCAGGTTTTCCTCAAGCCCCTGGTTTAACAGCCAATGCGGTGCCGTCTTTCATGGACTATAATTCCGGTTCTGCAACATTCCGCAATTTTACTCAGCCTGGTTTTTCAAAGCCAAGGCAAACAGACAAGAAAACGTATGGAAGCTATTACTATCAAGACGCCGGAAGATATCGCCGGCATGCGCATCGCTGGCAAATTGGCATCTGAGGTGCTGGATTACATCACGCCCTTTGTCAAGGTAGGTGTTACTACCGGTGAACTTGACCGTCTATGCCACGAATATATGGTGAATGTGCAAGGCACCATCCCGGCACCGCTGAATTATTGCCCGCCTGGCTATACACCTTACCCGAAAGCCATCTGTACATCAGTGAACGATGTCATTTGCCATGGCATACCTGGCGACAAGGTGTTGAAAAATGGCGATGTCGTTAATCTGGATATCACAGTGATTAAAAATGGCTACCACGGCGATACCAGCCGCATGTTTTTCATAGGTGAACCCTCCATCCTTGCCAAGCGACTGAGCGATATCACCTATGAATGCATGTGGCTGGGTATCGCAAAAATCAAACCCGGTGCGCATCTTGGTGATATTGGCCATGTCATACAGCAGTATGCTGAAAAAGCTGGTTATAGCGTGGTACGCGAATTTTGCGGTCACGGCATAGGCAAGATTTTCCATGAGGCACCGCAAGTCATGCACTACGGCAAGCCGGGCACCATGGAAAAACTGGTTGCCGGCATGATTTTTACGGTTGAACCAATGATCAACGCCGGTCGTCGTGAAATTCGTGAAATGGGCGATGGCTGGACCATCAAAACCAAAGACCGCAGCCTGTCTGCCCAATGGGAGCATACCGTCCTGGTCACAGACACTGGTTATGAAGTGCTGACACTGTCGGCTGGCTACCCGCCGATTCCAGATTTCATCACCGCAGCCTGAAGCCAGCAGCGCAATGCAGACACCGGCACTTTCATTCAAGGAAGAATTAAAATCAGCCCAACTGATTGTCATTAATTCATTCAAGGAAAATCATAAGGCAGAACAATTACTGCATGATTTGTGCCGCAACGTCGATCAGGTACTCAGCAAAATCTGGCGTCATTTCGACTTCCCCAAAGAGGCGGCACTGGTCGCCGTCGGCGGTTATGGCCGCGGTGAACTGTTTCCCTACTCCGATGTCGATGTACTGATACTGTTACAGCAGCGGCCAGATGCCTTATTAAGGGAAAAGCTGGAAAAGCTGGTGCAGCTATTCTGGGATATCGGTCTTGATATTGGCCACAGCATACGCACTGTCGATGAATGCCTGCAAGAATCAGCAGCAGATATCACCGTGCAAACCAGCCTGCTCGAAGCGCGCCTGGTGACGGGCAGCCGCAAGCTGTTCAAAGACATGCAGCAGCAGTATGCAGAAGCAATAAATCCACAAAAGTTTTTCCAGGAAAAACTGCTGGAACTGCAACAGCGCCATGTCAAATATGAAGACACTCCCTACAGCCTGGAACCAAATTGCAAGGAAAGCCCGGGCGGGCTACGCGATTTGCAGGTCATACTTTGGGTAGCCAAGGCAGCCAACCTGGGCAATTCATGGCGCGAACTGGCTGAGCGCGGCCTGATCACAGATATAGAAGCCAGACAGTTGAAGCGCAATGAACGCGCCTTTAAAGATATACGCATACGTCTGCATATTTATGCAGGCAGACGTGAAGACAGGCTGATTTTTGATGTACAGACTGCGATTGCTGAAACCTTTGGTTTCAAGACCACCGAAGCAAGGCGCGCCAGCGAACACCTGATGCAGCGTTATTACTGGGCGGCCAAGGCGGTTACCCAGTTGAATACGGTGTTGTTGCAAAATATTGAAGCGGTATTATTTCCGCAGCCATCGGTGCCCCGCCCCATCAATGCACACTTCAATGAAGTCAATGGTTTCATTGATATTGCCAGGGATGATACTTTCGAATCTACGCCGTCGACCTTGCTGGAAGTATTTCTGGTGATGGCCAGGCATAGCGAATTAAAGGGCATGACCGCACGAACCTTGCGGGCACTGTGGCATGCCAGGTTGCTGATTGATGCAGAATTCAGGCATGACATTTTCAACCGTGCCCTGTTCCTGCAAATCCTGCAATCACCGCAGGGCATCACCCATGCGTTAAGGCGCATGAACCAGATGAGCATACTGGGCCGTTATCTGCCGAATTTTCGCCGCATCATAGGCCAGATGCAGCATGACCTGTTCCACGCCTACACAGTTGATCAGCATATCCTGATGGTAGTACGGAATTTGCGCCGCTTCACCATGCCCGAGCATGCGCATGAATATCCGTTTTGCAGCCAGTTGATGGCTAACTTCAATCAGCACTGGGTCTTGTATATTGCCGCCCTGTTTCACGACATCGCCAAAGGGCGTGGCGGTGATCACTCCCTGCTGGGCATGACAGACGCCAAGAAATTTTGCTATGACCACGGCCTGAGCCGCGCCAATACAGAACTGATAGTCTTTCTGGTGCAAAACCATCTGACGATGTCGCATGTGGCGCAAAAGCAAGACTTGTCCGACCCGGATGTGGTACAAAATTTTGCCAGTCTGGTCAAGGATGAACGCCACCTGACAGCCCTGTATTTACTGACAGTTGCCGATATTCGCGGCACCAGCCCCAAGGTGTGGAACGCCTGGAAAGGCAAACTGCTGGAAGACCTGTATCGCATGACCTTGCGTGTACTCGGCGGCGAAGCGCCCAGCAAAGACAGGGAATTAAAAAACCGCCAGGAAGAAGCCTTGAAAGCCTTACGCCTGTACGGCCTGGCACCTGACGCACATGAAAAATTCTGGCAGCAACTGGATGTCGCTTACTTTTTGCGTCATGACGCCTCGGATATCGCCTGGCAGACACGTTGCCTGCATGATCGCATCGACAGCCAGACGCCTGTCGTCAAATGCCGCCTGTCGCCTATCGGTGAAGGTCTGCAAGTTACAGTCTACGTCAAGGATCAGCCCGACCTGTTTGCCCGTATCTGTAATTATTTTGATGGCAAAAACTTTGGTATTCTCGATGCAAAAATCCATACCAGCCGTAGCGGGTATGCGCTCGATACATTTCTGGTGATAGAACCCGCTTTTGCCAATAATTATCGCGACATCATCAACCTGATAGAGCACGAACTGACAGAGATATTGACGCGGCAAACACCGTTGTCGCCACCTAACCGTGGTCGCCTGTCGCGCCTGTCACGCACCTTCCCTATCGTGCCAACAGTGGATTTGCGACCAGACGACCGTGGCCAGTATTATTTATTATCCATTTCCGCCAATGACAGAAATGGCTTGTTGTATGCAGTAGCAAATATTTTAACCAAATACAAAATCAATCTGCATACAGCAAAAATCATGACCCTGGGTGAGCGTGTCGAAGACGTGTTCATTGTTGATGGCGCAGCACTACAGGGTGCGCGCAGCCAGATTCAATTTGAAACCGATTTGCTTGATGCATTGCGCATCTGAATAATCTGAAAACCAGGCAAGCACACTTTATTGCGGATTAACCGCTACTTCTTATTTAATTGCATCATGACAGAACTGGTAAGACTCTCCAAACGCATGTCCGAACTTGGCCTTTGCTCCCGACGCGAGGCCGATGAATGGATCGCCCGTGGCTGGGTCAGGGTAGACGGTAAGGTTATCTCTGAACTTGGCAGCAAGGTGCTGCCGCATCAGCAAGTGACTGTCGAACGACAGGCCGCAGCAGAACAGTCCAAGCGCGTAACCGTGCTGATCAATAAACCGGTGGGTTATGTCAGCGGCCAGGCCGAAGATGGCTACACGCCGGCAATTGCGCTGGTAAAGCCGGAAAATCGCTGGGCAGAAGATGACGTAGACACGCAATTTCACCCCACCCAGTTGCGCAGCCTGGTGCCAGCGGGCCGCCTGGATATCGATTCCGTCGGCTTGCTGGTCTTGACACAGGATGGCCGCATCGCCAAACACCTGATCGGCGAAACCACGGTAGTCGAAAAAGAATACCTGGTACGTGTCGAATACAGCAAGTCTGGGCGTTTGCCAGAAGCTGATTTACGCAGGCTGAATCATGGCCTGAGCCTGGATGGCAAAAAATTATTGCCCGCCAAGGTAACATGGCAAAATGAGGATCAGCTAAAGTTTATCCTGCGTGAAGGCAAGAAACGCCAGATTCGCCGCATGTGCGACATGGTGGGGCTGAAAGTGCTGGGCTTGAAACGTGTACGCATAGGCAAAGTGAAGCTGGGTAATTTACCTGAAGGTCAATGGCGCTACCTGCGTGAAGATGAACAGTTCTGAAGCAAGCCAGAATACACATCCAGGCAAGCGATTACATCAGAAAAAACATCCGCAAGGTTTGCATCAAGTCAAAATGCAAACCTGCCGGTATTAATCGTCATCACTTAATCGTCATCATTCGGATCAAGTTCAGGAAACAGCACTTCAGTAAAACCAAATTGCGTGAGGTCGCGTATGCGCATTGGATACAGGATGCCGTTGAGGTGATCACATTCGTGCTGTACCACGCGCGCATGGAAGCCATCTACCTCGCGCGATATATGTTTGCCATACTGATCAAAGCCCTCATAGCGCAAGGCACTCCAGCGCGGCACCAGTCCACGCATGCCAGGTACTGACAGGCAACCTTCCCAGGCATCATCTGTCGCTTCGGACAAAGGTGTCAATACCGGATTGATCAACACCGTTTCCGGCACGACTGGTGCGTCAGGATAACGGGGATTGTTCTTGAAACCAAAAATGACCAGTTGCAGGTTGACCCCGATTTGTGGTGCCGCCAGGCCTGCGCCATTTGCAGCAATCATGGTCTCAAACATATCAGAGATCAGCTGATGCAGTTCTGGCGTGTCAAATACGGCAACTTGCTCGGCAACTCTCAACAAGCGGGCATCGCCCATTTTCAGGATAGGATGAATCATGGCGCAATGGTTAGTCGAAAATGGTTACAGGAAAAGCGCTGTGCGGTCAATGAATTGACCGCACAGGTACATATTGATTTATTTCAGCGATTGCAAATATTCAGAAAACTCGGCACTGGTTTCCTTGTGTTTCAGACCGAGGGCAACACTGGCTTTCAGATAACCAAGTTTTGAGCCGCAGTCATAGCGTGTTGCCGCAGGACGGAAAGCATATACCGGGAAATCCTTGAGCATTGCAGCAATACCATCGGTAAGCTGGATCTCGCCGCCCGAACCCTTGCCCAAGGTTTCCAGGTAAGAGAAAATCCGGCCAGACAGAATATAACGTCCAACCACTGCCAGCGTAGATGGCGCCACATCCGGCATTGGTTTTTCGACGATGCCCTGCACTCTTTCCAGGCGGTCTTTGTACGGCGTGCCGCTGACAATGCCGTATTGACGTGTAAATTCACGCGGCACATCCTGCACGGCTATGATACTGCCACCCTCTTCTTCATACTGGCGCGCCATTTGCGCCATGACAGAGGCTTGACCGGTGTCAGAGTCCATCAAATCATCTGCCAGCAATACCGCAAACGGATCATCGCCTATCACTGGACGGGCGCAAAGGACAGCGTGCCCCAGGCCCAATGCAGCCGTTTGACGGATGTAAATACAGTTGATGTTTTTGGGGATAACGTTCCTGACCAGATCAAGCAAAGCTTCTTTGCCAGCAGCCTCAAGTTCGCTTTCCAATTCATAGGCTTTATCGAAATGATCTTCAATCGCGCGTTTATTCCTGCCAGTGATGAACACCATTTCTGTAATACCGGCTTCTACAGCTTCTTCGACCGCATACTGAATCAAAGGTTTATCGACAATAGGCAACATTTCTTTTGGCTGTGCCTTGGTGGCCGGTAAAAAACGGCTACCCAAGCCCGCAACCGGGAATACAGCTTTTCTAATTTTTCTCATTTCAGCTCCTGGAACAAAGTTGAAGCAATTCTGCTTCTGTCAAAATAGTGATACCCAATTCTTGCGCCTTCACCAACTTACTGCCTGCATCATCTCCAGCAACCAGATAACTGGTTTTTTTTGATACAGAACCTGCCACCTTGCCGCCAGCCTTTTCTATCACTTCAGTGGCCTGATCGCGGCTAAGACTTGGCAAGGTCCCTGTCAGTACCAGCGTCTTGCCTGCCAGCACCTGCTCGCCTTTTTCCTGTACTTCAATTTCGGGCCAGTGTACGCCCGATGCGATCAATTGCTCTACCAACTCTACATTGAGCGGATCAGAAAAGAAACGCAATATCGATTTCGCAACAATAGGCCCCACATCAGGCACATTTAACAATTGTTCTTCTGTTGCTACCAGCAAGGCATCCATTTTTCCAAAATATGCAGCCAAATCCTTGGCCGTGGATTCCCCCACATGCCTTATACCAAGTGCATAAATAAAACGGGCGAAACTGGTGTGTTTGGATACCTCCAGTGCTGCCAGAATATTTTGTGCTGATTTTTCGGCCATGCGGTCAAGTTCAACGAGGGCGCGCAAACCAAGCTTATACAAATCGGCAGCAGTCGTCACCACCTGTTTGTCGACTAACTGATCGATAAGCTGTTCGCCTACACCATCTATATTCATTGCCTTACGTGAAGCGAAATGAAACAGGCCGCCCTTGCGCTGTGCCGAACATTTAATCCAGCCACCAGTACAACGTGCAATCGCCTCATCTTCCAGCTTGACGATGGCAGAACCACAAATTGGGCATGCTGTCGGCATGATGAACTGGCGTGCATCAGCCGGACGTTTTTCCAATACACTGGCCACCACTTCGGGGATCACATCACCTGCGCGCCGGACAGAAACGGTATCACCAATGCGGATGTCCTTGCGCTGGATTTCTTCTTCATTGTGCAAGGTAGCGTTGGTCACCGTGACACCACCAACAAAGACCGGCACCAGCCGGGCAACCGGGGTAATGGCACCGGTGCGCCCCACCTGAACATCAATATCAAGTACAGTGGTCAGGGCTTCCTGCGCGGGAAATTTATGGGCAATTGCAAACCTTGGGGCACGTGAAACAAAGCCCAGATTGTCCTGACTGGCGAAATCATTGACTTTATAGACTACCCCATCAATTTCGTAGGCAAGCGCATCACGTTTTTTTTGTATCGCCTGATAAAAATCCAATAACCCGGCAGCACCGCGAACCACGGCATTTTCTTCACAGACAGGTATGCCCATCTGGCGATACCAGTCCAGCAAAGCACGATGCGAGGAAGGCAATTTGCCGCCTTCCAGATAACCTATGCCATATGCAAAGAAACGCAGGCTGCGCTGTGCCGTAATTTTTGAATCCAGCTGGCGCAGGCTGCCTGCAGCCGCATTGCGCGGATTGGCAAATTCTTTGCCCCCGGCATCTCTCTGCCTCTGATTAAGTTTTTCAAAATCATTTTTGAACATCAATACTTCACCACGCACATCCAGCACTTTAGGCGGATTGTCGCCGTGCAGTCGCAAAGGAATACCGCGTATCGTGCGTATATTCTCAGTCACGTCTTCACCGGTAAAACCGTCACCACGTGTAGCGGCCTGGCTGAACAGGCCGTCGACATAACGCAAATTGATGGCCAGGCCATCAAATTTCAAATCAATCGCATACTCAATCTCGCCAGTTGTATCGAGCCCTTCACGGACACGGCGATCAAAATTGATAACATCTTCATCGGCGAAACCATTATTCAACGAAAGCATGGGTATGGCATGCTGCACCTGCCCAAATTCAGGCAAAGGTGCGCCACCAACCCGGTTGGTAGGAGAATCGGCAGTCTTTAATTCGGGGTGGGCCTGTTCAAGCTGCTGCAACTCTGAAAACAGGCGGTCATATTCAGCGTCAGGCACACTGGGATTGTCCAGCACATAATAGGCATGGGCATGGCGATTCAACTCTGAGCGCAAAATTTCTGCACGTGCCTGTGGCGTGGTCACCTCACCAGAAGTGCCACCAAAAATATCATTCTGCATGTCTGTCGTTGATTAGCTAAATAGTCGTTGTGCACGCAAAGAACCGGCAGGTATCTGCGCTTCTGCCATGGCAGCATAAAACTCATTGACCTGGCCGGCAATTTCATCGAGTGCCAGCTTGGAAATCGGCTGGTTGCCATCGTCCACCACGGTACCGCCAAGTCGCGTAGACAAAGAACGCGCGCAGGCTGCCATGGCACCAAAACCGTCACGCGCCGGCGCCACGCAAGGCACATCCAGCAGCAAAGTCAGACGCGACGTCATGGTTTCGCTGACGCTGACATTGGTTGACAATGTGAACAGGCTGCCACCATCGCCATCCGGCATCATCAAGCGACCATCAGGGCGCTGATCAAAGCCCATTTTCTCCAGTGCAGCCAGCAAGGTGTTCAATGCCCAGGGGGCGCCATTGGCGGCAATATTCACGCTCAATTGTGCATCGTGCTCAGCAACAAACTGATGCAATTCACGCGCATGTATCATCACCTTGTTCATGTCAGGAATATCTGAATGGGCATTCAGGTTGTCTGCAATCGCCCGTAGCTTCATGATGAATTCGGAATATTCGAGTTCATTCAAAGGCCCGCTGCGGCTGACCATTTGCACACCGGCAAACAGACAGGTATAAGCACCGCCTGTAGAAATCACGTCTCTTTGACCGCTATGGCTTTGCCCTATGAAATGCACAGGTTTTTTACCTACATATTTCAAATCGGCGATTTCGGCCAAAATCTTTTCGCCACGCACTGGTGTTTCAAATTCCAGCGGAATCACGCAATCGATCAACTCATCAACCGGCAATTCTTTTTCCTGTACAGCTTGCGCCTGATGTTCGTCCGCATAGGCAGAATTGCTTTCTGCAACAAAACCGGCATCGGGTGACATGGGCGCAGCATCAGCCATCATCTCACCATCAAGGCTGGGCTCATGCCGGATGATGGCATCGGCTGGTGCATCAGGGTTCATCAGGACATCATCATGTCCTTCACCAAAGGCATTTTCAACGGTTTTCTTGGCTTTGTACTCCTGCCATTTATTAAAAATAACAACGCCGACGACCAGCGTTCCACCAATTGCCAATAAACTGATTTGTAGATCTGTCATGCTGCTTGAACCTCAGTAGCAAAGTTGATGGCGGATTCCATATCCACCGCAACGATTCGTGAAACCCCCTGCTCTTGCATGGTGACGCCGATAAGCTGCTGCGCCATTTCCATTGCAATCTTGTTGTGGGAGATAAATAAAAATTGTGTGTTTGCCGACATGCGCTTCACCATATTACAGAAGCGTTCGGTATTTGAGTCATCCAGTGGCGCATCGACCTCATCAAGCAAACAGAATGGTGCTGGATTCAACTGGAACATCGAGAATACCAGAGCCGTCGCCGTCAACGCCTTTTCACCACCGGACAGTAAATGGATAGTCGCATTTTTCTTGCCTGGCGGTTGCGCCATGACCTGCACACCGGAATCAAGGATTTCATCACCGGTCATGATCAATTTGGCCTGCCCCCCACCAAACAGGATAGGGAAAAGCTCGGCGAAATGATGATTCACCTTGTCGAAAGTATCTTGCAACAAGTCGCGTGTTTCTATGTCGATCTTGTGTATCGCATCCTGTAAAGTGGTAATGGCTTCTGTCAGGTCGGCATGCTGGGCATCAAGGAAAGTCTTGCGTTCTGTTGCCTGCGCCAGCTCATCCAGCGCAGCCATGTTCACTGCCCCCAGAGCGGCAATCGCATTTGTCAGGCGGGTCACTTCACCCTGCAAATAAGAAGGTTTGAGATCGTCATGCAGTTTTTGCGACAAGGCTTCTTCATCAACTTCAAAGTTGCGCAGCTGTTCGGCGAACTGCTCCTGACTGAGCCGGGCTGCCTGTTCTTTCAGTTGCAACTCAACAATGCGGTCGCGCTGCGGTTGCAGGCTGCGCTCTACCTGCATTTTAGCTTCTTCATGATGCCGCAACTGCTGCGTCAACTGATCGAGTTCATGGCGCGCATTCGCCAGTGCCAATTCTTGCGAACTGCGGCGGTCAAGCAAGTCTTGCAAACCGGCCTGGGCTGTCTGATCATCCATGGATTCCAGCTCCAGCTGTCCTTGCTGCATGCTGGCAAATAACTGGGCAGACTGCTCTGCTGCTGTTGCGATACTGCGACGTAATTCTTCCATCTTGCTGCGATGGGATTTTTCAGCAAAGGCGGCCTCTTGTGCAGCAAGCTCCATGTCACGCAAACGCTGTCGGGCATCATTTAACTGCTGTTCTTTTTCCAGATAAGCAGTCTGCCCCTCTTCATGGCTTTCCTGTAATTCAGCCAGGTCCATGTCAAGTTGCTCAAACTTCTGTTCTGATTCAGCACGGATTTGCTGCTGCTCACTCTCCTGCCCCGAAATCTCGGTCAGGTCATTTCCTATCTGGGTGCTGCGCTGGTTAAAGCGTTCCTGCACCTCGGATAATTTCATGAATTCAATTTGCAGGCTATGTGTTGTCTGCGTCAGGCTGGCGACACGCTGGCGCAGTTCCTGCAATTGCTGGCTGGCCTGGGTGTACATTGATTCAGCACGTACCGCCCTGGTCTTGGATTCATCTGCCAGCATGTGCTTGGCGCGGCATTGTTTGGTGATGTTTTCAATTTCCTGCTGGCGCGCCAATACGCCATCCTGTTCGGAATCAGAAGCATAAAAACGTACGCTGGAGCGGGCGATGACATGCCCCTGTTTAGTGATAAAACAGGCGCCCGTCGGCAGCTTTGCCCTGTCCATGAAGGCAGAGGTCACATCATCAGCAACGTAGACCTGGTGCAGCCAGTCCTGCAACAAGCCACGCACACCAGCATCATTCAACTGCAAGAGCTGAATGAATGGTTTAAAACCCGCTAGCGGCACTGTCGTATCGGCTCCGACTGTTGGCGCGCAAACGGCCATTTTGGCCGGAGGGGCATCGCTGAAAAAAGCTTTGGCCCAATCCAGATTTGACATCTCCAGCGCCGAAGTGCGCTCACGCAAAATCGATTCCAGCGCAGTTTCCCAGCCAGCTTCTATATGGAGTTTTTGCCAGATTTTTGGCAAGGCATTCAGCTCGTGCTTTTCCAGCCATGGCTGTACTTTGCCCTGGCTTTGCACTTTTTCCTGCAATTGTTTTAGCGCCAGCAGGCGTGCTTCGAGTTGCGCATATTCAGCAGCATCCTGATTCACTTGCAATTGCGCCTGCTTGCGCTCGTCCTCCAGCACTGGCAGGCGCTCTTGCGCCTCCTCCAGTTGCATGCTCAGCTCTTCCAGCACCTGTTTTTTCTCTTCCAGTTGCATGGAGAGATTATCAATGTGCGTGGTATCTGGCAACTGCAAGCCCTGCTTTTCCTGCATCAGGCGTTCGCGCCGGCTAGCGAGGGTGTTCAGGATATTCGAGGCATTGCGCTGATGGGCAGATTCAAGCTCGATCTGCTGCTGCATCTGCATGATTTTAGCGCGTGATTCCGTCGTCTTTAACTGTGATTCGCGCCACACCTGCTCCATGGCGGGCAGTTTATCTTGCTGTTGCTGGCTGACTTCCAGCGCCTGCTCGGCACGCATGGCGAGTTCTTCGACATGAATTTCTGCTTCAGATAAATCATCCTGGAATTGCTGGCTCTGTCTCTGCCACTGATCCCGCTGTGCCGTGAGGGAATGCAATTGCGATTGCAGGCGGCTACGTGACTCAATGACAAACTTGATCTGCGCTTCCAGACTGCCGATTTCAGCATTGGTCTGGTACAAATGCCCTTGTGCCTGGTGCATGCGGTCACCAACTGCATAATGTGCCTGACGCATCTGCTCCAATTCCAGCTCTACATGGCGCAGTTTTGCGGTTTGCTCTTCCAGGTCAGTCTGGGTCTTTTCTATTTCGGCAAAATGCTTTTGCTGTTCGTTCGCTGCTTCTTTTTTACGCAACAGCCACAGTAATTTCTGTTTTTCTTCCTGGTCCGTCTGTAATTCACGGAATTTATTGGCGACAACTGCCTGAGCACCCAGTCTTTCCAGGTTATTGTTTAGTTCTCGCAGGATATCTTCGACACGCACCAGGTTTTCATGGGTGTCGTGAATGCGGTTTTCAGTTTCGCGGCGGCGTTCTTTATAACGGGAAACCCCGGCAGCTTCTTCGAGAAAAATACGCAACTCTTCCGGGCGCGCTTCAATAATGCGCGAAATCATGCCCTGGCCTATGATCGCGTATGCGCGCGGGCCCAGGCCAGTCCCTAAAAAGATGTCTTGAATATCGCGCCGGCGTACTGGCTGGCCATTGATGTAATAGGTGGAGGTACCATCGCGCGTCAACGTGCGTTTGACAGCAATTTCGCCATACTGGCTCCACTGACCGGCAGCTTTGCCCAGGCTATTGTCAAAAACCAGTTCTACCGATGAGCGTCCGGCAGGTTTTCTATGGGTAGAGCCATTGAAAATAACGTCCTGCATGGATTCACCACGCAACTCTGAAGCCTTGGATTCACCCAAGACCCAGCGCACTGCATCAATAATATTCGACTTGCCGCAACCATTAGGCCCAACAACCCCAACCAGTTGCCCTGGAACATGAAAATGAGTGGGATCTACAAAAGATTTAAATCCCGACAATTTAATAGAAGTTAATCGCACTTTATATAATTTTATTATCTTTTGCAGTCAAATCTACCGCGTATCGTTTATTTCCACGGGCTGCCACCATGCCCGTCGCTCACTATCGCTGCATCATACCATCGGAAACGCAAAATTTTTAGCTTTCAAACTTATTACACAATTAACGTTGCAGTTCAAATTATTGCTGAATTAAACCAGCTTAATCACAGTGAATGGCAAAACAGGCATGAAAGCCTTTCTCTGAAGAATGCTCAGGAGGCTATAATATGCCTTGCTCTACTATTCTACTTTGACCAAATAAAATGCCGGAAATCGATAAGCGAACCTGATAAATCGCCAAAAACACCCGCTTAACGCAGCCAACAATTCGAAAAATGACTTTTAATCCCTATCTCAGCAAGTTGCAGCCATATCCGTTTGAAAAACTGAAACGACTCTTTGCTGATGTCATTCCCAGCCCCGACCATGCGGCGATCAGCCTGGGAATAGGCGAACCCAAGCATCCGACACCGGCATTGATCAAGGATGCCATTACGGCAAACCTGGCCGGGCTGGCCAGCTACCCGGCCACTGCTGGCTCGGACACCTTGCGAAATGCCATTTCAGCGTGGCTGGGCCGACGCTACGCTATTCCGGCGCTAGATGCAGCTACACAGATTCTACCTGTGAATGGTTCACGTGAAGCCCTGTTTGCATTGGCGCAAACCATCGTAGATCCTGGCGCATGCAAAGATGGTTTGCCACTGGTGCTTTGCCCCAATCCTTTTTATCAGATATATGAAGGTGCTGCGTATCTGGCTGGCGCAGAACCTTATTTTGCCAACGCCGATCCGGCACGCAATTTTGCACCTGACTACAAAAGCATCCCGGAAGCTATCTGGCAGCGCGTGCAGTTACTGTACATCTGCTCTCCAGGCAACCCTACTGGCGCGGTTTTAAATCTGGATGACTGGAAAGAGTTATTCGCATTGTCAGACCAATACGGCTTTGTTATCGCAGCAGATGAATGCTATTCGGAAATTTATTTCAAGGAAGAAGCGCCATTAGGCAGCCTGCAGGCCGCACGCGCCCTGGGCAGGAATGATTATACCCGCCTGATTACGCTCTCCAGCCTGTCAAAGCGCTCGAATGTACCTGGCATGCGCTCAGGTTTCGTCGCAGGCGACGCTGAAATCATCAAAAAATTCCTGCTCTACCGCACCTACCATGGCAGCGCCATGTGCCCGAGCATGCAGGCGGCCTCGGTCATCGCATGGAATGATGAACAGCACGTACAGGAAAACCGCGATAAATACATCAAGAAATTTGCCCAGATCACGCCCGTTCTGCAGGAAGAGCTGGAAGTCAAACTGCCTGATGCGGCCTTTTATCTGTGGGCCAGGTTGCCAGATGCCTTAAAAATGTCTGATACAGAGTTCGCCCGGCGTTTATACGAGGAATATAATGTCACAGTTTTGCCAGGAAGTTATCTGGCACGCGAGGCACACGGCATTAACCCGGGAGAAAACCGTATACGCATGGCACTGGTCGCAGAAGTGGAAGAATGCCTGGAAGCTGCACAAAGAATTGTCGCTTTTTGCAAAAAGCATGGCACTAACTGATTCTGCCCGTCTGAATTACCTGTTTTTAGTTTATTTACCTATTTGACTTATTAAGAAACTCAATATGACTCAACAATTACAGCAAATCATCGATCAAGCCTGGGAAGACCGTACCAGCTTTTCTCCAAAATCCGCGCCCGCAGAAATTCGTGAAGCCGTTGCCCATGTATTGAGTGAACTGGATGCAGGCAGCCTGCGTGTAGCAGAAAAAATTGATGGCAGCTGGAATGTCAATCAATGGGTAAAGAAAGCTGTATTGCTGTCCTTCCGCCTCGAAGACAATATCTGCATGCCTTCCGGTGATCATATGCAGTTTTTCGACAAGGTACCAACCAAATTTGCCAATTATACGGCGGAAGATTTTGCCAAGGGCGGCTTCCGCGTTGTGCCACCAGCGGTTGCGCGTCGCGGCAGTTTCATCGCCAAAAACGTCGTGCTGATGCCGTCATATGTCAATATCGGCGCCTATGTCGATGAAGGTGCAATGGTTGACACCTGGGCCACCGTGGGCTCTTGCGCGCAAATCGGCAAAAACGTACATCTGTCTGGCGGTGTTGGTATCGGCGGCGTATTGGAACCCATGCAGGCCAACCCTACCATCATCGAAGACAATTGCTTCATCGGTGCGCGTTCTGAAATCGTTGAAGGCGTTATCGTTGAAGAAAACTCCGTGATTTCCATGGGTGTGTACATCGGCCAGTCGACAAAAATCTATGACCGTGCCACTGGTGAAGTCAGCTATGGCCGCGTTCCTTCCGGCTCTGTCGTGGTATCAGGCAACCTGCCATCTGCTGATGGCAAATACAGCCTGTATTGCGCAGTCATCGTCAAACGCGTTGATGCACAAACCCGCTCCAAAACCAGCATTAATGAATTGCTGCGCGGCGCCTGATCAGGTCTTTTGTTTAATTTAAATTCAGCATAGGGAAACATCATGGCAGCGATGGAGAGATTATTTCAACTGATGAAAGAAAAACAGGCATCTGATATGTTTTTCGCGATGAACTCGCCTATTCATCTGAAAATCAATGGCAATTTACTCCCTATCAATCAGCAAAAGATGGATCAGGCGAATATTCTGTCGCTGCTCAATGAAGTCGTGGCACCAGAGCATATGGAACAGCTAGAGGCAGAAAATGAGCTCAATGTTGGTATAGGCTCCCCCGGGATTGGCCGTTTCCGCCTGTCGGCATTTCGTCAGCGCGGTTCCATCTCGGCAGTTTTCCGTTTCGTGCCTGGCGATATTCCGAGGCTTGATACCCTGCACTTGCCACCTGTGCTGTCTGAATTGATCATGGAAAAACGTGGTTTGATCCTGTTGGTCGGCTCGACCGGTTCAGGCAAATCAACCACGATTGCCTCCATGCTGGATCACAGGAATGAAGTCAAGACCGGCCATATCCTGACGCTGGAAGATCCGATTGAGTTTTTGTTCCGCAGTAAAAAATCCATCGTCAACCAGCGTGAAATTGGCAGCGACTCGGAAAGCCTGAAAACCGCATTGAAAAATTCATTGCGCCAGGCACCAGACTGCATCCTGATTGGTGAGATTCGTGACCTCGAAACCATGATGGCAGCGATTGCCTATGCGCAATCAGGCCATCTGGTACTGGCAACCCTGCATGCCAATAACAGTTATCAGGCATTGAACCGTATCATCAGCTTCTTCCCTATGGAGACGCGCAGTGCATTGTTGCTGGATCTGTCCTCCTCAATACGCGCCATTATTTCACAACGCCTGATACGTGCAAAAGATGGTGGTCGCTGCCCGGCGGTAGAGATCATGCTCAATACCCGTTATGTGGCAGAACTGATAGAACAGGGCGATATTTTCCAGATCAAGGAAGCCATCGAGAAAAGTTTGTCACCAGGTTCACAAACTTTTGAACGCGCTTTGATGTACCTGATCAAAGAAGGACTGATCACACAAGAAGAAGGCCTGGCCAATTCCGATTCTGCCAACAACCTGTTGTGGTTGCTCAATAATGAGGCATCGAGCAGTACCTCACCACCGCCAGCACCGGAACCAGAAACCAAGGAAGAAGCGTCCTTCACTGAATTTACCCTCAACGTATAAAGACGTATGACACAAAGCATTACCTTATTTGGCATCCCGAACTGCGATACGGTTAAAAAAGCCCGCACCTGGCTGCAAGAGCAAGATCTGGCCTTTGAGTTTCACGACTTTAAAAAGCAGGGATTGACGCGCGCAGCAGTCGAAGCCTGGCTTGAACATCAGAGCCTGGATGTGCTGATCAATCGCAAAGGCACGACCTGGCGCGCGTTGAGCGAAGAAGAAAAGGCCGGCGCCGACAATACAGAACAAGCGATCGCCCTGATGCTGGATAAACCCTCGGTCATCAAACGCCCTGTCATGTTGATAGACGCGAATGGCAAGACCCAGGTTAATGTCGGCTTTTCCGTACCGCAATACCAGTCTATTTTCAAAAAATAATATGAGCAAAACACTCGCGTTGACAGAGCAATTAATTGCACTTGACTCAGTCACCCCCGAAGACAAGGGATGCCAGCGCACCCTGATTGCCCTGCTTGAACCATTGGGCTTCCATTGTGAGACCATACAGTCCGGCGATGTTACCAATCTGTGGGCCAGGCGCGGTGATGCCCAGCCTCTGCTGGTTTTTGCCGGCCATACTGATGTCGTGCCGACCGGGCCCGTCACGCAATGGCAATCTGCACCGTTCACGCCCACACACAGGGATGGCAAATTATTTGGCCGTGGCGCTGCCGACATGAAAACGTCCATCGCGGCATTTGTTGTGGCGACCGAAGAATTTGTTGCGGCCCATCCTGACCATAAGGGTTCCATCGGTTTTCTGATTACCAGTGATGAAGAAGGCCCGGCAACCGATGGCACCGTGGTCGTCTGCGAAAAGTTGAAAGCACGCGGCGAACAACTCGATTACTGTATCGTCGGCGAGCCAACCTCCGTCGACAAGCTCGGTGACACGATCAAGAACGGTCGCCGTGGCACCATGTCTGGCAAGCTGACAGTCAAAGGTGTGCAGGGTCACATCGCTTATCCGCAACTGGCAAAAAACCCGATACACCTGGCTGCCCCGGCAATGGCAGAACTGGTCGCTGAAATATGGGATGCAGGCAATGAATATTACCTGCCAACCTCATGGCAAATGTCGAATATCCATTCCGGAACTGGTGCGTCTAACGTGATACCAGGCGAGGCGGTGATTGATTTCAACTTCCGTTTCTCCACGGCCAGCACGGCAGAAGGTTTGCAACAGCGCGTGCATGTCATTCTGGACAAATATGGCTTCGAATATGATTTGAAATGGACAGTTGGCGGACACCCTTTCCTCACGCCCAAGGGCAGCCTTAGTGATGCGCTGGCGGATGCCATTCGTGCTGAAACCGGTGTCGAGACCGAGTTATCCACGACAGGCGGCACATCTGATGGCCGCTTCATCGCCAAGATTTGCCCGCAGGTTGTGGAGTTTGGCCCGCCCAATGCCAGCATACATAAAATCGACGAACACATAGAACTGCAATACATAGACCCGCTCAAGAACATTTATCGCCGCACGCTGGAAAACCTGCTGACCTGAGCGAAATCCAATACTGATACCTAATATGACGACACCTGCCACCACTTTTCTGACCATACGCGATCTTTTGCGCTATGCCGTCAGTCGCTTTAACAAAGAAAAACTTTTCTTTGGCCACGGCAGCGCCAATGCACTGGATGAAGCTGCGTATCTGCTGCTGCATACCCTGCATTTACCGCTGGATAAAATTGACCCGTTTCTCGATGCCCATTTGCTGGCGCAAGAGATAGATGCCGTATTGCGCGTCATTGACCGCCGCGCTGTTGACCGCGTTCCAGCATCCTACATCACCAATGAAGCCTGGCTGGGTACCTATAATTTCTATGTGGATGAACGCGTCATCGTACCGCGCTCATTCATTGCAGAACTGATACCTGAGCATTTTTCTCCATGGGTCAATGATCCGGATTCGATCGCCAATATCCTGGAGCTGTGCACTGGCTCTGGCTGCCTGCCCATCATGCTGGCCGATGCCTTCCCTGAATCCCATGTCGATGCCGTCGATATTTCCACAGATGCGTTGGAAGTAGCCAAACGCAATGTTGCAACCTATGAACTGGAAAGCCGCATCACATTGATAGAATCTGATTTATACAGCAATGTGCCGGACAAGAAATACGACTTGATCATCACCAACCCACCGTATGTGAATTCAGGCTCCATGGCGAAACTGCCCAAGGAATACATGCACGAGCCTCAGCTTGCTTTGGCCGGTGGCGACGATGGCATGGATCTGGTACGCAAGATCGTTGCTGGCGCAGCCCAGCGCCTGACTGAAGACGGCCTGCTGATGGTAGAAATCGGCAATGAACGCGCCTTTGCAGAAGCTGCTTTCCCTGAATTGAACCTGACCTGGCTAAGCACCAGTGCCGGTGACGACATGGTGTTTTTGGTTGAAGCCAGCCAGTTAGTCGATTACAAAGCGTAAAATAGTGAGTTGATCAATTTTACAAAAAACGGGCAAATTCGGTTTTGCCCGTTTTTCTATTTAACAAAGGCCGCAAATCATATCGATTTTGCAGGTCATTTCAAAAAACCAGCCTTTGTTCTGCCTTGCCGAAACAGCAATACCATTTATTTTAAGTTTATATGATACGTCTTCAACAAGTTATTCTTGCCCGTGGTACCAAACCTTTATTCGATAGCGTCGATGTCACGCTTAATCCCGGCGACAAGATAGGCTTGATCGGATCAAACGGCGCAGGCAAATCCAGCTTGTTTGCCATGTTGCGTGGTGAGCTACACCCCGATCAGGGCAGCATAGAATTCCCGGCCAAATGGCAACTGGCGCACGTCGCCCAGGAAACCCCTGCCCTGGAACGTAGCGCTATCGACTACGCCATTGATGGTGATGTCACGTTGCGCAAACTGGAAGCAGAGCTGGCTGAACTGGAAGCGCAACCTGAAAGCCATGATAACGGTATCGCGATTGGCAATGTCTACGGTGCCCTGGCAGATGCAGATGCCTATACCGTACGCTCACGTGGTGAGCAATTGCTGGTCGGCCTGGGTTTCACGCTGGAACAAATGGAACAATCAGTTGCCAGTTTTTCTGGTGGCTGGCGCATGCGCCTTAATCTGGCCCAGGCCTTGATGTGCAAATCAGACCTGTTGCTGCTTGATGAACCGACCAACCATCTGGATCTGGATGCCATCATCTGGCTGGAGGATTGGCTCAAACGTTATGCCGGCACACTAATCATCATTTCGCATGACCGCGATTTCCTCGATGGTGTCACCAATGTGATTGTCCACATTGATGAGCGCAAGCTCAAGCGCTACTCGGGTAATTATTCAGCATTTGAACGTCAGCGCGCAGCGCAACTGATACTGGCGCAAGGCACGCTGGAAAAGCAAAACCGCAAACGCGCCCATTTGCAGTCTTTCATTGACCGCTTTGCCGCCAAAGCCAGCAAAGCCAAACAGGCGCAAAGCCGTATCAAAGCATTGGCCCGCATGGAAGAACTGGCCCCCTTGCGCGCTGCTGCGGAATTTTCTTTTGAGTTCCGCGAACCACTTAGCGCTCCCAATCCCATGCTGGTGATGGAAGATGTCAATTGCGGTTACCGCATAGAATCCAAGACTGACCATAGCTTCTCGGAGAAACTCATTGTCTCCGACGTCAAATTCTCGCTACAAATTGGTCAGCGTATTGGCCTGCTGGGGGTGAATGGTGCGGGTAAATCAACATTGATCAAAACCATCGTCGGCGATATCAAACCGCTGACAGGTGAAATGCATACCGGCAAAGGTCTGGAAATTGGCTATTTTGCCCAGCACCAGGTCGAAATGCTGCGTCATGATGAATCACCGTTATGGCATCTGGCCCATATTGCACCGAATGTGCGTGAACAGGAATTACGTAACTTCCTCGGCGGCTTCAATTTCCCTGGCAACATGGTAACCAGTCCGATCGCACCGTTTTCTGGCGGCGAAAAAGCAAGGCTGGCACTGGCGATGATAGTTTGGCAGCGCCCCAACCTGCTGTTGCTGGATGAGCCAACCAACCATCTGGACCTGGAAACCCGCGAAGCCCTGACAGAAGCCCTGGCGCAATTTGAAGGCACACTGGTCGTCGTATCCCATGATCGTCACTTACTGCGCGCCACGACTGATCAGTTCATCATCGTTGCCGACGGCAAGCTGCAACCATTTGACGGCGATCTGGATGATTACAAAGACTGGCTGTTCAAGAACAAACTTGAAAAAGAAGCTTCCCCTGCCCTGCCACCCAAATCCAAAGCCAAGGAAGAAAGCCTGCCACAAGCCAAGCCTATCCCGGTTGCCGTGGACGACAAGGAAAAGCGCCGCAAAGAAGCTGACGACAGACAGAAAAATGCGGCCCAGCGCAAGCCTATAGAAACCCGCATCAAACGCCTGGAAGAACAAATGGCCAAGCTCAATGCCAGGAAGCAGGAAATTTCTGCCCAGCTGGAAGGCGCAGACATCTACAGCGACGCCAATAAGGAAAAACTCAAAGGCCTATTGCTGGATCAGGCTTACCTGGTAAAAGAGCTCGAACAAACCGAAGCTGACTGGCTGGAGCAACAAGAGTTTCTTGAAGCAGTAGGATAAAATTCTACAGCAACTGCCTAGGCCCATTCCCTGGGATCAACGCGATAGTAGGCATTTAACTGCGCAAATAAAGCTGGGTGAAAATCTGCAAGCTCCCGGCTTTTCTTGAAAAAAGCCTCTGTGATCACTGCAAAAAACTCTGCCGGATTGGTCGCCCCATAAGGGTCGATCACCGTAGGCACATCACTGGCAATGGCTTGTTGCAACTGCATAAATTCACGTTCCATCACCTGCGACCATGCCTGATAGGCGGCGGCATTCTTCAACGCAGGTGCGCCGTTGGTTGCGCCGGTTTCACTATCCAGTTGATGGGCAAATTCATGCAACACCACATCTTGTCCACGCGCTTCAGTTTCGGGGTTATGCGCAGCCTGATCCCAGGCAAGAATAACGCGCCCATCACTCCATGATTCACCACTGAGACCCTGATTGGTATGTGTGACAATGCCATCACCATTCGTTTGCGTTCGTGGTGCAACGAAGGTAGTTGGGTAGACCAGGATATGTGTCAGTTGCGGGTACACACCGGATGCACGATTGAGCAGCAACATGCAGGCTTTACCGGCTATCGTTACTCTGATCTCATCAGTCATGATTAAACCAGCGCATTCCACAAAAGTTTTCTGATACAAAAACTGCCGTATGCGGCGCTTTAGCTGCATTTGTAAATGGGTGGGCAGTTTCGCGTAACCAGGTAAATTCTTGCGCAGGATTTTTGAATAATTCAATGGAAAAGCTTGCGACAGCACATAACGCAAACGCGCACGCGGCAGGATAAACACACCCAGTATCAGCAAGACCATCGCGAGCAGCAGCCATTCCATATTTTCATCCCATCCTCACGCCAATTAGCGTGATCAATTGCGACGCAAAGACCTTCCTGTCCTGTCATTTGCGGTCATGGAGGTCAGGTATTTCTTTACAAACGTTCACTTAACTGTATCAAAAATGGGCACTGCGCCGATAAAGTCAATAGCAAGGTCGAAAATTCCCTGATCTGGCGCATTCATGCTTTCTTGAAGACTTGCCCTGCATCTGCGACCAAACTTTTAACTATTGATGTCAAAAGGCTTTGCCATTTATTGAGCGATCTTCTTGCTATCTTAAAAGCATAACTTACTGATATGATTTAGCCGCTTGATATTTAGCAAGTGTTTTGAGAATCTGTAAATGAAGAAACAGATTTTATTGCGTGGATAGCACAGCATTCATATAGGCTGACGCGTATCATCAAACTTCAAAAAAGGGGATAGCGATATGTTCATTGTGTGGCAAGGTGCAGGCTTTACCGCAGTACTTGTTCCGTTCTTATTCGCTTTGGGTGGCAATTACCTGATAGACGAATGGATGGGCAAAGGTTATTACTCTTCCCATTCCTGGGCACCTGCAGTTTCTCTCGCCATATCTGCTGCCGTAGTCTGGTTCATAGGCTATAGCCTGAAAAAATTCCCGCCAACCGAGCACATAGACCCGAAGACGAATCAGATTGTCCAGGTATTCGAAAAACACACGATATTCTGGATACCACTGCAATACTTCGCGCTTGTTCTAGCAGCGTTTTCGGTTTACATACTGCTTAAATAAATTCCCTGTTTAAATACTGCGTTCGTATGAGAGATATCTTAAGAAAAAAAATCATTGCCGTATGTGACAACAAAATCGAGCAAAAGGGTTCAAATGTCGGGCTTTCTTTTTACGCGTTCTTTGCCAATAAAAATGATGACCCACAACTATTGATGGAAGCTGCTACCTGGTGGATCATGACGAACAAGTTTGACCATTTTGAAAAAGCCATCAAAATCAAGCAAGTGATTGAAGCCATGGATAGTGCCACTTGAGTGAAGGCTAATTTTCAGGCGCCCAGCAATAAAAAGAGACTAGGGGCATAATGCCATTTCATATTCCCCTATTCTCTTACACGGTTTTCTACCAGCATGAGCGCACTCTTTTCACCACTGAGCCTAGGCTCTCTACAACTTAAAAATCGCATCATTATTGCACCCATGTGCCAATACTCTGCCGATGCAGGTAATGCCACAGACTGGCATACAGTGCATCTGGGCGGCCTCGCCCTGTCTGGTGCTGGCCTACTCATCATAGAAGCAACCGCAGTCGAAGAAATAGGCCGTATTTCACCAGGCGACCTGGGTTTATGGTCGGATGAAAATGAAGCGGCCCTGGCAACAGTGCTGACAACATTGCGTAAATATTCTGCGATGCCAGTGGCAATACAACTGGGCCATGCGGGTCGCAAGGCTTCCAGCCAGGTACCATGGGATGGTGGACAATTAATTCCACTGGAAGACGGTGGCTGGCAAATGGTCGCGCCATCCGCTATTGCGCATGCGCAGGGAGAACGCCCTCCTCTTGCGCTTGACAGCGAAGGCCTGGCGCGTGTCAAAGCTGCATTTGTCAATGCTGCAAAGCGTGCACATCGCCTGGGTATCGATGCTATTGAATTGCATGCTGCGCACGGTTATTTGCTACACCAGTTTTTATCACCACTGTCAAATCAGCGCACTGATCAATATGGTGGTTCAATAGAAAACCGTATGCGCTTCCCACTCGAAGTTTTTGATGCAGTGCGTTCCGCAGTACCAGAAAAAATGGCCGTAGGCATACGCATTTCTGCTACTGACTGGGTGGATGGCGGGCTGACGATAGAGCAAAGCAAGCAATTTACCCTGTTATTGCAAGAGCGAGGCTGCGACTTCGTTCATGTATCGAGTGGCGGTATATCTCCCTTGCAGCAAATTCCAGTAGGGCCTGGATACCAGGTACACCTGGCGCAAGAATTGAAACAGCACTGCAAATTGCCCATCATTGCCGTAGGCCTGATCACCGAGGCGCAGCAGGCCGAAGAAATTATCGTTGCAGGTAAAGCTGATGCCATCGCGATTGCGCGTGGCATTTTGTACGACCCACACTGGCCCTGGCATGCTGCTGCAAAATTGGGAGCGAGCGTGGAAGCACCCCGTCAATACTGGCGTTCGCAGCCACGGGATCAAAAGAACCTGTTTGGTGAAACAAAGATCGGGCAGAGATAAAAAATTACATTCCCTATCTCATCAATTTCATAAAAAACGGCGCATCACATCATGCGCCATTTTTTTCGATACATTTTTCCTGGTCAGTTCAGCTTTTTCAAGGCATCTTTGACATAGCTGGCATTCGGGCTATTTGGCGACAATTCCAAAAAGCTCAGATAGGCTGTTTTTGCTTTTTCATTTTCATTCAACAAGGCCCTGGCATCACCCAGGTTCAGATAGGCAATTGCCCGTGATGGATCTATCTGCAAGGTATTTTCAAACCATCTCGCTGCTTCTGCATATTTTTGCTGCTTGAAATAGACAAAGCCAAGGTTATTGGCAGCAAGGCCAAAGTCAGGACGGTATTTCAGGGCTTCAGTAAATGCTGCTTCTGCCTGCGCATATTGTTTTTCACGGTATAGTTGCAAGCCATGATCATTCGCTCTTTGCGCCAGTTGACGTGATGAACCGTCCACCAGTTTTGGCGCTGCAATTTTTTGTTCGCCGCCGTTGAGGTTCTTGATGACGATAGGTGTGTCACCTCCGGCTTTTACTACTGCGCCATCAAGTTTGGTGTTGAGCGCTATCGCATCGGCAGAAAGCTGATTGGTTTTGGCACTTAAAAATTCACCTTCACCACGCAATTCAAAGACGAATTCCCCGCCTTCGGAGCCTGGCAAACTACCAAAGGCCGGCGTTTGTTGCGACACACTCGATACAGCGGGCGCAATATAGGCCGCCAGTTCGGTCGCAGTGATCATGCCGTCACCATTCATGTCTGCCTTGCCACTCAAGGCCTGCAACAAGGTCCACGTGAACACTGAATGGCCATTCGGGCCACCATCGGCCACCAGTTGATCTGCACCACCGGCAGTGAGCATTTGCCGGCCTATACGCTTGGCATTTTCACGCAGGAATGCCGTACTGCCACCACCACGCGTCAGGCCAAGGCCGCTATAACAGGCATCCATGACAAACAGGATATGTTTGGCGTTGAGGCTTTCGGCAATGTTCTGCAAATCTGTCATGGGAATCGCATCTACCGACAATTGCTCAGGATCAGAATCAACCGGGATGATGTAACCCAGGTTACGGCCAGAACTCAGTTTTCTGGTGGCACCATGACCGGCGAAAAATACAAATACCCTGTCGTCTTTCTTTAATTGCCCATGCCCCAGTTTTTCATGGAACAAAGCCAGGATATTATTTCTGGTGGCATCCGCATTGGTCAGCGTCAATACCTTGTCACCGGCAAAACCCAGGCGGTTAATCAGGGTTTCACGAATGGCGCTGGCATCCTGCACTGCGTACTGTAATTTCGGCCATTTCACGTAATCATTAATGCCGATGACTATCGCCCAGCTGTTTTGATAATCCGTCGTGATACTGACTTTTTCTGTTGTTGCCTTGCTGCCTTTGGCAACTTTGAATTCTGTACCGTCCCAGGATGCAAAACTGTAGCCATCGGCGATCAGTTTATCGAGTACCAAAGGCAGGGCTTTGACAGTACGCTCATGAATGTCATGGAACAGGATAATGCCGCGCTGTTCTTTTTCCAGCTGGCCCAACACACGTCCGGCGATGGAGTT
Organism: Undibacterium sp. TJN19; assembly: GCF_049339485.1. Lineage (NCBI taxonomy): Bacteria > Pseudomonadati > Pseudomonadota > Betaproteobacteria > Burkholderiales > Oxalobacteraceae > Undibacterium > Undibacterium sp. TJN19. The sequence continues at coordinate 137,159 of NZ_JBMPPL010000009.1, forward strand.
TGGCACAGGGTCAGCCCAGTCCAGGGAATCGATATTCCACATCACCGAACGCAAGCCCAGCTTGCCCAAAATCTGCATGCCTTCCTTGTTCTTCGCGCCATAGGGGAAGCGGAACAAGGCTGAGCGTGTCGGGTCAATCGCCTTGAGCAATTTGTCGGTCTGTTCGATTTCGGCATTCAGGCTGTCGCCACTTTGCTTGGAAAGCAAGGCGTGGCTAAAGCTATGGTTGCCGATGACGTGGCCAGCACTCAGCAATTTTCTACTGGTCTCGGCATTCTTGTTCAACTGCTCTTTACCTTTTGCATCAACAGTGCCGACGTTTTTACCTACTTCAAAAAATACACCGGGTACATTGTATTGTTTTAAAATCGCTGCAATTTCATCGGTATAGGTGGCATGTGGGCCGTCATCAAAGGTGAGCACCACAGTTTTGGCAGGCAAGCCCTGGCCAAAGATTTCTTTTTCCTTGTCATCTGCCAGATCAGGTTTTTCAGGGTAAGGCAAAATGATGCCGTAATCCTTGAGGATTTGTTCACGGTTATATAGCTTGCTCAATTTGACGATATAGTCATCCCAGCGTTCGCGCTTGAGCTCTATAGAGCGCGATTCAAACCGTGAAAAAATTTCTTTCAGTTCCTTGTCATATTCTTTTTCTATATCGGTCAGAGCATTCAGGTCATCGCTCACACGTTTGTGCAGTTTGATCGCTGGCAAAGTCTGTTCTGCCGCGATCAGCTTTTGCAGTTGCAACAACACTTCACGAAATGCCAGGCGGTCAGCATCATAGAGGTCTTCGCCCGATTCGATATACGTCAGGATGGCGTCAAAGCTGCTTTCGCGCTTTGCCGCGCTGAGCGTCTTCAGTTTATTGAAGGTATCACTCAGGTTTTCCAGCCGCACAAGATTTTCATGAAACAGGGCCTGACCAACCCGGTTGACTTCATTACGCTCTTTGGGTGACAACTTCTTTTCTTCAGCCAGCAACACAATGATTTTGCGGTAAGCGATCAATAAGCCATTCAGGTCTTCAGGTAATTTACCGGCAACGATACCGTCATTCTTGTCAGTGGCCCCGGCAATCTCGCCTGATGCACCCGACGTACCTGATGTACCAGATGGTTTTTGAAAAACAAAATAGCCTGCCAGCGCCAGACATGCGGCAAGACCGCCAGCAATAATAAATTTGGTGTGTTTCATCAGAAGGAAAATAGAAAAGCGCAATCAACCCGATATCATATTGCAAATGCCCGGCAATATGCATGCTTTTACAAGGAATACCCCAACTTCAACAGGTTTTTACCCGCTTCGCGACAGGTCAGCGTCGACAATTTCTGTTTATGTGCAGTCAAAAAATCACGGATAAGAGCTGGATCATGCCAGGCATAGTCACGCAAAGCCCAGCCTGTCGCCTTCCTGATAAAGAATTCTTTTTCATGCGCCAGTGCCAATGCGTAATGAAACAGGCGTTCTGTATCCGTTTTTTCACGCCAGCCTAACTGGTGCAATAAGGCGATACGCCTAACCCAGAAATCTGTATGGCCCAGTGCCGCATCCATGTTTGCCTGTACTTGTCTGTCATCGGTCAAATGCAGGCGCAGCACATCACCAACGACCCCTGCCAGGCCGTCAACTGTATCCCACCAGGATTTTTGCTGCACCAGCGCCAGCAAGTCGTTGATGTTGCCGGGCTCCAGGCGTGTATGGTGCTTCACGAGCACATCGACAGCAGTATATTGGTATTCGCGTTCTTTACATGACCATAAAGCCCCTGCGACCGCCATCAGTTCACTTGCATTGGCGCCCTTCAGGTCTTTAATGATCGCTGCACTTGCCTTGCGCCTGTCCGGTGCGGAAATACCCAAAAAATCATAGCGGTCTTTCATATACGCGCGCATGGCTTGCGCCCTACCTGCATCAGCCAGCGGTGCGAAGGCTTGTTGAAAATCGTCGAGAATTTTTTTCACCCAGGATACCTCGAAAGAAAATTGAGCCAGTTAATTGAGCCAGATACCAGCTAATTACATGACTATATGAATAGCAAAGAAATATTCAAAAACGACAATTAAACCATTTTCTTTATGCTAGAGTAATTGGCTTTTTAACATTTTCAAAAAGTGTTATTCACCATCCATCGCCTGTTTGAATAGTCTGACCACGGAGACGCCATCATGTTTGCAGCCATTCCTGAATCGCCACAGAAAGTCATCACCAACCGCTCACTTGAACACTTGCAAACAGATACGGCGGCGGTGCGTGCTATTGCCCAGGCAACCGTCAGCGTAGAGCTATTTACGATACCGCTGTACATGAATTCCATGTATTCGATCTATGGCACACATCAGATCAATTCCAAAAACAATAATTATTATAAGGGTCGCCAATGGCCAGGCCTGGCGACCACTGCTCAACCCAATACGGCCAATGAGCGTGCCTTCAATATCATATTCAGTGTTTTCATCCAGGAAATGCTGCATTTGCAGATGGCTGCCAATATCGCCACAGCCATTGGCGTCGCTCCCAGTTTTACCACTGATTCTGGCTTGCAAAACAGCGAGCGTGGCTGGACTTGCTATGGCCCAGGCAAACATACCATACCTTGCATCGTTGATCTCAGGGATACCCATAGCTACAAAGACGTCAGAGTCAATCTGGAATCGCTGAATAAAAACCAGATAGAACTCTTCCTGGCAATTGAGCAGCCAGAAATGCAGGCACGTGAAGAATTGCGCCACAATGCCGATAAATATTTCCCTGACATACCACTGGCTGACTGGACACCTGACAAAGGTTTCACTGATCTGCCATTGTTTGGCACCATTGGCTATATGTATGAATGCTATGCCAAATACATCAGCATGGAGTATACGGATGGCCAGACACTCTGGCAAAAACTGTTTGATAATGAAGCCGTACAAAAGGATATGTTCAATGTCCACAGTACGCCAAAACAGCCAAATGAAAGCCACCCTAAAAAAGAGTATCCGCAATTTGATACCTTGTTCGGCCCTGATGATCTTGACGGTGGCAAAACTGGCTCACAAAACAAGGTCATCGACATGATGTGCGCCATCACAGATCAGGGAGAAGGCAATTCCGCTGGCATCAAATACTATCGCCGCTCACAGTTATTGCGTGCCGTACAGCCTGATTATCGCGAATCCGACGAAGCCCTGATAGCTGATTACCCTTCCTATGACGGTGACGGCGAAGAAGCGCTTTCCAGAGATGCTGCCGCACGTTTCCATAGTGCAGCCTTTGATCACTATGAGCGGTTTCAGGATATCAGGAAAGAAATGGAACATCCTGGCGCAGCCGCTTCTGATCGCTTGAACACTTGGGAGCAATGGCATGCCGTTGCCGGCAATCACTGGACAGCTGCGATGCTGACAAACAAGGATTATCAAGCCGCTTCAGCACCACAAAATATTCCCTCACCTGACGAAGTGGCCGGTGCGCTGAATCGCCTGAAAGCTGACGGCGCAAAAACTGTAGAAATGCTCAGCCGCGTCTCTGCCGGTGCCATTTACGGTATTACTTCGATACTGGATGAGTACTGGGCAGACAAGAACGCAGCCTTCCCCTATCCGTCCATGGTTGGCTCAGGTGACCGCATGTCGATTTGCTGGGCCATCACAGGATGTTCGCCAGATTTATCGGTTGACGTGCCCTTGCCAGACCAAAATGTTTTGTATCATGCCTGCCAGGGCCTGGATTTCGACAAGAATAAGGCGACAGCCAGCGAACAGGCAGACAATCAATGCGCAGCCATTGAGGTCTATCATAGCTGTCGCGGCTCAAATGGCTGCCGCGCCCAGGGCGGTTGCGGCTTTGCCCAGATAGACATGGTCGTCAAACCAGAAAAAGACAACCTCCTGGGCGCAAGCCCAGACCTTGGCTCACATAGTCTCTGTGGCGCGCCCCCAGGTCCGGCACCAACAGGCACTTTATATAGCCCGCCTAGTGACAACCGCTGCAAGACATATGGTGGCTGTGCCGTGCCGATCTCGGCATCACAGCTGTTTCCAGCCAGCGGCACGATGACGCTATATACATTTGGCAATGAACCACCTCATGAAGCACAATTACTGAAGAACAAGAACATCAATTTCAAACAAGGTGACGGCGTTTTTGACACGGCATGGGCAGCTTACAGCAAGGCCATGGCGGCAAGTCATAAAAACCCGGGGGAAATGCCTAAGCCAAATGATTTGCGCCTGGCTTTGCCACCATCAACCTGATGATGTAAGCATGTCTTTGCAACACATCAAACAAGCCACGCAGCCACGCCTGGGCCTGCCCAACCTGGGCCTGGGCGTTGGCCTGCGCAACACCCACTTTGAGCACATCCTCAAATATGGTGCCGGAGTAGCCTGGTTTGAGGTGATCACAGAAAACTTCATTGATAACCATGGCTATGCGCGGCACGTGCTGGAACGCATAGCGCAAACCTGTCCTATTGTGATGCATGGTGTTTCCCTGTCGATAGGCAGTACGGATGCACTGGATTTCGACTATTTGAATAAGCTCAAACAGTTGGCTAAAGAATTGCAGCCAGTCTGGATATCTGACCATTTATGCTGGACTGGTGCGGCTGCAATGAATACTCATGATTTGCTGCCACTGCCTTTGAACGAGGCAACGCTTGAGCATGTGGCTGGGCGTGTATGCGTAGTTCAGGATTTTCTGCAACGTCCACTGATCATTGAAAACCCCAGTACCTATGTTGAATTTGCGCAGTCAAGCATGGCTGAAGATGAGTTCTTAAGCCGCTTGACGGAAAAAACCGGTTGCGGCCTGCTGCTGGATGTCAATAATGTCTACGTATCTGCCTACAACCACGGCTTTGATGCTGAGCGTTATATACGCAACCTGCCGGCGGACCGCATTGTACAAATTCACCTGGCAGGGCCGAGTCACTGCGGTGACTATATGATAGATACGCATGATCAGCCTGTGCCAACACCGGTATGGCATTTGTATGCGCTGGCCCAAACTTTGACAGGTGGAGTTTCCACATTGCTGGAATGGGACGCCAATATCCCGGCCTATCCTGACTTGCTTGCCGAACTGGACAAGGCAAGGCTGGCCATGGCGGGGCATTTTCCTGATATGAAAATCAATGTGGCATCCGGCAATAGCTTATCTACCCCTTTGCATTTTCAGCTGGAAGAACTCAGCACTTCATGAACCAGCCTTTACCTGACCCATCGCTATCGCAATTACAAAACTGGTTCTTGACAGTGATGACAGCACCTGGTGGCCTGGCAAGAGGTTTAAGCCTAGCACAACAACACCTGGGCATGGCAGAACCGGATATCATCAGGATAAGACCAGGAAAACAGTCACGCATGCATATTTATGCCAATGGTTACATTCTGCGCTTGCAGGAGTGCCTGCAGGCTGACTTCCCGGTTTTACACCGTCTGATGGGTAATGAATTATTTAATTTTTTTGCTCACAACTATATCTGGCGCCATCCTTCCCGCGCACCATCCTTGTATGATCTGGGTGCCAGCTTTGCTGACTTCCTGCTGCAAAGTCAGCCAAAAAATGAGACCCATGCAGACGAAGCGAACCTGCTATTGCAGTTCCCGATTGAAATAGCCAGACTGGAACGGGCATTTACTGAAGTCATACGCGCGCCTGGTCTTGAGCAAAACCGCGACACCAAAACCAATAATGCGTTTGACTTGTTGATGGGTTCTGATGCAGACATCTACATCCCGGCCTGCTTACGGCTGCTGAAATCCAGTTTTCCTTTACAGGCTTATTGGGAACAGGCAAAACATGCGGCGGCAGAACAGGATTTGCCAGCCCCACCAGAACCTGAAACCAGTTACCTTGCATTGACGCGCCAGAACTACCGCATACAGCTGATCAGCCTGCTTCCCTGGCAATATCATTTTTTGCAGGCCGCTTACAGCAATCCCGGCCTTCACCAGTGTGCAGTACAATCAGCAAAAGAAACCGGGCTGGACGTTCAGTCGCTGCTGGTAGATATCTGCCTGTGGCAGCCTCAGGCACAAGCTCTCGGCCTGCTGACAAATGAAAAGATGGCATCGTTTTGACCGATGCCATCCTGTTAATCGCGCAGAGCTTACTTAGCTGGCATTAATAATTGCTGTCTTGTTCTCACCCTTATTCAGCAAGTCTTTCGCTGCCAGGGCCAAAAAAGCATCCACGGCTGAACTGCTGCCGCTGCCACCGGTCTGTATGCTTGGCACCATGGCGATATGGCCTTTCTCTATGGCTTCGGCAAAGCGCAGTAATACTGTTTGCTGGAATTGCAGTTCAGGGCCACCATAAGCTTCTACATTCAACTCGGTTGCTTTCGCTTGCGCCTCACCTATCTGCTGGATCTGGTAGGCCTCGGCATTGGCTAAAGTACGTTTGGCATCGGCCGCACCAGAAGCAACCTGACGTGCTTCTTCCGCGGCCTTGATCGCCTTTTGCACGGCTGCACTACCCTGGTTTTCTGCAATTTTCACTGCCAGCTCTGATTCAGTAATGGCAGTTTGCTGTTTTGCCTTGGCTTCTGCTTCGCGCAAAATACGTTCTTGTACAGCGGCGGTTTCCTTGGTCTTATAGGTTTCCAGTTGTTCCCGCGATACCTGGCGTTCACGCAATTGCTTGAGGATGACTTCAATCTGGGTATCACCGGTCTTGGCACGCGGCGTACCTATCAGCACCTCATTGAGAGTCAGGTTATACCCTTCGAAATTTTTGCGCATTTCGGCTTTGGCACGTTCCTGGATATCAGAGCGTTCTTGCAATAATTCAATCAGGGTTTTCCCCTGGCCTATATTTTTGAAATAGGCGGCGACCATAGGGTCCAGGGTTTGCTCGACCAGTTTTTGGATATCGCCAAACCTTTGTATGACCAGTGGTGCCATTTTGTAGTCGATATTGACGACAACCGACAAAGGCAGGTCAGGTTCGAAAGCATCTTTGGTGATCAACGATACTTCACTCAGGTGTTTATCCAGCTCATGCGAGCCGACCTGGCCAGATTGCCATTTCAAAATGAAGTTGGTGGTAGGTACATCAATGACGCGCTTGGCATATGGGTTCAGCGCATATTTGCCAGGCAATAGTGGTGAAACCTGCACGCCCTTTTCATCGCTGCTAACCAGCTCACCGTGACGGTAAGCATCACCGGTCACATCATTACCCGCCTTGCCGGTATAAGACACGACAACACCGACATACCCCACCGGTACGACACGTTTTTCGACGATTTCATAGCTGGCAAAACGTGCGTTCAGATAGTAAGTACCTTCGACAAGAACCTGCAACTGACGACCTTTATAACCGCCGGCTTCGATAAACACTTCGGGGTTTTGAAAATCATGATGATAACTGCGACCTTCATGCGGATCAGCACCAACTACCGGCGCAACGATCGTGCCTTCAGGCAAAGACTGGCCTTCATGCGTCGTAATCACGGCCAGTTTATCGTCGCGTATGACCAAAGGCAAAAAGCCATTGCGTGTACGCAATTCATCCAGCATTTCAGCCAACTGCCCTACCACGATGCCATCGGTACTGACATTGCCGTCACCTGGCAAAGGCAGTGCATACACGCGCTCAGCAGTCAGCACAACAAACTGGGCGAGGTTGATTGCATAAGTACCTTCACGCAGTATCTTGCGCTGCAAACCTTTCTGACCTGCATTGGTCAGAAAGCTGCGCACGTCCGTAAAATCATTGGCAATTTTGTTGCATGCCAGATTTTGCGTCGGTGCCATGGCCTGTCCGTCACGGGCAAATACATAGGCCAGGGTACCCTGTTGTATCGTGACCAGATCATGTCTGTGGATGGAGTATTGAAACGGGAAAAAAGCATGAAAACCACCACGCAGCACTTCTGGCTGGAAACCTGCTTCACCGTTCAGCGCAATGAAACCATGCTGTACTGAACCGCTGGCCGACCATTTTTTTTCGATGATACCAATTTTTTCATTCGAGATATAAACCAGCATATTACTGGTGTACAGCAACAGAATAAAGGCAACAACACTGACTGCCAGAATAATTTCAAACATACATATCCTCTTAAGATAAACACCGGTTTTCCGGCAATGCAGCGGCTCAACCTGCATCTGTCAGATGCAGGTCAGGCTTGACTGTGGTTTTTATTTTGTGTAGAGATGCAGAGCCTGTCACGCTCTGGCATGGGTCAGACGGGTCGTCGTGGCGACTCGATGATGGCAGGTTTTTGTGACTTGGCGACTTGCATGGCAGTAGCGATCAGGCCACTCATATCACCCAAATTGGCCGGAACAATAATCGAGTTATTGGTCTTCGCCAGATTGGAAAACGCTGCTACATATTGTTCAGCCACTTTCAGGTTCACCGCATCAGCACCGCCTGGCGATTGTATCGCTGCGGCAGTCTTGCGTATCGCTTCAGCGCTGGCTTCTGCAATCGACAAAATGGCAGCAGCCTGCCCTTGTGCGCGGTTGATGGACGCCTGTTTTTCACCTTCCGATTTGGCAATCGATGCTTCACGTTCACCAGTGGCGATATTGATCTGCTCTTGCTTACGGCCTTCTGAAGCGGCAATCAGCGCACGCTTTTCACGCTCAGCAGTGATCTGCGCCTGCATCGCATGCAGGATTTCTTTTGGTGGTGTCAAGTCCTTGATTTCATACCGCAAGACCTTGACGCCCCAGTTCGCAGCCGATTCGTCAATCGCATTCACGATGGTGGTGTTGATGTGATCGCGCTCTTCAAAGGTTTTATCCAGCTCCATCTTGCCGATGACTGAACGCAGGGTTGTTTGCGCCAGTTGGGTAATCGCCGCGATATAGTTTGATGAACCATACGATGCGCGCATGGCATCGGTGATCTGAAAATACAGTATGCCATCAACTTGCAATTGCGTATTGTCTCTGGTGATACATACCTGCGGTGGTACATCCAGAGGGATTTCTTTGAGGATATGCTTGTAAGCGATGCGGTCAACGAACGGCACCACGATATTCAAGCCTGGCCCCAGTGTGGCATGATATTTACCAAGACGCTCCACAACCCATGCATGCTGTTGTGGCACGACATTAATGGTTTTGAAAACAAATACCAGACCCAACACAAATAAAACCAGAGCGACGCTACCTATATTTTCCATATTCTTACCTTTATTGTTATTCAAATAGTTTTTATACAGATGTACTACAGACTTCCGCTTACTTCTATGACGGCTTGACGATCAATCGGCTACCTTGTATTTCTTCAATCACATATGCACCGGGATAGCCTGCCGAGTGCTGCAATTCCACATCCCATAAAGCGCCGCGGTACATGGTACGCGCTGCGAACTTGCCATTTCCCAGGTCTTTCCATTCATTGACTTGCAGGCTTTGGCCGATATCCATGTTGACATCCGGGTTACGGCTAACGTCGCGATTTCCTTTCCAGCCATATTTGCTTTTATGCAGTGCTGCTGTTGCCGCTGCGCCGACCAATGCTGCCACAATCAACTGTGCTGGCGTCGTAAATTGAAGTGCTGCTACAACAGCACCTGCCAGCAAACCTACAGAAATCATCAATAAGTAAAAGGTACCGGTAAAAAGCTCAAATATCACTACCAGCCCCGCCAGACTTAACCACATCATCCATCCATTCATTTTCTTATTCTCCTTTATTGGTTTTCACTTTTTTACGCATTATTTTTTACACATTATTAACGCAAAGCGATTTTGTTTTCAAAACACCCAGTCGTTACAAATTTCCAATATTCACTGTGATCTCTGCATTCTCTATGAAGAACTCGACATTTTCATCGGTAATCGCTACAGAAATTTACTCACAAAAAAGCCCTCGTTACCTTTTGGTAAAGAGGGCTTGCTCGGCAATTTTGGTGAAGTATTGATTTTCTTTTTCTTATTGTTTCGACACCCGTAGTCTAGTCCGAATTTTAGAAAATACAAGAAGATTTGATGCAATAAACAAATTCATGTTGCAACGCACCAACAAGAAAAACGGGAACTGCTTTTCAACAATTCCCGTTTCTTTTTCAGTTCACAAGCAGCTTATTTTGCAACTGCCGCCAGTTTTTGCCAGGTATCAATCACTGAATCAGGGTTGAGGGAAATTGACTCTATTCCTTCTTTCATCAGCCATTCAGCAAAGTCCGGGTGATCTGATGGCCCCTGACCGCAGATGCCTACATATTTATCGAGCTTGCGGCAAGCTGCGATGGCACGTGACAGCAAAGCACGTACTGCCGGGTCACGCTCATCAAAGTCGGTTGCCAGCAATTCCATGCCGGAATCCCTGTCGAGACCAAGCGTGAGCTGTGTCAAGTCGTTCGAGCCGATAGAGAAACCATCAAAGAATTGCAGGAATTCTTCTGCCAGTATCGCATTCGATGGCACTTCGCACATCATGATCAGGCGCAAGCCGTTTTCACCACGTTTCAAGCCATTTTTACCCAGCAAATTGACGACTTTCTCAGCCTGCCCCAAAGTACGCACGAAAGGCACCATGATCTCGACATTGGTCAGACCCATGTCGTTGCGCACGCGTTTCATGGCCAGGCATTCCATTTCGAAAGACTCGGCGAAGTCCGGTGCCAGGTAACGCGCAGCACCACGGAAACCCAACATAGGATTTTCTTCGTCCGGCTCATAACGTGAACCACCAATCAGTTTTTTATACTCATTGGATTTGAAGTCAGACAAACGGACAATCACTTTTTTGGGCCAGAAAGCCGCAGCAATCGTGGCGATGCCTTCGGCCAATTTGTCTATATAAAATGCCTTGGGTGATGCATGGCCACGGGCCACGGATTCCACGGCTTTTTTCAAATCTGCATCAATGTTTGGATATTCCAGAATGGCTTTTGGATGGACGCCGATATTGTTATTGATAATGAATTCCAAGCGCGCCAGCCCAACACCTTCATTGGGTACGGACTGAAAATCAAAGGCCAACTGTGGGTTACCAACATTGAGCATGATTTTCAGCGGCAATTTTGGTAATTCACCGCGCAGCTCTTCGGTGATTTCAGTCTCCAGCAAGCCATCATAGATTTTGCCTTCATCACCTTCCGCACAGGACACTGTAACCAGGGTGCCATCTTTGAGCATATCGGTCGCATCGCCGCAACCAACGACGGCTGGCACACCCAGTTCACGCGCAATAATGGCGGCATGACAGGTGCGGCCACCACGGTTGGTGACAATGGCAGCAGCGCGCTTCATGACCGGTTCCCAGTTAGGGTCAGTCATGTCGGCCACCAGCACGTCGCCAGGTTGTACTCTTTCCATTTCAGACGGGTCATGGATAACGCGTACACGACCGGCACCGATTTTTTGGCCAATGGCCCGACCAGAAGCCAGCACAGTGCCACTGCCCTTCAGCTTGAAGCGCTGCTGCGCGTCAGAAGCTTTTTGCTGGGATTTGACGGTTTCAGGGCGAGCCTGCAAGATATACAGCTTGCCGTCGCGGCCGTCCTTACCCCACTCTATGTCCATCGGGCGGCCATAGTGTTTTTCAATAATGGTCGCGTATTTGGCCAGCTCGACAATTTCAGTGTCATCCAGCGAATAGCGATTACGCATTTCAACTGGTACGTCCACGGTTTTTACTGAGCGACCTGCTTTTGCTTCAACGGTAAATTCCATCTTGATGAGTTTGGAACCGATATTGCGGCGGATAACTGGAGACTTACCCAGTTCCAGCATAGGTTTGTGCACGTAAAATTCATCCGGGTTAACCGCGCCCTGTACCACTGTTTCACCCAGACCATAGCTGGAAGTGATAAAAACCACGTCCTTGAAACCGGACTCAGTATCGATCGTAAACATCACGCCTGCGGCACCCAGGTCGGAACGCACCATGCGTTGCACGCCCGCAGACAATGCCACTTCAGCATGCGTAAAACCTTTATGCACGCGATAAGAAATTGCCCTGTCGTTATACAGTGAGGCAAATACATGCTTCATTGCTTCCAGTACGTTGTCGATGCCCACGACATTGAGAAATGTCTCTTGCTGGCCCGCGAAGGACGCATCCGGCAAATCTTCTGCCGTTGCCGATGAACGCACGGCAAACGACATTTCTGCCGTTGAATCGGCGACCAGTTTGTTATAGAAATCTTCGATTTCTTTAAGCAGTCTTGGCTGGAAAGGTGTCTCGATGATCCATTGACGGATCTCGGCACCAGCTTTTGCCAGTTCCTTGACATCGTCAATATTCAAATCTGCCAGGCGGTCAGCGATGCGCTGGGCCAAAGGCAGCCCCCCGTTTTCGCTATACGACAAAAAATCACGAAATGCCTGTGCTGTGGTGGCAAAACCACCAGGCACACGTACACCGGCAGTGGCCAGCTGGCTGATCATTTCGCCTAATGATGCATTTTTTCCGCCGACTGATTCAACATCCGTCATCCGTAAATGCTCAAACGAGGCGACATAAGTCGCTTCGGTATTTGCTGCGTTGGACATAACAACCTCTTTTTGATGGTAAGAAATCTTTGCTGTTTAACGCCGTGCTGCTTCGTATCCCACTGTTTTTTTGTTATTCTTGAGGTGAGCTACATAGGTCATGCTGTTGCAGCATTTTACATTGTGTCTTGCAAGATTTTCTCAAGGAAATGAGAATTTGCCGTCTTTTTTGTTTCCATTATTTACAAATATACTTGATTCGCCTATTTAATTAACCATATCAAAATCACCATGTCAGATACCCCTCAGCAGCCCCGGCCACCGGCAAACCGCACGGTATTTTTTGTTTCTGACGGTACGGGCATTACAGCTGAAACCTTTGGTCATTCAGTGTTGACCCAGTTTGACCTGAAATTCAAGCAAATTCGCCTGCCTTTTATTGATACGCTGGAAAAAGCTCATGACGCTGTACGCAGGATTAATGAAGCTTATACGGCTGAAGGCAATCGCCCCATCGTGTTTTCTACACTGGTAAAAGTAGACCTGGCTGGTGTCGTTTTCAAATCCAAGGGTTTGCATATGGATTTGATACAGACTTTTGTTTCCCCCCTGGAACAGGAATTGGGTATCAAGTCCACCCATACCATAGGGCGTAGTCATAATATTACGGATTCTGAAGAATACAAGAATCGTATTGAGGCAATCAATTTCTCGCTTGCGCATGATGATGGTCAGTCCAACAAAAATTTATCGACGGCAGATGTGATACTGGTTGGTGTGTCCCGTTCCGGTAAAACACCCACCAGTCTGTATCTGGCCATGCAATACGGTATTAAGGCTGCCAATTATCCGCTGATACCAGACGACTTTGAACGCGGCAAACTGCCTTCTGCCCTGCCGGAATTCAAAGGCAAGATATTCGGTTTGAGTATTGCCCCCGAACGTTTGTGCGAAATTCGTAACGAGCGCCGTCCTGGCAGCAAATATGCTTCACTGGAAAATTGCCGTTATGAGGTCAACGAGGCAGAGCTGATGATGAAACGTGAAGGCATACGCTGGCTGTCATCAACAACCAAGTCCATAGAAGAGATTTCGACGACGATCTTGCAGGAAATTAAATCTGACGTGCGCGTGTATTAAGGTTTCAGCGTCCCAGCATGACTGACCATTAACTGGAAAATGGCATGCATGCCATCTTCCATGTCATCAGTCTAACTGCTGGCGCACCTGCTCAAAGAAACAGATGGCTGCACTGGCCGCCACATTTAATGATTCGATCGCGGCCTGCTGCGGTATGGTCACGGTTTTGCTGGCCAGGGCCATCAACTCAGGCGCAACACCCTGTCCTTCATGACCAAACAGCCAGATGACAGGCTGGTTCAGATCAGCCTGGTAAATGCTTTCTCTGGCATGCGAACTGGTCGCCAGCACGGGGATTTTGGCTGTTTGCAATAAGACGTGTAAATCGATATTTTCAAAAATATTCAGCAAGAAATGCGCACCCATGCCAGCCCGCATGACTTTGGGTGCCCATGCGAACGCTGTGCCCGGGCTGCAAAATACATTCTGTATGCCGGCTGCCGCTGCACTGCGCAAGATAGATCCCAGGTTGCCGGGGTCTTGCAGATTATCGAGCACGACAGAAGAGGCAGTCACTGCAACAGGAAATGCAGGCGCAGGTGTGGCGATCACGAACATCAGGCCAACACCGTGTTCAACCTGGCTGATGGCATTGTACAAGGCATCCGGCAAGCAGATACATTGCACGCCTTCTTGTTCGCTTTTCGCCAGAATGGCTGTAATTTCATGGTGTTGCAGGCTTCCTTCGGCAACAACACAATACTGTGGGGCACTCCGATGCTGGAAATAAGCTTCGCATAAATGCACGCCATCGAGTAAGGTGCGGCCAGCCTTGCGCCTGGCTTGCGAACTGGTCGCCAGTTGCTTGATTTCTTTATAGAGCGGATTGTCGCGTGAAGTAATCGATTTCATTTAAGTCAGTAAAGCTTTCACAGGCGCATAAGATTTTCTGTGTATAGGCGAAACGCCATGTTCACGCAGTCGTTCAAGATGTAGCGCGGTGGGATACCCCTTATGCTGATCCAGTGCATATTGAGGATATTCAACATGCAATTGCATCAATGCATGGTCGCGTGCAGTTTTCGCTAGGATGGAAGCGGCAGAAATAGCCGCCACCTTGTCGTCACCTTTGACGATGGCTTCTGAACGCACTGCCATGACGGGGCAACGGTTGCCATCGATCAATGCCAGGGTCGGCTGTACCGACAATCCCTCTACGGCGCGACGCATTGCCAGCATGGTGGCCTGCAAGATATTGAGCTCATCGATTTCCTGCTCTGAACATTCGGCAATGCACCACGCCAGCGCGTGCTGTTTGATTTCGATAGCCAGTTGCTCGCGCTTTTGCTCACTCAGTTTTTTTGAATCCCTCAATCCAGCTATCGGATGCAAAGGGTCAAGTATGACAGCAGCAGCCATGACTGGCCCTGCCAGCGGGCCGCGACCAGCTTCGTCTACGCCACAGATCAACTCTCCCTCATAATCGAACAGGGACAAACTCGGTGTTGTATCACGCATGGAAAAACGCTTTCAGTGCAGCAGGATCAAGGTAGTAGTGACAAATGCGCTGCTGGTTTTGCGCTTCTTTTTGGCCGACAAGTACAGGCACCAGTTCATCATAAGTGGCCAGCAATTCATCATCCTTGTCGATATCGACGACATTGACCGTAAATCCGTATTCGGGACTATAAGCTTGCAATTGCTCAAGCATGTCATCGCAAAGATGGCAATAGCTGCGCGAATATAGTGTAAATTGAATCATTATCTTGCCCATCGTAATGGCTATTCCAGTACCGGCATTATAAGTCCATGCAAGCTCAGACGATCACGGGCCAGAAATAAAAAAGGCCACCAGATGATGGTGGCCTTTGCTGCAACTACATGAACAGCTTATTGGCTGGTAGGACGTACCGCGACAAATTTTGAAACCTCGCCGCGTTTTGCCAGCAGCAAAACTGGTTTTTTGGTATCCACTTTTGCCATGACAGCAGCAAACTCTTTGGCATCTTTAATATCCGTATTATTGATACGGGTAATGATATCGCCAGCCTGCAAACCTGCACGTGCAGCGCCGCCCTCAGCATTTTCGATGACGACACCGGCAGTCACATGGGAATCACGTTTTTGCGCATCACTCAGGTCGCCTACCGACAGACCAAACACATTCACCGAAGGTTCGGCTTTTTGCTTGGTGCTTTTTGCCGGTGTTTTTTCTGCATCAGCTTCAGCAACGGTAATGGTGATGTCTTTTGCACCGCCTTTGCGCCAGACTGTCACAGTTGCCTTACCGCCTGGTTTGATATCACCGACGATGCGATTCAAGTCGACCGCTTTTTCAACGATGGTGCCATTAACTTTCTGAATGACATCACCAACTTCCACACCTGCTTTTTCAGCTGGCGAACCCGGCATGACACGCTGTATCAAGGCACCCTGTGCTTTTGGCAAGCCCAGACCTTCGGCCACTTCTTTTGGCACATCGATGCGCTCTACACCAAGGTAGCCACGAACCACTTTACCTGCAGATTTTAATTGGTCAACGACACGCATCGCTTCATCAATGGGAATCGCAAAAGAGATACCCATATAGCCGCCAGAACGACTGTATATCTGGGAATTGACACCAATGACTTCACCACGCATGTTGATCAGGGGGCCACCAGAGTTACCTGGATTAACTGCCACGTCAGTTTGTATCAATGGCAGATAATCGCCGGTATCACGTGCCTTGGCAGAAATAATACCTGCTGTGACAGTGTTGTCCAGATCAAAGGGTGAGCCGATTGCTATGACCCATTCACCAGCCTTGATTTTTGCGGAGTCACCAATGGTGACGCGCGGCAGTTTGCTGCCGTCGATTTTCAACACGGCCACGTCAGTGCGTGCATCCGCACCAATCACCTTGGCTTTAAACTCGCGCTTGTCGGTCAGTTTGACATAAACCTCTGACGCCCCCTCAACCACATGCGCATTGGTCAGGATAAAACCGTCTGGCGAGATGATGAAGCCAGAACCTACGCCACGGGGAACTTCCTCTTCCTGCTGTGGCACTTGCTTGCGGCCTTTGGGTGTGGGTTGCTGTTTTGGTGTTGGCGTTGGTGCAGGTGTGCCGAAGAAGCGACGGAAGAACTCCTGCATCTGTTCATCATCTATGCCATTCGCATTACTTTGACCCGCCTGGACTTTTTCTGTTGTACGGATATTCACAACAGCAGGGCCGGATTTTTCGACCAGTTCAGTAAAATCTGGCAAACCTGCAATCTGCGCTGCTTCTGCAACAGGGTTGGCATTGATTGTAGTCGGCGCTATAAAACCCACACAGGCACTGAGTACCAGGGTAGAAGCAATTTTTTCTAAGGGAAAAAGTGTGTTCGCTTTCATGGTGTCGTTCGCTTATTTAGGTTTAAATTCAATTGAGTTCATTACTTGCCGGATGGCCGTCACGGGCACTTCGCCCACGACCGTCAGCCAGAATTCTGCCTGGCGCTTACCCATGATGGTCATCGCACCCTGCTGCAAACTGCCTTCCGTGCGGTTATCGCTATCCGGCTCAATAAATACTGAAATTGCTGCCAATCCATCAGAGAAGATCATTTGTATGACCTGATGCGCCTTGACCGGGCTTCCATCGCTGTTTTTGACAGCTTCCGAAGCGGGTATCAGGCGCTTCATTTCACGCATCTTCCGGAATCCGGCAGGCAGCGATTTCACTATCCAGCCAGAATTGATATTGGACTGCACCGTCAGATTTTCAACATGCCATTGGGCAGTATTTTGAAAACTTGATTTAACTTTTTGTTTGTCGATATCGCCGATAGTCAATTGGGTAAATGCAATCTGCTCTATTACCTCATTTTTGGTGTTGACAGTCTGTGCGCGCAGTAACAGACCAGAATTTTTTTCTACACAAAGACGATATCCATAACGGGAATTATCACGCGGATCAAGCAGATAGGTCTGGCAATCGATGCCGGCAACCCTGCTGACATCTGCTTTTTTGATTGCGTACGATTGTGGCAGTGACTGGGCATTCGCTGTCAATAATGCAGGAAAGACTTCTTGCGTTACATTTTTTTCTATCTGCAAAGTCTTGCTCTCTGGCAGATAACAGGTTACTTCGTCATTTTTGCGCAGATATTCCCTTGGTTGCCCATCAAGGATTTCCAGTTTTTCCAGTTCGCCATTACCGTCAACAACATGGGTAATTCTCGAAGTGCGGATCTGGCTGGCCTGCTGATAAACGAATGTACCCGAGTAATTCAGTTTCTGAGCCGAAGACTGGATTTTTCGCAAAATCCCGTGAACTTCCCGCTTGTCGTCCGGCGCGTCCTGCGCAAACGTGGGCGACAATGAAGTGCCAATGACAACCAGGCCCGCCACTGCGATATTCATACGCAACAAGCACATCATATTTATTTTTCCGAGGCAGACGACACTGCATTGGCGCGCGTCACATAGGGCGCGCCACTATTGATGGCTGGAGAAAAACGCTGATGGGCTAACAAATAACTGTCTATTCTGGGGTCACGCAACATATCGGGCGACTCTGTGGCGACTTTCTCACCGGCTTGCGCGCTATGCTCAGGCGTGCCCTGGCTGTTCACTGCCAGCGTAGTCAGTGGCGCGCCATCTGAATGGGAAGCGAGTTGCACATTGCTGGCAGGTGCTGCCTTGCTGCTCAATTGTACCGGTGCGCCTGAATTGGCCTGGAATATTTGCAACTGGGGGGCCAATAAAAAGGCAAAGACAGCTGCCGCAGCAGCGCTTGCCACTGCCACATAGGAACCTAAAAATTTCTGTTTTCTTTCATTTTCAGGCTTCCTGGTATTTACCGAGGCTTTGGGCGCGAGAATAACGGGCTCGGCATCCAGTTTTTCAGAGAATTTCTTTGAAAAATCTGCGCTGAAAGTAATCGCCAGTTCATCTGAACGCAAGACATCACCAATCTGGTGATAAATTTCCCATGCATCCTTGCTTTCAGCGTCATTTAAGCTCGCAAGCAAAGAATCCAGTTGAGCATCGCTTAGCTCGCCGTCAGCCATGGCTGAGATACTCTCGTGTTGATTTGCGCTTTTGTTCATGATTTTCACCTTTTTACTACTTTTCGAATTCATTATTACTGCAATATTTGCCTGCCCTGCGATTGGCTACCAGCGTTGTTCCAGCGTCGTACCAAGCAATGGCCTTAATTTATCTGCAATCGCCTCACGCGCCCTGAATATACGGCTGCGAACAGTGCCTATCGGGCATAACATCACTTCAGCTATCTCGTCGTAACTTAACCCTTCAATCTCGCGCAAGGTAATCGCATTGCGCAATTCTTCTGGCAACGTCGACATGGCAAAATTAACTGTTTCGGCAATTTGCTTACTAGCCAGCAAAGATTCTGGCGTATTGATATCCCTTAGTCCCTCTGCATCGACAAAAGTTTCTGCTTCTTCGACATCGGCATCGGTTGATGTAGGCGCCCTGCGCCCTTGTGTCACCAGGTGGTTTTTCGCGGTATTGACACCAATACGATACAGCCAGGTGTAAAACGCGGACTCACCACGAAAATTCGGCAAGGCCCGGTAAGCCTTGATAAACGCTTCTTGCACGACATCTTCTGCTTCGGCATGGTCATAGACGAGCCGGGACACGAGCCGCATTAATTTCCTTTGATATTTGGAAACCAGAAGCTCGAATGCTTTTTTGTCACCACGCTGGACGCGCTCAACCAATAGCTGATCAATTTCGCGTTCTGTCGTCACTCATTTATTCCTATATTTGCATGACCAGGCTGATGCCAGCCCGAAATGCATGTTATTACCGTCAACATACGCGATTTATACCCCATCAGAGTCCGCATTATTAAAAAAAGTTCCTTAACAGAAGTAACATTTCATTTCACTTCTGTTTATGTTGACTAATCCACATCAAGCTTACCCTGAGTGCGCGAAAAGCAGCAGGATCCAGTGAATCTGGAAGTATAAGCAACTTATGTTCCCTGTCATCTTCATCAATCAAAAAAAGCGACAATAACTGCGGCCACAAGCAGCTTTTGGCGCTCAATCTCACTGTCAGGTTGCTGGATTGCTCCTCTGCTTCATTTTGCCAGTGTAATGCCATGACCCCGGCGTCAGATATGCTCAAGCGCATGCTCTCTGACGCAGCCCACCAGCGCGCCATCTGCCACACGCTGGCACCCAGCGAGATAAGCAGGAGGGTAATTTTCAAATAGACCGGGATACTGACCGCTTGCATGAGCAAAAACAAGCTGAGGTGTGCAAGAATCAGCATGCTCAGACAACTGGCAAGCAGCAGGCGGGATGGCTTGGGCTCAACTAAAAGTGCAATAGTCATGGCGGCAAAAAAAATGGCACTTCATTTCCAGCGAAACGAAGTGCCAAGGCTAATTTTTTACGAATTAGATTTTTGCAAATATCAAAGTACCATTCGTTCCACCAAAACCGAACGAATTTTTCATTGCATAATCGATTTTCATATCACGCGCCATATTCGCACAATAATCAAGATCGCATTCAGGGTCCTGATTAATGATATTCATCGTCGGTGGCGATATCTGGTTATGCATCGCCAGTACAGTAAAGACAGATTCCAGGCCACCAGCACCACCCAAAAGATGGCCTGTCATCGACTTGGTCGAATTCACGGTAATTTTGTAGGCGTGGTCAGCAAAGGTTGCCTTGATCGCGTCGGTTTCGTTTTTATCGCCTATGCCAGTCGATGTCCCGTGCGCGTTCAGGTAAGAAATTTGCTCAGGATTGATGCCGGCATCTTTCATCGCATTGATCATGCTGCGACGCGGGCCGTCCATGGTTGGAGAAGTGATGTGATAAGCATCGCCGCTCATACCAAAGCCAATGACTTCAGCATAAATTTTTGCGCCACGCGCCTTGGCATGTTCATACTCTTCCAGCACCATGACACCGGCACCTTCACCGAGGACAAAACCATCGCGGTCTTTATCCCATGGGCGAGAAGCCGTCGCCGGATCATCATTTCTGGTAGAAAGTGCACGCGCTGAGGCAAAACCACCCAAACCCAGAGGAGAAATCGTTGACTCAGAACCACCTGCGATCATGACATCGGCATCACCATAAACGATCATGCGTGCCGCTGTACCTATGCAATGCAAACCTGTCGTACAGGCAGTCACGATAGCCAGATTGGGACCTTTCAGTCCGTACTTGATCGACAGGTTGCCGGAAATCATGTTGATGATGGATGCTGGCACGAAGAATGGACTAATCCGGCGTGGCCCACGCTCGATCAGAGTCTGTTTGGTATCTTCGATTAATGGCAAGCCACCTATACCAGAACCAACGATGACGCCGATACGGTCTGCGTTCTCTTCAGTGACAGCAAGGCCACAATCCTGGAACGCCTGCATCCCTGCGGCAATGCCGAAGTGGATGAAAGTATCCATATTGCGCGCTTCTTTTGCCGGAAGATATTCCTCGACATTGAAGCCTTTCACTTCGCCAGCAAAATGCGTGGTAAAGGGAGTTGCATCAAATTTAGTAATCGTTGCAATTCCAGATTTGCCTGAGGTGATGGCACTCCAGGTATCTGCAATATTATTGCCGACCGGCGAAATGCAGCCCAGCCCGGTAACGACGACTCGACGTTTAAGCGAACGACTCAAGCGTTTCTCCTGAATTTTAAAAAATTCGACTATTAAGCCTTGAGATGGGCTTTAGCGTAGTCAATCGCTTGTTGAACAGTAGTGATTTTCTCAGCTTGTTCGTCAGGGATTTCCATTTCGAATTCGTCTTCGAGTGCCATCACCAGTTCAACGGTGTCCAGGGAATCTGCACCCAAATCATCAACGAAAGAAGATTCGATTTTGATGTCAGCTTCAGCGACGCCCAGTTGTTCAGCGACGATTTTCTTAACGCGTTGTTCGATATCGGACATTTGTATCTCCAGTGAAAAAATCAAAAAAATAAGGGCCTACAGAAAGTGCGCGCATTTTAGCAGGTTTGTGAGCAAAAAAAGCAAGCCCTCAATCTTCAGCAGCAACTCCGGCTATTTTCTGCGAAGTTGCCAACAAAAATCAACAAAATGATTACGCCAAATACATCCCGCCATTTACATGGAGGGTGGTGCCAGTAATATATCCTGCATCTGGCGATGCCAAAAACACGGTTGCAGCTGCAATATCTTCCGGGCGTCCCAATTTTGCAAGCGGAATTTGCTGCAAAATCGCAGCTTTTTGCTCTTCAGTCAATGCGCGGGTCATATCCGTATCGATAAAACCTGGGGCAATGCAATTAACGGTGATATTGCGACTACCTATCTCTCTGGCTAATGCACGACTCATGCCAGCCACACCAGCTTTCGCAGCAGCATAGTTCATTTGCCCAGGATTACCAGACGAACCGACTACCGAAGTAATATTAATGATGCGGCCTTGCTTGGCCTTCATCATGCCGCGCAAGACTGCACGCGATAAACGTGCCACTGAAGTCAGGTTGGTGGAAATGACGTTATCCCACTCTTCTTCTTTCATGCGCATTGCCAGTTGATCCTGGGTAATGCCGGCGTTATTCACCAAAATGGACAAGCCACCAAATTCTTTCTGAATTTCATCCACCAGGCTGGCTGTGCGCTCAACATCATTAACATTGAAAACCAGACCCTTGCCAGCACCTGGCGCAACTTCTTCCAGATAAGCGGAGATCGCAGCAGCACCAGACTCGGTCGTCGCTGTTCCTATGACTTTAGCGCCCGCCTTTGCCAGACCAACGGCAATTGCCTTGCCAATACCACGTGACGCTCCAGTTACTAAAGCGATTTGATTTTCCAATTGTTGTGTCATTTTAATAATTCCAATACTTTTTCCAAACTTGCCTGATCAAACACCGCATCACCAATCAATTCTGGCTGAATACGCTTGGTCAATCCTGCCAACACTTTGCCTGGTCCGCATTCGACCACGTGCGAAATGCCATCGGCATGCATTTTATTGATGGTTTCCACCCAGCGTACCGGGCTGGCAGCTTGCCTGACCAACGCATCCCTGATTGAATCAGGCGTCACAGCAACTGCAACGTCAACGTTATTGATCAGAGTCACCGTGGGCACTGAAAAAGTGATGTCAGCAAGATAATCGCGTAATTTATCCGAAGCCGGCTTTAACAAGGAAGAATGAAAAGGTGCAGACACAGCCAAAGGCAAGGCGCGTTTTGCCCCTTTTGCCTTGGCAATTTCGCAGGCACGCTCTACTGCTGCCTTGCTACCAGCGATCACGACTTGTGCAGGCGCATTGAAATTCACGGCCTCAACCACTTCACCCGGCACGGCAGACTGTGCTTCAGCACAGACTGCTTTTACATCTTCATCTGACAGACCCAAAATAGCCGCCATACCGCCCTGCCCTACCGGCACTGCATCCTGCATGGCCTGCGCGCGAAAGCGCACCATGGGCACGGCATCCTTGAATGCGATGACGCCAGCAGCAACCAGCGCCGAGTACTCACCCAGACTATGTCCGGCCACCGCTTTTGGAACGGCACCACCGGCAGCGATCCATGCGCGATAAGTAGCGACAGCTGCCGTCAGCATGACAGGCTGGGTGTTGGTCGTCAGGTCCAGCGCTTCTTTGGGGCCTTCATTAATCATCTTGCCCAGATCAAGCTGCAAAGCCTCAGAGGCCTCGGCAATGGTTTGTTGCACTACTGCATTATCAGCAAAACCATTCAACATACCAATGGCCTGAGAGCCCTGACCTGGAAAAACAAAAGCAAATTGCGTCATATCAATCTATATCTCTTATTGGTTTAATTTTCATTGCGGCGCTACTTATTACTTACTACTTACATCTTTACAATGGCAGCACCCCAGGTAAAGCCACCACCAACACCTTCCAGCATGACCGTATGACCTGGCTGAACACGACCATCACGAACAGCAAGATCAAGTGCCAGGGGGATGGATGCTGCGGAGGTATTGCCATGCTGATCTACCGTGACCACCACTTTGTCCATGGGCATGCGCATTTTCTTCGCAGTACTCTGCATAATGCGAATATTGGCCTGATGCGGTATCAGCCAGTCAATCTGATCCGTCGTCAGGCCGGCAATTTCCAATGCCTCGTTGGCGACTTTTTCCAGCAAATTGACAGCCAGTTTAAAGACTGCCTGCCCGTCCATGTACAAGAATGCACTGCCTTCGACCACACCGCTTTGCACATTGCCTGGCACGCACAGAATATTGGCGTAGCTGCCATCTGCATGCAGCTTGGTCGCCAGCACACCTGGCTCGGCTGAGCGTGACATGACAATGGCACCGGCACCATCACCAAACAATACGCAGGTGGTACGGTCCTCAAAATTCAAAATCCGGGAGAATACTTCGGCACCAATCACCAGCACATTTTTATGACTGCCAGACTTGATCATGCTGTCAGCAATCGACATGGCATACATGAAGCCGCTGCAAACTGCCTGCACGTCCACGGCAGCGGCACCATTGGTGATGCCCAGTTTGTTTTGCACCACGCAAGCCGTACTGGGAAACCCGCCTAAAAAATCCGGCGTGGAAGTTGCCAATATGATCAGATCAATATCATTTGCCTGCATTTTTGCGGCATCCAGCGCGCACTTTGCTGCCTCAACCGCCATATCACTGGAAGTCACATGAGGCTCAGCATAGTGGCGATATGAGATCCCGCTACGCGAGAATATCCACTCATCGGAAGTTTCAATTCCTTTTGCTGCCAGTTGTTCGGTCAATTCCTGATTGCTTACTTTTTTGGGAGGCAGATAGCTGCCTGTACCGATAATTTTGCTAAAGAAAGTCATGCGGTTTTCTGTACCAATAGTTCGTTGTTATCTGGGACGACCGGCTCTGCGACTGGCATCAATTTTGCCATCGAGGTCGAAATTCTCGACAATACATCATTCTTGGCCGCGTCAAAAGCGCGCTGTATTGCCCATTCATAACTGTATTTGTCAGCACTGCCATGGCTCTTGAAAACAAGACCACGCAGACCGAGCAGACTGCCGCCATTGTAATTGGAGGGATTCATGGTGCGCGAAATAGACTTCAAGGCACCGCGCGCCAAAATGGCACCCAGGATATTTAAAGGATTGCTCTTGAACGCAGCCGTCAAAGTAATCTTGACGAAACGCCCCATGCCTTCAGCTGCCTTTAAGGTCACATTACCAACGAAGCCATCACAGACCACAATGTCGGTGGTTCCTTCAAAAATATCATTACCCTCGACATTGCCATAGAAATTCAGCAAGCCCCGCTCATGGTCGGCACGCAGCAATTGCGCCGTTTTCTTAACGACATCATTTCCCTTGATATCTTCCTCACCAACATTGAGCAAGCCGATACTGGGCTTGTCCTTGCCTTCCAGTGCCGACACCAGGGCTGACCCCATGATGGCAAACTGATGCAGATGCAAAGGCTCACAATCCACGTTTGCACCCAGGTCAAGCATATAAGTTGGCAGGTTTTTCTGATTGGGAAGTATGCTGCAAATTGCCGGGCGGTCCACACCCTGCATGGTTTTCAGCACATAGCGCGAAACCGCCATCAGTGCACCAGTATTACCAGCAGAAACACAGGCCTGTGCACTGCCATCCTTCACCTGGTTCAAGGCAATCCGCATGGAAGAATCTTTTTTGCGGCGCAAGGCAATTTCTATAGGATCATCCATCTCCACTACTTCGGTAGCATTGATGATTTTTAAGCGTGCGTGATTGCTGGCGTGATTTTTCTTCAGCTCAGCCTGAATGATTGCTTCAGCGCCAACCAGGAGAAATTCAACATCTGGCTCACGGTTTGCAAAAGCTACTGCCGCCGCCACGGTAACTGCCGGACCGTGATCTCCGCCCATGCAGTCTATGGAAATTTTTATTGTCATGTATTGATACGAAACTTCAATCCGAAACAGCTAGTGTATCAAATCGAGACAGCAGTCATCCCGAATTAATTTCCAAGATTTGGGAATATTTTCCCAAATTTCCAGCAACTGCTCACACCCTTCAAGGCTTGGCACGAGTCAGGCAAGCATTTTCTCCAGGGCTGAATTTATTTGAACGAACCAGAATGCACGTTCAGGATACAAAGACTTCTCAACGTCGCCATCGATCCGATGGTCAGGCAAGCGAAAGAAGTCAAAAGTTAACGCAAAAAAAGCGGCGCCAAGTCAAAAACTCGTTACGCCGCTTCTTTTACCAAGGACAGGGATTACTCGTCGTTCTTGGTTTTCAATACTTTACGACCACGGTAAAAGCCGTTAGGGCTGATGTGGTGACGCATATGTGTTTCACCAGTTGTTGGCTCGATACCCAGTTGCGGTGCAACCAGGAAATCGTGGGAACGGTGCATGCCACGCTTGGATGGGGACTTTTTGTTTTGCTGAACTGCCATGATAACTCCTAATACTTCAAAAAATGTTTCTAAAAATTTAACACACTTGATTGAAGAGTACAAACATCTGCAACCAAGAATCCCTAACAATACTTCGACCTGAGTGTTTTTTCAGAATAATGCCACTAGGTACGCCCATTAATTTTCTTCAGCACGGCAAAAGGTGATTCTTTCTTGCCGACTTCCACTTCTATCGCTGCAGTAGTATCTGCTGAAGCCAACGATACATCCGGGCATACTGCATGTTTGGGCGATTGGGGTATTGCCAGTAGCGCCTCATCCTCGATCAAATCCATGATATTGAATGTTTTGCTACCTACTACAACATCGATCTCGTCATTATCAAGAAAAGCTTCAATTTCATCGGCATTTTCTTCATCCTTGGCGAGTATCAATACAGACTCAGAGTCAATGTCAAATGCAAACGGTGTCAGGCAACGCTGACACATCAACTGCACTGAACCATCCACAGTCAACACCAGCTGCGCATGTCCAGATGCATCTTTACCGCCTGTCAGAGACCAGTCCAAAGCACCATCGGTGTTTGCACTTTCCGCAGAAAGACGGGGCAGATCTGCAACCAATAAACTTCCCGAACGCTGCTCTTCGAGCCGAGAAAACGTGAAAGCATCAATCACAAAAGCTTGCATAGGATTATTTGAACCCAGAAAACCTGCGATAATAACAGGATTGCACCTTATTAGTCAAAGAATTGCCACGTTTTTTCACGCATACCCTCTACAAATTCCAATAAATATTTTCAAAATGCAAATAAACAATGCCGATGTCAGGCTTATTCTGGCGTCCAGCTCGGTTTACCGCCGCGAATTACTGGGAAGACTGCAATTACCTTTCGAAAGTATCGCGCCGGAAATCGATGAAACACCACACCTCAGCGAAAGCCCGGATGAAACAGCATTAAGGCTGGCGCAACAAAAAGCCGAAGCAATTGCCGCCACACATGGCGACGCCATTATCATAGGCTCAGACCAGGTGGCCACCTTGTTTGGCCTGCAAATTGGCAAGCCAGGCAACCACGCCAGCGCACTTGGGCAATTACAAACCATGCGCGGTCATGAAGTGACATTTCACTCAGCACTATGTGTGCTTGACAACCGCCAGGATGCAAAAAATCGCCTGCAAATCCAGAATATTAAAACCCTGGTAAAAATGAGGAACCTGAGTGACGCCGAGCTGAATGCCTATTTGCACATAGAACAACCCTATGATTGTGCTGGCAGCGCCAAGAATGAAGGTCTGGGTATAGCAATCATAGAAAGCATCAAAAGCGACGATCCTACGGCACTGACTGGCCTGCCCCTGATTGCGCTGACAGGCATGCTGAGAAATGTCGGCATGCGCTTTTTCAAGCTATAAACTTCTTGTTGAAACTTTTTGTTAAGCCGCGCGCGCTTCAAAGACCGCAGACAAGAATGACAGATTAATTACACATTATAGAGAAATCTCCACCATGACCGGTACGCTTTACCTGATTCCTAACACCCTGGGCATGAACGACGATCAGCACAGCAATTTGCTGGCGTCCATCATACCGGATACTGTCCAGGCAATGACTGCACAGCTCAGCCATTTTGTCGCTGAAAATGCCAAGACGACACGCGCCTACCTGAAATTCCTGGGGCAGCAACACGCCTTGCAAAAACCAATACAAGAAATTCACATCACCGAATTAAACATCAATACTCCAGCCCAGGCACTGGAAGGTTTATTGCAACCATTGCTGCAAGGCCATGATGTGGGCTTGATTTCCGAGGCGGGCGTGCCCGCCGTGGCAGACCCGGGCGCCAACCTAGTCAGGCTGGCGCACCAGCGCCTTATCAAGGTTCGCCCTCTGGTTGGCCCCTCATCTCTTTTACTCGCACTAATGGCCAGCGGACTGAATGGACAGAGCTTTGCTTTTCACGGATACCTGCCAACCGATGCGGCGCTCAGGGCCAAGCGCATAAAAGAACTGGATGATCGGTCTAGAAAAGAGAAGCAGACCCAGTTGTTGATAGAAACACCGTACCGCAATGCTGCCATGCTGGAGGCGCTAAGCAGTCACTGCCATTCTGCCAGTTTAATCTGCGTCGCCACTGATCTGAGCTTGAACACCGAAACCATCCAGACCAAAACAGCGGCGGAATGGAAAGCCTGCGTCAGCAAACAGCAACTACCTGATTTTCACAAAAAGCCAACGGTTTTCTTGTTCCTGGCGGCTTAAAAACGAACGACTGATCTATTGTTTGTATTTGCGCTAAGATGTCTCTTTTCCGGAGGAAATAACGATGCTGAATTTTGATTTTTATAACCCTACGCAGATTTTATTTGGCAAAGGCCGCATTGCCGACCTGAACAAAGTCATTCCCGCAGAAGCCAATGTGCTCTTGCTGTATGGCGGCGGCAGCATCAAGCAAAACGGTGTTTTTGACGAAGTCATTGCCGCACTGGGGTCACGTACAGTCACCGAATTTACTGGCATAGAACCCAATCCAAGCTATGAAACCCTGATGAAGGCAGTAGAAGTCATCAAGCAAAGCAAAATTGATTTCTTGCTGGCCGTTGGTGGCGGATCAGTCATTGATGGTACCAAATTTATTGCGGCTGCCGCACTGTTTGAAGGGGGTGACCCTTGGGCCATACTCGAAAAACGCGGTGTCAATGTGACTAAAGCACTGCCTTTTGGCAGTGTACTGACCCTGCCAGCCACTGGTTCGGAAATGAATAATGGTGGCGTTGTTACGCGCAAATCCATCAAGGCAAAAATGGCATTCTCAAGCCGTCACTGCTTCCCGGTATTTTCAGTGCTTGATCCTACCAAGACCTATACCTTGCCAGTCCGCCAGATTGGCAATGGCGCGGTTGATGCCTTTGTACATGTCATGGAACAATACATGACCTATCCGGTCAATTCACCAGTGCAGGATCGCTTTGCAGAAGGCCTGTTGCTGACATTGATAGAAGAAGGCCCCAAGGCGCTGGCCAATCCTGAAGATTATGATGTACGTGCCAACCTGATGTGGTGTGCCACCATGGCCTTGAATGGCCTGATTTCCACCGGCGTACCACAGGACTGGGCGACGCATATGATAGGCCATGAATTGACTGCCCTGCATGGCATAGACCATGCACAAACACTGGCTATCGTCTTGCCCAGCATGCTGCGCGTACGCAAGGAAGGCAAACGTGCCAAGCTCCTGCAATATGCCGAGCGTGTATGGGGACTGGTTGATGGAGATGAAGACAGCCGCATCGAAGCTGCCATCAGTCGCACACAGGATTATTTTGAGCAAATGGGTGTTAAAACCCGCCTGGGCGATTATCAGTTAAGCAGTACGGATATCGAACCCATCCTGTCGGCACTGCAAACCCACAGCATGATCAAATTGGGTGAAAAGCGCGACGTGACACTAGATGTCAGCCGCCAGGTGCTGGAGATGAGTTTGTAATAGGACGCAGAAAGGATCAGCCATTCCTGCTTACAACAAGAGGAATGGCGATTAATGCTAACCGCCATTCATACATTACTTCTTCGCCGGCTTTTGGATATGACAATTCGCGTCCAGAAAACGCATGGCGCCAGTGAAATTGGTATCCCAGTCATCCAATAAATAATTATTGGCATCGTCGACGAAATTAGCCCAGTCTTCCAGCAGCCCCTCCTGTTTTTCATGAGGCGCCGTGGTTTTTATCCACTCGGTTGCCAGCTCCGGATGAAAGCCCGTCTCACGAAATTTTTTCACCAGACTTTTTGCTGTTTTTTCCGGTAAAGTCGTTTTCGCCGGAATTTCACCTGCTATGCAAATGAACAGCGTCAATAGCGAATCAATATCGGTTTTTCCCTTGGTTAGCCTGGTCCATTCTTTCGATACCAGCGCATCGTATTCTGAAGTGTCTTCAACTTCATGATCACGCAAGTAGTAACGGTCCTTTAATTCAAATACGAGCTTGTCCAGCGAAGATGACTGATCCTGCATGCGCGGCAGGTCATGCGCCTTGATTTCGCCCAAAATACGTTCGACAATGCCATGGAACTGCGCAGGAATACCTTCCATATCAAGCGCCGACCACGCCTTTTTAATTTTCGCCGCACTCAATGAGCGCATGGCATTTAAAAGTGTCGCGAATTCAATCTGGTTTTGCAAAACCTCGTCAGGCCTGCCAAACATTTGCTGCAACAAAGCCGTACGGACGACAGAAACTGCCTCCACGTCTTCTTCATGCAAAAAACTGGCTGACAGACCCAGTGTCTCGCCGAACCAATATCCCGCCTCGATTTCCAGGGCATTCATTTGCCGGTGTTCAAGGGTATTTCTATATTCGATTGGTTTTTCCTTGAGCGACCAGGCTTCCAGAAAATCTTCCACCTTGCCTTTTGCTTCACGCCCCAGCAATGCATATTCGGGCATGGCAAACAAGGCCTTCAGCAAGCCCGAGCCACCACGTGACAACGTCAGAAAGGTGTTATCGCGTATCATTTTTGCAGCCAGCTCCAGGTCGCCGCGGGTATTCTCTATCAGGTACAGACTGGCCAGGTTGACGATGCGCTTGCGCGCCGCCTCAATTTCCGGGCGCAGATATTTACTGCCAAACGCGTCAGCAATTTGCACCATACCTTTTGGCGCCTCTGCC
Organism: Undibacterium sp. TJN19; assembly: GCF_049339485.1. Classification (NCBI taxonomy): domain Bacteria; kingdom Pseudomonadati; phylum Pseudomonadota; class Betaproteobacteria; order Burkholderiales; family Oxalobacteraceae; genus Undibacterium; species Undibacterium sp. TJN19. The sequence goes on from NZ_JBMPPL010000009.1 coordinate 167,653, forward strand.
TCTATCGCCGCAATTTTTGCGCTGGTGATAATCGCCCGCTGCACACCGTAACGCAAAGCCGATTCAAAGAATGGCCGGTTATCCGACAAGGCAATTTCAAAATTATTTTCAGGCATGAATTTCCAGATCAAACAAACTTGATTGCAGCGCAGCAAACAAAGAAATCATTGCAATGCAGGCCAAGACCATCAGCATGCATTGCATCAAACCAATATGGCGAGTGAATTACAGGGCGGACTCTTCGTCATCGTCCTTGTCATCGCCATCATCATTGTTTTTAGGGCGCTCTTCTTCCTCTTCTTCAGCAACGCCCTCGCCTTCCAGCTCATCCTGTGCAAGGCTGGCTTGATACGCCTTGTAGCGCGCGCGCAACTTCATCAGCACTTCGCGGAAAATCTCTGGCAACTCATAACGCAAGATGTAGGTCACCTGCATCCAGTCGTGATCTTCCAGATTCGCCATATCGAGCGGCGAAGCGAGGCTTTCGGTATCGCGTGTCAGGTTCAGCAAGTCGTCGTCTATCGCACGCGTTTTTGACTCATCACCATATTCATACAAGTCAAAGGTCGCATAGCGATAGAAATGTTCGACCATTTGCGTACGGTCCAGCAAATAATCAACCAGGGCGTCATAGCCGCCATCTACCTCGGCAATTTCATACAAAAACTCTGCCGGGTCAGCCCCATCACGGAAAATGACGGAATTGATCATGCCGCGCAATTGCTCATGCGTCTGGTCACCATAACGACGCTCCAGCACAACTGCCTGGGCAAATTGCTCAGGCGTGACCAGCAAGTTCACCAGCGACTCTTTGGATGCATCATATTCACGGATGATGGCCAGCAAATCCTTGGCCGGGAATTCATCCAGTGCAGCGACAAGTGCCTTGTCGCCCTCGGTTTCAGCCAGGTTTGCCAATGCGTGTTCGGCACCGGCTATATCGCCCGCCAGTACCAGGCTTTGGGCTTCTATCAATGCAGGATAATTCATGAATGCTCCTTATTCTTTGCGGTCAAAGCCTTGTTCAGCCAGCCAGTCAGCACCAGCCTCACCCAGATCATAGTCATCACCGTCATCACCATCATCGCGACCATGACGGCCGTACTGCCCATCCAGATCGCCACTTTCTTTCAACTCGTCATTGGCTTCATTGGCTTCTTTATCTTCATCATCTTCTTCCAGCGTATTGGCATCACTGTGCTTGCGCGATTGCTGACTGCGATTCAGATATTCCAGCCCGGCTGCAACAACCAGAAATGCTTCCCCTGCCGGGTCTTTCAAGACGATACGGCTCAGAGGTTCTGCCCAGGGCTCAAGCTTGACGGCGGCAGACAAGGTTTTCCAGGAAGGTAACTTGCCCGCCTCTTTACCTGATAAGGATTCCATTACCAGGGGGTTCATGAAAATAAAACCTTCGTGAAAGGCAACTGCCAGCATTTCAGGATTGGTTTCCATCATGGGCAATAACATGGGCAACTGTTCTGCCTTTTCACGCAGTCTCGCCTTCAACACATTTTTGCCTTCCGAGTCGGATTTCAAATCTTCCAGTTCAGCTTTATAGACCGACATCAGATCTTCAAAAAAACGTGACAATTTCACTGCAATACTCCTGATAAATAATTCTTCCAGATTTCGGTCGCTGTCTCCAGCGGCGAATCCAGCAAATTGCGTCGCCGGTTTTCATCATAAGCTGACCGTGCTGCCTCATCTGACAAGACATCATAGGCTTCTTTTACCGCATGGAATTTTTCTGGCGCCAGTTCAGAATCATTCCGGTCGGGATGAAACTCCGCTGCCTTTTGACGAAACGCTTTTTTTACATCGGCCAAACTCGCGTTAGTAGCGATGCCGAGAACAAAATAATAGTCTTTCATACACACTCTTGCTTGCACTTGGACTGAAATTCGCACTGCAGACTTGCAGTAATTGCCGGGGCAGTGCAGATGTATTGCACTCCCCGTACAGAGATAAGGCTAAAGCTTATGATATTGCGTTCAGGCATCCATCATCAAGATGCCAGACGGCATATCAATGGTGATGACCATGTTCGCCATGCACATGACCGTGCACTACTTCTTCGTCGCTTGCTTCACGTATTTCCAGCACTTCTGCATCAAAACGAATGGTCATACCAGCCAGAGGATGATTGCCATCGACCGTGACTACACCAGCATCAATTGCCGTTACGCGAAATTGCATGGTTTCTTCAGTTTCAGGATCGCGTGTTTCAAACATCATGCCAACTTCGATATCCGGCGGGAAAGCACTGATGTCTTCTTCACGTACAAAACTTTCATCAAAGTCACCAAAACCATCTTCTGGTGCCAGCGTCACCGATACTTTATCGCCAACGGCCTTACCTTCCAGCGCTGCTTCCACTGCCGGAAGAATATTGTCATAGCCGCCATGTAGATAAACGATGGGGTGTTGATTCTGGTCAATGACCTCGCCCTCGGCGTTGAACATGGTGTAATTCAAGCTGACAACGGTATTTTGTGAAATCTGCATGGCTGATCAGGTGTGTGTAATTAATAAGTAATTGCGCATTGTATGCGACAAGAAAGAAAATGGGTTTTGGCACCCAATTCGATAGACTAACCGCGTATTGTAGCAGAGGTAACAGAGCAGACGTATGACTAGCTACGTTTGCCCTCCCTGCTTTCCTTATACTCTTGCCGCGCCAGCTCAAAGCGCTCCCTGGTTTGTGCCTCGTCACGGTCACCAAAAGCGTAATTGGCTTCCAGCCACATGACATTGATGATGCCAAATGCCAGCGCCAGGCCTACACCCAATATCCAGTTGAAATACCACATGCCATTTCTCCTCTATACCTTGATTTTATATCAATATGCCGAATGTTCGTTTGCATTGATATGCGCTTCATTGACCTTGCCGCGCAGGACGCGGTATATCCAGCTCGTGTAAATAATGATGACAGGCAAGAAAATTACCACCACCCAGAACATCACCCCCAGGCTTTTATGACTGGCGACAACATCCCAGGCGGTGAGGCTGCTGGAAGGGTTTAACGATGAAGGCATCACAAAGGGGAACATCGCTACACCGGCCGTCAGTATGACCATGGCAACACATAGGCCACTGCTTAAAAATGCAGTCATATCCTTGTTTTTGCAAGCAAACAGCGGGCTTAGTATTGCCGCAAGCAAACCAGCTACAGGCAAGCCCCACAAGATGGGCATGCGGCCAAAATTGTCCAGCCAGGCACCAAGGCTGCGCTCAGCGACCTTCATGGTCGGCATGAAGGCGGTATTCACGTCAGGCATGCTGATGATACGGTAGCCATCCATGCCAAATGCCACCCAGATACCTGCGCAGCCAAAACTCAAGAACGCGATAGCGGCGGCAACCAGCAGTGCCGTTCTGGCCCGCTCACGTATCAAACCCTCGGTCTTCATGCGTAAAAATGCCGCGCCATGCATCGTCAGCATGGCCACACTTAATAGCCCTGCAAGCAAGCCAAAAGGATTAAGCAGACCCAAAATGCCGCCCATGTATTCCAGCCGCATGGTTTCATCGTAATGAAAAGGCACACCCAGCAAAAGATTGCCAAAGGCGACACCAAAAATCAGTGGGGGCACAAAACCGCCAATAAACAAGGCCCAGTCCCAGGCAGAGCGCCAGCGAGTATCCTGCACCTTGCTGCGATAATCAAAACCCACGGGTCGGAAAAACAGCGAAAAAAGCAACAACATCAGCGCCACATAAAAACCTGAAAATGCAGCAGCATATGCGAGCGGCCACGCAGCAAACAAGGCCCCGCCAGCCGCAATGAACCAGGTCTGGTTACCCTCCCAGGTAGGCCCAATGGAATTAATGACTATACGTCTTTCCATATCGGTCTTGGCGACGAAAGGTAACAGGATGCCAACGCCAAAATCAAAACCGTCCATCAATGCAAAGCCAATGATCAGGATGCCGACGAAGCCCCACCAGATCAGTTTTAATGTTTCGTATTCAAACATGGTGACTCCTAAGGCTTGGCTGTTGCAGTATTGGAAGGCTGAGCGGCGTCTTGTTCAAAATGGTATTTACCCGTATGCAAGGCACTGGGACCCAGCCTGGCATACTTGAACATCAGGAATAATTCAATCACCAGCAGCAAGGTATAAAACCCCATGAAACCTGCCAGGCTGAAGTACAAATCATTCACCTGCAAGGTCGATGCCGATAAATGCGTGGGCAAAACACCAGAGATTGTCCAGGGCTGGCGACCATATTCAGCGACGATCCAGCCGGTCTCTATCGCCACCCAGGGTAAAGGAATGCTGTACAAGGCCAGTTTCAGCAGCCACCTTTGCTTTGCCAGGCGACGGCGTATCAGGAAGTAGAAAGAAGTCGAGAAAATAAACAGAAACAATATGCCCAGGCCCACCATCAGGCGAAAACCCAGAAACATCGGAGCCACTCTGGGTATCGAATCATGCGTTGCCTTGTCAATCTGGGCTGGTGTTGCATCGATCACATTTGTCGTGTATTTTTTCAATAGCAGGCCATAACCCAGGTCTTTTTTCAGCTTTTCGAATTCGGCGCGCGCCTCAGGTGATTTATCGCCAGATTTCAGGCGCATCAAGGCAGCGTAGGCTTGCATGCCGTTAACGATGCGGATGCGGTTTTCCAGCTTCAGATCTTTAATGCCTGTCACCGGGGTATCCGTTGAACGGGTGGCAATAAGCCCCATCAGATACGGTATCTTGATAGCGTAATCAGTGCGCTCTTCTTTATCGTTGGGCAAGCCGATCACCGTAAACGGCGCCGGTGCTGGCACTGTCTCCCATTCGGCCTCTATGGTTGCCAGCTTCACTTTATTGACCTCGCCTGCGGTATAGCCTGACTCATCTCCCAACACGATGACAGACAGGGTTGAGGCAAGGCCAAACGCAGACGCAATCGCAAATGACCTGATGGCAAAAGCAGTATCCCTCGCCTTCAGCAGGTAGTAAGCAGATATCCCAAGTACAAACATGGATGCGGCAACGTAGCCAGCCGCCACTGTATGCACGAATTTTACTTGCGCCACCGGATTAAAGAACACATCCTTGAGACTGACCAGCTCCATGCGCATGGTTTCAAAATTGAAATCAGCACCGACGGGATTGTTCATCCAGCCATTGGCAATCAATATCCATAAAGCAGACAGATTCGAGCCAAGAGCCACCAAAAAAGTGACGCCCAGATGCGCTGGCTTTGACAATCGGTTCCAGCCGAAAAACATCAAACCAACGAAGCTCGACTCAAGGAAAAAAGCCATCATGCCCTCTATGGCAAGTGGCGTGCCAAAGATATCGCCGACATAATGCGAATAATAAGACCAGTTGGTACCAAATTGAAATTCCAGGGTAATGCCGGTGGTGACGCCCATGGCGAAATTGATGGCAAATAGCTTGCCCCAGAACTTTGTCATATCTCTGTAGATTTCACGGCCTGTCATCACATAGACCGATTCCATGATGACCAGAATCCAGGACAAGCCCAGCGTCAGCGGGACAAACAAAAAGTGATACATCGCCGTTGCCGCAAATTGCAGACGCGACAGGTTGACGACTTCTTCAATGGGTACCATGTTTTTCCTTTAATTCCACTTGCTGATCCGGCTTGTTTTCGGTTTGCACTTGTCGTGCGTTTGGGTCCGGTGCATAGAAAGCAGTACTTTCATGCTGCGTGGGTGATAACAGATGCTGTTCCATTTTTTCAGCTGGCAGACGCATATGCCTGGTTTGTGGCCTCGAAAAGAAGGCATTCCACAAGAGGCTCAATATAAGCACCTTGATGCAGATCGCCAAAGTAATTTCCAGCCACAAAGGTAAACGTTTCAACCGCCCTAAAGAATAGATAGCGCTCATTATTTTCCCTCGTCAGGCACCTTTGCAGCCAATCCATCAGATGCGTCTTCCGCCTGCTCATTTTTGCCACCACCAAAACGGAATTTATCGCGTATATCCAATATGGACTTGACCTTGGAGCCCATTTTCATCAGGGACGCGAGAGTTTCAGGTGACAGACGCTGCACATCCTCAAACCAAGAGGTAGACAGCTCTATCAGTTGATACATTTCACGCATACGCTCTTGCGCCAGCTTGTCGGCATCACTGGCAGGATTCTCCACCAAAGCATCGCGCAGCATGGACAGCGTGGGCTCTATTTCGCGCCGCCTGCGCTCTTCCAGCAAGGCCTTGAAGATGTCCCAGATATCTTTTGGCGGCTCAAAATATTCACGCCGGTCTCCAGGTTTGTGCAGCAGCTTGACCAGACGCCATGCCTGCAACTCCTTCAACCCCATACTGACATTGGAGCGCGAGAAGCCAAGTGCCTCGGCAATGTCATCGGCATTTAGTGCACGCGATTGCACATACAACAAGGCATAAATCTGCCCGACGGTGCGGTTGATGCCCCAACGGCTACCCATCTCACCAAAATGCAAGATGAATCTTTGTGTCAGCGGGCTTAGTGTTTCCATATTCAATTTCCCTGATTTCCTGAATTTTCATGAATTACTGAAATTATAGAATATCCTGTAAATTCTCGCTGAACACGCCTATGAAATACAGAATAGTCTTTAAATTAAAATATTTGCAAGTAATTGGATATAAAAAAACCGCCAGCGGCGGTTTTAAGAAAATCTGAAATTTTTATTTGAGAAACTGGTCGCAAAGCTATACGCCAATTTTTTCCAGCATGACGCCAATCTCACGCAAGGCAGGTTCCAGTTTCGGGTGTTGCGCAGCAAAGCGCGCTGACAAAGCTTGCGATCTTTCACTTAATGCAGCAAAAACCGGATCATCACCAGCCTGACCATTGGTAAGTACCAGGTGTATATCCTGATTCAATTGTCCCAGCAGGTTTTTCAATTCATCATCGATATCGGCCGTGCCGGCCAGCTCCTGATGCAACTGCCCCAATAACTGTTTTAAATTTTCTTTACTCATACAAATCTCCATTCATTTTTTTATGCTAAATGCAGTTTAGTTGTTTGACAGTGGAAAGACCAGCACCACCGCCTCTGCAGCAATTCCCTCTTCGCGTCCCAGATAGCCCAAACGCTCATTGGTCTTGGCCTTGATATTGATTTGCGTGATATCCACCTGTAAATCTGCTGCAATGTTTGCCACCATCGTCTGAATATGTCCAGCCATCTTGGGCGCCTGCGCAATAATAGTGGCATCAAGATTGCCCAGCACATACCCGGCCGCATGCACACGCTGCATGGCTTCGCGCAATAAAACACGCGAGTCAGCCCCGGCAAACCGGGCGTCAGTATCGGGAAAGTGTCGTCCTATATCACCCAAGGCCACGGCACCAAACAGCGCATCGGTAATCGCATGTAGCAACACGTCGGCATCAGAATGCCCGAGCAAACCGGTCGCATGCGGGATATCGACACCACCAATAATCAATTTTCGCCCAGGCACCAGCGCGTGACAGTCATAACCCTGACCTATCCTGAAGGCTTGCATCTTATTCTGCATCAATCTTCCTTTATTCTTTACCGATACTCAGATATTTTTCTGCAAGTGCCACATCGCCCGGCAAAGTCAGCTTCAAATTACAGGCATGCCCTTCCACCAGCAAGGGGACATAGCCTGCCGCCTCAACAGCACTTGCCTCATCCGTCACTTCTTGAGCCGCGTCAAGCGCATCGCACAATAGTTGATAACGAAAGATTTGCGGTGTTTGTGCCAGCCAAAGGCCATCTCTGGGGACAGTCTCCACCCTCCCGTTATGTACTCGCTTGACAGTATCCACCACAGGTAATGCCAACAAACCACCAACTGGGTGCGATCCTACCTCATCCAGCAAGCGTTGCAGAAGCAAGTTATTCAACCCAGGCCTGGCGGCATCATGCACCAGTACCCAATCCTGGCTGGCCAGTCTATTAGCAAGCAAACGCAAGCCATTCCTGACAGAATCACGCCTGCTGGCACCGCCACAACGCAGAACTGTCAGGCGATCTGAGTTTTGCAAACAGCTATCAACATAGCCATCATCAGGACTGACTACGACATAAGTATGCTGCACTGGCGCAAAGTTCAGGAAAGCATCCACGGTATGCTGCAAAATAGTTTTATTTCCCAACACCATATACTGCTTGGGGGTTGCTGCCCCCATGCGCGTTCCCACGCCTGCGGCAGGGATAAGCGCGACATATTGTGGTGCTACTGCAAATATAGAATCCGTTACCATAAAAAGACAGATATAAGCTCTTCGATAGGAAAGAGCCCCTTCGTTTATAATTAGGCGCTCATTTTAACCGCGTATCTTGTTCCGTAAGCAGGTTTTACGGCATCTTCCTGTATAGCCGCAATGTCATTTGATTTCAGCAAATCTTTAGCAAAACCTGGCCATAGACTGGCGCTCCCGAATCTGCATGGTTCTTCCGATGCCTACGCACTGGCACAAGCAGCGGCGACGCTAAAGGCCGAAAAACGCATGCTGACCGTGTTTGTCGCCAATCCCGGTGACGCCCAGCGGCTACTGGATGAATTGCCCTGGTTTAACGCTGAATTGCGCTGTCATTTGCTACCGGACTGGGAAACCCTGCCCTATGATGCCTTTTCACCGCATCAGGACCTGGTGTCTGAGCGTCTGGCCAGTCTGCATGAAATCCAGAACGGTAACTGCGATGTCTTGCTGGCACCTGCCACGACGGCATTGCTGCGCATGGCACCGCCGTCATTTCTGGCCGCCTACACCTTCTTTTTCAAGAAGGGCGATACGCTGGATGAAGCCAAACTCAAATCGCAACTGACGCTGGCAGGTTATAGCCACGTCAGCCAGGTCATGTCACCCGGCGAATATTCTGTACGCGGTGGCCTTATCGATCTGTTCCCCATGGGTTCACCCCTGCCATACAGGCTCGATTTATTTGGTGACACCATAGAGAGCATACGTACTTTTGATGCCGATACCCAGCGTTCGCTCTATCCCGTACCTGAAGTCCGCCTCCTCCCGGGGCGCGAATTTCCCATGGATGAACCGGCACGTGCTGCCTTCCGCAGCCGCTGGCGTGAAACCTTCGAAGGCGATCCTTCCCGTTCTGCGATCTACAAAGACATCGGCAACGGCATTGCTTCTGCGGGTATTGAATATTATTTGCCGCTATTTTTTGATCAAACCGCCACACTGTTTGATTATCTGCCCAAAGCTCCTTATTTTGTCTTGCTGGGTGACATAGACGAAGCAATTCAACGCTTCTGGAACGATACCCGCTCGCGTTATCAATTTCTGAAGTCTGACCGTGAACGCCCCGTCCTGTCGCCAGAAACGGTATTCCTGCGTGACGAAGATTTTTTCGGTGCCTTAAAACCAGAAGCGCGCTGGACGATTGCCAGTGCCGATAAGGCCATGGCAGCCTCGGAAGTATCAAGTTTTCTACCTGATATAGCAGTCAATCGCCGCGCTGATGACCCGCTGACGAACCTGCGTTCATTTTTGTTGCAAACCGACAAGCGCGTGTTGATTTGTGCAGAAACCATGGGCCGCCGCGAAACCCTGCTGCAATATTTCAATGAATATGACATCAGGCTGAACCTTTGTGAAAGCTTTGTCGATTTCCAGACCAGTGATGCCAAACTGATGCTGGGCGTCGCCCCCTTGCATGCCGGCTTCGTGCTGGCGCAAGGCTTGGCCTTCATCACCGAAGCCGAATTATATGCAGGCAGCGGCAAGCGCATAGGCCGCAAAAAACAGGAAGCCGTCACCCAGGTCGAGCACATGGTGCGCGACCTGTCCGAGCTTAAAATAGGTGACCCGGTTGTACACAGCAACCACGGCATAGGCCGCTACATGGGGCTGATCAGCATGGATCTGGGGGAAGGTGAAACTGAATTCCTGCACCTGGAATATGCCAAGGATACCAAGCTGTATGTACCCGTATCACAATTGCATGTCATTTCACGCTACTCAGGTGCAGCCCCTGAAGACGCACCCTTGCATACCCTTGGTTCTGGCCAGTGGGAGAAGGCCAAGAAAAAAGCCGCGCAGCAAATCCGCGATACGGCAGCTGAACTATTGAACCTGTATGCGCGCCGTGCGGCGCGCCAGGGTCATGCCTTTGACTACTCAGCCAGGGATTATGAAGCCTTTGCAGACAGTTTTGGCTTTGATGAAACACCAGACCAGGCCGCTGCAATCACCGCAGTCATTGGCGACATGACCTCGGGCAAACCGATGGACAGGCTGATTTGCGGTGATGTTGGCTTTGGTAAAACCGAAGTTGCCCTGCGTGCCGCCTTCGTCGCAGTCATGGGTGGCAAGCAGGTGGCGATTCTGGCGCCGACAACCTTGCTGGCTGAACAGCATGCACAAACCTTTGCTGACCGTTTTGCCAACTGGCCCGTGCGTATTGCCGAATTGTCGCGCTTCCGCTCTGGCAAGGAAATCAACCTGGCCATCAAGGGCATGGGCGATGGCACGATCGATATCGTCATCGGCACGCACAAACTGCTGTCGGACGATGTCAAGTTTGCCCGCCTTGGCCTGGTTATTATCGATGAAGAGCACCGCTTTGGTGTTCGCCAGAAAGAAGCATTGAAATCATTGCGCGCAGAGGTCGATGTACTGACGCTGACCGCTACGCCAATACCGCGCACCCTGGGCATGGCACTGGAAGGCTTGCGTGATTTCTCCATCATTGCCACGGCACCGCAAAAGCGTCTTGCCATCAAGACTTTTGTACGTAGCGAAAATGATTCCGTCATACGTGAGGCCTGTCTGCGTGAATTGAAGCGTGGCGGACAGGTGTATTTCCTGCACAATGAAGTCGAAACCATAGAAAATCGCAAAGCCATGCTGGAAGCACTGCTACCAGAGGCACGGGTAGTCGTGGCACACGGGCAGATGCATGAGCGCGACCTGGAAAAAGTCATGCGGGATTTTGTCGCTCAGCGTCACAATATATTGTTATGTACGACGATTATCGAAACCGGTATCGACGTGCCCACCGCCAACACCATCATCATGCACAGGGCCGATAAATTCGGGCTGGCGCAATTGCATCAATTGCGTGGCCGGGTGGGTCGTTCACATCACCAGGCCTATGCCTATTTGCTGGTGCATGACGTGCAGGGGTTGACCAAACAGGCCAACCGCCGCCTGGACGCCATCCAGCAAATGGAAGAACTCGGCAGTGGCTTTTATCTCGCCATGCATGACCTGGAAATTCGTGGCGCAGGTGAGGTCCTGGGTGATAACCAGTCCGGAGAAATGCATGAGATTGGCTTCCAGATGTATTCCGACATGCTCAATGAAGCTGTGCGCGCATTGAAGAATGGCAAAGAACCTGACCTGGCAGCGCCTTTATCGAGCACTACTGAAATCAATCTTCACATCCCTGCCCTGCTGCCAAATGAATTCTGTGGTGATGTGCATGAACGCCTGTCCATCTACAAGCGCCTGGCCAATTGCAGCAAGGCGGACGCCATCGACAATATGCAGGAAGAAATGATAGACCGTTTTGGCAAATTGCCGGAACCCGTCAAATCACTGCTGGAAACGCACAGATTGCGCGTCGCGGCAAAACCGCTGGGCATCATCAAGATTGATGCTCACAGTGAAGCCGCCACCTTGCAATTTGAACCCAAGCCACCTATTGACGGTATGCGCATTATCGAACTCGTACAAAAGAACAAACACATCAAACTGAACGGGCAAGACAAATTGCGCATCACGGCAAATATGCCTGATCTGGCCAGTCGCGTGGCACAAATCAAGGCAACCATCAAAGCCCTGCACTGATCAACTTACGATTTAACACTATGAATACCATGCATTTGACCATACAGGGACTGAACCGCAGTCTGGCTGACAACCATGCACTGATTGCCAGCATCGCTGAGCAGACCAAAGCCTTGATAGCGCCAATCAATGATCAGGCTGTGCGCCTTGAAAATGTGACGTGTAATGCTGATTTGCTGACAGTTATTCGCAACAAATGTTTAACTGCGCAACTGGATGTGACCGCCCAACACCAAAAACTGAGCATGTCTGACTTCAAGCTGGTGGCGATGGATATGGATTCCACACTGATCACCATAGAATGCATAGACGAAATCGCTGACATGCAGGGCCTGAAGCCGCAGGTGGCAGAAATTACCGAAGCCGCCATGCGGGGTGAACTGGAATTCCAGGAAAGCCTGACACGCCGCGTTGCCCTGCTCAAAGGCCTGGATGCTTCAGCGCTGCAACGTGTCTATGACGAACGCCTGCAGCTGTCACTGGGTGCGGACAAGATGTTAAAGACCATACAGGCAGCCGGACTGAAAACCTTGCTCGTGTCTGGTGGCTTTACTTTCTTTACTGACCGCATGAAAACCCGCCTCAATCTTGATTACACGCATTCCAATGTACTTGAAATCGACAATGGCAAACTGACCGGCAAAGTCACAGGCACCATCGTCGATGCGGATGAAAAGCAAAGAACCGTAGAACGCGTATGCGCGGAAATGGGCATCTCCACCAAACAGGCCATCGTCATGGGTGATGGTGCCAATGACCTGAAGATGATGAAAATTTCAGGCCTGTCTGTCGCTTTCAGGGCCAAGCCCGTAGTGCGGGAACAGGCTGACGTGGCTTTGAATTTTGTCGGACTGGATGGTGTATTGAATTTATTATAAAAATTTCTTGTTGAAGCACTGATTAATTTATTGCACGACGCCATTTTGCGTTGCAATGCTCGCCGCGTACAACCAAGCACATCAACCCAAAATCAGTTTTATAGCAGCAGCAACGGCTACACCAGTCAGGATGCCAGCCACAATTTCGAAACGTGAATGGCCGACACGCTCCCGCAATAGCTTTTGATCGCCTGAGTCATTCAATCTGTTGATTGCTTCGGCATGCTTGCCTATTTGACGACGCAAACTGTTCGCATCAAGTATGACAATAAAAGCCAGTGTCACAGACACTCCGAAAGCCGGATGAGCAATACCCTCTTTCATGCCTATCAGTGTCACCATGCTGCTGACGATGGCGCTATGATTGCTTGGCAACCCACCATAGCCAATCAAACTAAATGCCAGTTTCCTTGCCTTGATGCTGTTAATGGCAAATTTAATGCTCCCGGCCACCAGCCATGCTGTGAAAGGCGTCAATAAATACGAAAAATTCATATTCATCCCTGGACTGGCCACAATGCCCATAAACAAGCAGCCACCCATAATACGACCGTTAATAAAAGCTGCCAGTCTGTCAACAAGGCTTCTGTCGGTGACTCGCCATTATCCAACGCTTCGACGCCATACCAGTAACGGAATAATCCAAACAATACCTGGGGTACAGTGATAATCAGTTGAGGCTTGGCTGACATGACAAACATTCCGTAAAAGACCAGGGCACAGGTTGCAGACATTTCTGCATAACGGTCTATTAAAGCCACAGAATATTTTTCAAGTACCTTGCGGCCTGCCGTACCGCTCTGGATTAACTCCTGTCTCCGCTTGATCGCCGCAAGATAAAGAGCCAGACAAAGCGTAGTAACAAACATCCATGCCGAGACTGGTACCGATAAGGCAACCGCCCCGGCATAAACACGAAGCACAAAGCAGATGGCGATAGTGAAAATATCTATCACTGGCTGGTGTTTCAACACAAAAGTATAGGCGACATTCAATGCCATGTACGCAGCGACAACCAGCACCACTTGAGGAGCAAAAAACCAGCCGCATAATAACGCTGCATAAAGCACTGCGAGCAAAATCAATGCCATAGGTAGATTGACTATACCGGCAGCCAACGGACGGCTCCTGGATTTTACGGGATGTCGCCGGTCTTCGTCGACATCATGCATATCGTTAATAATATATGTCGCCGATGATCCCAGGCAAAAAAGCAGCACTGCAAAGAACGCGTGGCTCACTGCATGTATATTGACAAATTCCCCCGTAAACATGAGCGGGGCAAGAACAAAAGCATTTTTGATCCAATGCTTGGGACGCATCAGCGTCAATAAGCCAAGCAGGCGTGCTGGTATGGTATGAGTTATTAAGTTATCATGCATAGTCTATCCATTTTAATTCCATGATAATTTTTTAACCATGCAATTGACAATAATGTATGCGATGTTCGCATTAATTGCGACAGCAGTAAACATTGGAACACAAGATATCGTTACCCGTCATTACAATGGCATGTTTTTCATGTTTGTTTCTCTCGCAGTCGGCACCGCAGCAGGCCTGATCGTTAAATACATTCTCGATAAACGCTATATTTTTCAATATCAAACCGAAAATACGGTCCAGGATAGCAAGATGTTTGCGCTCTACTCCTTGATGGGCCTGGCAACTACAACTGTTTTCTGGGGCTTCGAATTTTGCTTTGACTTTTTTTTCCACACCAGGGAAATGCGTTATGTTGGTGGTATCATTGGTTTGGCAATAGGTTACCTATGCAAATACAAACTGGATAAACGTTACGTATTTCATGCGGATCCTGCATGAAACAGATCAGTTCCTGGGGACGCTTAAGTGCAGATTCTCATCATGTCCTTAGCCTCAGCGATCCACGCCAGGCCAGGCACCTGGTCTGCAATGCACAACTTTTGGGACTGGCTCACGGGATGGGCCGCAGTTATGGCGATGCCTGCCTCAATCCTGATGGCCTGCTCTGGCTTACTACCGGATTAAATCACCTGATCAGCTTTGATGAGAATACTGGCCGGCTGACCTGTGAAGCTGGCGTGCTGTTGAGGGATATACAGCAGTTAATGATTCCGCGCGGCTGGATTTTACCTGTGACGCCTGGCACGCAAATGGTCACCGTAGGTGGGGCCATTGCCAATGACGTGCATGGCAAAAACCATCATTTGCTCGGCTGTTTTGGCGACCATGTCGAGCACATTGTATTGCTGCGCACCGATGGGGAAACGATAGTATGCAGCCCCACGCAGAAACCGGACTGGTTTGCAGCGACAATAGGCGGCCTGGGCCTGACGGGATTGATCATACAAGCAGAACTGAAGTTGCGCCGCATAGCCGGCCCATGGCTGGAAACAGAAACCATTCCCTACGATAATCTGGATAAATTCTTCTATCTCGCAGATTGCTCGGAGGCCAGTTGGGAACATACCGTTTCCTGGATTGACTGCATTTCAGGTATTGCTGGACGGGGAATATTCATGCGGGGTAATCCAGACAACATCAGCCATCTTCCTGAACCAACGATTAATAAACGCAGCATGCCGTTTGTACCGCCCCTGTCTTTGGTCAATCGTTTATCACTAAGACCATTTAATAGCGCTTATTACAATTTAAAAAAATGGCGCGCAGGCAAAGGCATTGCACACTATACGTCTTTCTTTTACCCACTTGATAATCTTCTGGAGTGGAACAGGATGTACGGTCCGAAAGGATTTTTTCAATATCAAAGTGTAGTGCCACGTGAAAACGGGAAAGCCGCGATCCAGGAAATGCTGAAAGAGATTACCCGTTCAGGCGACGGTTCTTTTCTCGCCGTATTGAAAACTTTTGGTAACCGCCAGTCAGCGGGCATGCTCAGTTTTGCACAGCCTGGCGTGACCCTGGCTCTGGATTTCCCCAATAATGGGCAACGAACGCATCAATTATTTGCAGGCCTTGATGCCATTGTCCGCTCAGCTGGCGGACGAATCTATCCTGCCAAAGACGCCCGCATGCCACGCGATTTGTTCGAAGCAGGCTACCCGCGTCTCAATGAATTTATAAATTACCGTGATCCCGGCATCAGTTCCGGCTTGTCGCGTCGTTTAATGGGAAGTTGAATTGAATAATAAAAAAAGAATCGTTATCGCAGGTGCCACTTCATCCATTGCTGAGCATTGCGCGAGAATATGGCTTCAATCAGGACCTGTAGATTTCGTCCTGATTGGCAGGGATTCTGTCCGTCTACAGCGCGTAGCGGCTGATCTGATGGTCCGCAGCCCCCAGTCAGATATAGAGTTAATCGAAACCGATTTTCTTGATCCTGCCGCGATTGAGGTGACAGTGAACGATATCAGCGCCAGAGGAGCTGTTGATATATGCCTTATCGCGCAAGGTTCGCTACCAGATCAAACGATGTGTCAAAGCAGTTTGCAGGCTTGCAGAGATGCATTGGGAATCAATGGCGTTTCACCTGTCCTGTTTGCCGAAGCGTTTGCAAAACATATGTCCAGCGCAAGGCACGGACATATCGCATTAATAGGTTCAGTCGCGGGGGACAGAGGCAGGAAATCCAACTACGTATATGGCGCGGCAAAAGGTCTGGTTACTCGCTATGCACAAGGTTTGCAACATCGCCTCGCTGGTTCGGGTGTAAAAGTAACGCTGATAAAACCCGGCCCTACCGATACTCCGATGACAAACAATCTAAAAATGCAAGGCGCAAAACTGGCACCGGTAGAGGAAGTGGCAAAACAGATAGTGAAAGCAATTGAAACTGGAAAACCTGTCATCTATGTCCCTGGCAAATGGATGATTATCATGATGATCATCCGCCATCTGCCAGGATCTATTTTTAACAGGATGGACATATAGGAATGAAAAGATCCCCAGTCACAAAAATTCTTTTTATTTACTTGCTACTATCGATAACGACTTTACTGATATGGACTGCCAGGGACATCAATCCCGTCACAGGAGATGAGCCACATTACCTCATTATGGCAAATGGGCTGGTTCAACATCATACCTTTGAACAAACCAGCGCGTATCAAGACGAATTTAAAACACGTAAGATATTTAAACAAGGACTTGCAGCGTCCGACGCTCAATTGACGCCCGAGAATTCTCACGCCATAGCGGGCCCGCATGGAAAATACAATGTCCACAATATCGGACTCCCTTTATTGATTGCCATACCATTTCTATATGGCGGGACGCTCGGTGCAAAACTGTTTATGGTTTTTTGCAGTGCGGGGATTATCCTGGCAAGCTGGAATTTCAGTTCACTTTTTTCAAAGAACGAAAGACACAGATTTTGGGCAGTCATGGTGATATGCATATCCATGCCTTTCATTCCCGCATCAAGCCAGATATACCCTGACATCCTGGCTGGCATGATCATACTGACTGGCCTCTACTGGTGTATTACGCCACAACAAAAACGCTCATCGCTTCACGAATTCTTGTTGGCACTTGTAATCGTTTTTTTGCCGTGGCTACAAATAAAGTTTGCGGTAAGCTGTGCAATCATCGTATTGACAGTGGCAAGCAATATGTATCGTGAATCAAAGGAGATAGGGAGGGTCTTGAAACTGCTTCTGGTCGCATCGATTTCCTGCACTTTGCTGGCTATTTATAATAATTACGCTTTTGGAAAAATATCCGGTCCTTACCAGTCCGACGCCATGGAAATCAGCACAACAAGTCTGATGGTCTTATTTGGTCTTTATTTCGATCAGAATCAGGGATTTTTATTACAGAACCCTGTTAACTTGATTGGTGTCCTGGCAATCGCCTGGTTTTACCGGTTCAACAAGCGTTTCGCCTTAACGTGGGGCTTGATTTTTTCATCCCTGATCGTTCCCAACGCCATGCATCCAAGCTGGTATGGAGGCACAAGTTTTTCGGGGCGATTTGCCTGGGCAGGCGCAAGTATATTCATTATTCCCACCATATATGGCCTGATAAGAATTGCAGAAACAAAAGAAAAACTCTTTAAGATAATAGTATGCGTATCAGTACTGCTGCAACTCTGCTTTTTTTATCTTTACGCAATCATAGGCGTTAATTCATACAAGAGAGCAGTTGATACCTGGTTTGATAGTTATTCAATTTATTATTTACCTGTTCATTCCTGGTTGCCGATGTTTTACAACACCACCTGGGCATTTAGTTATGCACCAAACTATATGTGGGCAGGTTTTATCACAACAGTTTTTATCATGGGTTTTCCCCGTGAGGGGAAAGTTCCCGTTTTTATAAGATATGCAGTGCTTGCATTTGGGTTAAGTATTGTACTTGTCGGTTTCCATAACAATCATCCTGATGATGATGCCTGGTTTCAGGCGATTGATTTGCCTTCTCAATCGGGCAGGCTGAAGGATTCGACACGGATTGGAGAGCAAGGAATCGATGAGTCAGGGTTTATTACATATGGCCCTTACCTCCTGCTCGGGAAGGGCCAGTATGAAGTGACGGTTAAATATAGCAGTGTTGGCACATCCCAGCAGTCAGTTGGCTGGTTTGATGTGTACGATGCGACATCAGGCAAGCAAGACTTATTGCGACCGTTGTATGGGACCAATAATGCTATCCAGGAATTGAAAATAGAATTCGCCAACGACCAGTGGGTACCTCACACTTTCGAATTTAGAAATAAGTGGAATGGAATATCAAATATAAGAATTTATGGGATTCATGTACAAAAAAAGTATGATCCCAAACCCGCCTTTGCTAATGCCGTAAGGCAGGAATAAAGACAGGCTAAACATGCGGCACCTAAACCTAGAAAACAAACAGGCAAATAATAGTACGAACGTTCTATTATTTGAGTTAGAATAGTTTTAAACGCTACAGCGCATCCGGCTGGCAAGGCGTAAGATCAACTTAAAACTGAAACAATTGGGAGACACCGATGTTTGAAGAATTCATGGGCACCATGCCGGTAGCTGACCGTCAAAAATTTGATGTGGCAGCACTGGCAGACTATATGCGACAGCATGTAGACGGTTTCGATGCGTCACTGGCAGACCAACTGGTCGTTGAACAATTCAAAGGTGGTCAATCCAACCCCACGTTCAAACTTACTGCCGGACACCAGCGCTATGTGATGCGCGCCAAGCCAGGCCCTGTCGCCAAACTGCTGCCTTCCGCCCATGCAATAGAACGTGAATTCAAGGTCATGGATGCCTTGAACAAGGCCGGTTTTCCGGCCGCACGCCAATATGCGCTGTGCAGTGACGAAGAAGTGCTGGGCAGGGCCTTTTACATCATGGAATTTGTCGACGGCCGCGTGCTATGGGATCAATCCCTGCCCGGCATGACACCGCAACAGCGCGCTGAAATTTATGATGAAATGAATCGCGTCATTGCGCAATTGCATACCATCGACTATGCCGCGATTGGCCTCGCAGATTACGGCAAACCTGGCAATTATTTCGCCCGCCAGATAGACCGCTGGACCAAGCAATACCGTGCTTCAGAAACAGAAAAAATCGAAGCCATTGACAAGTTGATCGCCTGGCTGCCGCACAATATCCCTGCTGGTGACGACACCAGTATCGTGCATGGTGACTACCGCCTTGATAACATGATGTTCCACCCTACCGAACCGCGCATCATGGCCTTGCTGGACTGGGAGCTGTCAACACTCGGTCATCCACTGGCAGATTTTTCTTATCACTGCATGAGCTGGCATGTGACACCAGGACAGTTCCGTGGCATTGCCGGGCTTGATCACAAAGCCCTGGGCATACCTGGCGAACAGGAATACATTGCCAAGTATTGTGAGCGCACCGGCAAGACCATACGCCCTGAAGATTTTAATTTCTATCTGGCCTATAACCTGTTCCGCATGGCAGGTATTTTGCAAGGCATCATGAAGCGCTATGTCGATGGCACGGCTTCCAGCGCGCAGGCAAAAAAATCCGGTGAAGCGGCAAGACCCATGGCTGAACTGGGCTGGAGCTATGTGCAAAAACAGGCTTGAGCAGCGGTAAATTCATTTACATTGCAAGTAGCTATATTTATAGCAGACCATCACGGAGACAACATGGAATTCGAATATTCAGATCGCTGCAAAGAATTGCAAGGCCGGCTTTTGCATTTCATGGATGAACATATCTACCCGAATGAAAAAGCATATAAGGCAGAAATTGACCGCAATGGCACAGAAAAGGGTAACCGCTGGCTTGCGACCCAGATCATAGAAGACCTGAAACCGAAAGCCCGCGCCCAGGGCTTGTGGAATTTATTCCTGCCAAAATCAGTGCGTGCCCCAGAAGGTTTGTCTAATCTTGACTATGCCCCTTTATGCGAAATCATGGGGCGTGTCAGTTGGGCACCTGAAGTATTCAATTGCTCGGCACCTGACACCGGCAATATGGAGACCATAGAACGTTATGGGGCGGAAGAACATAAAAAACGATGGCTGGAACCCCTGCTTCGCGGCGAAATCCGCTCAGCCTTTGCCATGACAGAACCTGGTGTTGCCTCTTCAGATGCCACCAATATCGAAACCCGTATAGACCGTGACGGCGACGACTATGTCATCAACGGCCATAAATGGTGGATATCCGGCGCTGGCGACCCACGTTGTGCGGTGTATATATTGATGGGCAAGACTGATTTCAATGCAGCGCGCCATTCGCAACAATCGATGATACTGGTGGATGCAAAGACACCAGGCATTACTGTCGTGCGCCCTCTTCCCGTGTTTGGCTACGATGATGCGCCACATGGGCACTGCGAAATCCTGTTTGAAAACGTGCGCGTGCCAGCGTCGAATATTTTGCTGGGTGAAGGCCGTGGTTTTGAAATTGCCCAGGGCCGTCTTGGGCCTGGTCGCATACATCACTGCATGCGTGCCATCGGTGTGGCTGAGCGTGCGCTGGAGCTGATGTGCAAGCGCCTGAACAGCCGCACCGCCTTTGGCAAGAAAATTTCAGAACAAAGCATCTGGCGCGAACGCATTGCCGAATCACGCATACAGATCGATACGGCACGCCTGCTGACATTAAAGGCGGCCTACATGATGGACACCGTCGGCAACAAACATGCGCAGGCAGAAATCGCCATGATCAAGGTATTGGCACCCAATGTCACACAGCAAGTACTCGACTGGGCGATACAGGCACATGGCGCAGGCGGGGTTTCCGGTGATTTCCCGCTGGCGGCGCAATGGGCAGGCAACCGCACGCTGCGCCTGGCAGACGGCCCGGATGAAGTCCATCGCAATGCGATTGCCAAACTCGAACTGGCAAAACATATCAGCCTGACCGAAGACCTGGGTTTGCCGATTACGCGCAGCTGATCTTCATTTAAAGTCATCACAAAAGCAAAGGGCAAGGTCTTTACCTTGCCCTTTGCTTTTGTAACTCCTGATTGAAAATCTCACCCTGGCTGTCTGACAGACATATCCCACAGCTCTTTAGGATTTGGCTTATACGGGTTTATTGCTGTCTTGACTAGAATAAGACCTGCATGTTCGGAATCACAATCAATAAGGGTTTTATTTCATCAGACTGAAGCCATTACTACATTTTCACGCCACACTTTGATATCAATAAAATCCTTCATTTTGAACTAATGCATGCCCATATCACTGCCAACATTGGCGCATACGGGCTTTAACAAGCACTCTGTCGGCATTGATCTGGTCAGCGGGCTCGCGTTGATCTGCATGTGTCGACATTCACCTACGTTAAGGAGCTTTACATGAAAAATGCAAATGGACATGGAAACAATTATCAAGGCGATGGCCGCAAAAATAAAAATAACCAGGCCGGCCACGCAGACAATTTTGGTCATAATGACAGTTTCGCTAACGATAGCGGCAATTTCACCAATGATTATGGTCAACGCTCTGCAAGCGACCAACACCAGCAATGGAGTAACCAGGGACAGTACCCCTCCCAAAAACGCCACACCGGCCCGGACACCAACCAGGGCAATGTAAATCAACAATATTACAATCAGCAAAACCGTCCCGCTGGTAATGATAATGATTTTGACCACACCAGTAACGACCCATATGGCCGCAACAACCGCAATGGTTCATATGGCCAGCAGTCCAATCAGGGGCGCAACCCCGGTCAGGGCGTCAATCCCAACAGCCAATGGTCTGATCAGGATTCTCGCGGCAACAGGCAAAACCAGTATGGTCGCGGGTATGAAGGCGATCCAGACCAACACTATATCAACGACAACGATGCCTATTTTTCACAATCGCGTTACAACAATAATGGCCGTGGTGAAAGCCAGCCCGTAACGCAGGGTGCCTACCGTGACAGCCGTCACGCCCATCAGGAAGGTCATTTCGACCCTGACTATCATCAATGGCGCAATCAACAAATCGAGGCGCTCGACAACGAGTACAACGACTGGCGGCGTGAGCGCTATCAGAAATTTTCCGACGAATTTAGTACATGGCGCAATGGCCGCTCTGTCAGTGCGTCGAAAAATGAACAGGGTAAATCAGATAATGCGAAAGCTGACAATACCAGCAACGCAGGCACAGGTGCCAGTGAAATTACTACTGATACCAAAACCAAAAACTGATTAGCTTTGATTAAGTATAGCTAGCCGTCTTAGTTTGACGAATTAAAAACCTGGCCTTGCGATAACTTAATCAGCGTTTCTCAATGTTCTTGATTATGTTACCGTCATCAGCGACGCAATCAACGATGACAGTAGGTGACGGCATCGGGAAGTAAGTTCCCTTTGCTGTCACTCTCAATGTATCTATCGATCAATGCACATCTTCAATAAAGATTTGTTATTTCGAAACTTATTTATCGAAACTTAGTTATCGAAACTTATTTAACAAAATCTATCTAGTGCGAAAAATAACATTTACCGATTTTTTATACATCAAGGCAGATGGCAAAAATAAATCGTTCATTGTTGGTTTTTCAGCCGCACCAGATGTCGTCAGCAAAGCTGGTATCAGTCTGGCACCATCCAGCCCCAATTCACTGTCAATGCGGCTTAAAGCCTGCTCAGAAATGGCTGTTGGCACGATGAGTTTTACAGAAAACCCTGCCGCCAGTTCTTTCGCTCTTTCCCTGGCATTCTCTGCCGCTTTCAATGTCAGTTGATGTTCGATCTCGGCATAATCCGTGCGACCAAACCGTACCGAAAAATTGCCCAGGTAAGGTCTCGCAAGCAGGTATTGTGTCATTGCGTTCCATTGATCAAGATTTCTTGCATAGACATGAAAATTTCTGATCAGGCGATAACGTTGCGAAGCTTTATCCACATTTGCCATTTCATCTGCACTGACGATTTTTTTGGTATCGTGCGCTGCCATATCAGCACTGGCGACCTTGTGATTAAACAAAAAAGCAATTACCTCTTCTGATTGCGCATTTAACAGCGCCAATGACTCATCTGCCTCTGGTGTGAATGCTGTAAGCTCAAAATCCAGTTCTGCCAGATCTGCCGGCAAGGTGATCGTGGCACTTCCATTGGCGTGGATAAATGGGTAAGCAGGCAATGTGCCCGCTTCTGCGCCCAGGGAAAGAAATGCAAGGAGAAAAAACCTGAAATGGCGAAACATCATAGGTAGCAATTGTGTCTTCATTATCTTTGATTAAAAACTGGTGTCAGTCTCGCTGGCACCAGTCAGGTTTACTATTTAGTTCAATTTCCAGACAAACTGCACTTTTGTCCACAGCATGGCATTTTTACCATTTACCTGACCAGGAACCGCCTTTGCAGCACAGCCCTCAAGAGCGGTGACGACAGCACTATCCAGATCAGGGAACCCTGTTGAACGATCTACTCTCGCTTTCAATATTTGCCCTTCTGAAGCAATCAATACCGAAAGCTGAACAACACCCGCTTCTTCCCTGCGCAATGCAGCTCTGGGATATTGTGGCCTACAGTCTCTGAAGTCGATGACCGGTCTTTTATCGCCATTTCTTTCATTGGCCATTTTTGCTGCATCCATCGCCTGCTGACTAATATCAGCTGGCACCGCAGGTGTGTTTGCCTGGGCGTACACAGCCAGGCAACTGGTAGTAATTCCCAGAATGGCGACCGCGGCCCTCCAGTTGACTGTGCTTACTTCAGGTTTGACAAGACGTTTG
Source organism: Undibacterium sp. TJN19 (assembly GCF_049339485.1). Taxonomy (NCBI): domain Bacteria; kingdom Pseudomonadati; phylum Pseudomonadota; class Betaproteobacteria; order Burkholderiales; family Oxalobacteraceae; genus Undibacterium; species Undibacterium sp. TJN19. The sequence continues at coordinate 191,372 of NZ_JBMPPL010000009.1, forward strand.
ATACGAGACATAAGATTTCCTCCATGTGCCGCCTGGGCTAGTTGAGGGGTTGTGAACTGCAAGTTGGCCAATTCAGAAAGTGCAAGAGCAAGACGCCGCGGTTCGCCTGTCACTCTTGCGGCAAATTCATCCGCAATTTCTTCTCTGTCATTACGGATTTGTTTTGATATCCACCATACTGCCGGATGATAAAACAGCAGCATTTCTATTGCCGTCTGAACCAGATTCAGCAAATAATCATGTCGCTTGATGTGCGCCAGTTCATGTGCCATCAGCATTTCCAGCAATTCAACCGGCATACCACCAAGCATGGCACTTGGCAGCAAAATCATGGGGCGAAAAATACCTACGGCCAAAGGCGTACTCAGGTCATCGGCGATACGAAGCACCACCCTTCCCTGAATTTGAAATTGCTGGCTCAACTGATCTGTACGCGCCTGCCATCCCAGGTCAGGCTTGCTACGCCGTGGGCTTGCATACGTACCTATCCACAGCAAGCCTGCTGACATGCGCAAGGCAAGCAACATCACGCAAACCAGCCACATCATGACGATGTCATGCATATGCGTTTCCAGCCAGTCCGATATGCTCATCATTCCATTTGAATTCCACACCGGATAAACCAGCATCTCGCTCAATACCTGCATATCCCTGCCAGTTGCCGAAGCGTTCAGGTGTAAATACAATTCCCTTGCCGGCACAATGAGGCAGACAAGCAAAGCTGCGTAACTACACGCATATCGCGATCTGATATGCCGATGCCCCATCAGAGTGAGCAACAAACCCAGCGCCAGAGCAATCAGGCTGCCTTGCCAAATGAAGTGCAATAGTGTCCAGCCAAGCGCATTCACAAGAGCGGGAAGAAACTCGGTCATTTATCCTCCGGATGTATAGGGACCTGTTAGCTTTCAAGAGCGATATTCAGAAAGGAAGAAAGAAAGAGATATCGATCAGCTTATCTTCCACACAAATTTGATTTTCGACCGAAGCGCGACAGCTGCTCCGTCAACGATGACAGGCTTGATCTTGCAGCCCTGAAAAGCTTGGGCAGCGGCATAATCCAGAGTGGTAGAACCACTGGACGTGATGATTTTTACCTCATCGATAATGCCATCCTTCTTGACCAGGAACATCAGGGAGGTCGCCCCAGTTTCATGCGCGCGCAAAGAATAAGCCGGGTACTTTGGATAGCATGCAGAAACATCCAGAGAAATTTTAGCTTTAGGTCTTATCGTCTCATCCACTTTTGGCACATCAGCGACAACTGGTTTATCTTCTTCTGCAGCAGATGGGGACGACTCAGTTGTCTGATTGTTTTCTACTGGCGCAAGTGCTGGAGCATCCTTGTCTTCCTTGGTAACGACTGGTTTTTCCGCCGCTTTCTTTACTTTGGTTTGCAGCAGTGCCGTTTTTATTTCTTTCTTTGGTAAATTTTCTGCGTCAGCGGTTTGTACCAACTCCGGTTTTATGGGGCTTATATAAGGTGGCAAGATAATGCCAGGTGCCTTCTGCTGCACGGGAGGTTCTGCCAATGGCGACAGGGCCTGACCGGCATATACCGCGGTGCTTGCCGCAATTCCAAGCAAACCAAGAATGCCGCGAAAACTGGTGTGTTGTACCTGAGGTTGAAGCAAGTGCTTGATGCGTGACATAAGGTTTCCTCCATGTGCCGCCTGGGCGAGTTGAGGGGTTGGGAACTGGAAGTTGGCCAATTCGGAAAGTGCAAGAGCAAGACGCCGCGGTTCGCCTGTCACTCTTGCGGCAAGTTCATCCGCAATTTCTTCCCTGTCATGACGGATTTGTTTTGATATCCACCATACTGCCGGATGATAAAACAGCAGCATTTCTATTACTGTCTGGATCAGGTTCAATAAATAATCATGTCGCTTGATGTGCGCCAGTTCATGGGCGACCAGCATTTCCAGCAATTCGACTGGCATGCCGCTCAACATGGCACCAGGCAATAAAATCACAGGGCGAAAAACACCGATGGTAACAGGCCCGCTCAAGTCATCCGCCACTCTGAATAGCACGTTGCGATGTATGCGGAATTGCTCACTCAAACGATCTATACGTGTTTGCCACCAGGCATCCGGTTTGCTACGTTTGGGGCTGGTGTAAGTACCTATCCACCACAAGCCTGCACACATACGCACTGCCAACAAAATTACACACACCAGCCACGTCATGACGACATTCGTCAGGTGTAATTCCAGCCAGCTTGAAAAACTGCCCCACACAGAGGCATTCAATATAAAGCGAACGGGAATTTCACCAATTTGTTCTATTTCTACTTCACCGCTGATATGGGTAACACCCAGGTGTTGATAAAACTCGAACACAACTACCGCTATGCATGTCAGCAATGCCATATAGCTAACGAGATAGCGTGCCCTGGCATTGGCAACACCCATGCAATACAAGAGCAACGCCAACAATAAGGCGATCACCATCCCTTGCCAGACAAAATGCAATAAAGTCCAACCCAGGGCATGAACAACAGATTGAACAAAAGGGCTCATTTTTCATCCTCATTTAACAGTTTTTGAATTTCTGCTTTCTCTTCCTTGCTGACATGACCGCGCAGTGCCGCCATGACCAGATCTTTTGCTGACCCAGAAAACGCCTTATGAATCAAATCCTTCAAGAGATTGGTCTGCAAGGAATCCTGCCCCTGCGCTGCCGCGTAGACATGAGATTTTTGGGTCTCGTCCCTGGTCAGCAAACCTTTGGTGTGCATGACCTGCATCAGCCGCAAGACCGTGGCCGAGGCCAGGTCTGGCCGGTCTTTGATGGCGGCCTGATGCACTTCCCTGACCGTGGATGGCCCCAGTTGCCAGATCAGGCGCAACAAATCCAGTTCAGCGGCAGTGGGTTTGCGAGATACATTTTTTGTCATGGCTTACTCATGGGTTGGCTTGATTTAAATCTAGAATATATGGTCTAGATTATTTTGTCTAGACCATTTTGTCTATTTTTTAAATTAAGCTAAAAACAATGAAATAAGCGATGACAATAAAACGTGAATTACTCAGACATGACCGCGTGAAAAACGAAAGGAAGAATTTTGTTAATGCTTGCCATGAAGATAGCTTGCATGCGCGGTTGCAGCCAGCACGATAGCCGCGCCAGCCATTTCGCGCATGCCTGGCATTTCATGCAGAAAGAAGTAAGCCAGCAACATGCCATATACGGGCTCCAGCGACGTCATCAGACTGGCGAAGCTGGTAGAAAGACGGCGCAGGCTGAACATGAAAAGACCATGCGACAGGGCAGTAAACACCACCCCAAGCAAAACCAGTCCACCCCAGGTTTGCATGGAAATGCCCGTCATTACATCCGCCGCCAACACAAACGGCAGTAGCGCCAGCGTTGCGACGGCATTTTGCAGAAAGGCGAGTTTGAAGGCAGGTATATGCCCACCCTGCCAACGATTTGCCATCACCAGAAAAGCAAAGCCGAGGCCAGAGAAAATACCCAATGCGAGTCCGATGACGGCACCATCCTTCCATGAAGCATCTGAAACCATGACGATCATCCCGATTACCACGGCCACTGCCGCCCATGCATCACTGGCACGCCTTTTTTCTTTAAAAAACCAGGGTTCCAGCAAAGCGACAAACAAAGGGAAACTGGCAAAACCCATGAGGCCAAAAGCCACACTGGCATAATTCAACGCAGCAAAAAAACTTAGCCAGTGCACGGCCAGCAAGACGCCACAAAGGATGACGGATTTTGGAACTTCACGAAAATTGAGCTGCCCTTGCCAGGCCAGCACCGGCAATAAACTGAGGGACGCAAACAAGGTCCTGCCAAAAACCAGCAACAAGGCCCCCACGGCCAGCATTTTTCCAAGCACGCCCGCAGCACCAAACAGGAATACCGCCATATGCAAGGCAAGCAAGGAAGAAAATGCAGGTGTTTTCATGGCTGATTTTTTTAACGGGCAATCACAAAGTATATCGGGCATACTGGATTTTCAGGCGCGCTTTTTAAAAAACCACCCTTCCTATTCTGCAAAGCGACATTTTTCTCGAAGTGCAGCGCAATTTTGCAAACCTATGCATAATGGCTGTGCGGGACATCTGCTGTTTCAATCAACCAAGTAAAGAGGAAAGCAATGATAGATGTTTATTCCTGGCCTACGCCTAACGGACATAAAGTGCACATCATGCTGGAAGAATGCGGTTTGCCTTACCGCGCGATTCCCGTTGATATTGGTGCTGGCGACCAGTTCAAGCCTGATTTTCTGGCGATTTCGCCCAATAACAAAATTCCCGCCATCGTTGATGCCGATGGGCCTGACGGCAAACCCATCGCGTTGTTTGAATCGGGTGCCATACTGCTATATCTCGCTGGCAAAACCGGACAGCTCCTGGGTAAAACCGATAGGGAAAAATATGAGGCGCTGCAATGGCTGATGTTCCAGATGGGCAGCGTCGGCCCCATGCTCGGCCAGGCACATCATTTCCGTATTTATGCGCCAACCCAGATTGAATATGCTGTAGACCGTTACACCAACGAAACCAGACGTATTTACGGTGTCATCGACAAACAACTGGCAAAAACTGCCTACCTGGCCAGCGATGAATACAGTATCGCCGACATCGCTACTTTCCCGTGGACACGCTCGTTTGCGAACCAGGGTATAGACTGGGCAGACTTTCCCCATGCAAAACGCTGGTTTGATACCGTCAGCCAGCGACCTGCGGTTCAGCGAGGCGTACAGGTACTGGCAGATTTACGCAAGCCGCTGGACAACGATAAAGCCAGAGACGTACTGTTTGGGAAAACCCAATACGCCCAACACACCCAACACGCAAAGAAATAATTTCATTCATACGGGGTAAGGCAAATTGCCGTTACAATGGTCTTACCCCCTCCAACACTATTTCAGCATGCGCAGACCCATCAAAAGAAACCGCCTTAAACTCGCCGCTGAAAGTCAACGCGTTGCCAATCTTGCGCTGGCTGTAGCCCAATCTGCAAGCCGTATCGAAGATCTTGACTGGCAAGCGAAGCTCGATGCCCTGGTCACCAAAAGCCTGAAACAGCATCATCAGGACATGCTGGACACTGCGACCGAGCATTTATTCCAGACCCATCCAAACGCCTATGAAGTGCTGACCGAGACCCTGGAATCCGTCAGCACCTGTACCCATTTTGAAGTAGATGGGAAACAGTTCATCAGCCTGCTGATTGCTGCCCCGGCACTTGCATGGACACGTTTTGAAATTGCCTCTGGCGCGATACCAGTTGAAGCACTGACAATTTTGAGCACGCAGTTGACAGCGCATTTATTGGCTGATCAAACGCGCCTGCGCCTGTTGCCCAGTCTGTATTCAATAGACCAGTTGCCACGCAGCCATGCCGACACCTATGCATTGCTGGAACGCCATAGCCAGGCCCTGCTCAAAAATACCGCATCACCCGCTGAACCGGAAAAAGCAAAGACTGTCCCGTTTCTGGCAGATGTACGTTATGTGTTGGGCATACTGGTTGCGCCAGCAGGTGCGCCTATCTTTCAATGGCAAACCATTGATGCGCCATATGACTGTGCACAAGCAAAAACAGATGCGTTGCTCCAGTGGCAGGAACAGACCGAAGCAACCGTCAAACGTTTGCTGCCAGGCTGTGGCATAGAATTATTGTTGCCGGAAGCGTATTACACAGCCTGCCGCGAGGCGGATATCAAGATACGACCCGCCAGCCTGCGCTCTGCCATGTTTTACCTGACACAAACCCTGGGCAAGGAAGCTGATCAGTTCAGCGTCATCATTGCATCGTTTGGTGAACAGGAAAATCCAGGGCAAATTGATGAATACCGTATCAGTTTTTGCCTGCGCGATGAGACTGAAGTCATTTACGGCGTGGTCTGGCCGCTATACCAGGCAGAAGACCAGATCACCGCAGTCAACCTTGATGAGAATGAGCAACTAGCCGGAGAAATTCCTAGTATTTTGCTCGAATGTGGCGTGACCGATATTATCCAGCTGGAAGAAATTTTTGCGATGGAATTTTGCGACGATTGTGGCACGCCATTGTTTGCCGATCGTGAGAGCGACCTCGTTCATACTGAAATGCCGGACGATGCACCTACGCCAGGCGCAACACATTTTCATTAATACCCAAGAACAGTAAGCCAGTTAATGACTGGTTTTACTGTCCTCCTTCATATGAAAACAAACCTGTTCCCTTTTCAGTTTCGTGTCGCTATAAGTAAAGACGCGGAAAACGTCAGCGCGCTTATAGCGTTATTTGCCGGTGACTTCATCGTCAACCCCGATGGTTCAGGTGCAGAACAGTTCCTGCACTCAGTATCAGCACAGGCTGAGGCAGGCTACATTGCTGATCCGCGTTACCACTTCATTCTCGCCTTTGCTGGTGAACAACTGGCCGGTTTGATTGCCATGCGCGATCTTGCTCATTTATTTCACCTGTTCGTCCATCCTGATTTTCAGGGCCGCGGCCTGGCGACAGAACTATGGCGGCGTGCACACCTGCATGCAGTTGAGCACGGGCATGGCAATGCCCACACCGTCAATTCCTCCTTGAATGCGATTCCGGTTTATGAGCGTTTCGGCTTTACCGCGAACGGTGAAGTAACAGTCATGCATGGCATTTCCTTCCTGCCTATGCGGCTTCAGAAACAGATTTCCTGATTAAGAAGCAGCACACTATCTGCGTTCCGTCACTGCTCTTTTGCACCGCAACAAATCCTGTTGGATTTTGCTTATCACACATTTGAAAATCCGTTGTACAATTAGTTTTGAACGGTCGTGCTTTTTTTCTTGCCTGACAGTAGCGGCCATCATAACCAGGAGACAACATGGATTTGAACTATACGGCGGAAGACCTCGCCTTCCGTGATCAGGTGCGCACCTATCTGGAAGCGAATCTGCCAGAAGACCTGAAACAAAAGGTGCTGAACCACAAGCGCCTTTCAAGAGAAGATTTCGTGCGCTGGCACAAGATACTGGCCAAACAGGGTTGGGTAGGCACAGGTTGGCCGGTTGAATATGGTGGCACTGGCTGGACACCGACCCAGCGTCATATTTTTGAAGAAGAATGCGCTCGTGTAGGCACACCAGCTATCTTGCCATTTGGTGTCAACATGGTGGCACCAGTCATCATGGCCTTTGGTAACCAGGCGCAAAAAGATTATTACCTGCCACGCATATTGAATTGCGATGACTGGTGGTGCCAGGGCTATTCTGAACCCGGCTCAGGCTCAGACCTTGCCTCATTGAAAACCCGCGCAGAACGCGAGGGGGATTTCTACATCGTCAACGGGCAAAAAACCTGGACTACGCTGGCACAACATGCCGACATGATTTTCTGCCTTGTGCGCACCGATCCTTCCGTACGCAAGCAGGAAGGCATTTCCTTCCTGCTTATCGACATGAAAACACCGGGCATTACCGTGCGCCCCATCATCATGCTGGATGAAGAACATGAAGTGAATGAAGTGTTCTTCGATAACGTCAAGGTGCCAATACAAAACCTGATCGGTGAAGAAAACAAGGGCTGGACTTACGCCAAATACCTGCTAGGCCATGAACGCACCAATATCGCTGCCGTCGGACGCGCCAAGCGCGAGCTGCAATTCCTGAAACGTATCGCCGCAAAGCACCACAAGAATGGCAAGCCCCTTATTGAAGACCCGGTTTATGCGAACAAGGTCGCCAGCCTCGAAGTCGAATTAATGGCGCTCGAAATTACAGTATTGCGGGTTATTTCACAAGATAGTGGCCGTCCCGGGCCAGAAGCCTCACTGCTGAAGATCAAGGGCACTGAAATCCAGCAAAGGCTGACCGAGTTGATGGTAGAGGCCGTTGGCCCTTACAGTTTGCCATTTGACCCTGGCTTTCTCGAAGGTGAATCTGCGCACAGCATTGTTGGCGATGATGATGCAGCACCTCTGGCACCGTATTATTTCAACTTCCGCAAGACCTCGATCTATGGCGGCTCAAACGAGATTCAGAAAAACATCATCACCCAGATGATCCTGGGACTGTGAGGAGAACAAGATGGATTTCAATTTAACGCAAGAACAAAAACAATTCGCTGATGCCCTGCGCCGCTGGGTAGAAAAAGACTACGGCTTTGAACAGCGCAAGCACATCATCGCTTCTGCAGAAGGGGTGTCTGCCAATGCCTGGGCCGGTCTGGCTGAACTGGGCGCAACCGCCCTGCCCGTTCCTGAAGAACAAGGTGGCTTCAACGGGTCTGCTGTGGACATGCTGGTCATCATGCAGGAACTGGGGCGTGGCATCGTCATTGAGCCTTATTTTGCAACCGTAATGGGCGCTGAGTTTTTGAAAAAAGCCGGCAGTCATGCAGACATCCTCGAACAAGTCGCCACCGGCGAGATCAAACTCGCTTCAGCGCTGGCAGAGCGGCAATCACGGCATGACCTGTTCGACATCGTCACGACAGCAGCAAAAAATGCTGATGGCTTTGTCCTGAACGGAACGAAAACCGTGGTACTGCATGGTGCACAGGCAGATAAGCTGATTGTTTCAGCCCGCAGCAGCGGTGCGCAGCGAGACACCGATGGCATCAGTCTGTTCGTGGTTGATGCCAATGCAACTGGCGTCAGCCGCCGCGACTACCGCACCATAGATGGTTTCCGCGCGGCCGACATCAGTCTGAACAATGTGCAGGTAGCATCCGGTGCACTGCTGGCTGAAGTGGGACAAGGCTGGGAACTGCTCGATGCCGTAGCAGATTATGGCGTCACCCTGCTATGTGCAGAATCCATAGGCATCATGGAAGCGATCACCGCGGCCACGCTCGATTATCTGAAGACACGTCAGCAATTTGGCGTGCCAATTGGCAAGTTCCAGGTGCTGCAACATCGCATGGCAGAAATGTTCATGGAAATGGAACAGGCACGTTCCATGGCCACACTGGCTGCGGTCAAGGTCTCTTCTGACAATGTCGAAGAACGCCGTCGCACCGTGTCCGCGGCCAAGGCACGCATCGGCCAGGCCGCACGTTATATCGGCCAACAGGCGGTGCAACTGCATGGCGGCATGGGCGTGACCGATGAATTGCCTGTTTCGCATATGTTCAAGCGCCTGACCATACTCGAACTGTCACTGGGCGATACCGATCATCACCTCGCCAGATTCGTGGCACAACCCGGCTTTAAAAACGCAGCGTAATCGCGCAGGAAAAATCCCGGCTTATCCGGGATTTTTTTTGTTTAAAAGGACCTTACATGACTATCAAGACAGATACCTGGTATTTCGAAGACTTCGTCCCTGGCAGCGTTATTGAACTTGGCCAGCGAACGGTGACTGAAGAAGAAATCATCAACTTCGCCAAGCAGTTTGACCCGCAATCTTTTCACGTTGACAAAGAAGCCGCCAGCCACTCCATCTTTGGCGGTGTCATCGCCAGCGGCTGGCATACCTGCGGCATGATCATGCGCATGGTCGTTGATGGCTTTCTGGCCAATTCTTCCAGCATGGGTTCGCCTGGTGTTGATGAAATACGCTGGATTTTGCCAGTGCGCCCAGGTGATACGCTGACTGTGACCGCAGAAACCCTGGCCAGCAAAGTATCCACGTCCAAGCCTGACCGCGGTGTCATCAACACCCTTTGGAAAGCCGTCAATCAGGATGGCAAACTGGTCTGCACCATCACCGGCATGGGCATGTTTGGCCGCCGTCCTGCTTGAATCTGAAAAGGAAAACCGATGAGAGAAATTCACAGCCTTGCCGAATTAAAAGCGCTGATTGGTGAAGAAGTCGCCCAGTCTGACTGGGTAGAGATCAGCCAGGGACGCGTCAATACCTTTGCTGACGCAACAGGTGACCACCAATGGATACATATTGATGTAGAAAGAGCCAAACGCGAATCGCCTTTTGGTGGCCCTATCGCGCATGGCTTTTTAACGCTGTCGCTGCTACCCATGTTGCTGGCAAATGCCCTGCATCTGACTTACGTCAAAATGGGCGTGAATTATGGCCTCAACAAAGTACGCTTTCCCTCGCCTGTGCCGGTTGGCAGCCGCCTGCGTGCCAGGATGAAATTACTGCAAATTGAAGATATCAAGGATGGCGCACAAATGACCTGGGAAGTCACCATAGAACGTGAAGGCCAGGACAAACCGGTTTGCGTGGCAGAATCCATCTCGCGCTGTTATTAGACCTTACACCCAGTAACTCAACACAAAACCCATCATGCCAAGCAACGAAACACTGGAACGCTTCATCGCCATGGTTGAAACCAACGACCATGCCAAAGCCTGCGAAATTTTTTATACAGAAAATTCAACGATGCAAGAAAACCAGGCAACACCAAGAACAGGCCGCGATGCGCATGTCGCTGCAGAGCATGCCGTCATGTCACGCGCCAGATCGGTGTCGTCTCAATGTGTACGCCCCGTATTTGTCACAGATGACAAGGTGGTGATACGCTGGATTTTCCGTTTTGAATGGCTTGATGGCAGTGTCACGCAGATGGAAGAACTGGCCTATCAACGCTGGGAAGGTGAACGCATTGCCGAAGAAACCTTCTTTTATGACCCTGCCCAGCGCGTACCGGTACGTTCCAATGCTTAAAACAGGCTTAAGCAGCTAATCTCAATAAAACCTGACCGCATAGACAGGTGGCAGGTTTGATGACACCTGCTGCCAGCCATCGCCCGCGTTTTCGCTGGCCCACAGGTTGCCTGTGGTAGATGCCATCAGCAGGTTTTTACCATCATCAGCCACCACCATGCAGTGACGGTAGATCAGGTCATAACAATCCTGTTGTGGCAAACCATTTCGTAATGATTCAAAAGTCTTGCCACCATCCCGCGTACGCGTAACGCTTAAGGCACCATGCAGTGGCACACGCGTCTGGTCTGCTATCGCCGGCGCAAACCAGGCAGTATTCGGGTCGCGTGAATGGGCGGCAACGGCGAAGCCGAAATCGGGGATGCATTCAGGCAAATGCAGTTGCTGCCAGCTGGCAGCATCATCTTCGCTGCGCCAGATGCCGTTGTGATGCTGGCACCACAAGACATGCGAAGCGAACTTGCTGCGCACGATCAGATGCGGGTCTTGTGTGTTCTGGTTTTCTGCCAGGTCTGGCGGCATATAAGATGCACGCATGCCAGAAGCCGCCAGTGCCCAACTTTGTCCGCCGTCAAAGCTTTGCCAGACGCCACCACATGAGATACCCAGCAAGATATGCAAATGATTGCGCGGGTTCACGCAGATGGAATGTATGCCCGGGCTGTCGTAACCACCGCCAAACCATCCCTTGCGTTCTGGTTTGTCCCATAGCTGGCGGTTCAGTTCCCAGCTATTGCCACGGTCTGTCGATTTGAACAAACCACCCGGCAAGGTACCGGCCCACAAGACACCAGGCTCTTCCGTACCACCGTTGACCAATGACCAGATGACTTTGAGCTTCCATTCCACATCATCATCCGTCTTTGCATGTTCAGGGTAAGCTGGTACGGCTACTTCAGTCCAGTCACTGCGGCCTTCATCACGCCGATGCAGCTTGACGCCAAAGTGCCCCAGGTTAAGTGCGGCATAGATAGCGCCATCGCGCCGGTCATGCAGGCACATACTGACCGGTTCACCCAGAAAACTGATCTGGTCGATCTTCCAGCCTGCGTCTGCCGTATGCAGCATCTCAAACAGGCCCTTGCGGGTTGCAATCATCGCTTTCATTATCAGCCTCCGGAAAGTGCCTGCAAGACATGCACCTGACTGTCTGCGCGCAGAGTATCGTGTAAACCAGTATGTTTATTGTGACCAGTCACGCGCTTGCCATCAATAAAAACAACCACATGGAAACGCAAATCGCCCTGCTCGTCAAGAATATAGCCACGCAAGACCGGATTGACCGCAAACGCCGCCTCCAGTGCATCGTGCAAGTTGTCAGCCGTCGTTTCCACCTCAGGCACTTCAGTGAAACGCCGAAGCTGCTGGGTAAAAATCAGCCTAGCCATGCTCTGCCCAGTCCTTGTAGGGATGCTTGAGCAGGTTTGCATTGGCATAGCGCCTGTCATGGCTGACTTCTGCACCCAGCCAGTCGGGACGATCATAAGGCTGGTCTTCTGATTCCAGCTCAACCTCAGCCACGATCAAACCCTGGTTATCACCAAAAAATTCATCGACTTCCCAGACCAGGTCGCCCATGGGAATACGGTAACGTGTTTTTTCTATCAGGGGTTGCTGGCAGACAGTGTCCAGCAAGACTTGCGCATCAGCCAGCGGGATGGGATATTCCCATTCGCCGCGACTGATACCTTCAGACAGGCCTTTGATGGTCAGCATCGCACGCTCTGCTTCTATGCGTACACGTACGATGCGGCTAGGCTCAGAACAGATATAACCCTGGCGCAGAAATGTGCCTTGCCCCTGTTGCCTGAAATCTTCATTGATGACAAGGAACTTGCGTTCAATTTCTACGCCCATCACAACTCCGGTTAATTATTTACCGGAATTATGCACTCATGCCTTCAAGGAAGCCAGAATCGGTTGCAACATTGCCTCACCCAGCTTGATACTGCGTGAACCGTCCCAGCCTACATCGGCGTCGGGCAGGTTGGCATTGTCCTTGAATGGCAATTCCAGCGTCAGTGAAACGCATTTGAAAGTATGGCCTATATATTTCGATGCCAGCTTCAATACGTCTTCATTGTATTTCGAGGCTTCGTAGCCATACTTGGTCTGGAAATCCGGGCTGGCCAGGCAAAAACTGTCAACAAAATGCTGCTGCTCCAGTTTTTGCTTTTCGCTGAAGCCTGCCAGCATTTCGCTGCCGGCAACAAATATATAGGGCAAGCCTTCATCACCATGGATATCCAGGAACAGGTCGCAGCCCGTTTCATGAATCTTGTTCTTGACGTAATACACTTCCGGGCTGGTTTCCAGCGAAGGTGTCATCCATTCACGGTTCAGGTTGGCGCCCGCTGCATTGGTGCGCAGATTGCCGCGTACTGAACCATCCGGGTTCATATTCGGGACGATATAAACAACCGCCTTTTCCAGTATGCTGCGTGCGACCGGGTTGGACGGGTCCAGCAAGGCATTCAAAGTGCCTTCCACCAGCCATTCAGCCATGGTTTCGCCCGGGTGTTGACGTGCAATGATCCACACTTTTTTCTCGGCAGCCGGGTCACCGACCACAATCATGTTCAGGTCACGGCCATCGACGGTATTGCCCAGGTCTTCTACCCGTGCAAGCGCGGAGTTTTCAACACCGCCCAGCAAGGCCAGGTGACGCTCCCAGGTATACGGCTCAAAATAGGCGTAATAGACACTGTCGCGCTCAGGCGTATGACTTATCGTCATCACCTTGCCATCATATTCGGTATCCACGCGGAACCAGTTGGCGCGGTCATAACTGGCAACGGCACGGTAGTTTTCCCAACCCTTGGGATAAGTCGCTTCGCCGGCATTCATGATGCGCATTACCGCTTGCTGGTCACGCGCGCCCTGCAAACGGAAATGAAACCATTGCCAGATATCGGCATGTGAATCCTTGCGCAAATTTAATTCGATTTCCCCCGCCAACTCCACCTTGACGACTTCGATCGCTCCCGCATCGAAGTTCTGACTGATTTTAATTGTCATGTTTTATTTTCAGAAATGTTTTTAAGCACCGTAATCCCGTACGGCGGCCATAGACGGGTATTTTCACAGTTTTTTCTGAAATATGAAAATATTTTAGTCAAATTACGTATCAAACGCGTACAAATATTTTCATCACGGCAATGATTAAATAAGTTTCTACGCAAATATGGCAAAAAACGCCATGATGGACTATAATATTTGACTCAGTGTCGGGGCGTAGCGCAGCCTGGTAGCGTACGTGCATGGGGTGCACGGGGTCGGAGGTTCGAATCCTCTCGCCCCGACCAAAGAAAAAAGAAAAGGCTTACAGATTTCGATCTGTAAGCCTTTTTTGTTAGGGTAATTTAAAGGAAATCTTTTCTATAAATGAATTTCAATAGATTGGTTCCCTAACGTCGTTCAACAATCCTAAACTATTTAATCTAATTGCTGCTGCTTGACGCGAAACGCCATATTGCAGCATCAACTCAATCAGTATGCGATCATAATTTTGTATATTGCACAACTGATTATCGACATATAGGGAACCGAAACCCTTATTCTTAATATTGAGGGAATCGATCAAGCCTAGAAAATCATTTACAAATATATTTTTGGGCATAAGCAAGCAAGCCGCAAAATAATTTGCTTGAAATTCCATTCGAATTATTTCTGGAATGCCTATAGATAATTTTTCTCGAGTTAGCGAAAAATCTGCATCCTCGCATATTTCCCCAGACAAAAAACGAGAGTGCTGAAGAAAATGATGGGCAAGTTCATGCGCAAGTGTAAATCTCTCACGACCACGATTAGGGACTGACTCAGAATAAATATAGATTTCAAGTGGAGAAAAGCGAATTGTTCCAAGTATATGCCTGCCATCTTCTTTTACACACATTGCTTGAGTATTATGGACTGTTAGACCATTAAGCTCGGACTCTTGCCGGCAAATATCTTCCAAGGACACCTCACCAAGTCTGTATCCAATCCCTTGCAATACCTTATAACTGAGACTTTCAAGTTCATCTTGCGCTACAAATGGAACCTCATTCGCTAATTTATTAGGTGTATTCAACGCTCGCTTTAAGTAATTAACATTGAGAGCCGTATCGCTTGCAAGATTGTCGAAAAATTCCCACACGCAATTCGTTATGTTTGAAGCCGATTGCAAGTAGAAATCAAAAGTGCCACTTTGAAAATCCTGTCTAGATAATCCATCTTCAATATCAATTTGTTTATGACTATATAGAGATGCGTTCGTAGATGGCGAACGATGTAATTCCCATTTAAAATTTGAGGAATCAAAGTGACGAAGCAAACCCATACCTTTAGATTTAGCAAAAGCCCGAGTTCCAGACTGAAATGACGCATTACTAGCAATAACTGCTTTTGCGTTTGCCGCTGCAACCTGTTGCACTTTTGCAAAAAACTCTTCTGCATCATCTACTGGTACTGAATGAGTATAATTTTTACACTCTACTAGAAACAGCAAAGAAAATTTATCTTCTCCAGGAAGAAATACTTCAATCGATAAATCGAAGATTATGTTAGTTCCTCGATCTTTTGAAAAATATCCCTTTTTTCGAAAGACTTTGCAACACTCTCGACGCGCCCAAAATCGATCCGCCGAAATCTCAGCTTCAAAGAAAGAACATATGCGGCTCTCAAGCTCATCGCCGACAAAAGTAGTGTTTATTTTAGCCATGCAGCAATAATTATTAATAACACACTTAAATTTCTTAACAGATTTTTAAATCTACTAGAAATCAACTAAGAATCCACAGCAATATGAGCATGGCATTTAATTTAATCTTTGTCAGCAATTGCGTTAAGATAACTCCCGTTCACTACAAATCGAATTTAGTTCAAGACGTAGAATGACCGCTTTATCTCTCTAAGTTGCCAACCGACATAAGGAGTTTTTTCCCATGAAGACTGTTGTTACACGCGATCGCATCACTCCATTGCTAAAAGCCACTCTTGCCACTTGCGGGATATTAGCATTCCCCCTGATTACCACCGCACAAACCAAACCCGCCGCTGTAAAAGACAAGCCTGCTGCTGCACCAGCCAAGGGTGGCGCGCAAGTCGTTAAGGCGCCGATTGCGCTGGCTTATATTGATATCGCCACCAGTGCCAGTGATATGCCCAGTGCGATGAGTGGTGCCATGCAAGGTGGTCAGTCTGGCGGTTTCTTTGGTGCATTGGGCGGGATGGCGCGCGGGTCGTCTGGCAGCACGGACCGGGGCAATGTATTTGGCAATACGCACTCCATGGGTTTCAGCAGCGGCCGGTATGTTGATGTGTCGGTCTATACAAGCAAGAATACGGCGCTGACTGAAGCAACACAGGCAATACCGGCAGGCATGAACCTGGGTGATAGTCTGAAGCTGGTCGCGCCTGTACCTGACAAGCCTGTACCGGTCACAACAACTGAAGAGACGCCGACCGAACCAAGTTATGAAAGGCCGAAGGGCAAGATTTCGATTTACTGGGGTTGCGGTGAAACCGTGCGTCCGGGCCAGCCAAGGGTGCTTGATGTCGCCAAGTCTTCACCTGAAGATTATGCGAAATTCTTTGTCATGCGTGGCAAGGTTACCAAGGGTGCGCGTTCACAACCGGGCTGGCCTTCTTGGCCAAACAAGGTCGATGACCGCAAGGTGCCCGACACCGCTTCCCTCGTCGGGCAACACCAGTTTACCGGCAATGGCATCCCGGACAGTTTCAAGGTGAACCTTGGACCAGGCCAGGATTTGATGGCCCCGATAGAGCTGGCGCAAACCAAAAAAGATGGTGGTGTCAACCTCGAATGGAAATCGATTGCCAATGCGCGTGGTTATTTCATCAGCGTCATGGGTGGACAACAGTCTGGCAATAGCGATAGTGCTGAAGTCATCGTCTGGACATCCAGTGAATTGCCCGACTTTGGTTTTGGTCTCGTCGATTACCAGACCAATGCCGATGTCGATAAATGGATCAATGAAAAAGTCATTTTGCCAGCCAGCACAACAAAATGTGACGTACCCAAAGGCATATTTGGTGAGCAGGGCACGGGCATGTTGCGCATGATTGCGTATGGATCAGATGCTGTTTTCGCCTACCCGCCCCGCCCTGCCGATACAAAAATCGCCTGGGAACCCGACTGGCAAACCAAGGTACGCGTGAAGTCTACCTTCAGTTCAATTTTGGGTGGCATGGGTGATATGGGCGGACGCAGGTCAAGACAATCGCCCCAGTCTTCACAATCTTCCCCCTCAGACCAACCACAAAAACCCGAACAAAAAGAAGAGCCCAAGGTCAAGGCAACGGATGTACTGAAGGGTTTGCTGGGATTTTAAACTGGGCTGCCTGATGACATGATAATGCGGGAGCATGCACGCTCCCGCATCTTTGCAAAACGTTTATTTATAAACGCCACAAGCAAACATGACGTCATCGATGACTTCGTTATACATGGATTTCTGCGTCATTTCTTTCGTCAGCGGATGCGGCCATTTATAGTTGACCCAACCGCCATTCTTGCCTTTACCTGCAGCCAGTTGTTCTTTCATGATCATCACACCATCTGTATCTTTAAGATCGATGATGTTCTTGCCGATCAGCTTCTTGTTGGCACCATGCGCCACGACTGTGCCAGTCAGGTCATACACGACGACATACAGGTCGCGTTCATTGAAAGGGCCTGCCGGATCATTGACTGCCGCAAAAGTTTTTTCCTTGCCATTGGCCTTGTAATAGGCAATCGCCTTCTTGACCATTGCCTGCGCCTGTTCATTCGTACTGTTTTCTGCGGCCTGTACGGCACCTTGTAAGGCAAAAGATAAAATACCAAACAAGATCAGTGAGAAAAGTCTTTTCATGGTGTGTCTCCTGGCAAAAATAATTTTATTTTTAAAAACGTCGGAACAAACTATTTGAATCAGAACTGGGATGCTTGCTTTGATATTCATTGTTCATCAATGAAACGGATGACTGGGCACGACTGCAGGGGCAGCCATGCATAGTGAAATTCAGTATATTGACGTGCGGCAAAGCTGTCCAGAATAGTATTGACGATCGTTGTTTCTATTTGCAAACATTTTCAAAAATAATCAGAAGACAATATTGACGAAAATCGCCAGGTTTCAGACGACCTGAAACCTGAACAGCAAATGCATTAATAACCTCTGGCGACATCCACAGTCTGCGGCAACTCGCCGGTGTCACGATAGCGCCGTATATTCTCCGCAACGATACGCGAAGCCGTCGTGCGGTCTGTTGGTGCGGCGCAATGCGGCAATACCGATACCTGCGGGTGCTGCCATTGCCAGTCTGCGACAGGTAGCGGTTCAGTTTCAAACACATCCAATACTGCATGCGCAAGGTGGCCATTATCAAGCACCACATGCAGGTCAGCAGCATTGACGATGGCTCCCCTGGCGAAATTGATCAGCGAAGCACCCGTGGGCAAACCCGCCAGCATTTGTGCGTTGATAAGACCTTTGGTGTCTGTCGTCAGTGGCAACAGGCATACCAGAATATCTGTCTTTGCCAGCATGGCAGGCAATCCATGCTCACCGGTAAAGCATTCGATATTGGCAATGGTCTTTGGCTTTCTGCTCCAGCCACACACCTTGAAGCCTGACTGCAGCAAACGGTTTGCGGCCGCTTCCCCCAAGGCTCCTAGACCCAGCAGGCTAATGGTTCTTTCCTCAGGCCTTACATAGTCGCGGGCCTGCCATAGCTTTTGCGCCTGTTGTCTTGCATAAGCAGGTATTTCACGATGCAGATATAAAGTCCATGCCAGTACCGCTTCTGCCATGGTGCTGGCCAGTTGCGGATCAACCAGGCGTACAATTTTCAGATCCGTATTACCCAGGTCTGCGACCAGGCGCTCTACGCCAGCCCAGACACTGTGTATCCATACCAATTGCGGCAATTGTTTCAAATCAGCAGGATCAGGGTTGGCAACGATGGCCACCTGGCAAGCTGCCCTGGCTTCTTCGGTCAACTCATCAAAGGCGACGATATGCTCATCAGGCAATGCAAGCTGCAAAGCCGCTATCCACGCCTGCGTATGCGGGTAGCCATGTGCGGCGATGAAGGGAATGACAGTCATTGATTTTGAACTCATTTATCGTAAACACTTTCAAGATTGGTAAAACCCTTGATCTCTATCGGGTTGCCGGATGGATCAAGGAAAAACATGGTGGCCTGCTCACCAGCCTGCCCGACAAACCGCAGACTGGGCTCCATCACGAACTGCAACTGGTGCGCACGCAGCCGGTCAGCCAGGGCTTGCCAGTCTTGCATCGCCAATATCACGCCCAGATGCGGCATGGGGACCATGTGATCGCCCACCCTGCCAGTATTGGTAGTAGCAAACGGCTGGCCCAGGTGCAGCGATATCTGATGCCCGAAAAAATCAAAATCAACCCAGGTAAGGGTACTGCGCCCTTCGCGACAGCCCAGCACATTTGCATAAAATTGCCTGGCTTGCTCAAGATCTTGCACATGATAGGCCAGATGAAACAGTGCTTTCATTGCACTCCCCCTCTTTTAATATTGGATCAGATTGAACGACTGCTAAAGCAAAATAGTAATGTCTTATCTTGAAAAGAGATAACATATAATTTTTATTATCTTCAAAAATAATTCTTATGGATAGCCGTTACTTACAAAGCCTGATTGCAACGATAGAACACGGTTCAATCGCCGAAGCTGCACGCCATGAAAACCTGACAGCAGCTGCCATCAGTCAAAGGATACAGGCACTGGAGCGCGAACTGGGCTTTGCACTGTTATCCAGAATTGCCCATTCTGCCAAACCGACAGAAGCCTGCCTGCGCTTGTTGTCACGTGCCCGCCATATAGTCCGTGAAGTCAGTCTGCTGGCTGGAGATATCGACTGTGAAGGGCTGACTGGCAGTATCAGGATAGGTGCAATCTCTACAGCAATGACAGGTTTGCTGCCAGCTGCCCTGCGTCATTTGACCCAGCATGCACCCGGGCTCAGGCCGGGTATAGTGCCAGGCACTTCAAGGGCTTTATACCAGGCTGTACTTGATGACGAGATAGACGCAGCAATACTGGTTGCACCGGAATTCGAACTAGCCAGAAACCTGAGCGCGAAAAATCTTAAAAGCGAGCCTCTGGTCTTGCTTTCGCACACTGCACCTGACGCTGGTATTCATGCCATGCTGACAAGCGGCCCCTACATACGCTATGACCCGGCATCATGGGGTGGTCGTTTTGCTGAAAAATACCTGAAAGACCAGCATCTCGACATCAATGCCCTGTGTGACCTGGATGCACTGGAAACCATCGTCATGCTGGTTGCCGACAAGGTGGGCGTCAGTCTGGTACCACACTGGTCCGGTATCGAACGCTTGGCCCAGGATTGTGTTCTTACTCCCATTCCAGATACAGTCTATGCACGCCAGCTGATTTTACTGAGCAAGATACAACATCCACGGCCGTCCATGCTGGATCAGCTATGGCTGGCCCTGCAGAGGGGACACCTGGACGCGTATTTGAGTTAAGGCGTCAGCCAGACTGTTTTTATGCCTTGGCACCCAGCGTAGCTGCAATTGATCAAATGCATCGATGAACTGCCTCGCCTGTTGCCGGTAATCGGCCATGCGTGGCAGAACACTGGTTTTCACCTGATTGAAGTCATGGATGACGACCTGGCTGTCACCTTGCACGAGCAAATCTGTGACCTGATGTTGCTGTGCTTTTTTCAAAGCCAGGATCAGGGCGCTGTATTCGGCGTCTGAGCTGTCACCGTGATCAAGTTTCTCCGTATATTCAAATACCCTGCCATCTGGCGCTTGCAGCACACAAGCAATCTGACATTTGCCTGGATTGGGGACGGCTGACCCATCAAACCAAGCCAGCCAGGTCAGTGCTGTTTGCATCTGGCGAGCTTTGTCTTGCAGGTTTTTTGCCTGCTTTTTTTGCTGTACGCGACGCTCAGTCTTTTGTAGCCGGGCAGCTATTTTTGCTTCAGCACGGCATTGCCCAAGTTGCGCTATATCTGCCAAGCCAGCCAGTTGCGCGCTTCGCAGCAACACGATTCGCAATGCCTGTTCGGGTAATAGTGTGTCTTGTTTTGCCAGTTGACGGCTTTTATCAAGCTCCTTGCGGCTGGCAATGTCTTTCAATTGCGGATAAGTAAAGATGGACTGCATGAAATATTTTCAAGTATACGTAGTTGAGATGAATGTCCTGATATGACCGCGAATGGTCGCATTTATGGCTGGTGCTATTCAGGCAAACTGGTATTCTGCTTCATGTCCGTTGCCAGCCAACTCCAAAGAAAGTCGCCATGCTTGAACTACGCCCCAATTGTGAACGTTGTGACTGTGATTTACCACCCTCTTCTGCCGATGCCCGCATCTGCACGTTTGAATGCACCTTTTGCGTCAATTGTGTTGAAGGCGAACTGAAAGGTGTTTGCCCCAACTGTGGCGGTAATTTTGCACCCCGCCCTATACGGCCCGCCGGCAAGCTGATTAACAATCCGGCATCGACCAAGCGTGTATTGGCGAAAAAAGCCTAAGGCCGCAGCCACGCTGCCCAACCTCACTATTCATCACATCTGAACAATGTCCAAATCTGTCCTGAGTCCACGCCACATACTCGTTGCTGCCATCGTCATTTTGTTATGGGGCATGAATTTCGTGGTGATTAAAATTGGCTTGAAAGGTATCCCGCCATTCTTGATGGGAGCATTGCGCTTCATGCTGGTGGCGTTTCCGGCAATTCTTTTTTTGCCACGCCCCAAAGTGCCATTCAAATTATTGCTGGCTTATGCAATGTTCATCAGCCTTGGGCAATTCGCTTTCCTGTTCTCGGCCATGGCAGTGGGTATGCCAGCGGGCCTGGCGTCCCTGGTATTGCAGGCGCAGGCCTTCTTCACCGTGGGTCTGTCTGCGCTGGTGTTTGGCGACAAACTGCGCGCCAGCAACATGATCGGCATGCTGATGGCAAGCATAGGCCTGATCTTGCTGGGCAGCGTCAGTATTTCCAGTTCTGCCAGTCAGGTTACCGTTGCAGGATTTATGCTGACCTTGTGCGCCGCCCTGTCATGGGCCAGTGGCAATGTCATTAACAAGAAAATCGGCGTTACCAATGTGCTGAGCTTGGTGTCATGGAGTGCAATGGTACCCATTCTGCCTTTCCTGCTGCTGTCATACGTGTTTGAAGGCGCGGACGTGATTGAGCACAGTCTGCGCAATATGAGTTTATCATCAGGCCTGACGATTGTTTATCTTGCTGTTGCCGCAACCCTGATCGGTTATACGCTATGGGGGAAATTACTGGCCAGCCTGCCTACGCATCTGGTTGCACCGCTTACCCTGATGGTACCGGTGGTCGGATTGACTGCCGCCTGGGTATTGCTTGGTGAAGCATTGAGCCACACGCAGCTGATGGGAGCGGCGATCGTGATGGCGGGTTTGCTGGTGAATGTTTTTGGCAGCAAATTTGCCAGTGGCGTACGCAGGATTTTTGCATGACCTTGTGAAAATGCCAAAAATCCAGCCCGTTTATTTTTTGTTATTACCAGATACTCTGTTACTGGATCTGGCCGGGCCTGCTGATGCTTTTTTATTTGCCAATCGCTACCAGGATCAACTACGTTTTGAAATGCGCTTTATCAGCCCGCTCGATAGCGTCACCAGCTCAGTCGGCTTGCAACTTGGCCCTTTGCAGGCAATGCCAGATCAACTGGAAGATGGCGCGATTCTGGTTTTGCCAGGGCTTATCGGCGGCAAGGAAGTCTATCAACGCGATGATGCGCAAGCCGTCATTCAGTGGCTGGGTAAACACGTCCATGCACAACACCGTCTGATGTGCATTTGCTCAGGCGCTCTGCTGGCAGCCTATGCGGGCTTATTGCATGGCCATAAAGCGACAACGCATCACAACCATTGCGATGACCTGGCAAGCATAGACAGCTCAATCAGGATAGAAGAAAACCGCATTTTTGTCGAAGACGGGCATATCAGTACCAGCGCAGGTGTGACCGCTGGCATAGACCTGGCGCTGCACATCATCAACGACATGGTCGGGCCGCTGGCCGCCACTGCTGTTGCGCGCAATCTGGTGGTATATATGCGCCGCTGCGGCACTGACCCGCAGCTATCGCCCTGGTTAAAATACCGCAACCATCTGCACCCTGTTGTGCATAAGATACAAGACGCAATGGTGCACGACCCCGCCCATCCCTGGACTTTGCCTGAGCTGGCCGATATCGCCTGCACCAGCACACGGCATGTCACGCGCCTGTTCAAATCACATACTGAAGTATCGATACAGACTTATCTGAGCTCACTTCGGCTATCATTGGCAAATAAATTCCTGAGCAACACTGACTGGTCTATCGATAGAATTGCTGAAGCCTCAGGCTTTGGTTCTTCAAGGCAATTCAGGCGCATCTGGAGTACTCATTTTTCTGCTCCACCATCTGCATTCCAGCAAAGCCGATGATGTTGCGGCAATTCCAGTGTGGCTGCATGTGAGTTAAGATACCTCAAATTATTACACTTCATCGCCATGACCCGCATTTGCCCTAAATGTAGCTATATACGCAAAGAAACCGATAGTTGCCCGGAATGGCAATGCCCATCCTGTCAGGTTGCCTACAATAAGGCGGCAGACCTGCATCTGCACACAAATACGCAGGGCCAAAGCAGGCGCACTACAGCGCAGAAAGACACCAGCTCACCTTCCGCCGCATGGAAATGGCTGGTATTGTTTATTGTATTGCTATTGGTATCCCTGCAAAGTTATTCAAGCTGGAAAAAAACCAAGGCCAGCAGGCCTGCGGCTGTCACACAATTAGCGCAGGCTACATCGACAACGACTGACACTGGCAAAACCAGCAACTATCAGCAACCAGTCATTACCTTATATGGCACGACATGGTGCGGTTATTGTGCTGCCGCCAGAGAATTTTTCAATGCCAACGGCATTGTCTATAAAGACCTGGATGTAGAAAACAGCAACGAAGGCTACCAGGCTTATAAGACCCTGGGTGTCAACGGCATTCCTGCCATTGTCATTGGCGGTGAACTGGTGGAAGGCTTTGACGAAGCCAGGATACGAAAAAAACTGGATCCGTGGCTGCATAAAACCTGAGTATTTTTCTGACTGGGGATCATATGAAGTTGGCATGTATCGCTGGCTTGAGTGCCAGCATTTTATTCTCTGCACCGGCCCTGGCTGGCAACAATATACTAGACCTGCAATGGCTAAGCGGATGCTGGCAGGCCAGCGGCGCCGAACCCGGCTCAGAAGAACATTGGCTGGCGCCAGCTGGTGGCAGCATGCTGGGCATGGGCCGTACTGTGCGAAAATCCAAAACCGTTGATTGGGAATTCATGCGCATACAGGAAAGCAATGACAGCCTGGTCTTTACTGCCAAACCATCAAGCAAACCTGAAGCCAGTTTTACTCTATTGTCGCTGGAAAATCAAAAAGTTGTTTTTGAAAACCCCCGGCCAGAATTCCCGCAGCGTGTGATTTACCAGTTAAATGCCGATGGCAGTTTGCTGGGGCGC
The DNA here is from genome assembly GCF_049339485.1 of Undibacterium sp. TJN19. Lineage (NCBI taxonomy): Bacteria > Pseudomonadati > Pseudomonadota > Betaproteobacteria > Burkholderiales > Oxalobacteraceae > Undibacterium > Undibacterium sp. TJN19. The sequence goes on from NZ_JBMPPL010000009.1 coordinate 215,490, forward strand.
ATAGAAGGAACCGTCAAGGAGCAGTTGAAAGGCATCGATTTTCCCATGCAGAGGGTAGCTTGCGCTGCCAGATAAATATCTGGCAGACATACAAAAAAACAAAAGGGGCAAATGCCCCTTTTGTTTTTGCCAAGCGATACTTAAACAACGCAATTCACAATTCACACTAGCAATTGCGCCGTTATTGATCGATTCACTTTTATCGTTCGTTTACAACCCCGTATTTTTAGCAATATAAGCCTTTATCGCGTTCACGTCGGCATGCATGACTTCAAAACGCTGTGGCAAGCTTTCAATATTTTCAAACCCGGCTGGGCGTTCCGCATCGCGTCCCAATGCCTCCTGTATGGTTTCATTGAATTTGGCTGGCAATGCGGTTTCCAGCACAATCATGGGCACGCCTGGCTGAACACGTTCGAGCGCCACCTTGATACCATCGGCGGTATGAGTGTCGACCGTGATGCCAAAATCTTTTTCTACCTGGCGTATGGTTTGCAGGCGGTCAGCATGGACGGATTTGCCGGATTCAAAACCAAAACGGCCAATTTCAGCAAACTCATCGCCATCACTGCCAGGCTGACCTGACAAATCAAAGCCGCCTTCAGTTTCTACTTTTTTGAATAAGGCAGCAACGCGTACCGCATCGCGGCCCAGCAAATCATAAATGAAACGCTCGAAATTCGATGCCTTGGAAATATCCATGGAAGGGCTGGTCGTATGCCAGGTTTCTGCCGATTTGCGCACACGATAAACGCCGGTACGGAAAAACTCATCCAGTACATCATTTTCATTTGTTGCCACCACCAGCTTGTCAATCGGCAACCCCATCATGCGCGCAATATGGCCAGCGCAGATATTGCCGAAGTTACCTGAGGGAACAGTGAACGACACTTTTTGATCGTTACTTGTCGTGGCGCTTAAATAACCACGGAAGTAATACACGACTTGCGCGACGACACGCGCCCAGTTGATGGAATTGACGGTACCTATCTTTTGACGGTTCTTGTATTCCAGATCATTGGATACAGCCTTGACCATATCCTGACAATCATCGAACACGCCTTCTACAGCGATGTTGAAAATATTCGGGTCTTGCAGGCTGAACATTTGCGCAGTTTGAAATGCGCTCATTTTCTTATGGGGTGACAACATGAAAACGCGTATGCCTTTTTTGCCGCGCATCGCATATTCTGCCGCGCTACCGGTATCACCTGAAGTCGCGCCGAAGATATTCAATTCTGCATGATTTTTCGCCAGCGTATATTCAAACAGGTTGCCCAGCAACTGCATGGCCATGTCCTTGAATGCCAGCGTCGGGCCATTCGATAAACTCTGCAAGATCAATTTGCGGCCGTCTTTATCTTGCAAGACACGCAAAGGCGTGATCTCGGTAGCGGCTTCATCGCTGCGCACGTTTTTATACACATCCGCCGTATAAGTCTTGTCAGTCAGCGCTTTTAAATCTGCTTCAGGGATATCTGTCGCAAATTTTTTCAGCACTTCAAATGCCAGGTCTGCATATGATAGCTTGCGCCATGCATCGAGTTCTGCACCGGTGATTTGTGGGTAAGCCGTTGGCAGATACAGGCCACCATCGGGAGCCAGACCACCTAACAGGATTTCAGAGAAATGTTGAGCTGCGGTATGCCCGCGTGTTGAAGCGTATTGCATAAGTCGACAGAGGAGATGGGAGGATTGAACAAATATTGTTCCTATTATAGCTTTCTTGTGCCCTTTAAACCTCTACAAATTTGGCGAAAAGCCATTTTCATGGCCGATTCATTCGGTGAGCAGGTATGCAGTATGGGTATACGCCACGAAGCCATGCTGGCGCACAAAGCCAATGAGGCAGATACCTGCGCGTTCTGCCACATCGATTGCCAGTGCCGTTGGCGCGGAAAGTGCAGCCAAAATGGCAATATTGGCACGTGCGGCCTTTTGCACCAGCTCGTAACTGGCACGGCTGCTGAGCAAAACAAAACCGGCACCGCTTTTTCCTGCACCTTTGTCAGGTTGGCTTAATGCACCTATCAATTTATCAAGGGCATTGTGCCGCCCCACATCTTCACGCAGGCTGACGATATGGCCCTGCATATCGACCCACGCGGCGGCATGCATCGCACCAGTCATTGCATTGATGGGTTGCTGTGCGTTCAGCCCTTGCAGGGCCTGGAATAGAGCGGCTTTTGATAGTTTCTGTCCTGCTATCACAGTCTTGTCTACGCTTGCAGGCTGGTGTAATTCCAGTGCCTGCAAACTCTCAAGACCGCACAGGCCGCAACCTGTGTTGCCAGACAGATTGCGCCGCCTCTCCTTCAAGCGGGCAAAGCAGGATGCCGCGATGTGTAAATGAATTTCCATGCCAGATGCCGCGGTGCTGTCTGCATATTCGATGGAATAGATATCATCCAGACCTGCAACGATTTGCTCAGACAAACTAAAACCTATCGCAAAATCTTCCAGGTCAACTGGTGTCACCATCATGACGGCATGCGAAATACCATTGTAGACCAACGCCACCGGCATTTCTTCTGCAACCTGGTCAGCAATAGTGACTGGCAATGCCGCATCGTAGCCATGCCTTTGCACTTGCAGTGAACGGCTGGCCGGTTTTACGTCTTGTGCTGAATTTATTTTTGCGCGCCGCATACCAGACGCCCTTCTTCTGTCAGGCTCAGCAAACTGCGTTCACCATCCTGTTGCAGGTCAACCCAACCGAGCCCGGCATGCAAGCTCACGGTTTCGCACCCCAGGCAGGCAATGCAACGCAACAGCGTGCTTTGCCGCACGCCCAGACGTTTGCACAAACGGGCAAGCGAAACCGCCTCTGGCTGCGCAGACAATTCTGCCATCAGCGCAAAAGCCAGTTGCTTTAACTCACCATCTAGTTCAGCGATCTCGACACTGGTTTCCATGACAGCAATTCAGGCGGCAACAGGTATATGGGTGCTGATGATCACGGGTATCGATTTTGATGTTGGCGTTCTCGCATAATCTGCAAAACTCGATAACGGAACCAGGCCATTCGTTTCAGGGAAATAAGCTGCCAGACAGCCTTGCGGGATATTGTATTCCACCAGCATGAAGCGTTTGACCTGACGCCGCTTATTATCATCACACAGGCTTTCCAGATCAACCCAGTCACCTGCCTGCATAGCCAGCGCCTGAATATCAAGTTTGTTGATGAACAATACCCTGCGCTCGCCAAAGATCCCACGGTAACGGTCATTCATGCCATAAATGGTGGTGTTGTACTGGTCGTGAGAACGCATGGTCGCCAGGTTAAATACCGGCGACTGGCGTGCCTTGCGTGCTTGGTGAATAGGCAGATCAACCGGCACGGCATGCGTATTGAAATTGGCCTTGCCGCTGGCGGTGACCCAGATTCTTTCTGCGGCAGTATTGCGCAAATGAAAACCGCCAGGTACGGCAACCCTGGTATTGAAATCAGCAAAATCTTCAAACACTGCCGCAATTTTGTCACGTATGCGGCTATAGTCGGCAGCCAGCCAGGCCCATGGGGTTTTGCTGCGCTGCTGCAATGTGGCTTCTGCCATGCGCGCAACGATCATGACTTCTGACAATAAACCAGGCGCAGCAGGTGGATTGATGCCTGAAGACAGATGCACCATGCTCATCGAATCTTCTACCGTGACAGCTTGCGGCCCACTTTCCTGGATATCGATCTCGGTGCGACCAAGGCAAGGCAAGATCAATGCATCTCGCCCGCAGACCAGATGGCTGCGATTTAATTTGGTCGTGACATGCACGGTCAGTGCGCAATTGCGCAAGGCCTGATGGGTAAGCTCGGTATCTGGCGTCGCGGTGGCAAAATTACCGCCCATGGCAAAAAATACCTTGTTCGACTGATCAAGCATGGCCTTGATGGCACCGACTGTGTCGTAACCATGTTCGCGCGACGGCGTAAATTCGAACACCTGGGCCAGCTTGTCCAGAAATGCTGGTTTCGGTTTTTCTACAATCCCCATCGTGCGGTCGCCCTGCACATTGCTATGCCCGCGTACCGGGCAAGGGCCTGCGCCGGGACGACCAATATTGCCACGCAAGAGCAAGAGATTGACGATCATCTGTATCGTCGCGACAGAATGTTTATGCTGGGTGATGCCCATGCCCCAGCAGGCAATGACCTTGCCTGCCCGCATGTAGGTATCGGCAGCGCGCTGGATTTGCGCACGCTCAAGACCTGATTCGCGCACGATGACATCCCAGGGTTCTGCCATGGCTTCGGCAGCAAATTGGTCAAAATTTGCGGTATGCTCGGCAATGAAGGCTGTATCAATAATCCTGGGCTTGCCATCGGCCTTGGCCTGCGCATCAGCTTCCAGCACACATTTGATCATGCCTTTGACGGTTGCCAGGTCGCCACCGATCTTCAACTGAAAGTAGTCGGAAGAAATGGTCGATGCCTGATCGGTCAGCATGTCTATCGCATTTTGCGGGTTCTGGAATTTTTCCAGCCCACGTTCACGCAATGGGTTGAACGACACAATCGCCGCACCACGTTTTGCAGCAGAACGCAACTCACCCAGCATGCGCGGGTGATTCGTGCCGGGGTTTTGCCCAAAAATCAAAATGGCATCGGCCAACTGAAAGTCTGACAGCAATACCGTGCCCTTGCCTACACCCACCGCTTCACGCATTGCAAAGCCGGAAGGCTCATGGCACATATTGGAGCAATCAGGGAAATTATTGGTGCCAAACTCACGGACAAACAATTGATACAGGAAAGCCGCTTCATTACTGGTGCGACCAGACGTATAAAAAATCGCATCATTCGGGCTGGGCAAGGCGTTCAGATGCGTAGCAATAGAGGCAAACGCCTGATCCCAGCTAATCAGTTGGTAACGGTCTGTGGCCCTGTCATATTGCATGGGTTGCGTCAGACGCCCTTGGGCTTCGAGCCAGTGGTCGGATTTTGCCGACAACTCTTCAACGGTATATTCAAAAATCAGTTCTGGCGTAGCGCGGCGGGCTGTCGATTCAGCCGCTACCGCTTTCGCGCCGTTTTCGCAAAATTCAAATGTGGAGGTATGGTCGGCATCAGGCCAGGCGCAACCAGGGCAATCAAAGCCATCAGGCTGGTTGGCCGACAATAGCGTCAAGGCGCCCTTTTTTGGTATGCCTTGCTCAAAAATCTGCTGCGCAACGCTTTTCAGCGCACCCCAGCCACCAGCGGGACGGTTATATACCTGCACTACCTTCTTGTTATCCATACCAGTCTTATCTCCATTGCGCATATTGCGTGGGCGCCAATTCACGGCTCAACTGCAAGAAGACACTCAATCTTGCCCGACACACAATTTTTTATCCCCCGAATGTTACCAGAAACCATCTATTTGATTGGCATAAGCATCAAAAAGCCGGTCAGCCAGAATCTATCTGTGTATCACGACCAGCAGAGCTTTGGCTTCGGTCTTGCCGATATTACGGATAGCATGATTCTTGTCAGCCTCATAGCGGGCTGTCGCACCAAGCTTCAGTTTCTTGCGTACACCATCGACCTCGACCTCGACAACGCCATGTATCAGCGTCAGATGTTCAGAAGCACCAGGGTCATGCGAGTTTGACACCAGCGCCCCACCAGGCGACAAGGTCAGCTCATACCATTCATATTTCCCTGCCAGTTCCATTGGCCCCAATATGCGCAGGATGTAACCGGAATGCTCTCCCGGCAAGGTGGGTGTCTCGTGGGCTTCCAGCACACGGATAGGGTCTTGCGCCCTGACTTCGGACGATAACAATTCAGCAATACTGACACCTAATGCATTCGCCAGCCGCCAGGCCACGGCAATGGTGGGGTTGGCTTTTTCCCGCTCGATTTGCGACAGCATGGACTTGGAAACACCGGCCGTACGCGACAGGTCTTCCAATGTCAGCCCTCGCTCAAGACGCATTTTTTGCAAAGTCGCGCCCACTTCCGGCGGGGTATTCGGTAAAACTTTTTTCATAGAGACTCTTGCATCGTTAAAAAAGCTGCTTTAATATTCGATATATTGAACTTTAGTTCTTCATATCGAATTAATCAAACAATCAAAGAAATCTTTGACACCAGTGCAACAGTAAGTGTAACAGTGCAAAGATCATAAGTATCAACAGATACAGGCAATTAGCCAAAACAATTTCGGAGGCAGGCATGAGCGGGAACCAGTCCAGACAGAATTTTCTGAGCAACTTAACAACAAATCTTGATAATTTGCGTCAGCAAGGCCTTTATAAGCCAGAACGTGTCATTGCTTCCCGCCAAGGTGCCGAAGTTACCTGCGACGATGGCCGCCAGTTGATCAACCTGTGTGCCAACAATTATCTGGGCCTCTCTGGTGATGAATCCATGGTGCAGGCATCGATTGCAGCAACCGAGCAATATGGTTATGGCCTGTCTTCTGTCCGCTTCATTTGCGGCACGCAAACTGTCCATAAACAACTGGAAACCGCCTTGTCGGCCTTCCTGGGTACTGAAGACTGTATTCTCTACGCTGCGGCTTTTGATGCCAACGGCGGTGTTTTTGAGCCCTTGTTCGATGAAAACGACGCCATCATTTCCGACGCCCTGAACCATGCATCCATCATCGACGGCATACGTCTTTGCAAGGCTGCACGTTTTCGCTACCAGCACAACGACATGGCTGACCTGGAAGCGCAACTGATTGCAGCGGCAGACAAGCGCCATCGCATTATCGTGACCGATGGTGTTTTTTCCATGGATGGCACGATTGCCCAACTGGATAAAATCTGCGACCTGGCAGACAAATACGACGCCCTGGTCATGATTGATGAATGCCATGCTTCCGGTTTCATGGGCGCAACCGGCCGTGGTACCCATGAACACCACAATGTGCTGGGACGCATAGATATTATTACCGGCACACTTGGCAAAGCCCTGGGCGGTGCAATGGGTGGCTTTACTGCGGCGCGCAAAGAAGTGATTGATACACTGCGTCAGAAGTCACGCCCTTACCTGTTTTCAAATACGCTGGCCCCATCCATAGCGGGTGCGTCTTTATCTGTATTGCAGCGCTTGTCGTCGTCGACAGAATTACGTGACCGTTTGCATGCCAATACGGCGCATTTCCGCCACGAGATCGAAGCTTTGGGCTTTACCATCAAGCCAGGCACGCATCCAGTCGTGCCGGTGATGTTGTTTGATGCCCCGGTAGCACAAAAATTTGCTGCACGCCTGTATGAACTGGGCGTATTGGTCACGGGTTTCTTTTACCCGGTAGTGCCAATGGGGCAAGCACGCGTGCGCGTACAGTTATCCGCAGCACACACGACTGAACAACTGAACACCGCCCTGGCAGCCTTTGCGCAAGCTGGCCGCGAACTGAAGATTATTTAAGATCATCATTAAGGAAAATCATGGAACGTATTTTAGTCATCGGTGCCAACGGCCAGATTGGTAGCGAACTGGTAGAGGCCCTGGCAGCCCAGCATGGCGCAGACAATGTCATTGCTGCCGACATCAGCGCCAGCAGCCTGTATGGTGCCAAAATCTATGAAGTCATTGATGTATTGAATACAGACCGGCTGGCGCAAATCGTTGCACAATATGAAGTCACCCAGGTCTATCAACTGGCAGCGCTGTTATCTGCCACAGGTGAACAGGCACCATTGAAAGCCTGGACATTGAACATGGATGGCTTGCTCAATATCCTGGAACTGGCCCGCCTGCGTGGCGAAACTGGCAAACCGTTGAAAGTTTTCTGGCCTTCATCGATTGCTGCCTTTGGCCCCAACACGCCAGCAGTCAATACGCCGCAATATACGGTCATGGACCCCACGACCATCTACGGCATCAGCAAACTGGCAGGCGAACGGCTGTGCGAATACTATTTCCAGAAATATGGCGTCGATGTACGCAGCATCCGTTATCCTGGCATCATCAGCTATAAATCACCCCCGGGCGGCGGCACGACCGACTATGCGATTGCGATATTCCATTCTGCCTTGCGTGGTGAAGCCTATGAATGCTTCCTGGAAGAAGAAACCACCCTGCCAATGATTTATATGCCTGATGCGATACGGGCGACGATTTCGCTGATGGATGCGCCTGCGACCAAACTTTCTATACGTTCTGCCTATAATGTGGCCGGATTAAGCTTTAATCCACGGGAATTAGCGTTTGCAATCAAACAAAATTTGCCTGCATTTAGCATACACTACGCGCCAGACAGCCGTCAGGCTATCGCTGCCACCTGGCCACAGAGCCTGGACGATACCGTAGCGCGCACAGACTGGGGCTGGCAAGCACAAGTAGGCCTGCAACAACTGGTGGAAGACATGCTCAAGAACATCCGTGTCGGCCAGAAGGAGTTGGGCAAGGCTGCATAAAATCAACAGAGACAAGCACAAGTATAAAGAGGTGAACTGATGGACATGCGTGTATTCGAGTTATTCAAGATAGGCGTGGGCCCATCCAGTTCCCATACGGTAGGACCGATGCTGGCTGCCCGCCGCTTCTTGCTTGAATCTGCCGATCTGTACAAGGCCAGCAAAGTGCAGGTTGCCTTATATGGTTCACTGGCCTTGACCGGCCATGGCCATGCCACCGACAAGGCCGTTCTACTGGGTCTGATGGGCGAAACCCCGCAAGATATCGTGCCTGAAAGTGTGGATGAGAAACTGGCCGCACTGGCCAGCTCAGGCAAGATGCATTTACTGGGTGAATACCCGGTTAAATTTGATATTGCCACCGACATCCTCTGGCACAAACGTGAAGTCTTGCCTGGTCATCCCAATGGCATGAAATTTACGCTTAGCCGCAACGATGGCAGCAGCTTTGAAAAGATTTATTACTCAACCGGCGGCGGCTTTATCTATTCGGCTGAAGAACTGGCCAATCCTGCCTCTGGCAATACTGAAGGCAGAAAACCACTACCCTACCCGTTCGCCACCATGGCTGAATTGCTGGCACACGGTCAGCGCACCGGCTTGTCAATCACGGATATGCTACGCGCCAATGAAAGCGTGTATTGCTCAGAACACGAACTCAATGCTGGCCTGGACAAGATCTGGTCTGTCATGAAAGGTTGCATATCACGTGGCCTGCAATTGTCCGGCGAATTGCCAGGCGGCCTGCATGTCAAACGCCGCGCTGCCAATCTGTGGCGCACAGCCAATGAAACTGCTGACGTACTGCCGCATGATGGCATGCACAGAGTCAGCCTGTATGCGATGGCGGTGAACGAAGAAAACGCCGCTGGTGGCCGTGTAGTGACAGCGCCAACCAATGGTGCGGCAGGCATCATCCCTGCGGTATTGCGTTATTACGCTGAAGACTGTAAACCGAGTCATCCCGAACAAGGCATACGCAACTTTTTGCTGGCGGCCTCTGCAATTGGCATGTTGTGCAAGACCAATGCCTCCATCTCAGGTGCTGAAATTGGTTGCCAGGGCGAAGTCGGCGTGGCCTGCGCCATGGCTGCTGCGGGATTGACGGCAGCACTGGGCGGCACCAATGAACAAATCGAGTCAGCCGCTGAAATTGGCATCGAACATCATCTGGGCATGACTTGTGACCCGATCGGCGGCCTGGTACAAATCCCCTGCATAGAACGTAATGGCATGGGAGCGGTAAAAGCGATTACGGCCGCATCATTGTCCTTGCGCAGTGATGGCACCCATCATGTGAGCCTGGACGATGTGATAGAAACCATGCGTCAGACCGGAGCTGACATGCAGGACAAATACAAGGAAACTTCATTGGGTGGCCTGGCGATACACGTCGTCACGGTCAATCACGCTGCCTGCTAAGTGACTTACCCGCCTGTTAAGGCATGAACGGCCGCTTCAGTTGCCTGAAGCGGCCGTTTTTTATGATGACATCACGGCGTCAGCGAAAAGCCCTTTTGCCCGGTCTGCCACAGAAAGAAAGCCCAGGTGTCAGCCTGCTCCGTCAGCCCATCGGCTTTCCACGATGTTGCAAAATCCGTCCTGAACAAGGCAGGTCTGGTCTTGTTTGCATTTGCCATCTGCAAGCGTGCTGCAAACTTGCTTGTCATCCAGACCGGCGCATCACTCACAGCAAAACGCGCAGATAACAGCGAAGCTGGATAGTTTTCGCCATCACGCAAATTCAGGTAAGCATTGTCTGCAGTTTCTTTTGCGCGCAAAGCCGGGCTTGCCTTCCTGCTTTTGGTGGCAGGCACGGGTTCGGATAAAAGATTCGTGCCTTGAACTGCCGCAAACAAGTCAGGCCTGCGGCTGATCATCGTCGCCATCAGGCGCTTGCCCGGCCTTTCTTCCTGAGCAACCAGTTTTTTTGCGCTGGTGTAGCCTTCGCTGATCAGATAGTCTGCGCCAGCCAGAAGTTCATCAACACCCTCGTTTGACGAAGTCTTTTTTACGGCGGGGACATCCGGCACATAGACAATGGCAATCATGGCATCCTGTTCCAGCCAGGCCAGCCTTTGTGCTTCAAATTTCGCCAGCCTAGCAAGGCCAGTGCCGGTTTCCAGCATCAATAAACACGCATGTTTGCCATCAAGCTCCATACCTTGCGGGTACAGCACGGTCATGGCAACAGTCTTGTTTGTACCTGGCAAGGTAACGCTCAAATTCTTACTTGCCATGCGGTGAAAACCTAATTGCGTAGGGCGTAAAATCTCAATATTCTTGATTTGCCCGCCAGCCAATACACGATACGACAAAGGCGCTGCATTGGCAGCTTCCAATACAAAAAGGGCACCTTCATTGTCTGCGTCGGCACTTAACTGACTGATACGGCCGTTATATGGCAAAGCCAGTTCTTCCCTCTTTGCACTCGCCAGGTCTATCTTGATCAGCTTGCTGTAACCGGCTTCTGCCGCATGCAAATACACGCTCGACTTTGAGACGGCGAGACCCAGCAATTCATCTGTGCTGGCAGCGACAAATTCTTTTGCCGCACTCAATTGGGCTGTTTTCAAATCCAGTTTGAGAATCGCGCCAGTCAGCTTCTTTTTGGCAGAGAGCAGATACAGGTTATCCCCAGCGAGCCAGGCATCCCGGACTTTATCGGCAGGGCTACTGAGGCGCTGCCATGGCGTGGCTGCGGCCTTCAACTGGTCTTGCTTTACCAGGTACAGGCTACGATCGAGGCTGCTGCCATGCTGCACCTCGGCCAGCAAATAAGCTGAGCCAGCAGCGCTCTTGATGGTAATCATATCCGTTGCGGCAAACCTCCTGAATTTGCTAACGCCCGGCCCAATCAGGGGCATGTCTTCTTCCACCTTGCGGCCCGGCATATGCTGCCACACCGCCCCTTTGTCAGCACCTGGCTTCAAAGCTGCTTTGCGGTAAAAAATCGCGCTGCCATCGGCTTTCCACGCAACACTCTGTACGTCAGGCGCAATGCTGTCGATATTTTCCTTGAGCATGCTGGCATCTGACGTTTTGATGATACGCAAGCTGTGACGCACACGCCCGGAGGCGTCTGCCCTGGCAAGGCCGACCGCCAGATAAGCTGCATCAGCAGATGGCGAGAAGAAATCCACGGTTTGTCCCGGCTCCGCCAGCAGCAAGAGCCGTTCACCATTGGTAGCCGCATTGCGCATGAAAACGCGGGATCGGTTGTCGGCAGCAATGCTAACAAAAAACTGGTTGCCGCGCGTTTCAATCAAACTGCCTGAACTGAAATTGGTCGCCTGCAAAATTTTAAGCCTTTTCAACAAGGCATCACGACCACTGATACGCGACAACACCGCATTGCTGAAGTCTGTCTGCTTTTTCATCCATGCACGCACCTGGGCATCGCTGAGCGATTCCAACATGCGTAGCGGATCTGGTGACTTGTCGGCAGGTTCAGTGCTGCCAGCCGCGGGTCTGGGCAAAGCCGGATAATCACCCCAAAAGGGCAATTGTGCCTGCGCGGGCAACGAGCAAAAAGCAGCCAGCAGAGCCAAACACAAGCAATAACCCAGTCTTAGAGATAATCCACCCCGCTTTAATGCCATGCCTGCTCCGAAATGATGGGCGACCCCTGTCGCCACCTTGTACCTTGCAACTTGTGCATTGTAAAAAATACTTTGCTTTTATGCCTGATTATTTGCCATTCATGTTTCATTTCTTGAATTTCATCCCTCAGTTTCAGCATTTCATCGCAAACGCATGGCAGGCCCCCTTACATTTCCTTAAAGTGCTTACATCGCAAGACCAAATGCCTTCTAAAGGAGAAACACCATGAACATCGTCAAGAAAACTAATTTAACACTCTTAACCATTGGCGTATTTGCTGCTACCATAGTGTCTGCAGCTACATATATTAATAAGCTTAACGCAGAAGTTGAAACTTCTACAGTCACAATAACAGCGCAAAGGCTGACAGAACAACAAAAAATTGCTTACGATGCAGAGCAAGCTGGCAATACAATGCAAACCGTCTTCATTGCGGCAAAACGCCTGAGCAAAGAAGAAAAACTTGCTGTAGACCAGCAAAATGCACAAGTTCAGCAGGCAAAACTGCATGCACACAAAAAACCGCAGTTGTTGGTTTAATATCTACAGTTTTAAGAGTTTTCGGTTAAAAACATTGTATTTCTGATTTGTTGTCTCCCTTTATTGAGCATCCATTGCGGTATTTATTATCTTGCAGGCAATCATGTTAAAAAAATCCATCGGTTTGTTTTTGCTTTCGACATCCATGCTCGCCAGCCTGGCATTTAGCCAGGACTATACTTTGATGGCATCCGTCCCCACGCAATTCGAGCAACAAAACAAACCTGATCAGGAAATAATGCAAGAAACGCAAGCACCCGCCGCCACACAGCAAGCACCAGTGCAGCTAGACAGAAGCGGCGTAGACCGCGCATCCGTGCATTTGCAAATACTGCAACAATCCAATAACCGCCTGTCAGAAAGCACCCAACCAGCAGCAGCTCCAGCTCCAGCTAAAAAGACTGCGGCGGAAGATAAGAAGTCGCAATCAAAAGCGGCTAGTACTTCTTGAATGGGGTTTAGAGGCGCAGCTGTTAGTTCGCGCTGAATTATGACCAGCGGGGGGTGCAGCGTAAAACTTGGACTGGTTTATGCTATAAGTCCTAGGCTCTCACGGTATTCCATGGGACTAAGTGAACCGAGGGAAATCTTGATACGCTTTTCGTTATACCAGCGGATGTAGGAGTC
>NZ_JBMPPL010000010.1:0-216412 GCF_049339485.1 Undibacterium sp. TJN19
AAGCAATGAACCAGGCCTGGTCCATGGACTTTATGCATGACCAACTGGCTGATGGTCGTAGTATCCGTTTATTCAATGTGATAGACGACTACAACCGTGAAGGCTTGGGCATTGAGGTCGACTTCTCACTACCGACGGTGCGTGTTATACGTGCTTTGGACAACATCATAGAATGGCGCGGAAAACCGATGGCGATACGGTGCGACAATGGTCCAGAATTCGTCAGCACCCACTTGAGAGCCTGGGCTGATCGACGCGGGATCAGGATTGAATATATCCAGCCAGGACGACCACAGCAAAATGCCTACGTGGAACGCTATAACCGGACCGTGCGCTACGATTGGCTAGCGCATCATCTGTTTGATACTGTGGATGAGGTGCAGGATTTCGCCACACGATGGCTTTGGACGTACAATCACGAACGGCCTAACATGGCCTTGGGAGGGTCTACTCCGAAACAAAAACTCGCCATTGCAGCATAGTGCTACTTTTAGCTGTGGTTAAAAATGGGGGGATTACCGTTACAACTCCCCTACTCGTCAAATTGCTTGCTTTCCAGCCAAGCGGCACAGAAGCAGAGGCCTATCCAGCCAGTAACAGCAATGCCACTGCATTAAGCACGATGTGCAGGCTTTGATATCCGGCTAAGCGTCATGGCATGACTACGCATGTGTGTCCTGTACCCCATAACTCCCTGGTGCCGATTTGATATTGATTTATTTTCATATCTACGCGAAAGAAGTGACGTGCTGATTACGAAAGACTAGAGGTCACATTCTAGAGAAAATACTAAGATTTTCGCTAGCGATCATGTTAAAAAGCTAATGCACTGAGATTGTTTAATTATCAATATTTGTGTTTGCTGCAAATTCCCAATTCAGAAATTAGAAAAACGGGGGTTGTAGCGGTAATCAATTACCGGTCCAAGTTTCGCTCCTTTTCAAAAATTAAACCTGAAGGACGTTCTATGAAATCTGTTTTCAAGCTGGCCACTATCGCCGCCCTGCTTTGTAGTTTCTCGCCTGCACATGCGTTCCTGCAAGAGACTCACCGTCGTATCGCCATCGACGCCGTGACTTTTATGAAAAACAATCCTGACAAAACCAACTATAGAGCACTGGTAAGTGGTTTGGCGCGTGCTGGTTATACGGCGGATCAGTTCGCTGCGGCCATGGGCCAGGGTGCCTACGACGTGGATGATTTTGCCGATACTTATATCTGCGGGGCGATTACCGGTGATTGCCAATTGGCACCGATCTGGGGTGCGGCGCAAAGCATAGTCAAATACACTTCTTACTGGCATTTTCAAAATCATACCGCTGGCCCTGATGTGCACGGCAATCCTTTTGGCGGCTATAACTATGCCAAGCTTACCGTAGCAGGAGATATAGACAATCTCGCAGCATCCTGGTTGGTTGGCGACTATCTCGATGATGGTGCAGGTGGTATGAAGGGCTGGTTTGGAGATAACAGCAAGTACAATACTTATGGTGTTACAGAGGCGCATTACCGTCTGGGAGGTTACTCTACGCCCAGCCAATATGCTGATTTTGAAAAAATCCCCTTCCAGCCCATTGATAACCTGGCGCAATACTGGTTCCAACAGTTCTTGACCAGCCCTAGCCTGCAAAGCCTTGGCTTTGTCATGCACTCTACTGACTTGCTGCAGCCCCACCATACCTGGACCACGTCGGCCCGCAATCATGCAGGATGGGAGCAATGGGTCAATAGCTACTACGACAGCCAGAACCTGAATGACCCGGCGCTGGTCGCAGCAGCCATGGCTGACTTCACGCCGCTGGCTCCCAATGCTACCGACATCCGTCAATTGCTGACACAAGGCGGCACTTACTCTTATCAGAATGGTGGTATCGTGCTCTCATCAACCGACCAGAATGACCGCATTCGTACTGGTCGCCTGGTCGTACCGCACGCAATTGCCATGTTGGTTCATGTACTGAACCGTGCAGCGAATCGCCTGAATAGCTGATGCATACCATGTACAGACAGGGCCGCAGCTCGCTACAAAAAATGGGCGTTACAGGCGGCATGGCTTGCCTATCTGTACTTTGTCTGGCAATGTCTACTGCTGCAATTGCAGTGGACATTGCTCCCTCTATGATGGCCATTCAGACGACACTACAGCCTGAACTGGCTGCACGTCTGGATGGTAAGCCTGTCTACAAGCTGACACTGGACGTGCTTGCCCAGATAGCGCAATTGGAGAATCCCAAAACAAGGCGTGTCGATATTCTCGACAATATTATCCGCAATCGCCTGCTCGCTGGAGCGGTTCGTGGCCGGTTTGCCGAAGAAGAATTGCAATCATCCCGGCGGGTGGCCTTTGAACCAGACGTGACGCTGGATAATCAGTTGAGCGGCTATTTGCGAACTATCTATCACAAGGATCTGGAGACCGCCATCAACAAACTTCCAGGCGGCAGGCTGGACGCGCTAGTCCAGGAAAAGGGAAAACTGGATGAAGAAGAACTCAATAAGGTTTTTGGTCCTAAAAACAGGGTGATGCTTGACTATACGCTAAGCCCGGCACAGCAGACTATCGCCGCTCATGTCCCGGTCTTGCGCTGCAACTTTGCGCCTGCCGTCGACATCAGCCTGTACGCCATATTTCGTCGGCAGAATGTGCAGGGCCGGGTGGAATTTTTTAACCGCAATCGTGATTTCATTCGACAACAGGCACAACTCTATCTGGCCAACCTGTATGTAATTGAATGGGCGCGCCAGCGTTTTGGTGAGCTGGCGCTAAGCGATTTGAGGCAGGCATTGGAAGAGCAAAATACAACACGAGCGATCATGGGCCTGCATGGCATAGGGGCTGATACCGATTCCGAAAGTAAGCTGTTGAACCAGCTCGCTGCTGAAGTGAAGCCAAAAGAAATTCAGGCCTACTTCGGCGCCCACAAAGAAGAATTCAGACGTATTGTTTCGGTCAAATCACGCCATATCCGTCTTGATAACGAGGTACTGGCCAGGCGGGTCGCAGAACTGGCAAGCCAGGGAGTCGATTTCGCTAAACTGGCGCAGCAGTATTCGACCGCAGCTGATGCAGCGCAAGGTGGGGATCTGGGTGTCATTCACCACAAAGGGCAATTGTCCTGGCTGGAGCAATTGGCCTACATGCAGGAACCGGGCAAGATATCTCCACCTGTTCGTGCCGCCGTAGCGCCAGACGAGAAAGCGTATTGGGAAATCGTACTGGTGGAAAACCGCAATGAAGGCTATCAGGATCCAGCATCAGAAACCGTGCGTTATCAGGCAAGTCAGGCAATAGCGCAGGACAAAGCCGTTCGCCAGTTGTCATCCTTACAGGCGAAATTGCGCAAAAACGCCAGGATAGAGATCAACCAGGTCGCATTGACGAACTAATTAACTGACGGGGTGGCGCAATCATGAACAAGGATATCTTCATCGCGGCTGCGATTCTTGTAACGACTGGCCTTATTACCTGGCAATTCTGGCCGCAGCCTGAAGACATGAAAGCCCTGCAACAAACCACGCTTGCCCCATCCAGTACCATGGAATTAGATAATCCCAAACAATTGCGGTCAAGTTCATGGCCGCCACCATTTCCAGAACGAGTTGAAGAAAGAAAATTCGTACCATTGTTACCGATGGGGCCACAGCTTTCTGCCGCTCAGAGCCTGGCTGCTACTCGCGAAGGCGATCCACGCACGCCCCCCGTACTGCATAACCAGATCGTCCAGGAAATGCCTGATGCCGCAGAGTTGGCTGATCCCAAAGCCTATCAAGCATATGAGACACGACAAAACACTCGCCTGTATGCGGCCTACGTACAGGCAGCAAATGACGAAATACCGCGGCTGCGTGAAGCAATTGCCCGTGCACGCGATATGGGCATGACACCGGCAGATATAGCCAAGGGTGAGGAAAAGCTACGCCGCATCTCTGCCATGCAAGGACAACTGCTGAGTGAACATCCGGAATTGCAAACGACCGCCAGGGCGCAAACAAGCTCGAGATGATTTGCTGAAATTCAGCATTTGTCGAACTTATCTTGTGTCGACTACCTTTATAGGGCGGAATACAAGGTCAGCGAAATCAAAACTTGAGTCAGTCTCGGTTGAAATTGGTGCAATCGACATGCGATCAATGCGACCATCGCGAAGCGAGAAGGTGACGTATGCATCAGCGAACGATAAAGGTATCGTTCTGAAAGTGTTTTAGCTCGCCGGTAAGACCAGGCGTTCTGGCAAAACTCAGCACATGCCTGGTACCCGCCATTTTAATTGTGGCGCTGCCGTACCAAGGGTCACGGTATTCGCCATCATAGGCCGTCAACGCCAACGAAGGACTGGATTTCACTG
Source organism: Undibacterium sp. TJN19 (assembly GCF_049339485.1). Classification (NCBI taxonomy): domain Bacteria; kingdom Pseudomonadati; phylum Pseudomonadota; class Betaproteobacteria; order Burkholderiales; family Oxalobacteraceae; genus Undibacterium; species Undibacterium sp. TJN19. The sequence goes on from NZ_JBMPPL010000010.1 coordinate 4,347, forward strand.
TGCTCTTCTCGTCTTTCTTTTCTTGTACTTCTTCCGCCTGGGCCTTGGCAGTAAGCTCATTGTACGTCGCGATCCAATCCGTTTTTTTCGGCATGTCCAGATAGCGGTCCAGCAACTGATATTTTAATGCGTTCAAGGCCGGGCCACTTTCAGCATTGGTCATGATAGCAATGCCCAGTTTCGCAGACGGCACCATTGCCACCACAGAATAAAATCCGAACTGCCAGCCGCGGTGTGTTACCAACATCAAGCCGTGATAATCGCGTAATTCGAAGCCCAGTCCGGAGGCAGCAAAGTTCGATCTGGTTGCTGCCAATTGTGGCTTGGGTTCGCTGACACGGATCGGTATTTGCGGTGTCCACATCTCCCGCGACTGCGCTGCACTGTACAGGCGGCGTTCCTTGCCATTCATATCCGCAGTTCCTAACTTGCCGCCATCAAGCAACAGCATCATCCACTTGGCAATGTCTTCTGCGCTGGTATTGATGCCCATCGCTCCTGCCGCATTCTCCATAGGCATCGATTTAATGACCGAAAGTTTGCCATCAGTTTTGGCGTGCGGCGAGGACAGATTGGCCATGCTTGCTGTTTCCGTCAGGCTCGCAGTTGTGCGCTTCATATCCAGAGGTGTAAAAATTCGCTCGCGTACAGCGGCACCCCACGGCTTGCCCGTCTTCACAGCAATAAGCTTGCCAGCAACAATGTACGGCAAATATTCATAGGTGTAGACACTTCGAAAGCTCGTAGCCGGAGCAAGAAAACGCAGGTTATGAACGATTTCGTCAGTGCTAAAGGTCGATGACGGCCACCACATCAAGTCGCCCACGGCTTCTCCCAAACCGCTGCGATTGCTCAGCAGGTCCCGGACGGTCATCTCGCGCGTAACGTAAGGGTCATACATCTGAAAGTCAGGTAGATGTTTGATGACGGGGTCGTCCCAAGCAAGCTTGCCCTCATCTACCAGCATCGCTAAAGTTACCGCCGTGAAGGCCTTGGAATTGGCGGCGATCTCGAAAAGAGTCTGGCTATCAACCTGGGCGGCCTCCCCTAGCTTGCGCACGCCAAATCCGCATGCAACCAGCACTTTACCGTCCTGGACTATGGCTACAGAGATGCCTGGTACGTCGAATAATTTGAGTACACGGTTGACATCGACCTCAATCTCATCGGCATGTGCAAATGCAGGTGCCAGCAATACCGCCATGGCAAAAACCAACCACAATGAGCGTGCTGGCTGTTTGCGCAGTGAACTGAACTTTCGTTGGTACATGGTAAGACGTCCTTATGGAAGGGCTACTGACAAGCATTGCAGAATGCAGATATTTAGCTAGAATACATGAATAATGTAAATGTGAATCATTCTCATTAAAATAACATCAAGTTTAGAACCATACGACTAAGCTTGTGTGTATGAGGCAATAACGGCTGGTCATGTTGTCGCAATGGTCCGCTTGCGGTTACGATCTCTTAGCCAGATCCTCTGCCTCATATTGAACATATCGTGTGAAACGTGGTTCGAGGACGCCATGGTGTAGACCTCAACTCTTATATTTAGACATCGACGCTGCTAAAAAGAAGTGCTCAGCATGTCAATTGGCAGCAGAAAAAACGATTCCCGTTTCAATACGAATTAAATCAATACATTAGGTAACATTGGTAACGCAACAACACGCCATAATGCTGTCGTATTATTTACGCACTGCACCAAACAGGAAAGAACGCCTACGGAATGGCAATGATTTTGATCATCAGGATCATGACAGACGGGCTTAAAGTGGCTATTCCCCGATTGTTCTTTCTGCTACTGTGACTGTCAGACATGCCAAAACGGCTACCAGTCCGATAGTTGATAGGTGTAAGCTGAAAAAATTAATCATTTGCCACTACCGATAATAATATGAACAATAAACTCATTGCCCTGGCTGCGAAAGCCACCTGCTTCCAACGTGTCCGGGTTTTGCCCTACCAAGCAGGACGTATTCAGTCACGCATGTTGTTGCTATTGGGAATATTGGTACTGATTGTTGTCGGCGGTTTTTTTTGGTGGAAATCTCGTACTGAGGCCAATACCGATCCCGCCTCTGCGATTGCAAAAGCTGCACCCGGCGCGCCTGGTGTAAATGGTGGTGGAAGGCGGTTTGGTGGTGCCAATGCCGTGCAACCAGTGTCAGTGCAAGCGGTGCGCCGGCAAGACATCAAGGTCATGATTAATGCCATAGGTAGCGTCACTGCATCGAATACAGCCGTCGTACATGCTCAGGTTAATGGTGTTCTTCAGCGTTTGAATTTTGTGGAAGGCCAACAAGTCAGCGTTGGTCAATTGCTCGCGCAGATTGATCCACGCGCCTATGAAGCTACCCTTGGTCAGGCTGAAGGGGCCATGGCAAGGGATAAAGCACAACTGGACAATGCCAATATTGATCTGGCACGTTATCGTGATCTGCTGAGCAAAGATGCCATCCCCAAGCAGCAGCTTGATACACAACAGGCACTGGTGCATCAACTGGAAGGCACGGTCAAAGTTGATCAGGCGGCAGTCGCCAGCGCGAAACTGCAGTTGTCTTATACACGCGTACTTGCACCCATCGCCGGCAGAACGGGCCTTAAACAGGTAGACATTGGCAATGTGGTACAACCTTCTGATGCGAACGGCATCGTCATCATCAATCAAACACGCCCTGTTACCCTGGTATTTGCAGTGCCATCTGCCAATGTACCCACGATCACCGCACGTTTGCGCGCGAACGAGGAAATGGCTGTCAATGCCTGGGATCGCAGCGGCAAGCGCGCACTGGCCACAGGTCGAGTTGCCACCGTTGACAATGCGATTGATGTGACGACTGACACTATCAAAGTAAAAGCTGTGTTTGCCAATGCAGACGATGCGCTGTTCCCTAACCAGGCAGTCACCGTGACTTTACAACTTGATACACTGAACAATGTGCTTGCCGTTCCACCGTCTGCGGTATTGCGTGGCACTCAGGGCTTCTATCTGTATGTGGTAAATGAAGACAGCACTGTCAGCACCCGCATCGTGACGCCAGGAACCGTCGATGGCGACTGGATGGCAATTGAAGGCCCGTTGAAACCAGGTGAAAAAGTGGTCATCGATGGCGTAGACCGTTTGCGTGAAGGGGCGAAGGTAGAAGTGATTGCGGCTGATCCCAAACAGCGTGCTGGTGCGACTGCTCCTGCACGCACAGGTAAAGATGGCGGCGGAAAACATGGCAGAAATAAACCGGCAGACTCACCTGCCAGCAGCGCAGCCGCATCCAAGTAAAACTGGATAGCCACCATGAATCCTTCACGAATATTTATCGAACGCCCGGTCGCCACATCTTTGCTGATGGTGGCGATCATGCTGGCGGGTTTTCTGGCATATCGCCTGCTGCCTTTGTCAGCATTGCCTGAAGTTGATTATCCGACCATACAGGTGACTACACTTTACCCAGGCGCCAGTCCGGATGTCATGTCAACTACGGTTACGGCACCTTTGGAAAGACAGTTCGGCCAGATGCCAGGCCTGAATCAAATGACGTCGACCAGTTCTGGTGGCGCCTCAGTGATCACATTGCGCTTCTCTTTGGGTTTATCACTGGATGTGGCCGAGCAGGAAGTGCAAGCGGCAATCAATGGCGGCAGCAATTTATTGCCCAGTGATTTGCCCATGCCACCAATTTATAGCAAGGTCAATCCTGCGGATGCGCCTGTACTGACGATTGCGATTACATCCCCTTCCCTGCCAGTCATCAAGCTTCACGATCTGACTGAGAACCGTCTGGCGCCAAAGCTGTCACAGGTTGATGGCGTTGGCCTGGTCAGTATTGCCGGCGGTCGAAGACCTGCTGTGCGCATCCAGGCCAATCCGCAAACGCTGGCATCGTTGGGCTTGTCGCTGGATGATATACGCTCTGCGATTGTTGCCGCTAATGTGAATCAGGCAAAAGGCAGCTTTGATGGAGCGCAGCGTGCGTCGACGATTGACGCCAATGATCAGTTGAAATCTGTGGCTGAATACCAAAACCTGGTCATTGCCTGGAAAAACGGCAACCCGCTCAGACTGCGTGATATTGCGCAGATTGTCGATGATGCAGAAAATCTGCGTCTGGCCGCATGGGCTGACAGTACACCCGGCGTTATTTTGAATGTACAGCGTCAGCCTGGCGCGAATGTGATCCAGACCGTGGATCGCGTTAAGGCCTTACTTCCAAAATTGAAAGCCTCACTTCCTGCCTCGGTCGACGTGCAGATCATTGCTGACCGCACGACAACAATACGTGCTTCGGTTGATGATACCGAGTTTGAATTATTGCTTTCCATCGTCCTGGTGGTTATGGTGATTTTTCTGTTTTTACGTAGCGCCAGCGCTACCGTCATCCCCAGTGTTGCGGTGCCGCTGTCACTGGTTGGCACCTTTGGAGTCATTTATCTGGCCGGTTTTTCCATCAACAATCTGACGTTGATGGCCTTGACAATTTCTACCGGTTTTGTCGTTGATGACGCGATCGTCATGATAGAAAATATTGCCCGCTTCGTGGAAGAAGGCGAATCGCCGATGGCGGCCGCCCTAAAGGGCAGCAAGCAAATTGGTTTTACCATTATTTCCCTGACGGTGTCATTGATCGCCGTGCTGATACCGCTACTGTTCATGGGGGATGTGGTTGGTCGCCTGTTTCATGAATTTGCCATCACCCTGGCTGTCGCCATCCTGATCTCTGCCTTTGTCTCATTGACGTTGACGCCAATGATGAGTGCACGACTTCTACGACCTGAGCATGACCGCAAGCATTCACGTCTCGGCGCATGGAGTGCGCGCAATTTTGACGCACTTGTCAGTCGTTACGGTTCTGCCTTGAATTGGGTGCTTGATCGTCCGCGTACCACCTTGTTTGTATTTGCCTTCACGGTGGTATTGACCGGTATTTTGTATACCTGGGTACCTAAAGGTTTCTTTCCTGTACAGGATACTGGATTAATACAGGTTATTACCGAAGCAACGCAAACCACCTCTTTTGGTGCCATGGCGACACGCCAGCAGGCAGTAGCAGAAGCTATCCTGAAAGATCCTGACGTAGATCACCTTGCCTCGTTTATTGGCGTGGATGGTGCCAACGCCACGCTCAATACTGGCCGCATGCAAATCACGCTGAAACCCTTCTCACAAAGGCAGGCATCGGCGTCAGAAATTATCCGCAGACTTGATGAAGCCACTTCACACATTCCTGGCATCACAGCCTATATGCAACCAGTGCAGGATCTCACAATTGAAGACCGCATTTCCAAGACCCAATATCAATTTCTGCTCAGTTCACCAAGCCCGGCCGATCTGACGTCGTCAGCAACAAAATTGCTTGAACGTTTGAAAAAATTACCGCAACTGGCTGATGTTGCCAGTGACCTGCAGGATGAAGGACAACAGGCTTACGTCCAGATCGACAGAGAGGCTGCCGGTCGTCTGGGGGTCACCGTGGCGAGTATTGATACGGCACTTTACAATGCCTTTGGCCAGCGCCTGATTTCTACCATTTACACCCAATCGAGCCAGTATCGCGTTGTACTGGAAGCCGCAAAGGATGCCCGGACAGGGTTAACGGCAATTGAAGGTTTATATGTCCCTGGCATTGCCGTATCAGCCACAGGTAGCTCAGGCACAGTGCAAATACCGCTGACATCTGTCGCCCAGGTGATCAGCAAACCGGCGGCATTGTCCATCAACCACGTCGCGCAATTCCCTTCTGTGACGGTGTCTTTCAACCTGGCGGGTGGCGCTTCTTTGGGTAAGGCTGTCGATGCAATCAAGGCTGAAGAAGCACAGCTGGATTTACCACCCAGCGTGGAAACCAGTTTCCAGGGCGCTGCCGAAGCATTCCGTGCATCACTGAGCAGCAGCTTGTTGCTGATTCTCGCTGCCGTGATCACCATGTATATTGTATTGGGTGTCCTGTATGAAAGTTATATTCACCCGATTACTATTTTATCTACCCTGCCTTCAGCTGGTCTGGGAGCCTTGCTTGCGCTGCTGATCGCGGGGCAGGATCTGGGTGTGGTCGGCATCATTGGTATTGTGCTGCTGATTGGTATTGTCAAAAAAAATGCCATCATGATGATCGATTTTGCACTGGATGCCGAGCGCGAACAAGGCATGGAGCCGCGTGCAGCAATACACCAGGCTTGCCTCTTGCGTTTTCGCCCTATCCTGATGACTACCATGGCCGCCTTGCTGGGCGCCTTGCCTTTGATGCTGGGTACTGGTGCCGGGCATGAATTGCGCCATCCTTTGGGAATAACCATGGTAGGCGGCTTGATCGTCAGCCAGATGCTTACCTTGTTTACGACGCCGGTCATTTATCTGGGATTTGCCCATCAGGCTCAGAAGCTTAGCGCATGGCGTAACCGACGTGAAGCAGCCAGAGTAGCGCGAGAAAGCGGTCTATGAATATTTCTGCGCCTTTTATCGCAAGACCTGTTGCCACGACGCTGATGACGATAGGCCTGGCGCTGGCTGGCATCATCGGTTTCCAGTTGCTGCCCATTGCACCATTGCCGCAGATCGATTTCCCCACTATTTCAGTGAACGCTTCACTGCCTGGTGCCAGTCCGGACACCATGGCAGCAACAGTTGCCACCCCGCTGGAACGTGCACTTGGCAGCATTGCCGGCGTCAATGAGATCACCTCGCGCTCATCACTGGGTTCAACGAATATCACTTTACAGTTTGATCTGAACCGTAACATTGACGGTGCTGCGCGCGATGTACAGGCTGCCATCAATGCCGCCCGCAGTTTATTGCCCAGTGGTTTGCCAAGCAATCCCAGCTACAGAAAGGTTAACCCTGCTGACGCACCAGTCATGATACTGGCGCTGACATCGTCAACACTGACACGTGGGCAAATGTATGATGCTGCATCGACCGTACTGGCTCAGCGGCTTGCCCAGGTTGAGGGTATCGGCCAGGTGACGGTTGGTGGTGGTGCCCTGCCCGCAGTACGTGTGGAACTGGACACGGACAAACTCTCACAAAAAGGCATAGCACTGGACAATGTGCGGGTAGCACTGACAGCTACCAATGCCAATCGCCCCAAAGGTTCAGTAGAAGAAAGTGGCAGCACCTGGCAAATTGGTGCCAATGACCAGGCACGAACGGCGGCAGAATATGCGCCGGTAGTGCTTAGCTATCGTAATGGTGCAGCCGTGAGGTTACGTGATGTGGCCGAGGTAGTCGATTCGGTGCAGGATGTACGCAACTATGGCATCGCTAACGGGAAACCGGCCATCGTATTGTTTCTGCTTAAACAGCCAGGCGCCAACATTATTGAAACGGTAGAGCGCGTTCGTGATCTCTTACCACGTTTGCAGGCATCCATTCCGCAAGCGATAGACCTCAACGTCATCAGCGACCGCACGCCAACCATACGCGCTTCGCTGCGGGAGGTGGAGCGTTCACTTGCCATCGCTGTCGGTCTGGTGATACTGGTTGTACTGCTATTTTTGCGCAACTGGCGTGCCACTATGTTACCCGCAGTTGCTGTACCGGTGTCACTGGCAGGTACCTTGGGGGTGATGTATCTATGCGGCTATAGCCTGGATAATCTGTCGGCGATGGCGTTGACTGTTGCAACGGGATTTGTCGTCGATGATGCCATTGTCGTTTCAGAAAACATCAGCAGGTATATCGAACAAGGTTTAAGCCCGCGTGAAGCGGCACTTAAAGGCGCACGTGAGATTGGCTTCACCGTTGTTTCCATCAGTTTGAGCCTGGTGGCGGTATTCATACCGCTGTTGCTCATGGGCGGCGTGGTCGGACGTCTGTTTCGGGAATTTTCTGTCGTATTGTCGTCTGCCATAATGATTTCCATGCTGGTGTCGCTGACCACAACGCCAATGATGGCAGCAGTTTTATTAAAGCAGCATGTGGCCAGAAAGCCGGGACAAAAAAGCAGAATCGGTCGTATGACAGCAAGACTCAACCTGCTGGTCATGCGCGGCTATCGTCACACGTTGATATGGACACTGCGCCATCAGCCGGTCGCCTTAATCGCCTTGCTGGGCGTCATTGTCCTGAATGTTTACCTGTATACAGCGATCCCTAAATCTTTTTTTCCACAGCAGGATACCGGTGTCATTGTTGGCAACGTGCAGGCAGATCAGGGCAGTTCATTTCAGATGATGCAACAGCGCTTGGATACCTTCGTGGCGATCGTCCGCGCTGATCCGGCAGTGGCCAATGTCAGCGGTTCCACTGGTGGCGGGCAAAGCAATTCTGCCAATTTCTACATCACGCTCAAACCTCTGATTGAACGCAAGCTGTCGGCAGATGCTGTGATTGCACGTTTGCGCGGCAGGCTGGCGCATGAACCAGGCGCCAATTTGTTTTTGGTACCGGTGCAGGATATACGCATAGGCGGCCGCCAGTCCAATGCCCAATACCAATATACCTTGCAGGCCGATGATCTGGTCGCCCTGCGTACCTGGGAACCACGCATACGCACTGCTCTGTCACAGTTACCAGAGTTGACCGATGTGAATAGCGATCAGCAAGACAAAGGCATGCAGACTTCGCTGGTTATCGATCGCGACGCTGCTGCACGCCTGGGCGTATCAATGAGTGCGATCGATACCACGCTCAACGACGCCTTCGGTCAGCGCCAGGTTGGTGTCATTTATAATCCACTCAACCAATATCGCGTAGTGATGGAACTGGCCAGCCCTTATCTTCAAGGGCCAGCTACCTTCCAGCGACTGTATGTGACTAACAATGCTGGCAAGCAGATAGCACTTTCAGCACTGGCACGTTTTGAAACCACGAATACGCCGCTGTCGATTAATCACCAAAGTGGTTCTCCCGCATCCACGGTCAGTTTTAACCTGCCCCTGAACGTTTCATTATCTGAAGCCACACTGGCTATCAACAATGCCATGGCAGAACTGGGTGTGCCCATATCGGTACGCGGCAGTTTCCAGGGAACGGCAAATGCCTTCCAGCAGTCACTGTCTTCGCAACCCATACTGATTGCCGCGGCCATCATCACCGTCTATCTGGTGCTGGGTATTTTGTATGAAAGCCTGATACATCCCGTGACGATATTGTCCACCCTGCCGTCTGCCGGCGTGGGCGCGTTGCTGGCATTGCTATTGTTCAGCACTGACTTTTCCATCATCGCCCTGATAGGTGTGATCCTGTTGATAGGTATTGTGAAAAAGAATGCCATTATGATGATCGATTTTGCCATCACCCGCCAGCGATCCTACAGCGCCACTGCTGGTGGAGCTATCTTCCGTGCTGCATGTTTGCGCCTGCGCCCCATCCTGATGACCACTTTCGCTGCCATCTTTGGCGCCATTCCACTTGCCCTTGGTAGTGGTGACGGTGCTGAACTGCGGCAACCACTGGGAATCGCCATTGTTGGCGGCCTGATACTGAGTCAATTACTCACTTTATATACAACGCCTGTGGTGTTTGTCATGATGGACAGGTTGCGCAGAAAGCGCTCGCCGCGTCAAAAAACACAGAACGGCATCGCTGGCGAACCTGCCATCCCTATTTCTCACTAGGTAGCTTATGAATTCAGTTATCCATCGCCCATACAGCACCCCAATTTTTGCTGCCTTGCTATTGGCAGGCTGTGCCATCACCAAAGTCGACCCACCTCCGCCAGTGACTGCCACTGCGCAATTCAAGGAGACTGGCGCGTGGCAGCAAGCAAATGCCGCTGTAACTGTGTCCGATAAATGGTGGACACTCTTTAACGATCCGGTGCTGGATGATTTGCAAAACCGCCTCGTGATCGATAATGAAAATCTCAAAGTGGCCGCAGCTCAGGTTGCCAATGCGCGCGCTGTGCTGGAAGCCAGTCGTAGCGCCATGTACCCTACCCTCTCTGCTGGCCTGAGCGCGACAAGAGAAGGTAGCCCCAGCAATACGCCGTCTGCTACAGCCATCAACAGTGGTATCTCCAGCGGCTCGGGCAATGTCAGCAATAGCTTCTCGCTGACTGCCAATGCGAACTGGGAGGTCGATCTGTGGGGGCGTCTGGCTCAAGCAAGTGCCGGAGCACAGTCCAGCCTGCAAGCCAGCATGGCTGATCTTGCTTCAGCCCGGCTTTCAGCACAGGCAACGCTCACGCAAACTTATTTTTCCCTGCGTACCATTGATGCACAGCTATCATTAAGTGACCGTAGCATTGATGCTTATCAACGTTCAGTCGTGCTGACCCAGGCCCGTTACGACGGTGGCGTTGCAGGCCGCAGTGATCTGTTGCAGGCACAGACTCAGCTTAAGAGCGCCCAGGCGCAGCGGGCTGATCTGACCGCGCAACGCGCCCAGTTGGCACACGCTATTGCAGTACTGGTAGGCACCCAGCCTGCGGCACTGGCCATTACCCATAATGATGCACTACCAGTTGCACCGCTAGTACCAGTCATGCTGCCGTCAAACTTGCTGGAACGCAGGCCAGACATCGCGGCTGCGCAGCGTCGCGTTGCCACAGCCTATTCGCAAATTGGCGTTGCTGATGCCGCCTACTTCCCAGCTCTGTCCTTATCTGCAAGTGGAGGATATCGTGGTACATCCATGTCAGATCTGATCAGTGCACCGCATCTTTTTTGGTCATTGGGCAGCAGTTTGACGCAAGCCATTTTTGACGGTGGGCAAAGAAAACTGGCCAGTGCGCAAGCGCGTGCCAATGCCGAGCAGTTGACTGCGAACTACCGCCAGGTGGTGCTGACAGCTTTGCAGGAAGTGGAAGATAATTTGATTCTGAATACCCAACTGCAACAAGAGGCGCAACTGCAAGCTGAAGCGGTACAGGCCGCACAGCGCAATCTGGAAATCACCCAGGACCAATATCGCGCAGGTACTGTGAGTTACCTGAACGTGGTGATTGCGCAGACCTCCGCATTCAGTAGTGAAAGCAGTTTGCTCAGTACAAGAAACCGTCAACTGGCGGCCATCAGCCAGTTGCTGAAAAACATTGCGGGTCGCTGGGATACATAACGCCCACATATGCGTCAAGAAATTTCCAAGGCAGGAATGATTTGAATTTCAATCAGAAAAATCACGCATTCTTTCTTTCAGAAAGTCGATAAAGAGTCTGGCTCTGGCGGGCAGCAGCCTGGTAGCAGTAATCACATGCACCTGCAATGGGGACATGCTCCATTCTGGCAGTACGCGCCGCAGCTTGCCTGATGCAACTTCGTCACGTGCAAGTTCTGTATGCATGACTGCAATACCCATGCCCAATGTGGCCATTACCCTTGCCATGCCCACGCTATTTACAGCAAAACGGGTAGGGACTTTGACTTCGATGGTCTCGTCGCCACGATGCAGGACTTTCATGTCCGGTTGTTGCGAACTGGAGGAGACCGTACAAAACACATGATGGAGCAAATCAGATGCGTGTTTGAGTGGCGGTGCGTTTTTAAGATACGCTGGCGATGCATACAAATATCGCGGCAACACCGCTATCGGGCGTGCGATCAGCGAAGATGAAGACGCCGGTAAGGGGCCTATGCGTATAGCAAGGTCAAAAGCCTCGGTTTGCATATCGATGCGACGTGGCGACAGATCCAGGTCAAAATTAATCATCGGATAAGCCTTCGCGAAGTCACGCAGTACTGGCCCCAGTTGACCAATTGTCAGATCGGCCGGCATGGATACGCGCAGTGTTCCAGTGGGTCGCTCAGCAAGATCACGCAAGGCTTCATGCGCAATAAGCGCCTCAGCGACAATGCTCTGGCAACGCATAAAATAGACTTCGCCAGCATCGGTTAATTCAACCTTGCGTGTAGAGCGATGCAGCAAGCGCAGGCCCACCATTTTTTCCAGATCAGAAATATGACGTGAAATTGTGGAAATGGGCATATCAAGCGCCAGGGCCGCAGCACGGAAACTTTTCATTTTCGCCACTTCGACAAATTCACGCATATAAGCAAGAATTTCCATTTACAACCCCAGGATTTGTGGATTTTGATTAAGCTAGTTTTAATTTCATTGATCCATATATAGATCAGTGATTTTAATTATACCCATTTATTCCACCAATGGATCAGCGTAGTATCACCTTCACACCAAACATGAAGGAGAACACGATGTCCCCACTTTTCACATCCACCCAGGTCGGCCCTTATACACTTCGCAACCGCATTGTCATGGCACCAATGACACGTTCACGTGCCGATGATGACACGGGTGTGCCATCTGATGCCACTGTGCTGTATTATGCCCAAAGAGCAGACGCGGGCCTTATTATCACGGAAGGTACAGCCCCTTCTGCAATGGGCAAAGGTTATGTCCGCACACCTGGTATCTACACGGATGCACAAGTGAATGCCTGGAAAAAAGTAACGCAGGCCGTTCATGCCAGAGGCGGCATTATATTTTTACAGCTGATGCATACTGGCCGTATTTCTCATCGTTCCATGTTGCCTGATGCGATGACACCAGTGGCCCCTTCTGCCATTCTCCCTGCGGGTACCGTATTTACTGCGAGTGGGCCTCAAGCACTGGAAATGCCACGCGCATTGAGCACTGCTGAAGTCGCTGCTGTCATTGAAGACTATCGTCTGGCGACCAGGCGCGCACTGGAAGCAGGCTTTGATGGCGTTGAGTTGCATGCTGCTTCAGGCTATTTGCCGGAACAATTCCTGTCTTCCGAAACAAATCAGCGCACAGATCAGTACGGCGGCAGTTTGGAAAACCGGGCGCGCTTCATTATGGATGTCTTAACCGCCATGACGACAGAAGCTGGTAGTGACAGAGTGGGAATCAAGATTTCACCTGAAATGAATTTTAATGATGTGAAAGACGGCTCACCACAGGAAACCTACGCTTATCTGGTGCAACAAATCTCACCATTGAAACTGGCCTATCTGCATCTTGCAGTTCAAAGCAAAGTAAGTTTTGACTATAGCAGCGCATTGCGTCCTTTGTTTCATGGCCCCCTTCTTCAGGGCGGCGGACTGAACCAGGAAAAAGCTGATAACTTGATTGCACATCAGCAGGCAGAGGCTACCGTTTTTGGCTCGCTGTACCTTGCCAACCCTGATCTGGTTGAACGCTTGCAACTCGGTGCTCCGCTGAACAAGCCTGACAGGGACAGTTTTTATTCTGCTGGCACCAAGGGTTATACAGATTACCCCTTGCTATCAGAAACAGGTAACCGGGCTGTCCGGATTCACCAATACGGCGGTGCCGATACGCCTGAACTGGAATATGTTCCCCGCCCTGTCGCTGCACCCGGTGAAATCATCGTTCACGTTCATACAGCTGGCGTCAATGGCTTGGACTGGAAAATCAGGGATGGCTTGGTGAAAGATGCATTCCCCCTACCCTTGCCTGCAACATTGGGCATAGAACTGGCAGGCGTTGTTGCAGAACTGGGTGAAGGAGTGACAGGTTTTGCAGTTGGCGATCGCGTGATGGGGCCTTTATCAGGATTGGGCGCTTTCAGTGATTATGTCGCTGTGGCTGCCAATAAACTTGCTCTGACACCTGCATTGTTAAGCGATGTGCAGGCCGCAGCAATTCCAGTCGCAGCCTTGACAGCGTGGCAGGCCTTGTTTGAAGCTGGTGAATTAAAAACCGGGCAAACGGTATTGATTCATGGGGCAGCTGGTGGCGTAGGCAGTTTTGCCGTTCAATTCGCAAGACAGGCAGGAGCACGTGTCATCGTTACGGCACAAGGTGTTAATAGCGGTTATTTGAGTGGTTTGGGAGCTGACATGGTTATCGATTACCGTACCAGCAACTTTTGGGAGAACATTGAGAACGTTGACCTGGTATTGGACCTGGTTGGCGGTGATACGCTACGCAAATCCTGGCAGGTACTTGCAGATGGCGGCCAGATCGTCAGCACTGCTGCACCAGAGATCATGGCACAATCAGCGCATGATCAAGCTGGCAAGCACGGGCATCGTGGAAAATGGTTCCAGATGAAAGCAGACAGTCAGCGTTTAAGTGAAATCGCCATGATGGTCGCAGAAAGCCGCCTGCTTGTTCACATATCCGAAGTGGCTGATGTGACAGATGTCAACGATGCAATTGAACGCAACAAGACCGGGCATGGGCCGGGCAAAACGGTGGTCAAATTCAATTAACTGAAATAATGGCTGAAATAACAATTGAAATAATTCAGGTACCAAACTGAGCAGCTTAAAAACAAAGAAACCACCTCCATGCCTGGAGGTGGTTTCTTTTCATCTATTTCACCAATGATGTGAATTAAAAATCCGCATCATTTTTACAGACGATTTACTCTGCGCCCATTTCCTTCAGCAGGCGATCTGCTTTATCTACATGCTTCATTTGCCACAACATATAACGCAAATCAACTTGAATGGAACGGGAATTAGCCTTGTTGTAATCCCAGTCAGAAATGATGGAATCCAGAGTGCCGTCAAAAGCCAAGCCGATGAATTCACCTTTGGCATTCAATGCTGCCGAACCGGAATTGCCACCAGTGATATCCAGTGTTGCCAGATAGTTTACCGGTACAGTTTTGAGTTGCGGATCCACATATTTGCCAAAATCCTTGGCCTTGATTGCAGCCAGTTGTGCCGCTGGCGCATTGAATTCGCCAGTACCGGTTGCTTTTGGCGGGATGCCGTTGACAGTGGTAAAGGCGCTCCATGCCAGACCATCAGCGGTACCATGATCACGACCTGCCACTTTGCCAAAGGTTACGCGCAAGGTGCTGTTGGCATCGGGGTACACTGCCTGGCCTTTGCTATTCATATAGGCGATTTTTGCCTTCATGTAATTGCCATAAGCCTGCTGGATTTTACCTGACAGTTCTTCATCTTCAGCTTCACGCTTCAAGCCGCCTTCGTACATGGCAACAGCTGCCTTGATGAAACTGTCATTGCTGGCTTTGAAGTCTTCAGGTTTGGCATTCAACCATACACTACGTGCAGCCTTGTCACCCATTTTGCTGCCTGCATACAAGCTGTTCAACAGGGATTTCAAGTCAGCTTCTGACATGCCGTCTTTAATGCCTACAGCAGCATCAAAATTGGCATTACGCTCTGCTTTTGGTTGCGCGGCGTATTTGCTCAGGCTGTGCAAGACCAAAGCCTTGTCGACTTTCTCATCGTAATTGCGCTCTGTCCCCTCAATGCCCGCCTTGAAGCGTGGCAAATCTCGTACCTGGAAGCCTGCTTTGCGCTCTGCATCCGGCTTGGTGGATTCATTGGACAAACGATACAGGGTACGTGCTGTCACCAAGAATCGTGGATAAGAACCGGTCAGATTAAAATCACGTTTACCCAGGGCATCACGCTCTGCGATCAGTTTTTCTACCTGTTCGATATCGCTTGCAAATTCCTTGGCACGTGCAGGGTTGCTGTTGATCCAGGCTTTCAGATCATCATGCTCTTTGGTTTTGCGTGCCAGAATATCGCTGCCTGCATAGCTGTCAAGCATGCCCTGGCGATTTTTGTAGTAATTATTGATACCTGCCACCTGACTCGCATATTTGAGCTTGGCATCAGGACTGTCGCTGGTTTCCTTAGCAATGATTGCCAGCATTTCGCCCATATCCTTGACTGTCGCTGGATAGTTCCAGTCGAAAGTGTAGGCAACTTCTGATGGCAGACGATGACGGTTGGTGCGGCCTGGATAACCGAGCACCATGATGAAGTCACCTTCTTTGAGATTATCTTTTGCCAGTTTCAGGAAATGCTTGGGAACGTAAGGCACATTGTCTTTGCTGTAATCAGCCGATTTGCCGTCTTTGCTGACATAGGCACGATAAAAGCCATAGTCGCCAGTATGACGTGGCCACATCCAGTTATCGGTATCGCCACCGAATTTGCCCACGCCTTCAGGTGGTGCGTGTACCAGACGTACATCTTTAATTTCCAGCTGTTTGATCAGGTAAAACTCAAGTCCGCCATAATACGGGTAGACGTTGCAACGATGGCCTGCATCTTTTTCGCATTCGGCGATCAGGGATTTCGAATTCTTTTCAATCGCATCAACACGCGCCTTGCCATTCAATTTGGCAGTGACCTTGTCGATGATTTTCCCACTGACATTGCTGACGTCTTTAGTGACGAAAATACGTGAGCCGGGGGATGCCGGCAATTCTTCTTCCAGGCTATTTGCCAGGAAACCGTTCGCCAATAAATTGCGCTCTGGTTTGGAGTTATGCGCCACACTGCCATACACGCAATGATGGTTTGTTGCTACCAAACCTTGTGGCGAAACAAAGGAAGCCGAACAACCACCCAGGCTGACGATAGCCCCCATAGGGAACTCGGTCAATTTGGTCAGCGTTGCAGGATCCAGTTTCAAGCCGTCAGCCTTCAGCTGTTTGGCGACTTGTGGCAGTTGCTGCGGCATCCACATGCCTTCATCAGCGCTGGCGATCTGGCATAGGCTCATGACCGCC
The DNA here is from genome assembly GCF_049339485.1 of Undibacterium sp. TJN19. Lineage (NCBI taxonomy): Bacteria > Pseudomonadati > Pseudomonadota > Betaproteobacteria > Burkholderiales > Oxalobacteraceae > Undibacterium > Undibacterium sp. TJN19. The sequence continues at coordinate 20,735 of NZ_JBMPPL010000010.1, forward strand.
AGAGTAGTAAGTGTTTTTTTCATCATATTATTATAGAAAAAATGTGAAAATAGAAAATGATTCCCTCTTTGTTCCAAAGAATATATCTAAGGCCCAATTGGATTAGTCTAAAAATAAGCTAATAAGTTCATTCTTTTTCAGATTAAGTTGGCGCTGGAACTGAATGCGCAAAGGCCAATGGGAATCCTTAATAATTTCCACGTGGAAATTATTGATAGGTTTTTTTTATATATAATGGTGCCATGCACAAAGTACCTGGAAAAAGAAAAGTCTCCTATGGCTCTGAACCGGCAGCGCCGGAGTCTCCTGACGCGTTGCTCAATGAAGCCACAGCAGAAGACAGTGTTTTAACACCACCTGTTCTTGCCCCCGATCTGGGTGACATGATTTCAGTCCAGGACTCTCCCCCCTCTCAAAATGCCGAGATCTCCCAGTCACTCGCCAAATTCCACGCGGTCAAAACGCAGTTATTACGGTCACACAGCCGTTACCTGGTGAAATGGGAGGTCGTTTTAATTCATGAACTTGGCGGTGAAAAACTGACCTATTACGGCAAGATCAATGACATTTCCGAAAATGGTCTCAGCATGTTTTGTGAATTCAATGTCTTTTTTAATGGAAGAGTCAGCATCATCATGACGCTGCCCCCATTGAATGTTGGCCTGAAAGCACAAAAGATAGAAGTGGAGAGCAGAATGGTCTATACCATTCTGTCTCAATATTCTTTCCGGCTAGGTCTGGAATTTTTAAATTTTCGCGATGGTGAAAAGAAAATATTAATGGATCGACTGGAAAGCAGTAATGCAGCGCTCCGCCCTGGAATTGCTTAAACTTCGAGAGCAAACACATTTAGATCAGCATTGCAATATTCAAAATCCTTTGTGCAAACCGTTGTTACGCAAAACTAAGAGTTGCAGTCAGGTCACCCGGGGGTAAGGCCCCTCTTTCAGCAAATGAGATCCGCGCGATGGGCTTGACGGGATTGTTGATGGCATATTTGCAAATCCTACAGCATGCACCCCAAAGCTTGTCAACTTTATAGCTTTGCGCTGTATTGACGGTTCGGACTCAGGCGATACCTGTCTGTCTGATGCGCAACTCGCTGTCGTCAATATCGGACAAGGGACGTGGTATTTAAGGGAAGTAACACTTACCGTAGCGACGGATATAACCTGACCGGTAACGAAGACGACCCAGGAAACTTTGTGATTTAGGTCTCAGGAAACGGTGATCTCAAGACAGCCGGACAGTATGTGAGAGTTTCTATAAGCTAAATTGCTTCTATATTGTTGCGAATTTCTAGCTCGTCTTCCAACCATGAGTCGCACCATCACAAATCAAGGCTCTGACCAAACGAAAAAGATAAATCAGAACGGTGAACTTCTAGTCCCCTTGGGCTAAATTCTTCGGTGCGAAAATAGGTTGCGTGCTAAGAAGATGCTTAGCACTGGTACGGTAGTAGCTTATAGTATCGCTGAAAGATGACAGCCCCGATTTGGATTGCCCTGGCCACCATGTATCTTACATTACCTCCTCAGAATCAAAAACGATACCGCGAATAGGTGACGCGTGCCAGTCCAGGCTGATATTCGTCGCCAAGAATAAATTCTCGCGGAATCATTAATCATTTTTAATTCTAAGAGTTCAGAAATTTATAATCATCTGTATGTCCGCAATGTGCCGTTGAAAGAATTTGGCGTTGACCGCTGTAGAGAGAAAATATACCGTCGAAACCGTTACATTGACTCGGTAAAGATATTGCAGGTCGGAAATTGGAAAAACTTGTTGCAGCCACTGAGCATTGTGAATACACATTTTTTGCGACGTCATGCGTTATGCTGTTTCTGTAATCATATTCACAAAAGCACGCAAAGGACCTGGCATACGTCTACTAGTAAAGTACAGCCTTGGACCTTCGAATCGTTGCCACCAGTCGGGCATGACCGGCACGAGCTGTCCGCTTTCGAAAAAGGGATCAAGCCAATTCTTAAATGTGCATATGAGGCCATGCCCATCACATGCGAGGCCAATTGCAGCCGCCGCTGCATCAACCCCCAAAATCAAGCGACTCGGCGGATCAACTCTGATCTTCTCGCCATCCCGCTCAAAATCCCAAGCGGTGAGTGCTCCGCTGGTGAAACGCAATCTTACGCATTCATGCTGTAAAACCTCTAGCGGATGGTTTGGGCAGTCGCGGCCATCTAAATAAAATGGCGCTGCGGCAAGAGCCAATTGCTGCCACTGAGGGCCAATCGGTATTGCAATCATATCCTGCGCTAAATTTTCGCCATAACGAATACCTGCATCACATCCTTCGGCGATCGCATCAACTAAGCGATCATCCACGATAATTTCTATCTTAACCGCGGGATGCATGACAAGGAAACGATCAATCAAGGGAGGCAAAATATCAACCATAACCGCCCCAGTAACATTCAATTTTAGAAGTCCCTGAACCTGTATGCCGGGACCTCCAAGATCGCGTATCGATGAATGTGCCTCGGCAAACAATGGCGAGAGGCGATTTTCGAGCAAACGCCCTACCTCAGTTGGCATGACACTGCGGGTGTTGCGAATTAAAAGAGGTAATCCTAATTGCTTCTCAATGCGAGTGATGATCTCGCTCACGTGGGAAGGAGATAATCCAAGCTGTTTTGCTGCCGCGCGAAAGCCATTAGCTTTGCAAACTGCGACAAAGACAGACAAATCGTCCAGAGTTGGCTCATGATTGTTCTTCATAGCGATCAGTCTATTCGGTTCCAGCATCGTTATCAATCCATTTATTGAACGTTATGATTGCTGCACTAAATTTACTTTATGGAAGAATACAGTATGAACTCAGTTGATAACGCCCTGCCAAAAAACGCATCCAGTCCATTCGCTTCTTGGAAAGGCGACCATATTGGCATTCGCGTGCCGGACTTTGAAGCTGCAGCCGCTTGGTACACTCACAAGCTAGATTTTAGGTTGGTACGAACAATGTTATTAGGTGAAAAAACTCTCGCTTTTCTTGCGCCCGCAAGCGATGACAGTTTTCTTATCGAATTTATCGCAGGTCCGGGATGTGCAGAACGCCCTAGTTATGAACAACTAATCGACACCCATACAGTTGGTGGTTGGCACCACCTTTGCATGCGCGTGGCAAATGTCGACGTAGCTATCGAAGAATTAAAGCGCCGCGAAGTCAGAATCGTCAGCGAGGCGCGAGACGCGCCAGGGCTGGGAGTACGATTCGCATTTTTCAGCGATCCTTGGGGTAATCTTATTGAGATATGTCATCCGATACAGCAATTGTGATTTGCATGGAAAATTGACCCATGTTTAGCACACAATCCTACTTATATTGATGAGTAGGGGGCAGAAGTGATTGATGTAGCATTGCTAGATATTATTAGATGCTGGCACATTCGTGACCAGATCCCATTACGAGAGATTGCCAGACGACTAGGCATCTCTCGCAACACTGTCCCACGCTATCTGCGCTCAGAAGTCACAGAGCCAGCATACGCGGATCGATAAACAACAAGTGCCATCGATAAATATGCGTTACAGCTATCAAGCTGGCTTAGAACCGAAGCTAGCAAGAATCGTAAGCAGCGATGAAGCTTAAAACAGCTTCATCTGGATCTGAAAGACCTGGGATTTGAAGAGTCGCATGACCGGGTGGCAGCCTTCGCGAGGTAGTGCTTAAACTTCGAGAGCAAACACATTTAGATCAGCATTGCAGTATTCAAAATCCTTTATGCAAACCGTTGTTACGCAAAACTAAGAGTTGCAGTCAGGTCACCCGGGGGTAAAGCCCCTCTTTCAGCAAATGCCGCATTGCGTACCTTCAAGCCTTCCAGCAAAGGCAGGTCATGCAGACGCATAATGAAACGCATGATCGATGTGGTGTCATAAAAATTATGATCGACGTTTGCCTTCTTCGCATACGGTGAAATAATGATGGCCGGAATTCTTGAGCCAGGTCCCCAGCGGTCACCTTTTGGTGGCGCAACATGATCCCACCAGCCGCCATTCTCATCAAAAGTCACAACAACGAGCATGTTTTTCCACTGCGGACTTTTTCTCAAATGTTCCAGCACATTGGCGACATGCTGATCGCCGGATTCAACATCAGAATAACCGGCGTGCATATTAAGATTACCTTGCGGTTTGTAGAACGTTACCGCAGGCAATTTACCGGCGATGACATCTGCCAGAAATTTATTGGAGATAGGGCTGTCGCCCAGGCCACCATCGCGCAAATATTCGGCACGTGCAGCAGTACCGGGTGCGAATTGTTTGAAATAATTGAGGGGTTGATGGTGATACTGGAAGTTCGGTTTTTCCCCACCACCTTTATATTCCAGGGCGGCCTGCCATGCACCTCCATACCAGGCCCAGCTTACGCCTTTCCTTGATAGCAAATCACCTATCGTATCGTAAGTTTGTGGAGGCAACGTACTCGGATCTTCCGGATCAGCAAGTGTCGCATCACCATCCAGCGGAGGTTTGATATAACTTGGCTGGTAAGGCGGCGCCATGGTGTTGACGGCATAGCCATCCGGCGTGATCGCACCGTCTTTCACATATTTGGGTTTGCCATTCAGTGCAGATGGAGGGCTATCTTTATCGAGTGCGAGTTTCGTCCCTTTCGGACCATCTTCAGTAACTGCTATTTTCTTCCTTGCATGCCCTTCTGACGCGTGGAAATATTCAGGTGTCCGCCCCGATATCAGAAATTGGTGATTCAGGTAAGAGCCGCCAAATGCTGCCATGAAAAAATTGTCGCATAAGGTATATTGCTGGGCGATTTTCCATAAATCCAGGTTTTTATGCGTTTCGCCGTAATGCCCCATAGGCAAGCCCCCTGAATCCGCCCAGGCAACAAACTGGTCGTTTTTGCCGCCATTGATCTGCATCTGATTTTGATAGAAAAGATGACACAGGTCACGCGTAATGACGGAAGTTGGTAACGGCTGGCCTTCGGCATCTTTCAGCGCAAAGGGCGCATTCGGCAAATCATGGATTTTATCTTCGTCTATCATGTAGGTCTTGCCACCCAGACTTTGGCCGCGAGGCACCATGCCACCCCAAACTTTTGGCAAGCTTGGCAGGATTGAACCGTCCCGGTCTTTTTGTGCCGAGGCCGCCGAAGGTACTTCGGACAATGGATAGCGAACACCAGGAAAATTGCCGAACAAATTATTGAAACTACGGTTTTCCAGATAAATCACCACGACGTTTTTTATATGCGTCTTGATTTTTGTATCAAGTGAACCGCTTACTCTGGTGTCCGGCTTGGCAACCGCAGCCTCGCCGATGATCGGCAAACTGCCTGCAATACCAGCCGCTGCGGCACCTTGCAATAAGCGGCGACGGGAAGGATCAACTGGCAAATCCATGTTATCGATATGGCCTGGGATTTTTTTGTCTGACATGATGACTTCGCTAAAACAAATGAAAGTTCAAATAAAAAGTTAATTACTGCCAGTAGCCAGCTTGGAGTTACTTTGTACAGTTTTTACAAGCTGACTGGATAATTGCAATACCGCTTCAGACACGGCAGGGGCTACGGCTTCATAGCCCTGCCCGTTCAGGCGGATCGTGAAAACATTGCGGTCACGCTTGAGTAATTTTCGACTGCCATCCTGTAAGAGCCAGGTCGCTTCCAATGTCAATTGATCACCGCTTTGTATCAGCAACTGGTCGATCTGTATCTTCAGATGATAGCGTGGCAAATTGGCAGATGCCACGGTGCCTGCGCTTGCCTCAGATGACATCCAGGCTTCTGGCAACTGGGTGCGCAAATGCGCAATAAGTGCCTGTGTGATTTGTTCATCCAGCGGCGCGACCCAGCGCTGTTCATCAGAAACCAGCGATTCTGTTGCTGATTTCTGGATAACCAGTTGCGGTCTGTTAACAGCGTCAGGCAATTTGACGCTGGCGATCAGCAATTCATATTTGGGCTCTGCGGTGCTAAGCGCCGCAACCGGATAGTTAAGCCGGTAAAAATGTTCAATGACCGGGGTGGTGCAAGCGCTCAGCGACAATATTGCCAGGCTTAAGGCTATTATTTTTATGTTTCGCATCATGGCTTTACCTTTTGTTTACCGAAGACCAGCGCATCAGGATGTCGCTCCAGCATATCAGCCAGATTAGCCACGGCGCGGGCTGATTTGGCCACCTGCTTCAGCGATTCGCGCACGTCTTGCTGCAAGGGCGCATCTTCTGCGAGCACTGCGTTGGCACTGTTGAGCGTGCCACGTGCTTCCTTGAGAGTTGACGTCAATTCTGGCGTCACTTCAGTATCGAGGCGGCGCACCAGTTTTTCTGTGCTTGCCAGCGTGGTATTGAGTTTGCTCAACGCCTGTACCAGTTCAGAAGAAATTTGATCAAACGGCAGTTTGTCTATTTTCTTGGCAATGCGTCCAACCGTATCCTGGATTTCACCAAGACCACCACCGACTGTCGGCAGCACGGGGTAACTGCTGCTCCAGTCCATTTTGGCGGGCGGCGCATCAGGGAAGAAATCCAGGGCAATATATTGTTGACCGGTCAGCAGATTACCGCTACGCAACTGGGCACGCAGGCCGCGTGCCAGCAAGTGATCCAGCAAGGAATGCTCTTTGGCTTCCGTATCATCATCAGGCAGACGCGTACCTGACCTGACCCTGGATTTCAGACGGTCCGGATAAAGGCTGACCTCCACCGGAAAACGTGGCAACCGGCCATTTTCAGTAAATTCCACACCCAGCGATTTCACTTCGCCGATCACAATGCCGCGCAAATCTACCGGAGCGCCTTTTGAAAGGCCGCGCAAGGTTTCGGGGAAATACATCAGGAAACTGCGAACCTTGGTATCGGGTGCGCGCATCGCATGCTCACGGTCTTCAAACAAGGAAAAAACGGCACCTTCAAATGCCGGCTTGCCACCGGGTAGCGCATCATCATGCTCCTGGAATGCCAGCCCGCCCTCAATCAGTGAAGTCAGCGATTCGGTGGTAACGCGCAGGCCATTGGCGTCCAGCTGCATATCGACACCGCTGGCGTGCCAGAAACGCGTATCAGCAGTGACGTACTGATCATAAGGTGCATCGATAAATACCCTGATGGTGACGCCCTTGCCATCCTGATCCAGGTGAAATTTGGTGACATGCCCGGCATTGATATGCCGGAAGAATATAGGAGAGCCGTAATTAACAGATCCGGTTTGCGCGCCATGCAAGACAAATTCGCGTCCTGGTGAGTCGCGATTAACCAGGGGTGGCTCTTCCAGACCGGTAAATTCATTGGTCGTGGTATCTGCCATACCGACATCAACACTGATGTAATTGCCTGACAATAAGGTACTCAGGCCAGATACCGAGCCACCGGAAATGCGTGGTTTGACGATGAAAAAACGGGTATCGGTAGCCAGGATATCTGAAGCGCTTTTGATCAGTTGCGCAGTGACCACCACACGTTTGCGGTCAGCCGACAAGGTAATTGCTTTTACATGGCCGACATCGACATCTTTATAACGTAGTTTGGTTTTACCGGCTTCCAGCCCTTCCGCGGTTTTAAAGGTAATGGTAATCACAGGCCCCTGACTGGTAACACTATGCACGACCAGCCAGAGCCCTATCAGGGCTGCAATGATAGGCACTGCCCAGACAAAGGACGGCATGCGCCTGCGCACCTTTACCTTGACAACCGGCACTATGGCATCAACGGTTTTTTCTTTCTCTGCCTGTGTTTCGGCATTTTCTGAAGTTGGATCACTCATGAGAATTTTTTTTAGTCACCCAGATTAAACGTGAATCAAAGCTTTGTGCGGACAGCATCGTCAACACGACAACAGCACCAAATGCCAGTGCCCCGCCACCAGGATGAACTGATGCCAGGGATTGAAACTGTACCAGTGCCACCAACACCGTCACCACATACACATCCAGCATGGACCAGCGCCCTACTGCTTCGATAACGCGAAACAGCTGGGTGCGCTGCAAGGGGTTCCAGCTTGATTTCTGCCAGCTTGTCAGCAGCAGCAGGCTGATGGAAAACAGTTTCAGTAAAGGGACGACAATACTGGCGAAAAAAACCAGTAATGCCAATGGCCAGGAACCTGTATCCAGCAACACCAGCACGCCGCTCATGATAGTGTCATCTTGCGCACCAAAAATAGTATCGGTGTGCATGACTGGCAGTAAATTGGCAGGTATATACAGAATTGCAGCAGCCACCAGATAGGCAAGCGATTTTGCCAGGCTGTCTTTATGACGCAAATGCAGTGAAGCACCGCAAACCGGGCAATGGGTAGCAGCTTCATCTTTGGTGCAGCACAAAGTTTCACAGATATCGCAACTGAGCAAGCCTACCTCTGCCCCTGTCTTGCCGGCCAGATTGGAAGTGGGGATAGGCTGGTACTCAGACATGCTTTACTCCGGCATTCATTTCCTGAGATGCTGGATGAGCCCATAGCCACACATTGCGTGGGGTGAGTATGGACGTCAATGCGGCTGTAACAAAAATGATGCATGCGCATGCCCACAAGGCCGGGCCTATCACAATATCAGCCATGTTTTGCAGCTTTACCAGCGAAACCAGCAGGCCTAGCATGAATACTTCAACCATGCTCCATGGCCGCAGTGTCTGTAAAAAACGCAAGGGAGCACCCAGCGCTCGGCTGGCGTCACCGAACTTCAATAAACATAAAATATACAGCGCGACCGATATCTGTAACGCTGGCACCAACATGGTGGTAAGAATGACCAACATGGATATGATATGCATGCCGTCGTCCCACATCGCCAAGGCTGCATTGAACAAGGTGGTGTCACGGCTGACTTGTTGCACCTTCAGTGTCAACAGCGGGAAACTGTTTAATATCAATAACAGAATCACTGACGTGATTGCCACAGCCAACGCCAGATCCAGACTGGCCCGGCCATTCCTGTAAAGCGTGGCCTGACAACGCGGGCAGCTTGCTGCTTCCCCGGTCGACAGCGCCGCGTCAATGCAGATCAGGTCGCACTCGTGGCACACGATAAATTTGTTGGCAGGCGAAATGGGCGCAGTCACTTTCTGAAAAAAGACTGGCCAAATACCAGCTTGCCAATAGTGTAATCAATTTTTTTCTTTAATCATAGTGAGACCGTTGTCTGTACACATAACGGCAGAAGCTTGATTTTCACCCTCTGCGACACAAAGCAATAATACGCCACACAGGATCAATGCTTTATTGGCAATGATCCTGTTGGACTTGAAATCGATATGGGAGGACTCAAGTCTACAAGAGGCGGCTATGCCTTGGCAACTTGGCAGACAAATAGTCTAACTGGTCGGCAATCACGTTTCTGCCGCTAAGGATAAAGTGCTCGAATCGACATGGTGCATACGGCACATAAATCAATGGCTTGAAATCATGCACCAGCTTGCTGCCTTTCGCCTGATTACAGCGACGACAGGCAGTAACGCAATTTTCCCAGACATCCCTGCCTCCCCGTGAGCGTGCCAGAATGTGATCACGTGACAAATCATGAGATGCATATTGTTCACCGCAATATGCGCAAAAATATTTGTCGCGTGCATACAGCAGACGGTTACCATCTCCCAGCGGGATGTGGTGTCTCAAGCTTTTTGACATGCGGTCGCTGTTTTTGATCGAGATAACAGGTTTCACTGAAATCTTTGATTGCTGCCCAAACATATTCGTTCCGCCACGCAACAAGATCAATTGTTCACCGATTTCCCAGGCCACTTTATCGGCTGCATAGTAACTTGCCGCGTCGTTTGGACTCATCCAGCCATACGGCGTACCTGCAATATCCAAGACCAAAATTTGCTGCATACTTCACCTGTCTGTTTGGGTAATTTTGAACGTTAAGTAAATTTGAAAAACATAAAAATCTGTCTGATGGCGCATCAGGCAGGACTTGAACCTGCAACACCCGGTGTAGAAGACCGGTACTCTATCCTTTGAGCTACTGACGCAAAATAACAGACGCAAGCCTTTTCGAGGCTCAGGTGCCGCGGGTTGAGATTGGCGCAGCGCTCACCGATCAAGGTGAAAGCAAGCGGGAATCGTGAGGTATTCCCATTTATTTGTACGCCGCATGAATGGGCCCGCCTGCAAGGATCGAACTTGCGACCTCGACGTTCGTAGCGTCGCGCTCTTCCATCTGAGCTAAGGCGAGAAATGAGTAAAACCGTATCGCGGTAAATCAAGGCGACATTTCGAACATGGAATCCAGTGCCGGATTCGAACCGGCGAACAACAGTTTTGCAGACTGCGCCTTTTGACCACTCAGGCAACCGGATAAAAATGGCATCCCGAGAAAGCATCGAACCTTCAACCTCTGGTTTTGGAGACCAGCGCTCTACCAATTGAGCTATCGAGATATAGTGCTAAACACTTGTTTTTAAATGATAAAAAGCCCGGCACTTTTCAGTCAACCGGGCTATCAAGCTTGTGTATCAGCGAGCAGACTAAGCTGCCTACGTGATTCTTGGGCTACCCCCCGGAATAGTTTGTTTTTGATACCAGCGACTGGCGCAGTCAAAGGCCTGATCAAAATCTCGACCCGTGCCAGGCAAGACTTCTGCTTCAGCAACACAAACTGCTGTTGTCCTGCGATGCAAGGCATTTGGCCCGGCTTTTGTTGCTAGTGAATCCTCAGCCGGTTTTACCAGCAATGCCGGTATCTGCGCAGAGCGGCGCACATAGTGTTTCGGCAGTTGTTGGCAGATATATTTCACGATCATTCTCGGCTGTTTAAAAAGTGTTTTGTGTTTCAGTGATTGAATCTTGCCACAATTAAATTCAATTAACAAGCCGCTAAATGAATAAATTACGCATTAAATGAAGAATTATTTAAACAGGTGACGTTTTTATGCCTAAATTATTGATTTTCCTGATAAGTGTAAGACTCTTATTTCATTTTGAAACAGTGCTCGCATCCTTGTAAGCATCAAATGCAGCGTAGCAACTGGCTGCTTAAATTCTGGATTTCACGCTTCAATTTTGCTGGTTTGCGAATCTCAAAATCAAAAGGGAAAGAAGCAAGTTGCCGCGCAAACCAGTTTAAGTCATCAGACTGGTTATATAGCACCACGCTACTGTCATCTGCCTGCACCAGTACGCCAATGGCATCAAATAGATGTCGGCGTGCTGTTTGCATATCTGTCTTCAACACCACTTCTACAGTGTAAGCGCGCGGTATGGTCGCCACAGCCTTGCGCAAATAACTTAAAGCATTGAATGTGGTTGGCCGCTGAAAACTGACCGCAACAGGCGTAACGGAATTGATGCGATCAAGCCTGAAACTGCGTATATCGTGCCTTAGATGGCACATACCTGTGGCGTACCAGCAAGCAGAATGAAAAGCTAGTCCATAGGGGTCAAAATCGCGCTCACTGTGAACTCCGCTGGCATCCTGATAGGACAAATGAACGCGCTGCAGTCTTGTCGCCGCAGAACTCAGGTCCAGCAAGGTCGTATTATCAATGACAGTGCTTGCTTGCCGCAGATCCAGCTTGATGCTGTCACCAACGGCACGCAGTTTCTGTTGTAAACCCACTGGCATAATGCGTTCCAGTTTGGCCTGGGCACTGGCAATGGCCAGCGCAGCATTTTCCAGGCCAAGGCCCAGGCTGCGTGCCGCAATCAACCCTATCGCCAAAGCCAGAGCCTCATCATCACTGAACATCATGGGTGGTAATTTAAATCCAGGCATCAGGGCGTAACCGCCGTGGCGGCCACGTTCTGTTGTAATGGGGATTCCCATTTCTTCGAGCATGACGATATAACGACGCAAGCTGCGCCTGTCGACATCAAGACGAGAAGCCAGCTCAGCACCGGTCAGTTGACCATGCGTTTGCAGCAGCTCAAGCACTGCCAGTACGCGCGTGGTTGGATGATACGTTTGAGGCATAGCGTAATAATGTCAGATTAACAGGACATATTCTGCCCTATATGCGCAAATGGCGGCGATATATTCAAACAGGCAGAAAGTTTTCGCATTGCTCATGAATATTGATGAATTAATAGGTTCAATTCTGTCCTATATATATTTTATGCTGTTGTTCAGTGCCTGGCTTGGGCACATTAAACTGAAGGGATAATCATGACTACGATCAATCATCAAACTGGCGCCGGAGATTTTGACTTTTTCATGGGCAATTGGGATGTGACTCACCAACGCCTGAAAGAACGGCTTGCGAATTGCCAGGAATGGATAACATTCAAGGGCACCACTGCCGTTGAAAAAATACTCAATGGCTTTGGAAATATTGATGACAATCTGCTCCATTTTCCCGATGGCGCCTATCGTGCAGCGACACTGCGTTCATTTGATGCCAGTGCAGGTCTGTGGTCGATCTGGTGGCTGGACGGGCGTTACCCCGGCAATCTGGACACACCGATGCGCGGCAGTTTCAATGATGGCGTGGGCAGCTTTTACGCAGAAGATGTATTTGCAGGCAAAGCGATACGCGTACGCTTTCTGTGGACCATGCCAGCAACTGACCGCCCACGTTGGGAACAGGCATTTTCAACAGACGGGGGTGCAAGCTGGGAAACTAACTGGATAATGGATTTTAAACGCGGTGCTTGAATTCATACTGATATTACTGAAGGAATGATATGCGACTTTTTGGAAGCACTGACTCTGGCCACACATTCAAGGTCAGATCTTTTTTTCTATTGTCTGAACTGGCACATGACTATGAATGGATAGATCTTGCCTTGGCAAGGAATGCCAGACTGGAAAACTTCAGATCCGTCAGCAAATTTGGTGAAGTGCCGGTACTTCAGGATGAGGGACAAGTGCTTTGCCAGTCAAACGCCATTCTTATTTATCTCGCGCAAAAGAGCAGACAGTTTTGTGGTGCGAATGAAATGGAATGGCAGGCTATCCTTGAATGGCTATGCTGGGAGAGTAATCGCATAGGTTTTAGTGTACCGAATCTGCGCTATGCCTTGCGTTGGGCACCACAGCCTCCTGAAGTGTTATCTTTTTTGCGTGATCGAGCCATCAATGACTTGAAAGTGTTGGACAATACACTTGCCAATGCAGAGTTCTTACTACCATCTGGCCCATCCATTGCCGATATCAGTTGTTCCGGCTATTTGTTCTGGTTATCACAGACAGGCATAGACGCCGCTGAATTTCTTCATATACAGCGATGGTTATCTTCCATGTCGGCATTGCCAGGCTGGGTTCACCCCGACATTGCGCTGGTGGCCTGCACTTAAAAATGTACATCGATAGTTGTGCGCTTGCGCTGAAAGCGCTGCTCAATCACCTCTTCGCCCCATTGCCTGCCCGGCCTCTCTTCAGCAAGTGTGAAACCTGCTTCTTCATACAAACGCCGGGCAGCATCCAGACCTTTGAAGGTCCAAAGCTGTATCTCCTTGAAATGCTGCTGCTCGCAAAAGGAAATGGCTGCTGTCAGCAAGCGTCTGCCAACACCACTTCCGCGCTGTGCATCGTCTACGATGAACCAGCGCAGATGGGCGATATGGGTGCCAAGATCCTCCCCATCAATCGCGATGGTGCCGACAATATGGCCCGCGCTCATGGCGGCCCAAAGCTGGTTGGCCGGTGTATCAAGACGCCCGACAAATTCAGACAGGCCCGAAGCAAGCTTGTTTTCGAAAAAACGGCCAAATCCGACGGTACGCGCATAGTAGCGAGCGTGCATTTCTACGGCTCGACCGATGATGCCGGCGCGGTAACCCGCCTCAATCGTCATGTCAGTATTTGCGACCTTAAAATCTCCCCTGCGACTGGCAGCAAGTGCATCTGCATAAATAGCCAGACCATCGAGAACTTTGTGACGTTGTGATCCAGCTATATTTTCAAGTGCGCTGCTCACCTGCATTTGTGCGAACAGATTGATTTCAGCCAGGCTTTGCCAGCCTTTAGATGTCAGTGTCAGCTGTTTCTCACGCCCATCCCGCTCACTTGGGCTTTCCTGTATTTCACCATTATTGACCAGCTTGCGTACCATTCTGCTGATGCTGGATTTTTCCAGGTTTAATGCCTCACATAGTTGCGCCGCAGTGAGCACTCCGTTTTGACCTATTTCAATCAAGGTATGTACGGCCGACGCGGTAAAGCTGGTGCCAGCAAGTGTCGGTTTCATAAAACCAAGTTCTCGCACAAGCCGACGAGATGCATCCCGGATAGCTTGAATTTGTGATTCTGCATGCATTTTGTTCATCGCCTTCAATATAGTTGCACTATACAACTATATTCATGCACGGCAATTTTTGCAAGAACCTGTATTGCAAACTTCAATAAATTCCAAAAATGTGGAAACCTGCAAGCATTGCTTCCGTGCCTGTTAAATTATCATTTTCATAAAACAAATCAACTTTTGCACTGAGAAATATCAAGCCAGCGCAGGCAAACGCACTATAGCGATTGAAACATAAACCGTATTGATATATATTCTCATTATCATTTAGACTTACTTATTTCTTGCACACAGGAATTTTCGCGATGAGCAGTTTGCCACTACAGCAAGCAACTTCTACTACTTTGAATCTGATGAAAGTTGGCGATTCAGGTGTAGTTCATGACGTGCAAGATCAGGGTGATGTAAAAAACGAGAGCTTGTTCAATATCACTCGCCGTTTGAAAGAACTTGGTTTTGTTAAAGGTGAGTCGGTAAAAATTTTGCATAAGGGCTATTTTGGTGGCGAGCCCCTGGCAGTTAGAATAGGCCAGTCAACCTTTGCATTAAGAAATTTTGAAGCTGCTTTAATTGGCGTTACTCATTCTCAAAAAGTAGGGAAATGGTGAAAGAATTGTTTTCTCCGCGTATCGCTCTTGTCGGCAACCCCAACTGCGGAAAAACTGCACTGTTCAACAGATTGACCGGTGCGAGGCAAAAAGTTGCCAATTATGCTGGCGTAACCATAGAGCGAAAAGAAGGAAAATTTCGCTCTGATACAGGCCGATATTGGCATGTACTGGATTTGCCCGGCACCTACAGCTTGCACGCCATCACACCAGATGAAAAAATCACCCAGGAAGTAGTCACCGGGCTGCGCCATGACGAAGCCATGCCTGATGCTGTCGTGTGCGTGGTGGATGCGACCAATTTGCGGCGTGGTTTGAAGGTTGTGTTTGAGCTCATTGCCCTTGGCCAGCCATTGGTGCTTGCCGTCAACATGATGGATATCGCCAAGAAACGCAATATCCATATTGATATCGCCGCCTTGAGCCATGCCTTGAACATACCTGTTGTCGAGACTATTGCGGTTGATCCAAAAGGCGTTGATGCCTTGTTGACTGAACTGGAGTCACTGGCACAAGAGCTGATACCTGAAGCAAACAACAAGACACATACCCTGTCAGCACAAAGTCCTGAGCAGGTACAGGACCAGGTCAATGCCATCCTGCTGAACTGCGTGACCCAGGTCAATGACGCAGCCAGTGACAGTGCTGCCAATCTCAGTTTCCGGCTTGACAACTGGGTGTTAAACCCTGTCATCGGCCCCATCATTTTTGCAGTTTTGATGTTCCTGGTATTCCAGGCGGTATTTGCCTGGGCGCAGTTACCGATGGACCTGATCAAAGCAGGTGTTGATGGTGCTGGGAGCATGTTGGAAGCCGCTTTGCAACCCGGTGTATTACAAGGATTGCTGGTAAAGGGTGTGATTGGTGGCGCAGGTAGTGTACTGGTATTTTTGCCGCAGATTGTCATCCTGTTCTTCTTTATCCTGATCATGGAAGACTCTGGCTATCTGCCACGGGCTGCGTTTCTTCTGGACAGGATCATGGGTAAGGTAGGTCTTTCAGGTCGCGCCTTTATTCCATTGTTATCCAGTTTTGCCTGCGCCATACCGGGCATCATGGCAACCAGGACCATACAGAACCCGCGCGATCGCCTGGTGACGATCATGATTGCGCCTTTGATGACCTGCTCTGCCCGCCTGCCGGTGTATGCCCTGATCATTGCAGCTTTTATTCCCGACCAGACTGTGCTTGGCATACTCAATTTGCAAGGCCTGGTGCTATTCATACTTTATCTGGCGGGGATAGCCTCTGCCATGCTCGTCGCATTTGTCCTCAAGAAAAAATGGGGAACCAATACCAGCCAACAACCGTTGATGCTGGAATTGCCTGATTACCGCCTGCCAAACATCCGCAATCTTTTGTTGGGCTTGTGGGAGCGAATCAAGATTTTCACAACACGTGTTGGCACTATTATCCTGGCGTTGATGATACTGCTATGGTTCTTAAGCAGTTTTCCTGGCGCACCGGAAGGTGCGATCCAACCTGCAATTTATTACAGCATTGCTGGCCATCTGGGTCGCCTGCTGGAATATCTGTTCGCGCCTATCGGTTTCAACTGGCAAATTTGCATCGCGCTAGTGCCTGGTCTTGCCGCCCGTGAAGTTGCTGTTGCTGCCTTGGGTACGGTGTATGCCCTATCTCAATCCGGCGAAGAATTAAGCCGTTCGCTGGAACCTTTGATAGCACATTCATGGAGTTTGCCGACCGCCCTTTCCTTGCTGGCCTGGTATGTTTTTGCACCACAATGCATTGCTACTCTCAGCGTAGTCAAGCGTGAGACCAATACCATACGCTACCCCTTGTTGATGGCAGCTTACCTGTTTGGTCTTGCCTACGTAGCGTCTTTTTTGACTTTTAATATTTCCAGTTTTCTGATCGGGAGATAGAAGATGCAAAACCTGATAGCTGCCCTGCTTCTGTTGATGGCCAGCATTTATCTGATGCTGAAATGGATGCCCAAAACGGCCAAAAACAAATTCAGGACACAATATCTGCAACGCATCCCATTTTTCCGGGCTACGGCGACACAGCTATTCAATCAGGCAGATACCCTGGCTTCTGATGGCTGTGGCGCAGGCTGCGGCGGCTGTTCGTCGAATAATAGTTGCTCAACTACGGATTCACAGCCGCTGAAATTTACCAAAAACCCTAACATCACGAAATAATAGCTTGATATGCCAGTCCCTTGTCATTGGCAGTGTTGATGAATTGAGGTATCCTCAAACAAACATATCAGAAACATTTTCTGACATTTTGAGACATACTAAGGCAAGTGCTGGACATGACTGCAATCATCTACGATAAAACTGATAAAGGGCGGGAAGAAATCACCACCCGCAAACATCAATTAGCCCCACGTTTACGCACCTTACTCGTCATGATAGATGGCAAGCAGACTGCTACCGAAATCATGAAAAAAGTCGCCGGTCTGGGCTTGACCGAACAAAACGTTCAGGAATTGCTGGAGCAGGATTTTATTGCCGAAATAAAATCCGATGAAACGACAAGTGCCGATGTTCACGAAATTGAAACCGCAATGGCTGTAAAGCCAGATACCGCTGCAGATATTGAGCCATTGCCCGAAATGACAGACGCCGAACGATTCCAGGCACTTTATAACTTCTTCAATGAAACCATCAAGAGTGCCATAGGTTTGCGTGGCTATGGATTGCAATTAAAAGTTGAGCGCGCTGGAAATATTGAAGATTTCAGAGCCCTCAGACAAGCTTACATAGAAGCGATTTTAAAAGCCAAAGGCCAGGAAATGGCGCGCAGCTTGCGTGACCGCCTGGACCAGCTTTTAAACGATAGCAGACATACTGACGAAGTATAAACAAGTCTCAGAAAATCAAAAAGCCAGGTTCTTGTCAGAACCTGGCTTTTTCTTTATCGCACCATACTGTCAGCTATTATTCAATACCCTGGCTGCTCAGATATTCTTCATACGTCCCCTGGAAGTCTACGATTTTATTTTCCTTGATTTCCAGTACACGTGTCGCCAGAGAGGAGACAAATTCGCGATCATGCGACACGAAAATCAAAGTGCCCGCATATTTTTCGAGTGCGATGTTCAGAGACTCGATCGATTCCATATCCATGTGATTGGTTGGCTCATCCATCAACAGGACGTTATGACGGCCCAGCATCAGCTTGCCATACATCATGCGGCCTTTTTCTCCACCTGACAGTACCTTGACTGACTTTTTGACGTCGTCACCGCCAAACAGCAAGCGACCGAGAATGGAACGAACTGCCTGGTCATCATCACCTTCCTGCGTCCACTGACCTATCCAGTCAGTCAGGTTTTTATCTGAGGCGAATTCTTCAGTAGGATCTTGCGGCATATAACCGACATTGGCATTTTCCGCCCATTTGACCGTACCATAATCTGCATGCAAACCTGTAATGTCATCACCGCCTATGCAACGCAGCAAGGTGGTCTTACCAATACCATTGGCACCGATAATCGCAATTCTTTCCCCCGCTTCGACCATCAGGTCCACATTCTTGAACAAGGGCTTATCATAAGACTTGCTCAAGGACTGCACTTCTACAGCCAGGCGATGCAATTTCTTCTCGCCATCAAAACGCACGAAAGGATTTTGACGGCTAGATGGTTTGAAATCTTCGATCTTGATTTTATCAATCTGCTTGGCACGTGAAGTTGCCTGACGTGCCTTGGATTTATTGGCAGAAAAACGGCGGACGAAGTCTTGCAGTTCCGCGACTTTCTCCTTGGCCTTGGCATTGTTTGCCATTTGCTGCGCACGCGCCTGTGACGATGCCAGCATGTAGTCATCATAATTACCTGGGTACACTTTCAGGGTACCGTAATCCATATCAGCCATGTGCGTACATACCTGATTCAGGAAATGGCGATCATGGGAAATGATAATCATGGTGGAGTTGCGCTCGTTCAGGATATCTTCAAGCCAGCGAATGGTATTGATGTCCAGGTTATTCGTAGGCTCATCAAGCAACAAGATGTCAGGATTGGAAAACAATGCCTGTGCCAGCAATACGCGCAGTTTCCAGCCTGGGGCCACAGCACTCATGACACCCTGATGCTGGTCAATGGGAATACCCACACCCAGCAACAATTCGCCGGCGCGCGCTTCTGCCGTATAACCATCATATTCCGCGAACTTGGCTTCCAGGTCGGCGGCTTTCATATAGTCGTCGTCTGTTGCTTCAGGATTGGCATAAATGGCGTCTCTTTCCGCCATGGCGGCCCACATTTCTGTGTGTCCCATCATGACAACCTCAAGTACACGCATTTCTTCAAAAGCAAACTGATCCTGGCGCAATTTACCGAGGCGCTCGTTCTGATCCAGCATGACCGTGCCGGAAGACTGTTCCAGGTCTCCGCCAAGAATTTTCATGAAGGTGGACTTGCCACAACCGTTGGCACCGATAAGGCCATAACGATTACCTTCGCCAAATTTGACTGAGATATTTTCAAACAGTGGCTTGGGGCCAAACTGCATGGTGATATTTGCGGTAGAAAGCACAGAAAACCTTTTGCAATGAATATGAGGATTAACCTCGTATTATAGCATTGTGATTTTACGTACTTGCGGCAAGCCCATGATTTATAGAGAAATTATTCGCTCAACTTCAAAATCGACAGGTGAAGAGTCTCTTGAAGGCTTTGCAGCGAGCAAATGGTAAAATGACAAAAACCAGGTCAAACCCACATAAACACATTGTGAATAAGACCTGATTCTCAAGAAACTACTGACTCTTAGTTAAAAGTTTTACCTTCACTTGCCAGTTTTGCCAGCAATGGCGCTGGTTTCCATGCATCGCCGTGGCGACCCTTGGCATATTTTTCCATTGCCATGACAACGTTTGGCAAGCCAACCGTATCTGCATAGAACATAGGGCCACCGGTATGCAATGGGAAGCCATAGCCCGTCAGGTACACCATGTCGATGTCTGATGCGCGGGTAGCAATGCCCTCTTCCAATATGTAGGCAGCTTCATTGACCAAAGAGAAAATCAGACGCTCGACAATTTCCTGATCAGAAATTTTACGGCGTGTTATGCCCAGATCAGCGGAATGCTTGATGATCATGTCATTGACGATCTGCGAAGGATAGGCTTTGCGATCACCTGGTTTGTAGTCATACCAGCCTGCACCTGTTTTTTGTCCAAAACGACCCAACTCACACAACAAATCTGCTGTTTTGGAATACGTGATCTGTGGTTTTTCCACATAACGGCGCTTGCGGATATACCAGCCGATATCATTGCCAGCCAGATCGCCCATACGGAATGGCCCCATGGCAAAGCCCATTTTTTCTACTGCTTTATCAACCTGTTCAGGTGTGCAGCCCTCTTCCAGCAAGAAACCTGCCTGGCGGCTGTATTGCTCTATCATGCGATTGCCGATGAAACCATCACAAACACCCGATACCACACCGGTTTTCTTGATTTTTTTGGACAGACCCAACACCGTCGCCAGCACATCTTTGGCAGTTTTCTTGCCACGGACAATTTCCAGCAATTTCATGACATTGGCCGGGCTGAAGAAGTGTGTGCCAATCACATCCTCAGGACGTTTGGTGAAGTCGGCAATTTTGTCGACATCCAGTGTTGAGGTGTTGGATGCCAGAATCGCGCCTGGCTTCATGACTTCGTCAAGCTTCTTGAAAACCTGTTCTTTGACGCCCATGTCTTCAAAAACTGCTTCAATGACGATGTCAGCCTGGGCGATTTCGTCATAAGACAGCGTACCTGTAATGAGGCCAACACGCTGTTCGAATTTCTCCTGGGTCAGCTTGCCCTTTTTCAACGTATTTTCGTAATTTTTGCGAATAGTGGCCAACCCCTTATCCAAGGCCTCTTGCTTCATTTCCAGAATTTGCACAGGGATACCTGCGTTGGCAAAGTTCATGGCAATACCGCCGCCCATCGTGCCGGCACCAATCACCGCAACGGATTTAATAGGACGTACCGGTGTATCTTCTGGTACATCCGGCAATTTGCTGGCCGCACGCTCGCCAAAGAAAGCGTGACGCAAAGCTTTCGATTCCGTGGTTTGCACCAGATCAACGAATAATTCACGTTCAAATTTGATGCCATCATCGAATTTCTTGGTAACGGCAGCAGCAACCGCTTCTACGCATTTCAGTGGTGCGGGGAAAGGGCCTGCCATGGCACGTACCGTGTTGCGCGCAAATTGCAGGTAAGCTTCGTAGTTCGGATAATCAATCTTGATATCACGCACGCGTGGCAAAGGCTGCACGTCAGCAACTTTGGCAGCAAATGCAAGCGCTGCCTGCAAGACATCGCCATCGACCACTTCATTGAAGATAGCAGATTTGGCGAGTTTTTCGGACGCAACCGGTGTACCTGAAACGATCATGTTCAATGCCATTTCCAGACCCAGCACGCGCGGCAGCCGTTGCGTACCGCCGGCTCCTGGCAAGATGCCCAGTTTTACTTCTGGCAAGGCAATTTGCGCACCCTTGGCAGCGATTCTGTAATTACAGCCGAGCGCGAGTTCCAGGCCGCCGCCCATGCACACGGTATGAATTGCTGCAATGACTGGCTTGGTAGAACCTTCTACCACATTGATGACAGTGTGCAGGCTGGGCTCAGCACTTGCCTTGGGGGAGTTAAATTCCTTGATGTCTGCACCACCGGAGAATGCCTTGCCTGCACCCGTGATGACGATCGCCTTGATGGCGTCATCATTCAAGGCCTGCTTCATGCCATTTACCACGGCAGTGCGAGTAGCATGACCCAGGCCATTTACTGGCGGATTGTTCAGCGTAATTATGGCGATATTGCCATTCACTTGATATTCAGCGCTCATGTCTCTTCCTATAGGTGAAATACTGTTTGGATTTGCCACTCAGGTGCTTTTAAAAATTCTGGTGTAAGCTCATTTTTTGAATACTATACCGCAAAATAGTACGAGCGTATTATTTTTATTTGCGTTTTCCAATTCTGTTTAGCCTGGTTATCAACGACATACTCACTATATGATGAAATAACCGAAAATTTAACCCTTAGTCGCTGGCGTAAAATGAATGGCCTTGTTGCGTCTCTCTGGTCAGGTTAATTTTGAAACAGCTCTCAAGCAGTGCTACAGCAAGCAGGAGTTATAAAACCAATGATGGAGACCAACCCCGCCTGGACGGACAAGCTGAAGATCGCCATTCTTACCTGCGCCATTGTGCTCGCCGCATGCCTGCTTGGCATACTCAGCCGCTCCATGGGGCATTTGGCCGGGCTGTGGCCTGCCAACGCACTCTTGCTCGGCATGCTGGTACGTTTCCCGCAACTGAGTAAGCTTTATGGTTGGCTGGGGGCGATACTTGGCTATCTGGCGTCCGGTTTACTGACCGGTATCAGTTGGCAGGATAGTCTTTTAATCAGTGCCGGTAATCTGGTATGTGTCATTACAGGCTATATGCTGTTTTCATGGCTGGGTGAAGAACATCGACGCCTGAAGCATCCACTGTCAGTGCTATATCTTGCGCTGGTGGCTTTTTTTTCTGCGGCTGTGGCTGGCGTGGTGGGCGCGATTGCCGACCCTTTGCTGACGAATGATATCCCGCTCAAGGGCTGGATATTCTGGTCGGTGACTGAACTGGTTAATCTGGTCGCCATTCTGCCTGTCATGCTGAGTCTGCCAGACATCACCAAATTCAGAATAAACCGGCGTCGGCCAATTGATGTCTACCGACTGAAAATCGGCAAGGTCTTGCCGGTGGTAACACTCTTGTTTTCGTTCGTCCTCGGCATTCTTGTCGGTGGCCCTGGCGCACTGACCTTTCCTATTCCCGCATTGCTGTGGTGTGCGCTTAGCTATGATATTTTCACTGCCAGCTTGCTGACCTTGCTATACAGCGCATGGGTATTAATTTCCATGTCACTTGGCTATATTCCCATTTCCATCGTGAACATGAACTCCCGGCCCATGCTGCTGTCGATACGTCTGGGTGTAAGTCTGCTGGCGTTGGCGCCACTCACGGTAGCCAGTGTCATGGCAGCACGCGAAGATCTTTTGCGGCATCTTGAATACATTGCAGAGCATGACCAGCTCACGACTTTATTGAACCGCCGCGCCTTTTATGACCGCGCCCTGCGCCTGCTCACCAGGCTTGCCGGACAAAAAAGGCCAGTTGCCGTATTAATGCTGGATATCGATAAATTCAAGAACGTCAACGATACCCATGGCCATGCAGGTGGCGACCGTGTGCTGCTAGCATTCGCCCATATTGCCAGTGCAGCTTTGCGCGACGTTGATATACTGGGTCGCATAGGGGGTGAGGAATTTGCTGCGATTCTACCTGGCTGTGGCCGTGACGAAGCTGAAAGAATAGCGCAGCGCATACGCAACAGCCTGGCCAATAAAATCATTGACTTGGCGGAGGGTCAGGAAATTTCCGTGACGGTCAGTATAGGCTTCACCTTTGTTCATCAGGCCGTGCCTGATATTGAAGCTCTGCTGGTGGTGGCGGACAAAGCCTTATATCGCGCCAAGGAAAACGGCAGAAATCGTGTTGAAAGTGATAATTTCGATGATGTAGGGGCGAGCACATAATCAGACCCGGAAAATCCGGGTCTGATACCTTAAAACGAGCTTGCCTTGCTTGTAAATAAGCTTGCTGCCACTACACTTCCAGCCATTCCTTACGGATATTTTCGTTGGCCCGTAAATCAGCAGGTGTCCCTTCAAACACGATACTGCCGTGGCCCATCACATACACGCGCTGTGAAATTTCCAACGCGATCGCTAATTTTTGCTCTACCAGCAAAACGGATATGCCGCGATTTTTCAGTTCTTTCAAATATTCAGCCACCAGTTCGACGATCTTGGGGGCAAGGCCTTCTGTAGGCTCATCAATCATGATCAGATCCGGGTCGCCCATCAGGGTGCGGCATAATGTGAGCATCTGCTGCTCCCCGCCCGACATCACGCCTGCCTGGGTATTCCTGCGTTCGCGCAGACGGGGAAACATCTGATACATATCTTCGATATTCCAGCGTGGTTTGGTGTCTTTTGAGCGCCCCGATTTTTCTCCCAGCATGAGGTTTTGCTCTACCGTCAGGCTGGGGAAAATATCCCGGTTTTCAGGTACATAACCCAAGCCCTTGTGAGCGATCTGAAAAGCTTTCAAGCCAATGATCTCTTCGCCCTTGAACAGGATGGAGCCGGTCGCATCAACTTGCCCCATGGTTGCCTTGACCGTCGTGGAGCGCCCAACACCATTGCGTCCCAGCAAGCTGACGATTTCACCAGGATTGACAACCATATCAACCCCATGCAAAACATGGCTTTTGCCGTAAAAAGCATTCAAATTTTTGATCGTTAATAAGCTCATTCAGCCTCCGCGGGAGCATGTCCACCCAAATAGGCGTCTTTGACTTTCTGGTTATTTCGGATGTTTGCCGGTGTATCGCAGGCAATCACCTCGCCATAAACAACCACGGCAATTTTATCGGCCAGGCCAAAAACCACACTCATATCATGTTCCACCATGAGCAAGGTTTTACCTACGGTGACTTTGCGTATGAGTTCAACAGCAGCATCTGATTCAGAACGGCTCATGCCGGCGGTAGGCTCATCGAGCAAGATGACTTCAGCACCGCCAGCTATGGTGATGCCGATTTCCAGCGCCCTTTGCTCGGCATAAGTCAGCAGGCCCGCTGTGACATTACGACGGCGCTTAAGGCCGATTTGTTCAAGCACGGCTTCAGCTCTTTCATGGGCATCTTTCAAGCCATTCAACCTATGCCAGAAAGAATACTTATAGCCCAGTGACCAAAGTACGGCACAACGCAGGTTTTCATAGACTGACAAACGGTGGAAGATATTGGTAATCTGAAAGCTGCGTGACAGTCCGCGCCGGTTGATTTCATATGGCTTCAGGCTGCTGATACTTTCACCGTTCAGCAAAATATCACCAGAAGTAATCGGGAAACGACCTGAAATCAGATTGAACAGTGTCGATTTGCCCGCCCCATTGGGCCCAATGATGGCAAACCGCTCTCCTTTAGGCACCTGCAAAGTGGCCCCGCGGATAATTTCTGCACTGCCAAATGATTTTCGTACTTCTTTTAATTCCAGCGAAAAGCCACTCATACTTGCGCCCTCCGCATTTGTTCTTCAATTTCAGTATTGACTTCACCCCATTGCTCGCTGAATCCACCTTTCAGTTTGGCGCAGGCAAAAATACCAAGCGCAATCACCATAATAGTGATGAACCATGAACCATTGCTTGCAGTATCGATTGAAACGCCAAACAATCGTATGACTGCACTCTGGGTTGCTTCCAGTGTGCGCTGGTACAGCATCTCGACGGCCAGAATAACACCGGCGGCGGTGATGGCTGCAGCCAGCACCAGTTTCCACATCGCTGGCCAGACGCGCTTGAACAAACCAAATTTTGCCACACGCAAGTTCATCATGATGATGCTGGCCATACCGCCAGGCGCATACATCACAATGAGGATGAAAAACACACCAAGATATAATTGCCAGGCTTTGGTTAGATCAGACAACATGACCGTCAGGAACACCCCAATAATGGCACCTATCATGGGACCAAAGAAAAAGCCAATGCCACCGATGAACGTAAATAGCAGCACTGCACCAGAACGAAGTGCGCTGACATTTTCTGCTGTCACGATTTCAAAATTAATCGCTGACAAACCACCGGCAATCCCGGCAAAGAAAGCAGACAAAATCAATGTCAGATAACGCACCCATTGCGTGTCATAGCCAATGAATTCAACCCGCTCCGGGTTATCACGCACTGCATTGATCAACCGGCCCAAAGGCGTTTGTGTAAAGGCATACATGCCTATGGTGCTGATGAATAACCAGAAGGCGATCAGGTAATACACCTGTATTTGCGGCCCATAGGTAATACCTAAAAATGCCTGGCCTATCACACGGTTGGTCGATATGCCGCCCTCCCCACCAAAAAAACTTGGAAACATCAGTGAACAGGCAAACACCAGTTCAACCATACCCAACGTAATCATGGAAAAAGTGGTTCCTGACTTCTTGGTTGTTACGTAGCCAAAAAGTATGCCGAAAAACATGCCTGCAATGCCGCCGACCAGTGGAATCAAGGTGATCGGAAAAACCAGGCTGCCGCCAGCCACCAGATTCATGGTGTGTATGGCGAAAAAAGCACCCAGGCCTGAATACACGGCGTGTCCAAAGGACAGCATGCCACCCTGCCCCAGCAGCATGTTGAACGAGAGGCCAAATATCATTATCGTCCCTACCTGAGACAGTAAGGACAGCGAACCACCTGAGCTGAAAACGAATGGTGCGACCATAAGTAGCAAAAAGAAGCTACTCCAGATCAGCCAGCGACCTATATTGATCGGTTTGAAGATTAAAGGTTTGCTCATCTTTTATCCTTCGCGAGTGCCGAGTAAACCTCTTGGCCTGAAAATCAGGATGAGTACCAATAACAGATACGGCAGTATTGGTGCGACCTGGGCGATGGTCAGGCTCCACAACGCATATCCCGGTGCAGTTGCGCCAATCGACAAGCCAAATTTGCCAAACAGGCTGACGAATGAATAATCGAGCGCTACAGCAAAAGTCTGTAGCACACCGATCAACAAGGATGCAACAAAGGCACCTGCCAGCGACCCCATGCCACCAACGACTACCACGACAAAAATGATGCTGCCAAGAGTCGCTGCCATGCCAGGTTCGGTTACGAAAGCATTGCCGCCAACCACACCAGCCAGACCAGCAAGCGCACACCCCCCGCCAAATACCAGCATGAATACCCGGGGAACATTGTGTCCCAGTGCTTCGACTGTATCAGGATGCGTCAATGCAGCCTGTATCACCAGGCCTATCCGTGTACGTGTCAATAACAGATAGATTGAAGCAAGCATGATCAGAGCAACCAGCATCATGAAGCCGCGATAAATGGGGAACGTGGTTGTATATAAAGTAAATAAGGGGCCATCAAGGGAAGCCGGAATTGGATACGGAACAGTCGATCTGCCCCAGATCAATTGCACCAGTTCGACGATCACATACGACAAACCAAATGTGAACAACAGCTCAGGTATGTGCCCATATTTGTGGACCGAACGCAAGCCATAACGCTCAACCAGAGCACCGAATAAACCGACCAATACCGGTGCGATAAACAAGGCAGGCCAAAACCCGAACTTGACGCTGATTGCATAGGCAAAATAAGCGCCCAACATATAAAAACTGGCGTGGGCAAAGTTGAGTACGCCCATCATGCTGAAAATAAGTGTCAATCCGGATGACAGCATAAACAACAGCAATCCGTAACTGACGCCATTCAACAAAGTGATCAGTGTGAATTCCACAGCAAAGACCCTTTTCAGAAAATTCTTGAACGATCGTACTATTTATCGGCAAAAAAAGAGAGCACGCAAGCAGCGACTCTCTTTTTTCTTAAATGACTAGCCAGGTCGTTTCATTTGGCAGGACGAAGGCTGTGATGCGACAAAAGAATCAATTTTTTGATTGGTTTTCCAGCCGAGGCCTGTATTTTCCTGATCATATTTGACGTCTTTACCATTGGTCTTGACCCAGGTGGCAATATACAAAGGTTGTTGAATCTGATGATCTAGCTTGCGCATATTGTCATCACCATTCAGGCTCTTGAAATTGAGCCCTTCCATTGCAAAAGCTACCTTGACAGGATCAATCGATTTCGATTGTTTGACTGCCTGCGACATGGCCATGATGACAGAATAGGTCGCCATCGAATAATAATCGTCCTTGTATTTCGCTTTGAACCCTTCAACAATGTCTTTACCAGAATAGGTTTCGTTATTGGTATTCCAATAGCCTACGTATTTCACTCTGTCGACACCGGCAGTGCCCATCGCGGTTGGGACACCTGTCGTCGCGCCATAGTAGGTATAAAAATTGGCTTTCAAATCAGCGTCTTTTGCCGATTTAATCAATAGGGCCAGATCTGCGCCCCAGTTACCCGTGATGACAGTATCAGCTCCCGATGCCTTGATTTTTGCTACATATGGGGAAAAATCCTTGACCTGCCCGATAGGGTGCAAATCATCACCGACGATCTGCACATCAGGACGTTTGCGAGCCAGATATTCTTTTGCTGCGCGTGTCACCTGCTGGCCAAAGGAATAATTTTGGCCAATGATGTACACCTTTTTTATATTCTTGTCGGCAGCCATGAAGGTCGTCAGCGCTTCCATTTTCATATCCGAATTGGAATCGAAACGGAAATGCCAGAAGCTGCATTTACTGTTGGTCATGTCGGGGTCAACGGCGGCATGATTCAGATAGACGATTTCTTTGCCTGGATTACGTTCATTGTGTTTGTTGACAGCATCCAGCAAGGCCAGGCCTACCCCAGAACCATTGCCTTGCGTGATATAGCGAAAACCCTTATCAATGACCGTCTTGAGTATATTCAATGATTCTTGCGGACTGCCTTTATTGTCAAATCCAACCACCTCGAATTTGTTATCACCAGCCCATTTTTCAGCGTTCGCTTTATCAGCGATAAATTGGAAAGAATTTAAAATATTCTGGCCAACTGGCGCAAACGGCCCGGATAAAGGGTCGATATAGGCGATCTTGATAGTGTCGGCCATAACCGCTGGCGCGGCGATGGCAAAGGCGACTGCGACCAGACTTGCACGTAATGGGAATTTCATTGTCTCTCTCCGGTATTCTCGTAGTTTGGAATCTAGATTTTTTTGTTTTATCGCTACATCTTGGTCAAGTACAGACTTCTTTTGATTTGCACTTGTCCGTCACGCTTTAAGTGGTTGGCAGTTTATGTTCCTTGAATTGCTCCCTGAGTTTATTTTTCAAAATTTTGCCTGTCGCACCCAAAGGTAAGCTTTCTATGAACACAACGTCATCAGGCAACCACCATTTTGCAACCTTACCATCAAAAAATTGCAATAATTCTTCCTTGCTTACTTCGGCACCTGGTTTTTTGACCGCCAGCAGCAATGGCCGCTCATCCCATTTGGGATGAAACACGCCTATACAGGCCGCCTGTAAAATAGCAGGATGCGACACAGCGACATTTTCCAGATCGATCGTACCTATCCATTCACCACCAGACTTGATGACGTCTTTGCTTCTATCAGTGATTTGCATGTAGCCATCAGGGTCTATGGTCGCCACATCACCGGTCGGGAACCAGCCGTCTTCAAGCACATCCCCACCTTCATTCTTGAAGTAGCTGGCAATGATCCATGGGCCTTTGACCAATAAATTGCCGTAGGTTTTGCCATCCCATGCCAGCTCTTTACCGGCGTCATCGACTATCTTCATGTCAACGCCATACAGTACATGGCCCTGTTTTTCGAGAATGCCCTGTTTTGCGTCTTCGTCCAATTCGCTATGTTTTGCCATCAGGGTTCCGGCGGTGCCAAGCGGCGACATTTCTGTCATACCCCATGCATGAACCACCTCAACACCATAGGTATGACGCAAAGTCTTCATCATCGCTGGCGGACAAGCGGAACCACCGATGACCGTGCGTTTAAAGGTAGAGAATTTCAGATTATTTTGCGCGACATAGGTCAGCAAGCCTAGCCAAACGGTAGGTACACCAGCGGAGAACGTCACCTTTTCCTGCTCAAACAATTCATATAAGGACTTGCCATCCAGATGTGGCCCTGGGAACACCAGTTTCGCGCCATTCAGCGGCGCTGAGTAAGGCAGGCCCCAGGCATTGACGTGAAACATCGGCACCACTGGCAAGACAGAATCGCGGGCTGAAACGTTCAACCCATCCGGCAAGGATGAGCCATAAGAATGCAAGATGGTTGAACGGTGTGAATACAGCGCGCCTTTTGGGTTGCCGGTCGTACCAGAGGTATAACACAGGCTGGAGGCAGAATTCTCATCAAAAACTGGCCAGACAAAATCATCACTGTTTTCTGCAATCAGGTCTTCATAGCACAAGAGATTGGGAATCTTCCCATCAGTCGGCAAACGATCCCTGTCGCACATCATGATATAGCCCTTAATGCGGGGGCAATGGGCAACAATCGCCTGGACTATAGGCAGGAAGGTGATATCAAACAGCAGATACTGGTCGTCAGCATGATTGGCGATATAGGCAATTTGCTCAGGATGTAATCTGGGATTGATAGTATGCAGTACCGCCCCGGAACCTGAAACAGCATAGTAAGCTTCAAGATGGCGATAACCATTCCATGCCAGTGTAGCGATACGGTCACCCAGTTTCACACCCAGGGTAGCAAAAGCGTTGGCGAGTTTCTTTGCGCGCTTGTGGCATTCAGTATAGTTATAACGATGAATGTCACCTTCAACGCGGCGCGATACGATTTCGTTTTTCCCGAAATAACGATCGGCATGTTCAATCAGACTGGAGATAAGCATGGGCTTGCTCATCATTTGACCCATCAAAGGACTCATCGGGTAAGACGGCATTTGTTCTCCTGAAACGTGCAAGTTTATTAATTACTTTGGTAATTGCCTGATTTGCTGAATTTTATTCTTTAAGGATTTTTGTACGACCGTACTAATCCGTCAATCAGTATTTTTTTTGCAACGCACAAACAGGAGTGAAATGACTTTTGATGTTTTACTTTCTACACAAACAAAAATGCGGAAGAAAGCCTCTCCCGCATCGCAACAATCATGAAATTTTAACTGTCTCTAAAAACAGTGTTTTATTGTCGTATTTACCTTTTTCCAGTGACTGGGCCATCACCCGATTCAAGCACGAAGCCAGCCCCTTTGTCTTTGCCCAACACACTGACCAGGTAAGGCATGACTTCTTTCAAGGTTGCTGCCAGCGTCCACGGCGGGTTAAGAATAAACATGCCACTGCTATGTAAACCAAAACCATCAGGTGACGGGGTGCTGATCGATAGGCTGACATTAAGCCAGCTATTGGCTTGCAGTCGCTTGAGCTTTTCTGGAAACTGGCGTGACTCTTGCCTGTGCAATAAGGGATACCAGACGGCAAAGGTACCGGTTGGGAAACGTTTCAACGCATCTTCCAGGCAAACCTTGACACGACGGTAGTCATCTTTCACTTCATAGGGCGGATCAATCAACACCAGAGCGCGGCGCGATGGCGGTGGCAATAAAGCTTTCAGACTTTCAAAGCCATCACCGTCAGAAATAATGACGCGCTTGCCGCGCACTGTGGGGCGATGTCCCTGTTCAGACGCATGGGCGTCAAGCTTGCGGAAGTTTTCGCTAAGTATCTTGATTTCACTTGAATGCAGTTCAAACAGGCGCAACCGGTCTTGTTCACGCATGACAGCATTGGCGCAGTAGGGGGAGCCCGGGTAATAACGCATCTTCCCGCTAGGGTTCATCTTTTTAACCAGATCCAGATATTGAGCCAGTGCAGCAGGTACATCTTTTCGATCCCACAAAGGGGCGATACCTGTTTCAAATTCTGCATTTTTGCTGGCATAACCACTGTCCAGCGCGTATAAACCTGCCCCGGCATGGGTATCAACGTAAGTATAAGCCGTGTCTTTTTGGCCCATATATTCCAGCAACTGGATCAGGACAAAGTGTTTAAGAACATCGGCGTGATTGCCCGCATGAAAGCCATGACGATAGCTGAGCATAATGAAAACTTTCTAAAAATAGATAGGCAGCTTGTTAAACAAGCCGCCTGGAAAAGATAGCAAGCAATAACCTGGAACGCAAAAATTGCGTCAGGCTACACGTTTGCCAAGAATGATTAAATCGCGCTCAATACCATCAAGTGTTGCGACACGTGGCATATTTGCCCAGGTTTCAAAATCAAAAGCAGAGAACAATTTCAAACTAGGTATATTGTGGCCAAAAATAAAACCAAGCAAAGTATGTACTTTGATTTCTGGTGCAAATGCAATGGCTTGCGATAAAAAATAACGCCCTAGACCTTTACCTCGCGCATCTTCGTGCAGGTAAATAGAGAGTTCGGCAGTTCCTGAATAAGCAGGCCTGCCGTAAAAATTGGAAAATGATAACCAGCCCAGTATCTGACCGTCTTGCTCACAGACCCACATGGGTCGGCGGTCAGGTTGATGTTCATTAAACCAGGCGTGGCGTGATTCTACAGAAACTGGCTCAGTATCTGCTGTAACTTCACGTGACGCAATTGTCGAATTATAAATAGCGACGATTTGCGGCAAATCGTCAAAGTGAGCCAGCCTGTGCGTAAATTGTTGCGCCATCTTATGTTACTCAAATAGTATGGGTCGCTCTGGAAGAACGCACTGCTGCACCCAGCAATTCCTCTACCCGCAAACGTATGCGTGTACCGCTTTCATCTTCAGGGAAATGCACACCTATGCCCTGTGATTTATTATTTCCGGCGCCGGCTGGCGTAATCCACGCGACCTTGCCAGCGATAGGATATTTATTCGGGTCATCCAGCAAGGTCAGGATCAGGTAAATTTCTTCACCCAGGCGATAAGCCTTATTGGTGGGTACGAAAATTCCGCCATTTTTCAGAAATGGCATGTAGGCAGCAAATAAAGCGGCTTTTTCCTTGATCGCCAGCGACAACACGGAAGGGCGATTTGGCGACGGCATATTGAGCGGAACACTAGGATCTGCTGGTAAATCTGACATTTTCTGGCTTTCGCAAAGCTTTAATCAAACAGTGCCGAATACTCAAGCAACATATCTTCTAAAAATAATTTGGCGGACAAAGGATGACTGGCAATCGCCTGTCTTTCATTGCAATTTGTGATCATCTGCTGTAACGCAGGCTCATCTATCTGCATGGACAAGGACTTCAACTCCTTTTCATAGCGAGGATGATACCGGATTCTGCCACTTTGTTTATAGGAAAATATATCGTAAAGCCAGCGCTGTAGCCAGCCGACGACGACAGGCATCTCCATTTTTTGCATCTTTTCGGCAGTTTTCAGGCTTGATTCTGTACCTGGCTTTGACAAATAGCGAACAAAATCATCAAGATCAGCACGCAATTCCGATTGCGCCATTTCCATTGCTGCAAGTGGTGCCCCGCCCTGTTGCACCAGCCAGATATCTGCATCCCGAAGGCCATGCTTTTCAAGCCAGGCAAGAGAAATAGCCGCATCAGGCAAACCTAATGGGAACTTGTGGCAACGCGACAGAATCGTTGGCAATAACCTATCCAAACTGTTGGAAACCAAAATAAAAATAGTGTTGGCGTTTGGCTCTTCCAGTGATTTCAACAAGGCATTTGCTGCGGGAATATTCAGCGCTTCAGCCGGATACAGCACGATCACCCGACGGCCATTGCGGTGGGTGGAAATATTCATGAAATCAGACAAGGCCCGAATCTGATTGATGACAATCTCTTTCGATGGTGCCTTGCTGGCTTTTGCAGGCTTACTGCCAGCTTCAGCCTCAGCGTCACCTGCTGGCACATCTTCTTCATCGAGCAACTCAGGCCTGACACGGCGATAATCAGGATGGCTGTATTGCGAAAACCAGCCGCATGAACCGCATTGCTGGCAGGCATGCCCATCGGGTCCCGGCTTTTCGCATAACAGCGATTGCGCCAGATGTTCGGCAAAAACCGTTTTGCCTATGCCTTGCGGACCATGCAACAAAAAAGCATGCGGCAAACGCTGTCCCAATGCCTGCAGTTGCAGCCATGCCTCTTCCTGCCAGGTAAACAAAGGGTGTGTCATTATGCAAGCTGAGTGCTATCAAGCAACTCATCTACCAGTTGATCAAGTTGCAGGCGTATCGCTGCAATGGTCTGGGTGGAATCAATAATTCTGAAGCGTTGCGGAAATTCGGCAGCCCTGCGTAAATACTCCTGTCGGGTAGCGGCAAAAAAATCTGCTTTTTCCTGCTCAAACTTGTCCAGCTCGCGTGTCGCATCCAGGCGCGCACGGGCAACTTCCAGCGGCACATCAAACAACAGGGTCAAATCGGGTTGCAAATGGGGGTGAACCCATTTTTCAAGCGTATTCAATTTGTCCAGTGACAAATTGCGCCCTCCTCCCTGATACGCAAAGCTGGCATCGGTAAAACGGTCTGAGATCACCCAGTCGCCACGTACCAGTGCCGGTTCTATCAATTGCGCAATATGTTCACGTCTGACGGCGAACATCAGCAAGGCTTCGGTTTCCAGATGCATTTTCTGTTGCAGCAATAACTCACGCAAAATTTCACCCAGCGGTGTGCCACCTGGTTCACGGCTGCAAATTACATTAATGCCCTGTTTTTGCAAATGCGTTTGCAAACGCTCAGCAACATAGGCGATGTGAGTAGACTTACCGGCACCGTCTATACCTTCGAAGGTGATGAATTTTCCTGTTGATTTCATTGTTTTTTAGCGTTGATACTTGTTTACTGCCCGGTTATGGTCATTTAAATTGTCGGAAAACTGGCTGGTTCCATTACCGCGCGCTACAAAGTATAAGGCATCGCTCTTTGCAGGGCTCAAGGCAGCGGATAAAGACTCAAGTCCTGGCAGGGCAATTGGCGTGGGCGGCAGACCAACCCTTGTGTAGGTGTTATACGGCGTATCAGTGAGCAAATCACGCTTGTAAATTTTGCCCTGATACCTTTCCCCCATGCCATAAATGACGGTAGGGTCTGTTTGTAACAGCATGCCTTGGCGTAGCCGATTAACAAAAACCGAAGCAATCATCGCACGTTCTGATTTTTGGCCGGTCTCTTTTTCTATGATGGAAGCCATGATCAAGGCTTCATACCGGTTTTTATAAGGTAAATCAGCCGCACGTTTTTTCCAGGCTTCATCCAGTTTCTTTAATAGCAAGCCATGCGCCTGTTGATACAACTGTAAGTCGGTACTGCCCTTGGCAAATAGATAGGTATCCGGGAAGAACAAACCTTCGGCCTGGGCGAAGTCAGGGCTGATTTTATGCATCAGTTCGTTTTCACTCATCCCTTGTGTCTCATGCTTGAGAGAAGGATGTGCATCTACCAGCTTACGCATTTGCTGAAAACTCCAGCCTTCAATCACGGCCAGGCTGGCCATGGAAAATTCACCATTGACGATCTTGTTCAACAGTTCCAGTGGCGTTTTGCCAGCCTCGATTTCATAAGAGCCGGCCTTGAGCTTGTTGGCTTTGCCTATGGCACGGGCCAGCGCTTCAAGCATCAAAGGGTTCACGGGAACGCCCGCCTGCTGTATCTGGCGCGCAGCAACACGCACGCTGCTGCCAGGCTTGATCGTGAACTCTATCGCCTTGCCATCGCTAAAGATGGCTTCCTGCATCCAGTAATAGAAGCCGCCGCCAGCAGCGATTGCCAGCAAAACCAATAGTACAAAAAGCTTTTTGATAAATCCCATGTCGCCCGCTTTTTCAAAAAAATGAGGTGTTCTGACGAGATTTCGCGGACGCTACTATAATTCGCCTGAACGGGTGCAGGCAGTATTGTAAAGCCAGCGCCAACATTAAGCGAATAAGTGAAAATAAATGGGTATATGAATATGGCATGGGAAGAATTTTTGGCGACACAAGGCTATGCCTTGCAAGACCTGCGCGCAACCGGGCTGGCACCGCACTGGCAATCTGACGCCTTGCAAACAGGATTTGTTGCCCCCTTGACCGATCTGGGGCTGATACAGCTCACTGGAGAAGATGCTGCGAGTTTTTTGCACAATCAGCTCAGCAATGACGTTGAACACCTGAGCGCCGCAGAAGTACGCCGTGCCGCCTACTGCACAGCCAAGGGACGTATGCTGGCCAGCCTGCTGTATTGGAAAAATGAACAGGGCATTGTGCTTCAACTATCAAAAACCATACAGGCCAGTGTACAAAAACGTTTGCAGATGTATGTATTGCGCGCAAAAGCGAAGCTGCTGGACATCAACGCTGAAAATGTCATCCTGGGTCTGGGTGGTGCTGCAACAGAAAATGGTTTGCAAACATGGTTCCCGCAATTGCCGACAGAGCCCAATACCCAGGTCAACAACCAGTTCGGTCACCTGCTACGTTTACCAGACGCCAACCATAGCCCACGCTTTCAATGGATTTGCAACATTGAAACGGCGCAACAGGCATGGCCTGTGCTGAACAAGAAATTACAGGCATTGAACACCAGTGCCTGGCGCGTTACAGAAATCCAGGCTGGAATACCGCAAATCCTGCTTGGCACGCAAGAGCAGTTTGTACCGCAAATGGTCAATTTTGAATTGATAGGCGGTGTCAATTTTAAAAAAGGCTGCTATCCAGGCCAGGAAATTGTTGCGCGCAGCCAGTATCTGGGCAAACTTAAACGCCGCATGACACTGGCGTTGATAGATAGCAGCGAAGTGATGGCAGGCAATGAGATATTTAACAGCAATGACCCAGATCAACCTTGTGGCATGGTCGTCAATGCAGAGGCAGACCAGATTGATCGCAGTCTGGCACTGATAGAAATGAAATTAAGTGATCAGGAAACTGGCGAACTCAGGTTAGGCTCTGCAACTGGTCACAAAATACAACTTTTACCCCTGCCCTATGCCATTACCGATATCACGCAATAATACAGGTGTCAGCTTGATGATTTTCCTTGCGCTGAATTGATGAAGAGTGAAGATATGGATTGCTATATTTACTTTAAAGCCAGCGCTGAGCAGGAAGCAGAAATCATCCGGCAAGAGCAAATATTGCAGACTATTTTGAAAGCTGGAGGCGGCAACATGCATCAAATACAACGACGCCCACAGGCACAAGATGGCCTGCACACCTGGATGGAAATTCATCGGGATATAATCAACGTAAATGATTTTGAGCAGCATATGGCGCATGGCATTACTCAAACCGGCTTGCAAAATTTATTGCATGGTGAGCGACATACTGAATATTTTATGGATGTAAGCCTATGTGCCTGATCGTTTTTGCCTGGAAACTGATTCCTTGTACACCTTTGGTTTTTGCGGGAAATCGCGATGAATTTTATGCGCGGCCAGCCGCTGCGGCTGACTGGTGGAAAGATAATCCGCATATTTTTGGCGGGCGCGATCTGCAATCCGGCGGTACCTGGCTGGGGATCACCAGTATCTCAGGGGCAGAAAGCCTGACGACAAAATTCGCTACCATTACCAATATTCGCGCCCCTTCTGAGAAGCGTATCGATGCGCCATCGCGCGGCGAACTGGTTGCCGATTATCTGAATGGTAGTTTAAGTGCGCAAGAATACATTGCCAGCATCCGCGATAAGGCGGCGCTGTACAACGGCTTCAATTTGCTGGTCGGCGATGAAAATGACTTGATCTGGTTTTCAAATCGCCAGCAAGATGATGCGCGCAACGGGCAACCGCTGCCCCCAGGTATCTATGGTATTTCGAATGCATCGCTGGATACACCGTGGCCAAAGGTTGTCAGAACCAAGGCAGAATTCGCCAGCATGATTTGTCAGCGTGCACCGGTAGACGCCTATTTTGAAGTGCTTGCCAACACCACCCCTGCACCAGATTGCCGCTTGCCAGATACCGGAGTTCCCTTTGAACTGGAGCGTTTGCTATCGGCCCCATGCATTGTTTCTCCCGACTATGGCACAAGAGTATCCACCGTGGTTAAAGTGCATAAAGACTACCCGGCGGAATTTCATGAAAAATTGCTGCGTTAGATTCAGCTTTTCGCTATATCGTTTTTAGCGGCGCGCGCCACAACAAATAGGCAGCAATCAGCTTTAGCAGGCAGGGCAAGGCTGCGTATGCCAGGCTTAACGCCAGCAGGCCAGATGAAGAAGTGACACCAGGTGCATAGCCCAGATATTCCAGCAACGGCAAGGATAATCCTGCTGCCAGTGCCAGGTTCATTTTACTGGCCCAGTTCCAGACACCAAAATAACTGGCTTCATTTTTTCCACTGTGGCCTGCAGCGTGAATCACGCCGGCAAGTATCGCCGGCGGTAACGCCAGATCCGCCCCGAGGCTGACGCCTGACAGTATGCAGATTGCCGAAAATGCGATGGCATCCCCCGGCCCCAGGGCTACCACACCAACAAAACTCAGCACTGAAAGCAATATACCAAAGAGCCAGGCCCGCACTTCACCCAGGCTTTGAGAAAGCCGGTTCCAGAATGGCATGGAGATGGCCGCTGCCAGAAAATAAAGCAACAACAAAACACCAGACAGGTGTGCCAGTTGCAAGCGGTCTTTGGTAAAAAACAGGAATAAAGTTGCCGGTATTGCTGCAGCGATGCCGTTGACGACAAATACAATAAACAAGGCACGAAAGCACGAATTGCCAAATAATTCACGCAAGGCCAGGGAGGCATGCATTACATCTGCGGCACGGGCAATCACCTGCGTGTTGCGTATTAATAGCCAAGTGGTGGCAAGCAAAAATAGTGTCAGTACCGCTGAGAGCGTCGTTACGCTGGCAAATTGCGTGATCATGGCAGCGGACATCACACCGAACAAGCCAAAAGCTTCACGAAATGCGGTAAGCCGCACTCTTTGCCCTGGCTCTTGCGTCAACGCTGCGCCCCAGCTTTGATAGGCAATGCTGGCCAGGCTGAACCCGGAATACACAATCAGCAAACTGAAGAAGAACCAGGCAAATGCGAGCTTGCTGAGCATTTTTGGTGGGTGAAACAAACCAAAGAAACCAAGAATCAACAAAGGTAAAGCCAGTAAGATATACAGCGCATAGCTGCGCCCTGCCGGTCGCCGGTCGATCAAGCCACCGACATAGGGGTCGATAAAAGCATCGAATACCCGGGTCAACAACAGGACAGTCCCTATCATGCTCAGCGACATGCCAAAACGGTCAGCATAAAATTGCGGCACGTAAACGTAAATAGGTAAGGCCACCATGGTCAATGGAAACGCGAACCAGGCATAAGACATTAACTGGAATAATGAAAAACTGCGCATGCAAGCTTATTTGAATAACGATAAAAAAACGGCGCGCCCATTATTTCACAGACGCGCCGTTTTGGCAGATTACCTGGATCTGATCAATTCGATCAGCTCAATTCTTCGAGACGTAACTTGGTGACAGCACCAAAGACGCTATCAAGCTCTTCTATTTTTTCAATGGCTGCAACAATATTTTTCTCTTTGGTTTGATGCGTCAAAATAATGATGTCCGTTTGTGTTTCGCCTTCCGCCGGTTCTTTTTGCAGCATCGCATCAATGGAAATCGATGAATCAGCCAGAATGCGGGTGACGTCTGCCAATACGCCAGGTTTATCGGCGACATGCATGCGCAGATAGTAACTGGTGACAATCTCAGACATGGGCAGAACTGGCAAATCGCTCATCGCATCTGGCTGAAAAGCGAGGTAAGGCACGCGATGTTCAGGATCAGCCGTTGCCAGGCGCGTGATATCAACCAAGTCAGCAATAACGGCAGAGGCTGTCGGTTCAGAACCGGCACCTTTGCCATAATACAGGGTGGCACCGACTGCATCGCCATGTACCAGCACGGCATTCATTGCACCCTCTACATTGGCGATCAGACGTTTTTCCGGGATCAGGGTAGGATGAACGCGCAGTTCTATACCTGCCTCTGTACGTTTGCTGATGCCCAGCAATTTGATGCGATAACCCAACTCTTCAGCATAACGGATATCACTGGCCTGTAATTTGGTGATGCCCTCTACGTGAGCCTTATCGAACTGCATGGGAATACCATAGGCAATCGAGGCCATGATGGTGGCCTTGTGCGCAGCATCAACACCTTCAATATCAAAGGTAGGGTCTGCTTCAGCATAACCCAGTTCTTGCGCCTGCTTGAGCACCGTGGCAAAGTCCAGACCCTTGTCACGCATTTCCGACAAAATGAAATTGGTGGTGCCATTAATGATACCGGCTATCCACTGTATGCGATTGGCCGTCAGGCCTTCGCGCAATGCCTTGATGATGGGGATACCACCAGCCACCGCTGCCTCAAATGCCACCATCACACCTTTGTCTTGTGCCGCCTTGAAGATTTCATTGCCGTGCGTTGCCAGCAGTGCCTTGTTGGCAGTCACCACATGCTTGCCATTGGCGATGGCCTTTAAGACGAGATCTTTGGCGATGCCATAACCGCCTATCAGTTCAATAACGATATCGATATCAGGATTGGTGACGACCAGATTGCCATCACTGACGACTTCGCACTCGCCATTGGTCAGTTCACGCGCCCGCTCAACGTTCAGGTCTGCCACCATGGCAATCTCAATCGAGCGGCCTGCGCGACGCGTAATCTCTAACTGATTGCGCTTCAAAACGTTGAAAGTGCCGGAGCCGACGGTGCCTATGCCTAACAGGCCTACTTTGATGGGTTTCATATGATATTTGAACAGTAAATTTAAATTAGTTGGTGCCGTGACGCTTTCGATATCCTTCGAGGAAATTCGCAATACGTCCGAATGCTTCAGTCAGATCATCCGTGTTGGGCAAGAACACCACACGGAAATGGTCGGGATTGATCCAGTTAAATCCCGTTCCCTGTACCAATAACACGCGTTGCTCGGTCAGCAATTCGTGAAT
This sequence comes from Undibacterium sp. TJN19, assembly GCF_049339485.1. Taxonomy (NCBI): domain Bacteria; kingdom Pseudomonadati; phylum Pseudomonadota; class Betaproteobacteria; order Burkholderiales; family Oxalobacteraceae; genus Undibacterium; species Undibacterium sp. TJN19. The sequence continues at coordinate 60,909 of NZ_JBMPPL010000010.1, forward strand.
AAATTCCTGGTCATCCTTGATCGGGTACATCAGGGGATCCAGTTTAGGAAACATATACAGTGCAGCTTTTGGCTTGACGCAGCTTACGCCAGGTATCTCGGTCAGCAGTTTATGCGCCAGATCACGTTGCTTGAGCAAGCGGCCGCCTGGCCCGACCAGATCATTGATACTCTGGTAGCCGCCCAACGCCGTCTGAATGGCAAATTGCCCTGGCGCATTCGCGCACAGACGCATGGAGGCCAGCATGTTCAGGCCTTCGATATAATCTTTTGCGTGACGCTTTTCGCCGGACACGACCATCCAGCCAGCGCGATAGCCGCAAGAGCGATAGTTTTTTGACAAACCATTCAAAGTCAAAAACAAGACATCATCTGCCAGCGAGGCAATCGATGTATGCACTTCGCCGTCATACAGGGTTTTGTCATAGATTTCATCTGCAAAGACGATCAACTGATGCTGACGAGCAACATCAACGATCTGCTGCAAGATTTCAACCGGATACAGCGCACCAGTCGGGTTGTTTGGATTAATGACGACAATGGCTTTGGTGTTTGGCGTGATCTTGCTCTTGATATCATCGATATCCGGCATCCAGTCTGCGCTTTCGTCACAGACATAATGAATGGGTTTGCCGCCAGACAAGCTGACCGCGGCAGTCCACAAGGGATAATCCGGCGCTGGCACCAGCACCTCATCGCCACTGTTAAGCAAGGCATTCATGCCCATGACGATCAACTCGGATGCGCCATTGCCGATATAAATATCTTCTATAGTGACACCGTGGATACGCTTTTCCTGGGTGTAATGCATGATGGCCTTACGCGGCGCAAACATGCCTTTGGAGTCGGTATAACCGGCTGCATTTTGCATATTGCGTATCATATCCTGCACGATTTCATCAGGCGGGTCGAAGTTGAATACCGCCAGATTACCAATATTAAGCTTGATAATCTTGTGACCTTCGTCTTCCATCTGCTTGGCTTTTTCCATGACCGGGCCACGGATGTCATAGCAGACGTCAGCTAATTTTAATGATTTTTGTATAGGGCGCACTACTGCAATCCTTGATAATATTCATAAAACTTTGGCAAAGTTGCCCTGGCCTGGCAAAACGGTGCCAAGTCTGCGTGCAAGCAAAGACTTATTTAATTGCCATACATAAAATGCTGCACTGCCGAACGTTCCATTCTGCACAAAGAGAGCATTTTTATCAATGAGAACTTCTAAAAAGCCCTATTTAGGCCCTCGATACGCCCTATAGTGGGGCACTGACACATCATTCAGGAATGAAAAACCATCATGGTCCTGACAGTATTTTTACCAAGCATTAACTTATCACTCGCCTATTATTGTCTAAACTGATGTAATCGACAGCCGGGTTTCAGGCCGCATCTTCTGCAAATAACGATTCGGAAGTTGCAGGTGCGCGATTAACATTCGATAACAGGACTAACGATTTATACATAAAAATACATGAAAAAACTTTATCCCTTCTTTATTACCTTGATGCTGTACCTGCTTGGTCCTGGCAGTTCAAACGCGCAAACAGTACTCGATGCCATCGCACAAGATAGTGGCGGCAAACTGGGCGCAAGCCTGCTGGTCATTGAAACAGGGCAAAGCCTGTGGGTGAATCCGGATGCGGCGTTTCCCATGCAGAGCGTCTATAAACTGCCTATCGTCATGGCAGCACTGGCTGCGGTGGATCACAATAAATTCAAGCTCGAACAAAAGATATTGGTAAAACATGAGGAGTTATTAACGGGCGAACAGCATAGTCCTCTCCGTGATGCGCATCCTGAAGGCAATTTTAAAATCACGGTAGAAGACCTGATGCGTTACGCAATAACTGAAAGTGACAGCAGCGCCAGCGATGTATTGCTGCGCCTGCTTGGCGGCCCTGCCAGTGTCATGCATTATCTTGATCAGTTGGGTATACATGGCATGCAAGTGCTTGATACTGAAAAAGAAATCGATAAATCCTGGAATGTGCAATATCGCAATACAAGCACGCCCAAGGCGATGATCAACCTGCTGCAGGCGCTACATCAGGGAAAAGCACTCAAACCTGCCAGCCAGGCCTTATTGATTAAATGGATGTCTGAAACAAAAACTGGCCAGTCACGTATCAAGGGCATGCTCCCTGCGGGGACGCCAGTCGCACACAAAACCGGCACATCGAGCAGTTTGAACGGCTTGACGGCCGCCCACAATGATGTAGGTATTGTCACTTTACCCAATGGCCACCATATGGCCGTGGCAATTTTTTTGTATGAAAGCACAGCGCCAGAGGTATCCAGGGATTTAAGCATTGCCAAAATCACGCGCGTGGGATGGGATGCCTGGTCGGGCAAATAGAGTCTGAGAAATAAAATCTTGACTGCATCGGTTTAAAAACCGGACTGTATATGAAGTCGAATAAAAAACGTTACAATGCGCCACTCATCCAAGTCCCAACCAAACGAGCCCATAGATGAAGTTGCACTCTACCGCTACCCAGCAATATCAGACCATCACTGCTTATGAGAAAGACAGTGTAGAAATTAATGCCATCATGTACAGGCATAGCCTGATCGTACTTCCAGAAAGCAAGCCGGTTACCTGGACAGCCACCAGCTTTGACATGCTTGGCAGTGCTGACTTTGAACAAATCGAAGCAACTGTGCCAGACGTGGTGATACTCGGTACCGGCAACAAGCAGCGCTTCGTCCATCCCAGGCTGACAGCCAGCCTGGCAGCCAAAAGGATAGGCGTTGAATGCATGGACAACAAGGCTGCCTGCCGCACCTACAATATCCTGATGGCCGAAGGCCGCAAAGTCGCCCTCGCCTTGATTATGGAATCTGAATGAAAAGTAATTCCCCCTACGATTCGCCACGTACCTTGTGGATAATCGCGCTTGCCTTCCTCGCTGTCTGGTTTTATATGCTGGGTGCACGCACTCTGGTGCCGACCGACGAAGGCCGCTATGCCGAAATGGCGCGCGAAATGCTCGCCACAGGTGACTGGATTACCTTGCGCCTGAATGGCATCAAGTATTTTGAAAAGCCGCCCCTGCAAAACTGGATGAATGCATTGACCTTTGCCGTGTTTGGTCTGGGTGACTGGCAAGCACGTTTATGGACAGGCCTGAACGGCTTGCTGGGTGTTGCTGCTGTCGCCTACACCGGCAGCAAAGTATTCAGCGGCCGTGTTGGCATTACAGCAGCGCTGGTGCTGGGCTCAAGTTTTTACTGGGCAGGCATGGGGCATGTCAATTCGCTGGATATGGGTCTGTCAGGCATGATGACCTTGAGCCTGTGCGGCCTGCTGGTTGCGCAAAGCGCTGACAAAGACAGCAAGACCGAACGCAATGCCATGCTGGTTTGCTGGCTGGGCATGGCGCTGGCAACCATGTCCAAGGGCTTGATCGGCTTCGTGCTGCCTGGTGCCGTACTGGTGATTTATACTGTGGTCACCCGTGACCTGCGCTTATGGACGCGCCTGCACATGGGCAAAGGTCTGGTGCTGTTTTTTGCAGTGACTGCACCATGGTTCATATTGATCGCGCTGAAAAACCCTGAACATCCAAAATTCTTTTTCATCCACGAACATTTTGATCGTTTTACCAGTAATGTACATAAACGTGGTGGTGCGTGGTATTACTTTTTCCCCATACTAATCCTGGGTGCAATTCCATGGATTGGTATCCTATTGCAAGGTTTAGTCGCTGGCTTGCGTGATAACGGTCCCGGTTTCCAGCCGCGTAAGGTACTGTTCATTTGGGTCGTTTTCCTGTTTTTCTTTTTCAGTGTTTCCGGCTCCAAATTACCTGGATACATTTTGCCGATATTTCCGGCGCTGGCCCTGTTAATTGCATGGCGTGTTGAGCAGGCCGGCAACCAGCCACTGAAATCTGCGGGAATATTGCTGTCACTAGCAGGTATTACAGGCCTGCTCATACTGACAATTTACTTAAAAAAAATGGATGACAACACGGATCCAATTGATATCGCTCTGGCCTTGAACTATGCACCATGGCTGGTAGGTACATGCACGATATCCATCGTGGGTGGCCTATTCGCATGGTTTTTATCACATAAAGAGAAGGCTGGCAAAGACTGGGCTGTAATCACCCTCGCAGTTGCTGGTTTTCTCGCGGGCCAAATTGCCTTCCTTGGGCATGACCCATGGGGTAAATATATTGCAGGCAGCAATTACATTCCAGCCATTGAGGCTGAACTGACGCAGCCCAATACCCCCATCTATGCTGTCGGGCGCTATGAGCAGGCATTGCCATTTTATCTGCAAAGAACCACGATACTGGTCGAGTTTCCTGATGAAATGCAGTTCGGTCTTGAGCACGAACCACAACTATGGATACCAAAAAGAGAAGATTTCATCGTAAAGTGGCAGGCACACCAAGACAAAGGAGAGCCAGCAATCGCCATCTTACGTAATGATATCTATGAAATTCTGAAGAAGAGCAATTTCCCCATGCGGATAATCGCCAAGGACCCGCGACGTGTCATCGTTGCCAACTTGGTCAAGAAAGAAAGCAAGTAAATAATGATGAATATCAATGCATTTGGCTATCTGATTACCGGCATACTGCTCAACGCTACCGCCCAGTTTTTGCTTAAAAAGGGAACGATGGCGATTGGTGAAATCCACCTGAATGCAGACAACTGGTTTTCGACAGGCATGCAGTTGGCACTGCAATGGCCTATCATCGCCGGCATAGCCTGCTACGGCATTTCGCTCATCGTCTGGATTATCGGTCTGTCACGCGTTGATGTGACAATTGCCTACCCCATGCTGTCACTGGGTTATGTCGTGACGGCGATTGCGGCCTGGTATTTTCTTGGCGAAGTGATGTCCATGCAAAGGATATTGGCAATTGGCGTGATCATTGGCGGCGTGGCCCTGCTGGTGAAAAGCTGATCGGTTTGAAAAGTCAGTTGAGCATTTAATTTATGTAAATTCATATTCCAAAAGAATAGTTTTCGCTTTATAGAAAGGTTCACCATGAGTGACGCATCCCATTTTTTGCCTTTTACCAAGCCTACTGTCGATGAAGAAACCATTGTTTCTGTCGTTGAAGTATTGCGTTCGGGCTGGCTGGCAAGTGGCCCCAAAGTGCAGGCACTGGAAGCGCAATTATCAGAATATTTTGGTGGCCGCCCGGTACGTACTTTCAATTCCGGCACCTGCACCATGGAAATTGCCTTGCGCGTTGCCGGCATAGGTGCAGGTGATGAAGTGATTACCACACCTAATTCCTGGGTAGCGACCGCCAATGTGATTATCGAGACAGGGGCAACACCAGTCTTTGTCGATATTGATGCAAAAACTCATAACATCGACCTCGATAAAGTGGAAGCTGCGATTACACCTCGCACCAAAGCCATCATCCCTGTGCATATGTGTGGCCTGCCCTGCGATATGGATAAACTGTATGCGATTGCAGACAAGCATAACTTGCGCGTCGTTGAAGATGCTGCCCAGGCGATAGGTTCAACCTGGAAAGGCAAACGCATTGGTGCCTTTGGTGATTTCGTCTCTTTCAGCTTTCAGGTCAATAAAAACATCATGACGGGTGAAGGCGGTTGCCTGGTCCTGAATAATCCAGAAGAAGCCAGACTGGCAGAAAAATACCGTCTGCAAGGCGTCACACGCAGCGGTCTTGATGGTATCGATGTTGATGTATTGGGTGGCAAATACAATATGACCGATATCGCTGCAGCAATCGGCCTGGGTCAAATGAAACATCTGGCAGAATTCAATACCAAACGCGCTGAACTGGCTCGGCATTACTTCAGCAGTTTTGGCACTGACTTTGAACAAAAAACTGGTGCTGAATTACCAGTCGCAGATTTTGAAAACAGCAACTGGCATATGTTCCACCTGGTGTTACCAGAAAGCGTCAACCGCGCCACCTTCATGCAACAAATGCTGGATCAACAAATTGGGTTGGGCTATCACTACCGCGCCATTCATTTGTTCAGCATGTACCGCGCACGCGGCTTTACTGATGGCATGTTCCCGATTGCAGAACGGGTGGGCAAACAGATTGTTACTTTGCCATTATTCCCCGCAATGAGTATAGAAGATGTCGAAAGAGTCGTGTCTGCGGTAAAATCCTGCCTTCTCTGAAATCGGCAGAACAATACCAATGAAACCCGAACTTTCTGTTGTCATCCCTGTTTATAACGAAGAAGCTGGTCTTGCCAAGCTTTTTGATCGTCTTTACCCGGCACTCGATGCACTGGCTGTGCGTGGTGTCAGCTATGAAGTCGTTTTTATCAACGATGGCAGCCGCGACAACACCCCTGCCCTGCTGGCAGATCAATATCGTCTGCGTCCCGATGTAACACGGGTCGTGCTTTTCAACGGCAACTACGGCCAGCACATGGCCATATTGGCGGGCTTTGAAGCGACACGTGGCGACATCGTGGTTACTCTGGATGCTGATTTGCAGAACCCGCCAGAAGAAATTGGGGCCCTCGTCGATAAAATGCGCGAGGGCTATGACTATGTCGGTTCTATCCGCCGTAAACGTCAGGACTCTGCATGGCGCACTTATGCGTCCAAAGCGATGAACCGATTCCGCGAGAAGATCACACGCATCAAGATCACTGACCAGGGCAATATGCTGCGCGCCTATGGCCGTAATGTCATCGACCTGATTAACCAGTGTAGCGAAGTGAATACTTTTGTACCTGCACTGGCTTATACCTTCGCCCGCAAACCGACTGAGATTACGGTTGAGCATGAGGAGCGCTCGGCTGGTGAATCGAAATACTCAATTTATAGCCTGATACGTCTGAACTTTGATTTGATGACGGGTTTTTCCATCATGCCTTTGCAATGGTTTTCCATGCTCGGCATGGTGCTGTCAGTCTTGTCAGGTGGCCTGGTCTTGCTGTTGTTGATACGCCGTTTTGTGCTTGGCGCAGAAGCCGAAGGGCTGTTCACGCTGTTTGCTATCGCCTTCTTCATGATGGGCGTCATCCTGTTTGGCATAGGCTTGCTGGGTGAGTATGTAGGCCGTATTTATCAGCAGGTACGTGGTCGGCCACGTTATGTGGTCCAGACCATACTAGAGCAATCGGCCGCTGATTTGCCGGAAGTTAGCTGATATGACAGCGACGACTTTAAAGCCTCATCCAGTCACCGCCGTTGTATTCGCCTATCACAATGTCGGCGTGCGTTGCATCAAGACCTTGCTGGCGCGTGGTGTGCAAATTGCACTGGTAGTTAGCCATGAAGACAATCCGGCGGAGACCATCTGGTTTGAGTCTGTTACCGCCTTGTGCCATGAGCAGAATATTCCCTGCATCACACCAGATGACCCCAAGCTACCTGATCTGAAAGAGAAACTGACTGCGATTGCGCCAGATTTCATATTCAGTTTTTATTATCGTCACATGCTGCCGCTGGACCTACTGGCGCAGGCAAAACGTGGTGCCTATAATCTGCATGGCTCTCTGCTGCCAAAGTATCGCGGCCGCGTGCCGGTCAATTGGGCTGTATTAAACGGGGAGACTGAAACCGGTGCCACGCTCCATGAAATGGCCTTGAAGCCTGATGCTGGTGCCATTATTGCCCAGACTGCCGTACCAATTTTGCCGGACGATACTGCCTATGAAGTATTTGGTAAATTGACGGTCGCTGCGGAGCAATGCCTTTGGAATGCCCTGCCTGGTCTGATCAGCAATGATTTCCAGACCTTGCCAAACGATTTATCCGTAGGCAGCTATTTTGGTGGACGCAAGCCAGAAGATGGTCGTATAGACTGGCAACAAACCGCCCAGCAGGTATATAACCTATACAGAGCTGTCGCACCGCCCTACCCTGGTGCTTTTACAGACCAATTCGGGCAACGCTTTATTATCGGAAAAGCACGACTAAACACAAAGGAAAGCACAAATTTGCCGCCAGGCTTGCATGTGGTGGATAATGTTGTCCTTGGCGTGTGCGGCGATGGCCGCGCATTGCATATTACTGAATTGTTGATGAATGGCAAAATTGTGACTGTAGCAGAATTGACTGCTTTGGCAACTACTGCTTAAAACGGCACCAAAGACGTCGCAATCACCCATTCTGAACTGACAAGCAACATTTACTTAAGAAGAACTCACTATGAAAAAAGTCCTCATCCTCGGCGTGAACGGTTTTATCGGTCACCACTTGTCCAAACGCATTCTGGAAACCACAGACTGGGAAGTGTATGGCATGGACATGCAAACCGAGCGTCTGGGCGACATGATCAATCACCCTCGCATGCATTTTTTTGAAGGTGACATCACCATCAATAAAGAATGGGTTGAATACCATGTCAAGAAATGTGACGTCATCCTGCCTCTGGTGGCGATCGCTACACCTTCCACATACGTAAAACAGCCTCTGCGCGTGTTTGAGCTGGACTTTGAAGCCAACCTGCCTATCGTGCGCTCTGCCGCCAAATACGGCAAGCACCTGGTATTTCCTTCAACGTCCGAAGTCTATGGCATGTGCCATGATGAAGAGTTTGACCCTGAAGAGTCTGAACTGATTTGCGGCCCCATCAATAAGCCACGCTGGATTTATTCTTGCGCCAAACAGTTGATGGATCGCGTCATCTGGGGTTATGGCATGGAAGGCCTGAACTTCACTCTGTTCCGTCCATTCAACTGGATTGGCGCTGGCCTGGACAATATCCACACACCTAAAGAAGGCAGTTCACGCGTCGTGACGCAATTCTTTGGTCATATCGTTCGCGGGGAAAATATTTCCCTCGTGGACGGTGGTGCGCAAAAACGTGCCTTCACTTACATTGACGACGGCATTGATGCCCTGATGCGCATTATCGATAACAAAAACGGTATTGCAAGTGGCAAAATTTACAACATCGGTAATCCGACCAATAATTTCTCTATCCGTGAGCTGGCACATATGATGCTGGATCTGGCTGCTGAATATCCTGAATATGCTGAAACAGCGAAAAAAGTTGCACTGACAGAAACCACGTCGGCTGCCTACTATGGCAAGGGTTATCAGGACGTGCAAAACCGCGTTCCAAAAATCACCAACACTTGTGAAGAGCTTGGCTGGAAACCAGTAACGACCATGCCAGACACCATGCGCAATATTTTCGATGCTTACCGCAGCCAGGTAGCCGAAGCACGCGCCCTGATGGACTGATACGGGACTACATGCCTACCATCGTTCTCAAGATCGACGTCGATACCTATCGCGGCACCAAAGAAGGCGTACCTAATCTGGTGCGCATTCTTAAAAAACACAATGCAGGCGCCACCTTCCTGTTTTCGTTGGGCAAAGACCATACGGGCTGGGCGCTGAGGCGGGCATTTCGTCCCGGCTTTTTCCAAAAAGTGTCACGCACTTCGGTGCTTGAACATTATGGTGTCAAGACTCTCATGTACGGCGTATTTTTGCCCGCCCCTGACATAGGTAGTTGCACAACCGAGATGCAGTCCGCACGTGACGCAGGTTTTGAGTGTGGCATCCATACCTGGGACCATGTAGTCTGGCAAGATAATGTGCGGCAACGTGGCGCGGAATGGACCCAAAAACAGATGCAGCAGGCACATCAGCGTTTTCAGCAAATATTTGGTGAAACGCCGAAAACCCACGGTGCAGCCGGCTGGCAGATGAATGCACATGCCTTTGCCCAGCTTGATCAGTTTGGCATGCAGTACGCGTCCGATGGTCGAGCCATGCTCAAAGACGATGGCAGTCTGGCCAACCCTGATTTTGGCCCATATCGTTTGCAAGTGAATGGCAACGTACAGTCATGCATACAAATGCCCACTACCTTGCCCACGCTGGATGAATTATTGGGACGCGAAATCAATGGGCTTGTCATTTCCGGGTCAAATATCGCTGCTAACATATTAAAATTGACTGCAATTCCAAAAGATCATGTATTTACCTTACATGCAGAACTTGAAGGACAAAAACTCGCCCCCATATTTGAGGAATTGCTGACAGGCTGGCACAAGCAAGGTTATCGTTGTATTTCGATGGCGGATTATTATGCGTCCATCAAAGACAGTGAATTACCAACTCGCCCATTGTCGTGGGCAAGCTTGCCAGGACGTTCCGGAGAACTGGTCGCCCTGATCTAGTCCGTTAGTAACTCTTTCTCCACCTCTAACCAAGGAGATGACAGTGGCTGACACCCCTTCTGCACTAAATTGCCAGGTACCACAATTTTCTGCCGCCATGACAGGCGACAAAGCGTTTCAATTAAGCGACTACTCAGGTAAAAATATCATCATTTATTTTTACCCTAAAGACAACACTCCTGGCTGCACCACAGAAAGTATTGCTTTCCGTGAATCGCATCCGCAATTCCAGCAAGCCAATGCCGTGGTGTTTGGTGTTAGCCGCGACAGCTTGCGCTCTCATGAAGGTTTCAAGAGCAAACTCGGTTTGCCTTTCCAGCTGATTTCCGACCCGGACGAGAGCTTATGTGCCTTGTTTAATGTCATGAAGATGAAGAATATGTATGGCAAACAGGTACGCGGCATAGAACGCAGTACATTTGTGATTGACGGCAATGGCAAATTAGTGAAAGAATGGCGTGGAGTCAAAGTAGCAGGACACGTTGATGAAGTACTCGAATTTGTGAGCGCCAAAACATAATTGAACTCGACAGAATTACTCTTGATAAAAGCCGCGCGTGGCAGAACCAACAGCGATGTTGGTATCTCCATAGCGGCTTTTAACTTTTCAGCTCTCACTTTTTGATTGAGGTTTTCATGCCATTGCCAAAAATGCCGACCAAGCCAGCAGCATTGCTGTCACCAAAAGACTATCCAAAAGCGGAAAAAGGCAAACCAGCCAAAACAATAAAATCAGCAGTACCAGAAAAAATCAAAACAGTAGAAGCATTCCAGGCACCACAGAAAAAGAAAGTGCCAACGGTTAACGCGGTAGCACTTGCCAAGCCTGTCGTCGAGAAACTGGCGCCTGCCGTCACTGCAAAAGCCGCGCCGGTACTGGCTGCGGCCAAGCAAAAATCGCAGGATAGCCGCGTCAAATCCGGCACCAGTCGTGCTGCGGACAAATCCGGCGTCACCAAGTTGTTTGTGCTCGACACGAATGTATTGATGCACGATCCGTCATCGCTGTTCCGCTTTGAAGAACATGATGTGTATCTGCCCATGATCACGCTGGAAGAGCTCGATGATCATAAAAAGGGCATGTCTGAAGTTGCGCGCAATGCGCGCCAGGTATCGCGTTCACTGGATGCACTGGTGGGCGATATCGACCATCACGATATAGAAAAAGGTATTTTGCTGTCCAAACTGGGCAACAAGGACGCCAAGGGGCATTTGTACTTCCAGACCAAGTTGCAAGATGGTGAACTGCCGGTAGGCCTGCCGAAAGGCAAGGCCGACAATCAGATCCTCGGTGTTGTCAGGGCACTGGAACAGGAATTGCCAGGACGGCCTGTCGTTCTGGTGTCAAAAGACATCAATATGCGCATCAAGGCGCGTGCGATGGGCTTGCCTGCGGAAGATTACTTCAATGATCATGTACTGGAAGATTCTGATCTTCTGTATTCTGGCATTGTGCAATTACCGGATGATTTCTGGAACAAACATGGCAAGGGCATAGAAACCTGGCAGGAAAACCGAAATGGCCTGAGCACAACCTTCTATCGCATTACCGGGCCGGTCATCCCTTCCCTGCTGGTGAATCAGTTTGTGTATCTTGAACCCAAGAATGGTGAAGCATCTTTCTATGGCCAGGTAAGGCAGATCAATGGCAAGACAGCCGTCTTGCAAACCTTGCGTGATTACGGTCATATCAAGCACAGTGTCTGGGGTATCACTTCACGTAACCGTGAACAAAATTTCGCCCTGAACCTGCTGATGGATCCAGAATGCGATTTCGTTACACTGTTGGGTCAGGCCGGTACCGGCAAGACCTTGCTGGCGCTGGCGGCTGGTCTCGCACAGGTTCTGGAAACCAAAACCTATAACGAGATTATCGTCACCCGTGTCACCGTACCGGTTGGCGAAGACATAGGCTTCTTGCCTGGTACAGAAGAAGAGAAAATGTCACCATGGATGGGCGCATTTGACGACAATCTCGAGGTGCTGAACAAATCAGACAATGATGCTGGTGACTGGGGTCGTGCAGCGACGCAGGATTTGATACGTTCGAAAATCAAGATTAAATCTTTGAATTTCATGCGTGGCCGTACTTTCGTCAATAAATTCCTAATCATTGATGAAGCCCAAAATCTGACACCAAAACAGGTCAAAACTTTGGTAACTCGAGCTGGCCCGGGTACCAAGATTATCTGCCTGGGCAATATCGCCCAGATTGATACACCTTACCTGACCGAAGGCTCCAGTGGCTTGACGTATGTCGTGGACAGATTCAAGGGTTGGGCACATAGCGGCCATGTCACACTGGCACGCGGAGAGCGTTCACGTCTGGCAGATCACGCCAGCGAAATCTTGTAAAACATTTCGCCCATGAAAATGGCACCCGATTTGGGTGCCATTTTTTTATCTTGCAATATTCACTTCATTCAAAATAAAGACCGAAAAATCTGATTTATTTTTTATATAAAAGATGCAGCGCATCGGTTATCGCGGGAATGAACACGCCGCCATGGTCGGTTTTATAGGCAGGCAGGCGAATCAAATTCAAGCCTTGATAATTACGTGCCAAAAGGTTTTGGTAAGCAGCTTCCACATCAGTATTGAAACCTGCGCCACCCGCACTGGCAAAGATAAAAGTGGTGTCAGGCATTTTGCCACCAGATGCCTGATACATGGCATTTTCCAATACGGCTGCCTGATCGGGAAATCTCAGTGGACCATCCACGGCGACAAAGTTGGCAAAATAACGTCGATCAGGCCTGTCCAGTGTCAACGCTGTCTGCACAAAATCGGCACCAAATGAATGCCCCACTAAAGTACGCTGTTTGGAATCTATGCGATATTGCTTTTCCAGGCCAGGGATAAGTTCAGTTCCAAGAAATTTATAAAAATCCAGAGAACCGGGTAGCAAATAGTCAAAATCCCGGTGTCCGGCAGTAGCCACGCCTACCAAAATAACGCGCGTACCTTCATCCATCAAAATCCTGCGCATGCCATCAAAATTATCCCCGGTCAGTTCGCCGTCAAGAGTAAATATGACAGGAAGCATGTCTGTTGTCGCCGTATAGTTACTGGGAACATAGATGTTGACAGGATAATTGACGCCTGTCGACTTTGACAAAAAAGTTGTCGAAGTCGTGTTGGTGACAATAACAGGCGCACCAGCGGTAGCTCCTCCACCAGCCCCGCCGCCACAAGCGGAAGCCATGAATGCAAGTATGAAAATAAATGAATTGAGGCGCATTTTTTTCCTTGTGTAATTACGACCCAATACTGCTTGTTTAAAAACCGATTATTTCCATTCGCCACGCAAAGCTTTTACTCTTTCCTGCAATATCTGTGGCGTAACGTCTTTGGCTTCCATGACGTCGCCAACGACTAATTCCAATTTGGAAAACGGGCCACGGCTAAATGCGCGTTCAAACGAATTGCTTTTATCACGCGAAAAGAAACTGCCCCACAAACCACGTAAGGCCATGGGGTAAACAGGCACTGGTGAACGTTCAAGTATCTTCATCACGCCGCCTTTGAATTCATTCAATTCGCCGGTAGCGGTTAATTTACCCTCCGGGAAAATACAAACCAGATCGCCCTCATGCAAAGCCTGGGCAATATCCACATAAGCTTTTTCCATCAGCCACTGGTCTTCTTTGGCTGGCGCAATAGGAATTGCCTTCGCTGTTCTGAAAACCCAGGACAAGACCGGGATTTTAAAAATCCGGTGATCCATCACAAAACGGATAGGTCGTGGACTCGATGCCATGATGACGATGGCATCCATATAACTGACATGGTTACACACCAGTACACCAGATCCTTCTTCTGGAATCCGCGCAGTATTGACCGTCTTGACTTTATAGATGGTATGTATCAGCAGCCATGCAATAAAACGCATCAGGAATTCTGGTACCAGGCTGAAGATATACGCTGCAACGATGGCATTCAAAATAGCTGTTGCCATGAAAATCTGCGGAATCGTGAAGCCGTTTTTCAACATGAGCATTGCAGCTAATGAAGCAACGACCATGAACAAGGCATTCAAAATATTCATGCCGGCAATGGTTCGGGACAAATGCTTGGGGTCACAACGGGTTTGTATCAAGGCAAACAGCGGCACGATATACAAGCCACCAAAAATACCTATCATCACAATATCAAACAGGATACGCAAGCTGCCAGCCTGATGCAAAAAGGACTGCATATCTACCGCCACCGTATTGGTGTAGGCAACACTGGACAAGAACAAGTCAAAACCAAAGATCGACAGACCGATAGAGCCAAACGGCACCAGACCTATTTCTACTTTATGGCCAGACAGTTTTTCACATAACAGAGACCCGGCACCAATACCAAAGGAAAAAATCGTCAGCAGCAACACAAAAACACTATGGTCGCCATGCAGGTAATCTTTCGCATACAAGGGGAACTGTGCCAGTACGATCGCACCGTAAAACCAGAACCAGGAATTCCCCAGCAAAGATAAAAATACCGGGCGGTTCTGCTTGCTGAAACTGATGTTTCTGACGGTTTCAGTGGCGGGGTTCCAGTTGATGGCCAACTCAGGCTCTGGTGCGGGTGACAAAGGAATTCTCAAACTGGTCAGGTAGCCAATGATGGCAATCACTATGGCGCCGCCGGCAACCAGTTCTATACCCCAAGGTTTATGGACGACCAGCATGGCCCCCAGAATCTCACCCAGGAGAATGCCGACAAAGGTACCCATTTCTATCAGGCCGTTACCACCAACGAGTTCGTCGGTTTTCAAATGCTGGGGCAGATAGGCGTATTTGACCGGACCAAACAGGGTTGAATGTATGCCCATGCCCGCCACTGCTGCGATCAATAACCATAGTTGATGCGTCATCCAGCCCGCTGCAGCAATCAGCATGATGACGATTTCCAGCAACTTGACATTGCGTGCCATTTTGCCTTTTTCAAACTTGTCTGCCAATTGCCCTGAAGTGGCAGAAAACAATACAAAGGGCAGAATAAAAAGACCAGGTATCAGGTTATTGAGCAAACCTATATCCATCTTGGTCCAGGTCAGCGCGTCATAAGTGAGGATCGTCAGCAAGGCTGTCTTGAACACATTATCATTAAATGCACCCAAAAACTGGGTCCAGAAAAATGGTGCGAACCGGCGTTGTTTTAGCAGGGCAAACTGGCTTTGTTGGCTCATGGAATAGGTCTGGTACCGAAAAGGTTAAGATTAAACTGGCAAGAATTGTAACTGATCCAAGTTCGCATTCGTAAAACAGGTGTTAAAACAATCAATCTTCCTAAGAAAGAAAAAAATCTATCGCCTTACGCACAGGCAGGATATGGCAACTCTCTTGTGTGGCAATACGCAATGCCGTTTCCAGCAATTCAGGTGTAGTGCCCCAAGGCCCGGGGTTTTCACTGACTTCATGTGAATACAAGATTAGCCAGCCACCTTCACTGGCAGTGTGTTTGATCAAAGCATCCAGAGCATCCACATTCGTATTTGCTGAATAGAGTGATTGCG
This sequence comes from Undibacterium sp. TJN19, assembly GCF_049339485.1. NCBI lineage: Bacteria > Pseudomonadati > Pseudomonadota > Betaproteobacteria > Burkholderiales > Oxalobacteraceae > Undibacterium > Undibacterium sp. TJN19. The sequence continues at coordinate 76,524 of NZ_JBMPPL010000010.1, forward strand.
CTCGCAATGCGGATAAATCTGCCCTGCCGGTTTGCGTCCCACCACCAGTGATGCGGCTGTAAGCAAAGCGTTTTTGTGCAGCCAGCTTGCTGCCCAGATCATATGCACCGAATGGAAAAGCGAAACCATGATTGGAAATACCATGCTGACTAAAAAAGGTCTGGTTTTTCTCCCAGTCCCGCACAAGGGCATCTGAAGAGACATTCGCACAATTCATATGTGAATATGTATGGCAGCCAACCTCATGTTCATTTTCTATGAGGCGCTTAAGGTCTTCAACACTATGGCAGACCTGATTTTGCTCCATGCCGTCAGTCAGGCTGCCGCAAATATAAAAACTGCCGCGTGCCTGGTAAAGTTCCAGTAAAACAGCGCCCTGATGACATGCACTGGCCGGCACGTCGTCAAAACTAAAGCTGACGACGCCGCGCCCTTTGTTCAAAGCCAGCCAGCGGCAAGCTGTATGACGGGCAGCGAAACGGCTTAATCTAGGTATAAGGTTCATGATCAGCGCAAACTGTCTGAAGCACTGAGTGAATGCTGGTAACGTTTTAAACCCATGCGCGACGTGCTCCCCGGCAAATTTTCAAAAGTATATTCCAGGCCTATCTTGACGACGGCCTGCCTCAGATTCACACCATCTGATTCGCGCTGGACTTTTTCATAAAAACTATCCAAAAGAACACGGAATCCGCGTTCGAATTCGTAATTAGCACCTACACCAACCCTCAGCAATTTCTCTTTGCGCGACGTACCTTCATTCAGACTGGCAAGACGGGGGACCAGTACATTATCGCTATTTTGCAAAAGTGTGGAAAAATTCATCTGTGTTTTATCTGAGTATTTCCATTGCGTGTCGAACCGTATGGCCTTGCTCAACACATAGATCACGGAGCGATCCACAATCGTAAAGGGCCGATCCCAGAGCTGCAAATCGAGGCGTAATTTTGGTGAATAATGATAGGTGCCGCGCCACAACACATTGAAGAGATTGGTATCGCGTTCAGTCAGGTTTTCGTAGCGTCTGCGTATTATCCCCAGGTGCGTACTGGTCACTGACTTGCTGCTATAACGCCATTCAGCATCCAGAAAGACTTCGTTTTCTTTGTAGGACTTATCAAGATCAGCAATATCCTGCGCATTGCGGTCCGGAAAAACAGTGTCCGAAAGCCGCGTACCAACTTCCACACTGGAACCCGTTGGCGAATAATAACGGCCACTGAATTGTTTGCCACGCTCATCAAAATTGTACAGCTGGTTCAAGGGCAAATCATAATTCAACCCTGCTCTATCGAGTTTCGCATTGATGGACCACTCATCGGTCAACTTGAAATTGATGTCAGCGTCAGCTCGCTTCTGATGTGAGATATCTTTATCCGTCAGGCTGCCATTGATATACTGGAAAAGCCTGTCTTCCTTGCCTGCGCTCACATGGCCATTAAAAGCATTTCCGGCAGCCCATTCCAGCGTCGCATCAGCAGCACCGGTATGGTTATCAAGCTCACGGTAATTTTTATAATGATGGTTTCCCAAAGAGCCTGTCAGTATCAATCGCGTACGTTCTGACAAAAGCGGGATGATGGCACCGGCACGCATCTCGGCCCCAGTCACCGTGTCACGCTCACGCATCACGTTATTGGCAAGAGGGTCTACGGGAGCATTAGGGTCAGGCGTCGACTGGTCATAGAAACGGAAAGGATTGGTATCGCTGGTCAGCGATGTTTCCAACTGCAAAACCAGTTCTACGGTGCCTGCGGCAAATACAGAGGTACTTGAGCAGGAAAGCAGGCCAAGCAAGCCCATCATGCCCAAACGGGCACGTTTTTTGTGAAAATGAAATGTGCCAAAGGCAATGCCATTCATTTTACGTGCCTTCCCCCTTATTGTAATTGCAGACCGCGATCAGACAAACGGAAAACCCTGTCACAACGTCCGGCAAGTTCGGCATCGTGCGTCACAATGACAAAGGCAGTACCCAGATCCCGTGACAACTCCATCATGAGGGCAAACACTTGCTGCGCTGTGCTGCCGTCCAGATTGCCAGTTGGCTCATCGGCCAGGACACAGGCTGGCTGCGTTACCAACGCCCGGGCTAGAGCCACCCTTTGCCGTTCACCACCGGATAATTCACCCGGCACATGCTTAAGCCGGTGTCCCAGCCCTACCTTTTCAAGGATGGTCTTCGCCATCTTTTGCGCATCACTACGCGCCATGCGGCGTATCATCAAAGGCATGGCTACATTATCAAGCGCCGAGAATTCTGGCAACAGGTGATGGAATTGATACACAAAACCCAGTGCCTGATTACGCAAGTTACCACGCGCTGTCTCGTTTAAACTGGCAAAATCCTTGCCCTGAAGAGTGACACTGCCGGTGCTTGGCGTATCCAGACCACCCAGCAAGTGCAGCAAGGTAGATTTGCCACAACCAGAAGCACCTATGATAGCGATACGCTCTCCACGATAAACACTCAAATCCACCTGGCTCAATACCTTGACTGAATCCACACCTTCTGAAAATGTTTTGCCGAGATTGCGGCAAGCCAAAACTGCTTCGCCAGCGGGTGTTGCCTGCATATTTTGATTATTCATAACGCAATGCCTCCGCAGGTTTTACGCGTGAAGCACGCCAACTTGGATAAATGGTCGCCAGCAAAGCCAGACCAACGGCTACCAGGCCAATGGTGGTGACATCACTTAATTGCAGATCAGAAGGAAGTGTACTGATGACGTAGACATCTTTGGCCAGAAATTGCACTCCTAAAACACGTTCAATAAACGGGACGATGACATCAATATTCAAAGACACCAGCACACCCAGGCCTATGCCTACGGCAGTTCCTGACAAACCAACTGTCGCCCCCTGAATCACAAAAATCTTCATGATGGACATGGGTGAGGCGCCCAGTGTGCGCAAAATGGCAATATCAGCCTGTTTATCAGTCACTGTCATGACCAGAGTGGAAACCAGATTAAACGCTGCAACGGCGATGATCAGGGTAAGAATGATGAACATCATGGTTTTTTCTGTTTTCACTGCCGCAAAATAGTTTTTATTTTGCTGCGACCAGTCGCGTATCAATAAATCCCCAGTCAAAGTTTGCGACAACTCTTGCGCCACCTGTGGCGCTTTCAGCATATCCTGTATGCGCAAACGCAAACCAGAAGGCGCACTCAAGCGGAAGAATTTTTGCGCATCTTCAATATGCATGAAGGCCATACCAGAATCATATTCATAGTGCCCGGCTTCAAAAATACCCACTACGTTGAAGGCTTTCAAGCGTGGCACCATGCCAGCAGGCGTCATTTGCCCTTCTGCCGCCGCCAGGGTGATTTTTTCGCCTATGCGCACATGCAGGCTGTTGGCCAGTGCTGCACCAAGTACAATATTGAATTCTCCTGGCCGCAGGTCTGACCATTTGCCGTATTTGATCTTGGTCGCTACTTCGGAAACTTTTGGCTCCTCATCTGGCAAGACTCCACGCAAAATGACGCCGCGCATAACTTCATCGCGGATAATCATGGCCTGACCATCGACATACGGTGCCGTTCCTTTCACGGCCGGATTTTTTTGCGCCTGCAAAGCGGTGGATTTCCAGTCCGGCAACGAACCACTGGCATCAAATACCTCAATATGCGCCAACACTGACAACATGCGGTCCCTGACCTCTTTCTGGAAACCATTCATGACCGAAATCACGATAATCAGCGCCGCAACACCCAAGGTGATGCCCGCCATGGAAATCAGCGAGATAAAAGAAATAAAACTATTTCGGCCACTTCGTCGTCCTGCACGTGTATAGCGCAGGCCAACCAGCCATTCAAAAGAGAGATTTTTCACTACATTTACACTTCATTGAAATAAGGCAGCCAGCAGTTTGCCATACAATAGCAAAATATGAACCATTTAGAACTAATTCTTCCCTTCAGTATTCCGCCAGCCGGCTTGGCCAAAGACTTGTCAAGGGAAATCCGCACGCCAGCCCTGGCTCGACTGATCGCTTGCGCAAGCAGGGCAAAGCTGCAAGCGACTGATGAATTTTCTCATGCGCTGGCGCATGAATACTGGCTTGCTGGTGATTTTCCGCCCTCTGACACCACTAACAGCCCAGCAAATGCTGGCGAGGTCATGCAACAAGCGGGTCTGACGGTTGGCAGTGGCTATTGGTTCACCATCAAACCCGTGCATATCCATATTGCGCGCGATCATCTGGTTTTGACTGATCAAAGACGCCTGAGCATAACGGATACAGAGAGCCGCGTTCTGTTTGACATCGCACAAACCTGCTGTCAGGAAGTGGGGTTGACCCTGTTGTATGGCGATGCGAAGACCTGGTTTTTACGTGCCGACGACTGGATGGACTTGCATACAGCAACAGCAGATGCTGCCTGCGGCCACAATATTGATATCTGGATGCCTGCAGGCAAGCACGAACGAGACTGGCGCAAACTGCAAAATGAGATACAGATGATATGGTTCACCCACAACTTCAACGCAGAGCGTGAAATGCGTGGTGAAAAAGTCATTAATTCTATCTGGATTTCAAATGGCGGCTCCTTTACAGGTAATAACAGCAAGGCTTTGCACAAGGCTGCCGGAGTTACGCAATATCTGGACGCGATCCCCGCAGGCAAACATACTGTCCTCGCAGATCAATTATGTGAAGCGGCCATCAATAATGATTGGGGACAATGGCTGGATGAAATGCAAAGGCTGGAAGAAAACTGGTTTGCGCCGCTTCTTCACGCCGTACAAGCAAAAAAAATCAGTCATCTACAATTCATTTGCAGTGATGCCCGTACTATTGCCCAATTTGATCTGACACCCTGGTCGTTACGCAAATTCTGGATCAAAAACTCGCTTAATAATTTATTTTCCATTGCCAAACCATGACGCGCATTACCATACGCCCCTGCCCTTTTCGCGAATCTGAGATGTTGCGCCAGTCTGGCCTGCACCCAGTGCTGGCCAGACTGTATGCATCACGCGGGGCCAGCGACGAAAGAGAATTGAGCACTGAGTTAAATGCCATGCTGCCACCAGCAGGTTTATTGCACATCGATCAGGCTGCCAAATTTCTTGCCGATGCGATAGCGCAAAAGAAAAAACTCGTCATCGTCGCTGATTATGATTGCGATGGAGCCACTGCCTGCGCCGTCGGCTTGCGCGGCTTACGTATGCTGGGCGCAAATGTTGACTATATCGTGCCGAATCGATTCGAATATGGCTATGGATTAACGCCCGAAATCGTCACGCTAACGCAAAAGGAAAAATCACCAGACGTGATCGTCACGGTCGATAATGGCATCGCCAGCGTCGAGGGCGTTGCCGCAGCAAATGCACAAGGCATCGCCGTCGTCGTGACAGACCATCATTTGCCTGGCGACTATCTGCCCGATGCAGCCGTCATTGTGAACCCCAATCAACCGGAATGCGGCTTTCCCAGCAAGAATCTGGCAGGCGTAGGTGTGATGTTTTACGTGTTATTGGCCTTGCGTGCAGAAATGCGCAAACGTGAAATCTTTGATCTGCAAAATCAACCCAAACTGGATACCCTTCTGGATCTGGTTGCCTTAGGTACGGTGGCAGATGTGGTGAAACTCGACGCGAATAACCGTATTTTGGTAGCACAAGGCTTGAAACGCATGCGTGCAGGACGGATGTGCGCAGGCATTGCCGCGCTGTTTCGTGTCGCCGGGCGTGAAGCGCGCAATGCCAGCCCGTTTGATCTTGGCTTTGCGCTGGGGCCGCGCTTAAACGCGGCCGGGCGTCTGGCTGACATGGCGCTAGGCATAGAATGCCTGACCACTGATGACGAAGGCCGCGCCTGGCACATTGCGCAAGAACTCAATGGCATCAATGCCGACCGCAAAGACATAGAGCGTGAAATGCAGGATGTAGCGCTGTTGCATCTGGATGATTTCCAGCCGCAAGCCAGCAACACCATCACGGTTTTTGATGAAAGCTGGCATCAGGGTGTGATAGGCATCGTTGCGTCCCGTCTGAAAGATAAATTTTATCGCCCTACCATTACCTTCGCTCTTGGTGGCGAAGGCTTGATCAAGGGCTCTGGCAGATCGATACCCGGCTTTCATTTGCGTGATGCGCTTGATCTGGTGTCCAAACATGCGCCAAACCTGATTCAGAAATTTGGCGGGCATGCAATGGCAGCAGGATTAACGCTGCGCTTTGAAGATTTCCCCGCTTTTCAGCAGGCTTTTGAGGCCGTAGGGAAAAGCTGGCTGCAAGCCCATCAGTTAGAGCGTGTGGTAGAAACCGATGGGGCCTTGGAAGATGCCTATTTCACGACCGATTTTATCCGCCTGCTGGATACGCAAGTGTGGGGGCAAGGTTTTCCACCACCGATTTTTTGCGATAATTTCAAGCTGATTTCTCAACGGGTTTTAAAAGACCGTCATTTGAAGCTCGTGCTTGAAAAAAACAAACTCCGGTATGACGCCATCTGGTTTGGTCATACTGATACATTGCCAGAAAATATCAATGTCGCTTTTCGCCTGGATGCCAATGAATACAATGGTGTGACGAAGGTGCAACTGTTGGTCGAGCATATAGAATAAATTTTATTTGCACTCAATCAAGCAGGAAATTTTCTATATGCCGTGCCAGCAAATTCAGGTTGCGGTCAAGTCTCATTTGCGAATTTTCTGCATTTAAAGTGACCGTTTCAAAGCTATGATCAACAGTCAATACTGTGACTTGCGCCGAAGCCAATATGGCAAAACGATATAGCAAAGGCAGATTGCAATGCGGATCACTGCTAGCAGCCGCCATGAGAACTGGTCGGGAATTTGCCGCTGCATCAGGATAGTTGTCATTCACTTGGTGTAACGCATCATGTTCAGGCTCGCTGGCAGCACACAAGGGTGTGATCAAGACACAACGCTGCAAGAATGTGTCTGTCAAAAATACACGCCAGGCAATCATCGAGCCGAATGATTTTCCTGCCACGGCCAATCGTTGCTGATCCACCCGCTTGTCCCCTCTCGCCAAGCTCAGGACAGCATGCATGGTCGCTATTTCCACATCTAAATCGTCGGATGGTAGTCCTTGTTGAGGATCACTTTCTAAAACTTCCAGTTAAAACGAAACACAGCGAAGCCCTGTGCAAGAAGGCCGCCAGCAATCCGCACGATGGCCGGACTTTGCATGTCATAGCGTAAGCCCGGAGCCATAATCAATGTCGGGAAAGGCCCGGTCCCGGCAGGAAAATCGGTGATTACTTTCAATGACATCTCTTTCATATGAGAATTTCGTATTAAGGGAAGGTTTTTAAAATTTCTGCTATACGAGAATAAGTTATCGCTTTGAATTGCCTGCATCATATTTGCAACAGATGCAAAACTTCTTGTTTGCCAAATCGCTTCATTGCCCACAACGTCGGTTTGATGGAATTATTTTCAAAATTTTCTTCAGCAATGTAACAAAATAATACAAAACCTGTCGAATTACTGCACAATACAAAAGTCTGGATGAGCTGACGACATCAATCTCGGCTCGTCGTTTTTACTGGTACTTGTTCACTGTGGAGAGTCTGGATGAAAAATGGTAAATGGCTTTTGAAAACTGGTGCTTTGGCAATATTTGGTGCCTGTCTGGGCGCATATGCTGGTACAGCAATGGCAGCAAAGACTTTGGTATTTTGCTCTGAAGGTAGCCCTGAAGGTTTTAACCCGCAATTTTTCACTACCGGCACTACAGCAGATGCAGGGTCAGTGCCCATGTATAACCGCCTGGTTGAAATGGAGACTGGCACGACCAATATCACGCCAGCACTGGCTGAATCATGGGATATTTCTGCCGATGGTCTGACTTATACCTTTAAATTACGCAAAGGCGTGAAGTTCCACAGCAATGCCAAATTCAAACCCAGCCGTGATCTGAATGCGGACGACATCCTGTTCAGCTATTACCGTATGGCTGATGAAAACCATCCTTTCCATAAAAATACACCTGGACAGACTTACGCTTACTTTCAGGATCTCGGTATTACCAAAATCGTTGACAAGCTCGAAAAAGTCGATGACCTGACTGTGCGTTTCAAGTTAAAGCGTCAGGAAGCCCCTTTCCTGGCGACGCTGACCATGGATTTCATGTCTGTTCACTCAGCTGAATATGCCGAAAAAATGAAAGCCGCTGGCACGCCAGAACTGATAGACAAGGAAATTATTGGCACTGGGGCCTTTCAGTTCGTGTCTTACCAAAAAGATGCCATCATCCGCTATAAGGCACATGATGGATACTGGGATGGCCGCCCAAAAATTGATAATCTGGTCTATGCGATTACACCAGACGCTTCTGTACGCTACGCCAAGTTAAAAGCCGGTGAATGTCACGTCATGGCATTACCCAAACCTGCCGACGTTGAACTGATGAAGAGCGATCCTAATATCAAGCTGTTGACACAACAAGGCTTGAATATAGGTTACATCGGCTTTAACGTAGAGAAAAAACCTTTCGATAACAAACTGGTGCGCCAGGCCCTCAATATGGCGGTGGATAAAAATTCCATCTTGAAATCCGTGTATGCAGGCACTGGTCAGGTCGCCAAAAACGTGATCCCGCCGACGATGTGGTCATATAACGACAAAGTGAAAGACTACCCTTACGATGTCGCAAAAGCCAAAGAATTGTTGACCAAGGCTGGGTATCCAAATGGTGTGGAAGTGGAACTCTGGTATTTGCCGGTATCGCGTCCTTACAATCCAGACGGCAAGCGCATGGCAGAATTAATACAGGCAGATTGGGCAAAAATTGGTGTCAAGACGAAATTGACTACCTATGAATGGACAGAATATAAGAAGCGCAGCAAAACAGGCGAACAACATTCGATGATGTTCGGCTGGTCTGGCGACAATGGTGACCCTGATAATTTCTTTGAACCAATTTTGGGATGCGAAGCGGTAAAAGGTGGCGGCAATATCCCACGCTGGTGCAATAAGGAATATGAAGAACTGATACAAAAAGCCAAATTAACGCCAAAACAAAGCGAACGCAGCAAGTTCTATGAAAAAGCACAGGAAATCGTGCATGAAGAAGCACCATTGCTTTTACTGGCACATTCTTTGCGTTACACACCAGTTCGTAAAGATGTGATTGGCTTCAAAATGGATTCCACTGCCCATCATTACTTCAAAAAAGTGGATTTAGCCAAATAAGAAATAGACCGGCGTGGCGTCAGTTTGTAATGTTTTCGCAAATTGACACCACGATTTTTCATCTTGATTTCGATTGATATGGGCTCAGTCCATATCGAGACAGTTTTTGCCTGCTGCTTTGTCTTGAAAAGGTTTTTCAATGCTGGGTTTCATCTTGCGACGCGTGGGTGTAGTCATACCCACATTCATAGGTATTACGCTGCTGGTCTTTTCCCTGATCCACCTCATACCTGGTAACGTCGTGGAAGCCATGACAGGCGAACGCGGCATGGATGCAGAACGGTATGCAAAGCTGATGCACCTGTACGGGCTTGATCAGCCTTTATATCAACAATATTTTTCTTACCTGGGCAAAGTCATACAAGGAGATCTGGGACGTTCCATCATCACCCAGGAACTGGTCAGCAAAGAATTTTTCACCTTGTTCCCTGCCACACTGGAACTGTCCCTGTGCGCTATCCTGTTCGCAGTCGTGCTTGGCCTGCCTGCAGGCATACTGGCCGCACTCAAGCGCAATACATTTCTTGATTATTCTGTCATGGGTGCATCACTGACAGGTTATTCCATGCCGATTTTCTGGTGGGCATTGTTATTGATATTGTTATTTTCCGTGACGCTAGGCTGGACGCCGGTATCTGGCCGCATCGATATATTATTCGACCTGCCGCCGGTTACAGGGCTGATGCTGGTCGATAGCCTGCTGTCCGGGGAAGTAGGTGCCTTTAAGTCTGCCGTCATGCATCTGATCTTGCCAGCCATTGCGCTTGGTACTATCCCCCTCGCAGTGATTGCGCGCATGACGCGTTCTGCCATGCTGGAAGTATTAAGGGAAGATTATGTGCGCACCGCACGCGCCAAAGGCATGTCGTGGTTACGCGTGGTATGGGTACATGCGTTGCGCAATGCACTGATACCCGTTGTTACCGTCATCGGTATGCAGGTAGGCACATTACTGGCCGGGGCAATACTGACGGAAACGATTTTTTCCTGGCCAGGCATAGGCAAATGGCTGATCGAAGCGATACAAAGGCGCGATTACCCGACTGTGCAAGGGGGTATTTTGATGGTGGCGACAATCGTCATCGCGGTGAATCTGATTGTCGATGTGCTGTATGGCGTGATTAATCCGCGTATACGCCATTGATATGTGGTTTGATACCCAAAATGCATAAGCTGATTTTCAATTGCTGGTTTAACGATTTGATCGCTGATTTATGAGCAACACACCTATAGCTACCAATACCGGCAGCACTCCCAATATGACGCCGCCACACCCGTTGGTCGAGTTCTGGTATTACTTCAGGCAAAACCGCGGTGCAGTGATCGGTATCGTACTCGTTGGCATATTGTGCCTGTGCGCGTTGTTTGCTGAATGGATAGCGCCACACTCACCGATCGAGCAATATCGTGAGGCAACCCTGTTGCCACCTTTCTGGTCAGCCAATGGCAATGCCAAATTCTTGCTGGGCACCGACCCGGTAGGGCGCGACATACTATCTCGCCTCATACACGGCTCTCGCCTGTCACTAATCATTGGTCTGGTGTCAGTGACACTGTCGATGGGCGTTGGTGTTACCCTGGGTCTGATCGCCGGATTCTCGCGTAGCTGGACTGGCCGGATTGCCCGCATGCTGGAAACCATCATTGTGCGCTTCATGGATATCTTGCAGGCCTTGCCCAGTTTATTGTTAGCGATCGCAGTCGTGGCGATTCTGGGACCTGGTCTGATGAACGCGATGTATGCGATTGCCATCGTACTGATGCCCTCTTACGCCAGACTCACACGTGCCGCTGTCAGTGGCGAACTGAACAAAGACTATGTCAATGCGTCGCGCATTGCTGGCGCAGGCAATTTGCGCCTGATGTTTAATTGTGTGCTGCCAAATTGTGCAGCCCCCATCATTGTCCAGGCGACACTCGGGTTTTCAACCGCGATCCTCGACGCAGCGGCGCTGGGCTTTCTGGGCTTGGGCGCACAGCCGCCAACACCTGAATGGGGCTCGATGCTGGCAAGCGCCATGGAATTTATCCAGAGTGCCTGGTGGGTTGTTACCTTTCCCGGCCTGGCGATACTGATATCGGTATTGGCCTTTAACCTGATGGGTGATGGCTTACGCGATGCCCTTGATCCCAAGCTAAAACGCTAAGTGAATTTGAGCATGAAACCATTATTGGATATCAAAAACCTGCGTGTGCAATTTGGCTCGGAAGCACAGCCATTCAAGGCTGTCGATGGTCTGGACCTGCACGTAGAGCAAGGCGAGGTTGTGGGCATTGTCGGTGAATCAGGTTCAGGCAAAAGTGTCACCTCCCTGGCCTTGATGGGTTTGATCGATTTCCCGGGACGCGTGCAGGCTGATTGCATGGATTTCGATGGTCGCAACCTGTTGAAAATGAAAGACAGGGAAAGACGGCAATTGCTGGGCAAAGACATTGCCATGATCTTCCAGGACCCGATGACCAGCCTGAATCCCTGCTATACAGTGGCGTTTCAGCTAATGGAAACATTGCGCCTGCATCAGGGCGGCAAGGAAAAAGAATTACGGGCAAAGGCTCTTGCCCTGCTTAAGCAAGTCGATATCCCTGATCCTGAACGCCGCATGAACGCTTACCCGCATCAGCTTTCGGGCGGCATGAGTCAACGCGTCATGGTTGCCATTGCCATTGCCTGCAATCCAAGGCTGCTGATTGCTGATGAACCCACTACTGCACTGGATGTGACAGTACAGGCACAAATGCTGGATTTGTTATTGCAATTACAGCGCGAACGCGGCATGGCACTGATGTTGATTACTCACGATCTGGCCGTCGTGGCACAAACCGCTAAACGGGTTGTCGTCATGTATGCGGGGCAAGTGCTGGAATCCGGCACGGTGCCAGAGATTTTTAACAGCCCCAGGCACCCCTACACCCAGGCCTTGCTGGCAGCCTTGCCTGAACATAATCTTGGCAAGGCACGCCTGCAAACCATCCCCGGCGTCGTACCGGGTTTATATGACAGACCCAACGGTTGCCTGTTGGCACCGCGTTGTCGCTATGTTGCGGCAAAATGTCAGGCAGAAAGGCCACAGTTGCAGGGAGAAGATGATGCGCAGGTACGCTGTCACTTCCCTCTGGATGCGCAAGGCAATCCCGGCAACGGCTGGCAAGCCATTCAAATTCATCAGGCTGCATGATGCAAAATACGTCGAATCAGCTTCCGGTACTACTGGAAGCAAAAAATTTAGCAAAACATTATCCAGTGTCTCAAGGTTTTCTGAAGCCAAAGGCGCTGGCAAAGGCACTTGATGGCGTGTCATTCCAGCTTACGCCGGGGAAGACCCTGGCTGTCGTCGGTGAATCAGGTTGTGGCAAATCCACCCTCGCCCGCCAGATCACGATGATAGAAGCACCATCTGCAGGTGAGTTATGGATGGATGGCAAAAACATCGCGCATGCTGATAACGCCATGCTCAAGCAAGTGCGACCGCTGGTTCAAATGGTGTTTCAAAACCCTTATGCCAGTCTGAACCCGCGCAAAAAAGTCAGTGCCATGCTGGAAGAACCTCTGATTATCAACACCAGATTATCGGCAAGTGAACGCGAAGAAAAAGCCCGCGCCATGATGACACAGGTCGGTTTGCGTCCTGAGCACTATAGCCGCTACCCCCATATGTTCTCGGGCGGCCAAAGACAGCGCATCGCCATTGCCCGTGCATTGATGCTTGACCCCAGAGTCATTGTTGCCGATGAACCTGTTTCTGCCCTGGATGTCTCCTTTCAGGCCCAGGTTTTGAATTTATTAATGGATTTGCAACAACAAAGTGGCGTTGCCTATCTGTTTATCTCGCATAACCTGTCTGTGGTTGAACACATCGCCAATGATGTACTGGTCATGTATTTGGGTAAAACCGTTGAACACGGCGATAAGCAAAGCATTTTCAGCCGCCCCTTACACCCTTATACCAAAGCCCTTTTGGCATCGACGCCGCGCATAGACCCCGCCCAGCGCCAGGCAAAAATGATGCTGCCCGGGGAGTTGCCATCACCTCTGGCACCACCACCGGGCTGTGCCTTCAATAATCGCTGTCCTCACGCCAACGAGCAGTGTCGTCAACAAATCCCCGTTTTGCGCCCGTTTGAGGGCAGGATGCTTGCCTGTCATCGTGCAGAAGAAATTAACTAAAACTTTTACTAAATCCATCGAACTTCGTTAAACTCACGCGGTCTTATGCTGTCTAAGGTAAGCATTAGTCAGGTTTATTCTGAATATCGGATTTCTAACAAAACACTTCACACTCAGGAGACCCCCAAGTGAAAGCTCAAGTACTTAGCGCTATCGCGCTGATGATTGCCGGTACCGTCGGCAGCAATATGGCCCAGGCCGCAGAGCCAGCCAAGACAGCATCTGCATCCTCCGTTCTACTGTCAGGCATAGATGCGTCACATAATGATGCCGCCGTTCGGGCACAAGATGACTTTTTCCGTCATGTTAACGGCGTCTGGTTGAAAAATACTGAAATTCCTGCCGATAAAGCATCCGCTGGCGCTTTCATTGATTTGCGCGAAGCGACCATCCCACGTTTACACGCCATTATTGAAGGTCTGGCCAAAGCCAAGAACAAACCGGGTTCAGATGCACAAAAAATTGGCGACCTGTATTCCAGCTTCATGGATACGGCACATATCGAAGCAATAGGCTTAAAACCTTTGCAAGGCGAATTTGCCAAAGTGGATGGGATGACGGACAAAAAACAGATCCCGGCGTTAATGGCATGGCTGAACCGCGCCAGCATCGGTGCGCCTTATGAATTCCAGATTCATCAGGACAATAAAGACTCAACCAAGTATGTGCTTGATCTGGGTCAATCCGGTCTGGGCTTGCCTGATCGTGATTATTATCTCAAAGATGATGATGCAAAGTTGAAAGATTTTCGCGCCAAATACGTTACGCATATAGAAAAAATGCTGGCCATGGCAGGCGACAAAGAAGCGGCGAAACATGCTAACGATATCCTGGCCTTTGAAACTGAACTGGCCAAAGTACAATGGACCAAGGTAGAGCTGCGCGACCCGGTAAAAGCCTATAACAAAGTTGAAATCAGTAAACTTGACAGCCTGACCCCCGGCTATGACTGGAATGCTTACTTCACTGATCTCGGCGTCAAAGGGAAAATTGATTATGTGATCGTCAGCCAGCCTAGCTACCTGACCGGTTTCAACAAGGTCATACAAGAGACTTCGCTAGACACTTTGAAGACATATTTCAAGTGGCATATCTTGCGCTCTGCTGCCGCTCAGTTGCCTAAAGATTTCAATGAAGAAAACTTTGCGTTCAATGCAACCACCTTGCGTGGCGTACCGGCGCAGGAAGCCCGCTGGAAACGTGGCGTTCGTTTAGCTGATTCCGGCATGGGTGAAAGTCTGGGCAAAATGTATGTTGCCAAGCATTTCCCGGCTGAAAGCAAAGCCAAAATGGAAAAACTGGTCAACAATCTGCTGCTGGCCTACAAGCAAAGCATAGACACTCTGGACTGGATGAGCCCGGCAACCAAGAAAGAAGCGCAAGACAAACTGTCGACCTTCATGCCTAAAATTGGTTACCCCAATAAATGGCGTGATTATTCAGGCTTGAATGTCACCAAGGGCGATGCCGTTGGCAATCTGCGCAATATACGCCTGTTCGCATCCCAGTTTGAACTGAACAAACTGGGCAAACCAGTAGACCGCGACGAATGGGGTATGACACCACAAACCGTCAATGCTTATTACAACCCCGAGTTGAATGAGATTGTCTTCCCTGCCGCAATCTTGCAACCACCATTCTTTAACGCCAAAGCGGATGATGCAGTCAATTATGGTGGTATCGGTGCGGTCATCGGCCACGAAATCAGCCACGGTTTTGATGATCAGGGCGCGCAGTATGATGGCAAGGGTAATTTGCGTGACTGGTGGACAAAAGAAGACCACGAGAAATTTGCTGCAAAGACAGCCATGCTGGTGAAACAATATAGTGCTTTCAGCCCTATTCCTGGTTACAACGTTAATGGCGAACTGACCCTGGGTGAAAACATTGCTGATAACTCTGGTCTTGCCATTGCCTACAAAGCTTACAAGATTTCATTGGGCGGCAAACCGGCTCCTGTCATTGGTGGACTGACTGGTGATCAGCGCTTCTTCATGGGTTTTGCACAAGTCTGGCGTGGCAAGATGCGTGAAGCTTCCATGATCGTACAGTTGAAAACTGATCCGCATTCTCCTGGCGAAATTCGCGCCAACGGTACCTTGCGCAATATGCCAGGCTTTTACGATGCGTATAAACTGAAAGAAGGCGACAAGATGTTCCTGGCACCATCTGAACGCGTCAGCATCTGGTAATCAAAGATAAGCGCCGTCAGCCGAACTGATAGCGTTTATTTAAAAGGCAGCACTGTTCAAAGTGCTGCCTTTTTATTTTTTATACTTAGATCTTTTATACTTAGATCTTGTCTTCGGCTGGTTTTCTTATTTTCTGGAAAAACGCCAATACATCTGTCAGCTCACGGGTACGGGCAAAAGCTGGCAGACTTTGCCAGATTCGCTTGCCATACGGTTTTGAAATTAACCTGGGATCGCAAATCATCAGCACACCCTTGTCACCTTCGTCGCGTATCAAGCGGCCAGCACCCTGTTTGAGGTTGATGATGGCTTCTGGCAGCTGGTGATGGACGAAGCCATTGAGGCCCTTTTTCTCCATCGCGGCAATGCGTGCCGACAGTACTGGGTCATCTGGCGGCGAAAATGGCAATTTGTCGATAATCACCAGTGACAAGGCTTCGCCACGCACGTCCACGCCTTCCCAAAAACTCTGACTGCCAATCAGCACGCCATTTCCGGCGGCACGAAACCTGTCCAGCAATTCTGTCCTGCCAGCATCGCCATGAACAAACAAGGGAAAATTCAGGCCACGTTTTTGGAATTCATCCCGCAGGCGTTCGGCACTGTGCTTGACGGCTTTTAGCGTTGTACACAGCAAAAAAGTCCTGCCGCCGGCGGCTTCGATCACTGGCAGGGCTGCATCAATGACCGCATCCATATACTCCCAGGTATTGGGTTGCGGCATACCGTTGGGCACATACAGGTAACCCTGCTCCTGATAATTAAAGGGGCTGGGCCAGGTATGGGCTGGCTCATTCCATAATCCCATTTGGGACACATAATGACTGAAGTCATTTTTGACTGCCATCGTGGCCGAAGTAAAAATCCAGGTGCGTGGCACACCTTCACGCTGTTTATTGAAAATGGGGGCGATGGAAAGAGGCGTCCTGTGCAATTGCAATGAAGTCGAAAACGCCTCTACCCACAGCACGTAATCGCCGGATTTGCCGTCATCTGCGGCATTCCATTTATGATACTGTTCATCGAGCAAAATAGCGCGGGCACGACACTGCTCAAGGGTTTCTGCACGTTCAGCCTGTTTTTCCAGCACGGCAAGCATGTCCTGCATGGTGCTCTTCAATGTCTCCAGCGCTTCAAAAAAGGGACTGGATGGGGCGATCTGGTCTATCGAATAGCGAACCACGTCTTGTGGAAACGCCAGCCGCAAATCGCGTGCAGCGCGCTCTACCGGTGCAACCAGCTTGGCCCATTCGGCGCCATCACGCGCATGCGACAAGCCTTCTGCAAGCACATCGCGACACAATTCCAGAACCTGCGACGTAGAAACAGTTTCACCAAAAAACAAAGTGGCAGTCTCAGGCAATTGATGTGCTTCATCAAAAATGACGGTGTTTGCAGAGGGCAACAATTCTGCAATGCCCGTATCTTTCAAGGCCACATCAGCAAAAAACAGATGATGGTTGACCACGACGACATCGGCCTGTTGCGCTTCTTTACGGGCCTTCATGACAAAGCAATCCTGGTAGTACTGGCATTCAGACCCCATGCAGGTATCTTTGGTGGATGTCACCAGGTTCCAGACCGAGGCATTTTCGGGTACGCGGGCCAATTCAGCCTTGTCACCGGTAGTCGTTGTTTTAATGAAACGGCCTATATCCCGCAAATAACCGACATCTTCACGCGAACTCAGGCGGCCATTCTGTATGGTTCTTTCCAGATGGTAATGACAAAGATAGTTTGCCCTGCCCTTAAGCAAAGCGATGGAGACCGGCGCCTTCAAGACTTTCCGTATGGTGGGAATATCCCGCAGGAAAAGCTGATCCTGTAAATTCTTGGTGCCGGTAGAGACGATCACCTTCCCTCCCCATAGCAAGGCAGGCGTGAGGTAGGCATAGGTTTTGCCGGTACCAGTCCCCGCTTCTGCCAGCAAAGTCTTTTGACCGGCGATCGCTTCAGCGATGGCCTTGGCCATTTCGGTTTGTGCCTGACGTGGGCGATAACCGTTCACCGATGCGCTTAAGGGGCCGGTTAATCCAAAAATATGTTCTACTTCGGCATCATGTATGCCTGCAACATGCGGTGTGGCTAGTGGTTCAGTCAAAATGGGGCAATCAGAAACTAACTAATAAGGCTCAGAAAAGCGGATAATCATGCAGGAACATCAGGTGTCAACTGCATACGTAGCAGTGTAATATGGTCTTTCAATTGCAATTTGCGCTTTTTTAAACGCCGGAGTTGCAATTCATCGTGACCTGGATCTTTAATCAACGCTTCGATTACCACATCCAGGTCCCTATGTTCAACCTCTAGCTCGATTATGCGTTGTAGTATTTGTTCCGGTTGGCTCATAGTCTTCTGGTTACAGTAAAATAAAGTTTAATTAAGGAAAGACCATTTTTTGGGTTTATCCCGTTAGTTTAATCTACCAAGACGTATGAGCCAATATAAGATCGAAGCAGGAACCGGACAACACATCGGTGACCGGCAAGAACAGCAAGACCGCGCAGCCCTTTTTGCGGCACCGCATGCCCCTGGCTATGTCATGGCCGTGGTGGCAGATGGCATGGGGGGCAAGAGTGGCGGTGCCCTTGCCGCCGAGCAGGTAGTACGTACTGCAAAACAACTTTTTGACGAATTTTACCCAGGTAATGATGTACACAGTCTTTTAGAAAATATTGTTAACGAAGCCCACACAGTCATTAAATTGTCCGGCGTATCCTCTGAAAAGGAGCCACATAGCACTTTTGTCGCCTTGGTTATTACCCCGAAACAAGAGGCAATCTGGGCCCATGTAGGTGATTCTCGCCTGTACCGCTTTACCGGCCCCAATTTTACCGAAAGAACCAAAGACCATTCGTATGTCGAAAAACTGGTCGATGAAGGCAAAATTGCGGCAGATGAAGCAAAGAGCCATCGCCTGTCCAATATCCTGGTCAACGTGCTGGGTTCAAGCACCACGGCACCATATATAACTTTTGGCACCTATACCCAGTTGAAGGCACATGATAGCTTTCTGCTCTGCTCTGATGGACTCTGGCATTATTTTGAAGATGCGGAGCTATCGGCAGCGGTGGCGGCCAATAGTCCGCGCCAGGCATCTGAATTTCTGATCAGAAAAGCACGGGACAGAGCCAGTGGACGCGGAGACAACTGCACATTCGCGATTGTAAAACTGGTGGAACCACCAGCAGAAGTAAAGTCCTATACCGTTCAAAAAATGCGCCGGGCCATTTGATGAAAAACGGTGCTTGCGCCAATTTGGCACAAGCACCGTCAATGATGCTTTGCTACGTTTTACGATGTCGCTTCCAACAACTCAATCCCTGATTATTTCGCTTTGCTTGCCATCAATTCCTGATTTTCTTTACGGTCAGCGTTAACTTTTTGAACGGTTGGTCTTTCAGACATAAACTTGACGTAGTCACGCGTCGGCAAGTCTGCCAAAAAATCACGCCCATAAATAATCTTGGTCGCCAGTGAGATCAAGGGAAAATGCACGACAGCAGCACAATCCGCCATGGTAAATTCTTTGCCACCAACAAAGGGATCAAACTTGGCAAGTGTTGCAAATGCGGGGATATTGCGCCCTAACATTTTTTCTACTTTCGCTTTGACTTCGTCCGTGACCTTGCCACCAAAAAATGCTTCTGCATAAAGTTCGCGCGTTGGCAGTTCCAGATGCAATTCTATGAATGTAATGAGCTCACGCAATTTGGCAGCAGCGAAGGGATCGTCTGGTAACAGTGGATGCTCTGGATAACAGTTTTCGAGATAATCAAGAATATCCTGCGATTCACATAATGATCCCTGCGGGGTTTCGATATACGGAATCTTGCCCAAGGGAGAATGCTGTAATAGCTCAGGTGAACGCCCTGTCCATACCAGTTTCTCTTCAAAAGGCAGAGATTTTTCCATTAACGCCAATTTGACTTTATTGTAATAGTTGCTGAGTGCAAAACCACACAAGGTAATCATAGGTCTCCATTTTATATTTGTGAGAATGAGAAATACTGTCTGCCTCAAACAGGTAAAAGTGCCTGGTTCAGCAAAAAGACATTATTCTTTATCTTTAAGAAAATCGATGGTTTCAAAATTAATCAGGTTTGAATCTGGCTCAGTAACAGCAGCAATCCTTGACTCGTCAGGAGCACTGACCTTGGTGACCGGCGCCCAGCCTTTGCCCTTTTGTCCGCCTGACCGTTCAAGTTCATTGGCAACCGAGATTAAAAGCAGGATGTCGCGATAGACGGGCAATTCAAAACCCATGCGCTTGCCATCCCTGTCATCAACCAGCAGGCTTTCGAGGAAAGGCAAAATATCATTGCTGGTCCAGAGCTTGCAGATTTTATTCATCAAGTGCTCAAAATCCTCCAGTTGTCTTACTGGTTGTGCAGTCAGATCGAGCTCATATTCAGGAATATTAGCGTTAAAAAACACCACAAACCTGTCCCTTAAACCATCATATTTTTCTTTATTTTCAGTAACCCGATACAAATCCAGCAGGTACAACCACGGCACAGGTGATTCAGGATGATCAACTTCAGCCAGAGGTTCAAGGATTTCTATTGCGCGCTGCGGGTCATTGACCGATATCCAGAACTCTGCTTCCTGAGTGACATCAGAAATCTCCTCTACCTTGACCGATTGTCCGCGGGTGGAAAAGAAGTTGAAGGTGCTGCTATTGCTATCCTCAAGCGTGGGCACATAAGCCTTACCAAACACTGATGGACTTTCAAGTTGACCAAGACTCGCTTCAGCGGCCGCCTTTCTGCTCGGCGCTGCTACCGGACGGCTGGCGACACCTGATTTCTCGTTGTCTATGATCTGGTATAAAGCACCGGTCGTGGTAGGACCATAAGAGGCTTGAATGCTATCGACAATCTCTTCGATATTTTTTTTCGGTTCTGGTTCGACTGCATGCTCATTTTGCTGCCACCACGTCGCAGCGAAATTTTTTCGCATGCGGGCGATATAAAGCAATAGCAAGGCAATGGCTGTTAAACCAGCCAGCACAAAAACCGATAAACCAATGATCCAGTTGCGGGAAAAACTGCTTTCTTTGGTTTCTTCCAACGCGGCCTTGTCGAGCTGGCTCTGGCGCTTGAGTTGTTGCGCCTCCTGCTGCAAACTCAAGATTTTTTGCTGCTCAGTTTTTAATTTATCAGAGGATACCAGGCCTGGATTTTCATCCCGCAACATGGCAGCCAGTTGCGCCTGTGCCGCACGCAGCTCTTCGATATTGGATGGCGCGCCGCCAGCGGACAAACTATCACTAAGCCGCAGTCCCTGAGGCACAAACGTCACATCATCCGACAACTTCAATGCATCTTTTGCCGGGGCAATGTTTTTATCAGTTTTAGTTTTATTTTCTAATGATTTCGCTGACTTTTTTTTTGTCGGCGGGACATTATTTTCAGCAGCAACAAGCTCGCTCAATTCAGGCAGGGCTTTGTCTTTTTTTGGGCGAGGTCTGACAACTGGCTGAATATTGACTAGTCCGGCAGGTGCAGCCTCTGTATTGCCTGATGATGTTTTTGGCAATGCAGTAGCGCTTGACGCAAGCTGAGCCGGTGCGAACTGAGGTGGGTCAAGCAGTACAAGAAACTCCCGATGCAACTGGATTTCACAACCCATATCAACCATGATCTTGACCGCAGGCTCCAACAGATTTTTACTGGTGCCCAATATCAGATATCGGGAGTTTGCCTTGGAAATCAAAGTGACATTCGCCGTTGCCAGCAATGTTCCATCTGGGGATTCAACCTTTGCCTTAAAGCAAGATTGTTCAATTTCAACAGCATCATTGCCGGTCACATCGAGTTGTGCTTTTAACTGCTGTCCTAAACCCGACTGCACAAGCAAGTTGCTGAAACCGAGCGCATAAGCATTCCCCACTGCGCCGGATGCAAATGCACCAAGGCAAACTAAGTACAAAGTTGATCGGCGGAATGGAAGGAGAATAATGATGACCTCAGATTAGTTGCTTCAGAAAATCAATTGCTATTCCTGAATGATAATATCTGCAATCTTACTGGCTTTATAACAATCCTTAAAGTAAGGTCCAATTGAAATCATGCAATAAACGAAGGAATGTTTGCTGATTTCAACATATTTATCATTTGCTGCAACAGGTGTTTCGGTTTACATCACTCTGCGCGCACCAAATTCTTTATATTTTTTTGATATATGAAGAAGTAAAACTACTAAAAATCAATGTCTGTGCAAGCAAATTATTTCTCAATTTGCATTGGCTAAAAAGACACAAAAGCAACATTTACAAAATAGTACATTTATTTACTGAGATCAACTTTATATTCAATCAATATTTTGAATTCAACAATAATTTCATGATTTTCTTGTATCAAGAATCTTTTTTGCAATTCCACGCAAGATGTTCACCTCTTCCACTTCAAGCTGCGCTCTCGATAGCATGCGCTTAAGGCGGGGCATCAATTTTTTAGGGTTATCAGGATCAAGGAAATCGATCGCCACCAATGCCTGTTCAAGGTGTCTATACATGCCATCAACTTCATCGATAGCCGCTAACTGCCCTTGAAAGCCAATATTGCTTGCAGCTGGCGAACCGTTATCTGCGGCCATCCTGCATTCATAGGATAAAAGCTGTATGGCTTGGGCGAGGTTCAGGGATGAGTATTCAGGGTTGGCCGGAATATTAATCAGGGCATGACAATTCACGACGATTTCATTGGGCAGCCCATAGCGTTCACTGCCGAAAATCAAGGCGATCTGAGATTGCTGCCGCTGAGTGACATCTTCGGCAAAAACTCTGGGGCTGAGTACAGGAGGAGAAAATTCGCGCAATCTGGCGCTAACAGCAGCGACATATTCGCAGCCGCTCAATGCCTCTTCTATCGTCCCGACAATACGGGTTGCATCAAGAACATCCTGAGCTCCGCTTGCCAAAGCGATGGCATCAGGGTGCTGCAAAGCATCCGCGAAGCGCGGATTGACCAGCACCAGCTCAGAGAAGCCCATGGTTTTTATTGCCCTTGCAGCAGAGCCGATATTGCCAGGATGGCTGGTTTCGACCAGGATGAAACGCAGGCGTTTGAAAAGAGATGTGTCAGTTTTTGGCAAGTTCATTTAAAATAGCAGTATTAAGCGTTAATTCGTGGTTGCTTGCGCCTTTCATTGCCTGGCTAACGACAATTACGCATGCTCTTTATCATTTTTGTGTAGCTTCGACACTACCGCACTTTACTGGTGCTTGTAGTTCGTATGCTGCCATTTTATCGGAAACCTTATGCACCCAATGCTAAATACGGCTATCAAAGCCGCACGTCGTGGCGCGACGATCATCAATCGCGCATCGTTTGACCTTGATCGCGTCAAAGTCACAGAAAAACAATTCAATGATTTCGTGACTGAAGTTGATCATGCGGCAGAAGCGGCCATCATTGAAGTGCTGACAACAGCTTACCCAGATCACGCTGTTCTGGCTGAAGAATCAGGGGCTTCCGCTAATTTACATGACGAAAATGATAATGTATGGATCATTGATCCACTTGACGGTACCACCAATTTCATCCACGGCTTCCCCCAATATTGCGTTTCCATCGCCCTGCAACAACGTGGCGTCATTACGCAATGCGTCATTTATGACCCTACCCGTAATGAAATGTTCACTGCCAGTAAAGGTGCCGGTGCCTTTCTGAATGACAAACGGATTCGCGTTACCCGTTGCGATAAACTTGCCGATGCCTTGATAGGCACTGGTTTTCCATCCCGCGATTTGTCCGGCCTCGATGAATACCTGGCCATGTTCAAAGCCATGACCAGCAAATGCCAGGGCTTGAGAAGGCCGGGCTCTGCCGCGCTCGATCTGGCTTATGTTGCCACTGGCCGCCTTGATGGATTCTTTGAAAAAGGCCTGGCCCCTTGGGATATCGCAGCGGGCGCATTGCTGATCACAGAGGCCGGCGGCATCGTTGGCAATTTCTCTGGTGATTCAGATTACCTGCACAAAGGTGATGTACTGGCTGGCACACCTAAAGTTTTTGCTCAGATGGTTAATGTTATGCAACCGTTTTCCGCTAAAAAGTAATTTTCTCACGCTCCGTAATACTGGAGCGCCCTCGCCTCTCGTACCGGGCTGATATATATCAACCCGGTCATACAGAAACACAGTAAAACCACATGGCAACATTCAACGAACTCGGCTTATCCGAGAACATTGTTCGCGCAGTCAGCGAACAAGGCTACACATCCCCTACCCCCATACAGTTGCAGGCAATACCTGCTGTCATTAAGGGTGGTGATCTGCTGGCAGGTGCGCAAACAGGAACCGGCAAGACTGCTGGCTTCACTTTGCCTATTTTGCAGCGTCTCTCTACCTCGGCAAACGCACCGAAAGACAAAACCAGCAAGCGCCCTATCCGCGCACTGGTGTTGACACCAACCCGTGAGCTGGCAGCGCAGGTAGAAGAAAGCGTGAACACCTATGGTAAATATGTCCCATTGAATTCAGGCGTTATTTTTGGCGGTGTCGGTATCAATCCGCAAATCAAGTTGCTAAAGCAAGGTGTTGACATTCTGGTAGCCACACCAGGCCGCCTGCTCGATCACCATCAACAAGGCACCATAGACCTGCGCCATATTGAAATTCTGGTGCTGGATGAAGCGGACCGCATGCTGGACATGGGCTTTATTCACGACATCAAAAAAGTACTGGCAGTCTTGCCATCCAAGCGTCAAAACCTGCTTTTTTCAGCTACCTTCTCTGACGAGATCAAGGCATTGGCCGATAAGTTGCTGGATAACCCGGCAATGATAGAAGTGGCACGCCGCAATTCCACGGTAGAAGTGATTGCACAAAAAGTGCACCCTGTAGACCGTGATAAAAAACATCCTTTGCTGGCCCATCTGATCAAGACCCATCAATGGTCACAAGTGCTGGTATTTACCCGCACCAAGCATGGCGCAAACAAACTGGTCGAGCAATTGGGTAAAGATGGTGTAGCGGCCATGGCGATTCATGGAAACAAGAGTCAGTCTGCCCGCACCAAGGCACTGGCCGAATTCAAGGATGGCAGCTTGCCGGTACTGGTTGCCACCGACATCGCTGCACGCGGCATCGATATTGATCAATTACCACACGTCGTGAATTATGATTTGCCGAATGTGCCAGAAGATTATGTCCATCGCATAGGCCGCACTGGCCGCGCTGGTGCCACTGGTGAAGCAGTTTCCCTGGTCTGCGTTGATGAATTCAAATTGCTTGCTGACATAGAAAAGCTCATCAAGCGCCAGATTCCGCAAGAAATCATTGATGGCTTCATCCCTGACCCACATGCCAAGGCACAACCGATACAACTGCGCAGCTTCGGCGCACCTGGTGGTGGCCGGAGCCAACCAGCAGGCCGCGGTCAGCGTCCGTCAGGCGAAGGCCGGTCACAACAGGCGCGTGCTCCAGGCAAAAGCCCCGCACAAGCGCAAGGTGCGCCACGAGATGGTCAAGCCAAACCACGGCCTGCTGGCCCAAGGCCGGTAGTAAAACAGTCTGCGCCACGCCGCTCTGGCAGTCGCGGCAACGGTTGATTTTTAACTGAGAAAATGTTTGCGGGAGCAATTCCAGCCTCCGCAAACATCAAAAAATATGCCTGCACCATGAATGCGGCAGTACACCCCCTCTTATGACTCGCCTCTTTTGCAGAATTTATCAGCTGTAAACTCCGCAATATTGCAAGTATATGAAGTATGCTTGTGCCTCAAATTCAAAAACTTTTTATAAAATTTCTGCGCTTGTTGCGATTTCTTGTCCGACATGCAGAGCCATCTTCATTTTGCAAAAACCTTGGCACTACAAACCTGACAGCCCCTCAGCCATAGACCACGTCATTCGTCTATGATATGGTGCGCACAAAACACAAGTTGGCAATTTTGATTTACCGCATTCAGCATTAAGTTCCCAAAGCTATGACCACGAAAGAAATACAACATACGCCTATGATGCAGCAATATCTGCGCATCAAAGCAGATCACCCTGACACCCTGGTGTTTTATCGCATGGGCGATTTTTACGAGCTGTTTTTTGGTGATGCTGAAAAAGTTTCACGCTTGCTGGGCATCACCCTGACCCAGCGTGGCAGTTCTGGTGGCGAGCCGATCAAGATGGCCGGCGTGCCATTTCATTCCCTGGAACCCTATCTGGCCAAACTGGTGAAAATAGGTGAGTCCGCTGCAATTTGCGAACAAATTGGTGACCCGGCTACCAGCAAAGGCCCGGTAGAACGCAAGGTCATGCGGGTGATCACACCCGGCACACTGACCGACACAGATCTTCTACCAGAAAAATCTGAGCGTCCTCTGCTAGCGCTTTGCATGCTGCAACAAAGAAAAACCGTCAGCATAGGCCTGGCATGGCTGTCACTGGCAAGTGGTGCTCTGAAACTAATGGAGATTTCTACCGATGAAAAATCCCTGCCACAACGCCTGCAACAAGAATTAGAACGCATCAGCCCGGCCGAAATCTTGCTGTCAGCTGGCACCCTATTGCTGGAAGAGCATTACAGTCAACTACCAGGCAAATTTTCTGAACTGCCGGACTGGCATTTTGATGTGAAACAAGGACAAAAATCCTTGCAAGATCAGATGGGTACGGCAAGCTTGACTGGCTTTGGCGTTGAAAACCTGAATGCCGCGCTGGGTGCAGCCGGCGCATTATTGCGTTACGCAGAGAGTACACAAGGGCGCGGTCTAAAGCATGTCAACACGCTCAATGTCGAAAGCGAGCATGAATTCATTGGGCTTGATACTGCCACCCGCCGCAACCTGGAACTGACAGAAACCTTGCGCGGGCAAGAATCGCCGACACTATTTTCATTGCTGGATCATTGCCGCACCGCCATGGGTTCCCGACTGCTGCGTCACTGGCTCCACCATGCACGCCGCGACCAGGGCGTAGCACGTGCACGTCACGATGCAATTAAGGCGCTGGTACAGGCAGACTCTACTGACGGCCTGGCGACAACGCTGAAGTCTGTGCCGGATATAGAAAGGATCACTACGCGCATCGCACTGCAATCAGCACGCCCGCGTGATTTGTCCAGCCTCAGGGATGGCTTGCAGCACCTGCCCGGCCTGCGCAATTATGTGAGCATGTGCATTGCAGATAATCAGACCAGTTTATTGACAAAGGTCTTGTCAGATCTGGATACGCCCGCAGAATGCCTGGATTTGCTGGAACGGGGGTTGATGCTGCAACCGGCAACCATGGTACGTGACGGTGGCGTCATTGCGACAGGATTTGACAGCGAACTCGATGAACTTCGCGCACTATCAGAAAATGCCGGTCAGTTCCTGATAGAACTAGAAGCATCTGAGCGCGAGCGTACCGGCATCGCCAATTTGCGCGTTGAATATAATCGCGTGCATGGCTTTTATATTGAAGTCACCAATGGGCAGACCGACAAAGTACCGGACAACTACCGCCGTCGCCAGACACTGAAAAATGCAGAGCGCTATATCACGCCAGAACTGAAAGCCTTTGAAGACAAGGCATTGTCTGCACAAGAGCGGGCACTGGTACGCGAAAAAATGCTGTATGAACGCCTGCTGCAGGATCTATTGCCACAAATAGCGCAATTGCAAAGAGTCGCCAATGCCATCGCGCAACTCGACACCCTGGTCAGCCTGGCTGAACACGCCACCCGCAATAACTGGTGTGCACCACAACTGGTGACCGAACCTGTATTGCAAATCAGCCAGGGTCGTCACCCTGTCGTGGAAAACCAGATTGAACGCTTTATCGCCAATGATTGCGATTTTTCTGCCGAACGCAAATTATTGCTTATTACCGGCCCCAACATGGGCGGTAAATCCACGTTCATGCGCCAGGTTGCCCTGATCACCCTGCTTGCTTATGTGGGCAGCTATGTGCCGGCAACAGAGGCAACGATAGGCCCCATAGACAGAATATTCACGCGCATAGGCGCAGCAGATGACCTTGCCGGTGGCCGGTCAACTTTCATGGTGGAAATGACAGAGTCAGCCGCCATTCTGAATGGTGCAACTGAGCATTCACTGGTGCTGATGGATGAAGTGGGTCGTGGCACATCCACTTTTGACGGCCTGGCATTGGCATGGGCAATTGCCAAGCACCTGATACAGGTGTCAAAAAGTTATACGCTGTTTGCCACCCACTATTTTGAGTTGACGCAATTGCCTGATGTACATTCAACTGCTGAAAATGTGCATCTTTCAGCAGTTGAGCATAAAGAAAACATTGTTTTCCTGCATGCAGTACAGGCCGGACCTGCCTCGCAAAGCTATGGCTTGCAAGTGGCGCAACTGGCAGGCATACCACAGGTAGTCATCAAATCTGCCCGCAAACACCTGGCTGACCTGGAAGCACAATCACTGCAATCAACCCCACAGTTTGATTTGTTTTCTACGAGCCCGATAGCCGCCGAGCCAGAACCCGTGGAAGCAATGCCCCTCAATACAGAATTGATGGATGCACTGGATGCCATGGAACCCGACAGCATGACGCCAAGGGAAGCCCTGGCCGCCTTGTACGAGTTAAAGGGCTTAAGTCATCACAAATGAAGTGACGTATCACTGTTATAAGTAAAAATGCCGCTGAAACCAGCGGCATTTTTTTATCAGAACTTATTTCATCGTTCATTTCACCGGAGAAGCGAATATCAATGCAGTGGGTGGCTGCGATATTCATTGCCGGATTCGTCTTCATCATCCTCGTCATCATGGTGATGGCCATGCGCGCCATGCACATGGCCGTGGGCGACTTCCTCATCCGAGGCTTCGCGGACATCTTCAACTTCCAGGCTAAAGCGCAAGGCAATGCCAGCCAGCGGATGATTGCCGTCAAGCACAACCTTATCTTCCGCGATATCGGTGATGGTGAAAATATGTGCATCCGCATCTTCTGCATCATCATCTGGCATGCCTTCGAATTGCATGCCAACTTCGAGCGGCGATGGGAAGCGCTCACGTGGCTCGACCTTGACCAGTTCGGCATCGTAATCGCCAAATGCGTCTTCCGGATTTAACTGTATGGTCGCCTTAAAACCTTTTTCCTGTCCTTCCAGTGCTTCTTCTATCTTGGGAAAAATATTATCATAGCCGCCATGCAGATAAACCATAGGCTCTTGTCCATCTTCAATCAGATTGTCTTGCGCATCTTTAAGTGTATAACGAGCCGTAACAACCGAGTTTTTGCCTATTTTCATCACAATTCCTTAAAAATTAATTCGCTGACGAATTATACCCGTCTAGTACATCTGTTTGCCTCAGCCTATAATGTTGAAATGAAAAAAATCACACCACCCCTGCCCCTGCTGGGCGGCATTTCTGCCGAGCAGTTTCTGAACGAATACTGGCATAAAAAGCCATTACTGATACGTCAGGCCATTCCTGATTTCAAACCTTTACTCAGCAAAGATGAATTGTTCGCGCTGTCTGGTCGCGACGATGTGGAATCGCGACTCATCAGTTTTTTCAACAAGCACTGGGAAATGAAGAATGGCCCGCAACAGCATTTACCGGTCAAACAGAAGCAGGACTGGACTTTGCTGGTACAGGGCGTCAATCTGCATGATGACGCCGCCAATGCCCTGTTAAGGCAGTTTCGCTTCATCCCCGACAGCCGGCTGGATGACTTGATGATCAGTTATGCGGAAGATGGTGGTGGCGTCGGGCCGCATTTTGATTCCTATGACGTGTTTTTATTGCAAGCTCATGGACAACGTAAATGGCGTATCGGCGCCCAGAAGGATTTGACGCTGGTCGAAGGCATGCCACTTAAAATCCTGAGCAAATTTAAAGCCGAACAGGAATTTATACTTGAACCTGGCGACATGCTGTACTTGCCACCGAAATATGCGCATGACGGCGTCGCTGTTGGTGAATGCATGACTTATTCCATAGGTTTTCGCGCACCTTCATATCAAGAGCTGGGTGAGTCTTTTCTGCATTTTATGTCAGAATCCATCGACCTTCCTGGACGATATGCTGACCCTGAGTTGAAGCCCAGCACCAAACCAGCCGAAATCAGTAATGAAATGGTTGACGATATCTCAGCAGAAATTGCAAAAATACGCTTTACTGATGATGATATTTTGATCTTTTTGGGCGAACATCTTACCGAACCAAAACCCAACGTCTTCTTTAGCGGTCCTGAAAAACCCCTGGCACCGAAGCGTTTTCACCAGGCTGCCATCAAAAATGGACTGAAATTATCCAACAAATCGCAAATGCTCTATAAAGGCAAGCATGTCTTTATCAACGGCGAATCATTTGCGGTAAATAGGGAAGACAAAATCAGCCTGAATAAACTGGCAAATGAAAGAAGGCTTGATGGCGCAGATCTGGCCGCCGTCTCAGCCGATGTGCTGGAAGCATTTTGCTTATGGTACGAAGATGGTTGGCTGGAAATTTGTTAACCAATGCTGCATTGCGCCATTTTTTCATAATCTGAAAGAAAATTTTCTTCCGGCAAGAGCCCTATTTTCAAGAAAAAGCTGAAAACTCCTACTAAAACTGGGCTCTTACTTATAAATAATGATTGTTTTGAGTGCAAAAATGCATCTAAACCTATTCCAACATTGGAAAAATCATTATAATCTCGGGTTAGGAAACTTTCGTAGGGGCCGAATGTCGTTTTGGCGAGAAGCTCGCGAATTAACCTATAGAGCGATAATTACCGGTAATTATTCATCGCAAAGTTTTGATCTTCTTTTTTGATCTATTTATTGAAAGTACAAACATGAAAAAATCACTCTTGCTCGTTTCCCTGTTGGCAATCGCTTTGGCTGCTTGCGGTAAAAAAGACGACGCGGCATCCGCATCTGCAGCAGCTTCCGTAGCTGCTCCAGCACCAGCATCTGCTCCAGCAGAAGCCCCAGCAGCAGTTCCAGCACCAGCAGCAGCTTCTGATGCAGCAGCAGCTTCCGGCGCAGCTCCAGCAGCTTCTGCAGCAGCTTCTGCTCCAGCAGCAGCTTCCGCATCTGCTTCCAAGTAATTTTTAATTACTTAAGAAAAACCGACCTGATGGTCGGTTTTTTTTCGCTTGCATCAGAATTTCTGCGATTTGCTTCATGCAAAACTATGCTTTCGCAAAATCAGGATACAAAAAAAGCCACGATAAATCGTAGCTTTTTTGCAAATATTCTCTGATTATTTTTTCAGAACCAGCTCACTGGGCAAACTGTGCAAGTACGCTGCAATATTCTGGATGTCAGTATTCGACAACTCTTTCGCTTTTGGCCCCATAGTTGCATTAGCACGACCGTTTGCAACATCTCCGCCACGTTGATAAGCTTTTAACGCCTGAGCGATGTAGTCCGCATGCTGACCAGCCAATTTAGGGTAGGACGGATCTTTAGGTGTGCTGTAATTATCGCCGTGGCAAGAAGCACAATCAAATTTTTTCACGGCAACTTTACCTGCCTCAATATCACCGCCAGCAACAGCAGCGAACGACGTCAGGGACAACAAGGTCGCCATCAACATGGTTTTTTTCATAATCTGCTCCTGTTTTTATTTTTGTTGAGAGTAATAGGCTGCCAAATCAGCAATATCTTGCTCAGACAGGCTACCGGCAATACCACGCATACTTGGATGCTTGCGATCACCTTTCTGATAGGCTTTCAAGGCATTTTCGATGTATTTAACTGACTGTCCACCGATCATGGGCACTTGATACACTTCAGGAAAAGTCGCCTTATATCCAGGGATAGCATGGCAACCGATACACATGGCGATTTTCTTTTCTGCGGCATCTTTAGGATTGCCAACCGGATCAGCTGCCATGGCAGCTTGAGCGAGGCTCGCCAGAGCGAGGAGTGCAAACAATTTTTTCATAGTAGCGAATATTAAATTAGCAGGCAGATCAATAAATTCAATGTTTTGACTTAACGCAGCATTTTAGCTGATTACAGTTAAATTTGCGTAAAAAACCTGGGGCAACAAAGGCGAGTAAGGATGAAAAAGCCGCATTTATGTAAGACGGCAAACAAAAAAACGACCGTAGAGACATCACCAAGGCAAGCAAAAAAGAACAGGCGTTCACAAGAGCCCGGATTCTGGCTTATACTCATCGGGCTGTTTATTCAAACATCCACGTAAACAACTGACCAATACCATGACGCAAGTTCCAAATAATCTCCGTTTTGATGGTGCCGATAATTATGTCGCCACCGATGACCTGAAGCTCGCGGTAAATGCGGCACTGAGTTTGCAGCGCCCTCTGCTGATCAAAGGCGAACCAGGCACAGGCAAGACCATGCTGGCTGAAGAGGTTGCAGCGGCGCTGAATATGCCCCTGATGCAATGGCATATCAAATCCACTACCAAGGCCCAGCAAGGCCTGTATGAGTATGACGCCGTGTCACGTTTGCGTGATTCACAACTCGGTGACGAGCGCGTCAAGGACATTCACAACTACATCATCAAGGGCGTCTTGTGGCAGGCATTTACTGCTGACGAACCCGTGGTTTTGCTGATCGATGAAATCGACAAGGCCGATATAGAATTTCCCAACGATTTGTTGCGCGAACTTGACCGCATGGAATTCTATGTCTATGAAACCCGCGAAATGGTACGCGCCAAACACCGCCCACTGGTCATCATTACGTCAAACAATGAAAAGGAATTGCCGGACGCCTTCCTGCGTCGATGCTTCTTCCACTACATCAAGTTTCCCGACAAGGAAACCATGCAGAAAATTGTCGATGTACATTTCCCCAAATTGAAAACAGACTTGCTCGCCCAGGCTTTGCAAACCTTTTATGAAATCCGCGATGTTGCTGGTCTGAAGAAAAAACCATCCACTTCAGAATTCATAGACTGGCTCAAGCTCCTGCTGGCGGAAGATATCCCAGTGGAAGCCATGCGCAGCAAAGATAATAAAGCCATCGTACCACCGCTGCACGGTGCATTATTAAAGAATGAGCAGGATGTGCACCTGTTTGAGCGCCTGGTATTCATGTCACGCACCAATCGCTAATCAACAATCAGGTTGAAATAAAAAATGGCACCGCATGTCTCAACATGCAGTGCCATTTTAATATTACCGGTATTTATACAAATGCCTCATCTGTGTGAAGCTGTCGGTATTCTTTAATTTTTATCAGTTTATTGTGCCTGCTTGAGCTGCTCAAGGATTGCCGGATTTTCAAGCGTAGAAATATCCTGGGTAATTTCCTCGCCTTTTGCCAGCACACGTAACAGGCGTCGCATAATTTTACCAGAACGTGTCTTCGGTAAGTTATCTCCAAAACGAATTTCTTTTGGTTTCGCTATCGGACCGATTTCCTTGGCAACCCAGTTACGCAGTTCGGTAGCGATCTGCTTGGCTTCATCACCAGTTGGACGTGAACGTTTCAATACGACGAAAGCACAAATCGCTTCGCCCGTGGTTTCATCTGGCTTGCCAACCACAGCCGCTTCGGCAACCAGGGGGTTTGCCACCAATGCAGATTCAATTTCCATCGTACCCATACGATGCCCGGATACATTGAGCACATCGTCAATACGGCCAGTAATGGTGAAATAACCCGTATCCTTGTTGCGGATCGCGCCATCGCCTGCCAGATAGACTTTGCCACCAAATTCTTCGGGGAAATAGCTCTTTTTAAAACGCTCAGGATCACCCCAGATGGTACGTATCATTGACGGCCAAGGGCGTTTCACCACCAGGATACCACCCTGTCCGTTCGGCAGATCATGACCCGTTTCATCGACAATCGCTGACATGATGCCAGGCAAAGGCAAGGTGCAGGATCCTGGAACCAAAGGCGTTGCACCTGGCAACGGCGTCATCATATGTCCGCCGGTTTCAGTTTGCCAGAAGGTGTCAACGACAGGGCAATTGCCACGACCAATGTTATTGTAGTACCACATCCAGGC
Organism: Undibacterium sp. TJN19; assembly: GCF_049339485.1. Taxonomy (NCBI): domain Bacteria; kingdom Pseudomonadati; phylum Pseudomonadota; class Betaproteobacteria; order Burkholderiales; family Oxalobacteraceae; genus Undibacterium; species Undibacterium sp. TJN19. The sequence continues at coordinate 109,946 of NZ_JBMPPL010000010.1, forward strand.
TTCAGGATTGATAGGCTCGCCGACAGAGCCGAGCAAGCGCAAGGAAGACAAATCATATTTGTTCGGATGCACATTGGCATCGCCATCTGCTGCCTTGATCAAAGAGCGAATTGCTGTAGGGGCCGTATAAAAAATCGTTGCCTTGTGCTTTTCTATCATGCTCCAGAAACGGGCAGCATTTGGGAATGTTGGGATACCTTCAAACACAATCTCAGTTGCGCCGACAGCCAAGGGACCATAAGTGATATAGGTGTGTCCCGTTACCCAGCCGATATCAGCAGTGCACCAGAAGACATCGGCAGGCTTGATGTCGAAAGTCCATTTCATTGTCAAGATGGCCCACAACAGATAGCCGCCTGATGAATGTTGTACGCCTTTCGGCTTGCCAGTGGATCCCGATGTGTAAAGTATGAACAAGGGGTGCTCTGCGCTAACCCATTCCGGCTCGCACACCTTAGACTGCGTAGCGACCAACTCATGCATCCACAGATCACGGCCTTCAGCGATATTGACCTTGCCACCGGTACGCTGATAAATCACAACACTCTTTACCTTTTCGCAATCGCCCAGTGCCAGTGCTTCATCGACAATAGACTTCAAGGGCAAATGCTTGCCACCGCGAACCTGCTCATCAGCCGTGATTACAGCAACCGCACCAACATCCACGATACGCTCTTGCAGGGACTTAGCCGAAAAGCCGCCAAATACCACCGAATGTGTGGCCCCGATGCGGGCGCAGGCCTGCATGGCCACGACCCCCTCTACGGACATTGGCATATAAATGACTACACGGTCTCCCTTGCCAATGCCCAGCGATTTCAAGCCATTGGCAAACTGACAGACCTTTTGATGCAATTCCTGGTAGCTTACTTTTGTTACCTCACCGCCATCTGCTTCAAATATCACGGCGATTTTATCTGCATTGCCGTTTTGCAGATTGACATCCAAGCAGTTGTAAGACACATTCAGCAAGCCATCTTCAAACCACTTATACATAGGCGCATTCGACTCATCCAAAATGGTTTCGAAAGGCTTGTGCCAATGCAGGTTTTCGCGTGCCAGTCTGGCCCAAAAGCCTTCGTAATCCTGCTCAGCCTCTTTGCACAATGCGTTATAGGCGTCCATACCTGAAATTGCAGCATTGGCAGCAAATTCTGCGGGCGGGTAAAAAATACGGGATTCAGCTTTGGCTTCTGTATGCACAGCGTTAAGGTCAGACATTTTTATCTCCAACTTGTTATCGTTTGATTGAAATCTTCACTTCTGTAAGCCTCAGGCAAAACCATTGCAGTATGACACTGCCATTTTGCACAAGTCCCGAGCGGTATTAAATTAGGCAAACCTTAAACTGAGAGACTTACTCAAGCCTTACGGTCTTACAATGATGAAAATGATACCACAGCAATACCATTTAATCTCCACTATGTACCTACCTCTACAGTGGCAGGCACACCAATTGCGATTGCCCATGTAAAATATAGGCTTGCTCGTCAACACGCTATAGCGTAGCTACCAAGATTGCACACATGCCAAAACCAGACTCCATCAAAAAACTTTCACCGCTCGCCAATTTAATCTTCTTCAGTCGCTGGTTACAGCTTCCCCTTTATCTGGGTTTGATACTGGCGCAATGCGTGTATGTATTCCATTTCTGGGTTGAACTGGTTGATCTGATCGGCGCTGCGATGGGTAATGAAGCCGCGCTTAAACATATTTTTGATGCAGTTGCCACAGGTGGCGTGCGCCCCAGCAAACTGACCGAAACCACGATCATGCTGGTGGTATTGGGATTGATTGACGTTGTCATGATTTCCAATTTGCTCATCATGGTAATTATCGGCGGTTATGAAACCTTCGTGTCACGACTCGGGCTTGATGGTCACCCCGATCAGCCTGAATGGCTTTCACACGTCAATGCCTCCGTTCTTAAAGTGAAACTGGCGATGGCTATCATCGGTATCTCCTCCATTCATTTATTGAAAACCTTTATCAATGCAGGCAATTATGAACCGCATGTCATCCTGTCGCAGACCCTGATACATCTGGTGTTTTTATTGTCAGCACTGGCTATTGCCCATTGCGACCGCATCATGACCGACACCGCGCAAGTCGCCAGCAAACATTAATGAAACTCAACAGCTCCAGGCGCGTTGCCCAGTATCACTGGGGCTGATCATATTTTTCAAACAGCTTTGTTTATTGCTTTAACGCCTTACGAAATTCCAGTTTTCTTTCACCTAGCCCAGAGCCAAATCATGACAGTCATCAAACAAGACGATCTGATCGAATCCGTAGCAGCCGCGCTGCAATACATCAGTTACTACCACCCCGCAGACTATATCGCTCATCTGGCACGTGCCTACGAGGCCGAACAGAGCCCGGCGGCAAAAGATGCGATTGCGCAGATCCTGACCAACTCGCGTATGTGCGCTGAAGGCCGTCGCCCGATTTGCCAGGATACGGGCATCGTCAACGTCTTCCTGCAAATCGGCATGGGTGTGCGCTTTGAAGGTTTCAGCGGTTCGATTATCGACGCTGTCAATGAAGGCGTTCGCCGTGGCTACAACGATCCAGACAATAAATTGCGCGCATCCATCGTGGCTGACCCGCATTTTGAGCGCAAGAATACCAAAGACAATACGCCAGCCGTCGTCCATATGGAACTGATACCTGGCAATACAGTTGATGTCAAAGTTGCGGCAAAAGGCGGTGGCTCTGAAAACAAAACCAAGTTCGTCATGTTGAATCCTTCTGATTCACTGATTGACTGGGTCATGAAAACCGTACCTACAATGGGCGCTGGCTGGTGTCCGCCAGGCATGTTGGGCATAGGCATAGGCGGCACCGCAGAAAAAGCGATGTTGATGGCGAAAGAGTCGTTGATGGATGACATCGATATGTATGAACTCAAACAACGCGGCCCGCAAAACAAGACTGAAGAATTGCGGATTGAATTGTGCGACAAAATCAATGCCCTGGGCATAGGTGCACAAGGCCTGGGCGGCCTGACTACCGTCCTTGACGTCAAAATCAATATGTACCCTACCCATGCTGCATCCAAACCAGTTGCCATGATCCCTAACTGCGCGGCCACCCGCCATGCGCATTTTGTACTGGATGGTTCCGGCCCGAGCTACATAGAACCACCAAAACTGTCTGACTGGCCGGATGTAAGCTGGGCACCTGATACAGAAAAATCCAAACGCGTAGATCTGAACACCCTGAGCAAGCAAGAAGTCGCTTCCTGGAAACCAGGCCAGACCTTGCTCTTGAACGGCAAAATGCTGACTGGCCGTGATGCCGCACACAAGCGCATCCAGGACATGCTCGCCAAAGGCGAACAACTGCCTGTCGATTTCACCAACCGCGTCATTTATTACGTAGGCCCGGTTGATCCTGTGCGTGATGAAGCAGTTGGCCCCGCTGGCCCGACCACAGCAACCCGCATGGACAAATTCACCGACATGATGCTGGAAAAAACTGGTCTGATCTCCATGATAGGCAAGGCAGAACGCGGCCCTGTCGCCATTGAATCCATACGCAAACACCAGTCTGCCTATCTGATGGCAGTTGGAGGTGCGGCTTATCTGGTTTCCAAGGCCATCAAATCAGCCACCGTCGTTGGTTTTGCTGATCTGGGCATGGAAGCAATTTATGAATTTGATGTCGTCGATATGCCTGTCACCGTTGCGGTTGATTCCAGTGGTACTTCCGTACACAACACTGGCCCGAAAGAATGGCAGGCAAAGATAGGGATCATTCCTGTCAGTGGCTCCTGAGCCAGCAATCAACAAAAAGTGAACCAGGCAAGATAAATCAGAATGAGAATACCTCTACATGAAGTTTGACAGTTCTGCTCCTGTAGGGGTATTTGATTCAGGGGTTGGTGGTCTATCAGTATTGCAGCACATACATCAAGCCCTGCCACATGAAAAATTGGTATACGTGGCGGACTCGAGTTTTGCGCCCTATGGTGACAAGACGAGTCACGAGATTCTGAAACGCAGTATTGCCATCACAGATTTTCTACTCAGCCAGGATATCAAAGCCGTGGTGGTTGCCTGCAATACAGCAACCGCAGCAGCGATTTCCCATATGCGTCAGTTGTATCCGGACCTGATTGTTGTTGGCATAGAACCTGGATTAAAACCAGCCGCCCTGCTGAGCAAAACAAAAAAAGTCGGCGTTCTGGCTACTTTATCGACGATACAGAGTGATAAATACCAAAGATTACGCGTTCAGTTAAACGAAGAAACAGGCGTCGAATTTTTTTCCCAGGCCTGCGTAGGTCTGGTAGAGCAAATAGAAAAAAAAGAAGTAGATGCAGATCAAATTCGCTCTTTGCTGCAACACTACCTGCCCCCCTTGTTAAATGCAAAAGTCGATACCTTGGTGCTAGGTTGCACTCATTATCCTTTTGTCGCTGATTTCATCCATGAATTCATATCTGCATATACTGATGACAGTAAACTTATCAGGCTCGTTGATACCGGAAAGGCCGTGGCAACGCGCCTGCAACACCTGCTAGCCGACCGACTCCTGATAACTTCTGAGAGTGGCACGCCCGCCATTACAGCCTATACTGGTGGCAACTCGGAAACACTTAAACATGCGTTTACTGAATGGATACATATCCCGGAAGAGCAATTAAGTATCTCCACATTTCTGATTTAATCTTGTTGCCTCACACCGGATGCTCAAAGCATAAAGCCAATCCTTCCTGAATTCGTTATTGTCGATAACCAAAATTGGAATTGGCATATTAATTAGGAGTCCTTTACAAAAATATTTTCCTGCTTCATAATGACAGCATGAAAAAAACAGTCAAACATCCATGGGACGAAACACCAGCGACCAGCGAACGCATACTGGATGCGATTGCCCGAATTGCCGGCGTATTGCGCTCTGGCACGTGGCAATTTGCCACGTCTGAAGGTTTAAACCCCACGCAAGTCGATATCATAGCCATGCTGGCTTCATGCAAAAATGGGGTTAGACTTTCGTGGATTGCCGAGCAACTAGGGGTGAGCACTGCCAGCGCCAGTGACTCTGTCAGCTCATTGACACTCAAAGGTTTGGTAGAAAAAACCCGCGCACAAGACGATGGTCGCGCCATTGCTTTAAAATTAACGGCTAATGGACACAGTATGGTAGAAAAAATTGCTGGCGCGACGAGCTTTGCCAGCGAAGCGATCAGTCAATTGACATCTACCGCGCAAGAACAGACTTTCACCAACTTATTACTTCTTATTGGAAGATTGCAGCAAGCAGAACATTTTCCAGACATACGCGCATGTGTTACCTGCTCTCATTTTATGCCCAATAAACACGATAGCGTGCTCGCCCCCCATCACTGTGCCCTGGTGAATGCACCACTTCGTAGGGAACAGTTGCGCCTGGATTGCCCTGAACATCAACAGGCAGCAAGTAACGTCATTCCCAATAATTGGAAAAAAATTGAAATGAAATAAGCTGAGCTTTTTTTTAAATTAATTAATTAGGACTCCTATTTAAATTAGGTGCTTGGGTTCTTGCACCTGATATGTGTCATAGCACTTGGTAAGTCGATAAGTCGATATGACGATGTGTCATACAAATAGAACCAGAACATGGAACTTAAAGGAAAGACATGAAACACAGATTCAAAAAATTCTCCGCTTATATCGCGATAGTCTGTGCTGCACAGTACACCTGGGCGCACGATCACACCCATCAGGGTGGCATACAAACTGAAGCGAGCAAGAAAATCAAGGCTGATTTTGACATTTTTCACACCAAGATTACGACCGAAGGCAATGTGCTTATTTTTCATATTGCGGTCTCTGGCAAGGCCGGCAAAACAAAACCAGCGAAGTCTGGGAAACTAGCGGGCAGTACCGTGTTTTCCTATGTATGGCCGACCACCTTAGATCCATCTGTTGTTGGCTTTGAACCTAAGAGTGGCATCTTGGCTTTTGCTGTGACGTCCCACCCTGATTTTGACGATACCCCACTATTCGATGAAAATGGTGATGGCAATCCTAACAACGATGGCAATGTCTGGCATACCCACTGGGTAGTCTTGCAGCCTGATCAGGCTTGCGGAAAAGATGCGCTGAAAGTTGTTGACATTCCCGAAGGAAGTAAGCAACGCCTACCCAAGACCTGGCCGGGGTTACCTATATTGATAGACAGCCCGGGTTGGAATCCACTTTTCAAAGGTAAGACTTTGGAAGTGCGTGTGCCTTTTGATGATATCGAAAGCATTAAAAACGCTGGCTTCGATGGCGTTACTGCGGCATTGCGTGTCAATGCCAGCGTACACGCCCCATTACTTTGCGTCACCAACGTATTCAAAATAGCCTCTGGCAACCTGAGCCTGCCTGGCAAATTCAATCAATAAATCAATCACAGCAATCAAGAAAGAAATCATTATGCCTCACGTTCAACTCATCGATCCCAAAGAAACATCTGGTACACGCCATGCCATATTGAATGATATCAATATCGCTTTTGGAAGCACCCCAAATATGTTTCGCGCAGTTGCCAATTCGACAGCTGCACTAAATAGCATGTGGTCAGCATTTGGCGCCTTGGGTAACGGTCTTATCCCGGCAAAACTTGGCGAGCAAATTGCCGTTGCGATCGCTAATCTTAACCAATGCGAATACTGTCTCGCTGCCCATACCGTCCTGGGAAAAAAAGCGGGTGGCAGTAGCGCAGAAATGACTGCTGCGCAGATGGGTAATTCGCTTGACGCAAGAACTGATGCTGCACTTAAATTTGCCATCAAAGTAGTCAATCAGCGTGCGCACATTAGCAAAATTGATTTGGAAACAATGCGGCTTCATGGCTATGACGATGAGCATCTCGTCGAAATCATGGCGCACATTGCCCTGAATCTGTACACCAACTACATCAATGTTGCCCTGGATGTTCCGGTGGACTTCCCAAAAATAAAACTGAGTACTTCCATCGCAAATTAACCTGGTCATTCTGAGTGTGGAACTCTCTCCACACTCAGAATGGCAGCAAATGGGGAAAAAAATGTCTATGCTTAACACTGCTGCACCTGAACTTATCATTTCAGATTGGTTAAACACCGATGCAGCTATCAGCTTACAGTCTTTGCGTGGCAAGGTCGTATTCTTGCATAGCTTTCAAATGCTCTGCCCCGCTTGTGTATCGCACGGATTACCTCAGGCAAACGCGGTAAGAAATGCATTCTCTCAAGAAGAGCTTGCAGTCATAGGATTGCATACCGTGTTCGAACATCATCATGCGATGGGCAAGGAAGCTTTACAAGTCTTTATTCACGAATACAGGCCAGGCTTTCCCATCGCCATCGATATGCCAGATCAATTTAGCGACATTCCTTTGAGCATGCAGAAATATGGTTTACGAGGTACGCCCAGCACCATGCTCATAGACAGGAAAGGGCGCATCCGATTTCATCACCTTGGCGTTATCAACGATCTTAAATTAGGTCGCATGCTGTGTCAGCTGCTAACAGAAACAGATGGTATCGAAAATAATTTCGCCGAAAAAGCTAGTAAGCGTGAAGAGGCACAGGGATGTACTGTACATTCCTGTGGTTTGCCTTAGCACGGTATTAAAATGGTTTTAAAAATGCCTTTATTGCGAATTCAGGATGGGTGCTGGTAACACCAGGTTAGTCGCCTTGGAAATTGCTCCCCATAGTACGCCCACGACAGCATTCCAGACTTTTTCTATGGTCACCATCAATAAACCGCGCAAGGTTTTGGCAAAGCTCAGCGCCATGTCTTCCAGACCATCAAGGAAAAACTGCTGGGTTTCTGCTGTAATTTGCTTGGTCAATATGCCTGTAGAAACCAGTTCGGCCTGCTGGGCAATCGCCTGCAACTGTTGTTGAGTGAAACCGCGCAAAGTAGATACGTCAGCCTGAAGTACTCCACTTGCAGCCGTTTTCATATCATTGACAAGCTGATCAAGATCAAGAGCCATTTCGTCTTTCCTTCCAGTTCGAATTAACGCTGCAAAAAGTTTTCGTAAGTAATGGCCTGGTCCAGATAAATAACTACCTGTCCTTTAAAAGCCAGCGCTTCGTAGGCGGTCACACCTTGCTGGCGGTCGACATCACGCATCTTGCCCAAGGTTTCCGATACTTTCTTGATGGCATAAGCACTTGGCGGGGTGCTGTCGTCAGCAGCCAGCGCCGGACTGCCACGTTTATCCAGCAACTGATTGATCGTATCGGTGACCTTGTTTTTTGGCATCGGCCTGGCACCTGCCTGCAAACTCAAGGCATCCAGCCTACCGATCAGTGAATTGTAATTGTCTGCGCGGGAAGAAAAGCTGGTCTTGTCACTGCCATTCGACATGGCAGCCAGCAAAATCATGGTGTCTGTGTTGACCGCTGCGAGTCCATCCACCACGGTTTTATCATAGGCGGGCGCTAGCTGGATTGCACAGCCAGCCAGGGAGATACAAAGCCCTAGCAGATATACACGCGTCCATAAAAATAATTGCACAGCAGGCTTCATGGTTACTCCGCATGGAATAATGATAACGAAGCTGCAATATTAGCACTGAGAACTTGTTTTATCGTTGCTTGTCTGGCTTGCAATGATAATTTTTAGAGGAAGTACGATTTAAAATCGAGAAATCAGGGTTTAAAAGAACTCGCGATAAGCTTTGTGGCCTCATCATATTTTTCTTTTTGACTGGCGGCATAATTCCATTCAAAAGATGTGCACCAATTTCCCGTCGTCAATAACTTATCGTAATAAATCTGCTTGCCCTTGGTCCCGGAGACAACAGCAAAGCCTTTGCCTTTGGCCTTATAAGTAATGATCTTGCCGTCCTTCAGTTTTTCCTGTTCGGCTTTTTTGAGAAATTCTGCTGGCGTCGTGTCCCAATCATCTATACATGCGCGGGCATAGACACGCAATTCAGCCTCGCCATCTTTGGAGAGGAATACCTGGCCATCACCATTTGCGGCCTCCCCTTGTGGAACAAGGTAGTCAGGATAATCAATCGTATAGCCATAACGATGATTGACATAGGTTTTATAAATCAATTCAGTGCCACAGGCGTTCGCACTGAGAAATACGAGTGAAAATAAAAGGAAAATATTTTGCATATCAATTTCAGGCAACAATGCGGGCTTGCCCTTTGTTTAGAATACTGCACCCTGTCCGTATAAATACGGACAGGGTAAATTTCGATTAACCTAATACTGCAGCAATTGCATTCGCAGTCGCTTCAACATTGCCTGTGTTAAGGCCAGCGATGCACATGCGGCCAGAACGCACCAGGTAGACACCGAACTCTTCTTTGAGACGATCACACTGCTCCGCTGTCAGGCCGGTATAACTGAACATGCCGCGTTGCGTAAGGAAATAACTAAAATCGCGACCAGGCAATTTTGCACTCAATACATCATGCAATTTACGACGCATGGACTGAATACGATCACGCATGGCAACCACCTCAGCTTCCCACATAGGCCGCAATTCAGGGTCGCTCAAAACACGCGCCACCAGTTGGCCACCATGCAACGGCGGGTTGGAATAATTGCGGCGTATCGTTGCTTTCAGTTGCCCCAATACATTTACCGCCTGGGCGGCATCAGGACAAACCACGCTGAGCGCGCCACAGCGCTCACCATACAGGCTCATGCTCTTGGAGAATGAATTCGCCACAAAGAAACTCAGACCTTCATCGGCCAGCAAACGCACGGCATAAGCATCTTCTTCAATACCGTCACCGTAGCCCTGGTAGGCCAAATCAAGGAAGGCGATCAGTTCACGCTCTTTCAGCACCGGCACCAGTTGCTGCCACTGCGCTTGTGTCAAATCTACGCCAGTCGGGTTATGGCAGCAGGCGTGCAAGAGGACGATGCTTTTCTTTTCCGCTGCCTTCAAGGCATCCAGCATGGCCTCAAACCGCAAGCCACCGGTTGCGGCATCATAATAAGGATAAGTCTTGACCGTCAGGCCACAACCTTCAAATACTGCCTTGTGGTTGTCCCAGGTTGGGTCGCTGACCAGCATAGTGCTTGTTGGGAAATAGCGTTTGATGAAATCACCACCCACTTTCAGGCCGCCACTGGAACCAACCGCCTGTATCGTCACGACACGGCCAGCTTTGACAGCGGCATTATCTGCGCCGAACAATAAGTGCTGAACTGCGGTGCGGAAATTGGCTGCACCTTCCATAGGCAAGTACGGGCGTGCACCGGCATCAGCGACGACCTTATGTTCAGCTGCGCGCACTGAAGGCAGCATGGGGATTTTGCCAGCATCGTCAAAATAAATACCGATAGACAGGTTGATCTTGTTGGTACGAGGGTCTTTTCCAAATGCCTCGTTCAAGGACAAGATAGGATCGCCAGGATAGGCTTCGACGTGCTGAAACATGATAGAACTCCACAAGGTTGGACATAAAATCAATGCGCCACGCGGTATTTATTGTTAATAAATACACATTTCGTGTACGTTAAGCCCATATTGTGACACAAGCGGAGGCTGGCTTAGGATACAGAGCAAGTTAGCGACATCTTAAAACTGTATTACAGACCGGCGAAGTTACTGTGCAAACACAAACTGCCGTTTATCATTGATACCCATAAGCGGCAGTTCATACCAAATTGACGTTTCTTAATGCCCGTGAGAATGCTCTGCGGCCTCAACTGGCATTTCGCCGCCATTCTTTCCTTCAAAAAAGAAAGGCTGACGCGTTTTTTTGGTTTTACCCACTTCATTCATAGTGGCAGCATCGTACAAACGCCCATTCAGCATCACCTTGCTGACACGATCTGACAGACGTATATCTTTCAATACATCACCATCGATGATGACCAGGTCTGCAAGTTTGCCCACTTCCAGGGAACCTACATCCTTATCCAGTCCCAGATAGCGTGCGCCATTGATGGTGGCGCTGCGGATAGCTTCCATCGGCGTCATGCCGCCCTTCACCAAAGTCCATAATTCCCAATGTGCAGCCAGGCCTTCGCGCTGGCCATGGGCACCAAGATTGACGGGTACACCAGCATGTTGCAGCTCTGTTGCTGCCGCCGCGACTTTCAGCACGTTAAAGTCTTCTTCAGGCGCCGTCTCGCGACGCACACTGCGCGGCTCCAATACTGAACGTGGCACGTACTTGGACAATATCGGGTGTTTCCAGACATCTGTGTGGGCATACCAGTAATGTTCACCATCCAGCCCACCATAGGCCACTCCCAGGGTTGGCGTGTAGCCAACCTGCGTTTGCGACCACAGTTGCTTGACATCGTCATACACTTTTTCGACGGGCAAGGCATGCTCAACACCGGTGTGACCATCAACCACCATGGTCATATTGGTCTGAAACAAAGAACCGCCCTCTGGCACAACCATCATCTCTGTCTGACGGGCAGCTTCCAGTATCTGCTGGCGTTGGTCGCGACGCGGCTGGTTATAGCTCTTGACCGAGATCGCTCCGGCAGCCTTCAAACGTTTCAGGTGCGTCAACGCATCGTCCAGATTATTGACAATCGCCGCAAAATTACCTTTGGCACCGTAAAGAATGGTCCCAGTAGAATAAATACGCGGACCGATGACCAGTCCTGCTTTTTGCAATTCACTTTGCGTGAAGATTTCACCAGTATCGTTTGATGGATCATGGATGGTTGTTACACCAAATGCCAGTGATGCATAGTTAACCCAGCTTTGCTGCGGGATAATGCCATTTTCACCCATGCCGCCATGCCAGTGCACATCGACGATGCCTGGCATGATGGTTTGTCCATTGGCGTCGATTTGTGTCGCACCATTGGGTATGGCAATGTCCGCCGACCTGCCAATACTGACAATGCGGTTGTTATTGATGACGATGCGGCCATCTTCAATCACCTCATCCGCTTTCATGGTGACGATTCTGGCGCCGGAAATAACGGTCAGGCCTGCGGGCTTGTCTGCTGTCTGGCGAAAACCAATCTTTTGTCCCTGTTCAACTGGTTTGGGCAATTCTGTTGGCGCGCCGGGGACGAATGCAAACGCATCTTTCAGTTCACGGCTGAACAATTCATCGCCTAGCGAAAACAGAATGCGCTTGCTGTCACCGGACCAGTGCAAATATTGGCCCGCATTGACGTCAAGTTGTTTTACAGGCAGTGCATCCATCTTTTGCCCTATAGATACTGCCTTGCCAGCCAGCGGCAAAGGCGTGACATAGGCATGATAACGTTCACCAAAGGCCAGCCATTCGCCATCAGGAGAAATAGCAAACTCACCAGCGAATTCACTTTTTGCAACAGGCTGCTCAGGCTTGCCATCAAGGGGCACGCGTACCAGTGACGTAGTCCAGTCGACTTCGCCTGTGTACTGCGTGCGTGTCACATACACAGTCTGACCGTCTTTGCCAAATTGTGGGGCGCTTCCCTCTTCCGTTATCAAGCGCGGCTCAAGTTTGCCATCAATATTGGCCAGATATACACCGGTATCCAGGCCATACCAGGGTGAGGTCAAAAAACCGCCTTTGGCTTTGACATACACAACTTGTTTGCCATCAGGAGAAAAACGCGCCTGCATATATTTGCCGGGTGTTTTTGTCACCACAGTTTCTTTGCTGCTTGCCAAATCAATGACTCTGATGCTGCCCAGTTTTTCATCGTTCCAGCTACTGAAGACGAGGGACTTGCCATCGCGCGAAAAACTTGGGAAAAACTCGAAATGCGTATTTTGAGTCGTCATGCGACGCGGCGTGCCGTTAGGCAGGTCACGCACATAAATATGACCAAGTGCGGAATACACGACCTTGTCACCCTGTGGCGCTACGTTCACCCAGCGCAGTTGATGTATATCAAACTGATCAGGCGCGACTTCGTGCGGGAAACGCAAGGCAGCACGCACTTCACGTGTATCTTTCACATGGAAAGGAATTTCCACAGCCTTGCCTGCAAACGGGTCTAGTCGCCATAATTTACCTTTCGCCCAGACGACAATTTCCTTGCTACCTGGCATCCAGGCAAATGAAGGGTAGACCCCGTGCACGGCCCAGGTTTCCTGCATGTCACGTTCAAGTTCCGGCCACGCGGCCGATTCTTCACCTGTCGTCAGGTTCTTGAGGAATAGCGTAGATTGATTGCGAACCCGGCGCACAAACGCCAGATACTTGCCATCAGGTGAAGGCACCGGGCGAACAGACCCACCAGGGCCACTGACAAAGGCTTTGACTTTGCCGTCCTGCAGATCGCGGCGGAAAATCTGGTAGATCTGTGTATTGGAATCTTTATTGTATTCAAACGACGTACCGCCGGTGGTGTCTTGCGAATAATAGACGTAGCGGCCATCTGGTGAAAACGCTGGTTCACCCAGGTCTTTTTGCCAGTTAGGTTTTTCATTGAGTTGCACACCAGTGCCGCCACTTTGGTGATACAGCCAGATTTCGCCAGAACCCAGGGAACGTGTGCCCGTATAATGTTTACGCGCAGCGATATATTGGCCATTTGGATGCCAGACAGGGTTATTCAGCAAGCGAAAATCTTCTTTACTGACCGCGTGGGCATTGCTGCCATCAACATTCATCACCCAGACGTTGTCACCACCTCCGGCATCTGACATATAGGCGATCTGTTTGCCATCAGGAGAAAAGCGCGCCTGCATTTCCCAGGCAACTGTGTGCGTCAATGCATGGGCTTCGCCACCAGCGATGGGCAGAGTATATAAATCACCCAGCAGATCAAAGACTATTTGCTTGCCATCGGGGCTGACATCAACACTCATCCAGGTACCGGTACGGGTATCGATATTGACCGTTTTGGCCTCTCCTGGCGGGTGATTCACATCCCATTTCTTTTTTTCCGCTTCGGTCTTGTTGGCCGGCTCAGCAGCTCCTGCGGGAAAACACAACATTAATGCACATGCCAGTGGCAATAGTCTCAAAGCACCCATAACGCTCCCTCTCATTTTTATTCTTACTGATTATTATATAAATGCCATTATTGATATATTTTTAGAATATCAGAATGCGGGATTCAGACGCAGATTCAAAACAAAAGTTCCATATTGTTCATGTTTTCCCGACACGTCGCAGAAATGATGGATGGCAGGTTCGAGCGCCCTGCTTAGCGGCTGATGCCACCATGCCAAGCCTCTTGCTATTTTGTAAATGCAGGCCGCGCGGTGCAAATTGCAACAGGCTTGTCGTGTTAAATGATGAACTTTCATTGCATCAGGTATGATTAGACAATTGCCTTAGACCTTCGAACATGAACCTATTTGCAACCGAAGAAGAAGTGACACAGCTTGCAAATGAGCTGGCATCTGCACATGGTCTGGAAAAATTCATGTGCCAACTGGCTCTTGCCTGGCATTTGCGGCAAAGAGACAGTCGCCACGCCTTACAATATGTCACTACGGCACTGGCAGACCTCGCTGAATTGGAGGCACCAGAGTTCATCAGAAGACAAGCATATGCGCGCTTATGCCTGATACGAGCTGAAATCGCCAGCCTGTTTTGTGAGCTGGCAGCTTCAGAGCAACTTCTCGCTGAAGGCGTCATTGTATTTACGGAACTGGACGATTTCATAGGCCTGGGCGACGCCAGCATGACAGAGGCAACACTGGCTGTCGAACAAGGCAACGCTCAACGGGAAGCAAATGCCTGTGCCATGGCCGCCAACTGGTATGCGCGCACAGATGACCATTTGCGCTTTGCGATCGCAAAGTCCTGGGCGATTTATGAACTGGCTTTTTATGACCCGATAGAAGCTTCAGTGCGTCACGCTGCATTTGGCAGCCAACATCTGCAAACACAACACCCTGCTGTTGCCGCGCATTTGATCGCTGCAATGGGCGTCATCCACGGGCGGCGTGAACCCGCCAGAGCTTCGGTGTATTATCAGCAATCCAGTGAACTGGCACGACAAACCGGCATGATAAGGCTGGCCATCATCTCGGCAGGTAATTCTGGTGAATCGATGCAAAGTGTCGGCGACCTCGAGGGTGCAGCAAGTGTATTTGACTGGGCAGCCGAACGTGCACATCAGACAGAATGGCCTGCATTGATCGCATCTTCCATGTCGCATCTGGGTAGCCTGTTGCGACAGCTTGGCCAACTGGAACGCAGCAAAAAAACTCTGAAAGAAGCGCTGAAAGGCTTTGCCAAAACGCCAGGCGGCATCAACAAGGCTATCGTGCATGCCGAACTGGCTGAATGCCTGCTATTACTGGGAGATACTGAAGAAGCAGTCATCGCATTCAGTGAAGCCATAGCGCTGTTTCGTGCAGCCAATTCCATGGACGATTTGCCTCAAGCATTGATACGTTATGCCCGTGCACTGTCTACTGTGGGGAAACCAGACCTGGCTTTGCAAGCCATTGATGAAGCCAGTTTGCTGATACAGGAACATCAGTTCACTGCTTTAGGAGTGACGTTGAACGAGGTGCTGGCGGATATACACACGCGTCATACGATACCCCCTCCGACGGGCATGGCAGCTCCGAATGCCAGCATTCATTATCTTGAAAAATCATTGCTGACTGGTGCAGTCACCGCAGGCTGGCGTGCCAGTACAGAACTCCTGATGGCATTGAGCGATGCCTGGGCAGCCATCGGTGACAATGAAAAATCCTTGCTGTACGCACGGCAGGCGGTCACTGCAGAACAAGAAGAAGGCAAAAAACAGGCAAATAATCGCACTGCACTCGCGCAGGTAAGGCATGAAACCGAGTTGATACGTGCAGATGCCGAAAAACATAGGCTGGTCGCTCAGTCGGAAGCCCGTCGCGCAGAAACATTGCAAGCATCCGGAGCGACACTGGAACGCCTGGGCAAGATAGGCCAAAAAATCACTTCCAACCTGGAACCTGAAGCCGTATTTGAAACCATACATCTTCATCTGAAAGACTTGCTCGACGCCACAACCTTTATTATTTACCTGCTGTCGCCGGACGGAAAAACCCTTACCCAGGCATTTGGTGTAGAAGAAAACCTACCCCATCCTTATCACGAAGTGAGTGTCGCTGACATCCGCGCTTTCAGCGCACGTTGCGTGAGAGAACGGCGTGAAATCAAGATAGAGCTAAGGCCTGACAATGAGTTTACGGCTGTGCTCGACACCCTTCAGACGCTGAGCTTATTGTTCGCGCCCCTTAGCATAGGCGAACGTATACTGGGCGTCATGAGTATACAGACGCCGCGCGAACATGCTTATGGTGAGAGAGAGTGCCTGATTTTCCGTACACTTTGTGCCTACAGCGCCATCGCATTGGATAACGCCAATGCCTACAAAGAATTAAGGCGGACCCAACAACAACTTGAATCTTCCAGTATTACTGAACGCCAGGCAAGGAAGAAAGCAGAAGACGCCACGCGCCTCAAAAGCGAGTTTCTGGCTAACATGAGCCATGAAATTCGCACGCCTATGAATGCCGTCATCGGCCTGGCCCACCTTGCCCTGCAAACCAAATTAACGACCAAGCAATACGATTACGTCAGTAAAATTCATCACGCTGGTGAATCCTTACTAGGCATTATCAATGACATTCTGGATTTCTCAAAAATCGAGGCGGGCATGCTGGATGTGGAAATCATTCCCTTCCCGCTTGATGAAGTGCTGACCAGCGTCTCTACCGTCACCAGCCAGAAAGCTGCCGAAAAACAGGTCGATTATGTTTTCCGCGTCAAACCGGATGTGCCCAGTCATTTATTTGGCGATCCCTTAAGGCTGGGGCAGGTGTTGATTAACCTGATCAATAATGCAGTTAAATTTACGCCGACAGGTGGCGAGATTGAACTGACCGTGCATTGCCTTGAGCATACTCAGGACAAAGCAAAGCTCAATTTCTCGGTACGTGATACCGGAATAGGCATGTCCGTCGAACAGCAACAAAACCTGTTCCAGCCATTTACGCAGGCTGATGGATCAACCACCCGCAAATATGGGGGGACAGGCCTGGGGCTATCCATATCCCGTCGCCTGGTGGAATTGATGGGCGGGCAAATCAAGGTCAGCAGTATTGAAAATGCAGGATCGACATTTTCTTTTGAGCTGGGGTTTGATGTAGACATCAACGCCATTACAGACTTGCATCTGCCTGGTCAATTAAATGGTGCGCGCATTCTGGTATTAACGGACAGTCAATCGACAGGTGACGCACTGGGTGAAATGTTGTCCACTTTACCGGTACAATTTACCTGTGTGAAACAGGTCAGCGCAGCACTCGAACATATTCAAGTCCACCAGGACGCTGGCATCGATATCGTACTGATAGACTGGCATGAGAGCATGAGCAACAACACCATGCTGGCACAGTTAATCTATCAGGACGCGGCCTTGCAGCAAAGACCAAAACTGATATTGATGACACCGGCAGACACCCTCGGTCAAGCTTCACATACGAACACCGCAGGTGTAGACGGTATCTTGTTGAAACCCGTTTGCATGTCAGCGCTGGTAGATACCTTTGCCCGCTTGTTTGGCGACCGGTTTATTGCAGCCAACAAGACGCAAACTGTTTTGCCTTTGCAAAATCATTCAGGCCATCATGTCTTGCTGGCAGAAGATAATCCGGTCAATCAGCAAATTGCGCTGGAGCTGTTAAGCATGGTTGGCATTCGTGCCGATGTTGCAGAAAACGGGCATGAAGCAGTTCGCCTGATACAGGCTGCTGCCCCGGATCATTACGCAATGATTTTTATGGACTTGCAAATGCCTGTCATGGATGGTCATGAAGCTGCCGCTCTTATCAGAAAAAATCCACAATTTAAAAGCACGCCCATCATCGCCCTGACCGCACATGCTGTGGGCGATATTCGCGAACGTTGTATGCGCGAAGGCATGCAGGATTACCTGACCAAGCCGATACAGCCAGAGGCGTTGTTCAAGATGGTGGCACGCTGGGCTCCTGAAACACCGGGGCTGCCAGATCAGGGGAATGTAAGCCTGTCGCCTGTAGAAATAAACGGCAGCAAGACCACCCTGCCACATTTTATTGCACTTGATACCAAACAAGGCCTGTACTTCATGGGGGGGCGTCAGGATTTTTACTTGAACATGCTCGCCCGTTTTCAACAAAGCCAGGCCGATACCTTATCTGAACTGGACATACTGCTTGCTGTTGATGATTATAAAAATGCAGAGCGACTGGTGCATACCCTGAAAGGCCTGGCGGGCAGCATAGGTGCAATTGAACTACAAAAAATTGCGGCTGAATTTGAAATTGCTTTATCGCTTGAACAAGGAAGACAATCTTTGCTGGACCTGCAGGAACAATTGACTATTTCCCTGAATGCGGTCCTGGATGAATTAAATACACAGTTGCCAAAAGCGACGAATACACCGCTTGAAAACGCATTGAGTGATGAAGAGGCGAAACAAATTTTAAGCGACCTGCAAGACCTGTTGCAGGCATCCGACGGTGATGCGCAAACTTTGTTTGATGAACATCAGGCAGCCATTGCGACGCAACTGATTCCCACCGATATGGGAAAATTAAGGCATTTCATGCACCAGTTTGATTTTGAAGCCGCTGCCGCCCTGCTTGCAAATAAGTGACGACTTATTGTTTCTCAGCCAAAAAATTCAATTTATTTCTTTAGATGATCTGCTTTTCTTTTAACTGAGCTATTGTCGCTTCGCTCACACCCCAGTCACACAAAATTTCCATGCTATGCTGCCCTGCCGATGCGGGTGGCATAGTGACTTCTGGTTTGGTGCGGCTAAAACGTGGTGCCGGTGCGGGTTGCACGACACCTTCGACAGACATGAAATTTTCCCTTGCCTGATTATGCGGATGTAACGGGGCTTCTGCCATATCCAGCACGGGGGCAAAACAGATATCTGAACCTTCCATCACATCACACCATTGTTGCCTTGTCCTGGTTTTGAACAAGGCAGTCAGCTTTGTTTTTAATTCTGGCCACTTGCCGGCATCCATCTGCGCTGCGAATGCAGGATCAGTAATTTCGGCACGCTGCAATAGCAAGGCATAGAATTGCGGCTCAATGGCACCGACAGAAATGAATTTGCCGTCAGCACAAATATATGTGTCATAGAAATGGGCGCCACCATCAAGCATATTGGCGGCGCGCTCATCGGTCCAGGCACCAAAGGCGCGAAATCCATAGATCATTGCGCCCAGCAAGGCAGAACCATCAACCATGGCCGCATCAACTACTTGCCCCTTGCCGGAACTGCGTGCTTCCAGCGCCGCACAGACAACACCAAAGGCGAGCATCATGGCACCACCACCAAAATCGCCAACCAGGTTCAGTGGTGGCGCTGGCGGTGCATCTGCACGGCCCATGGCATGCAACATGCCGCTGAGGGCGATGTAATTCAAATCATGCCCCGCCGCCTGCGAAAGCGGGCCCTCCTGGCCCCAGCCAGTAATGCGCCCATAAACCAGACGGGGATTGCGTTGCAAGCAGATATCAGGCCCCAGGCCCAGCCTTTCCATTACACCGGGACGAAATCCTTCCAGCAGGATGTCTGCATGCTCGACCAAGTCCAGCAGCACTGCTTTCGCTTCAGTCTGTTTCAGATCCAGTGCGAGTGAACGGCGGCCACGCGCCATGACATCGTATTTGGTGCCTAGCATGGGAAAAGGATTGCTAGCACCTGCTGCTAGCTTGCGGTGTATGCGTATGACTTCTGCCCCCATGTCAGCCAGCATCATGGCTGCGAATGGACAGGGGCCAAGGCCTACCATTTCAATGACACGTATTCCCTTTAATGGTCCACTCATGCTATTCCTGTTGGTTTTGACTTTGCTTCTACAGATTACGGGAAATGATTTCTTTCATGATTTCATTGGCACCGCCGTATATTCTTTGCACCCTCGCATCGACATACATTTGTGCTATCGGGTATTCCATCATATAGCCATAACCGCCAAACAATTGCAGGCACTGATCAATGACCTTGCACTGCAGGTCAGATATCCAGTACTTGGCCATGGAAGCCAGTTCTGTGTCCATGCGTCCTTCCATCATATCGACAATACAGCGATCAATGAAAGTGCGGGCGATGGTTGCTTCAGTCTTGATTTCTGCCAGGACAAAACGGGTGTTTTGCATCTCTATCAAAGCCTGGCCGAAAGCCTTGCGTTCTTTTGTATGCGCGATGGTGAGGTTTAATGCGCGCTCAATGGCAGCGACACCTGCCACGCCAAGGATGGTGCGTTCATATGGCAATTCCGTCATTAACTGGGTAAAGCCTTTTCCCTCAACGCCACCCAGTATTGCATCCAGCGGAACGCGGACATCATCAAAAAACAGTTCGCAGGTATCCTGCCCTTTTTGCCCTATTTTTTCGAGTATCCGCCCCACCCTGTAACCAGGACGGTCCCTGGTTTCCACCAGCAATAAGGACACGCCCTTGGCACCAGCATCGGGATCAGTCTTAGTGACCACGACCACGAGGTCGGCCAGATAGCCATTCGATATAAAAGTTTTTGAGCCGTTGATGACGTAGCTATCGGCATCCTGTCTCGCGGTCGTTCGTATACCTTTCAGATCAGATCCGGCTCCTGGTTCAGACATGGCGATTGCCGCTACCATTTCGCCACTGGCCAGCTTAGGCAGGTATTTGCGTTTTTGTGCTTCTGTACCTTGATTCAAAATATAGTGCGCAACAATCGCATGCACATGAATACCGAATGCCATGTCACCTGCGTAAGTCAGTTCTTCAAAGACGATGGACTGATGCGCGAAACTGCCGCCAGAACCGCCGTATTCTTCAGCAATATCAGTCAGCAATATGCCCATGTCACCACCCTTTTTCCACAGGTCGCGGTCAACATGCTGTTGCTTTTTCCAGCGGTCTTGATGTGGTACAACTTCAGCCTCGACAAAGCGGCGTACTGCATCCCTGAAACTTTCCAGCTCCGGTGTAATCCAAGAGGGTCTTATTTGCATTTTGTCTCCATTTTTATTATTGCCAATCTTGTCAATTCGTCCAATTGATGTGACTGGAGAATAAGGTTACCATCAGCATCAAAGACAAACGCAAGATTCTTCACTTTTAGAAGTGAACTACCAATAGCAACTCTCCCATGTCCATGACAAGCAAGTTTAATACGATTATTCCTTCGAAAAATTCAGAATTGCCGGCTCCAGTAACGATGCCAGTCAAAAAGCGTGGCAGGCCTGTGCTCAATGAATCAGAAAGCATAAAAAAAGAATTGATAGAAAAATCGGCTCAGCTCTTCAGAAAAAAAGGGTATGGCAATACGACTGTCCGTGATATCGCGGCCGCAGTGGGCATCCAGTCAGGAAGCTGGTTTTATCATTTTAAAACCAAGCATGAAATATTGGTGGCGGTGATGGAACAAGGCATGCAAAGATCTCTACTGGAGATTGAAGCCATTGCAGTCACGGACCTGCCACCAAGAATGCGTTTTCAGCGTCTGGTGGAAGTGCATTTGCACACATTGCTGGCACCTGATCACGATTTTATTCCAGTCTTGCTGTATGAATGGCGCTCGGTAGAAAAAGCGGCGCGTCTGCGCATCATTGCATTGAAAGACAGGTATGAGGCCGTGTGGAATGAAGTTATGCTTGCCTTGCAAGCTTCTGGAGACTGGGCCATGCCAACTGGCCTGGACAAACTATGGATGTTCGGAACCCTGAACTGGACCGCACAATGGTACAGGCGTGACACTGGGATAGGTATAGAACAATTGGCTGAACAAGCAGTGCAATTTATTTTACGTACCCCGGCAAGCAGAAACTAAAGCACACACCAATAATGAGATTTTTATTATTGGTGTGTGGCAGGGATCTGGGTATTTGTCGAAATCCGGTTTTATTTAAACTGACTTACGCTTCGAGAAAATGGCAACCAGGCCGACCACTAAAAGCACAGGGAACAGCAAAGGCAATAAAGCCAATGCCAAAGATCCCAGGACTACCCCAAATACGATGCACAGCAAGATGGCAACGCCAGTCAGGATTATACCTGTCACACTCAAAGCCAAAAACAGTGCCAGCATGCCTATCCCACAGGCCAGAACGAAACCGGAAAAGCCACTAAATCCGTGTACATTTTCACCGGCAACCTGCATGCTTACTCCATCATATGAAAACATGCTGAGCACTAGCATGACGGTGAAAATGGAAAGCAAAACAAATGCTATACGTTTGCCGGATGTTGTCGATTTCATTTTGAGCCCCTCTAGGTTTATTTAATTTTTTGAATCTGGTGTTGATGGAAGCATCATAGTAAGAAGCAGGATGACAAGCCATCGCCTTGCGACAGAGCGCAAAAATGAAGGGATGAGCAGTAAATATGACGTTGTATCCGGAGGGTCGGACGGCGATCAGTAAAGAAAAGAAGACACAAAAAGCAGGCAAGGCGGGTGTTTTGCAAGATCACCCGCCCAGAGTGACAGAAGGAAAGCTGCTAACTATCAGGCGCCGGTGTAGCTGGTTTTTACGGTCGTAAAGAACTCTACAGCAGCACTCCCCTGCTCCCGTGCACCATAGCTTGATGCCTTGGTGCCACCAAATGGCACGTGGTAATCGACACCTGCCGTTGG
Source organism: Undibacterium sp. TJN19 (assembly GCF_049339485.1). NCBI lineage: Bacteria > Pseudomonadati > Pseudomonadota > Betaproteobacteria > Burkholderiales > Oxalobacteraceae > Undibacterium > Undibacterium sp. TJN19. The sequence continues at coordinate 132,433 of NZ_JBMPPL010000010.1, forward strand.
CAAATTCACCATGACCATGCCAGCACGTGCATGACGTTTGAAGTGCGTTGCGTATTTCAGTGATGTAGTACAGATGCCTGCCGTCAAACCAAATTCTGTATCATTCGCCAGTTGCAACGCATGTTCATAATTTTTTGCAGGAATGACCGACGCCACAGGGCCAAATATTTCTTCTCGCGTGTGCTGCATCGCTGGGTCACAATCAACAAACAGTGCAGGGTTCAGAAAATATCCGTCGGTATCACGTGCAAGGCGCTCACCACCAAATGCGAGCCTGGCACCTTCGTCCTTTGCCATGGCGATATAACGCAAATCCTGGTCCAGTTGCGATTGATCGACCACAGGGCCGATGTCAATACCGGCATGCAGCGCATTACCCACTTTAAGTGCCTTTAATTTTTCTGTCATGCTGGCGACGAAAGCAGCATAAATTTTCTCATCGACAATCAGGCGCGAAGAGGCGGTACAGCGTTGTCCGGTAGAGAAGAATGAACCCTGTATTGCCGCATTGACAGCGACATCAAGGTCAGCATCTGCCGTGATGACCAGGGGATTCTTGCCTCCCATTTCCAATTGCACCTTGGCACGACGGGCAGCACATGCTGCCAGCACCCGCGCACCAGTGCCCACTGAGCCAGTAAAACTGATCGCATCCACGCGACTATCCTTGCTCATGGCTTCGCCAACGATGCGGCCCGGCCCTGACAATAAGTTAAACACGCCAGCCGGCAACCCGGAACGGCTGATGATTTCTGCCATCGCCCATGAACAGCCGGGCACCAGTTCTGCCGGTTTTAAAAGGACGGTATTGCCATATGCCAGTGCCGGCGCGACCTTCCAGGCTGGTATGGCAATGGGAAAGTTCCAGGGAGCGATAATGCCAACCACGCCTACTGCTTCGCGCGTTACGTCAACCTCGACACCTGGTCTGACTGATGCCAATTTGTCGCCACGTATGCGCAGGGCTTCCTGAGCAAAGAATTTAAAAATGGCAGCAGCGCGCCCCACTTCACCGATTGCCTCAGGCAGGGTCTTGCCTTCCTCCCTGGCCAGGAGAGTACCCAGCTCAGTTTTGCGTTCATTGATTTCTGTACCGATTTTGTCGAGGGCATCTGCCCTTTGCTGTACACCAGAATTGCGCCAGCCTTCCGCTGCAGCACGCGCTGCTGCGATTGCCAACTCTACTTGCGCTTGCCCGGCACTGGCGTATTCATCCACGACTTCGCTGAGATCAGATGGGTTGTGTGTCACGGTAGTGTTGGCACCGTCATGCCAGTCGCCATTGATATAAAGCTTTTTCATTTACTTTTTGTCCTTAATGATTGTCATTATTGTTTTCATGAGTTGCAAAACCATTTGCGAGACCAATTGCAGCCAGCGTTGACGTTTTGGTCGGAAAAACCGGTTGCCGCAATCCCGGCGCCTGCCATTCAAACAGGAATTGACAAGCTGCGCCGCAGATACGCCCCTGACACGCCCCCATACCAGCTCGTGTCATCAGCTTGGCACTGCGCCAGTCACTATGCGCTGCCAGTTGCACCGCACTGACATCTTCACAGCGACAGACCAGCGTATCGGGCCGGCACAGTTTACGCAAATCAGAATCAGGTGCAAAGCAGGTGTTGAGTAAATCAGCAAATTCTTGGGCCTGCTCACGCTTGGTGGAATCGCGTCCATCAATCAACTGGCCGCTCGCGCCCAGTCCGGCAATACGCCCTTCAGCCAGGGCTTTGTCAACACCGCCGATACCGCAAGCTTCACCAGCTGCCCAGATATCGGGCTGACTGCTGGCCTGTTTTTCGTTGACGGCAATATGACCATTCCTGATTTCACAGGCCAGCAGGCTGGCTATTTCCAGATTAGGGGTCAATCCAAAACCGCAGGCCAGAAAATCACAAGGCAATTCAAGTGTTTTACCCTTGTGTACTAGGCTGACACTGCGCACGCGTTGCTCACCATGCGCCTTGATCACACGTGCATCATGCCGGTAATGAAAATATTTCAAATGCCAGAATAATTGCAGTGCCTGCCATAGTTTGCCGCGATGTGCTTTGAGCAAAGCCAGGAAAAACTTCATCAATTCCATCGTCGTGCGATGTTCGACTATGCTGATCACTTCACCACCAGCACGACGAACCGTGTCTGCCACAGCGAGTAATAAAGGGCCACTACCGGCGATGACGACACGCTTTGCTTCGACTGGCATACCCGCCTTGATCAAAGCCTGCAGCCCGCCTGCGCCTGTGACGCCCGGCAAGGTCCAGCCAGGAAAAGGCAATAAGAGTTCACGTGCCCCGCTGCAAATAATCAGTTTTTCCCACGAGATTTTTTGCGGACCATCCGAAGTTTCCAGCAGAAATTCATGGTTTCCCGGTGCAGCGACGATACGCACGCCGTAAACGATGCGCACATTACTGCAAGCTGCCAATTGCCGCCATAGTGTATGTGCGCGACGATCCTTCCATCGTGCCGGTCCGCCACGCCAGATTTGGCCACCTGGCGCAGGATTTTCATCAATAATCGTCACCAGTTCTGCCTGCCTGGCAGCTGCAAGCGCCGCTGCCAGGCCTGCAGGGCCAGCACCGAGTATCAGGATGGAAGTAGAAAACGGCAAAATACCCGAAATCACAAGGTACCTCCATTTTGGGTATTGATCACCATACCGGAGCGGCAGTATTGCTGGCAAGCCAGACTATGCGCGCGCCCATTAATGCGCACCCGGCATTCCTGGCACACGCCCATGCCGCAAACTGCAAACCGGGGCTGGCCCAAAACTGACCGTCGCGTATGCATTTTGTCGAAACTGATCAAGGCAGCCGCGACACTCATGTCTGTACTGGCATCGAAGGGAAAGCCATCTATCCAGATTTTTGCCTGTTGTGACAATGGATCAGGCATATTTCAAACTCCGCATAGTAAAAAACCGTGAAGGCAAATAGGATGTATGGTCGATTTCGCAGGGGCGCCCGGCAATCTGATCTGCCAATAGCTGCGCCGTCGCCATCGCGGTCGTGACGCCAAGCCCCTCATGCCCGGCAGCCAGCCAGACCCCCTTTAATATCGGGTGCGGACCTATCACGGGATGACCATCCGGAGAGGCCGGACGCATGCCCGCCCACGCGCGGATGATTTGCATGTCTGCCAGACAGGGCAAAAGCTTCATTGCAACCTGCAATACTGCGCCTAATGCTGTGGGATCAAGACTGGTATCGATCTGCTGATCCTGACGGCAAGACCCGATCAACCATTGACCACTGGGCCGTGGTTGTACATTGGCAGCCACTGCCAGGGCATCGGCGCTTACTGCTGCCTGGCCATAATCCATACTGACGATCTGGTGCGACAAGCGTCCGGGATAACGATCAGTAATGGCCAGATGACCTTTGCGTCCAAATATGGCAACTTCTGGCAAGAGTCTGGCAACATCCATACCAGTGGCAACGACAATCGTGTCCGCGCTCAATTGACTGCCATCCTCAAAAGTCAATGTACCAGCGTCCACACTCAAAACACGCTTGCCAAGCAAGAGTTGGCCACCTTGTTTAACCAGTTGTTGCGCCATGAAGTGCGCAATCAACGGCGGATAAACGACGCTGTCACCAAAAACCCTGACACCACCTGCCAGGCCTTGCCGCAACGCGGGTTCCAGTTTTTGCACCTGATCACCAGTTAACGCTTCGGCACGCCAAAGCCGTGCGTTCAGGCGTTGGGCACGGTGATGGGCTTCCGTCAGTTGGGCTTCGTTTTCTGCCACCCAAAGAGTGCCGCAATGACTGGCTTCACCGACACCTGGATGTTCTGCAAAAAATTCCTGCCACAAGCGCAGGGAAAACAAGCACAAATCCAGTTCCTGATCTGTTTCATCCAGTGCAACCAGATGCCCCATGCCGGCTGCGGTGACACCGCAGCCAGGCGACGCCGCGTCAATCAGACTGACCTGCAAGCCCTGCTGTTGCAATTTCAAGGCGCATACTGCACCAATGATGCCGGCACCAATGACCAGTACATTTGCCTTCATTGTCATGCACCTCTTTTTAAAACAAACTTCAGGCGAAGCTTGGCAAAACAGGACGGTTCGCCAGCGAAGCGCTGACCACCTGCTCAACACGGCTACGCAATGCGCCTTCCAGCGGCAAACGCGGTGCCCGTACGCGGTCGTTGGAATCTATCGCCAGGGTTTCCACCAGCTTGATGTTTTGAACCAGATAGCTCGACACATCCAGATCCAGCAAAGGACGGAACCAGCGATAGATATCCAGTGCTTCGTTATAACGACCAGCCTTGATCAGGCGATAGATGGCCACTGTCTCATGAGGGAACGCCACAACCAGGCCGGCTACCCAGCCAACAGCGCCTGCCGTCAGTGCTTCAAACGCCAGATTGTCGACACCGGTAAACAAGTCGTAGCGACCGCCCAGACGATTGATGATTTCTGTAGTGCGACGGATATCGTCCGACGACTCCTTGACCGCCACAAAGCGCGCATCATCAGCCAGTTCTTCCAGCATATCGGTAGTCACATCAACCCGGTATGCAAGTCGGTTTGAATAGATCATGACCGGCAAATCGCCAGCAGCAGCGATACTTCGCAAAGTTGCAACCGTTTCACGGTGATTGGTGTGATAGATGGTGCTTGGCACGACCATCAGGCCATCCGCACCTGCCTTGGCAGCTTTTTCAGCCAAAGCACAGGCGTCCCTGGTAGCAGCTTCAGCAATAGTCAATATAGCGGGCTGGTTACCAGTGACTTCCTTGGTCAATTTCAGCACATCGATACGTTCCGCGTGCGACAGCAATGGGCCTTCACCCAGAGAACCACAGGCAATCAGACCATCACAACCGGCATTCATCAGATAGCGGAAACAACGCTCCATTTCCTTGAAATCCAGTGTGTCGTCATTGTTGAATTTTGTCGTTACTGCGGGGATTACGCCTTGCCACATGATATTTGCCCTGCTTTCTCCGGCGAACCGGTCAATTTTGAAAATCAATCAAAGAAGAAATCGCATACTGATAACTGATCGAAGAAATCGGTCACAACACAAACTTGCAGCATGGCATTAAATTGGCTGTTAGTTGCGCATTCATCAGATTTGAACATGACAAAGTGTAATCCTGCGATAACTGCCCGTCTTGATGTTTGTATGCATTTTGAAAGACGAAATCGGCATAGCAGCAAACAATATCAAAAAAATAATCTTTACACTCAAGTACAGGCAAACCAATCTATTTATTTACAAGCTGCAAAATCAGGGAATTGCAAATTTAAATTGCCTTAAAAATACTTAATGTCAAATAGATAATATAAATATAAGCTGTATATACAACATACTAAAGTAGTAAGCACCCTCGTTACTATTGACACAACAATGTTACAAATGTTTTCATGTAAGGCTATTTTATTAAGTCAAGCAATTGACTTAATAAAAAATTCCGAGGTTTTGGGGAAAACCTCTCACTCTTTAGCTTATGTAACAGCTTACGTCTGGAGATACTTAATAATGTTGAAAAAAACCATCTTGTCCCGGTCTCTGCAAATCATGTTTTCAGGCAGCCTGGCAGCTGGGCTGGGCATCACAGCATTACCTGCAACAGCACAACAAACTGAAAATGGCGAAAAAGTCCAGCGTGTAGAAATCACTGGCTCAAATATACGACGTACCGACAAGGAAACACCAAGCCCGGTTCAGGTATTGACCTTGCAGGACATGAAGGCCAGCGGCTACACCGATGTATCGAGTGTATTGCGTAACATCACTGCCAATGGCCAGGGTACTTTAAGCCAGGCCAATCCAGGCTCTTTCGCCAGCGGTGCATCTGGCATTGCATTGCGTGGTCTGACTGTCGGCGCAACACTGGTACTGATTGATGGTCATCGCATGGCGCCTTATGCCTTGTCAGACGATGGTCAGCGCAGCTTTGTTGATATCAGCCAGATTCCGTTTGATGCCATTGAAAGAATCGAAATCCTGAAGGATGGTGCGTCATCGGTCTACGGCTCAGATGCGATTGCTGGCGTAGTCAACGTCATTTTGAAGAAAAAATTTGTTGGCACTGAAATGTCAGCAGAAACCGGCACCAGTTCGCGTCGCGATGGTACTACCCTGCACGCTTCCGGTATCTATGGCTGGGGTGACCTGGATAAGGATGGGCACAATGCCTATTTGTCTGCCGAATACCGCAAGCAAAACAAAATTCTGGTAGCTGACCGCCATGCAGATTTCACCAATACCGACTGGACCAGTGTCGGCGGCGTCAACCAGACAGACGGCTTCGTTCGCCGCCCCGGTTATCAGCCACGCAGCAACACTGGCTATTTCATTGATCCAAATACCGGTGACATCAGCGGCTTTTTACCTGGTTGCGACGCCACTTTACTCGCGGCTGGCAAATGCACGTATAAAGCCCCGCTGCAATTGCAACCAGAAACGCAAAATATCAATCTGATCGGCTCGTTTGTACAAAAATTGCCGAATGACTGGCAATTGAACCTGAAAGGTTCTCTGTTCAGTTCTAAGGCCAATCAAGTCAACAATTACGCTACCACCAATGTCAATAACGGCAATGGCGGGCAAACGCAGATTGCTTATGGCCCAAATCAATTGCCTTCAGTCAATGGTCCGTATTCATTTAGTGTACCAGCGACTTATCCTGGCAATACAACTGGCACAACGCAATGGCTGCAATATAATTTCGCCAACCTGGGTCCACAAAGAACCGAAGTTACCTCAGATACTATCCGCTTCGCTGGCGACCTCACTGGCACGATAGGTAGCTGGGACGTCACTGCTTCTGCCGGTTACACGAAAAATACAGTCAAGCAAACTATTTACGGTGCTTTGAATCTGGCCAATCTGCAAGCAGCCTTGAATGACACTAAAAATCCTTACCTGGTCGGGTTGGCTGCTGGTGGAAATACAGCGGCACAAAATGCAGCTGTTGCACCACCTGTCAATGCAAAAGCAACTGACATACTCGAATATGTCAGCGTACGTGGTAGCCGTGAACTGATGACGCTTTCTGGCGGGCCTTTATCTATCGGCCTCGGTGGCGAATTCACGCATCGTGAACTCAATGCGCAAGCACCTGCTTCAGCGCTCGACGGCTCGCAATTGGTCAACAATTCCTTTGCTATCGGCAACCAGAATATCTCTGCCGTATACATGGAATTGGTCGCCCCCGTATTGAAGAACCTTGAACTTGATGCCGCCGTACGTTACGACAAATACAGTGGCGGCAGCAATGCAACTACACCTAAATTTGGCGTGAAATATACACCTGTCAAGGAATTGACTGTCCGGGGTACATATGCAAAAGGCTTCCGTGCGCCAAATCCGGCGGAGTCAGGTCAGGCTGGCCAGTCCTTCTATTCCAATACCTATCAGGATCCAAAACTTTGCGGCAATGCAGGCACCGATCCAACAGTGACACCTGGTAACTACCCAGGACAATGCGCAGTAGCATTGACTGGTGTACAGTTGCCAGGTCAAAACCTGCAAGCAGAAAAATCCAAATCTTATACCCTGGGTTTGATTTTCGAACCCAGCCAGCAATTCAGCCTGACGACGGATTTCTATAAAATCCGTATCGATAACCAGATCATTTCTTCACTGAACGATCCTAGTTATGATCCTGAGCCATTCATCGTCCGCGGTACACCTGTACCACAGCCCTATGTACTGCCAGACGGCTCTATCGGTACAAGAACACCGCCGATTGGTAACGCCCTGTATGCGCCTTACCCATATGAAAATGCGCAATACACCGAAGTGTCAGGTGTGGACGTCAATGCTCGCTGGACACTGAACCTGGAATCTGCAGGCAAACTGTCGACAGACCTGACTTACACGCATATGCTTAAATATGAGCAAGGTACGGCAGGTGCTGCACCAGTTCGCCTCGAAGGCACGCATGGTCCATCGGGTATCTCAGGTAACACTGGCAATCCCAAAGACCGCGCGCAACTGGTCATGACATGGGAAGGTGGTCCCGTCAAAGTTGCAGGAACAGTCAACTGGGTTAGCAGTTTCAGCGTCATCGATCCAACCAACCCACAACTGCTTACCTGCGATGGTGCCATTCATAGTGGTAGCGCAGCTTTCCGCGGCACAGTACCATCTCAGTATTGCAAAGTAGATAGTTTCACCACGCTGGACTTATATGCAAGCTACAAATACGGTAAAAACTGGTTGTTCCACGCATCCATACAAAACGTATTTGATAAACAGCCACCGCTGGACTTCCAGACCTATGGTGGCTCTGTCGGAACCTATTACAACCCGGCCCTGCATCAGGCTGGCGCTGTTGGCCGCTTCCTGAATATCGGTGCGACTTATAAGTTCTGATAACAATGCATAAGTAACATGCTGTTTTCTGGAAGTATCAAGAGCCTGCATCCTTGATATTTCCAGATTTTGGTTCATTAAGTCCCTTACACTAGCGCAGAAACAAAAAACATCCCCACAACGGCAATGCTGCCCCCGACAATACGGTTGACGGCCTTGTTCAAATGCCGATTTGCTGACAATGCAGCAATCAAACCAGTCGCATGCAAGAGAAGCGTAGCCAGAATAAAACCTGCACCAAACTCAATAGCTGCATCACGCGCTCCCATTTCAATGCCGTGGGCATAACCGTGTGCGATCGCGAATATGCTTACCAGCCCTATACTCATGAACATGGGTAATTTCGCGGTTGAGGCAATCAACAGACCCAATACCAATACCGAAACAGCAATCCCTGGTTCTACAAATGGCAATGGCATCCCATTAATGCCCATCATGGCTCCGGCGGCCATCGCCATTGGAAATACTGCGGGCAACAGCCATAAAGAAATACCACGTTGTTGCGCAGCCCAGATACCCACAGCCAGCATTGCCAGCAAATGATCCAGCCCCATAAAGGGATGGGCAAAACCAGCTTCAAAGCCATGAACCGAATGCATGGCGCTGACATGCGCAAATGCGGGAGTAACTACCGTGGTGAGCAGTGACATTGCCAGCATGCCGATCATTTTTTGATGTAACTTCATATTATTCTCTCCCTGATTTGTGTTCAATTCTTTACAACATCGAGCATGCCTTGCTGACGAATGAACGCAACGACCGTCGCCAGACCGTCGCCTGTACGCAGGTTGGTAAACACGAATGGCCGCTCGCCGCGCATGCGTTTGGCGTCTTGCGCCATGATGTCAAGGTTGGCACCGACATGCGGTGCCAGATCCGTTTTGTTGATGATCAGTAGATCAGAGCGGGTAATGCCAGGGCCACCCTTGCGCGGTATCTTTTCGCCGCCTGCCACGTCAATCACGTAAATCGTAAGGTCAGATAGTTCCGGACTGAATGTCGCGGCCAGATTATCGCCACCGGATTCAACCAGGATCAGATCCAGGTCCGGAAAATCTGCGCTCATACGGGCAATCGCCTCCAGATTAATCGATGCATCTTCACGGATTGCCGTATGCGGGCACCCCCCTGTTTCTACTCCCATCAGCCGCTCCGCAGGCAAGGCGTCAGCACGCAATAATATTTCCATGTCTTCCTTGGTATAAATATCGTTGGTGATGACGGCCATTTCATATTGATCACGCATGCTCTTGCAAAGCATTTCGCACAATGCCGTCTTGCCCGAACCAACCGGGCCACCAATACCGACGCGTAAAGGGTTGGAAACCACAGTGGTTGATTGCGTATTTTGTATAGTCATTTTTTGTCCTTTTGTTTCTTATTTTTGTGCGGGGTAAGATTCACGAGCGATACAGGCGGCTGTATTGCACTTCATGCTGCATGGATAAAAGTGACAAGCCAGGCGACCAGTTCGATAGCTGATGGTCTTCCAACTGCTGTGCTATTTTCGCTGCGGCTTCCAGTTCTGGTCGCAAAGACAGCAATAAGCGTTGGCCGGCGACTTGCCCAAGCGGGATGGATTTCACGCACACCAGTGCCTGATTTTCTGCCCATGAAAACAACATGCCCAAAACAGCCGATTCTGCGGGTACCTGCAGGGCAATAGCAGCACAAGCCAGTGCCGTGGGTAAAGGTATTTCTGTTTCAGTCTGCAAAATGGCCAGCAACTCTGGGTCAGCTATTTGCAAATCGACGACCAGTTTCCCAAGTGAATATCCCATCTGTATGCTTTCAGCCCGAAATTCTGCTGTATCGCGTGCGGCAACAAACAAATTGCTCCAGTACGAAACCTGAGCCTGGTCTTTACGTGAAAACGCCTGTAATAATCGCCAGAGTATCGGCGCTTCAAAACGGGCAACGACTTCATGCAGGTAAGCAATGATCCAGCTTTTTGCCGTCACTTCGTTCTTGACCAGACCTTTTTCTATTGCTGCTTCCAGACCCTGTGAATAGCTGTACGCGCCTATCGGCAAGGATGGGCTGGCGAGTTGCAGCAAATGTAGCAAAGCCGTGGCTTGCATAGCTATGACTGCTTGTCTGAGGGGCGGTGAATACGCTGACGCAATGGTATGGGAGCCAATGGATTATGAGAATGCCCATCGTCCCCACCATGATGGTGCCCGCCGCCATAAGCACCCGATTCGGGTTCAAAACTGGCCTGTTCTTCCACTACATGCGCCCCGAGACCTTGCAGCATTTCTTTCAACACCGGATCTTTGCGTATACGCAAAAATCCATCGCCAACCTGTGCCTGCGTATGGCGGTTACCCAAATGAAAGGCACAACGCAATAAATTGAACGCGGTGTCACATTCAACCTTGTAGGTTGGTTCAGGCGCGGCAATGATTTGTATGACGCGGCCATCATTGGCCTGCATCAAATCACCGTGGCGCATGACCGTGCCGCGTACAGTGAAAACAGCAACATCTTCACCGCTTGTCAGTGTTGCCCGCAATCGGCTCTTTTCACGCAACTCATAAGGCAGTACCAGTTGCCCGGCAATGCTGTCAGCACTATCGATTTTTTGTTGTAAGGTGAGCATAGTTAAAATAAAAAATATCTTTGTGCCATAGGTAAAATCTTTGCTGGCTCGCAAACCAGCAATTCGCCATTGGCGCGCACTTCGTAGGTTTCGGGATCGACTTCCATCTTTGGCGTCAAACTGTTATGAATCATGTCTTTCTTGCGGACACTGCGGGTGTTTTTAACCGGGATCAAGGTCTTGTTCAGTTTTAATTGCTCTGCCAGGCCAGCGTCAAAGCCCGCCTGCGAGACAAAGGTAAACGATTTTTTCAACCCGCCACCAAAAGCACCAAACATCATGCGGTAATGAACGGGTTGTGGGGTGGGTATTGATGCGTTCGGATCACCCATCTGCGCCGCAGCGATCATGCCACCTTTTAATATCATGGAAGGCTTGACACCAAAGAAAGCTGGTTTCCACAAGACGATGTCAGCAATCTTGCCCGCTTCAAGTGAACCGACAGCATGCGCAATGCCGTGCGTCAGCGCAGGGTTGATGGTGTATTTGGCGATATAACGCTTGATGCGGAAATTATCATTACTGGCATTGTCTTCAGCCAGTGAGCCACGTTGCTGTTTCATCTTGTCTGCCGTTTGCCAGGTGCGCATGATGACTTCACCCACCCGGCCCATGGCCTGGGAATCAGAAGACATCATGGAGATGGCACCGATATCATGCAAAATATCTTCAGCAGCAATCGTTTCACGCCGTATGCGCGACTCGGCAAAAGCAATGTCTTCCGCGATGGCTGGATCAAGATGGTGACACACCATGAGCATGTCGAGATGCTCATCCAGGGTATTGACAGTATAGGGGCGGGTAGGATTGGTAGATGAGGGCAACACATTTGCCTCACCTACTGCCGCAATAATATCGGGTGCATGGCCACCACCCGCACCTTCGGTATGAAAGGTGTGGATAGTCCTGTCCTTGAATGCGGCCAGGGTATGTTCGAGAAAGCCACCTTCATTCAGCGTATCGCTATGAATGGCAACCTGTACATCCATCTGGTCTGCCACGCTCAGGCAATTGTCGATGGCCTGCGGTGTTGTACCCCAGTCTTCATGCAGCTTCAGGCCTATGGCACCTGCCCTGATCTGTTCTTCCAGCGGTAAAGGCAGACTGACATTCCCCTTGCCCATAAATCCCAGGTTCATGGGAAAAGCGTCTGCCGCCATCAACATGGAATGCAGATGCCACGACCCGGGTGTACAGGTTGTTGCAGCCGTGCCTGTGGCCGGACCTGTACCACCACCCAGCATGGTGGTGACACCGCTCATCAACGCTTCTTCAATCTGCTGGGGACAAATGAAATGGATGTGTGAGTCTATGCCCCCAGCGGTCACGATCTTGCCTTCACCTGCAATAATTTCTGTCGCACCGCCAATTGCCATGTCGACGCCAGACTGTATATCAGGGTTGCCGGCCTTGCCTATGCAGGCGATCAAGCCATTTTTAATACCGATATCGGCCTTGACGATGCCCCAGTGATCAATGATGACGGCATTGGTGATCACCGTGTCCATGACATCGGCATGCGCCCTTTGCGACTGCCCCATGCCATCCCGTATTACCTTGCCACCACCAAATTTCACTTCTTCACCATAGATGGCAAAGTCTTTTTCAATTTCTATAAACAGATTGGTATCTGCTAGGCGGATACGGTCACCCGTGGTCGGCCCAAACATCTCTGCATAAGCCTGGCGTGAAATTTTCATAGCGCCCCCATAACTTTGCCACTGAAACCATAGACTTTCCTGTCTCCAGCGAGCGCAACCAGTTCTATGGTGCGTTGCTGGCCTGGCTCAAAACGCACGGCGGTACCTGCGGCGATATGTAAACGCATGCCATACGCCAACTGGCGATCAAACTGTAATGCAGGATTGGTTTCAAAAAAATGAAAATGAGAACCCACCTGTATAGGTCGGTCACCACTGTTTGCCACCACAATGCTCAGTGTGGGCCTACCGACATTGAGCTCTATCTCTCCATCGGTAATCAGCATTTCACCAGGTATCATAGATTTGCCTCAAGGAATAGGATGGTGGACTGTCACCAGTTTCGTGCCATCCGTGAACGTGGCTTCTACCTGGATATCGGGAATCATTTCGGCTATGCCTTCCATGACATCGGCACGACTTAATATCTGCGTGCCTTCTGACATCAGTTCAGCAACCGTTTTGCCATCGCGGGCCCCCTCCATGATGGCAGCGCTGATCAGCGCCACCGCTTCAGGGTAATTCAGCTTCAGGCCGCGCGCCTTGCGCCGCTCTGCCAGCAAGGCCGCGGTAAAAATCAGCAGTTTGTCTTTTTCTCTGGGTGTCAGGTCCATATTCTCGCGCTCACCTATCAAACATCTTGTTCACTCTGGCTGGATAAATCAGCTTATAGCTGATTCCCATATGCAATGATGTACAACACAGCAAGTTTTGAACCAGCACAATTCGACTCTTAATTCGTTTTTTGCACCAGTAAAAATCATTAAATCACCAAAATGGTGCATTTATGCTTGTGACCATTATTTGCTTTATCAGTACATTGCCAATTTAGCAGTTTCATTGTACTTCTGTAAAAGTTTTTGGAACTTTTCACTCACTTCGGAGTAATACCTAAAAACAATCAATGAAATGCATGTGGATACCGCAGACCAGGACATCAGCTTACTCAGGCAAATGCGCGACGGTGATGTTGCGGCTTTTCAACGCCTGTACCAACGCCACCAGGGATCTATCTACCGTTATGCCCTCATGCGTTGCGGTCGCCCGGCAATGGCAGCAGACGTGGTACAGGATGTTTTCATGGGTTTTCTGAATAAAGCCTATCGGTATGACGCTGGACTGGGAAGTTTGCAAAATTTTTTATTCGGCGTCGCCCGCAACTTATTGTTGAAGCAGGATAAGCATGAACGACGTCACCAGTCTTTACCAGGCAATAACGATGAGGATGGTGAAGAAGTATTGATGAGCGACGTTGCAGAACCATCCGACATTGTTTTCACCCAACAGATGACAGAGCACGTCAGACAAGCCGTGGCGGTGCTGCGCCCCCATTATCGTGACGTCGTCATTTTATATGAGCTGCAAGAGTTGTCCTATGCAGAGATTGCTGTGATTTGTGACATAGACATAGGTACAGTGAGATCCCGATTATCGAGAGCACGGGCCGCTATCCTGCAATACAGCGAGCGCCTGGGCTGGCGCCCTGATGCAGAGGCGAAAACAGGAACAGCGAAATGAACGATCACATGAATACGGTGCAAGACAATAATGAAGCAATACTGGACAAGCAGTTCAGTCTCTTGCGCAAAGACTTGCAAGAACTGAATACGCCTGAAGTAACTGAACAGCGTCTATTGCAGGCATTTAGCGCGCAGTATGGAAAAGACAAAAAACAGGCGCTCAAAATGCGTTGGCAACCTTGGCTGGCTGGCATGTTGACACTGTGCGGCAGTTTTGGATTGGTGATGCTGACCTTGTTATCCACAGCACCTTTGCAAGAACTGTCATCACAAAACCCTGCCCAGGCGAATACCGAGCTGCCGCCGTTTGTCGCCCTGGTTCCGTTAGAGCGCCTGGAGGAAGGAACAGCACACATGATGGAAACTGAGGTTCCCGCGGCCTGGTTGGCCAGTCAGGGCATGCCCGTGAGCCCAGAGATTGCCGGTGAAATGGTGCGCGCTCAGATGTTGGTAGATGCAGAAGGATCTCCTTTGGCGATGCGCCTGCTCAAAAATTAATGTATCTGTTATGTACGTGTTTTAAGCAAAAAATTTAATTTCACGATTACATCTCTTAATCACAGCTAATCTTCAACGCTAAGGAAACATCATGACTATCAAATTATCAATGCTGATTTTTTTGAGCTATTCCTGGAATGTGACACACGCCAATGTCATTAATGACAGTATTACTCCCATCACAACAGAGGAAAAACAAACAGGTCTGCATCTTGAGATTCATCAGCCCACACCGCTGGCACCGATAGCACCGATAGTACCGTTGGCACCTATGCGGCCTGTGCCGCCAATGCCAGCCATGCCAGTACTTGCCGCATTGGCTGGCTTGCCCGAAACCAGTACAGTCAATAAAACCATTTCAGATGCAATGATTGCAGCAAGAAATGCCAGCGATGCCATGAACGCCGTTTTTTCTGGCATGCAGGACATGCATATTTCCAACCCTATAAAAAACGCGGCATATAGTGCAGAAATCATTACGGAAAAAACGCAGACTCTGGCTGACGGTAATCAGATCAGCAATAAGACTTCCAGTATGGTCTATAGGGACAATGCAGGCCGTACTCGCTATGAAGTACGAGATAACAAAGGGAACTTGTCGCAAATCCTCATCAGCGACCCGGTCGAAAACTCACGTTACGTAGTCATACCTGAAAGAAAGACTGTCACCAAGGTCAGTCTGTTGAAAACATCGGATGGGAAAATCATGGCCGAAAAACAGAGGCAGGAAGGGAATATAGGCCGGATGTATCTGCAAACGAATGAAGATGAAATCATCATCAAGACATTGAAAAAGAAAAACGATGACAAGTCTGATGACAATAAAGGCCCACGAGAAGAAATAAAGGTCATCAATGCAAAATCTGCCAGTTTTGTGCCGGGCCCACATACTGCCTTCATGAGTGCGACCGACAATCTGATTAACATCATAAAAACTTCTCCACTGCCAACTGCTTTCACGGATACTCACTGGAGTAACAAAACAAGCACCAAGGATATGGGTACAAGAGAATTCGATGGTGTTCGTGCAGAGGGAAAAATGCGTTCATACCAAATCCCTGCTGGAGAGATTGGCAATAAAAATCCGATTACCGTTAGTTCAGAAACCTGGTATTCCACTGACTTGCAATTGACCGTCCTTATCAAGCAAAGTGACCCACGTACCGGCGAATGGAGTTACCGTCTGAGCAACCTGAAACGTGCAGAGCCAGCCGCAAACCTGTTTACTGTTCCGGAAGGGTACACCGTCAGAAATGTTAACCTTGCACAAAAAATCGTCATCGAAAAACGCGAAGAAAAGAAACCCTGATCCCTCTGGCCAGCCGGGCCGTTTTTGCAGGGCTTGTGAGTGAGCAGGGCCAGTATCCCGACCTGCCCTGCCGCTCTTTTTTAAAGTTGCTTGCCAATATTCCCGGGATTGGTTATAGTTTTTCCATGCACGCAATCCCCCATCCCCTGCCGAACACGAACTTATGCGCTATCAATGCCGCATATGCTGTCGTGCACGCAATTGCGCCGCCTGCTTTTTCCATCTGCGACATCTCCATTATTCGAATTATCCGGGGTCGTTAAGCTACGGCGTATGCCGGTGCCTGGCGGCCCTTCAGCACATCATTTCCTGATGTCTTGCGCACTTCCGCGCTCTGATTTCTTTTTGATTTCTCTTGCTGATTTTATTTTGGAGTTTTTATGTCTCATGTCGCCACAGACAGGCCCACGCACGCGCCTGCCTCCTTGCCTTCAAGCTTGTTAAACACAGGTATATTCCCCTACCCTTCACTGGCAGATATCCAACTGACGGCTGCCAGGTTATCAAATCAGGTTCTGCATACTCCCGTCTGGCATTGGCAGGCTGGAAATGCATTGAACAAGCTGGCAGCAGGCACTGAAGTCTGGCTGAAGCTGGAGTTGTTTCAAAAAACCGGCACATTTAAACTACGTGGCGCACTGAATTGTATTTCTCCGATGAATCCCGCAGCGCGACAGCGTGGTGTTGTCGCTGTCAGTGCTGGCAATCATGCGATGGCGGTGGCCTATGCGGCCAGGCTGGCAGGTGTATCTTGCAAGGTCGTATTGCCGCGACATGCCAGCCCGACGCGCATCAACGCCTGCCGGCAGGATGGTGCTGAAGTCATACTTGAAGTAGATATGCATACCGCATTTGCGCTAGGGCAGCGCATCGTTGAAAAAGAGCAGCGCACCATGATCCACCCTTATGACGGCCCATTGACCGCCCTGGGTACGGCAACCGTGGGGCTAGAACTGATGCAACAGATAGAACAACTTGATGCAGTCATCGTGCCCATCG
Source organism: Undibacterium sp. TJN19 (assembly GCF_049339485.1). NCBI lineage: Bacteria > Pseudomonadati > Pseudomonadota > Betaproteobacteria > Burkholderiales > Oxalobacteraceae > Undibacterium > Undibacterium sp. TJN19. Next base: position 149,406 of record NZ_JBMPPL010000010.1, read on the forward strand.
GCGGTGGCGGCTTATGTGCAGGCATCGCTTCTGCCGTCAAACAGCTGGCACCGCATTGTGCCGTGTATGGTGTTGAACCTTATGGGGCAGATGCGATGTACCGCAGTTTTCAGTCGGGGCAGGCAGAAAAACTGAAAATCGTTGATAGTGTCGCCGATAGCCTGTGCGCACCCTATGTGATGGACTATAGCTTCAGGGTATGCCAGCGCTTTGTTGATGAGATCGTCCGGGTTACGGATGATGAAATCTGCGCTGCCATGGTGGATTTATACCATGACGTCAAACTGGTGGCTGAACCTGCCGCTGCTGTCGCCACCGCTGGACTTTTTGGTCCTTTACGCGATCAACTGGCGGGCAAACGTGTCGCCGTTATTGTTTGTGGATCAAATGTCGACCCTGGCAGATATGCAGCATTACTGGAACGAGGTATGCAAGAGAATGAAGAAGTTTGTGTCTGAAGCAATAAGAAACAATATACCGTACGCAAACGAAAACCCGGTTTCACTGGCTTCAATGGAACTTAGATCTTCTGCATCTGTCCATGATCTGCCTTATGATTTATCGTTTTATCCGGTTTACTTCCTATTGTCTGCCTCATTGCCTACAAAATGAAATCAAGTCCTATGCAAAAGTATGCTCTCAGCCCTTCTTTACGACACCTTGTTCTGGCGTTGTCCATCAGTGCTGCCTATTCCCCGGCCCTACAGGCGAAACCAGAGCATGCCGTAAATGCGGAAAAAAATGCGCAGATCAGCGCGGACATTAAGCTCAAGCAATTGTCTGACCGTTATTGGGATTTTTTCCAGCGCGTCAATCCTGAAGCAGCAACGTTGTATGGGGAATACCGGCTCAATAACAAACTGCGTGACTTATCAGAAAAAAATCTGGCCAATGCCGCTAGAGAAGCACAGGTATTGCTAGAAAAAATCAGGGCAATACCTGCAAACAAGTTAAGTCAGACTGCACAAATCGACCAGCAATTGTTGATACGTACCCTGAGCGACCGCTTGACGGCCTACCAGCTAAAGACTTATCTGATGCCACTGGAACAAATGAGCGGCGTACAGGCTGCACTGCCGCAACTGCTGACGGTCACGCCTTTTGAGACGGAACGGCATTTCTACGACTACATAGCACGTTTGAATCGGGTACCACAATTATTTGAGCAGGCAATCACTCTGGCAAGAATTGGCCAGAAACAAGGTTTGATACCGCCGCGCTACATACTGGAAAAAGTTGTGACGCAATGCGGTGAAATCGCTGGGCCCGCCGGTGAAGAGAATGTCTTTGCCAGCCCTTTAAAGCGCTTCCCGGCCAGTTTTAACGACAAGCAAAGAATTGAAATACGCAATGCCATGCTCAAAGCCGTCAACGAAAAACTGCGTCCTGCCTATTTGCATTTACAGAAATTTGTCAGCAATGAATATGCGGCTCAAGGCCGTGCTGAGCCCGGCATATGGGCGCTGAAAAACGGCGAACAAATATACAGATTTGCAGTCCGTACGCAAACCACCACTGACCTGAATCCAGAACAGATACATCAGATCGGCCTCAAAGAAGTCGCTGATCTGGAAGCCCAGACCGAAGCACTGGCCAAAACAGCAGGCTATAAAAATAGTCTGGAATTTCGGGCTGCAGTCAAGGCAGACCCAAAACTGAAACCTGTTTCACGTGAACAGATCATACAGAACTACGAATATTACACAGCACAAATGCAGGTGAAATTGCCTGAACTGTTTGGTGTTTTGCCAAAGGCAAAGTTGAAGATTGCGGCTATCCCTGATTTTCTTGAAAAAGATGCCTCCACCAATTACCAGCAAGGTACAGCAGACGGTAGCCGACCCGGGCAAGTGTGGGTGAATACCTATAATTTCGCCAACCGCAATATGGTCGGCAATGAATCGACTGCCTATCACGAAGGCGTGCCTGGCCACCACATGCAGATATCCATCGCCCAGGAATTGCCAGGCATGCACCCGTTTCACCGCGCCCTGAATGATGAATACAATGCCTATGTCGAAGGCTGGGCCCTGTACTCAGAACGTCTGGGCAAGGAAGTCGGTTTCTTCCAGGACCCGGTCAGTGATCTAGGCCGCCTGAACGGTGAGTTGTTCCGCGCCATTCGTCTCGTCGTTGATACTGGTCTTCATGCAAAACACTGGACACGCGAACAGGCCCTCGACTACTTCGACAAGCATGCAAGCATACGCCCGGAAGCTGAAGTTGACCGTTATGTTGCCTGGCCTGCGCAAGCCCTGGGATATAAGATCGGGCAATTGAAAATCATAGAATTACGTCAGCATGCGCAGGCAGAATTGGGCGATAAATTCGATTTACGCAGCTTTCATGACAATATGCTCAATGCTGGCGCATTACCACTGGATATGCTGGAACAACACATCAACAGCTGGATAGCGTTACAAAAAAACAAGTAATGTAAATATTGCACAGGGCTCAGGCTAAATAAGCCCTCTCCTCCAAAAACACACTACCCATCTTTGCGTAGTGTGCACTTTGCTTTCCATTTATGGCTTCTTTTCATGTCGGTGATATTGAAAAGCCTGCTATGCCCTACAATATGGGTAATACGCACAAGCTCGGGCACGGTCATCCTTCAGTCTGATCTTAAATCCCTGACAAAATCACACCACGAATGGAAAACAGCATGGAACAAGGCTGGGTTACAGAATTCTTTCATCAACACAGCAACCTGCTGGTTTTTGTGAATGTCTTGTTGCAGCAATTGGGCCTGCCTGTACCGGCCGTGCCTACCATGATGTTCAATGCCAGCCAGGCCACTCATTTTAATCAGTTACTGATCTTGCTCGTCGCGGCCATTTCGGCATCCCTGATTGCAGATATGCTCTGGTATCAGGCGGGCAAGGTATTTGGCTACAAGGTTCTGAAGTTTTTATGCAAAATGTCGATCAATCCTGGCTCTTGCGTTAACCAGACAGAGGCACGCTTTCATCGTTGGGGCGTGTGGTCACTGGTGGTTGGTAAATTCATCCCTGGCTTTTCTACCGTGGCACCGCCTGTAGCAGGCGCGCTGGGCATGCCGCGCGCATCATTTATGCTAGCGTCGGCGATTGGTGCTGGCCTGTGGGCAGGGTTGGCACTGATTGCCGGCTTTGCCTTGCAGGCACAGATTGAAACCACGCTGACTTTTTTGTCATTGCAAGGGGTACGCATCATCGCCGTCTTTGTAGCGATGTTGCTGAGCTGGCTGGCCTGGAAATTCTGGCAAAAGAAACGCTTTGAAAAACTGGCCGCAATCCCTCATTTCAGCGCCACTGATATGGTGGCAAGCTACCAGAGAAAAAACATGCCAAGGATCATCGACTTGCGCAGCCCTGCCCTGATCGCAGAAACAGGTGTTATCCCCCTCGCGGTCGTCAGCGAGACCAAGCAGGTTGGTGTAGCGGCCAAAGACTGGCCCCTGAACGAAATGATCATTACCATTTGCGCCTGCCCTGGTGATGCCGGGGCAGTGCATGCCGCGCATACGCTAAAGCAGCTAGGCTATCTGGACGTGCGCCCTTTGGCTGGCGGTTTTGACGCATGGCGTGAAATTGCTGTTGATCGCCCTGACCTGCTGATTAAAGCCTGATGCATGTTGACAAGCCTCAGGCTGGGAGATTGAGGTAGGCATCAAGTTGCAGTACGAGCTGGTCATAGGTCACTTTATAGCGCTGGCTGGACCTCAGGTCTTCATGCATGACCAGCCAGACTGGGAAATCCAGTTGAAACTCGCCTGACAACACATGCTCAAGCCGTGGATAAGCCTTTGCCAGGTTAACCTGGCATATACCTATACCGTAGGCATTGCGAATGGCAGAAAATTGCGCCAGATCGCTATCAGTCCTCAAAGAAAAATTCGCACGCTGCATGAAGGGAAACTTCTTTTGCAAGGCCCTGATATAAGGCAGTTCCTTGTCAAAGCCGATCAGACTGTGCGCAGACAAGTCGCCCAGAGTTTTGGGGTGTCCACATCGTTGCAAATAATCAGCATGCGCAAACAAGCCCAGCCTGATTGCACCTATGCGTTTGGCAATCAAGGCATCTTGCAGAGGCTGCGTCATGCGTACGGCGATGTCGGCATCGCGGCCAAGCAAGTCACTGGTGATATTGCTTGCCTGTAGTTCAATTTTCAACCCGGGATAAGGCTTTCGCAACGCAGACAGCATCGCCGGCAATATCTCCACGCCCATGACTTCTGAAGCCGTAATGCGCACTGTGCCACTGACTTCACCAGCCTCTGCACTGACACTGCGTAGCAAGGCACTTTCTGTTGCATGAAGGCTTTCTACATAAGGTTTTAACGCAAGCGCTGTCGTCGTAGGCGACAAACCGGATTGAGAGCGTACAAAAAGACGTGAACCGAGGGCGCTTTCCAGTGCTTCAATTTGCCGGCCTATGGTTGGCTGTGTCAGCCCCAGCGTACGCGCAGCACCAGATAATGAACCTTCTTCCAGTACTGCCAGGGCAGTACGGTAGTAATCCCAGGGTATATTTTTTCCATCCATACAAAAATGTATATCACCTATGCAGTTTTCGCCAATTGTATATAAGAGTGTCAGGCTACACAATAACAACATCAACACACACAAAGGAGAACATCATGAACAGTAATAAAAAAGCGTTGGTCTTGGGTGCAACTGGCGGTATTGGCGGCGAAGTTGCCCGACTCTTGATGCAACGCGGCTGGGAAGTAACGGCATTGCACCGCAATCCTGCCAGCGTCAGCGACAAAAGCACTGCACACTTCTGGTTGCCAGGTGACGTCATGAAACAAGAAGATGTCATTCAGGCGGCAATGGGCAAATCCCTGATTGTGCATGCAGTCAATCCACCAGGCTATCGTGACTGGGAAAAACTGGTACTGCCGATGATGGACAACAGCATTGCTGCCGCCAAGGCGACGGGCGCACGCATCGTATTGCCGGGTACGGTATATAACTTCGGGCCGGATGTTTTCCCATCTGTGTCGGAAGATGCAGCGCAATTCCCTATTACTAAAAAGGGTAAAATCCGCGTCGAACTTGAACACCGTTTGCGTCTGGCCGCATCAAAAGGAGTCAAATCCCTGATCGTTCGTGCCGGTGACTTTTTTGGCCCCAAAGCTGCCAATAGCTGGTTTTCGCAAGGACTGGTTACACCAGGCAAATCTCCTTCCGTAGTGCGCTACCCAGGCAATGCTGGTATCGGCCACCAATGGGCATATTTACCCGATGTTGCCGAAACCATGGTCAGGTTGATAGAACGCGAAAGTGAGCTGGAAAAATTTGCACGCTTTCATATGGACGGTCATTGGGATCATGATGGCAAACAAATGGTCAAAGCCATCGGCATGGCAACTGGCAACACTGATTTAAAAGGCAGCTGGTTTCCTTGGCCAGTATTCAGGTTGCTTGCCCCATTTCAGCAAACCTTGAAAGAAATGCTGGAAATGCGTTACCTGTGGCGCGCACAAGTAAGGATGTCGAACAAAAAGCTGGTGGATTTTTTGGGTGACGAACCTCGCACACCGCTGGATATTGCTGTACGCACCACTCTGACAGGTCTGGGTTGCATCAAGCCCAAAGTAGCTAACCTGGAATTAAACAGCAATTTTGTCAGTTCCCACTAGTGTTACAGCCAATACGCTAGGTATTCCAGATACGTGGCGTTACTGCTGGACTGCCGATAATAACTGGGCGCAAATGTTGCCACACCATTTGCATCCAGTAACGGCCAACTTCACTGGAGTTGCCCAGGTAGCGTGCGACGATCATGGTTTTCATTTGTGTGAGTCCACACAGGGCATCTGGTTCATGTTCAGCCAGCAAGGCCATGGTTTGTTCACGCACGGCCTGAAGCTGTTCATTGCTGAGCAGCGCTCCTGATGCCATCACCATCGCACTAACAGATTTACCGTTCAGCCCCAAAGGGCTTTGCATTGTGGCACCGCCACCTTGCAGGCTGCCTTGCTCGTGCCAGATCATTTTTCCTTCACGATAAACGCTGCAATGCTGAAGTATGCTACCGCTGCGATAAGTCTCACCAGATGCCGTGCGGCCAAAACACAGGATATCGCTGGCAATGAAGCGCGCATCTTTCTCCAGGTGTATGGTCTGATGCAGCTCTACACAGGCATCATCATAGAATATTGTTTCTTGTGGCAACCATTCCAGCCTAGCCGCCTGGGCCACATGCAACTGTATGTGTTGTTGCGAGATATACCCATTGCTGCGATACCATTTTGCTGCGCCAGGTGTGGTGATCAGGGCGTGAGTATCTGGTGCCAGGCGGACCGTAATAGCTAATTTGTCGCCACCAACAACACCGCCAGGCGGATGTATGATGATGGCGTGGCATATATTTCCACCTTCTGGATACAAAGGCTTTTGCACACGTAAAGGCCCTTGATGCTTGCGCTCTGTCAGGCGGGTCACTCCTGCATCATTGCCAAATCCCAGTTGCAGGCTGGCCTGCCAGGGCGATGCGCCGCCAGTGCTGGTTGGCACGCATTTTGGGCTGCTGGCTTGTCTTAGCGGTTCAGAACCATCCATGAATAGTCGAGAAGAATGCAAAAGCAAACTATACCGCCAGATGACGCTTGACGTCATCCCCATCCATTAAATCTTCGCCGCCATAGGCAACCACTTCACCACGTGACAGCACGATAAAATGATCGGCCAGCTCACGGGCAAAATCAAAATATTGTTCACACAGCAAAATGCCGATATCACCACGTTCACGCAACAGACGTATCACGCGACCGATATCCTTGATGATGGACGGCTGTATGCCTTCGGTCGGCTCATCGAGGATGATCAGTTTAGGTTCTGCCAGTAAGGCGCGCGCAATCGCCAGTTGCTGTTGCTGGCCACCTGACAAATCACCACCGCGCCGGTGCAGCATTTCCTTAAGAACGGGAAAGAGCTCATAGACTTCATTCTTGATTTTTGACGCACGTCTTGCAGGCAAAGTAGCCATGCCCATCAAGAGATTTTCTTCAACGGTTAGCCGGGCAAAAATTTCACGGCCTTGTGGTACATACGCAATACCGGCGCGCGCACGCTGATGCGGCGACAGCTTGTTGATATCGCGCCCTTCAAACAGGATACTGCCTTGCGATGATGGCAACACCCCCATCAGGCATTTGAGCAAAGTGGTTTTACCTACGCCGTTACGCCCCAGCAAAGCGAGGCATTCACCCTTTTTCAGGGAAAGAGACACCCCACGCAGGGTATGGCTGGAACCGTAATGTTGATGTAGTTGATTGACTTCCAGCATACTTAGCGCCCCAGATACACTTCAATGACTCGTTCATCCGCCTGCACCTGCTGCATCGTGCCCTGCGCCAGGACTGATCCTTCATGCAATACTGTCACCTTGCCCTGCTGGGCAATGTCGGTGACGAACCCCATGTCATGCTCAACCACCATGATGGAATGCTTGCCGCGCAATTCATTCAGCAATTCTGCCGTACGTGCTGTTTCTGCATCCGACATGCCTGCTACTGGCTCATCAAGCAATATCAATTGTGGTTCCTGTATCAGCAACATGCCAATTTCCAGCCATTGCTTCTGCCCGTGCGACAAGAGGCCGGCCTGTCTTTGCTCTTGACCATTGAGTCGTATCAATTGCAGGATTGCCGCGATCTTGTCGGTTTGTTCGCTGTTCAGGCGGGCGAACAAGGTGGTCTTGACGCGCTTGTCCATCTTCATCGCCAGTTCGAGATTTTCAAATACTGTATGCTGCTCAAAAACCGTAGGCCTTTGGAACTTGCGGCCTATGCCCGCACGGGCAATTTCAACTTCGTTCATGCGGGTCAGATCCATGGTTTGCCCAAAGAAAGCTGTACCGGATGTGGGTCGGGTTTTGCCGGTAATGACATCCATCATAGTCGTCTTGCCTGCGCCATTGGGGCCTATGATGCAACGTAATTCACCGACCGAAATATCGAGCGTCAGCTTATTAATCGCCTTGAAACCATCGAACGACACCACGATGTCTTCGAGATACAAGATCGCACCATGCGTGGTATCCAGGCCTTCAGGCTTGATACGTCCATACGATACGCCCTGATCGCCAGTAGCACTTTCATATTGCTGGCCGGGTCGCAGTACACCGCTCATCATATAACTCATGCGCCCTCCTTGTTCTTTTTGAATTTGCCGATCACCCCTAGCACGCCTTGTTGCATGAACAGGGTCACGAGTATGAAAAGCAGACCCAGCGCATACAGCCACAGATCGGGAAAGGCAGCAGTAAACCAGCTTTTGAGGCCATTGACGGTAAACGCACCTATGATGGGGCCCAGCAAAGTCCCGCGGCCACCCACTGCAGCCCAGATCACCATTTCTATGGAATTTCCCGGCGACATTTCGGACGGATTGATGATGCCCACCTGCGGCACATACAAGGCACCGGCAATACCACACAAGACAGCTGACAGTGTCCAGACAAAAAGTTTGAACCACAGCGGGTTATAGCCGATAAACATGAGTCGGGATTCAGAATCACGCACTGCCTGCAAGACTCGCCCCAGTTTGGAAGTGACAATCCAGCGACACATGAACAAGGCACCTAGCAACAAACCGAGGGTCATCAAATACAGCGCTGCTTTCGTACCAGGCGCGGTAATGCTGAACCCTAAGATGCGTTTGAAATCAGTAAAACCATTATTACCGCCAAAACCGGTGTTATTGCGGAAGAACAGCAACATGAACGCGAATGTCATCGCCTGGGTAATGATTGAAAAATACACACCCTTGATGCGTGAACGGAAGGCAAAGAAACCAAATATGAACGCCAGCACACCCGGCACCAGCACCACCAGCGCCATGCAATACCAGAAGCTGTCCGTCATTGACCAATACCAGGGATAAGTTTTCCAGTCCAGAAAAACCATGAAATCAGGCAAATTACTTTGATAGACACCGTCACGTCCTATGGCCCTCATCAGATACATGCCATGCGCATAAGCACCGAGCGCGAAGAAAACGCCATGACCCAGAGACAAAATACCCGTATAACCCCAGACCAGATCGAGCGCCAAAGCAGCCAGCGCATAACACATGAACTTGCCAACTAAAGCAATGGTATAGCTGGAAATATGCAAGGCATGCCCGGCTGGAAAACTCAGATTCAGTACAGGCAGCAGGAATGCGATTACCGCGCACACCAGAATACCTGTCCAGGCCGGGCGTGAAAACAAGCTGCTGGCATATCCGCCTGCATGTAAGTCAGGTGCTTTCATTCTACGCTCCTGCCTTTGAGTGCAAACAGGCCCTGCGGCCTGCGCTGTATGAAGATGATGATAAATACCAGTATCACAATTTTAGCCATGACCGCACCGGCGACAGGCTCAAGGAATTTGTTGACTTCTCCCAAGCCAAAGGCAGCAATCACCGTTCCGGCAAGCTGACCCACACCACCCAGCACCACGACCATGAATGAATCAACGATGTAGTTTTGCCCCAGGTCAGGCCCGACATTCCCCAACTGTGACAAGGCAACGCCGCCCAGCCCTGCTATGCCTGAACCCAGCCCAAAGGTCAGCATGTCAATCTTGCCAGTGGCAACTCCAACACAATCAGCCATGCGGCGGTTTTGTGTTACTGCACGCACAAACAAGCCCAGCCTGCTCTTGTTCAATAAAAGCCAGACAGCCAGAACAACAAACAAGGCAAAGAAAATAATGATGATGCGGTTATATGATAAGACCAGTGAGCCCATGACTGTCACACCACCAGACATCCAGCTCGGGTTGGCCACTTCCACATTTTGCGCACCAAAGATTGACCGCACGGTTTGCATCAGCACGAGGCTGATGCCCCAGGTGCACAACAGGGTTTCCAAGGGTCGTCCATATAGCCAGCGGATGACGGTTCGTTCCAGCAAAATACCGACTGAGGCAGATACCAGGAAGGCCGCCGGTAAGGCAAGTAACAGATAAGCATCCAGCGCGGCAGGAAAATAATTGCGGAACAACATTTGGCAGACATAGGTGGTGTAGGCCCCTATCATCAGCAATTCGCCATGCGCCATGTTGATGATACCCATCAGGCCAAAAGTAATTGCCAGACCCAGCGCGGCCAGCAGCAAGACGCTGCCCAGGGAAATGCCATAAAAAAGATTGCCGACAAATTCTGTGCGGGCCAGGCGGTTATTGATCGCTTGTAAAGTGGTAACTGCTTCGACACGTATGCTTTCATCCGGCTCGTTGTAACTACCGTCAGGATTTCGCACCAGCATTTTCTGTAATACAGGTTTTAAATTCGCATTCGGGCTATCGAGCAAGGCCTTGACAGCGGCCTTGCGCACAACGGGATCAGCCGCTTGCAGGTTTGCACTGGCGATCAGCATTTGCAAGAGTGACTTGATTTCGCTAGCGTTTTCTTTCAGATAGGCTTTGTTCAGCAAAGGTAATTGTTCGGGTGTCGCTTCTTTTTCCAGGTCTTTTGCAGCAGTCAGGCGTGTCGCCCGGTCAGTTGAAAATAATTTCAAACCGGACAATGCACTATCGAGAACAGCCCGCAGACGGTTGTTAATGGCGATGGCATCCGCACCTTCGGGCAGGCTGCCTGTTTTGTCATTGCCAAGATCTTTCGCCTTATCACCATCAAGCAAATAGACGGCGCCATCCTTGGCATAAAGATTTTCGTTTTTGAGTGCGGCTAATACTGCTGTGGCATCCTGGCTGCCCAGGGCAGCAATGGCATTAACAGCGGCAATACGGGCATCCGGGTCATCACCAGCCAATGCTTGCAATAACTTGGCATCAAGGGCTGCGTGGACGTTCAAACTGAAAACGAGCATGCAAATGCCCACACAGATTTTTTGCAAAGTCATAGATGGCCAGGTTAAATGGGGAAAAGGCTATTGCAACTATTCGTCAGGCGACAGGGAATATGAATACTCAAACACTCATACCCCCTGTTTATGACGCTTCGTTATTACAGTTTCTGTTTGGCTTCATTGCCCGGGATATAAGGGCTCCACGGTTGTGCACGTATCGGCGTTTTGGTTTTATAGACGACGCTGAACTGACCATCCGCCTTGATCTCACCTATCATGACTGGTTTGTGCAAGTGATGATTGGTTTTATCCATCATCAGATCAAAGCCGGAAGGGGCTTTAAAAGTCTGACCGGCCATGGCGGCAATGACCTTATCTGTATCTGTAGATTTCGCTTTTTCGACAGCTTGCTTCCACATATAGATACCCACATAAGTGGCTTCCATCGGGTCATTGGTCACGACTGTTGCAGCGTTTGGCAATTTCTTGGCGACCGCATAGTCTTTCCATTTTTTGATAAATTCTGAGTTGACTGGATTTTTCACAGATTCAAAGTAATTCCATGCAGCCAAGTGGCCCACTAACGGTTTGGTGTCAACACCGCGCAGTTCTTCTTCACCGACAGAGAAGGCAACGACAGGCACATCGGTCGCTTTAAGGCCGGCATTACCAAGCTCCTTGTAGAAAGGCACATTCGAGTCACCATTGATGGTGGAGATAACAGCAGTCTTGCCACCGGCGGCAAATTTCTTGATATTGGCGACGATGGTCTGGTAATCGGAATGGCCGAAAGGTGTGTACACCTCATCGATATCAGTATCTTTGACACCTTTGCTATGCAAGAAAGCGCGCAGGATTTTGTTGGTCGTACGTGGGTAGACATAATCCGTACCCAGCAAGACGAAACGCTTGGCACCACCGCCCTCTTTCGACATCAGGTATTCAGTTGCCGGTATCGCCTGCTGGTTAGGTGCTGCACCCGTGTAAAAAACATTTTTTTCCAGCTCTTCGCCCTCATATTGCACCGGGTAGAAAAGCAGGCTATTCAATTCCTTGAATACCGGCAAGACAGATTTACGCGATACTGAAGTCCAGCAGCCAAATACGACCGAAACCTTATCTTGCGACACCAGTTGACGGGCTTTTTCAGCAAACAAAGGCCAGTTGGAGGCTGGATCAACGATCACCGCTTCCAGTTTTTTGCCCATCACGCCACCCTTGGCATTGATCTCGTCTATCGTCATCAAGGCGACATCTTTCAACGAAGTCTCTGAAATCGCCATGGTGCCAGACAAAGAATGCAGAATGCCAACCTTGATCGTATCGGCGGCCAATGCCTGCGACATCCAGCCTGAAGCGGCCAAGGTCATTGCGGCAACAGCAGTTGCTTTCAAAACAGTACGACGTGTCATGTTTTCTCCTGATAGTGGTGAGGTCATGGAAAGAAAAACCAAACTTCCATCAGGACAGATAGCAGATACCATGCCAGCTGATAAAAACAAAAACTGCACTCAGATTTCTCTTGGTGAGCACGTATATGACAAATGAAGGCAAATGCCTTGCAGGCCGAAACAGTGCGGAACTTGGTTTGCCGACTAAGTCAGTGCGCAATCACAGCAAAACATGAGAAAAATGCCTGACAACAAGGCAATTCTACTTTTCGGTGCATGTGTGCGCTGAAACTGTGCAAAACCGGGGCTTTTCCCGGAAACATGATTTGGAATGCTTAGAAGGTGTTTACGATCTGTAGCGAGCGTGCGTCAGCAGGTTCAGATAACAAAAACGCAGCGCAAAAAGCGGAATGTACTCAAGTGCCGGAACGATGTGACACCAGGCCCGTATGAGCCTATATAGCGATGATAAGCGACGCGTACTGCCGGTAACTGAACAATTTTTACTTCCATAAGATATTTTCGAAGTGATTGATAAGAGTCACCATCTTCGCAAATACCAACTAGGCTTACCCGATAAGGATTGCTGGGCACCTGACCAGATTGCTGTCTTGCAGTACTCTTTTTTCATAAATAGCACGCACCTGCTCCAACCTGCGTTAATGACTACCTGCACGCCATTGACCGGGAGTACAATCAAACCGCAGCTTGAATGCGCGCGCAAATGCCTCGCCAGAAGCAAATCCGCATGCCAGCGCAATATCCAGTATTGATGTCTGCAGGTCACAGGGCAAACGCCAGGCGAGAACCTATTTCTGTCCCGCTGCAGCGAGTCGTGCTTCTCAATAGCAATTATTCGACCCAGGGCTGTTGATACATTCTAGTGAATTTGCTCCAAGGAAAAATACCCGAGCGTCTTGATTTACCCAATACTCACAGCATTGTACTTACCGTTGATAGTTGAGTTTTCAAATTTTCCAGTCAAAAACAAATATCCGTCACACACCTCTGTTCGCCCAAATGTAAGAACGCCCCGTTCGATTTCGTAAGCGAGTGTTTCAGTCAATGGAAAGAATTTCATATCACTACCTGCCTTTTCCTTGACAATCAGACGTTTCCAATGACCGCCCATGCATGACTCCGCAGTTTGGTTTGTGAATTGAATTACCGTCTCTGCCTTAGCTTGATGATTCAAGTCCGATATACGTAATCGCCAACTGGCTTCCAACTCCTGCGCTTGAGTTACCGTTATAAGACAAAAGGTGAAAATACAAGTGGTTAATTTGTGTGGCAGGGAAGTTAGCATAGATTCAAAAAGAAGAAGTATAAAAAAAACGGCGCGTATTCGACTAACCTGAACGGACACTCGGCTCCATCGAAAGCTTCATACAGATCAACAGTGCCATCTACGCCGGGCAAAAACCCTGTAGTCGTCATGAAAGTGTTTTTCGCACTCAATCTCATAACCGAATTATATCTTTCGCCCTCTCTTTTTACCTGTCTTCAATGCATTTTCGGATAACCCGTAATTTGCTGTATCTCTTTATATAGAGGCTGCAAGCGCGCATACATTTTCTGATATACACGATGGTAAAGCTCATTGTAGATCTGATGGTGGTGAGAAATCGGCTGAAAGGTTTTTCCTATCCTTGTCATTTCCCGTATCGCGGTATCGAAATCAGGATGCAAGCCCAGTCCCACTGCCGCATCAATCGCAGCACCCAGGCCGGATGTCTCGTAGATATGCGGGCGTGAAGTCGGCAAGCCAAAAATATCTGCCGTCAATTGCATGGCAGCGTCACTTTGCGAGCCGCCGCCAGAAATACGCAATTCAGTAATCGCAACGCCACTGCGTTTTTCTATGCGCTCCTTGCCTTCCCGCAATGCATAGGCCAAGCCTTCAAGAATGGCACGGTACATATGCGCACGTGTATGCACGTCACCGAAACCAATGATTGCGCCTTTGGCTTCTGCCCCGGGCACCTTGATGCCCGGTGTCCAGTAAGGTTGCAACATCAGGCCCATGGAGCCCGGCGGCACGGCATTGACCAGTTCATCAAACAGGGCTTCTGGCAGGGTACCCTGCTCTGCCGCCTGCAATTTTTCATGGTGGCCAAATTGCTCCTTGAACCAGTTCACCATCCAGTAACCACGGAATATCTGTACCTCGGTACTATATGAATTGGGTATCGCCGCTGGATATGGCGGTATAAAGGGCGTTACTTCCAAATATTTTTTGCTGGTGGTATTGATGGTGGCAGTCGTGCCGTAACTCAAACAACCAATATTAGGTTGCTGACAGCCAGCACCTATCACTTCACAAGCCTTGTCCGCTGCAGCAGCCAGCAAAGGTGTGCCCGGCAGGATGCCAGTCGCATTTGCTGCCTCGGTCGTTATATGTCCCATGATGGTGCCGGGCGGTACCAGCTCAGGCAGGGTTTCTGGCCTGACTGCCAGTGCCTGCCACTTCCAGTCCAGCTTGCCTGCCCATTTCAGGCCCTTATAATCAAACGGCAGATAACCAACTTGCGAACCGATGGAGTCGATGAAGTTACCGCATAATTTGTGGTTCAGGTAACCTGACAACATCAGGTATTTATCGGTCTTCTCCCAAATCTCAGGCTGATGCGCCTTGATCCAGTTTGCTTCAGCCTCACCACGAAAGAAATTAATGGTGCTGGCAACGCCGGCAAGCTTGAATGCCGTCAGCCATAGCGGGTTGACCGGCGGCACGACATCAGTGCGGCGTTGATCCAGCCAGGTAATTGCCGGGCGCAAGGGTCTGGCCTGTTTATCAAGGTTGATCATCGTGCCGCGCTGGGTGGTAACGGCAACGCCATGCACACTAGCTGGTGAAATGGCATGCGTTGTCCATAATTGCTGGCAGGCGCTGCATACGGCTTGCCAGTAATCTTCTGGATGATGCTCAGCCCAGCCTGGGTAATCAGAAAAATAGGCTTGCAGATGCACTTGTGATTTGGCGACGATATTACCCTGCAAATCAAATAAGATTGCGCGTACGCTTTGAGTGCCATTGTCTATGGATAAAATATATTGTTTGGACATAAGTCTCCTCATTTTTCTTTTTATGCGCGATGCCGGTCAGGCTGTTTTGCGCCATTCAGGGATACTATCCCTGTCAGGCAAGGCATAATTTTTATTCCACAGTTGCAGGTATGCCAGTTCTTCCTGCTCCCAGCGCGCATCGTCCCAGCCTAATTCAGGCTGGCAAATTGCCCTTATCTTTGGCAACAGCATCAAGCCACCCTGACGCAACAACAAACCGAGACGTGTCCTGCGCAACATCAAGTCTTCGAGATGCTCTACAGCCTCTTGCGCAGCAGCCCAACGTAATTCTACCCACATGCAATTCGTACCGGGAACAGATTCCAGTTCACCCGCCTGGGCTGCGGCCAATACCATGATAGCTTGCTGGCCATAATGGCCAAGCAGGCGCTTTTTCTGGTTCAGGTTCAAGGCATGTCCCGGCAAGGCCGGGGGTTTGGCAAATAATGCCGTTGGTCGCAAATCTGGCTTCCACCCTGGCAGCAGCGGCAGGACATGCCTGAGCGCGTCCAGTGCAATCAGGCGAAAGGTCGTCAGCTTGCCGCCGGTAACAGTCAACAGTCCTTTTTCCAGCCAAACGGCATGATCACGCCCCTCTTTGGAAGGATCAGTTTTGCCCGTATCAATGACAGGGCGCACGCCTGCATAGGTCGCAATGACATCGTCCAGGGTGATTTGCAGGCTGGGAAACTGGTATTCGATCGCTGCCATCAGGTAACTGACTTCCTCTGCCGTAATCGATGCTTCAGCCTGCATGTCGGCATGATGATCTACATCCGTCGTGCCGACAAGTGTCACGCCTTCCCATGGATACATGAATACCGGCCTGCCATCCAATGGATGCATGAGGCTGATGGCTTGCGCCACGGGCAAGCGCCAGGCTGGAATGGTCAGGTGGCTGCCACGCAAGGGGCGCAATTTTGCAGGTGCACCTTGTTGCTGGCGCAGCCCATCTGCCCAGGCCCCGGTTGCATTGATGACGACTTTGGCACCTACTTCGCTTATTTCACCATTAAGCATGTTGCGCAATACCACGCCACTGGCCTGGTTATCTACATACAGTAGCTTTTGTGCAGCCATATAATTGATGGCGCTTGCCCCGTTCATTTGTGCTTCCTGCAAGACACGCATTACCAGGCGTGCATCGTCAGTCTTGGCATCGTGATAGCACATTCCACCCAATAGCCCTGTGCGATCTATGTGAGGTGCCAGCATGAGGAATTCTTGCGACGAAAAATAATGCCGCATGCGCTGACCCGCCATACTGTCATAAATTGCCAGGCCCAGTGAAAACATCCAGCGCCCAGGTTTGCGATTGCGATAATCCGCAAAAGCAAAACTTTGTACATCGACCAGGCCTTCTGCTTCCTGCATCAAATTCTCGCGCTCACGCACAGAATCACGTGTCAGTGAAAATTTGCCTTCCTTGATGTAACGCAGGCCGCCATGAACCAGTTTGGATGAACGGCTTGAAGTACCCCAGGCAAAGTCTTTTTGTTCAACCAATAATACTTTCAGGCCACGCCGGGCTGCTTCCAGCAAAATCCCTGCCCCTGTAATACCGCCGCCGATGATAACAAGATCCCAGTTTTTCTTTTCATTTTCCAGGCTTGCGATGATTTCTGCACGGGCAGCACTTTTTTTTGCAGCTTGCATCATGTTGCCTGCTCGTTTGCTGGCAACAATTTGCCCGGATTCATGACGCCTTGCGGATCAAAATGACTGAACACCTGGCGCATTGCCTCGATGCCCAAAGCGCCTTTTTCCTGTGCCAAATAGGCTGCATGATCTGTTCCCACGCCATGCTGATGACTAATGGTGCCACCCTGTTCGACAATGGCACGGCAGGCTGCGGTCTTGAGTCTTTTCCAGCGCGCCAGGTCGCTATCATAATCACCGCTCAGGCGGTAGGCAAAAGTAGTATAAACACTGGCACCCTGCGCATACAGATGTGACAGATGCGTATAGGTATGCAACTTCTCGCCTTCACTTGCCAGGGTATCTTTCGCTGACTGCTCCACTGAATGCATCATGCCTTTGACTTTGGGCCAGTCGCAGGCTGTTTCTACGGTATCAACGGCATATCCATGCTGCCAGAGGGTATTGCGCAGATAAACATTTTTAAATCGACCCTGTTTCCATTTTTCACCCATGGTTTGACCGGCATGGATGCCATAGTGCTGCCTGGCGATTTTCAGCGCTGCCCTTAATGCCTGTTTCACATTGGTTTTGTCACCGCTCGCCCCTATCAGCAACAGACATTTCTGGTCGGCACAACCACGCCATGTCAGATAGGTTTCCAGCAAAGCGATCAGTTTCTTATGGCCGGCAAGAGTCAGGCTGGTCAGTGTTTCTGTCTCGTTCGACAGTCGTAGCATGGATAAAGACAATTTTGCCTGGGAGATTTGCCTGACTGCGGTTTGCGCAGCATCCCAGTTCGGGAAAAATATGGCATGAAATTCCTCGCAAGCTGGCAAAGGAGTAATACGTACCGTTACCTCAGTCACGATACCCATGCGCCCTTCAGAGCCCAGCAGAATTTCACGTAAATCTGTTCCCGCTGCTGAAGCAGGAAATGTACGGATGTCCAGACGACCGGCTGGGGTTTCCACCCGCGCGCCAGCCAGCAGTTGCTCTATCCGGCCGTAACGCAGTGACTGTTGTCCAGATGAACGTGTCACTACCCACCCACCCAGGGTAGAATATTCAAATGACTGCGGGAAGTGCCCAAGGGTATAGCCATGGGCACGCAATTGCGCCTCCAGATCCGGACCAAATATTCCGGCACCAAATGTCGCCAGTTGGGCTTCCTTATCCAGATTCAACAAGCATGACAGTCGTGACATGACCACGGTCAGTACAGCCTGCGCCCCTTGTGGCACGGTCAGATGCCCCACCACGCTGGTACCGCCACCATAAGGTATCAAGGCAACCTGGTGTTGCCTGGCATAATCAAGCAAGGTGCGGATATCTTCTGAGCTTTCGGGAAAAGCCACGCCATCGGGGAAGTTTTCAATTTTTCCATAACGCATTTTCAGCCAGTCTGGCAAGCTTTGCCCCAGGCTATGACGCATGCGCGTGCCGACTGTGATATCGATCAGAGGATGGGGATGCAAACGGGTAACGGGTGCAGTTGCAGAAATTTGCTCTTGTGTCACATCTGCCGGCGGCTTGCCCATGCCTATACGCTCTTGCAGGAAAGCAAGGGCATCCGTATTTAAGGCATAGGTGATGCTGTCATCGCCCCAACCATTCCAACGTCGCATTTTATGTTCCTTTTAATGAGGTGCTCTTGGTATACTTCCGCAGCGGCGCACAGAATGCGCCATATTGATACCGAGAATACCCAACCACCTGCAAGTTGTATTGCGCTTTCATGACAAGGGCCTTGTTTTAAGATGCCAAATCACGCTTCGGGCCAAGTACATGCCAGCCGTTCAGCAAATCGGGTGACCAAAGCTTATTTGCAGCCTTTACTGGAAATTGCAGCCGAACGGGGGATTTGCCTGCGCAGCCTAGCGCATAGGGCTGGAATGGAAGAGGTTGCGCTGACCGCGTTGGCAGATTCAATTCCCGCCATGCATTACCCAGCCTTGCTGGACGCTGGCGCCAGTTTAAGCAATGACCCTCATTTCGGTCTGCATGTAGGTGAACGGGTAAAACTGGGTACTTATAATGTGTATGGAATGATACTGATGAGCTGTCGGGACTTCGCTCAGGCATTTGAGCAAACCATGCGCTATGAAGGTCTGGCGCATGACCTGGGGCGTTCGGCCCTGATCGTTACAGCAGACATCAGTGAATATCAATGGCACAGCAATTTTCCATCTGCAAGCCGTCACCTGGCTGAAAGTGTATTTGCCGGCATACGCGTATTTGGTAACTGGTTTGCCGGGACTGCATTACCGCCTGCCCCGGTATTTTTCACTCACGCAGCACCAGATGACCTCAGCGAATACCATCGTATTTTTGGCAAGGAAATCTTTTTTGAAGCCGAACTCAACTGCGCCCGCTTTCCAAGCGCATTACTAAACTGGCAGGTACCCAACGCAGATGTCAGCATGTATCCGGTACTGCAACAGCATGCCGAACAACTGCTCAAGGAAAAACAGCGTGCATCGGATGATGGCGGCATTGTTGCACTTGTACGGGCTGCCATTCGCAACAGACTGGCGCAGGACCAGGCGCGATTACCATTGATTGCGCAGGAATTAATGCTTAGCCAGCGTACCTTGCAACGCAAACTCAGTGAAGCCGGCATCAATTTTCAACTGCTACTTGACCAGACACGCAAGGAACTGGCTGAAGATTATTTACGCCAGGCCAATTTCAGCCTTGCTGATATCGCCTTTTTATTGGGTTACCAGGAACAAAGTGCGTTTAACCATGCGTTTAAGGAATGGTCAGGCATTAGTCCAGGCGGTTTTCGTGAGCAAAATCTGCGGGATAAATGAAAAATGCGGAATCGATCATCGATTCCGCATCTGATGTCTGGCTTATGCCTGACTATGTCTGGTCGGTGGCTTTGTTCGCTTGAACACGGGCAAAGCACACCTCACTGCCATCATGCATATCAGTTGCATGTATAACAGCTAGCGATAGCTTAGTCCTGTTTTATGACAAGGTGATGAAATGCACCTTGGATTTATGCCATCTGCTATAGACCTGTGCTAGTGTCATCTCTGCCGACAAAACCGAATTGAAAATTTGAAAGGAATACAAATGCGTATCAAATCTTTTTTAATTTCTGTCCTGCTATGGACCTTGAGCAACAGCGTTTTCGCCGCTGAGCTTCTGGCTGTGGCAGATGTGGAAAAAGTCACTGGCTTGAGCGGCATACAGGTTGTTGGCAAAGATCCGGCCAAGGGCGCTGGCGGTGAACTTAATTTTGCCAATGCAGATAAAAAACTCATCACGATGGTGATGATACAAGATGGCTCCATGTTCGATTTCTGGAAAAAACAATATGGCAAGGATGGCGTTTCCATCCAGGGAGTGGGTACAGAAGCCTTCCACACCAAACCAGACTCTGCCATTTCCTACATCGCCTTTAAGAAGGGCAATAAAGCCATCTGGATACAATCCATGGGCTGGAACAAAACTGGCAAACCTAACCTGACCGATGCACAACTGGCCGAACTTGCCAAATTGGCGGCTTCGCGCATGTAGATGCGCCGATATAAAGAAAGACATCGCTTAGTTACTTGGGACACTTTTTGCAGTCGCAGCAAAAAAACAACATCCATATAGTGTGATTCGTCATGTGATGCTAGATTTTTTATAAAAGCTATGGCAAGATCAATTCAAGAAATCTTGCAACAGCTAAAACTTTTTAAAGGATAAACGTGAATACAACTTGGCTCCCACAACTGAAACAAAATCTGTGCCTGACAGCGCAAGGTTTGGTGTCAGCATGGACTGCACAAGAAGTTGCAACGTTTACGCATGGCAAAGCCACCACGGCTTTCACCAGCTATGCACTAGACCGCCATATTATTGGACGTGACCGCAACACGAGCGTCAATATGAATGCAGGCAGTTCCGCTAAGCAGTCCAAGCAAAGTAATTTTAAAGCAGTGTCAAACCCAATTAGCCGCATCCGAAGCGTCAATCTTCAGGTAGCGGGAGCAAGTTAAAACAAGCTCCTCTCACCCAAAGCTGAAAAGCCCGGATGCCTTTAAAAAGCTCCGGGCTTTTTGTTTGATTGTTCTGGCTATTCGCTTGCCAGATAGAGCAGTGAAACCCGCGCAAGCGGTCGTAACCGGCAAAAACCGGTTACGGAAACATGATAGTGAAAATAGGATGTTGTTCTTTATCACTGGTCTTCGCCAGAGAAGCAGAACGATATCCAGAAAATGTAATTCAACATGACGAGAAGTTCACAGCAACCATGCCTGTGCTTCAAGCAATTTTTATTCTGAATGAAGGGAGGTAAAAATGTTTGCTGTATTTTGGATAGAAATCCACGAGCAAATAAAAATGTCTCAATGCAAGGAATTTCAATCAGGCGACATGATTGCCGCCCTGAAATTTGCAGATGGACTAAGGCAAAGACAAGCTGCTGGCGAGTATTTGCGGCACATCACCATGTCTTCAGAAAATACCAATTCTGTCGGCATACCAAGCGCTTCTCTGGCCTATCATTGGGCTGAACACAAAATCGCAGCATGAGTATGAACATGAGGCGAAGGCCAGGCTTGCAAGCTGCCCTTCGCCAATTCTGTATCCCTGCTGTTTCACTTAATTCCACTCTATTTGCTTTATGAAATTGACAGAGAAAGCAACTGTAAGAGCGTTTCACCGCCACCGGCTTGGAGGGACGAGTTTACAGGCCCTCGGGTTTCGTGGTCCAGAAAGCCAGGTCAGGCGGTTTGAGGCATTGTGTACCTGGGGTGATTTTTCCGGTTGCTCTATCCTGGACCTGGGATGTGGCTATGGTGATCTGAAACCTTTTCTTGATCAGCGTTATGAAGATATTATTTATCTTGGCGTAGATTTCCTGCAAGAGTTTGTTGATGGTGCTCAAGCAAGCCATGGTCATCTGCCGAACACTCAATTTTTTCATTCCGATTTTCTGACAGCGGGTTTACCAGAAGTGGATATCGTCATCGCATCAGGAAGTTTGAACTACCGTTCAGAAAATATATTACACCCGTGGCAAATGATTACGCGCATGTGGGAAGCAGCCGGTAAGGGTGTCGTGTTCAATTTACTGGATGCAAAAATTTTTGGGGAAGATGAAGTACTGTGCGGTTACGATATCGATGAAGTAAGCGCCTATTGTAAGAAACTGGATGCACAGACAAAAATCCTGAATGATTATTTGCCAGATGATTTTACAGTGCTGATGCGGAAATCATAAAACAAGTATCGCTACGCAGCATCACCGACGTAACAACAACAGCCAGCGTGGCAGCTTATTCAGTACAGCAATCAGCCAGCGCATCTGCCAGGGGAAAATCAGTACCTCTTGTCGTGCACCAATGGCTGCGACAATTAATTCTACCGCCTGCTCTTCTGAAAATAAAAACGGTTTCTTGCTGGCGTCGCCATCGTTTAATGCACGCAGTTTTTCCGTATCGATATAACCGGGGACGATAGCAGTTACCGAAATTGAAAAGGGTTTTAGTGCAATGCGATAGGTATCGCACAAGCTCAACACGCTGCGCTTGGTCGCACTGTACAGTGAGGCACCGGGATAATCGTGCAACAAGCCTGCAACAGAAGATACCGCCACCATATGCCCCGAGCGCTGATGCAGCATTTTCGCCGAAACCAGTTCAAACGCATGACTCAAACCGCTGACATTGGTTTGCAGCATTCTCATGGTGGCCGCCTCATCAAGCTGATGATGACGGGTATTGTAATAAACGCCCGCGGTCACGATCAATAAATCGATGCCATTTTCGCCGAATTCATTGACGAGCTGCGACATGGCCATTTTATCTGCAACATCGAGCTGACGACAGGTCAGCGCGGGATATTGCTTGCGTATATTGCCTGGCAGCCGCTGCAAATCGCGCCCGCAAACCATCACCTGATCGCCACGCTGCAAATAATACAAGGCAAGCGCCAGACCTATGCCACTCGTGCCGCCCAATATCATGACCCTCATGGTCAACAACCCCTGCTATACCGGTCTACGCTACGTATTAATTTTTCTTCGTAAGGCTGCTGCCGCTGAAATGCCTCCATGCCACGTTCATAACCGTATTGCCATTGCGCACTCATCACTTGCACATAAGCGTCATAAGTTTCCGGCATGACGAGGTTAATGCGGTTTTTACGCCAATCCAGTTTCTTTTGCGCCGATTGTTTAGCCAACGCAAATGTAATGTCAGAAGTATCGATACGATAATCGACTGCTTGTCCATTCACATATTTTAAGCGGGCATTGCCATCCACACCCAAAACCGAACGCCAGGCAGGAATGGAAAAAGTCTGATCGAAACCCTGCTTAAACTCTATCATCACCTCATCTGCCAAACGGCGCGCCAGCTCTATGGGAAACAAATCCAGCACGCCGCCGATATAGTTTTCGCCTGCATGCGTATAGCAACGAAAATAAAACATATCGGCAATTGAAATACGCGCAGCCACCGTATGTGGCGTTTGCACATCAGTCAGCAATTGATCAGATATGGCATGATTGCCCCACCGAGGGTCGGACAGCGGCGATGCCATGCCATTTAACAAATCAGCCGCGTGCTGATCGCAAAAGACGGTTTCGGCAAATAATTTACGTTGCCCTCGTAACTGCCCTACTTCCTCTTCAGAAAATAGTAATTTGCCGCCGATAATTGCTACTGCGACCTGCGGCTCACCTGTCAGGTTTGGTGGCGACGGTAATTTTTCCGGCACCTCAAACAGGTAGTCATTAAACAAATCGGGAATGGTGGCAACATTTTTTTTCGAAAATTTGCGTTTTGCAGCTTGCGCCAAAGTACGCGTGATCGTCGCCTGCGATGAAGATTTTAATTTACCCCAAAAATCATACATCTCGCGTGAATTCAACCAAGCCTTGCGTTGCCTGTCATCGGGCAAAGACGCGATAATGCTGGCAGCGATGGCGCTACCGCAACTGGCCAGTAACAGGTCAGGGGGACGTCCCGCTTCACATGCTGCTGCATACATACCCAGATAAATACCAAAACGAAATCCGCCGCCAGCCATCACCATGCAGCGTTTATATTTTTTTGCTTGTGTCATGGCTGTTAAAATAACATACTATTTGGCCAATTTTCATCTTAATGTCGTCAGAACCAGCTACAAAACAGCATCGTTTGCGTCATTTATTGCTGAATTTATTTGTATTTTCTTTATGCTATATGAGCGCCAACATGCTGGCTCAGCAAGCAGGCGTAACACGCCACCTGGTTTTTCCTTTTGAGGCTGACATCCCTTTCTTGCAGTGGATGATCGTACCTTACCTGAGTTCTGGTATTTTTTTCTGTCTGGTTTTCTTCAGCGTCAACAGTGTCGACGAGTTACGCATGCTAAGTCAGCGTCTGTTATTGGCGACGGTACTGGCGTCTATGGTATTTGTACTTTATCCCTTGCAGTTCAGTTGGCCACGACCTGAGATCAATTCGTCTTTTTGTTCCTCGCTGTTCACGTTATTGTCCTTGGTCGACCAGCCATATAATCAACTTCCCTCCCTGCATGTGTGTTTTTGCCTGATTTTCTGGCATGCACTGCGCGCTTCCATCGCCTCAGGATTGATAAGATTTGTGCTGGCCGTATGGCTGACATTGACAGGCGCCGCAACGGTGTTTGTGTATCAACATCACTTGATGGATGTATTGTCTGGTATCGTCCTTGGGCTGGTTTGCGTGCGCCTTATCCAACCAGGACGCACAGAACCGAACGTCGCTTTTTATTATCTGCTGGCGGCCTGCATGCTGTTAGTATTCGGTGTTTTCGGTTTGCACAGCCTGCTATGCTTGTACCTGGCAGGTAGCCTGGCGCTGGTAAGTCTGGCGTACTATCGGCAAAACCGGCATTTCCTGTACAAAAAAAATGGCCGCTACCCAATCTGGATATGGTTATTGTATGCACCCTATTTATTCGGGTATAAGCTTACCTGGCACGCCGTGGTATGGAAGGAAAAACGTCAGCCTGTAATCAAGCGACTCACCAATAGTTTATGGCTTGGCAGACGTCTCAGCAATAACGAGGTCATAGAACTGCCCGTCAATTGCAGTGTCATTGATCTGGCAAACGAATTGACTGAAACCCCGGCCTTGCGCCAGGCAGCCTACTATTATTTTCCTCTGCTCGATCTGGTCACACCGCCGTCAGATTGCATTCATGAGATCAGCGCCATCATCGCTGATGAAATAGCCTCTGGCAAGGTGGTCTACCTGCATTGTGCAATGGGCTATAGCCGATGCATATGGCTGGCCAATTCTTATATGGCAGCAAGCAAAAAACGAACATAATGAGCAAACAATGAGTTTATCCATCTATCAGCTTAAACCCAAATTTCAGCAACTATTGCAACCTCTTTTGTCAGGGCTGGCGCGCTGGAAAATCAGTCCGAATCAGGTGACCATACTGGCCGTGCTGTTGTCGCTCGCCTATGGTACAAGCCTCGCTTGCTTTCCAAGAGACTACCGGCTTTGGGCATGCCTGCCCTTGTTCATGTTCTTGCGTATGGCCCTGAATGCAATTGATGGCATGCTCGCCAATTTCACAGGGCAAAAAACCGCATTGGGTGCCATGCTCAATGAGATTTGCGATCAAATTTCCGATGCTGCACTGGTTTTGCCGTTCGCCCTCGTCAACGGTGTACAGCCCCCCTTGCTCATCATTGTGGCGCTGCTCGCAATGCTGGTTGAATTTGCCGGGGTCGCGGCTTTACTTGCGGGATCAGCACGCCGCTTTGATGGCCCCATGGGAAAAAGCGACCGTGCCTTTGCATTTGGTTTGCTAGGCTTGCTGGTCGCTTTTGATGTTGCTGCTATCTGGATGAACACCTTACTACTTGTGGTTTTTCTGCTGCTGATATGGACCCTGATTAATCGGGTGCGGAAGTCCCTGCAACATCCCGTTGCGCGACCGATACCGTAAAGATGCCAGCGATGCCGATCTGACTGCTGATTTTTTTGCAGCCTATGCTGGCAACCAAGGCATCCATTTCTGCTTGTGGCCTTGGCCGCATCTGCCACGCGGCACCCTTGTGATTGCTTAGTGTTTTTGCAATCATCGCTAATTGCGGATGCCAGGGTTGGCCGGTATAAATCAAATGACCACCTATTTTCAATTGTGCTTGTATCCCCTGCAAAGAAGTCAGTACCGGGGCATTTTCACTGAATAATTCATACAGGCCTGAAACAATCACGATATCGTATTGTGCCTCCTCTGCGGGATAACTACTGCTGGCAAAAGCGTCACGACATTGGTAGTCGATACGGTTTTTCAATTGGAGATTTTGCGCAAGTAATTGCGCCTGGTCCAGGTTGGCTTGATCAACATCGCGCAAACTGATTTCCATATCCCTGTCCTGGAAGCGCTTCACAGTTTCTAACACGTAGCGCCCGCCGCCTGCAGCGATATCCAGTATACGCACAGGCGTATTATCTGGACAGGCGCTGATCAACTCTGACAAGGCTTGCTGCAATTGCAGCTTGCGCTGACGAATGCCACGCCAGCCTATGGCATCGAGGTAACCGCGGTCTATTGTGGCGCCTATCAGCCATCGGCCACCGGCCTGGTTGCGATAGACATAATCGAGTGAAGCGCCGGAATCAAAACCATGTTCCAGGCCAATGGTCATCCCATTACTTAATCTGCCCAGGCGCCCCAGCATCAGTTTTTGCAGTCCGTAAAAAGTATTCGCTAGCCAGCTACCGACCTTGCCTTGCTGCAAAGCCTTATATTGCCGCGCACTTTGACTTTGCGTATCCGCCGTAAAATAATGCGCCACAGGCAGCACTTCGCGTGCAAAGCATTCAACTATAAATTCCTTGGCATGCCGTATGGCTAGATTGGCCTGCTCCTCACTTTCATAAAAAATCGCATGGTGGCAGTTCGGTACCACTATATAACGCTTTAAAGATGAGGAGAGGGATTCAAAAAACTGCTTTTGCGGCGACTGTTTAACCACATAATCTTTATCAGCAACCAGCATGAGGACAGGCGTGTCAATTGCCTGTGCATCACTGACCACACGTTGAGCGGTATCAGCCAGATCAAGCAAAACCCGGGCAGAAATATTTTTTGTAATCAAAGGGTCTGCATCATAAGCCTTCGCCTGTGCGGCCGAATGTGTCAGCATGGATGAACGTATATAACTGGTAACGAATAAGCCCGGCTTGAAACAGGTCGCCAGGCGCAATGCTGGTTTGGCTAACGGCACATACAGATTGATATCAAAAGCTGCCGCAGCCATCACGACACCACGCACACGTGGTGCATAATCATGTAACCAGGTGGCGGCAATGACCGCACCTACACTATTGGCGACGATCAGCATGTTTTCAGGAGCTATGGCATATTGAGTCTGGATATGCCTGATAAAACTTTCAAAATCGTGCACCAGCGTTTGAAAATCTGGCGCATCACCCCGCTCACCTGGTGAATTACCATGGCCGCGTGCGTCCCATGCAAAAGCCCAGTCACTAATAAAACCAAATTGTTCCAGCAAAGGGCTGATGCGGCCTGAATGTTCGTGGCCACGATGCAGAAAAATCAGGGCTTTTTTGACTCCATCAACGGGGTTAACCAGCGGCTGCCAGGCACGGTAAAAAAGACGCGTACGGTCATGGCTATCAAAACCCGATTCACTGCATATCCATTTTGTTTGCTGTTGAGTTGTCATTCTTTATCCATGTTGAAATTTTTGCTGCCAATGTTTAGCTACCTATGCTTTACTTCAATAGCAATCCCAAATACAACAAGGGTGCTGTCAACACCAGGCTATCGACCCTGTCCAGTATGCCGCCGTGGCCTGGTATCAATTGTGAAAAATCCTTGATTTTCAAATAGCGTTTGGCTGCAGAAAAAATCAGATCGCCTGCAAAACCACCCAATGACAGTAATATACCCAGAAGCAATAATTGCGGAATCCCGGTCAATTGCAGGTAGCTTCCCAAGGTAAGCGATACTAACGTGCAGACTAAAACGCCGCCTAGCAAACCTTGCCAGGTTTTGTTGGGGCTGATACGGGGTGCAATAGTTTGTTTCCCAAAACATTTTCCACTGACGAACTGGGCAATGTCATTGAGTGCGGTCACCACAAACAGGTAAAAAAACCAGGCAAGTTTTACGTCGGTGGCATAAGGTAACTTCAGTAAATCCAGCATAAAACTGAGGCTGTAACAAAGTAGCAGAAACAGCAGTAAAAGCAATTGATTAGTCTGTCGCCCGAGAAAGAAGTGCAACGACTGAAATAACAGCAGCAAGGGTAATAACATTGCCGTGGCATAGTCATCAAACAGGCTCAAACTGGCCTGCAGCGCCAATAAAAGCAGGCATGGCAACAGAAAGCGCCATAACGGGCCTACGTAATGCAGTGACAGCTCACGCACAGCCAGTGCACCTATCAAGAGCGCCATTAAAAGTGGGCCTACCGGATAGAGTAACAAGCTAAGGCTCACGACAGGAAATATAAACCACCAGGCATTGACCTGCTTGCGCAATTGGCTATCAGGGGAACTGCGCTGGCTGACCGCGAAACTTGCCACAGCCAGCACTGCATACAACACCAGCATCGCATCTAAGATGGGTTTGTCGATAAAAAATGACGAGTACACTTAACTCCCTGAATACGACGAAATAAATGCAAGTGTACACCGCATGTTTAATAATTATGACAATTGTCGTTTTGAACCGATTTCTCTATTTTTCAAGGCTGACCCGTTTTTGTATTAAGCTGCGCCAATTTCAGCACCTTACAAAGACACAAAAATTGGCGCAATGGCTTATGAAAAATGATTAGCGACTCATTAGCGCTTGCAGTATGTAACCAGCAATTTGGGGATTTTCCTTCATCCTGCGCATGCTATATGCATACCAGTCCTTGCCATAGGGAACATAGATGCGCACACTAAAACCCATGCCCAGTAATTTACACTGCAAGGGCTCACAAACTCCTAACAGCATCTGGAATTCAAACATCGTTTTATCAATGTCACGACTACGCGCCAGTTCAATGACCTGATCAATCAAGGCGATGTCGTGCGTGGCAACACCGACAAAAGTTCCCATCTCAAAGCAGCGTGCAATGTGATTCATGAAGTGTGGATTGATCTCGCTTCTGTCATTCCACGCCTTATCCACAAGATGCGATCGATCTTCTAGATAAATACCCTTGCAAATGCGCAGACTGCTACGCGTCAGCAAAAGTGAGTCAAGATCCTGATAAGTACGTTGCAAATATGCCTGCAAAGCCAAGCTGATGTTAGTGTGGCCGGATGCCAGGTTTGCGAACAGATCAATTTCTTTCTGCGTACAACTGACATCCTCCATATCCATACAAACCAAGGTTTGATGGCGTTCAGCGATGGTCACAATTTTTCCCAGAAGTTGCTCACAATGCTGCGTGTCAAGTAATAATCCCAGCGCAGTTGGCTTGACCGAAATACTCGCTTTTAAACCATGATCTTGAATTGCATTTAAAACACGCCTATATTCATCTGCCGTATTTTCTGTTTGTTGAATGCTTGAAACTGTCTCACCAAGCACATCAATTGTTACCTTAAAACCTAGACTATTAAGTTGACGAATACGGCCAACGGCATCGTCGAGACTTTCGCCAGCGATGTAGCGCCGCGAGATTTTTTGTACAAGTGCGCGAGGAACCCATGTAATGGCGTGCGCCATCACAGTATTAAATAATTGCATGTTGATTTCCAGTACGAATAAAGAAATACCTCGATCGCTCCGAATCTGTTCGGATAAATGCGGACGAGGGAATTGACTGGTCGGAAGCTTATCGAACCAGTGCGATGCAGCATGCTGAAAGCGCTAATGCGCTACAGCAATGTGCTTTCAGTTAAACGTCAAAGGAGGCCAGGCGGCGCGGTGCATGCGTTTTCTCAGTTTATTCGTGAATTTATGCAATAGCCAATTGCAATTGAAAAGTAAGCGGCTATTCGCCTGGTAGATTACATTGCTGACCGTCATTGTGCAAATCTAATCTGAGGTGGCTAAGCGTATTTCTTATTCAATTAATTGGGATCGATTCCAGTGATACCGAATAATTGTTAATATGGAATGATTTTTAAATAAACATCAGATAGCTGGTCTTGAGGCAAAATTGCAACATTACCCAAAAGGAATTGTCAAATTTCTTATTGTGCATCAATTAATTAACATGCTATTCTTGTATGTATATTTCACAATAGATTTAAAGCAAAGAAATCCCCGCTTTTTGCGTGGCGACATTTCCGGTCGCAAGGCTGAACAATAGTTATTGACGCAGGGCAATGTAATGATTAATGCAGCAATCAGTCATTTGGCAAGTCAGTTAAATCAGCATTTCAGAAACAATAATCATTCTGTTGAGGATTTGGTGGTTGTCTCGAATTTGGTTGAGCTCGATGGCAGCGTCGCTCCCAATGCGAGCAATAAGCTGGTATTGATGTTGGTAAATATCGAGAAAGACACTCTTCCCTATCGCACCGGCAATACACAACGGGGCAATGATGAGCGTCTACTGGTTCATAGCACACCTTTGTATTTAAATCTGTATTTGATGATGGCAGCCAACTTTGGTGGCGGCAATTATGCCGAAGCATTAAAAACCATCTCGAACGCAGTCAATTTCTTCCAGAAGCAAGCCGTATTCGATCAGCACAACAGTCCGGGACTTGATACACGGATAGAAAAACTGATACTGGATATTGAAAACCTCAAAATTCCTGATTTGAACAATTTATGGAGCCTGTTAGGCGGACGCTATTTACCTTCGGTTTTTTACAAAGTGCGCATGGTGACTACAGATACCTCTGCCGTGATCGGCCAGGTCCCTGTCATTACACAGAGCCAGAATCAGGTCGCAGGCTAAGAGATTCCCATGGCACGTTATTTTCCCCTCTTTTCCATTGTCATTGACCACGACTACTTTGCTGGCAGCAATGCTGCAATCTGGAAATTTGTACCGACTGCTGAATGTAAAAAACTGGAAATGCAATATCGCACGGTTCTGCGCACGATTGACGGCGGCGTCGAAGTCTGGTGTGAAGCTGATGATGTACCTACACCCTTCGCTGACAATGAAACAGGTGATAGTCGCGATACGGTATTAAAAAATGAGGCAAGTAACGATATGCTGAATTTTATGTATGAAGTGTTTTGCGATGATCCGCAATTTACTTTCTACACTGATTTACCGTCAACTACGCCCCCCTGCTTCCAAAATACCAACTCCCAGTCATCAGAGAAAATTGAAATACTCAGCCCAATTTCGGACTCGCCAATCCTACGACCGGAAACGGTGTCACGCATCGGTAAACTTCAACTGGGACAGTCACGCTTTTTTGTTGATATCCGTTTTTCAGAAGTAGCTTTTTGGAATGCAGCAAGTGAAAAAAATCAGATTTCTAAGCAGTATAGGGTTCACCTGAAATCTAAAAAAATCCACTGGAAATATTTTTTTACCGGCACTTTAGCCAGCAAAAACATACAAATCGTGGATTTGGATGCAAATGAAAATGACACTGGCGTGGTTTTTGAAACATCAACGCACCCCGCGACTGACTCGGGAACTGCCTTGGTTTCTCAAACTGCTATCACCATGCAGTACAGACCAGTACAGCATTTTCAATTACGTGAAGTTGATATGGCGGGAAAGATTCTGATTAAGCGACTGCCAAACGCAAGTGTCAATAAAATTGGCAAAGAGTGGGGTCCCGATGGGCAAAGTTTGCTTGTTGCGGAAATTTATATTCATCAATAATTTTCAAAGGAACACATATGGCTGGCG
This sequence comes from Undibacterium sp. TJN19, assembly GCF_049339485.1. Classification (NCBI taxonomy): domain Bacteria; kingdom Pseudomonadati; phylum Pseudomonadota; class Betaproteobacteria; order Burkholderiales; family Oxalobacteraceae; genus Undibacterium; species Undibacterium sp. TJN19. Next base: position 181,080 of record NZ_JBMPPL010000010.1, read on the forward strand.
CGTATAAAACACCTGGTGTCTATATCGTTGAAAAAAACGCCTTTCCCAATTCAGTAGTCGAAGTTGCTACGGCGGTGCCGGCCTTTATCGGTTATACCGAAAGAGCCGACAACAAGGGCACGACGCTATCGAATAAACCGTGGCGTATTACATCGATGTCTGAATTTCACGAATACTTTGGCTTCAGGCCCAAAGATCAGTTTGACATTCAGGAACGCCCCGCTCCGGATGCGGATGGCAAGGAAGCACCTGAAAGTAATTTCAAAATCAATAAAGCTGAATATTTACTCAACCATAAACAGGCACGTTACTTCCTGTATTACAGCATGATGCTGTTTTTCAAGAATGGTGGCGGAGCATGCTACATCGTATCAGTTGGCAACTACACGCAAAGCATAGAAAAACCAAAACTGGCAAAAGGCATAGACTTGTTGCTGAAGGAACAGGAACCAACCATGGTGGTCATTCCTGATGCAATGTCTCTGGAAGAAAGCGATTGTATCGCCCTGCAACAGGCAAGCCTGATGCATTGTGGCAGCCAGATGAAAAACCGTTTTTCCATTCTGGATATTTATAACGGTTACGGCGACCGCAAAGATGCAACAAATGGCGATTGCGTTGCCAAATTCCGTGACGCCCTGGGCATCAACTTCCTGAATTATGGTGCGGCCTATTATCCGTGGGTCGATACCTCGATAGTACAGACCACAGATCTTGATTTCCACAATTTAACCGATCTGGCTAAATTGAAAGAAGTGTTAACTGCTGAAATCACGCAAAGCACCATGGTGCAGAGCAAGAAAGACAGCATACTTGCCGTCATTAATAAAGTTGGTGCCGACGCAGACCCAAGCAAGCCTGATTACCTGTCCGATGAAGAACTGCATAAAACGCTATTTGTTGTCAGCCCCGCCTATGGCAATATTTTGCTGGCACTCAAAAAGAAACTCAATCTGTTGCCACCATCTGGTGCCATGGCGGGTATCTATACACTGGTTGATAATTCCCGTGGCGTGTGGAAAGCACCGGCCAATGTCAGCCTGAACGAAGTCGTTGCGCCTTCCGTCAACATCACCCACGATGAGCAAGAAGATCTGAACGTCACGACCTCGGGTAAATCCATCAATGCAATTCGCCCATTCATTGGTGAAGGCACACTGGTATGGGGTGCCCGCACACTTGATGGCAACAGCCTCGACTGGCGCTACATCAACGTCCGCCGCACCATGATCATGCTGGAAGAATCAGTGCGCCTGGCCAGCAAGGCTTTTGTATTTGAACCCAATGTGTCTGGAACCTGGGTCACCATGAAGAGCATGATCAGTAACTTCCTCAACGGTATCTGGAAACGCGGCGGTCTGGCCGGGTCCAGTCCTGAAGATGCATTCAGCGTCCATGTCGGCCTTGGTGAGACCATGACGCCAGAAGATATCCTGGAAGGCATCATGCGTATCACGGTGTTGGTGGCCATCAGTCGCCCTGCCGAGTTCATCGAGATTACGTTCCAGCAGCAAATGCAAAAATCCTGATGCAAGGCTTTTAAGTCAATTCAGCACGAAGCTTGCAGCAATGCACTTTGACCAGTTTTTTAAAAAAATTCTTTTAAAGATAGAGGCAAATTATGGCAGATGATGGAAAGAAACAATCAGCGACAGTATGGCCCATGCCGAAATTCTATTTCAAGGTAATGTGGGGTAAAAATGAAATGGCGTTTCAGGAAGTATCTGGCCTGGATGTACAGTCTGAAGAAATCAAATACCGCTCCGGTAACAGCCCTGTATTTTCAGTCGTCAAGATGCCAGGCATGAAAAAATACAGCAATGTCACCATGAAAAAAGGCGTGTTCAAAGGCGATAACAAGTTTTGGGATTGGCTGGACCAGATCAAGCTCAATACCATTGAGCGCATTGGTGTGACCATCAGTTTGCTTGATGAAACCAATAAAGAAACCATGATCTGGGAATTGAAAAATGCCTGGCCAACCAAGATCACAAGTACTGACCTGAAATCTGAAGGCAATGAAGTGGCGATAGAAACCATAGAAATTGTCCATGAAGGATTGACGATCAAGAACTCGTAATCCTGATCCATGAGTGTAGATTTCTTTGACAATGGCTATCCCCCGGCCGCCTTTTATTTTTCGGTGACCATCGGGGACGGCATGCAAATTTCCGATACTTCATTTAGTGAAGTGTCGGGAATTGGCGTAGAGATTGAAACTGAACAGATCGTTGAGGGAGGGGAAAACCGTTTTGTGCATCAGTTGCCGCTCAAGATGAAACACCCCAACCTTGAATTAAAGCGTGGCATTGCCACTTTGCAATCCCCGCTGGTTACCTGGTGCAAGACCGTGCTGGAAGGCGAGTTTTTACAGGCGATCCAGCCAAAGACGATCATCATCAGTTTAAAAAGCAATACCATCGCGCCTGGTTCGACAACGGCAACAGAAGTGCTCAGAACCTGGGAAATTTTTGGTGCCTATCCCATCAAATGGGATGTTGAAGGATTTAACTCAACCAAAAACGATGTGGCAATAGAAAAGATCAGCTTCAGTTATACCTATTCGCAACGTACTAAATAATTCAGGTGCATGGTATGTCCATAGAAATTAAGCAATTGCTAATTAAAGCAACGATTGTGCAAAGCGAAGCACAGGAAAACCGTATGGACATACAAGACAAGCAAGTACAGAAAGAAGAAATCCTGCTTGAATGCAAGCAGTTGATTTTATCTTTGTTGCGTGAGCGTGGAGAGCGTTAATGCCCGGGCAAAAAACGCTATTGAAAATTTCGCCCTGTACCGTATCCACTGATGGAAAGATCAGTGTAGACAGTGGTCGCACGGCATTTCAGACATTGATCAATCCCTCTGGGTATGGTCATGATTTTTCTATCCGTTATTCAAAAAACCAGGCACTTGGCCAGCCGGGCAATGAAACCAAGTTTTCTGCCAGCCAGCCTGAAAAATTAAGCTTGAAAGAACTCGTCCTGGATGGAACTGGTGCCATTGAAGGTACCAAGCAAAGCGTCAATCAACAGATTGATACTTTGCGAAACACCGTCTATACCTACGTTGGCTCAAAACATGAAGCCCCTATCGTCCAGGTTGTTTGGGGAACATTGATTTTTTACGGCCGTGTCGAGGGCTTGAAATTTGATTACACCCTGTTCAAACCCAGCGGCGAACCGCTGCGTGCCAAGGTAACGCTGCATTTCGTCGAATATATCAGTGCCGCTGAGATCGTCAAGGAAGCCAAACTTAACTCACCTGACCTGACACATATGGTCGTCGTCAAGGCCGGAGATACCTTGCCACTCTTGTGCTATCAGATTTACCGGGACTGTTCGTATTACATGGAGGTAGCGCGCGTCAATGGCCTCACCTGTTTCAGGACACTGCAACCGGGGCAAAAATTACGCTTCCCTCCCCTTTCATGACGTGAACCGGGCGGGGCAGATGCATGACGAAGATATTGAATAAAAAAGAAAGCTGATGGCAAATTCTCCATTTACAAACAGTACCGGCGTATTGAAAGTGACGATTACCTGTGATGGCAAGCCAGCCCCTGACTCAGCACAGATCGTCTCCATCGAAACGAATCATAGTACTAACCGCATACCTACCGCCATCATTACGGTGCTGGACGGTGATATGCCGAATGGCGTCTTTCCGCTTAGCGACGCAGGCAATTTCAAACCCGGTACGGTCATTGTCATCAGCGCAGGCTATGATAGTAATGCAACACCAATCTTTACCGGTGTCGTCATCAAACACTCAGTAAAAATCACAGGTGACAACTATGCCCGCCTGATTATCGAATGCCGTGACAAAGCACTGGCCATGACTGTTGGCAGGAAAAATGCCAATTACGTCGAACAAACAGACAACCAGATTATCAGCGCACTCATCAGCAAATACAATGGACTGACGCCTGTCGTCGATGCTAGTACAGTCACTTATAAAGAATTGGTGCAATACTATGTCACCGATTGGGATTACATGATGGCACGTGCCGAAGCCAATGGCTTTCTGGTCATTGTCGACGCCGGCACCGTGAACGTCAAAGCGCCATTAGGAACGGCATCGCCGGTATTGACCTTAACGTACGGCATTGACCTCATGGATTTTCATGCAGAACTCGACGCCCGTTCACAATGGAGTTCTGTTACCAGTACCAGCTGGGATATGACAACCCAGGCTATTGTGCAACAGACTGCACAACCGGCAGCATTGACAACACAAGGTGATATCGCGGCAGCCGCATTGGCCAGTGTTTTAGGCGCGACCGATTTTGGCCTGCAAACGGCAGCAAATCTGGAAAGTTCTGCATTGACAGTATGGGCCAAAGCCCAGCAAGTCAAATCGAGTCTGTCCAGGATACGTGGAAGGATGCGCTTTCAAGGCAGTGCGCTGGCAAAACCAGGCGTGGTCCTGGAATTGAAAAGCGTAGGCATGCACTTCAATGGCAATGTTCTCGCTACCAATGTGATACATCAGCTGATCGATGGTAACTGGGTCACCGAAGTGGAATTTGGTATGCCTGCCTATTGGTTTACCGAAGATTACCAAGTACATGCGCCAGAAGCCGCAGGATGGACCGCAGGCATCTGCGGACTGCACATCGGTGTAGTCTTGAAGCTGGAGGCTGACCCTGAAAATCAATACAAAATCCAGGTATCGGTTCCTTTGATGAATGCCGAAACCGTGGGGGTATGGGCACGCTTTTCCAGTTTTTATGGTTCGGCCGGATTTGGTGCTTTCATCATCCCCGAGATCGGGGATGAAGTGATATTGGGTTTTTTCAACAATGACCCTTCCTGTCCCGTTATCCTCGGCAGTCTATATAGCAGCAAGCATGTGCCCGCCTATACCCTGGCCGATGTGAATAATTTCAAGGCGTTGGTAACGCGCAGCAAACTAAAGCTGGAATTTGATGAGGAGAAAAAAGTAATCACACTCATCACCCCGGCCAGTAACAAGATCGTGATTAGCGATGATACGCAATCCATTTTGTTGCAAGATCAAAATATGAACAAGGTAGAGCTTAGCCCAACTGGTGTCTTAATCGACAGTCCTAAAGATATCACGATCAATGCCAAGGGAAAAATCACTATCTCAGCCCTTCAAAATGTTGATATTTCCTCAAAAATGGATGTGACCGTTAGCGCACTGAACATCAGCAATACAGCCAACATCAGCTTTACCGCCAAGGGAACTGCCAGCGCAGAATTATCTGCCAGTGGCCAGACCACGGTCAAAGGTGCCATCGTCATGATTAATTAAAAGCGAGAAAAAATGCCCCCAGCTTCGCGCATTACTGATATGCATGTCTGCCCGATGGTGACGCCGGGTCTGCCACCGATACCGCATGTTGGCGGGCCTGTCAGCGGCCCCTGTGTGCCGACAGTATTGATAGGCGGCTTGCCCGCCGCCGTCGTGGGCGATATGTGTGTCTGTGTCGGCCCGCCAGATTCCATCATCAAGGGATCCATGACAGTGTTGATAGCGAACAAACCAGCTGCACGTATCGGCGACAACACTGCGCACGGTGGCTCGCTGGTATTCGGGTTTCCTACCGTGATCATAGGCGGATAGTTTTATTTACGGATATGACCATGGATAACGATGTCTCATTTTTAGGTACCGGCTGGAGCTTTCCGCCTGAATTCATTAAGCGTGGCGATGTGCAGATGGTCAGCGCAGAGCAGGACATCAGGCAAAGTTTATTGATATTGATGTCGACCAATCCTGGCGAAAGAGTCATGCAGCCAAGTTTTGGCTGCGGTCTGAAACACCAGGTTTATGAAAATGTAAATGAAAGTACCATTACCATATTGAAAGACCTGATTAAACGGGCAGTGATTTTTTATGAACCACGTGTGGTTCTGGAATCGATAGAAGTGGACAAAAGTCAAATTTATGAAGGCCGTCTGGATCTGGAATTAATTTACCGCATCATCACAACCAATACCCGTCATAACCTGGTATATCCGTTTTATTTCCGGGAAGGTACTGATGTGCAAGAGCAAGTGTAAGGTGCTGAAGTGATGCCGCCCAGACTGATCATTAGCGATGGCCGCAGCCAGGCACAACGACGCCTGCCAGCGCTCAATGGCGATTACTTCAAGCTCAATGAAATGCGTTTTGAGGAGCTAATGACGCTGGCAGTGGATTACGCCAGCATGGTCAAGTTTTACCAGCTAGATTTAAAAGTAGATGGCAACTGGCAGCATTATTTTCATGCAGACGAAGTGGTATTGCTGGCCAGTATATTGGCACTTGACCTCAACCAGGTCAGTGCCCGGTTTGAACAAAGACTGCTAAGCCAGCCGCTGAATGAAGAATGGCTACAACAAGACCTGCACCCGGAAACAAAGTTGATCTGTTCACGATCGCTGGACTCTCCTGTCTTGCTGGCGCGCCTGATGGATTATTGGTTGTCTTGCGCAAAAGATACGCATGCACACGCGGGATATGAAACCAGGAAACTGCTGGAAAGCGTGCTGCGCGGTCTGAACAAGGAAATACTGGCGATGCTGCAGCTTGAAACCGACTTCAATGAGGTTTCTTCAGTGGCGGGCAGCATGGGATCAGTTTTCCCTTTTTTAGGCAATCTCGTCATAAAACCGGCCAATATTCCGGAAAAAAGGAAAGCTGAAGATCGCAATTTAACAATAGAAACACGCAACCACTTCCACGCATTTTCACAGGCAATCCAGCTTGTGCAAAATGGTGTCCGTTACTTGTTGCCACAGTCACTGGCAAGTCAGGGGCACGATCCTGGAACCAGCTTATTGATCGCCTTTATCCAGTTATTCCAGAAGTTACAAATTCGCTTGAATCAATTTGGTGAAGCGCATCTCGATTTTTATTATCATCAGATGCTGCAAATGGAGCAGCGACCACGTCGCCCAGATTACACATTCATCGTCGTTCAGCCCAAGCCTGCTGTACGTCAGATTGTCATAGACCAGGGTGCTGAATTTCTTGCAGGTTTGGACAGCAATCAGCAAGAGATCATCTACACCTCTGGTGAGGCAGTCACCCTTAATGACGCGCGCGTGCTTGCATTGCATACGCTATTTTTTGATCAGCGCCCTATCGCTGAGCGTTTGCAATCAATCACCTGTCAAACGCAACAGATAAATGCCCTGCCAGAGAATAGTGAAGAACGGGAACACGAGAAGCTGCCCCCCCTGCCTTTGATGGGCGCCCCAAAACCCGGTGTGCGTACCTCAGGCGCCTCTGCGGCCCGTTTTGGCTTTGCTATTGCGAGCAAGGTATTGTTATTGCGCGAAGGCCAACGCCATATTCGTGTATTGCTGCAATATCAAAGCACGCAGGATGAAACCCTGGAAGCCTGCTTGCAGCGACTGGCGCGGGAACTCGCTCATGAATACGATGCATCCCAGGCTGAATCTGTCCGCATGAATGATATTTTCGTGAAACTCTTGCGTGGCATGTTTCGCATCTCATTGACAACCGCAAGCGGCTGGTATCGCGTGCCTGAATACCGGCCAGAATACAAAGGACTAAACCTTGACCTTGATGCGGATTGCCTGGCCATAGAATTTACTCTCCCCGCAGATGTTGCTCCGGTCGTCAATTATCAGGCGGCATTGCACGGCGAAAGTTACGACACTTCTTTACCGGTCATGCGTTTTGAAATGACACAAAATGAATACCGTTATCCGTATGATTTGTTAAAGCGCTGGGTATTGCACGATATCCGCATTGAAGTGGATGTCAAGGGCTGTCGCCAGCTTTTACTTCACAACCAGATTGGCCAGCTCAGTGCCTTATCGCCATTCATGCCGTTTGGCCCGCTTCCGAATGTGGGCTCTTATCTTATCGTCGGCTGCGAAGAAACCCTCAGCAAAGAGCTTGATGATGTAGAAATAGAAGTTGAATGGAATAGCCTGCCCACTGATCTTGGCGGCATTTCTGCTTATTACCGCGGGTATTCTCAACCAATGAAAAGTGGCGATGTGCTGGCTAGCGTTGCAGTTCTCTCTGGCGGAAAATGGATCAAAGGCCAGGACGAGATTGCGCTTTTTGATGAAGTTCAGCGCACTGATGGCAGCCAAAGCAATGAACTTGCATCAAGCAGTACTCTGTCCTACCAATCAGCGTTGCAATTTCACAAACCCATGCCATATAACACCAGTGAATCGGCATTGATGGATTTCACCTATCTGCCATCAACCATGGCAGGTTTATTCAAGTTGACGCTTGAAGCACCGGATGGTGCATTTGGACACCAGGAATATCCGCTATTGCTATCGCAAGTTTTGACAGAAAATGCGCGGCAAAAAAAAACATTCCAGATGCAGGCATTACCAAACCCGCCATATACGCCGCAAATCAGCAGTATCGTCTTGAATTACCAGGCACATGCGGTGCTTCGATTTGAACAAAGCCGCCAGCCTGAACAAAGAGCGACGCAAGACAAAATGATACATCTGCACCCGTTCGGTACAGAAACTGTGGTTGCTATCAATTCCCGCGCCATTTATCAATTGCCGCAATATGATAATCCAGCCAATCTTTTCATCGGTCTGCAGAGCAGCAAATTAGGTGGTTCTTTGACGCTCTATTTTTATCTGCGTGAAGATTCATTGCCAATGACACGCATTAAGGATAGTGGTCTGTCATGGTGGTATTTGTCTGGCAATCGCTGGTTTTCATTACCGATGACCAATATCATCGAAGATGCTACTGATGGCTTCATGACCAGTGGCATCGTCACGCTGGAAATTCCAGAAGAAATAGATACCAATAATACGATTATGCCTTCAGGCATCTATTGGTTACGGGTTTCTGCCAATGTGGGGATGGAAAGGTTTTGCAGTGTGTATTCCATCTACGCGCAAGCGCTCAAATTGACCTGGTCTGCCAATCAAAATGGTAAAACCAGTGCTGTACTGCCGGCCATGAGTATCTCGCGTAGCAAGAAAAATATACCTGGCATTGATCGCCTTCTTCAGATACGTCATTCCGTCGGTGGGAAAAGCAGTGAAAGTAAAAACCAGTTCCGCACCAGGGTCAGTGAAAGGCTCAGACATAAAAATCGCGCCCTGACCGCTGCGGATTATGAATTGCTGATACTGGAAAATTTTCCAGAAATTCATAAAGTCAAATGCTTTGCCAATCTTTGTAGCGAAGTCGATCCTACGCAACGCCTGCGCGGCGGCCATATATTGATTATTGCACTCCCGTATCTGAACAAAGGGGGGCACTTCAATCAAAAACCTCTGTTGAGCGGGCATTTGATCCATGAAGTGCAGCAATTTATTCAAAGCTGCGCCCCACCCTCCACACACATCAGCGTTGAAAATCCAGTTTATGAAGAAGTGCAGGTACGGTGCCAGATAAAACTAAAGGCTGGTTTGCGCGGCGGCTGGTATAGCAGCCAGATAAATCAATATTTATGTGATTTTCTATCGCCCTGGCATCCCACTGGTTATCAACAGCATTTTGGATGGTGCATCCGCGAACACGATCTGATTTCATTTTTACTCGATCTCGATTATGTCGAAGCAGTGACCAGTTTTTCTTTATTGCATATCACTCCAGCCGGACAAGGCATCGATTTGCGATTTATGATGCTGGACAACGCCAGGACGCAGTATGAGAGCAACAGCATTTACCCGGTGTACCCCTGGAGTATTGCGGTACCCATGAACCAGCACTGGATAGTATTGATCGATGAGTTTATATCGGCGCCTCCCAAACCGATAGGCATCAATGAATTAAAAATTGGCTCAACATTTATTATTCCGACCAGGAAAGCATCATGACAAGACGAACCCGCGCCATGCTGAAGCAGCAGTTTGAGCACGGCAAAATGCCCACAGAAGATGACTTCGAAGATCTGATCGAATCCATGCTCAATATGCTTGATGAAGGATTCGAAAAATCTGCACGTGAAGGTTTTAAAGTTGCTCAGCTAGGCGACGGGAAATTATTGAGCTTTTATCAAAATATTGTTGAAGGCACTCCTTTATGGTCCATAGGTCTGGATACAGGAAGCAATAACCTTAGCTTCCAGGCAGAAAAAAACCGCCCACTGATGACACTTGCCAGTCATGTTGATGATGATGGCGTAACCCGCAGCCGAGTGGGCATACGGCAATCATCTCCCCGGCATGAGCTTGATGTTGGCGGCTTCATTGCTGCACGCGGACGTGTTGGCAGGGAGGGGAAGATGGCAGTTCCTGCCGATGGCAACTGGTACGACGTCAGCGTTGCCATGACAGGGTGTCAGGCATGGGAAGTCGTCGCTGGCGTTGGCGGTAAAGACGCTGAGGGCCGATACGCTTTGATGCACGCCTATGCACTCAATGCATTCAATTCGAACTCCAGCATCACCTATCATCAAAGCCATTTTGGCAATAAATGCAGCCGTATAGAGTTGCGCTGGATAGGCACAGATGCAAGCGCCCCATTTGAATTCAAATTGCAAATGCGCGTAGGTTGCACGTATGGCAGTGAAGTCTGGATCAAATACCACATGACACAACTGTGGCTGGACACACAAATGCTGGAAAGTGATCAGAAGCCCAAATTAGCACCACGCCCTTTGCCATCGCAAACCAAAAACAAAAAATAAAAAATAAAACAAGCATGAGCAATATCCTTATCAACATGACCCTTGCCCAAGGCAATCTGATACTTGAAGGTCTGTCAGAACGTCCATTCAAGCAAGTATTTGAGCTGATAGGCTACCTGAACCAGCGTGCCAGCCTCGTGCTGCCTGCGGGTAGCCCAGCAGATACAGTTGGCACATTTGAATTTTCAAAAAGCCAGATGCGCTTGATAACGGAAGTTTTGGGTGAGATGCCATTTAACCGTGTACACCGTTTAATCCAGCAATTGCACCATCAATTAAGCGAGGCGCAAGCAGATGCTGGCTGACGACCACATAAAGCGCCTGCAGGCAGATCCTGACGGACTTGATTTTGATGGCTTTCGCCGTCAGGGTGTAGAACTGCTGCAAGCTTTATCTGGTCATCAATGGACAGATTATAATTTGCATGACCCAGGCGTGACCTTACTGGAACTGCTTTGCTATGGTCTGACCGATCTCGCTTACAGATCCGGGTTTTCGGTGGCAGATTACCTGACGCTGGAATCAGGCAACATCGATTTTGAGCGTCAGGCACTTTACCGTCCGCAAGACATCCTGCCTGTCCGCCCCGTCACGGCGGTTGATTATTGCAAATTAATTTACGATAGCATCCCCGAGATTGACGATATCTGGTTACAGGCATCGGCTAATTCAGGGCAAGTTGAAGGTCTTTTTTCCATCTATGTCAAATTGCATCAGCCACTGTCTGAAATTGAGTTACGCAGTGAAGCAGAAGTAAGGCAAGACATCATAGCCATCTATGCACAAAACCGCAATATCTGCCAGGACCTGGATTGCGTCTACATCGTAAAAACTGAGCCGCATTATCTTAGCGGTGAAATCGAGATCGATGAATCAAGACCAGCGCCAGAAATCTATGCAGATATTTATTTCCAGTGCGCGATGCTGATTTCGTCGGGAGCACACATTACCCGGTTTGAAGAAGCCCTCGAAAAGGGTATGAGCTGGGAGGAGTTACTGAACGGGCCCCTGACCAGCCATGGCCAGATAGATGATCAATATTTCACTCGTACAACAAGCAATATTGACGTCGTCAGCCTGATTGCGCTGATACGCCGCATTCCCGGTGTCAAACAGGTACATCGCTTTCAGCTGCTTGATCAAAATTTGAATAAATGCGATCACCTGAATTTTGATTTAAGGACGAAGTCCTGCCCTGTATTATGCTTTCCCAGTGAAGTAGCGCAAATGAATTTGCTGCGTCTCGTGTATGACCACGCCACTGACCGGCAGACTTCAGGCTATAAGCCTGCTGAAAAAAGACTTATTCTTCCTCAGGAAGCCGCCTTACTGGAACAGGTGAGGCTTATTTTAAAAAAATATGAGTTTAGCCATCACGCGTTTCGCCGGCACGACGCCAATCTGGATGAATTGATCAAACTGCCAAAGGGTGAATATCGCCCATTCCAGGAATACTCGACCGTCAGCGAGCATGCACCTGCAATTTACGGGATCAATCATTACGGCATTCCCGGTTCTGAACCACCTGACGTCCACGCCAGAGCCAGACAGTTAAAAGGATTTCTTTTTTCTTTCGAACAATTAATGGCAAATTACCTGCAATCCCTGCAGGCCATTCCAGATTTGTATTCACTTGACGCGCCACTTAGAAAGACCTATTTCTCACAGTTCTTAGGTACAAAGGAAATACCCGGTCTGGATAACTTATATACCGACACAGCCAGTGCCGACATTAGTGCCAGAATTTTGCTTAATTTTGATCAATTTGGTGACCGGCGTAACCGGGTACTCGATACCTTATTGGCAATGTATGGAGAATCGTTTCCCGCCGATGCACTGCGTCGCTTTAATACCTATTTTCCGGAAGAAGATGAGCAGCTCATCATTGACAGCAAAATCAATTACCTAAAAAATTTACGCGAACTAAGCGCCAATCGCGGTGCAGCAATAAATCTATTCAAACCCTACTGGGCCGGGGAAAATTTCGCTAGCCTGCAGCACAAAATATTGCTGCTAACAGGTTGTAACACCTCTGGCCCGGGGCGTTCACTGACTGGTCACTTCTCAACACAATCACCCGCCTTCGTCAGCAAAAAAACATATTTGAACAAATTAGGCAAAGTGCCCGATGAGGTAGAAAACAAACGTAATGTCATTCCCTTGTCTTTGCAAAAAGAGACAATTGCCACACCGCTAAAAAGGCTGCCGCATGACATGGTCTGTGCAGAGCTATTGTCAGCAGGTATCGATATGGGACGTTATCGTTTAGTACCGCGTCCGGATAAAAAGCTGTGGTTGTGTCTGGAAGATGAAACCGGCGATGCGCTCTGGCACCTGATTCCACTTCCTGAAGAGCAGGCTGTCAATTATGCGCATGGTATGCGTCAACGTCTGATTGAACTGAGTCAGCAAGCTGAAGGCATGCATGTACTGGAGCATCTTTTGCTACGTCCATATAGCAACAAGACAGACAGAGAACTCGACCCAATTTTCTATGCACATCGCGTCAGCATTATTTTACCCGGCTTTACAGCCCGTTTCGCAGACCCTGCCTGTCGCGCATGGATAGAAGAATTAATTGCGCAAAACCTGCCTGCACATATTTTGCCTGAAATACATTGGCTTGATTACGTCTACCTCAACCAGTTTGAGAAACGCTATAAAAAATGGCTGGAATTACTCAGTCGCTACGATCGTAGCCGGGAAAACGCCACCAGCGTTGATGAAGCGGCAGATGCGTTAATCACCTTGTTGCAGATAGTCAGGCAGCATTCTTCACCCCGACATTGGCTATAAGACCATGAAACCGTCCCACGTCATCGGCGATCTGGAATTTGATTTCTCATTTGCATTCGGACAAATGGAAGAATCAGATTTATCTGAATGGGTAAGTCACGATCTGCTGGTGTTAATCGATCAGGTACTCGATCAAGCTGACGACAAAAATGGCATAAGACGCATAGAAAAACTGGAAATTGACCTCGGCGAAATAGCACCCGACTATTTTAAGGCTGAATTTGCACGGCGCCTGCATGCGCAACTAAGTTCGGCCCTGAGCATGCCCCGTGAACAAACGACGGAACCTGTTTTGTTGGCAGAAATGGCAATTGAAGACAGTCAATATCTTGAAGATTTTTTGCGCACTGGCCAACTCGCCTGGGCTGCTGCGGCTGATCCACGTAATGCACATAGTCAATTATTGGAAAGGGTCACCAGCACCCAGGCAGGTCTTGTCGCAGTACGTGCCTTTATCGACGATAGTCTGATGCGCAGGCGCATGGTTCTTCAATACGACACGTCACAATTGATGCGGACACTGGAAAAGCTGATCGTCCATTGGTCCAAAGAGCAGTCGCAAACCATGCTTCTTTGGGCGCAACTGGAATTGCAGACTTATAGTAAAAACGAAGCGGATGCACAAACATATTGGTACTGGCTATTGCCACAGACGTATCATCAGCCAGCGGCAATATCTGCCCTGTTGCATACATGGAGTAAAGAACAAAAGCGTAAGGTAAATCACGTAGTAGCACGGTACCGGCAACAGCAAATAGCTGAAAAAATCAGTGTTCCTCAATTCTTCTGGAAAGAGCTAGGGGGCAATGAAAATAATGCATCCCCTGCTCTCAAACAAATCCTGCCTGGTAGCAGAAAAAAGACAAGCTCTGAAAAGATAAGCAAAAATATAGCAGCCGAAAAATCGGAAACAGGCGTACCAGGCTTTGACCCGGAGCAGTTGTACAAAGACTTGAGTACAGGCAAATTAAGCATCACTGAAACTGATTGGCAGCAGTTGATACACCGTCACGCAGATACCATCAGGCGTGCGCGCGCGCAAGGATGGTCACATTGGCTGAAAAAATTCCCAACAGACAGACAGCAAGACCTTGCTGCGATTTTGCATTCACGAGCAACCTGGCTATTAGAACAGCTGGCAAACCGTTTTTCTCCAACACAGGCCGCTATTGTGATCGATGCAGGTCTGGCGATTTTATTGAAAACTACGCCTGGAACGATACAAAGCGACGCGTTTTTACAGCAAGTCTTGCAAGCAACAAACATCAAGATAAGCAATGCCGGATCACAAACCAATTTTCCAGAGATTTTGACTGCAAACATTACTGAAGAAAAAAATCCCCAGAAACTGGCGAGACTTATAGACGAACAACAAACCAGCGAACCTATAGCATCAGCAAACGTACCTCTAAAGCAAGGGAAACAGCGTAAAACAAAAACCTTGCTTGAGGACGAAAAAGCTATCGCCACTTCACGTCTGCCGGCTCAAAAAATCACACTAACGCAGTTATACAAGGCTCTGGAAAATGCCGAATCCGATACGCTGGAAACATATTGGGACAAACTATTTGATCAACATGCTGACCTTATCCGGCAGGCGCAGCCTGGGGCATGGCGACTTTGGCTGGAAAAACTGACGCTGGAACAAATTCACGCGTTAAGCATCGTGCTGCAGCCGCTAGGGATGCGTGCCTTTGAAAAACTGCTTGTAAACATCGATATCCAGGAGCGGCAAAAGCTGCTTGCCTTAGTATTGCCCTACTTGCTGGCCAGACAGCCTGAATCTGTACAGATTGAAGAGCTGCTGGACGACATTCCGCGCTTACGCAAACTTGCCGACAGAGGGTCATCTTTCGCAGCCAAGCTTGCGGATGCAGATGATGTATGGACGGACAGCATGGTTTTACATCATGCAGCAAGGGAAATACCCACAGCCATTGACCAACTATCGCCAGTTTATACAGATGTCAGCACGTCCGTCGCCGCGTTTGTAAATATGCTGCATACGGCCCTGATTGATGAAGATGTCCATGTCCTGACCGATATTTGGGCATCTGGAGACAATGAGAAATATTTATTATTGCGAGAAGTATGGCCACTGATTAAGCAATCATCACGTCAAAGAATCATTCTGCAACTACCAAGATCCATGCTGGCGGATTGGGTGCGCATCTTGCAACCACAAGCAGAGTCATTGCTTATGCATTTACAACAGCAAGCTCCGCGCATGCTGGAAGCGATGTTGAGCATGGAATCTGATCGGCCAGCCGCATACCAAAATATCGCTATTCATGCCAATCAAGATCTGAGTAAATCAGGCCCACAGCAGTTGTTGGTCAAAGCATATCTCCATCTGATTCAAGCTGAAACAGACACCGTCAATCAGCAGCAAATCATTCAGTCATTATTGATGGATATCAGCAATCCAAAAGAACTTGCCCGTGCCTGGCTTAGCCTGCCTGATCTAAAGCAACAAGCCAATCAACTCGACTTGGCATTGCAAGAATGGGTAAGTTTGGCAAGTACCGACCGCATTCCAGGTCAGGCCGAAACCTTAATAGATCCTGATCTAGTAAATTTCCATCAATGGAAGCAAGGACAGCTTTCCGTATGGGAAATTGATCTCTCCGTGAGGCAGGCAAAACAATGGCTAAATTGGTGGTTCAGTCATAACGCGGATGAGAATAATCATGACTACAGCACCTTGTCGCAAACAATAGAAGCTTATTGTGAAGAAACTGAACATGCCGTTACTTTCCTGAAATTGTTACTCGAAAGCCTACAGCACCAGGAAGCAGTGGATCTGGATTTTCTACTAGGAGAAACTGATCGTATTGCCGCAAAAAACACCTCCGATACCCTTACTGCGCGCATAGCCGAAGCAAACACAGTCGACGCCACGATAAACGGAAATGTAGTCAACAGTTCGACTGGAGAAGATTCTGTTATCTCGGTTGCTGCCCAAAATTTGCAACTCTGGCTTGAACAAGGCAAGGCACAAAGAATAAACTTCCATCAATTAATTCAAGAATTAAAACTTGACAGCAAGCCTCTTGATACTTGCGACAGCGCACAACTCTATCGCTTATTGTTTACTTACCTCAACACCGAGTACACAGAAGAAACAAGAAAAAATTTCCTTCAGGCCATAGAAAATTTCGCACTGGATTCCGCTGATCTTGGCATTTATCTGCGCTTGATATTAAAAAATATTCTGCAACAAGAGGTTGTCGATTTAGAGCAGATACGAGTAGTTAGCCAACAACACCCTGTGCAGGAAAAGATTGATGCAATCAACAAAGCATTTCCCGAACTAAGAGAAGATTTCGAGACGCAACATGAAATAAATGAAGCGTACAGCGAAGCAAACAATTTCACTTCGCCCCAGGCCCAAGTTCTCAACCAGACAACAGACATATCAGTTGCCTGGGACAACCTGGCGTTTCGCCTTTGGCTATTCCAGTTACTGGAAAACACCATCGGCTTTACAAGAATTCGTCATTGGCTTGCCGCACTGGAAGAGCAAGCCATGCAAAATAAAACCACCTCCATTTTCTTATTGGTATTGTTTCAACGGCTAATAGAACTGCAAACGCCTGAAAATAAATTACGCTACCAATCCGCCTTGTCTCAACACTTTGCTATTGACGATGCGCATCTAGCTTGGATGGCGCATCCAGATAACGCAAAAAAAATGGCACTTCTGCAAGAAAAAATTGATTATTGTTTTATGCAGGAAGCTGTATTCAAACAAAAATATTCTATTGAAGAACAAGCCTTCATTTCAAATCAGGAAAGTGAAAAAACCGGAAATGAAACCGCATCAGGCGACCGCACACCAGCATCAGACCTGGCATCATTGGCAGCAGATACTGGAACAAGTCTTTCCAAACTGGATCAGGATACAAGCAACGTAGCTGGTAAAGCGCAAGTATTGTATGAAGCGTTCATACCCGGCGTAACGCCAAGGCCAGATGCGACTGAACAAAAAATTTCAGCAACGCCGCCACAGCCATCTCCTTCACATATCAATGCAAATTTACCTCATCGTATTGCCCAGGCACTGCTACAAGCCAATGTAGAGAATCTGCTACCTGTCTGGTCTAAATTGATTGCAGAAGAAAAGGATTTGTTGGCACAGGGCTTACGCCGCTACATGGTGCGACCTGAAGAACAGCGTCGCTTGCTAGCGCGCACAAACCCAAACCTGATCATTGATCTGATAGGTGTACTCTCGCCAGAGGCTGGGAAAATATTAGCTTCCATCTGGAAGCATTGGGATGTGTGCTATGCCCTTAGCGCAAAACCGCTTGCGTCAGAAAAACTCAAAGAAAAAATGCTGGCAAATAGCTTATCGTTCGCATTGGTGGCAAGCACAGGGGCATTTTCCAGAGAAGACTTTTTAAGAAAATCTATCAGCTTGTTTGTAAGCCGCTCCAATCATGAAGCCGATATGATTGAGTTGGCGCAAGCTTGGCACGACCAGTTAAGCGACAGCAAACCTCCCGTTTTGTTTCACACTTTGGAAACCATATTGTATGGTCGCCAATACCTTCAATTATTGCAGCAGCGCATCTCAAACGAGAAAATTGAAGAGTTTGAAGCCATCAATAACGCTGATAAAGTCGAACTTAATAGAGTGGTTGATACCCAAAAGAATAACTGCGTGCCAGTTATCCATTCGCTCGCAAATAAGTTTCCTGAGTTGTTGAGCGAATTCATTCAGACAATCAGTGAAGGCGATTTGAACAGTATTCAATTTAGTGAGACAGAATGGCAGGAAATTATTTTTTCGCTATTAAATCAACGCCCGCCTTCGCAACAGGCGGAATTTTGGCAATTATTTACCAAGACCATACCTGGCTTGCCTAAAACCGGGCTGGCACTATTCAACCAGGCAGAATCAGGATTTTCCTCCGCGGCCTTTGCTGGACTTGATTATCGCGCAGGCATACAGCATTTGCTGAATCAGACGATGCGACAAGAGCGATCAGGCGACCCAGCAATGCCAGAAATTGCCGCATCTTCTGCCTTGCAAGCGCTTAATAAAGCAATCCCGATAAATCAACATGCAATAGACCTAGGAAAAAAACCACTGCCATCAGCAAATAAAATATCAAACGAGGCCAACTCCACACAAATTGCCAGTGAAGCTATGCTTGCCTTCAGTTTGCAACGTATGGCTGAGCCTGACAATGAACAAAAAATATTATTTACGCTGAAACTACAAGACCTGTTCGGCGACAACCAGTATGTATTATCCGGCATTTTGGCACACGCTTTGGCAGATCCACAAAGTGTCAGGCGGTTGGTAAAACTTATACCTGGTTCATCGCTGCAACGCCTGCTTGGCAAACTGAGGCCAGAATTTAAAGACGCACTACCTATTTTATTTCAACAGTTGGAAGACAATCTCGACGTCGCCGTTCCGGTCACAGCTGCTTTCGTCTGGCAGATCGTGTATGAAGCCTTGTTTGTCGAGCAGATGACTAAACCAGATAAAAATTTTACCCAAGCTTTGATAAAAGGCCTGGCCGTGCACTATCAAACCCCAGACGCAACCGCATGGCTGGATAAAATGATGAACCCCGCGCTGAACAAACAAGCTCATGTAAACACCAACTCGCAAGAAGTTAAAAAAGTCGTGAAGGCAGTGTCACCAAACCTTCAGCCGGATACATCAGGACAGCCACCAGATGAGCCCGTTCATTACGACATCGATGTCAATAATATTTATATCAACAACGGTGGCCTTATTCTGGTCACCCCCTATTTACAGCGTTTGTTTGGTCTTCTTGACTTGACGAAAGATGGCCGCTTTCAAGATGAAGCTTGTGCCCAAAGAGCTGTGCATTTGCTGCAATTTATTGTGACTGGTGAGCTGGAAACACCAGAATATCAGTTAGTACTCAATAAATTATTATGCGGCATCAAGGGTGGGACACCCATTTGCCGTGGCATTGAAATCAGCGATACCGAACGGGACACGATAGAACAATTATTGGCAGGCATTGTTACCAACTGGGGAGCACTTGGCAATACCTCAAACCAGGGCTTGCGCGAAACATTTTTGCAACGACAGGCACATTTGTATTGGCAAGATGATGCCTGGCAAATGAAAGTATTGCCGGGTACTTTCGACATGCTGCTGGATCGCCTGCCCTGGAGCTTTGCACTGACCAGATTTCCGTGGATGCAAGAGCCGATTCACACAAGCTGGCGCGGATAAGAAAACAAATTAAATAGAAACCAACCATGACTGAAAATGCTGCTTGCCTGGAACGGGAAATAAGCTGGTTTACCCAGGTCTGTGATGCCCGTTTTAATGCCTATTTCAATCAGGCGGATGAAACACGTCAATTGCGGGAAATATGTCCGGCACCTGATCTGAGCAAAGATAACTCCACCTATGCCGGACTGGTTCGCCAATATCAAATGGGGTTTGAAGAACGTATCGTTTTTCTTTTGGCATTTTTACCGCATTTGCGGCCTCAGGTACTGGATATTTTCATGTTACAAAATACCCAGATTGGTCGTGGCTACAGTGAAATTGGCGGCTGGCGTGGCAAGATTCATGGCGGTTTTTTACCTACTTGTGAAACCGCTGCCTTTATTCTGGCAGGCACAGATCTGGAGTTGCGTTTCGCTGTGGCACGTTTGTTTCAGGAGGAACATTTCTTCCTCCGCGAAGGTATTTTGCGTCTGGAGCATCAGGCGAGTGGCGAGCCATTTTTTGGCGCATCACTGATGCTAAGCAATGAATTTTTGCAGCGACTGAGCAGTGGTGAAATCCATAAACCTGATTTCAGCGCCAACTTCCCGGCCAAGCTTATGCATACCAAACTAAGCTGGGAAGATCTGGTATTAAATCAAGAAGTGATGGAAGAAGTTGAAAACATTGTCACATGGCTAAGGCAGCCAGAACAAATTTTGCAGCGATGGGGACTGGAAAAAACCGTCAAGCCGGGTTACCGCAGCCTCTTTTATGGCCCACCGGGTACGGGAAAAACCTTGACAGCATGCCTGATAGGTGCAGCCGTGGGCGCTGACGTGTATCGCATCGATCTATCCATGATTGTATCGAAATACATAGGTGAAACGGAAAAAAACCTGGCCAGCGTTTTTGACCAGGCGCAAAACAAAAAATGGATATTATTTTTTGATGAAGCAGATGCACTGTTTGGCAAGCGTACTCAAACCAGTAGTTCAAATGACAGACATGCGAACCAGGAAATATCCTACCTGTTGCAAAGAGTAGAAGATTTCCCTGGCGTGGTACTACTGGCGACCAACTTAAAAGCCAATATTGACGCGGCGTTTGCACGTCGCTTTCAGAGTGAAGTGTATTTCGCCATGCCAGATGCGGTACAACGCAGACGGCTGTGGAGTGCCCTGTTTTCGCAGCCAGATAGCCTGGGGCCAGATGTCGACTTCAACAAACTGGCAGAAAAATATGAATTATCTGGCGGTGCCTTGCTTAACGTCGCGCGTTATGCAGCCATACGCGCTGTTCGCATGCAACGCCAGACCATCACACAAAACGATTTAATCGCCGGCATCGGCAAAGAATTAATGAAGGACGGAAAAACATTATGAACACCATAATGCATAAAATCTTTACCCCCCGTTTCGCCTGCAATGTTGCAGCAGCCTTGGCGATTGGCTGTCTGCATTACAACAACCTGGCAATAGCAGATGAAAAATTCGCCTCCGCGGCGAGTTCGGCCAGTGCTATACCGGTGAGTTCAGCGACTACAGCGAGCCCGGGCAATGCCGCCAGTTCCACAAGCGCATCTTCCACATCTACTGCCAGCAAACCTAAAACTGCGGATACGGTCAGCGCTGCCAGTGTGGCAAATGTCTCCAGCGCTACAGGTTTGCCAGCCAAACCCGCCACAGTCAGCTCCAGCAAACCTGCGGTGACAAGTGTGCAGGTTGGCATACCGTCTGCGCTGGCCAATACACCCAATTATATAAGCTACGAAAAAGCCTGGCGCCGTTCAGCGCTTTCCAGTCTCAGTCACGCGGTCATATTGCAGTTACAACAGCAAATGGGATTGATCTATCACGATCTATCAGACTGGAAGCATGATTTCGCTCTGCCTGAGCACCCGCTATCGGATGGTATTTTGGGTCCCATTACCCAATCGTGGCTACAAAGATTGTGTTTCAACTTCAAAACCGCCATTGATGGCGACCTGGCAGGACGATTACCATCTACCGTGGCAAGAGTGGCAGCATTCACCAAGCTGTATCCAGCTGAGTCAGCCATACTTATCAGTCCCGATTTTGAAAGTTGGGACAATGCAGAACCAGAACCACAACGCAGTCAGGATTTCCAGGTAAGAAGACAAGGCAGTGATGCCGAACTGTTAGCCCTGGTAAGACGTTATCTGGCCAGAAAAAAAACACGGCCAAACAATAACCTGGGTGATGATTACCGCGAACCCAATACGATCTATACCTATACCCTGACCGCTGACGATTTAACCATGCTGGGAGGTAAAGACCATGTCATCCTCGCGCTGACGACGTTGAAAGACAAAGAGTTTGATTCTGTCGATGCACTGAAAGCAGCCGTCAATCAGGCACTGGGCAATCGTGCGCAACTGTATAAGCAGCTATGGCCAACCATAGAGCGACAGGTCATGGATGTGGTCGGCTATAAGATTAATCAGACAAAATTGGCTGAGTTAAAAAAACAGAATGTCGATGATGCTATATTAAAAGCGCTGGCAAAATTGAATGATAATTACTTTCAGGACAGAACTGAACTGGAAGCCAATATCAGCGATGCCTTGAAAGATTTTAGCCCTGAAGAAATTGCCGCCACCACAGCCAAACTGGTCAAAATCGCAGAAGTAGTAGACGGTGTGCAATTAAACGCACAATCACTGCTCAATCTGAAAAATGATTTGAAAGGGGATATCCGCAACGCCAGCGTACCAGCGGTTATCATTAAAATGTTAAAGGAGATTCAGGATGTTCAATACCCTGATCAAGCCTTGTTCAATAGCGCCGCCAAGGCAAAAATCCTCTATTCAATCGCTACCTGCAAGAAAGACCTGCCACGCGGAAATCAATATGTAGCAGGCCTGCGTGTCAGCGATGACGAACTTGCATTGCTGAAAACTGAACTCACGAATCTGGAGAGCGGTGTCAATAAAGGGAAACCCAAACCAGATTTAAATGCCATTTTTGATCAATTTTCCAAATCGCGCGGTCGCCTTGAAGAATGCAGCAAGGAAGAACTGAAAACTTCGGACGATGGCGTAGACCAGATTTTTGATTCTTACCTGGCGACGGTAGTCGACAACGCAGCAAGAAAAAATTATCCCGACCCAGCAACGCCAATCCAGTGGGACGGTGGTGCCTGCGGTTGCGTACTTGATACCATGGCAGCAGGCGTCGTCTACGGCTTTTACCCATTTTGGGCAAATCAGGGCAAAGTACAATTAATGAATTTCAGTATGTTAAACCGCGTTGCCTATTATGGTTTGAGCGTTGATAACCTGGGCGAACTGCGGCAAAGCAATGATTTTGTCGGCGGTGGACAATTCAAAATCGATGACGGATCTGCGCAGCCGAATGGGTTCATCAGTACAGCCCGTGATTACAATACCAAAGTTGACTGGGTAGTGCAAAAAGCTGACTGGAGCGAATGGAATAAATATCCACGTGAGAGCAAACAGGCTGTCATGCAGAGACTTGCAAACAACATCGTCACCTTGCTGCACACGCCACTGACCGATAAATTTTCTAAAGCCCTGCCCTATCTCACCCTGGGCTTTAATCGTACGCCAAGACGCGGAGACGGTGTCACGCTGTATTTTTCCGATTATCCAAAAGATGCGGACTCTGCACTTATTTTCAATGAATTCTATGCAAGCTTAAAACAAGGGCTGACTCGCGATAAAATCTCAATCAATATTTTGCTCTCACGGCCATCGCTGGAAGACAAAGACAGTGCCTTCGGCATGAGCAACTTGATCAAGCTGCGCAAAGTCACCAGACAGATCGAAGCCGGTCACGATAAACCCAGTGCCGCACATAAAGATTACTATCTTATTTTGCTGGACGAACCTAGCACCGACAGCAAGAAAAAACTGCGTCATGACATTGACATTAACAGCAACCTGAGCGGTGCTGATCGCGTCGACTTCCTGCTTGGCATCGTCCCCGTCCTGCAATTTGATAACCGAAACTGGCAACAGCTTGAATCAGATATCGCCTATATGAACTACAACTTTGGCGGCATAGGTTTTTGGCCACTGCCGATCGCCAATCTGGCCAAACCAGTTCCTGCAAAGCCACAGTCATGCATAGAGTCAGAACAGGTATTGATGTGTCTGGTAGAAAATTTAAACGCGCCGGGGATGAAAAACGAATTACCGTCGATCCTGGCCCGTCAGGTTTGCGAGCATAGATGGACTCTGATCATTTTGATGAACTGCTTTATCATCGCCATTGCCTTGATGGCGTATCTGTATTTCAGATATTGCCCTATACAAAACATTGTAAGGCAATACTTTTTGTGGGTGCTTCTGCTGGTATTGTTCCCACCAATAATCATCTTCATGTTATTGCTATTTTACGACCCCTCATGGAGCGCCCTATCGTCAGGCAATCTGCCATTTATCATCGCTGTCGCCATCATCATTTTAGGCACCTTGGGTGGCTATTTGTATTTGCGCTCGCAACGAGAAAAACCGCAACGCCAAAGAGCGGTGACATCAAAAAAGAAACCGCGTGAATAATCAATATCATCAGGCTTATTGAAGGAATGCCTTCCCCCACATGGTGGAAGGCATGTTGAATATACATGCGACAAGAATGGAGCAAGACCTGCTCACGCAGACATTATTTCTTTCTGACATAATAATTCCACCCAGAATGATTGCCTTTTTTTAAATTTAAAGACTATCTTTTCGTCATCTCTTATTATACTGTTCACAGTAGGAAGTCCGGCAAGCCGGGTGCTAACACCCTGTTTGATTGATCGCATTGTGTACAAAGCTTAGATCTGTCACCTACGTCACACAGAAATTTATGGTAACTGAGAGAAAATCAGTTCAATCGCCCACAATTATTTCGAAACGAACATCCATTACCTGGTTTGCAGTGGGCTTTGTCGTGCTGGTTTGTTTGTCATTGATTTTTATCGATGGCTGGCGCAGTTGGGCTGCCAGAAAAAATCAGCTACGGGAAATGGAAATTTCCACTTCCAATATGGCGCGTGCCATCGCCCAGCATGCTGACGATACCATTAAAAGTGCCGACACTGCGTTAATTGGCCTGACAGAAAGAATACAGGCAGACGGTATTGCCCCGGCCGCTTTGGTACGACTGCACAACTTGTTGGTGCGCAGGGTCGCAGAATTACCGCAACTAAACGGTCTATTCATTTATGACGAAAATGGCCGTTGGCTAGTCAATTCACAAGCAAACACGCCGATCAATGCAAATAATTCTGATCGCGATTATTTCATTTACCATCGCGATCATCCAGACGACAAACCCTATATTGGCATTCCCCTCCGCAGCCGCTCTACCGGTGCCTGGATACTCACTGTATCACGCAGAATTAATCATAGGGACGGCAGTTTCTCTGGCGTCGCCCTGGCAACCATCAATATCGACTATTTCAATAAATTCTACGACAGTTTCAATATTGGCGACGCAGGTTCTATCGTCGTAGTGCTGAATAACGGCACCATGCTGACACGTCGCCCTCTGCTGGCCGACTCCATCGGCAAAAGCATGCTCAACACGACAGTTTTTCGTGACAACGCGTCGAAACATGCTTATGGCACTTTTACCGCCAAGTCAGCGCAAGACGGTGTGATGCGGCAAAATAGCTTCCGACACATGGAAAAGTATCCACTCTTTACCTCCGTGGCTTTATCAGAAGACGAAATGCTGGCTGACTGGCGGGCTGACACTTATCTGCATTCAGCAGGAGTGGCAGCACTGATTATCGTGCTTGGTTCGATAGGCTTTTATCTTGTTGGTCAAATCAAGAAACGTGCTGACGCCGAAGCCGAAGTTGTCAGAACCAGGGACGCCTTGCAGGCCTTGAATCAAACACTGGAAAGACTATCATTGCAAGACGGCCTTACCGAACTGGCAAACCGCCGTCATTTTGACATGGCGCTTGACGAAGAATTTAACCGAGCTTTGCGCACCGCAACTTCTTTGGCATTGATCATGATCGATGTTGATAGCTTCAAACAATACAACGATCTCTATGGCCACGCGGCCGGCGACGATTGCTTGCGAAAAATCAGCCAGATTTTAAAATCAAGCCAAAATCGCTCTGGTGACCTGGCCGCCAGATATGGCGGTGAAGAATTATGCGTTTTACTCCCAGGCACAGACGTCAATGGAGCAACAGCCATAGCAGAAAAAATTCGTATTGCCATTCAAAACATGGCGATAGATCATGCTGGCAATACCACAGGTGTCGTTACCGTCAGTGCCGGTGTCGAAGCACTCATCCCCTTACCATACCAGGACAAACCACTGACACTTATCCAGGCCGCAGACAAGGCACTTTACGCCGCCAAGGCTGGTGGACGCAATCGGGTTTATAACAAATTCAGTTTATCAGAATGAGGCAGTCCACGTTTTCAGCAACCTGGAAATAGGTTCACCCATTAAAATCATTGGGATCGACTACTTCATTGTCGACCCGTTCGTGATGTACGCTGTCTTTCACGTGCAAATAGTTTGCCATAAGAAGAAGCTCGCAACTAGCCAACATCCCAGCAAGCACCGTATTTTCAGAACAGGTCTCTCCTTCCAAGGGCAATAACTGATACAACTAGTAAAAATAGAAATATGAAAATAAGCACAGTGTTGCGTAAAAAGATCAAGAACCTGATTTGTCGCAATGTAAGGATTTGCATGCGAGCTAGCGCACAGATGCTGCCAGGAAAACCTGCGATACTGAGGCAAGTAAGCGAGTTCCTTCCGAACTTGCACTGAATGCCCAAGGACAGCAGCGCTAACATGCCCCATTCAACAGACAAATTTACGCAAAAAACCGCTCAACCGGCACCAAAGAGGACTTTTCGCATAGAGCTGGCGTGGTCGACCATCGTGGCTATCGTTGCTGTTGTGCTGGGTTTTGCGCTACTCTCTCAGCTCGCACCGGTAATCCTGGTATTGATTACCGCGTTGATGCTGGTAGGCACGCTCAACCCTGCAGTCGAGTGGCTAGGACGTCGTAACATTCCCCGTTTTACCAGCATAGCCATCGTGTTTATCGCCTTGATGATTGTGTTGATCGCACTGGCAGTTTTCACCGTACCGCCGTTTATCGCTCAGGTCGTCAGCCTGGTGAAGCAAGAACCGGAATTACGTGGCCGCTTGATTCACTTTCTTTCCATGTACCCCATTACCGAATCTCTGGCGGGTGGCTTGCGGCACATAGAGTACACAGCAATCTTCAAATCCTATAGCAACGAAGCAATGGCTTTTTCAAAAAGCCTGTTTTCAATTATTGCCTATGGCGCAGGTTCTTTCTTTTTGGCCTTGTACATCATGATAGACCGTGACAGATTGCGTGGTGCACTGTTCGCCGTGATACCGCGTGCGCATCATATCAAGCTGGCGCGCATCATGCTAAACCTGGAAACCATAGTCGGTGGCTATGTGCGCGGCCAAGTCCTGACCTGCGTGCTGATGGCAGTCTTTCTGTTCATACTGCTCTCCGCCTGCGGCGTACCCAATGCGCTGGCGATAGCAGCCTTTGGCGGCATTGTTGACGTATTGCCATTTGTTGGCATCTTCCTGACCATGGTCCCCGCAGTGCTCGCGGCCCTGGCCGTTGGTGGCGTTGCAGCAACAGTAGTCTGCATACTGTTGCTGTGCTATGAGGAGTTTGAAAGTCGCATACTTATTCCCATCGTCTATGGCCGTTCGCTACGCCTGCCATCATCCATCGTACTGTTCGCCCTGATCGCAGGCGGCACGCTCTATGGCATAGGCGGCGCACTGCTCGCCTTGCCCGTCGCCGCCACACTGCTGATGCTGGTTGATGAACTAAAGGTTGAATTGCCTGGTGAAAGCGCACAAGCCAAAGACCTGGCCGTACAAATGGACGACATCGTTGGCGAAGCAGAATACCTGCGCCGCACAGACGGCATGACGGCTGAAGCGGCAGCAGGAATCGCGCTGGAGATTTCTGAAGACAGGAAGCTTAGTGAGGAAGAGCAGGCCTTAAAAGATGCGATACCTGTTGAAAACGCGTAAAGCATACTAAAGAGCCACATCTGCACGAACCCAATTACGCAGCACAATAGAAGCCGGCAGGCTGAATGCGGCTGCGTAGAACATGGCAACTACGCTGCAATTAAATTTCACCTCGGGCAGGCAAAACATCATGCCCTTGAAAAGACGTGCAGATAAGACGTCCATCTCCCAATCTAAAACTGCTTTTCGAATACTGAGCAGATCAGGCTAAAACTACTTACAGCACGAAGGCACTGCAATGTGCTTTGCAGACTGTGTAAGTTTTCACATCGTCAATGACTGCGTGTTTTCTTACAAATCGCTTTCACATTTTCCGACTGTACTTAGGTCACGTTAAATTTATGATGACGTCACTGGTTAATCGCATTCACCGATACCAATCCGCGACAATCAGTCAGGCCCTATTGGAGAAATTAATGTCTGCACGCTCTACTAGAAACCGTCCATGTCAATCTAAAATTATGGCTTCCATCATGCACACTACTATTAATTCCTTGATACACGAGGCTGCTGCCAATAAAAAAACACAGACCGCCTTTAACAAAGACGCCCAACGCAAGGGTATATTTGCGAGGTCAGAATATGATTTGTATGAAGCTGATGATTATTTCACTGAGTCACCCACGCGAAATAAAAATGATATGCGCCGCCCAATGGACGTCGATGATGAAGATTTTCAAGATGAAGATCTTTATATTTTTTTAGATGAAGACTATCAAGACGATCTTCATCTATCAGATGCCGTCATCTCCGATGACAATGGCGAAGCGATCGATGTCGATTTTTTACAGCTTTGATGGTAAGTAATTAAAAAGAGAAACATCTTTTGTTCAAGAAATACCGGAGCGTTTGATGGTGAATAGTTTTTGATTTTTTTAATCAACTATCTCAATCACAACGCCACAAATGCGAAAAGCCCTTGATTATCAAGGGCTTTTCTGTATTTTGGCGGAAGCTGTGTCCGCCAATATATATTCCAATAAAATCCAAATAATTAAATTTACCACTTACAAATCAATAACTTAAAAAATTTTAAGTCCAACACATTCCAAATTAATCTATTCAAATCCAACACTAGATGGCATACTGAATGGCATACCAGCTTTAATTACATTACGAATAGATAAAGATTATGGCAGCTCTCACTGATTTAAAAGCCCGCAATATTAAACCCGACTCAGTAGCCCTCCCCCATGGCGGAGTGAAAGGTCTTGCATTGCATCCGTCCAATACAAAAGGTAGCGGTAAATGGGTACTACGTTTTGTGAGTCCAGATACAGGCAAGCGTCGTAACGCCGGTTTAGGCAGTTATCCTGAAATTGGCATTGCTGAGGCGGCGAAAACCGCCATGCAAATGCGAGAGAAAATCGAGAAAGGGATTGACCCACTTGAGGAAAAAATTAAATCCAAAGCCAAATTAGCCGTGCCAACTTTTCAAGCGGCCTCTGAAGCTTTGCACGATGAATTGTTGCCTGGTTGGAAAAATGAAAAACACGGGCAACAATGGATCAATACTCTCACTGAGTACGCCTTTCCTCTTATCGGTAGTTTGCCGCTCGATAAAATTTTACCAAGGCACATCGCAGACACCCTGCGTCCCATTTGGTTAGATAAAGCTGAAACGGCCAGTAGACTAAAACAACGGTTACATGCGGTGATGGCTTGGGGTTGGGCACATGAATACTGTCAATCAAACCCTGTGACTGTGGTCAATCATTTACTGCCACAACAGCCTGGCAAATCGGTTAGAACTAAGCATCACCCGGCCATGCCCTGGAAGGATATTCCTGCCTTTGTAGCAAAACACCTGCATGGTACTGAACGCTATGATGTCACAAGACCGATGCTGGAATTCTTGATTCTGACGGCAGCACGCTCTGGCGAAGTGAGAGGAATGAGCTGGTCTGAAGTGGATTGGGAAAATGCGATCTGGACAGTACCGGCAGAACGAATGAAAGCCAAGTTGCTGCACAGGGTTCCCTTGTCGGCACGTGCCATTGAAGTTTTAAGGAAACAGCAAAGTTTACATGACAAGCTGGTATTCCCGTCACCACGCGATCAGGTTGAATTGTCAGACATGACACTGACCAGCTTTTTACGTCGTGTTAAAGCACACAGTGACACACCTGGTCGTGTTGCCACGGCCCACGGTTTCAGATCGAGTTTTCGGGATTGGTGCAGCGAGAACGGTCATTCACGCGATTTGGCAGAACGCTCACTTGCTCACCAAGTGGAAAATAAGGTGGAGGCAGCCTACCATAGAACTGATCTGTTAGAACAACGCCGCCCACTAATGCAAGCTTGGGCAGATTTTCTTCGAAGATGTAGCAACTTGTCTCTACCGACTTAAAGTGTAGTAGTTGGCATTTGAAAGCACAGACACGACAAAAAAGAGGCGTGCCTAGAAAAGACTACTGTTTCAAGATTTCATCAGGCTCGTTAAGCCTTCACCCATGGCGCGCCGTTATCCGAACACTGAAGTCTCTCTGCATTTAAAGCCAACGCTTAACAATACAGAACGGAGTCTATATTTAAGCGGTACTCGATTCCGGCCAAATTCGCATTGCTATCTCACCAATATGCAGTAATTTCTCACGCGTCGCTCCATCTCGGGCAAGTGTTGACATTCCCTGAATGACAGCCATAGTCATTGCAGCCAAACCCGCTGCATCCGTATTATCCGGCAATTGTTTTTGAGCAATGGACTGCAATATTTTTGCGTTAAGACGCGCTTCTATGTCGCGTCGAATCACGGCTAACTCCAGCTTGACATCGTTGGCAGCATCGGAACAACTAATTGCTGAACTCGCTAACAGACAACCTGGTGGCGTATTTGCCCCTGTAAAGCCGACTGCAGACACTCGAAGTAATTCTCGCGCAGCTTCAGACGCCGAGAGAGCCTGCTCAATAATCATTTCAGACGTTACTGGCCCAGATAAATAGAGATGCACTGCGTCGAGGAACAGCTTTTTTTTATCTCCAAACACTGAATAGATACTTGACGGCTTTACATCTAAGGCTGTGGTTATATCGTTCAGCGACGTGGCTTCGTAGCCATGTTGCCAAAACAAAAGCATTACTTTTTTTAGTGCTTCGTCGCGGTCAAAGGACAGAGGGCGCCCCTTCTTCTTAGGTGTTGGGCTCATATTATTTAGTGATCACTATGAAATTGATTGTACTTATTTAAAATCTCGCTTATGATTTTCCTATCAATCACTATGAAAGTAAAGATATGCCTATGAATGACTATCGCACGCTTGGAAACTCCGGCCTGGTAATCAGTCCTTTTTGCCTTGGAACCATGACTTTCGGAACTGCTCGCTGGGGTTCCGGAGAACCAGAATCGCAAGCAGTCTTCAATGCTTTCCTTGAAGCTGGTGGTAATTTCGTTGATACCGCTAACGTCTACTCCAGTGGTCGCAGCGAGGAGATGTTGGGGAAATTCATTGCAGATGGTTCTTTGCGAGACAGCATTGTCATAGCAACCAAATCGGGTTTTGCAAACGGTCATGGACCTCACGTTGGTGGTAATGGGGCCAAGCACATACGTACCGCTCTGGAAGCATCTCTTCGGAGACTGCGAACAGATTATATTGATTTGTATTGGATGCACGTATGGGACTCTCTCACGCCTGCAGAGGAACTATTGGAAACCATGGCAACTCTGGTTCGCTCTGGAAAAATACGTTACTGGGGTGTTTCGAACACACCTGCCTGGTACATTTCAAAGCTGGCGACCTTGGCTGCGACGCGCGGATTGCCTGGGCCAATCGCTTTACAATATTTCTATTCTCTTGCCAATCGCGATATCGAAGACGAATTTGTACCGCTTGCAGCAGAATTCGGTATGGGCATCGTGCCATGGAGTCCGCTTGCTTTCGGCCTGCTCACAGGGAAGTATGAAAGAAAGAGTGTTGAAAGCGCGGCACCGCGAGCGGCTGGGCTTCCGCGTGAAGCAGCTCAGGACGGAGAGAGGAGACCGGAAGACGACAAGCGTCTAGATGGAGCAAATCCATTTGGCGACTCCCTATTTACTGAACGAAATTGGAAAATCCTGGACACGCTCAAGTTGGTGGCAGATGAAAGCGGGCGCAGTCAAACTCAGATTGCTCTATCGTGGGTCATTGCTCAAAGAGGTGTGGCATCAACCTTAATGGGCGTTAGTCGGGTCGAGCAGATCGTTGATAACGTCACTGCTTTGGAAATTTTGCTATCAGCAGACCATCGCGCAGCATTGGATTCGGTTAGCGCCCCTGATCCCAAAATGCTCTATAGCTTGTTCACTCCTTTATTGCGTCAACACGCCGTATTTGGAGGAAGTTCAGTAAGAAGCTTACAGCCTTAACTGTTGGGTGTCGTCCGTTTGCACAACTTTGTTCCTATACCTTCAGGAGTTTTGCACTTAACAGCATCTTTTGGAATGTCACGGATGATTCTGGTAATACTGGGAACGACTGGCGGCATGGGATTAAAATCGGGCCACGGCGTACCTCTTGGGAAAGCCTGCAAACCTTTTGCGTCAACACCACTAATCGGATTCGCCCCCACATACCCATAGGTAGTCATGCCCCCTGCCAAACCTATCGGGTCAGATTCTACATAGCGCCCCGTTCTCGGATCATAGTCCCTAAAGTAATTGTAATGCAGCCCCGTTTCCTGGTCGAAGTATTGACCTGCAAAGCGGATATTAAACGTGAATTTGCTGGTCGCATTCGTTGGCTGCTCATTAGGCAGTGTTTCCCCAAACGGGGCACTATCCCAGCGCCATACTTCTGTCCCTGAACTATCGGTGATGACCCTGGGTGTATCCAGGTGGTCAGTGTGGATGTCATACATTTTTACCGCATGACCCGCTACGGTGACGGTGACAGGTGTCGAATGCGGCTTGCCCCCAGATTGTCTGTGGCTTTTGCCGTCAGGCTATAAGTGCCACCGGCGACATCATTCATGTGTCAAAACCTCGGCAACGTGTTGAAAAGCATACGAGATCCTGAAACTATCCACCACTGGCAAAATAGCACCCTCCACACTGATAGAATCGAAAACTATCCCTAGCTCATCAAACAGTTTTTCGACGGAAGGGTTCGACGAAGATTTCCCTGAATAAGTACAGGACAAATCTTTTAAGTCATCTGCCACAAAATAACAGATATGCTTGCCGATAAAGCGACCATCACTAGCGGGCTGCGAGAAAATTTGATATTCATCTTTTGACGAGCTATCCACGCGCTCAACGATTTCACGCAATTCGAATGGCAAGGCATTGAAATCGAAAAACATTGTCTGAGCAGAGAACCCTTTCAAAACATCTTCGATGAAGCCAAAACCTCGACTCCATGAGCAACGCCTGATGCAATAGTTAGGCCCGTCAGCAATGCCACTCGATACGTACAATCCATAGAATGCAGCTGATTTCTCATCCATTGCCGAAATCCCTGCAACCCTTGAAAAGACAATCACATCATTTTCGGAGAAACTAGCACTGATGTTTATGACTTCATGCATTAGTCCCTTTACGAGCGAGGCTGATGCCGTTGGCGAGATAAACTTTCGATCCTTTGATTGTTTTGCAATCGCAGAGCAGCCGTTCGCGTCCTTCTCCCAACTAATCGTATTCATACTTCACCCTTACCGATAATTCTGAATATTGTCTTCGTACTGTGGATTGCCTGATCCGCGACGATCAACGCTCCAAATATTACCGTTCTTATCGATACCAAGATTACGCCGCGAATCGCCCTGTCCATCCTTGATTTCATGTGGGTCAATCCCTTGATCTTTCCACCACTTGTCCGAAAGTACGGTTACTTTACCGTCAGGTTTGTCTGGAACCGAATTCTGATTCTCATCCGTTTTCTGGCCGTCAGGATTGCTGGTCTTGTCGCCATCCTTAGCGCCTTCGTTGTTTGCACCCTCAGATGAACTATTCTCTTGTGAATACCAGTTTTTAAATTTCTTGTAGCCTTACTGCACATATCGCTTACAGCTTTAGTCGTTGCTGCGGATGCAGCCATGGCAGCATTACGGCAAGCGGGACTACTTGCACATGCCGCTGCTGGGCCAGCGCTCGGCCAAACACTGAAAGTATAAGTCCGTTGGGGTCTATACCACTAACCGGATTCGCCCCACATCCCCATAGGTAGTCAGCCCCCCAAACCTATCGGGCCAGACTCTAAATAGCGTCCCGTTCTCGGATCAAAATTTAGGCAATACAAAATGAGCAGCGGCAATCTCTATAACATCGCCTGACTGCATTTCAATTTTTAAAATTTCGGTTCCATCTGATTGACGGTTAGGTCCAATAACTTCATTTACACTTGCGCTTCTTCCCCATTCGTTTCGCTTTGGAACAAAGAGCGTAACAACTTTGTTTGCTATCAAGTGAACAGTATCCGCGGTCGTATTATTGAACTTAAGGCTCACACAATCCTCACTCCAATCAAAAAGTATCGATATAAGCGTCCAATCATGCATGATTATTCCTTTCAACGTTTTCCTAACGGAAGATGGGCTTCTGGAGATTCTGGGGCCACTACGTTTCCATTGATATCCAAGCGCTCTCCTTGTGGATTATTCACATGGCAGTGAGGCCCGCAATCAGCCCCAGGATGAATCAATATACGCTGCTCACCAGTTACAGGATCTACATAGGATCCACGGCCACCTTTTGGATCAGGTCCTTTAGGCTGCAACCCCTTATCGCCAGCCACTCCCTCAATTTCATCTGGTGTCTTCCCTCCAACCTCCTGTGGGTCAATATGTGGAGAACTTGCACCGTTAGGAGCGCTATTATCTTGTGCATACCAGTTTTTAAATTTCTTGTAGGCGGTATTGCATATATCGCTCACAGCTTTAGCTGTTGCTGCAGATGCTGCCATGGCAGCAGTACGGCAAGCCGGATTACGTGCACATGCCGCTGCTGCGGCCAGCGCTCGGCCAAACACTGGAAGTATAAGTCCGTTGGGATCTATACCACTAACCGGATTCGCCCCCACATACCCATAGGTAGTCATGCCCCCTGCCAAGCCTATCGGGTCAGACTCTACATAGCGTCCCGTTCTTGGATCATAGTCCCTGAAGTAATTGTAATGCAACCCCGTTTCCTGATCGAAGTATTGACCTGCAAAGCGGATATTGAACGTGAATTTGCTGGTTGCATTCGTTGGCTGCTCATTGGGCAGTGTTTCGCCAAACGGAGCACTATCCCAGCGCCATACTTCTGTCCCTGAACTATCGGTGATGACCCTTGGTGTATCCAGGTGGTCAGTGTGGATGTCATACATTCTTACCGCATGACCCGCCACCGTGACAGTTACCGGGGTCGAGATACGACTTGCCCCCAGATTGTCTGTGGCTTTGGCTGTCAGGCTATAGGTGCCGCCTGCGACATCATTCCAGTTGAAACGGTATGGCGCAGTGGTGACGGTGCTTAATAAGCTGCCGCCATTATAAAATTCCACTTTGGCGATACTGCCATCGCTGTCGGCAACTGTCGCATTCAGAATGATGGTGGCCGGGGCGGTGGCATTCACCGGGTTAGCGGTCAAACTGACCGTTGGTGCATTATTGTTGACCACATTGACGGTGACAGGTGCGCTGCTTGTCGTGGCGTTCTTGCTGTCAGTCGCCTTGGCCGTGATGCTGTAGCTGTTGGCGACCACATTGGACC